>JACZRS010000002.1 GCA_022574595.1 Planctomycetota bacterium | reverse complement strand
CGTCGGTGCTGTCGATTCCGATACCGACACGGTCACCGACTTCACGGCGTTCGGCCCCACCAAGGACGGCCGGCTCAAGCCCGACATCTGCGCGCCGGGATGCCAGATCGGCGGCGATGAGGGCGTGACCTCCACCAACCTGGGCGGCGGATATCTCACCGCGTGTGGGACCTCGATGGCGACCCCGACCATGACGGGGCTCGTCGCCCTTCTGCTTCAGGACTACCGCACGCTCGGGCCGCCGGTTCCCGACTTTCGCAATGCCACCGCCAAGGCGCTGCTCGTGCACACAGCGGTAGATATCGAGGAGGTCGGACCTGACTTCCGATCCGGCTACGGCTCGGTGCGGGTGAGGGATGCGATCGACCACATGCGTGATCGAGGTTTTGTCGAAAGCGAGCTGAACGTCGGCGAGGTCATCTCTTTCGACGTGGAGGTCCCCGCCGACGAGCCGTTGTTCCAGGCCACGCTCGTGTGGGATGACGCGCCGGGCGCTCCCTCGATCGAACCCGATCCCACGTTGGATCCGCGTCTCATCAACGATCTCGAGCTCGAGGTGTACGATCCCCAGGGTGTCCGCCACTACCCGTGGACGCTCGATCCGGACGCGCCAACGCTCCCTGCGGTGCAGTCGCAGGCCGATCACCTGAACAACATCGAGCAGGTGCGTGTCGCCGACCCGATGCCGGGCACTTGGCGGATCGACGTCCGCGGCTTTGACGTGCCTGAGGGGCCGCAGTCGTTCTCGTTGACGGCCACCCCGGTGCTTTTCGACCCCGCATGCCCGTGGGATCTCGATGACAGTGGTGCGGTTAGCACAGGTGATCTACTTGCACTCTTTGCTCAATGGGGGACAGATGGTCCAGGCGACTTTGATGGAAGCGGAGCCGTCGGCACGAATGACCTACTCATCCTCTTCGCCAATTGGGGGCCGTGTCCGTAATTGTAATCTTAACTGTTCAATAACACCTGGCGTCCGCCAGACGCTACTAAACTTCATGGAAAAACCATGTTCTCTAACCCTCACCCCCAGGAACGACTGACTCTCGGAGCAAAGTCTAACGGAGGCAAGAAGATAATGACATGCAAAGTAATATTTAGTATTACATCATCGCTCTTGTTTTGCGTAAGTGTTTCTTCGGTTCAAGCTGACTATATTGCAGATCGAGCTACGCTCGATGCTCTTTTGGGAGGCAACCAGACTTTGGAGGATTTTGAGTCGTTTATTATCCCTCAAGACGAGAGTTTTGTTGATTTAAAAGTAAGCAGTTTGGACGAGTTCACTGTCGTAGGCAGACAAGGGCCAGGGTTAGTTGAGTCTGGCGCTATTTACAATCAAAGTAGTGGATCTGGGTCTCTAAATTGGATTGATGATGGCACATTTAATATAGATACGAAATCGATCGTGGCTCAAGGTCCAGGTGCCATTGAAATGGAGATTGTCTACACAACAGCGGTCACTGCTATGGGGGTGGATTTAAGGGGCATCATTGGCTTTGGTTATTTTGGCACAGCCGTTGTGTACGATGCCAGTGATGTATTCGTAAGCAGTACGAATTTCGAGATTTTCAATGGAGGCGTCGAGAGTCTCTTCTTTGGCTGGGAACATTCAGCTGGCATAGGCCGTGTGGTCATCACGGACCTCAAGAACGGGGATTTTAGTCCATTCATAGACAACCACGGGTACGGTGTTGTTCTTACTGGCGCATGCCCGTGGGATCTCGACAACTCAGGCTCCGTTGGTACAAGTGATCTGCTTGTTCTCTTTGCTCAATGGGGTACTGATGGTCCGGCCGACTTTGATGAGAGTGGTGCAGTCGGCACAAGCGATCTACTAATCCTCTTCGCCAACTGGGGCCCGTGTCCGTAAGAAGAAGGCATTAGGCACTTGGCACTAGATTAGTGAAGAGAGACATCATGGCATCCCCCCCTCCCTTTTCCGAGGCAGGGAGTATAGGCAACGCTCCGACGTTTCGACGTTTTGACGTTTCCTAAAGTCTACCCCAGTGTCGCTTGTGCTGCGACTAATCTTGCTATTGGCACTCTAAAGGGAGAGCAGCTTACGTAATCTAGTCCTACTTTGTGGAAGAATAGGATTGATGAGGGGTCGCCGCCGTGTTCGCCGCAGATTCCTAGTTTGAGATCAGGCTTAGTTTCGCGGCCTTTCTTGCATGCCATTTCTACCAGGATGCCTACGCCTGATTCATCGAGAGACTGGAAGGGATCGACTTCGAGTATTTCTCGCTCAAGATAATCAGGCAGGAAAGTATTGATATCATCACGACTGTAACCGAAGGCAAGTTGTGTTAAATCGTTAGTACCAAAGCTGAAGAAGTCGGCAACTTCTGCAATTGCGTCGGCGGTAAGTGCAGCTCGCGGAATTTCAATCATAGTGCCAATTGGAATATCTAACTGATCTTTGTAATTAGTAGCTGCCACTACATCGTTGATTGTTTGTTCAGTAAGTTGGCGCAGAGATGCGAGTTCAGTTCTCGTTCCAACAAGCGGGATCATAATCTCGGGCTGAGCATCAACGCCGTTATTTTTACAGGCAATTGTTGCCTGGACAATTGCGGTGACCTGCATTGTGAGAATTTCAGGATAAGTAATGGCCAGTCTACAACCACGATGGCCAAGCATCGGGTTCATTTCGTGAAGCGCTGCAACGCGCCTCTGCACAGTTTCGGTTGGGACGTTCATTTCCTCAGCTAGCTTGTTGACAGCCTTTTCATCATGCGGTAAGAATTCGTGCAGCGGCGGATCCAGCAAACGGATAGTTACAGGCAGGCTGTTCATAGCCTTGAAAATGCCTTCGAAATCACTTCGCTGATAGGGCAGAAGTTTGTCGAGGGCTTTCTTGCGATCAGGTTCATTATCCGCAAGGATCATTTCGCGCATAGCTATAATGCGATCACCTTCAAAGAACATATGTTCAGTGCGGCAAAGACCTATGCCTTGGGCTCCGAAGTCGCGCGCTCGCTGCGCATCCTCTGGCGTATCCGCATTCGTTCGAACATCAAGCGTGCGAATCTCATCCGCCCATTTCATTACAGTCTCAAACTCATCAGAAAGTTTAGGCATAGATCG
The DNA here is from genome assembly GCA_022574595.1 of Planctomycetota bacterium. Classification (GTDB taxonomy): domain Bacteria; phylum Planctomycetota; class Phycisphaerae; order Phycisphaerales; family SM1A02; genus JACZRS01. The sequence continues at coordinate 379,602 of JACZRS010000002.1, read as the reverse complement.
TTCGATTTCGCCCACCATTATTTCGCCGGTCGAGCCATCAATTGATAAGACATCATCATGTGTAAAAGTTTTTCCATTAACGGTGAGGGTGCGTTTTTCTGGATCAATATGCAAATCTCCCGCACCGGCTACGCAGCACTTACCCCAACCGCGCGCGACTACCGCTGCGTGGCTGGTCATACCTCCGGTTGAAGTTAAAATGCCCGCAGCTTCGTTCATGCCATCAATATCTTCAGGCGATGTTGCTTTGCGAACGAGCAGGACAGACTCACCATCTTTAGTTCGCTTAACCACTTCTTCAGCTGAGAATGCAAGTTTGCCGGTTGCTGCGCCCGGAGAAGCAGGCAGGCCTGTCGCAATAGTTTTCGCTTGCTTTTTTGCATCATCAGAAAAGCTCGGCAGTAATAGTTGCGTTAAATCCTCAGCTGGGATTCGTTTGAGCGCTTCTTGCTTGGTAATTAACTGCTCGTTTACTAAATCAACAGCAATTTTCACCGCAGCAGCGCCCGTTCGCTTACCACTGCGTGTTTGCAGCATAAAAAGCTTGCTGTTTTCTATGGTAAACTCAATATCCTGCATCTCGCGGTAATGCTTTTCGAGAATGTTTTTGATATCCAGCAGTTGTTCATATACTTCGTTTTTCCAATCGCGCATTTCTTCAACAGGTCGAGGCGTTCTAATGCCCGCAACAACATCTTCGCCTTGTGCGTTGATTAAAAATTCACCATAAAAAACGTTGGTTCCAGTCGATGGGTTGCGCGTAAAGGCTACGCCTGTGCCGCAATCATCGCCCATATTCCCGAATACCATGGCCTGAACATTTACAGCTGTACCCTTTAAGCCGCTGATCTGGTTAATTTCACGATATCTCACAGCTCTTGAGGTGTGCCAGGATTTAAATACTGCTTCCACCGCAAGAGTTAGCTGCTCAAAAGGATCTTGCGGGAAATCTGATTTAGTGTGCTCTTTATATACAGCTTTGTAGGCATCACAAAGCTCGCTCATCCCTTGGGTTGGGACATCGGTATCTTGAGTCGCGTTGTATTTTTTCTTAATCGCATCAAACGCAGCCTCAAACTCTTCATGTTCAAGGCCCATCACTACATCGCCAAACATATTTATAAGTCTGCGATAAGCGTCAAAGGCAAACCGTTCATTGCCAGTCGATTGTGCCAGTCCCTTCACTGATTGATCAGTAAGACCAAGGTTCAGCACAGTATCCATCATGCCCGGCATGGAAACTGCTGCACCACTTCGTACTGAAACCAAAAGGGGTGATTCGTTAGCGCCGAAAATCTTTCCCGTTTCTTTTTCTAGTAAACCTATATATTCAGTGATGGCTTCGGTTAACCCATCTGGAAGTTTCTGGCCCTGGGTGTAGTAGTCTGCACAAACTTCGGTTGTGATGGTAAAGCCGGGTGGTACGGGAAGCCCTAGCGAACTCATCTCCGCCAGGTTTGCACCTTTGCCTCCAAGCAGCTGTTTTTGTGAAGAATCGCCTTCACTTCGAGTTTTGCCGAAGAAATAGACCATCTTCGTGCTGGTATTGGAAGTTTCTTCGCTGGGAGTTCGTGTAGATGCCATAGTCGTCATAAGACCTTTTCCTGCTTTCGTTTAACTCTGGGAGTCGAGAGTTTAGCACTAGATGCGCTCTATGCAACGAACGCACAAGAATTTGCGATCATTCCCCTGCAAACTCGCAATTGATGCTTATCATCGCATTCATGAATCATCGGCCATCCATCCACAAGCTCCCCATATCTGGCACACCCGCCACGCCGCTACAGATCACTGCCGCCTGGCCGAGGGATTGCCCTCTTATATCTCTCCACTCAGGTAGAGCCCACCAGCGATGGGCGCGTTGGTCGCTCCTGGCGCAGCCAACTGCTATTTACAGATTCGATGGAAAATCTCACTTGACGGGCCAAGGCCATTTCATTGACAAAATCCAATTCACTCACGATCCATTGCAGGATCTGGATGCGATCACCTCTGCAACTGCCATGGCCTCTAGCGAGATTAATGCCCATCTTCCATTTGCATCGGGGTGGATCGGTTATATCTCATATGATCTTGGTCGATGGATTGAACCAGCCGCAACAGGCTCCCTCTTGCCGAGCGATGATCGCAATTGGCCTCTGATTGAATTGGCGTACTGCCCCGAACCGCTTGTGTATGACAATGTGGAGCAGCAATGGTATGCAGTTAGTGATTGCGATTTTGCATCACTATTTATTGAAGCAAATAGAAATGATGTAAACTTTGCTGTAAGCCCTTTGCAAAGCGATATCGATCCCGATCACTATCTGACAATGATCTCCGAAGCTATTAAGTACATCCAAGCCGGTGATATTTTCCAGGCCAATATCACCCAACGCTTATCTGCAAACTTCAGTGGGTCAACGCGAGCGCTTTACCAAGAAGCCATGAAGATTTCTAAAGCTTGGTACGGTGCCTACATGGAATTTCCAAATGGTAGATGTATTACATCGTTAAGTCCGGAGTTATTTTTGGATGCAGATTTCAATAATAAGAAAGTTACAACCAGGCCCATCAAAGGCACGCGCCCAATAAGTGTTGATAAAAGCGAGCTACTTGAATCCCAAAAAGATACCGCAGAACTTCACATGATTGTGGACTTGATGCGTAATGATCTTGGGCGAGTTTGTGAATATGGATCGGTTAAGGTTCCTCAAGCGCGAAAAATCGAAACGCACCCCACGGTACATCAAGGAGTAGCGCAGATAACTGGCACTCTTAGAGATGATGTAACAATTGCCGATCTTCTGGCCGCAACTTTCCCAGGTGGATCCGTAACAGGCGCACCCAAAATCAGAGCAATGCAAATTATCGATGAACTTGAGCCCACCAGGCGCGGTCCATATTGCGGAGCAATCGGTTTATTTGGAGATAACGGCCGCATCAACCTGAACATAGCAATTCGAACTATTGCACTCAATGGCAAACGCGATGCTGGCAATTGGGAGCAATTAATAGGGACGATGGACTACAGCGTGGGCGGAGGGATCGTTGCAGATTCCAAGCCTTGGGAAGAGTACAAAGAAAGTCTGGATAAAGCAGCTGTCCTGCAGATGGTCTTAGAGCAAACTGTTTTTGATAGAGCTACGCAAGAGATTTACTAAGCGGACTTGCGTTGTTCATCTTGATCGAATTCGCTGCCGAGTTGATCTCGTTGCTGAATAGAGATGAATCTACAAATTTGATTTACTAAGAAGCGTTGATGTACAGGATTAAATGAGAAATCAAACGCAAAGCCCGCATAGATGTGCTGGTTGGATTCCATATGTGAGTGAATCAATTTCGCGGTAGCACAAATTGGTGTGGTAAGTTCAGGTGGCAATACGAATTTGAGCCAATATAACTTATGCCTTGAAAGAACCGCAGAGTTGTCGGGATCAAAGCTTAAACCAATACCACCACCACCTAGGTTTAAGATAGTTGCGTTTAATTCAGGTCCAACATCAGGCATCAAGAAATCGCCATCAACATCACTACTCGCTTTAGCGCTTGTTAACATTTTGTTTGATTCGTTATTTTCATACTCTAATTCGTTTGCTCGTTCAGCAACTAATACAGTCTTAGGGTCAAGCAGCGGCCAAATACTTACTTCAGGCAAATCAACACCTGTTGTTTGAACGCGATAATAATTGCGACGCTGACAACGCTCAACAGATGTTGGCATAACTAAGCGCAATGCTTGGATGGCTGTTCGTGCATCCGGTTTATGTACTGTGTCACCCAAATTTGTTGTAGAGAACATCCAGCGATTTTGTCCGATGGCTAGAATCGCAACAAGCTGTACACCCATTTCTATTGGAATAGTTTGGCCGAGAGCCATGGGTTGCTCAACGATGATCTCACTATCTGTGAGTTGGAGAATTCGCACTCGCCATAGCAAATGTCGACCATGCTCATCATCGCTATACTCACGCGCAACAGCGATCTCCAACGAACCGTTACGTTGGGCGACTTGCTCAAGACAGCGTCTCCACTGAGTGGTGCGTGAGCGATTAGCAGGCAAAGATATTTCCCTATAAAAGTAGATAGGCGGAAGTACTAAGCGCCTATCGTCAGGGCCTACTTAATACTTGATAGCAGACTTTCAAACGCAGGGATTGACTTCTTGAGAACCGTTAAATTCAAACGCTCAGCATTGCATTTTTTATATCAATTTGAGCCGATAACCGGATCAGTTTATAGAGTACTAACACTTTAAATCAAGCGACGTTGCAAGGCTCTGTACTAGTAGATGTGCGTTTTTAAGTTCATCACGATCAAGGGCTTGTTTGCCGTAGCGAGCAGCGTAGAAAAGCTCGATGATTTTTCGCATAGTTTTAGCTGCTAACGGATGCTCTACTTCTAACTTAGCTGCGTGTTGCAGAGGAGGTTGCCAACTTGGTTTTCGGCGCTTGGCTTTTTCCAATACCTGAAGCATATCCAGATAAAACCCTAATTGCCTAAGCATGCTTTGATACTCAGAGCCGCGAAGGTGCGAAAGTCTAAGCGTTGTGCGGATCTTAATTGAACGACGCATTAGTTTAATTAGAGCCAAAATTGCGATAACTAGAGCCAGGCCGACCGTTCCCATCCAAATATAACCAGCCGGTCCCAGGTAAAACGCACGGTTAATTGCAGCTGCCCATTCTTTTAGTGAATTAATCACACTTTGCAAACGATTCGACCAACGATCATCAAGCGCTTTTATCAATTGTGATTGCGATTGTTGATCATATGATACGAACCCAAAATCCCATTGAGCTTCAAATGTACTCAACAACCAGCGAAATTGGTCTGCCCACGTAGCGTCACTGCCATGCAGATTATTAATAACACGTGGGGGTGTGGGATCGAAAGTTTCCCAACGATGCAAGCCGGTTTGTACCTCGACCCATGCGTGAGCGTTTGATTCTCGAACAACATATCGTTGCGATGAATCATCGTATTCCATTACAAGATAGCCTATTGCTAATCGAACAGGGATATCTACACTGCTGCAAAGTGCTGCTAGAGCAGATGCGAAGTATTCACAGTGTCCGCGCTTAGTATTAAATAGAAATTGGATCGTGGGATCTACTGTTCGCCCATCAGAAGTTATTAGTGTTATGTTGCTGAGATCGGTTGTGTAATGATAGTTTCCATCCTGAAAGTGCTTTGTAAGGATTTTCGCTGCTTTACGATTGAATAGCCACCTATCTGCTGCAGAGTTTTGCGGTGAAGTATCTAAACCTGCTTCTTGTAACAGGTTAATCGCTTTTTCACGAACTCTTGGATCAAGCGAATCAAACGGCAACAGTACTGGTAAAGGCGCTTGATTATCCGCAAGATTCATTAGCGTTGCATCAGTAGGTTTTAGCTGTACTTTAACTGAATACCTTCTAAGGTATTGTCCATCTCTTACAGTCATTATTTGAGTTTGTCGAATAAGATCGATGCTGCGCTGCTTGGGCGTTGAAATCGCAACTGGATAAGCCATGGAAAATATCGTTTTATTTGCAGAGAGCATTTCAATTTTTTGCGTGACAGATATGGCCGCCTCAAATTCCCCAAGTGGGGTAAATTCAGAATCAGCTTTGGTTGCGATTCTTGAAAGACTGCCGTGCGAACTAAACCATCTGCCTCCCTCTTTATAAGTATCAAGCACCGCTCCTTTTAGTCTTAGAGGGCTTTCTTGCTTAAAGGGGCTGCCTTGTGCATCGCGCAATGTAAGATTCATTACAGCTCTACGTGAATCGGTTATTCGATTGCCGGTTATTAGATTCACTTCATCGGTGTAGCCTGCAATATTGTTGTCGCTGTCGCGGTAAAATTTGCCGAACGATCGTTCACCTATGCCACGTGGGAAGATAATGAATAGGAAGCTGCTTAATGCAAGACCAACAATTCCAATACCGCAAACAAGAGTTCTAAAATGAAGTCCAATACCCGGGCTAAGAATGGGTTGAAGTGATGGCAGAAGGTTGTACTGGCGAGGTATAGATTTTAATCGAGCTGCGTTTGTGCGTTCATGTGATGCAAACAATTGAAATAGCAAGAGTACATAAATGCCAAGCCCTGCATAGAAGAACAATACAACTGCAAATACCAGGCTATCAGGACGAATGGAACCGATCAGCATGAGTACTAAACTCATTGCCAGCAATTGCCCATAGTCTTTCGCTGCCTTGTGTTCGTACAGCTTGATAACAATTAACCACACTACGAATCGCCCCAACACACCGAGCACTTGACTTTGCGGTTGGAAAAATTCAACAAGCACATTAATTGTGATAGCCAGCACTAATACGTTTGATGTCCATCGCGGCAAAGACTTTCCACGTGGGCCTTCTGTAATATACCAGCTTATTACAACCAAAGCGCTCCACAGCATAAGCAGGCCGGCACTTTGTTGTGCGACACTAAACCCCACAATGCCTAGCAGCACGACCGCCAGCGCCAGGATTGGAAATCCTTTAAGAAGCCTCAAGCTGGAACCTCGCTTTTTATTGTGTCCTTCTTGTAATTGGTTTTAGCTACAGAATCATGAGCAGTAAGCTGCGCTGCATCCCATCCAATTGTTCGCAGAGTAAGAGTGTCAAGTTGTCTAGCTGAAAGGTGCCACGCCATTGAACCACCGATTGAGGTAACTACTCTGTCAGGATGTATTATAATTTGTGCGATTTGCTCAGATTCAATTTGTGATGTTGCGCTGAATTTAGTTCGCGGCTGTTTCAGATCTATACTCGCAAGTGCCGACAGCATTTTCGCACGATGCCAGACATTTCTCCGAACTAAGATCGAAGGCAACTTTGTTCCCGGGAGTTTTAGCCCAATTTCAAAACCACTTAAGTCAGCTGCGCAAATTATCGAAGCAGCAAGGCTGATGGCAGCTTCTTCCAATTCATGCGGGCTATGTAGTTCATCTGATCCTACAGTCAATTTATCGGTTGGCGTTGTTAGATTTACAACAACACGCACCTTTGGTGGGGCAGGTGTTGTTCTCTCTATACAAACAAGCTGATCCATAGCTGCGGAGCGTTTCCACGCGACCTGTCTCATACTATCGCCGTGGCGAAATTCGCGCATGCCGTAGTAATCATCGCCCGAACCCATGTGTCGAGAAACCGTCGCGCCTAGTAAACCTTGTGGAGTTACCGCTTCAAGAACGCCTGGTTTTAGTTCATAAAGTTGTGGATAAACCAGGGCTTGTTGAGGCAATGGAATCTTAATGGACTTTCTAAATACTCCTAAAGGGAATGTGGTCCAAATTCTAATAGAGCCAAACACAGCTTTGCCGCGCCTACGTGGCCAAAGTATTGCTTCACCATGCACTGTTTCATTGGGGCCAACATGCATCACCCATGCACTTATTGGATCCATCATGTTATTAAAACCCGAAGGCTCATTAACATTGCGCTCCTTAATGTGAATGTTAAAAATCGGCAAAAAACGACTACGGTTAGTTACTTCGTAACGAACGATCATGGGTTCGCCTACGATGCCATGAGCGGGCAGCAATCTTCTGATCCTTATGCTGCGAATCATCATTCCTGAAACTATGCTGGAGACAATAAGACCCGAAAGCAGTAATCCCAGGATCCAAAACAGCACGTTGTTCTGATTGTTCACCGCTGTAAAAGCGGTTAGGCCGATTAGGCCCAAATACAACAGTCCGGGGATGCTTGTGTGATAACGTCGCTTCATTTATTGGGTCTGGATTTTTTGGGTTGATGTAAGTCTTGGTATTGTTTCCAAAGTTCATCTCGAGATACCGGCTGGGAAAATCCCAGCTCCATAGTAACGAGAAGTGTTTTTTGTTTATGTTCTTCTAAAAGAGATTGTTGCCAAGTAACGTTCGTGTAACCTTGCATTTGTGCCACAATTTCAAACTGCTCAAGCATCCACCCCGCTCCGAAGGCATCAAGTTTAATAACAAATCTACCTTGGTCATCTGATATTGCTGTGCCTGCAACTTTCGTTCCCAAACTATCAGGATCTCTATAAACAGTGATCCTTGCTCCCTCTAATCCCACAGTTGATAACCCCGTATTATCATTTGAGACAAAATGCATTGAGCTGCTTTGCCCTTGCACAACTTTGCCTTGGATTACAAATGAATCGCACCCAGTCAAAACTAGTGCAGCAATAAAAAACAAACTCAACAAGAAAAGTCGCATTGACAACATATCTGAGCAGTTTCTCTTCATATTGAGACCTGTGTGAAAGGCAGGAAATGAAGAATGTAATTACGAGTCAACTTCAGTGATTTGAGACTCACCATTGGCCTGGGGATTATCCGCATTAGTAGGCTCATCGGGTTCACTAATTTGGGATTGCAGCTTGGATTTGCGTTTAATCTTTGGTTTTGCTTCAGGCAGTCCCTGCACTTCGGGTAAATCATCGGTTGATGCTATACCAAATAATTTCAAGAATTGTGTTGTAGTTCCATAAAGCATGGGCCTGCCAAGTTCTTCTGCGCGCCCGACTATTTTAATTAATCGTCGCTCCATAAGTCCGCGCAGGACTTCGCCTGCTCCTACACCTCGGATTGCTTCGATTTCAGCGCGGAGGATAGGTTGGCGGTATGCAGTTATGGCTAAGGTTTCCAAAGCTGCGGGGCTGAGTCTCGATTGGCCTCTATCCCGATGCAGGTTTGCCAATAAAGGTCCGAATTGTGGCAAGGTTAAAAATTGCCAACCACCTGCTACGTTCTGAGCGCGAAAGGATCTGCCAGTCTTTTCGTATTGCTCATTTAATTGCGTTACTGCATCTATAATTTTTAGCTTTGCGCCTTCGTCTGAAAGATCCAACAATTCCGCCAACTTTGTTTCATTTAATGGGCGGTCAGTGCTAAGTAGTAACGCTTCAATTTTTTCTGTCAGCGAGGACGTGATTGTATCCTCCAGCTCGACCTTTACGGTTCGTGCTTTTGCAATTGGATCACTTGTTTCACTTTTGGTCTGAGTCATGCTGATTGATGCACTATCTTTTTTTGTTAGCTTGGAAGCTAGCAATTGTTTGCTTAGATTGCTCTGCCACGTGACTGGGTCTCCTTTGCCAAAGCTTTCTTAGCCATTGCTCTTTGCTGATCCTTAACGACTTTTTGCTGGTCTTCACCTGGCGTGTTGAATCGAGCGTTGGCCTCAGCTAATTCAGCTTCAGCTTCTTCTAATGATAGAGTCTCAGCTGGATTTGCCTGGTCTGTGATAAGTGTAAGTTCACCATCTTGAACTTGGGCGAAGCCGCCATCTATCATGAACCATCGGCTGCCACCTTCGGGGAAATCCAACCTAAGCGAGCCGTAGCCCAGCTTTGTCAGTAGCGGCGATTGGCCCGTCATCACACCAAGCTGGCCATCCCAGGCGGGGACAGAGGCATAGGTGATCTCGTCGTCGAGGACTGATTCTGTGGGTGTGACTATGTTGCAGCGAAAGGTCGTGGCCATCATTAACTCCAGTATCGATTAGTCGAACAGTTTAGCGGCAGTTGGCAGGTAGGGAAAGGGGGCAGGGTTTGGCCATTAGCCCCGGGCTTGGCCCGGGATCGAACGTGTGAAGCCGTATGCGCGCAATCCTTGGCAAACTGCTGTCCGTTTCCTGCAGAGCAGGGCCCATGCTAAGAAGGGACGCTGCGCGTCTCCCGCTAAACTTGGTGCCTTGATGCTGCAATTTTTAAGAAACCCACGGATTGTGATCCGTGGGCGTCGTGGGGGATTGCATGATCCGTTTGTATTGGGGGATGGAGGAATTACGGGCACGGCCCCCAATTGGCGAAGAGTATGAGTAGGTCGCTAGTATTGACGGACCCACTTTCGTCGAAGTCGGCTGGTCCTGCTGTGCCCCATAGAGCAAACAGCGCGAGCAGGTCATATGTGTTGACATTGCCGGAACTGTCTAAATCCCAAGGGCAAGATGCTGGGACTAATACTTGTACTGAACCGACCATTCCGAATAATTTACCGTGGGGATGGCAGTGGTAGTCGTAAAGGTCGTCTACGATTGGATTTTCATCGAGAAAGTTTTGATCAAAGACCACTTCAAAGACTGTTCCTGCATCTGCGGGTGGGCCGGATAAAAATGCTCCGGTGGGAGCGCCAGGGATCCCTGAATCCACGTTATGTCCGTCGCCTTCCCAGGTCCAGCGAATGGTGTCGCCTAGATCAATGACGATATCCCCTGGTGAAAATGTGAACGATCCACCGGGTCCAACGGCGACATCATGGATTGTTCCAGCTAATACCATATGAGCCATATATATTGTGCAACATGTTACGGCTGCATAGATTCCTACTTTTACAGACTTCACTTTTCACTCCTGAGAGGGCTTGATTGAATATGTAGATGAAGACTACATCCTTAACTGGAAACAAATGTCAGCGATGTGTTTAGTTATTGCAAAAATGCACAAATTGCAAAATAGGGGAATCCGCAAGGGTTATTTGCTGTTGTGCTTTCTGTGGGCGTCGGTTTTGGATACAGCGAGGAAATAGCTGCGGTAAGCAGGCTCTTCGGTCACTTCTCTAATTATGCAGACATTGAGCCAATCTGGGAGTGTGATTAGCGTATCCGGTTCAGCCAATTCGATCTCAGCCATAACTACATCAAGATCATCAAAATCATCTACCGCCCAGAGATTTTCATCTTCTTTAACCAAGTAACGGGTCTTTGTCAGGCGTCTTCCCTCTGTCCCTGGCCAGAGCTTTTGGAACTCCTGCTGCGAGATTTCGCGTTCGGTTTCCTGGCGAATAAGACCCAGGCCTCGCTTGATGGTGTGGGTATAGATGATTGAGCCATCGGATTTTATAGTTTTCCTGAGCCTTCCTTCAGCTGTATTCTCGCCATCTGCTTCGGTGGATTTGGGTAGATAGCCCTGCATTAACCTGTATTTCAAAGCGCTAACGGGTAGATCAGGCAGACGATTTAGCAGGAAAACACGCTCAATTTCTAGCGATTGTTGTTCTTGATCGGGTTGGTCTGATGGGCACGTCATAGCCTAGATATAGCAATGTATCATCAAGGCCCAATGGATGTTGCTAACGATGAAAAGGAAAGTCTATCATCCCATCTTTAGCGTGCTGACGACAAAGGCTAAGTTGACGTATACTACCTCGCTGCAAAAGAGCGCGGGGCAAGCCCACGCGGCTAAATATTTCTGCTTTTCGACGTTTCGACGTTTTGACTTTTTCCCTGACTCCTGACTCCTGATACCTAACTACTCCTATGCCCTACACACTTACACCTGATGAAGGATACGACGTTGATATGGAGTCGACTGCTTACTTAGATGAGCATATCGACGCTCCGGATCGGTGGGTGCTTAACTTCGGCCCACAGCATCCAGCAACTCATACTACGCTGAGACTGGTTCTGGAACTCGATGGTGAGCGCGTTGTTCGTGTGACTCCTCACATTGGATATCTGCACTCTGGTTTTGAGAAATTAGCGGAGCATCACGATTACAACCAATATGTCTGCACCGTGAGTCGAATGGATTATATGTCGCCGATCGTAAACGACATAGCTTGGCATCATGCGGTCGAAACGTTGTTTGGCATCGACCTGACGCCTCGTTGCAAAGTTGTGCGAACGATTCTTATGGAACTCGGGCGTATGCAAAATCATCTTTTATGTGTGGGTGCAGCTGGTCTGGATCTCGGCGCGTTTACAGGTTTTCTTTATGTCTTTAACGAGCGTGAGTTTATTTACGACATAATGGATTACATTTCAGGCCAACGCTACCATCCAGATTGGACGCGCGTGGGCGGAGCCATGTGCGATATTCCCGATGATGATGTGTTTCGTCGCATGGTTAAAGAGTTTATTGATGTGCGCTTACCGAAAGCCATGAAGGATCTTGAAACCTTATTAAATCGCAATCGCATTTTTGTTGATCGTGTGACATCAGTTGGTGTTGTTACAAAGGATGAAGCAATAGCCTGGAGCTTGACGGGTCCAACCGCTCGGGCTGCGGGGGTTAAACGTGATCTTCGCAAGGATGAACCCTATCTTTGCTATGCGGATAATTGGGATGGTGAAGGTGCGGATGCGGTGGAGTTTTCCGTTGCAATTGCACAAGATGGTGATTGTCTTTGCAGATATTTAGTGCGGTTGGAAGAGCTTCGTCAATCGCGAAAGATTATTCATCAGCTGATTGACAATATACCTGATGGTCCGATGGATACGTTTGCGGATGCTAAGTATTGCGTGCCTCCTAAAGGTGATGTTTATGGCTCGATTGAATCTACGATTCAATTATTTGAGATATTCATGACCAACCGTGGTTGGGATACACCTGTTGGTGAAACTTATGCTGCGATTGAATCTCCCAACGGCGAACTTGGGTTTTATATTGTCGCAGATGGCACGAAATGTGCTTGGCGTGCCAGCGTTCGTCCGCCATCATTCATTAATTATCAAGTGTTCCCTAAGATGTTAGAAGGACACCAACTCGCAGATGTGGTTGCGGTACTTGGTTCGTTAAATATTATCGCAGCGGAACTTGATCGGTGATAGTTTAAGTTGTAAGAACCGGATAAATATATGGCTTGGAAAACTAAACAGTCTGCAACAATCGAGATTGATAAGCGCAGCGAACCGTATCTAACGCAGCAGATGCAAGATCGCTTTACTGAAGAGTTATTGCCTCGCTATGAAACCAAGCACGCATCTTTGATTCCAATCCTTCACGAAATACAGGACGAATATCGCTGCATCCCCTATCAAGCCATGATAGAGATCGCAACCTTTCTTGAGCTTAAGCCCGCAGATGTGCTTGATACTGCTTCTTTTTATGAAGAGTTTTCGATCGAGAAATTAGGTAAGTATGTAATAGGGGTGTGCCAATCCGTTGCCTGTGAAATATGTGGCCACCAGGCGATTCTCGATCATGTGCGGAAAAAGTTGGATCTTGAGCCACATGAAACAACAGATGATGGGAAATTTACCTTGCTGACACTTGAGTGTTTGGGGTCATGCGATACTGCGCCTGTTGCGCTGGTAAATGATGAACTGCATGAAAATTTGACGATCGAAAAGCTCGATCAGATTATGGAGAATCTGCCTGACTGAGCTGAAGTTGTGACTACGAAGAAGAATAAATCATTGATGCGCAACCTCGGTTCGTTCTTCGGCCACATCGTAAAAGCGGTAAGGACCGACACGGCAATAGAAAAAAAGGTTATATCAAAAACTGTTGAAGAAACAAAACAAGGCGACATCACGCTTCGCCGAACCACGATCGAAGAAATTGAAATTAAGAGAATCAGAGACCGAAACTCCAAGCACCCACAACAGGAAGTAGCACCTAAAGAGCCCAGAGACGAAGGCACTTCAGACTCGGCTTGAGGAAACGAAACTGAGAGATTATCATTGAATTCGCGCAGCAAGATTAGTTGAGTATGCTTAAAATTGGCAACTGATATTAAACATCCAGCATGGCTCCCACGAGCTTTTCGTCCGACACCTTCATTATTAAGGCAATCGCGAGCGTTTACTCGATCTGTATTGGGCGCAGATCTGGACAAGGCACTTAGGATTCCCGGATGGCTTCACGCCGATCAGGCAGCCTTGCTCTGCTATGTTGCTGGTATTTGTCCTGATGGACCCATTGTTGAAATCGGTAGTTTTAAGGGCAAGTCAACCGTATTCCTTGCCAAGGGAATGAAAGCCACGAATAAGTTGTACGCAATTGATCCACATATTTTTACGAAAATTGGTAGCAGGCAGGATCGTGCCGCTGCAAAACATTCGGATAATGGCAGCGACTCTGGGGAAACTTCATGGTCAACATTCAATAGCACCTTGGAGACTTGGGTTATCACAGATAAAGTCAACATTATCCGCAAGTTCTCCTATGATGCGCGAGCGGACTTCGATAATGCTATTGCCATGCTTTGGATAGATGGGGATCATGCCTACGATGCGGTCCGCAAGGATATAGAGGACTGGGTTCCTCTCACTATGCCCAATGGCTTTGTCGCTTTTCATGACACTCACCCCAAGCATCTGGGTTATCCCGGGGGAAGCGTGCTGTCCGCGATCAAGGACTCTGGCATGCTTGACTCCGGCGACTTCGAGTCTTTTCTGCAATTGCGCAACGCATGGATTTTACGCCGAGTCCCGAAATAATGAACTATCTCACACCTGCATCTATAATGCACTTAATAAGCACCGCAACATCACCATGCCAGTAACCGAACCAGTTTTATGTAAGCGTATTCCAACTGCTCCTTGGGGTGATCCTAAGGATCGACATGTAGTTAGCTATGATGAATATGTAAAGACAGGCGGATATGAGTCGCTGGAAAAAGCCCTTTCCATGAAGCCTGCGGAAGTTGTGGATCTCGTCAAGGAATCGCAGCTTCGAGGCCGAGGCGGAGCAGGATTTCCTTGCGGACTAAAGTGGACTTTCCTGCCCGAGCCTGATGGTGGTCGAAGATATCTAGCACTCAACTGTGATGAAGCGGAGCCTTGCACGTTTAAGGATCGGCTGTTAATCGACTTTGATCCTCATCTAGTATTAGAAGGAGTTGCAATTGCATGTTACGCATGTCAGCTTGATACTGCGTATTTCTTCATACGTGGCGAATATCACAAGCAAGCCAAAGTCGTGCAGAATGCCATTGATGAAGCCTACGCCCACGGCATATTCGGCAAGCAAGGGTTACTTAAAGGTAAAAGCAAGCAAGCGGTAGAGTGTTATTTACATCGCAGTGCAGGCGCTTATATCTGTGGTGAAGAGACTGGGATGTTAGAATGTATTGAAGGCAAGCGTGGGTGGCCTCGAATCAAGCCACCGTTCCCAGCGGTGCAGGGGTTGTTTGGTCGGCCGACGATTATTAATAATGTTGAAACGCTTGCAGCGCTGTGTCCAATTGTTAAAAAGGGCAAAGACTGGTGGGCAAGCATGGGATGCGAATCAAGCATAGGCGCCCCGCCAAGCTATGGCCCAAAGCTCATGGGAGTTTCCGGACACGTAAATAAACCAGGTGTTTATGAAGTGGATCTTGGAATCAAATTAAGCACATTAATTAACGATTTTGCAGGGGGAATAAGAGGTGGAAAGAAATTCAAAGGCGCAATCCCCGGCGGAGTAAGTATGGGAGTATTAGGCCCCGACCAGTTTGATGCAGAGATGGACTTTGATATTGGTCGAACTAATCAATTGCTAGGCCTTGGCACTGCTTGTCCGACGATCTTTGATGAAGATACGGATATGGTTGCGGTAGCACGGAATATATGTCGTTTCTTTGCAAATGAATCGTGTGGCCAATGCACGCCCTGCCGCGAGGGTACTTCCTGGACGTATAAGATTCTTTGCAGAATCGAACAAGGTAACGGCACAAGCAAAGACTTGGATATGCTGCTGGAAATCGCAGGATCAATGGGAATCGTGTCCGGCACAACAATTTGCGGCCTAGCCGATGGCAACAACTGGGCGGTGCGAACCATCGTAAACAAGTTCCGCAGCGAATTTGAAGCGCGAGTGAGACCCTCCTTGGTCGCAGTAGGTGTGACGGTTGGCGCAAGCTAAGTGAAAGGCATATACTTAGGTATGAACCATTTGTATTTGCCCCAAGGATTGGTAATGTGACTGAATCCAGATTGCCATCATTTGAACGACCACCTTTGATTGAAACTGCAACGAGCGTCCAGTTTATTCAATTGAGCGGGTTATCAAATGCCCAAGTGGCGCTTTTTTGGGATCACAAACTGCGTAGTGATTATCCCGAGCATACTAATACAGGACCGATTTCATCGCAATCAGAACAATTTTCAGAGCTCCCACGAAAACGACCTCAATTTCCCATTTTGAAGGTAGGGGCGTTTCCGCCTGCTCGATTGCAGATGATGTCCAAAGACAATCACCAGATGGTTCAAATGCAAAACGACAGGCTAGTCTTTAATTGGCGGCGTTTAGATAAAGGAACCTACCCGCGTTGGAAAATGACTCGAGAAAAATTTAGAGATGCGCTGTCGAAGTTTCGAGAATTCTTAAAAGAAGAGAATATAGGGGAATTGAAGCCAAAGCAATGGGAGGTGACTTATGTAAATCATTTCCTTGCTGGCGAGGATTGGAAGTCGCCAGATGATTGGGAAGCATTGGTGCCAGGTTTGATCGGAACAGGCATTAAGCTTCCCCAACTTGAAAAGGAGAGCCTAGGCACAAGAATTCAACTTGAGATTAAGCCTCGTAAAGGTCGTCTACATGTTGAACTAAACCATGGTTTTCGGAGTACAGAAGATGAAGAAACCGAGATTCTGACGTTACAGCTAGTTGCACGTGGGCCAGTTGAGTCAGAAGATGAAACGGAACTTATGAATGGGCTGGATTTAGGTCGATCTGTAATTGTGCGTGCGTTCGCTGAATTAACAGGTGCTGAGGCTCACAAGCGTTGGGGACGTGAAAAATGAACAAAGCAGAGACAGGTGTGATATTATTTCCAGAAACGGTTGAGACTCCTTTTCTCGATGCTAATCAAGCGGGAGGTTGGTCCGCAGGCTCATCCGAAGATATAAGGAACAGTGAGAATAAGCGTTGGCAGAATGCGTTAGACGTTTTATTAAGTTGGCAGGATTCAGAAGATTCGGAGGCACCTACGGAAGAGTGTTGGCAAAGTGCAATCGACCTGGCGTATGACTGGCAAATTGAAAGTTCTCCCGTTCCTTCTAGTATTGCATGGAGTGGAGATGGTGGAATTGTCTTTGAATGGAGTTCAGTAGACGAGCTTCAAACCGTAGAGGTTATCGGGAGCGGTATTATTGAGGTGACAGTTTTCCGCCACGGCAAAGTGATTGATTCTTTTGAGTTGCGTCGTGATCCACGTACTCGCAAGCTTGAGCTTCAGGGATGACAGCTGTTTAACAAGCATAATAGCCCGGAAGCCGAATCTTTAGAGAACACTTCTAGAATAAATGTGGATGAGGAGGAGAAGATACTTAGGCGCGTTCTGCCTTATTGGCATCCCGAGGTTGAAAAAACTCCAGAAAGAGGGCCTCCTCCTCGCTGGACGGATTTCAAGCCAACCAAAAATGATATTGATGGAATATCAGTCACAAGGCGAAAGTTTGTTGTTGATTTGGCTATTGAAGCGGGAGATGGGCAAAGAAGATCGCTTGCTGAAGTTAAAGTGCGCGATGTTATAAAAGAGGGAATGACGGTGAAGCCTGATCCGCTGCCAAGCCTTCCTGGCCACGCCTTGATTCCAGAACTCAATCGTCGAGATTATGATGGTAAAAAGAAAGATAAGATAAAGATACAGGAATGGGCACTCACGCTTGCCCGCAATTATTCCATAATTGTCTACCATGCTCCCAAGCCTTGAGCCTTCATCTTAACTCCCTGCGGGCAATTCTCAAAATTACATATTCCTTGAAGTGAACGCTTCGCCGGGCGCGACTGTACAACATAGATAATGCGTGAGGAATCACTAGCCGTTGTCGGCCGAGCGATCGATGGTGATCGCAAAGCCCTTGAGCATCTGTGGCGTCAGCACCGTGGATGGCTTGCGGCTGTGGTCATGGCGCACATGCCTAATGAAGCTGATCTTGAAGACCTCATGCAGGAGATCGCGGTAGCCGTGGTAAAATCAATACACAAACTACGAGACACACAAGCAGTTCGCCCCTGGCTGCGAAGTATTGCGCTTAATACTGTAAAAACTGCAGGCAGGCGAGCAACAATTGATCGCCGTAATCGCTTAAAGATTACCCAAGATACTAAGCCAGCTGAATTTGTTAATGATGAGCAGGATGCCAAACAGAAAGTGCTTGAGACGTTAGAACTGCTTCGCGATTTACCAGAGCATTATCGTGAACCATTATTGCTAAAAGCTGTGCGTGGTTTAAGTCAGCAACATATTGCTCAAGTACTCGGGGTGCCTGTTAAGACAGTAGAGACGCGGCTTCGTCGAGCCCGGAAAATGTTAACCGAGCAGTTAGCAGATTCTGCGGATGATGATCTCGTAACTGATGCGTTTAATTTCACTCAATATGAATCATTTAATAGAGGTGATCAATGAGCGCCGATCGATATGAACAATTAGTTGATCGTATATTAAATCGCCAAATAGAAGCACGCGACCTTGATGAGCTTGCACAACTTTCACAAAATGATCCGCAGGCTTTAACACAAATCGCAGCAACTTTGCGCGCTACTGCAACGATTGAATCAGGAGTGCAGACGGCTGAGTCAATCGCTGCATCTGTGGAGTTACCTGATAACTTTGAGATAAAGCGTTCAGCAACAAATCCAATAGTTCGTTGGTCAGGTTGGAGCGCTGCAGCGATGCTTGCAGCCGCGTGGTTACTAGTGGCAATACTCAAACCTACTTTGCCAAGTGTTAATGAATCGATTAGCCCAAATATTTTGTTAACTGCAAATGAAGCTTTAGAGCAGTACATGCGTGCTGGTATGGCTGAGGGCCGTATCATTGAAGAGCTTCCTTTATTAACCGTAGATTTACGTCCAGCAGAAGATGGCGAAGGAATGGATGTGTTTTATATTCGTCGTGTGATAGAAAAAGCGCATGTTAAGGGGATGTACAAAATGGGGATGGACGATCAGGGCCGGGCAGTTGTTCTGCCAACCGATGAAATCTCCAGCCCATCCAGAGAAGCGTTGTAGTTACTTGCGAAGTGCACCGTCAATGCGTCAGCGCATTGTTTTACTTAATTGAGGATTGATTAGAAACATTTACAAACAGCTCACTAGGAGTTTGATCATGAAATTTATGATAGTTCGAAATTTATTGTGTTGTTCATTTGCAGGAGTGATCGGTGTTTCGATGCTCAGTAGTGCTGCAGCTTGTCCGCCGACGGTTGTTGGCGATACTAAACCGGTTAATGTTGTCTTGGCTTCGCAAAAACTTTTGTCTGATAAAGCGCTTGAGGTTATTTTGGATAGCGCTCAGAATGTTATCCTCAAAGCTGACAAGTATGGCAGAGTAATCGAAGTTCGCGTCAAGCCAACTGACGTAAAGAGTAAGGAAATTGTTGTTATTGCAGATTCGATTACCATCGCTAATGCTCAAGGCAAAACCACAGGAAATCTGGTGCTAAGTGCTGATGGTCGCATTGACTTAATTGCTAAGTTAGTCGATAACCGGCCGAGAAATCACATTGGAATTGTGACCGAAGCATTAAGCCTAGCTCTTGCGGGGCATTTGAAAGTCAAACCGGAAGCGTCACTACTGATTACCGAGGTCTTAGCAGGCGCACCTGCGCTCAAGGCCGGTGTGAAGAAACATGATGTTATTACTCACATCGAAGGCGTTAAGGGAGTGAATCTTGCGAAACTAAAGGAGTTGATCCAGAGTTATGAATCTGGTCAATCAATCACGCTTCGGCTATTGAGAGAAGGCGAGCCTGTCGAGTTGAAGGTGATCGTTGAAAAAGTGGAGCCTACCGCTAAGTTACTAACGACATATGAGATATACAATAAAGGGCTTGCAAAGCTGAACCTTGGAGTCGAGCTTGGGCATGCCCGTAATCTCGAACTGATAGCAACTGATGTTCGCACCAGATTAATAGATCGCAGGAAGCAGAAATGGGTCACCATCGACCCAAAGATCTCCAATCAGATTCTTCAGGTTACGCCTGTGCTTGAGGCTACCACTAGTAACCTACAAAGGCAATGGTTAGATGCTGTTGTGAAGACGATACCTCCGAGCAGCGATAGCGTTGAGGCACAACTTTGGGTTGAGATTGCGGCAATGGAGCAGCAACTTGCAAAGATCAAGGCACTGGCAGCTAAGTTGGCCCAGTCCAGCAAAAAGGAATAGGAACGCAGCCAATCAATTGAATCCAGACAAATTCCACCAGTGTCACGAATGGTTCGGGCGGTATTTATTTGGCATTTAACACTCTAGAACGCACCTATTTAGGGGAATATCGGATGCGATATCGATGAGAGAGCCCGGTATTGGATTTTTGCTGGCAATCAGCCGAAACATGATATATGCTTTTCCGTAGATATAGTAGATTGGAGCTGTTGAGATTCAGCAGCCAAACCACTTAATGAACGAAGCAACCCCAACTATAATCACATCAGAAACAACATCAGATGATGCAGATGGCCCTGAGCCTAGTTTGGGCTGCGACCCTGATCAACCACCCGAACCTATGAGTGACCCTAAGACGGTCTTGACGATCCAATGCGCGGGTCTCGATGATAGCATCGATTTAACTTGGCTTGAGACTCAGCTAAGTAGAGCTATTGGCCAAATCGCCAGGCCGGTTCAGCGTGTTGCGATAAAACTTATCGATGATCACGAAATGACGCAGCTTCACCAAGCGCATAGCAAAGATAATTCCACAACGGATGTATTAACTTTTGAGAATTCTGCTGAAGGCGATGCCATAGATGTGGATATTGCAATTTGCGTTGATGAAGCTCATAGGCAAGCAACAAACTTTAACCACAACATTAACCAGGAACTGCTGCTATATGCGATTCATGGTTTGCTTCACTGCGCAGGGTTTGATGATAAAACAGATGAACAATCCCGTGCTATACATAAGGAAGAAGATCGAATTCTTGCTGCAATTGGAGTGGGCGAGATTTACAAACGCAATGAGACAGGTCACGATGTCTCTTGCGATTCCAAAGGGCGTGACTGAGGATCCGGTTCGTGAGTAATTGGTTGCTGCTTGGCGCTTTAGTGGTTTTGATAATTGCCACCTATCTGTCAGCTTTACATTTAGCTTTGCTCGACTTTAGCCGCTCTGCGCTACAAAAACGCTTAGAGAGAAAGGGCAAAGCAGAATCAGGCGAAAAATTAGCTGCACGCATTGATGAAGCGATTCTATCGATCTCTTTACTACGAACATTTGCGCGCGTGGGATTTTTCGTGCTAGTCATAGCCATGTTTGTTGAGATAGGTGAACTAGTAATTATCAATTGGGGCAGCCTCGTATTGGCAGGCCTGATTACCGTAGCTTTGCTCTGGGTGTTTTCTAGTGTGCTTGCTTATGCCTTAGCCAAGCATGCGAACATTGGACTGATTTCAACCGGCATAGGCTTTGTAAGAATCATTGCGTTACTTGGCCGACCTCTGATAAAGGTAGTATTTTTTATTGATGAAGCTATTCGCAGGCTTAGCGGAGCCAATTTAATAAAGGATGAAGAACAAGCGGAAGAGGAATTACTTTTAAGTATCGAAGACACACAGCGCGAGGGTGGCCTGGATGTTACTTCAGCTGCATTGATGGAAAGCGTTGTCGAATTTTCCGGAACAGATGTTGGTGAGGTTATGACGCCTCGAACTGATATCGAAGGTATTGAGCTGACGAATGATCTGGCAAAGATCCGGGCGTTTATCGTTCAGGTTGGCCACTCTCGTATTCCCGTGTTTGCGGACGATTTAGATCACATAAAAGGGATTTTGTATATCAAGGATCTTGTGCCTTATCTGGGTGAAGATGCTACTGACTTTAAGCTGGAGCCGATTTTGCGTCAGCCTATCTTTATTCCCGAAACCAAACTGGTGAGCGAACTGCTTCGTGATTTTCAGCAAAACGAAGTGCACATGGGAATTGTGATAGATGAATATGGCGGAACGGCTGGACTTGTCACCATCGAAGATGTACTCGAAGAACTCGTTGGCGAAATACACGATGAACACGAACCAGATACAGAAGATGATCCGCAATTAGTTAGTATCGATGACACACACGCTGAAGCCGATGGGCGTTTTCATATTGATGATCTAAATGAGCGGTTAGGGCTTGATGTACCCGAGGATGATGATTACGACACGATCGGCGGCTTCATGCTCGCAAGACTAGGACACGTACCAAAACAAGGCGAAATCGTCGAGGCATATAACGCTAAGTTCACAACAATAACCGCAACGCGCACACATATTCAGCGTGTTGCCATCGAGCTGATAAACGATGGTTCATCACTAAATGGTAAAAGAGGCACCAACGGCAACGGAAAGTGAACGTCGAAGCACAGAATTACTTAGCCGCGGGGCTTGCCCCGCGTTTTCCGTGGCGAATTCACTCACTGTGCATGGCACCCGGGATGGTGATGCCACGTTGCCACGATGCCAAAATGGGACGCTGCGCGTCTCCCGCTAAACATGGCTCAACACTCGTGCCCTTTTCTACCCGGACCTTCCTCCCAAGGGTCGTCAGGTCCGGCTTGGGGGTAATCCTACTATTGAACTGTGCTTGGTTATCAATTCTTCCATACGTGCTTTAATCGTTGGAACTTTGGGGGAATCTAATTGGGCGCAGCTTATGATTAACATTTCGATCAGGCCGTGGTAGTCGTTTATTGATATATATTCGGGTCCAACCTTGGCTATTCGTGTTTTTGCAGCTACGCCATCGATATCTACCATGTTGTGATAATTGCCTAGGGGTAAGCACAAACAGGTTGATTCGTAGCCGTAGCTTGAGAATGTCGTGGCTTCGCAGGTTCCGCCGGGCATTAGTTTGCGCTGATATTTGAAGCTCCGATGGCGTTTTTGATGATTTGCCATAATCGTGCTAATGCGATTGGTCAGGTTTGGGCTGAATACGCTTGCTTTATCACCAACGCGAATGATTGGCCCGCCACCGATTGGTGATTCTGCGAAGCTTCGTGAATTTTCCAAACAAATTAACCGTGCGGTCTTTGGAACGCTATTTAGTTTGCATGCAGCGATGGCGCCAATGAAACCGATTTCTTCTGCTCGTGTTAGAAGTACGCCCACGTTTGCCGTGGTTTTGCGCGATCTCAAAATATCTAATGTCGATAGCGCTGCTGCAACTGCTGCGACATCATCACAAGCAGGCGCGTAGAGAATTCCGCTGCGTACCTTGGGCTCTTGTTCATATCCGTGATAAACCCAGCGCCCAATATCGCCTGGCTGTAGGGATTCACTTGGCTTATCTAGTCTTGCAGTAATTATCTTAAATGGTTTAGCTTTGCTGTTTAGGTTTGTGATAGTTGCGCGGTGGGATTTGTCATGGTTATTAAAAATATCAATGCCGGCATTACTAAAATATGGATCTTGGACTCCGCCTCGAAATTCGAGTTGCACTTCGCGGTCAGAAATCACTTTGCGCACAACAAACGCAGGGTGATCCATGTGTGCGGTGATGAAGATTGGCTTATCTTTGGACTTTCTTTTTTGGGTGATGATTAGGTTGCCGGCTTTATCGCTTTTTAGCTTTATGGTAGGGCGGGCATTTACCCAGTCTTTTACCCATTGGATAATACGGGTTTCGTGGCCGGCAGCGGTAGGCATAGCTGTCAGTTGAAGTAGCCAGCGTTTGTGCTTATTTCGTTGTGCAGCAGTAGTCATAGGCAGAGTGTAGGGAAGGGATGAGGGCTGAGCCATTAGCCAAGAGGGTGCCATGCACAGCGAGTCTTCGAGTCGTGCGTGTAGATTAGATGAGAAACTTTGAAAAACACTGACGACTCCGCTTCGCTGCGCTGTCAGTGGCACCCCACTAAAGTACTGAGTTATGAGGGATGAGGGCTGAGCCATGAGGGATGAGGATGCCTACACTATGGCCTATGGCGTTATCACCAATACCGGAGATTCTACAAGAGCTTCGTGCAGGGCGGATCATTGTGCTGGTTGATGATGAGAAGCGCGAGAACGAGGGAGATTTCGTATGCGCAGCTGAGAAAGTTACGCCTGAGATCATTAATTTCATGACTCGTGTCGGGGCGGGCTATTTATGTGTGCCACTTACTGGCGATCACTGTGATCGGCTGAATCTGGTTCCGCAGGCGTCATCAAACTCCAGCTTGTGGGGTACGCCACTTACCGTAACAATCGACGGTCATCCTCGGCACGGTGTTAGCACAGGTGTCTCCACTTTTGATCGAGCGAAAACCATTGAGTTGATGATCGATCCCAAATCAACCATTGATGATTTTGTCAGGCCCGGGCATATCAATCCACTTCGCGCGCGTGATGGCGGCGTATTGGTGCGCACCGGCCAAACCGAAGGAGCGGTAGATTTAGCAAAGCTTGCGGGAATGCATCCTAGTGCTGTGCTAATAGAAGTTGTTCGTGAAGATGGCAACATGGCCCGTATGAACGATCTAGATGAGATATGCAAAAAGCACAACCTGAAAATGTGTTCGGTAGATCAAATCATCGAACACAGACTCGCAGTTGAGCGACTGGTTGAGCGCATTGATCCGGTTAATGGAACGATGATCGACACGCCTTATGGGCAGTTTAATTTGATTGCGTATCAAAGTGCAATAGATCCGCTGCCCCACATTGTGCTGACGGTTGGGGGTGTTGGTGATTATGCTGGCAATGGATCTGCGAAATCAATCGATGAGCCTGTATTAGTTCGTGTGCATCGACGTGATTTATTAGGCGATATTTTTGATGAAGTGACAAACCCCACAGGCAAGCAGCTTCGCGCATCGCTGCGCATGATTCAAAAAGCTGGACGAGGCGCTTTAGTTTATTTAAGACCAGAAGGGTCGGGTGATGCTCTTCATCAACGTTTGCTGCGCATCAATCGTCCTGAAAAGGATAATATAAATGCACCGGATTTGACGCGGACTGATGGCGTTGCAGCACGGGCGCAGCCGATGGATCTCAGAGTAGTTGGAATTGGTTCACAGATATTGCTGGATCTGGGGTTAAGAAAGATAAAGGTGTTGACGAACCATCCCCGGAAATGGGTTGGTTTACCTGGGTTTGGGCTTGATGTTGTTGAGCAAGTCGCAATATCGATGGATGAGTAGATCGTAACCTGCTGTGAGTGGGATTTAGCAATCTAGCTAAGACTAAAAGGAGAGGAGACGAGCCACCAGCGCCGGGTAGCCCGTCTCCCTATGGTGCCATTTTCAGAGAGAAATATATTTCTACTATGCCCTTAGACCCATCTGAGGCAGGTTTGGGGCATTTTTTTGACTTTTTTTTATAAAAGCGCGCAAGATTTCCCGGTAAACGGCGTAAAGACCTATAGAAGCCCATGATACTGTGGTGCTGATAAACTTAACCCTAGGATCTAACGCGTGCAATTGATGGAATCCAACTCCGCTTCACACACCGATTGGTCGATGATCGTAAGCGCTGGCCAGCAGGATGAGGAAGTTGCAGCCAAGGCACTCGAGCAAATGGTAAAGCGATATTGGCCCGCGGTTTATGCGTACATTCGCAAGACTGGTCGAAGCGTCCATGAAGCATCGGATCTTACGCAGGGTTTTATTTGTGATGTCATGATAGTACGCCGTTTAGCAGCGTCGGCAGACCACGAACGTGGTCGATTTCGCAATTTGCTGCTTACTTCTCTAAAGAACTACTTAGTGCAGGAGCATCGACGAAAGGAGCGACTTCGTCGATCGGGTAAGACAGATGAACCACTTTCAATGAGTCCTGAGGTTATCGAAAGAATTGCAGATTCGCAGCACTCAACCCCAGAGGATGCTTTTTCTTATCAATGGAGTGCGATCATTGTTAAACGTGTACTTGAAATAGTTAGAAATGAATGTAGTGCAGCAGGACTTGATGCACATTGGACAATTTTTGAACGTCGCATAGTTAGGCCAATGATGTTTGATGAATCTCCAACTGATTATGCGGCATTGATAAAACAGCTAGGCCTAAAAGAAGAATCTCAAGCAGCAAACATGATGGTTACGGTTAAGCGGAGATTTGTTGCTGCCCTTTATAGAGAGGTTGGCAGTACGGTAAGCAAAGAAACTGATATTGATGATGAGCTGCGCCAACTTTTGCTAGACTTGGAGCAACCGTTATGAGTACGATCCCCCGCGAGCAACTAAGTGAAGTAATCCGAAGCACATTAGAAGCTTCAATAGATCCCTCAATGGCTGCTGCGGATTGGTTGGCTCGGGATATTGATCCAACCTGCAGCGGCGCATTCGAGTTTGTTGCAAACCCCACTGTATCACTTGAACATTTACAACAGGCCAAGGCTGTTTTTAAGACGATGCGTATTTTAGGCGAAACATCTTCTGATAGGAGGTTAGCTACCAAGCTTTATGCAGGAGCAATTGCTGCGGGTTTGGTCAGGCATAACTGTCGAATCACACGCCAATCTGATGATGCCCTGCGCCGGGCTTTGCAAATGGTTCTGGACGACGCGAAGCTGCCGGACCAGTTGCGTGATCTAGCGGGAGGTGCTCTTTGCATTCTAAATGATCACGGTTAGCTCAGCCTCCATTTTCGGTAATGGACTGCCTTCTCCTCTTTCCAACCTTGAGCTAACAAGATTTCAGCACCCCAAGCTTGGGCCGAAACACCAAAAACGTGCTTCGGCCTTTTTTGCCAAGATTTCCTGCGCTAATCCTGCCCTAATCCTGCATAGTCAGTTCTGCTACTACGCCTGAGGGCTTGCCGGTTATTTGGGCGTGTTTAAGAAGGTATTGCAGAACAACTGTCATAACAGTTGCGTGCGACCAGGTTAATGGGCTTACGGAAATAGCTTCACCAGTATAAGGATGATATTGTTCTGCTAATACCCCGGAATCGCGTGATCTATGTAATGTCCAGTCGAGGTATGGTAGTGCCTTTTGAAGTTCATCGGACGTCTTTGCGATGGCGATTTTGTGTTGCGCAATCCATAGTGTGCAAATTACCCAGGGATTGCCCGGCACATCGTCTATGTTATCGTGCTCAACCTGGTGATAGTAATCTCGTTCATATCTCGCAACCCCTCCAATAGGCGTTTTAACTGTAAGTCGCTGCTCAATGGCATTAACCTCTGCCATGATTGCGGGGTGATCTGCTTCCAGTGCATCAAAAGCGAATAAGGCGCAGTTTGCTGCATCTATAGTCATATCCAGCCGATATGTGCCATCATCTAGCAGCGTTGCGGTTCGTGCGAAGCGTTGCTCACTTTCTACCCACATTTGGCGCATCAAGGCTCCACGCATGCGCTCCGCTCCTTCAGTAAATTCGCTAGCATGATCATGCGCACCCATGTCTTCGGCGAAGTCCGCAGCCGCCTTTAAAGCTCCGATTGTTGCTGCTACCGTCCAGGTGTGTATGCCGTAGCGCTCTTCCCAAAGATCCCAGCTGGGTTTGGGTAGTCCGTTATGATCACGATGCTCAAGCATCCAACGCGCCGGATTAATAATCAGTGGCGTATACAAAGCCTTGATGAACTCAACATCACGATAGACAAGAAAATGTTTGCGCAAAGCCCATAGCACCAATGCGGTCTCATCTTGTTGTATGGGCAGCACCTTTTTACCATCCATCATCCAAGGATGCCAGCTCGATGCAAGTCGTCCAGCAGGATTGTACTTGTGAAGGAAAAATCCATTGTCTTCTATTACATCCGCACAAAAGCGAAAGAACGCTCTGCTTAGTTCGCCATGTCCTGCAAGTATTAGTGCTTGTGCTACAAGCGCCCCATCGCGTGGCCACATATAAGAGTAGGTGTCGCCCGAAAAGTGAGTGATATCACTATCGTTGGCAGCGATGATCGCACCGCCATTATCAATTTGTGTGCGCAAGATAAGTTGGCTGCGTACATACATATCGCGCACAGGTTCAGGTAATGGCGAGAACTGAACCGGTTCCTTGCATGCCCACAAACGCCAATACGCTTCTGTGCGATCCATCATTCGCTGAGGAGTTTTTTCTAATATCTTCTGATTCAATCTCTTTACTGATTGATAATCATTACCCACCGCAATCCAGTAAATGAGTGTGCTTGACCCATTAGCTGAAAGATGCAAATTGAAACCCACAGTTGAATCTACTGATCCTTGAGCGATGGCATTGTGTGCAAGTTGGCCATCTTCTGCATCGCGCCATGTGCCCTCTGCATCTCCAAGGCGTTTAGTACCCGTGGTCCAGTGGTCGATGCCGCACCTTAGTTCATCACATGCGTTGATGAGAAAGTAAGTATCGTCCTTGTAATGGATCAGGCTGCTGGTGGATGGATCATAGTTGGCGGTATCGCCTACTGGTGAACCGTTGACGGAAATGTCCTGATGGAAAAAGACCCGGACATTTCTAGGTTTTCCGTGCAAATCAACAATAGTTACTTTGCGGAAAAATACCGGGCTGTGGTAATCGACCGCATCATTACAAAGAAGTTCGATACCGATTTGTTGGTTTTTTAGACGAACTTCGGTGATCATAGAATCGGGTTTGTAGCGAAGTGACCTTGTCCATGCATCGTCTTCGATCCAGGAAAATTGCCCATCAACCCAAACGCCGAAACGCTGCACATTGCCTCCGGTGTGGTTATGCAACCCTACTTGTGGGTAGTAGATATCGCGTATGCGATACTTGTCATCGAAAGTGACGAGCAATTGGCCGTTTCCTACTGGTATATCGCGTGGCATTTTGCGCTCTTACTCCTTGATAGCGCTTAGATGGACGTTGGGAGACTATCTCTTAAAAGTTCTGCACGAATCAGAGCATAAGTTGATTATTTGGTAGCTTTCTCTGCAGCTTCCGCTATTGCGTCTGCATCTGGTTCAGATTTGGATTCAGATTCAGTTTGATCTTGGTCGTTGGCACCACCTAATGCAGCTATACGTTCTTTTAGATCCCCAATAAAGGTCACCTTAAGACCGTAATTTTCGCCGACTTTTACCGCTGTTCCTGCCCCAATTCCAACGTTATTGACCATCAGATCCAATTCTTCATCGGAAAGCTTGGGAAGCTCGATGATGGCGCCCGGTACCAGAGAAGTCACCTCCTGAACCGTCATGTCGCGCTCAGCGATCTGGACAATGATAGGAACCTCTAGCTGGAGTATGGCTTTGATATCAGCAGGCATGACAGCGATATCGGCTGGATACGGATTGGTCATTGAGCAAGCGGGCAGTATCTGTAAAACAAGTCTCAAAGGGCCTGCCAGCAGCACAATTCAGTAATTTCTAACAAAAAGCGCGAGATTTTCATCCCCGCAGCGTTGTAAGTGTGGATGGACAATATTACTGCAAATTAGGAGTCTTGATGATGACATTACTAAATAGAAAGAATCTGGTCGTTGTGCTTGTCGCTTTAGTTCTTACTTTCTTAAGTGCTGGCTCTACTCAGGCACAGAATGATGTCCCGGACGTAGGGCTGATTTCAGTGGACTTTCCGGGGGGAACCATTACTGAATATATTGACGCTCTAGCAAAAGCTGCGGGTTCGGTGAATGTGCTGATTTCGACTGAAGCTGCGGACCTTTCTATGCCCCCGGTGAAGCTGACGAAAGTTTCCGTTTCTGCTGCGATTGATCTTGTAAAAGGAACAAGAACAGATAAGAACGATCAATTAGTTAGTTTTAATGTTAATCACCTGAAGCGATATGAGGTTAACGAGCAAGAGACGTTTAAGATCAATGCTTATAGAAGTCCAACAGAAGTTAAAACTCAAACTCATTCTAGAGTTTGGTCAATAGCACACTTGATTCAAGATGGTGTTTTTAATTCCAAGGTAGTGTTAGATGCGGTTGAAATGGCGATTGCTGTTACTAAATCTACATCCAAAGTGGATATTCGTTTTCACGAAGCGACCGGCCTACTTATAGCATCGGGAAGCACATCGCAGCTTTCCGCAATCGAAAATGTGCTCGACGAGCTTGGGCAATCACAGCAGATGAAGTCTTACAAGTCGCAATTGAAGCTGGAAAGCGACTTGGAACACTTGAAGAATGAACTGAATATAACATCCGATAAAGCCAATGCGTCCGCTGTCAAACAAGCTCAGCTCGAAGATGAAAATAAAGCTCTTCGCCTTGAATTAGAAACACAAATGGGGCGTTTTGTGGCAACTACGCGTATGCTGAATGAACGCGAGGGTATGCTCCGCGATGCCACAAGCAAGCTTCGAGATGTGCAGGCTTTACTAGACCGCAAACTAAGGCAAGCAGCTGATGATGACAAATCAGGCAGTAAAGACAATTGACTGGCTCTTGGCATACTCCCCGCCCCACAGTAGCACTCATGTGCTGCCGGATGTCAAAGCCCTCACAGCCGCAGTCGCAGCAGGTGATACTGATGCGTTTGCGGTCTTTTATCGTGATTGGTTTAACGTGATGTACCAACAAGCTCAACAGGTTTCGCAGCGCGATGAATCTTTTTGCCTTGATATTGTTCAAGATGCAATGCTGAAAGTCATCAAGTCAATTAAGCCAATGAATAGTGCGGATGATTTAAGACGTTGGCTTCATATTGTCGTTAAAACTTGTACCTACGATCGGTTCCGAGAACAAGCAAGACGCATCGCACGTGAAAGAAAATTTGAACCTGCTCAAAGCTCAAAAGATCAGGAAATAATACGCGAACGTTTGCAATGGTTAGAACGCGAACTTCGATCTATGGATCGCAGTGATGCAGAACTCTTATTGATGAGACATAGATTCGGTTGGACCTTAAAACGCATAGGTCAATCGCTAGGCTTAAAGCCGGGCGCAGTAGATGGGAAGCTTCAGCGTTTAGTGCGCAAATTGCGTCGCCGCGCCAAGGAGCAATCTCATGATTGATCAAAATAATAAGCAGCTATCGCCACAAGGCGAGGAGCGCAAAGAAGAGATGCTTTCGCAGCTTGTTGGGCAGATGAACCACATTCATAACGCACGCAAAGTGCGCCGTCGCGTCATTCATACTCTTACTCTGGTTATTATTTGTGCAATTACTGTTTGGGTTGTTTCGCTTAAGCTTTTAAACCCTCAGCCTAATAGAATTGTCATTGAGCATCCCTTAAAAATCGAAGCACCACCGACAGCTAAGATGACGCTAGTCAAGAACATCAACGATGATGAGCTGATCGCTTTACTTGCTCAAATAAACAGACCGGCCGGTATCGTGCGTAGCCAGGGGCGAATTTGGCTCACTAATGCTGTTACTGATGAGGAATTGGGTATTTCTCGCGATACACCAGATGAGGATCCATCATAAATGTGAACCTATTGGTACAATATTGATGTGATGAGTCTACCTGGAAAAAATTCAATATCTACCACTGCCCGCATAGTAAGTATTATTGCGTTTTTGTTTGTATGCCTTATTGGAAGTGGATGCGCATCAAGCGAAGGGCCGGAGTTTTTAACCATCAATGCTGCGACCTATCACCACACATTTGATACCGCTGTAGAAGCTGCACGAAAAGCTGGTTTTACGCCTACAGTTAAAGATAGGCGCTCAGGGATTATTGAAACAGATCCGACGATGTCCGGTTCATTTGTTGATCCCTGGCAAGGCGGCATTTCAAATTGGGATCAAGCGCTCGAAAATACAATATCGCATCAGCGTCGCCGCGCCCGGTTTGAGTTTGTGCCCGTTGGTTTTAAGCCAACCAACAACAGTCAAGGTTTTGCAGATGAGCCTGATTTATTTGACTCTGATCATATGGAATTAGATTTAACTCGCGCAACTGGAAGTATTGAACTAAGGGTTTGGGTATACGTTGAGCGCGCCCATGCGCCTGGTCGTAGGCGAAGTACCTGGACGCGATCAAGATCAAGGCGAATGAAGATAATACCTACTAATAAAAACGAAGAGCCAGCACCTGGTCAGTATTGGACGCCGGTACAGCGAGATCAGGCTTTTGAACGCAGGTTATTAGCAGCAATTAGTGATGCCCTAATAAGCGATCAGTTTGCACCTGTGATAGACAAATAATTAATAGCTAGCAGCTCTTAGAAGTCATTGTGGCGAATATCGGCCGCAATATCCGCTTTGTTGGCAAGATAGGTAGTTAGTGAAAGTGTTTTTTCATTGATCCGGACCTGGCTGGTGGTATGCTTGCTTTGCTTACAAAAGCGTTGTGGCTTTGTTGATTTATCAAGGTTCCCCAGAGGCAGTGATGACTGCGGAAACTGCATAGCGGATATTGACGGTAATTGCACAGTTAATACAAGCGATCTACTTTTCTTGCTGCTCAATTGGGGGTAAAAGAACACACTAAGGCATTGAACACCAATAGACGCTCACGGATAGCAATCCGTGGGGTTTTATTGTAATAGGCATTAGAATTTTAGCTGGAATATGCAAATCGCGATACAATGCCAGCATGCCGTTTCGTTGGCCAACCATCGTTATTATTTTATTCGCGGGCTTGGTGATTAGTGTCATGGTGTCCTGGCGATGTGCGATGTTTTCAAGGCCTACTGATTCAAGAAATGCTTTAAGCTCAAATGAAGCACAAATTTTGTGGACAAAATATGTTAATGCTCCAATAAG
This sequence comes from Planctomycetota bacterium, assembly GCA_022574595.1. GTDB lineage: Bacteria > Planctomycetota > Phycisphaerae > Phycisphaerales > SM1A02 > JACZRS01. The sequence goes on along the minus strand of JACZRS010000002.1, from coordinate 347,481 downwards.
AGGTAAGGGTTTGCGGGGGGAACGATTTGAAGGGAGCGGCATAACAGAAATTGATATTTCCTATGGGTCATCAGGGGACAGCCCTATATATTTTTTGAAGGGTTGTATTCTGGTTCGAACAGGTTGGCCTTTGCGATGCTTAGAGAGAGAACGGCATTACTCGTTTGATCCTAACTATGTATCAAAGCTACATGAAGTAGCTACACTAATTCTTCCGCATAAATTGGGTCCGATTTATTGGGGTGGGCGGCAGTTACCATTGCGCGTGCTTTGGTTGGGGATGATACTCAATACTTTGTGTTATGCGTTTATAAGCGGATTATTCATTGTCGCTTTGCAAAAACTTCGTCAGCGCATCAGATTAGACCGCAAATGCTGCCCACAATGTAATTACAATTTATGCAAATCTATTACCGCAACTGGCGCAGTATGCCCTGAATGTTCGCAAAAAGTGTCTGTAAAACTGTTTGAACGCCCCAAGTTATTCATGCAGTGGTGGATGGTACCAATGTCATTGCCATCAATTGCGTTCTTTCTTGCGTGGACAGTTGGATTAGTAAATTGGCATCAGCTTAGGTTTTACATGTCCTGGGAATATCCTGTCATGGAGTATAAAGTTCTCACCTCTTTGCTAGTAGGATTAGTTTTTCTCTTTATAATCGCGTTTGCTTCGTACCCGGATCGATACTCAAAGCAGCGTATTTCCATAGCTGGTGCTGTTGCATTGATACTTGGCGTATTAACTTATTTGCCCATTTACATACTAGCTGTTATTTATGAAACGTGGCCTGGTGGGTGATGCTTAATTTTATCTACTACTTTGCAAATGCGGCGGCTCCAAGCCGTCGGTGATCCATAGAGTGGATAATGAATTCAGTAATCTTGGGGGGAGCAGAATTCTAGTTAATCGTCTGGCGATGGGTCGGCCTAGCAATACACCTGTGAATAATGGGATAACCGCGAAGGCAATTGATAGTACAAGAATGGGCGGAGCTATTACGTGCTCCGATGCGCTCCTTGGGTAATAGGCATCAGTAGTAAACCAATCCACAAAAGCAAAGATTGCAAATACGCATGAGGTAGCAATGATTAGAGACGCCCAAATCAATAGGCCACGCCTTCTTTGTTTAAGTAGCGCAATACCCCAAAAACACCCCATGGCAAATGCTAACAATGTAAGAAGAATCCAAAAATAGAATGCATCATTATCCACAGCCTGGCGCCATCCCCCAAATTGCTTAATTAGCGCTGCATTATCCTGCAAATCCCACCATTTTGAAAAATTTGTGTACAGGCCCCCACCTCTAAAAAACACTTGAGCTTGTGCAGGCGTACCAGTTGGCAGAGTAATCCCTTGGATTGCTGTATTGTTTGTAGCAGAGTTCGCAGTAGACGGGTTATTAGCTGCAAGTGCTTCCTGTTCAATTTTCCACTCTTGAAATTGATCATCTATATAACTTCTAAATGGGCCGCTCGATGCTTCCATTGCTGTTGCCATTGATATGCCGAAGATCGCACCGCTTGAACCTGCCCACATTGCAAGTAGCAAGAATACCCAAAGGCCCGCAGCAACTCCCGCCCATCGGTTGGCCCACCTACCTAATGATGGATAATCTTGTAATGAAGTAACTGATCCACACTCCGGGCATCGCGCAATTAGCAGATCATAATGTGATTCACGAAAGATACTTTGCCCGGTCAGGTTGTAACCGCAGTGCACGCACAATCGATCGCCAACGATTATGCTGATAGGTTGCGGTGAGGCAATTTCAGCTTGTAAATCTATTTTTTCTTGATCAGCTTTCATTACCGGGTGCGCCCCAGAGATAGTCTTCGCTTGCGCCACTGCCAGAGCTCGCGCGCAAGTATTTGATATAGATAGAGGAAAAAGTTACCTAAAGGGATTCCCACCATTGCCAATATCATCATCACAAGAATAGGAATCAATGCTAAAGTGTTTGCTAGAACCAACAAGATAGTAGCCGAGCCAAAATTCGCATCGATATTTGACTTCGAAAGAAAATAAATAATAGATGCAATCGCAGTAACCATTACAAGGAAAACTGACCAACCAATCCATACTTTAAGCTTAGGGATATGACTGAAGCCAGCCGTCAACCATGCACCCGTTGCTATTGAGGTCAGGGAAACAGCAATTATGACATTAGTAACAGATAATCGTGATAGTTCTGCATCAGTCATTAAGAAGACAACATTACCTATCAGAAAGACGCACGCAACAGTAGCTCCAGCAAGAGCAATGATGCAAAGAGTTTGAAATAGCAAAGTGGAAAATACCGTGATGATGCGCAGCAGACTCTTGTATTTTATTGAGTAATAGTTCGGCCTTCTTACAGATGCTTTATTGCAGTCTGGGCAGATGACCAATGGCAGAGAATAATGTGGATCAAAAATAGCTGGTTGTCTCGCCAAGTCCTTGGCACAATTTATGCAAATGTGAGAAATAGCCATGCAGTTATTCTAATGTGCCATTAAAGGGGATCAATCGCACAATCTTGTTGGGATTTAGCTGGCCAAACTTGCAAAATATAGCTCTTGAGGTAATAGAAAAGGGCGGTGCCACCCTCGCAGGTACAGCACCGCCTATGTTCCTTCTCGCCTTCGGAAAGCGTCAGCATCTTGCACTACATCAGCAGGCTAGATGCAAAAATAGAATCCTCTCAATCCCAGAGCAAGGGCATTTATATCGTGATACTTTGGATCTTGGATCTTGGCAGCAAAAAGTATCATGAGTAGCAGATGATTGTAAGTCTCTTAAAGCCTTAGCCTTGCCTGCTATTTGCTCAGGTAATTTACCACGCTTTCCAGTGAAAGTGAGCCAAGATTCAACGATTTATATACATTTTCTTAGTTTTGCAAGGGAAAACCCTATTGGTGGTTGCGTTAAAGCCATTTTCTACAATGGTTTAAGCTAGTTTTGCAGTTGGATAATTTCAGAGCAGAAGATCTAACTGTCAAATTATCCACAATATTTGAAAAATAGCTTGTGGACTCTAATTTGAGCCGAGTATTGCATCTGCACTTCTCATATACGGCCGAATTTCACATCGTTTTCCATTGCACGGCTCCTTTAGTCGCTAAAGATTACCATTAGAAGTAAGGGCAATTCTTGCCTGATTGTAAGTGACTGTGCAGTAGGCATTTACGAAATTTGCCTTAAGGTCAAAATCTATCATTGACACGAGGCAGGGAGCATGACTACTGTCCTTCGTAGCCGATAAAACGGCCTAGGCCGCGGCGTGCCGCCGTCCGGAAGTGTCGGAGCATCCGGACGGCGGGTTTCTTTCATCAACCACTTTGTGGAATGAAAACCTGCGTCGAAGAGTGGCTAGCGCAATGCTCTTACCTGCTACGAACTCAAAGCCAATTAATTTCAATTAGTATGTGTTGCGATTATCCGGTAAATATAACTTTGACTCCACCCATATGTCAGTAGTATTGAGTCTCTTTGCAATGCAAGCTTAATTCAGTTCTAGTATCGATTATGTTGTTGACGCTTAAGGAAGTTGGCGTTTATTATTTGAATCGAGTTGTGGGACGTTCACATTCATTGTCACATAGGTGTTCTTCGAACTCTGTTGCTCATCATTCTGCATTTATTTGCCGATGATTTGCTCAGATTAGGCTAATAAGCCAATCATCCGTCTACTTAAGGCATACTCTACTGATGCAGCCAAACGACTTCAATTTCCCTGCAAGAAATGACCGCCGCGCTATTTCCCCGATAAGTATCTGTCTTTCTGGGAGCACGAAAGTAATTCGATACTTTATCGCAATATGCAGTGTCTTATGCCTCACTTTATCAGGCTTTGCCCAGGATTATGAAGCATCCCAGGATAGATCTTCATCAACCAGCTTGGAGTTTGTGCATATACCTGTAGTAAGCGTTATTGACAATATCGAGCAAACCAACGTACAGGAGCAGTCTTTGGATTTTGAGTTACTTTTACCATCTGCGGGAATGTTGGAAGGAACACCATCTAGATTTGCAAGTGAAGATACTTGGCGCTGGACCATGCAATTTGGGTATGGTATAGAGTTCGATGACTCTAAAAATAAGTTTGCTCTTGGTGGATTTGGATTCAGTTATTTTCCCATCGATGACTTCAGCTTGAACGTTGAATTTGACGGCATGTACTTTGAGCAGGATCAGGCGCCAGAGGCTGGCGGCTTCAACTTCAATCTCCTATTGCGCTGGCATTACATGACTAATGAATCTTGGTCAGCTTTTGTTGAAATGGCGGGTGGAATTGTAATAACCACTGATGAGGTTCCTGCAAACGGAGCAGGATTTAATTTCATAGCACAAGCAGGTGCGGGAATAAGTGTGGATTTGGGTGATGATGTACGCTTACTTACAGGCTTACGTTGGCATCACTTATCAAACGGCAGAACATTTGACAGAAATCCCGGGATGGACAGCATCTATGGCTTCGTGGGCTTGAGTTTGCCGTTTTAGTTATCCCCAATTATTGAGCAGAATCAGTAAATCACTTGTACCGATATTGCAATCATCATCCAGGTCAGCCAGGCAATCCTTGCAATTGATGCACTCCCCCCAAAGTGTGAGCAATATAAGCAAGTCACTTGTGCCAACTACTCCGTCGCCATCTAAATCACCGGGTATAGGATTTGCTGTTATTACTAAGATGAAAGTGTCGTTGAGTATACCATTGTTAGTAGCACTAAATAGCTGCTCAATGTCTTCGGTTTTAAGATCAATAGTAGTTAGTAAACCACCGATCGCCCATAATCCGCCAATTGCTTTATTTGCATCCGCAAGAGCGTTTTCATTTAGCATGATGGTTAAATATGTGCCATTATCTTCTTGGGAAGCTACTTGGCTTGCGTATACATTACCTGTTGCAAGGTCATCAAATGCTTCGATGCCTGCATTGCCTGAAGTAAGTAAGTTGATGTCAGTTGAAACATCAAAGATCGAGTATGTTTCAGTTGGATCCGGGCTTACGTAGCCTGAATTGTCACCACTTGGGTTCAAAGCGATGAATTGTATTAAGAGGATTTCTTGTGAAATATTTGAGAGATCAAACACAAACCAGTTGCGATACTCCTGGCCAATGAATTCTCCAGTTACATAATTCATATTTGTAGGCGAATGTAAACCTGAGTTGTTGTACCAACCCCGGTCAATCGCACTAAGTGCAAAGTTATCAGCAAATGCAGACCCGCAGACGAGGATGGCTGCGCAAGCGGCCACTAAATTAGGTTTGATAAAGGTCATGATGGTAATCTCCTCTAGGTTAACTCAATCGGCGTGCCAATTGAATGAAAAGTCTTCCGTCTATAACCTATACAAGGATGATTTCATATGCAATAAGTTGTTGTGAGATTAGCACTTATAGCAACCTGGCAGGCGAGAAAAGTGTCTAATTGTTCTAATAAAGGACTAATAGAACCTTAATTTCACAGACCTTGACGATCGGAGCAAAGCGATTATTTCAAGCCAAGGCTGAATTATGTTCCGTCGTATTTCTTAAACACAAGCGTTACGTTGTGTCCGCCGAAGCCGAATGTGTTATTTATGGCACAGCGGACTTTTCGTTTTTGCGCTGTATTTGCAGCGAAGTCCAGATCAAATCCTTCATCAGGGTTATCCAGGTTTATAGTAGGCGGGACAATGTCATTTTTAACTGCAAGAATGCTGAAGACTGATTCGAGTCCTCCAGCTGCTCCTAGCGCGTGGCCGGTCATAGATTTTGTCGAACTCATAACAAGTTTGTATGCGTGATCGCCAAATAGTCCCTTCACCGCTTTCACCTCAGCAGAATCACCAAGCGGAGTAGAAGTTCCGTGTGCATTTATGTAATCAACATCATCGAGATTAAGTTCAGCGTCTTTCACCGCAGCTTGCATTGCTCGTAGTGCGCCTCTGCCCTGAGGATCGGGAGCAGCAATGTGTCCGGCATCGCCGGTTGAACCGAAGCCTACGATTTCGGCATCAATTCTTGCTCCGCGTGCTTTAGCGTGCTCAAGTTCTTCTAATACAACAACAGCAGCACCTTCAGCAAGAACAAATCCATCACGATCACGGTCGAATGGTCTTGATGCTCTCGTTGGATCATGGTTTCTTGTAGAAAGTGCATTCATTGCAGCGAACGATGCAATACAAAGCGGAGTAATTGCTGCTTCAGCTCCGCCCGCCAGCATAACATCTGCGTCGCCCCGCTGAATAAGCTGCATTGCAGTACCGATGGCATGTCCACCTGTTGCGCAGGCTGTCGCCACAGCGGAATTTACGCCTTTTAGGTTAAATCTAATAGAAACATTTCCCGCACAGGCATTTACCATAAGCCTGGGTACGGTAAATGGACTTACTTTTCGAGGTCCAATTTCTATTAGCTTACGATGGCCTTGTTCGATAGTAAGGATGCCACCAATTCCCGAACCGATAACGACACCTCGTCTGTAAGGATCACCATCAGTAAAGTCAATACCGCAATCTTCAGCAGCTTCAACAGCTGCGCAAACGCCAAGCAAACAAAAGCGATCCATTCGTCTTGCTTCCTTGACATCTATTAGCTTTGTATGATCCCAATCTCTTACTTCCCCTCCGATCCTTGCTTTCCACTGTTGGTCTTGAACGAAAGCAGTGATTGCAGCAATACCGCTGCGGCCTTCTATTAGTGACTGCCACGAATTTTTAACGTTGTTGCCTATGTCAGATACCGCCCCCATGCCACTGACAACTACACGCAGTTTTGGAATGCTAGTCATGCGCAGTTGTTCTCAGGTTCACGATTCAAAGGCTGCAATGCACGATATTGTGTAATACTATACGTCGAGCAAGGTGGCGTTTAGCTTTCTTCACTAACTAGGCCTGAGCAGAGGAGGAATCGTTAGATTCGGCACCAACCGCTTCTTTGATGAAGCTAATTGCCTGGCCGATCGTTTGAATCTTCTCTGCGTGTTCGTCCGGGATCGACGTTTCAAATTCGTCTTCGAACTCCATGACCAACTCAACTGTGTCGAGACTGTCTGCATGAAGATCGTTGGTGAAGTTAGTGTCGCGTGTGATCGTGGTTTTATCGACGCCCATTTGCTCAGCGACGATATCAATCACTTTGGCTTCGATCTCGGTTTCCGTCACGGTGAACTCTCCTCAAAAAGTAACGATGTACGTCTGTACACTGATATCAGGCGGTCACTATAGCCACAAAACCTGTTAAGTAAAAGAAAGCTGCTTTGGGCAACTTATTGATATATCAGAAAAGTCGGCTTGCGCCTTATTGTGGAAGCATAAAATCATCAAAAAGCCCCTAGCAGACCATTCCACCGTCTACGGTAAGTACTTGGCCTGTAAAGTAGCTGGCGAGGTCTGAGGCTACAAACGAGACCGCATGGGCGATTTCCTCGGGCCTGGCAAACCTCCTCACCGGCAAAGCTTTAGCTGCCTGCTCCCTTATCTGAGGGGAAAGGGCTTCAAGCATTGCTGTATCAACAAAGCCAGGCGCGATGACATTTGCGGTAATTCCCTTAGGGCCAAGCTCCTTGGCAAATGATTTGGTCATTCCAGATAGACCAGCCTTGGCTGCTGCGTAGTTGACCTGGCCGGCGTTTCCGACGAGGCCGACTACTGACCCGATATTTATCAGCCGGCCAAATCGACCGCGCATCATGGGCCTGGCCGCTGTTTTACAAGCGATAAACGCTGAGCGTAGATTTACATTTATTACTTGATCGAAATCCTCATTGCTCATCCTCAGGCAAAGTCCATCTCGCGTCATTCCTGCGTTGTTTACCAGGATGTCAAGTCGGCCATGCTTTGAAGCAATGCCTTCTATTGTAGATCCAAGAGCATCGCCATCAGCTACATCGCACACAAAAACTTCGGATTGACCGCCAGCTTGGCATATGGCTTGATGAACTTCTTCTAGTGCATCCGCGGAACGGCTGACTAAAACAACCAAGCGTCCATCGGCAGCAAGCCGTTCAGCAATTGCTCGACCGATTCCGCGGCTGGCTCCAGTAACTATTGCGATGCGTTGCTCGATGATTGACCTCAAATTCTAAACTGCAGTGGTGAAGAAAATCGTAAAGTAAAAAAGGCCCGCCATTAATTGGCGGGCCTGGATTGTAGTGTCATTACTGAGGAAGCCAACTACTATCTTGCAGAGCCTTCTCAGTTTGCTTATTTAGCCGCCAGGGCCTGGTGGCTTTCGCTTACCACCTGGTCTCTTTCGCCTGCCTAATCCCGGTGCGCCTCCTGGTGACATTGGGTTGTCTGGTCTAGCATCGGGGCCGCTACCGCTGGATTCGCCATCGTCGCCAGTGTCATAGTTCTTTTGCGCGATGAACAGTTCTTCATCCGGAACGTCGGCAAGGGCCCACTCTTCATCGAGGATGCCAAACCACGCTGCGATCCAGTCAGTACCAGTAAGCCGATCCATTATCCCTGGTGGAGTTGCGCCAGCACCAAAGACCATGCCTTCATCGTAGTCGTCACTACTAAAGTGCCAAAGTTGCGGCTGAAAGGATGTACCAACGAAAATCATTGCAACCGTACAGGCATCGCCCTTGCTTTTTGCAGTCTTCGGGTCATTAGGATTGTATCCAGCCTGAATTTGAATACGGGAAATCTGAGCTGTTATGCTGCTCCACTTGCCTGACTCGACCAATGCGTCAAGTTCCATGCGATCCGCCATAGAAAGCATGCTTGCAACCACTGTGTTGTCGCCACGTGCAAATGCATCGAAGAATTCCAGAACGGCTATGCGACCTTCATCGTTGTCCGGAGCCCATTCCTCTTCCATTTCAATTCGTTCATCAATACCCAATTGGCTCATAAGGGTCTGAACTGGGGTTACAGTTGGAGCTGCAGGAGGTGGTGGTGGTGGGGGTGTATAAACAACAGGCGCTGTTTCTGGCTCTTCACTTCCACATCCGGTCATTGCGACAATCACAGCCACGCAGGCCAAATTGCCCACGGCTATGATCATGTTTCGTTTACGGTTCATCATGTTTGTGTACCTTCACGTTACGGTTGATACGACGCATTAGTCCTCGAAGCACACCGCTGGGGGCGAGTTCACGGAACTCCATTGTACCCTCTAGGGCGAGCTGTTGACAGGTTTCGTCCCAACGAACAGGGTTAATAATCTGTTCGACGAGCCTTTGCCTAATAAGTTCCGGATTATGTGGATCATGGGGTTTTCCCGTGACATTTGACCAAACCTGCGTTTTCAACTCCCCAATGGTGATTGACGCTAAAGCTTCGCCTAGCTTATCAGCTGCTGACTGCATAAGTGGTGAATGGAAGGCCCCAGCCACGGTAAGGCTCGTGGCCCTGATCTGCTTCTCCTGGGCAGCTTGGACAGCCCTATTACAGGCTGAGGTGTGTCCTGAGAGGACTATTTGACCGGGTGCATTGAAGTTTGCGGTGACCAGCACCTCGCCTTGTGAGGCCTCATCGCAGATCGCCTGGGCTTGCTCCTCATCTGCTCCAATCAAGGCGACCATCGAACTATCAATAGCCTCAGCTGCTTCCTGCATGAGTTTGCCTCTCAGAGCAACGAGTTTTAAGCCTTGGGCAAAATCAAACGCACCAGCCAGATGTAAAGCTGTGTATTCCCCAAGCGATAGACCCGCAGCAGCGGCGATCGGCATGGGCCCATGTAGCTGAACCATACCCCGATAGCTGGCAACGCCACAGACATAAAGGCCCGGCTGTGTGATATCTGTTCTATTTAACTTTTCAGCAGGCCCTTCAAAGCAAAGTTCACTTAGCGGCGCACCAAGCGAATTTGCGAGAATTTCATCCGCTTCCCTAAAAGTACTTGCAGCAGCATCACTGGCATCCCGCCAGGCTTTTCCCATTCCTACAGCCTGAGCACCTTGGCCGGGACACAGAATTACGATTGGTTCTTGTGACATTTGCTAGAGACCAATTGGATGGTAGATGTTTAGTTGTTAAACTTTCCAGACGCTTGTTGTCCAGGTTAACCCCCCGCCGATTGCTATGAACATTATGTAATCGCCTGGTTTTACCTTCCCCGCTCGTCGAATTTCATCAAAGCAAAGTCCAACAGAACCAGCTGAGGAGTTTCCATACTTGTCGATATTGATATATACCTTTTCGCGTGGCAATCCGAGTTTATCTCGAGCAGATTCTATGATTCTCAGATTAGATTGATGGCAAATGAATTGGCTGATTTGATCCGCATCAAGACCCGTAGCTTCTAAAGCTTCTTCAATCATCAGCCTCATCTTTGAAACTGCGAATTTATAGATCTCGCGTCCCTTCATGCGAAGAGTACCTAAGACGTTAGGATTATCCTTGTCACAATCTGGGATTTCTTGTTTTCGCCTTGGTATATAAAGCGATTCCCAATGTGCTCCATCAGAGTGCATGTTTTGGTATAAGCACCCTATTTCAGGATCGTCATCACGAGTAAGAATCACCGCGCCAGCACAATCACCAAAGAGAATCGAAACGGATCTATCCTTGTAATCCACCGCAGTACTCATTGCATCACATCCAACCACTCCTACTGTCTTGTAGCGCCCACTTCGGACAATCGCATCTGCGACGTTGATGCTGTATACAAACCCACAACACGCAGCCAGTAGGTCAAATGCTCCTGCAGGAGTAGCGCCGATTGTAGATACAACTCTTGCTGAAACCGCAGGGCAAGTCATTTCGCCGGTAACTGTAGCAACGATTACCAGGTCCAACTCTGATGGGCTTATTGAAGCATCATCAAGTGCATTATTAAGTGCATCACATGAAAGTGTGAATGTCCCTTCTTTGTCTTGATCTACAATTCTTCGTTCATGGATACCTGTTCGCTGAACAATCCATTCATCAGAAGTATCAATAATTTTTTCCAAACAGGCATTTGTAAGTATGCGTGGTGGAACGGCTGAACCAGTGCCGGCGATGTGCACGCCATATTTATGAACCATTGTCATACAACAGCTTCTTCTTGAAGCGCGAGTTTTTCAGAGATCGCTTGGTTTACACCCGAACTGCAAAACTGTATTGATCGAATTATTGCATTAGTGAAAGTTCGTGCAACACTTGAACCGTGACTAATCAAGCAAAGTCCATTAACTCCGAGTAGTGGTGCTCCGCCATATTCGTGATAATCGTGATCCGCGTAGATTTTCTTAATGACGACTTCAAGCCGCTTGGACAGATCTGGATCGATTGCGTTAACTTCTCTACCGATGGCTTTGAAGATCCCCGCTGAGAGTCCCTCTGCGAGTTTAATCATGACATTGCCCACAACCCCATCTGTGATGACAACATCAGACTCGCCGTTAAACACAGCTCTGCCTTCTATATTCCCAATGAAATTGATCGATGGAGTAGAACGAAGGCGATCTCGGGCATCTCTCATGTGGCTTGTGCCCTTTTGCTCTTCTCCACCAACATTCATTAGCGCAACGCGAGGATTATCAATACCGAGTATTAGTTGTGCATAAATGCCACCCATTACGCCATATTGAGCAAGATGGTGAGGTTTGGGTTCGATGTTTGCGCCCACATCAATTAGAACAACAGGCCCCGCAAATGTCGGAATAGTGCAAGTGATGCCGGGCCGGCTTACATTGGGCAATCTTCGCATTGACATTTGCGCTGCTGTAACGCAAACGCCAGTGTTACCTGCGGAGATAATTCCATCTACTTTTTCAATGCCTCGTTTACTTGATTTGCGCTCACTTGCGATTTCCGCCAGGACAGCTATCGAGCTATCGGGGTAACCTCGAATTGCTTCGACAGGCGAGACATCATTGGGGAATTGCTGAGTTGATGCAATAATTTCCAGGCGTGGATCATCGACGCCTCTATCGGAGATTGCTTTTTCAATAATCTCTTTATCACCAACCAGTACCAATTGATCGTCCTGGTCAAGTTGGTCTAGTGACCCCAGGGCTCCATCAATGATAGCGTCCGGGGCGTTGTCCCCCCCCATCACATCCAGTCCGATCCGCATGGATCAGTCTTCCTCGCCGACTCGTACCTGAAGACCTGGTTTTACAAATCCACAGGATGTGCAGGCGTGATGAGGCCGCTTGGCGTCTCCGCAGTTTGGACAAACCACATGTGCATCAGCTTTGATTGCTAGATGTGATCGTCGCCTACGTTTGCGAGCGGGAGAAGTTCTAAATGCGGGAACGGCCATTTTGGTCCTTCCTAAAAGTGCCCATTTTCTGAGGTTAGTCCTGCCCATATGCCGGAATCAATCTGCGATTGCCGGATGCCCACGTCAAGGCAAGCAAGCTGCCAACTCTAAAACCGTAACTTAGAAAGTCAAGCGTGCATCCTAATGGATAGTTATATACTCGCTTTTGTGTCGTTTGCGCTCACTTAACCTGGTCAGAACAGCCCCAGCATGGATATCACAGCCTCTAGCCGCTTACCCGTCGGGTCAATAAGCCAGAGCCAATCGTCAAAGAGGAACTCCAGGCGAATGGCCAGCAGAGCAATTCGACCCATGACGGTATAGCCGAAGGCGGCACCGAATGTAATCATCATGAACCAGATGCCCAGCTTCGCGGTCTTGCCAATAATGCCCTTGTGTTCAAACGAGAAGAAGAAGTAGACGAGACAGGAAAGAACACCGATGATTAGAAATACATTTCGCAGCGATTCCCAGAAATCAAATGATCCTGAACTATCTACCATCCACAAAGGAGCAATTCCGTTACGGATTTGGCTTAGGAAGTCTGCGTGAATGAATGTGATAAGCCTTAGGCCACAGAACACGCCGATGATAAACGCCGTTGGCCATCTGCTTATCCAACCACCCTTTGGTGAAAGTATCCAAAGCAGCATAAGTCCAAGCACCAGTGGCACGATGTACATTAGCTCAACTCGTTCATCTATCCCCAGCCCGGGCATTGCCCAGTCGCGCACCATATCTGGTGAGAGTTTTCCAAATAGGTTGGGAACAACAGTTGACCAGAAGCCTACGACCATCCAGTAAGCAGCTGATATCCCTATAAAAATGGATTCCGCGAATTTGTATAACGGATTGTCTCTAATGAGAAATGACAGAACAAATATTGTTAAGAGTGCAGCAATCCAAACGCCAATTGTTCTTGAGAAGCTGAACAAGTATTTAGTTTGATTCGGGTCTTCCAGGACTGCTTCATTGAATTTGGTTTGGCTTGACTGTTCGTAAAGAGTCCACTTGTGATCTTCGTTTTCTTCATCAGCGTTGACCGGCACAGCTTGTACATAAGCTTTGCCTATTAAGCTTTGGCTTATGAGCATGCGTCCCGCAACCAGGACTGCCCCTATAATAAACAGGATTACCCACAAACGATTAGATTTGTTCATTGGCGTTTCTCCCGTCTTCGTTCAGCAAAGAAGATAAGGTTTCCCACAACAATCAGCAGAACCATAAGCACGTGGGCGACAAGCTGAGGCCCCATCCTTCTTCGGCCCTCGAAGTATTTGCCCTCCTCATCCATATTGCCATCAGCATCGCGTTTGCCATACTTATCCATGACAAGCTTTTCGTATTCCGCAGCCCCTTTAATTGCTGCAAGCAAACCGGGGAGTTGTTGAGGAATATATGGATAAAGAAGCGGTGCCTGCACGCCTGTGCAGCCTGCAACCAAGGTAATTTTATCTGGATAACGAGTTACTGCGTATTGAACCCATTCTTTGGTTCCCGGATAACCCGCTGAGATATTAATCATCAGATCCATTGCTTTGATGTTGTCTACGCCTTGCATCATTGGGATTTCATCGATTGCGGTTCCCTCAGCATCTGTTGTGTAAAGCTGACGCATATCTGTTAGGACAACTTTTATGACCCCTTCGTTTCCAGCTTTGAACCCGAGGTTCATATAGTCTGTACCGTAAACCAATTCTGGAAAGTCAGCTTTGATAACCCTGGCAATGTTGTCGACGATCATTTGTTCGCCAACGGGCCAAAGGGCCATGAAGTACATCTTCAGTTTCTTCTCGCAGCAGTGTCGTACGAAAGTAGTCGCCATAGGCCCCAGCTCGCCCTCACTTCCCGGATCGAAGTCGAACGCAAGCAGGATTTTGTCACCTTCTTCAAGCTTTTCGAGTTGGTCAAATACAGCTATAGAAAGTTTAGAAGGTGTCTCTTCAAACTGTGTCTGAAGCAAGATTGGTATAGCCACAGATAACAACATCAGGAGAAAGATCCAGCGTCGATCTAAGTTTTTAAGGAATTCGATCATGGCTTATTCTTCTCCAGATCCAAGATAAGATCGTTCGACGCCCAGTAGAATCTTTAGCGATACCGAAGCAGTTCCAAGAGCGATACCGATCATAATTGCTCTGTTGCCCGCAGTATTAAAAACAGTCATCAGATATGAGGTAAGTTTATCCGCTTCCAACCCCTCGATTGCATCTGGGAACCAGCCTGTCAGTGCTGGCCCTGCTGCAGTTCGACCCAGCAGGATAATGAAGGCTGTTGCAAGCAGGAGAATTGCTTCAATGTTCTTAGCTCGAAATGCTCTAAAAGCTGCGGACGCAACATAGAACGCCAGCATTGAAAAGATTGTTGCCTGGAGTGGTTTGAAAACATATTCGTAAAGCCACCAGAACGGTGATCCCATTTCGCTGAATTTTCCCGACCAGGCAAATTCCGGGTACTTCGCAGCAGGATTCACTCCAATCTTGCCCAGGCCAATCACAAGCATAATAACAAACGCAACGATGGTAATAACGGAATAGCCCCAACCAGGCACTTGATCAGATGTTTTCTTGAGGTGGACTTTCAGCAGGTTGCCCCCGCCAAGCACGAATGCGATTGCTGCCAGAACATCGAACCAGACAATGACCGTATCACCCCATGATACGGTATATGGGATGAAGTACGCCACGATCATGACGAACCCGGCAATCATTGCTATAAGAAGCGGTATTTGTCTTTTCATCCGCCGGGATCCTTATGTTAGAAGAGTATTCTTTAAGTACTCAACAGCTTCTTTAATTGCAGGTGAGTCGAGCATTGAACCTGCAGTTGCCATGAGTACGCCGATGATCAGCACAAGTGCAACAAACACCTTGCCAACATCCTGTCCCTTGAGGCTTCCCAGTTCTTCGGGAGAACCTGAAAGATACGCTGAGGCAGCGAAGAACTCTTCACCAATTAGTGTGTAGTCGCATGCTGCTACAAAGAACGGGAGCTGCGCGGGCATCGCCGTACCTGCGATCTGAATTGCACCGATGGAGTTGCCGGTTTCAGCAAGAATCAGAGATTCAGCGAAGAAGGCTCCCATATAAAAGCAAGCTGCGGGTTTTTCACGAACCATCATGCCTTGAAGGTACGCAACATAACCAAACTGCTCATCAGTTACATAATAAATCAGATCCTTGTTGTAAGCATCTGGCCGACCCGCTGCCAGGAATGCTGCCTGAACAGTTTCGCGCGCTGTTGTCATTACCAATGATTTGGAAGTAGGCACTTCAACCTTGGCATCATATTCAGCTGCGGTTTTTGATACGTGTGAGAGAATAGTCATTGACGCGATGGTTTGGATTTCATTGATATCCTGAATTCCTGGAACATACAGAATGGGTCGTCCCATTTCTGTGGCGCGCCCCACCGCTTCATCGACAGCTTCGAGTCCTGCGATCTTGCGAACTTTAATAGGCTTGCCACTGCGGGCTCGCCTGATCCAGAAAATCACAGCCCCACATAAAATTATCGTAACGCAAAGCAGCGCCAATCTTCCTAAATCGAATGGCTGCATTGTTGCGTAGGCAATTTCTGCTGTTTGAGCAGGCGATGATCGAACTCCATCCGCGTTAACAGAAACGATTTGAAATAGATACCCAACGGTAAATTTGTATTCACCTGTTGCTAAAATAGCTTCGAAATCTATGCGGTCTCCAAGCTGACGAACTGCTGCACGCTTTAGGTGGTGCTTGACTTCAACGCCTATACTTGTTGCATCGCCCGGTGCGGAGTCGATGATCTTAAAATCGTGCGTGACGATTTGATCGCCGACCTTTGCGACTGTCCGGAGAATGAAATATTCACCATCAGCATTACCGCCTGCTGGTGCATCCCATGCCAAGTCCAGCACCTCTCCGTTATCCCATGGATGATCTGTTGCGGTGAGATTGCTTGGCGGAGCTGGTTTTGCTTCTTGAGCAATAGCTGTTTGCTGAGGTGGTCCAGCTAACGCTATCGCCGAAGCTGTTAGCGAGACAATAAGAAATCTATTCATGCCAACCTACCCTTCAATGAGCTCAACATTTGCTCGTGGAATCGTGACACTCTCTCCGGAATCTAATTTAACTTCAAGCACGCGGGCCTTGGATCCGGAATCTAAAACCGCAGGTTCAGTTGGCAAAGCTGCCACTTCACCTATCAAACCAAAGTAAGGATCGCGGATTATTCTTACCGGTCTGCCCAATTCCAGCAAGCCCTCCGAGTGATCCTGCTCAACTTCGTGGGCAATTTCTTCAGCTGTAAGCGGGATAATGATCTCAGGACGCATCACACCTGCACGAATCTGAGTTGCTCCATTTACCGATGCTTCATCACCTTTTCTCGTGTTTAATAGATCAAAGGTCCGCACCGCCATGGAGATTTCACCGAATCCTTCGGTGATGATGAGTGTTAAACCGACTTTTTCGCTTCCTGTAATCGCAACTCCCAGGTCGTATCCTAAAAATTCTTTTAGATCCTGGTCATCAATTCCACCGGTTACTAATGCAGCCGCACCAACATCGCGAACCTTGATGATTGCATCAGCAGTTGTTCTCGCGCCTCCGATGACTACCGCACCTTTCATATCCGAGGTGATTAGATCTGCGGTTACTTCCTGATCGTGACTCTTACATGCGATCACAATTGGGCCATGTGTTTCCCCGCCGATACCAAATATCCCCTGAATGAAGGAGACTTCGTTTTCGATGACAACGCCTTCATTTTCGATAACTTCTACAACTTTACCGGAGATATAAGCAGTTACTTGTACTGGTAATGGTTCGCCTCTAAGAATGAGTTGGCCTGTGACTGGGGAAATAGTCTCGACAGTACCGGCAAATTTTGAGTTGTAAGTATTTTTGAACATGCCGAACATTCCCTTGGTTTGAGCAAGGGGTTCTCCGACTTTTACTTTTGTGCCAACCTTTATAAGTACACATTCCGCTACATCCCTCGGAGGCAGGGAGAGCAGGTTTGCAAGGTTTATAGGTTCGACATCGCCTGGCATGAATGTTTCTGCGACAATATCGTCTGCGCTAACAACATCGCCAACCTTTGCCAGCACATCGCCAGGGATTGGCAAAATGCGCTTGACGCGATGCTTGATGCGGTTAGTAACTTTAAGTCCTGGTGTGTATGCCTTAGCCATAGTTTCTTTTATCTGAAAAAAGTAATTTGTGTAAAAGTGTTAAAAATCAGACGAGAGCAGCTTCCATCTCTGGGTAAAGCTCCATTGCGGTAACCCAACGATTCATTGTCTGTTGAGATTCCGATCGAGCTTCGGGTAGTTTTAGTGGCCGACCTCTACCATCCAAGAAAAGTCCAACCGTTCCGCCCGTCACTTTTCTTTGAACTCGTTTGCCAGGCCCAGCACCGAAATCAAATCCCTTAGCAGGCTCAATCGCTACCTGAGCAGTTTCATCAGGCCCAAGCGGCAATAATTTGACATCGCCAAAGTTGATCGTCCCCGATTCGTTTAGCGTTTCGCCGGTAATTTCATAACTAAAGCAAGGCTTGTCATGTTTACCTAACCCCTTAGCTGCAACGCAGGTTCCGAGATAAATCAGGCAGTCACGCGTAAATACTTCAAGCGATGCTTTAGGATGCACCTGCGCTAGTACGCCAAGGTGGGGCATCATGAATATCGAATCCTTAGCTAAGGTAGTAAAACCTTCAGGCTCAAACGCATCAATAAGTAGTGCAGCGGTCTGATGCATTCGCGGTGCGTGTGAAAGTACACCACCCGATGCAACAAGCAGATTAAGCTTCATATTATTTACAATAGTCTGCCCGCCGATCTCTTGACTGAACGTATCACCCACTGTTCGTTGTTGCTGTACGCCCTTGAGGGTTGTAGCAAATTCCTTATGCTGAATGTAAGCCAGCCTTAAAGCTTCACGCGCAACTGCTTGCTCGAAAATAAGAGCTTCTTTAGATTGCGGGATAGTGGTTGGGCGTATCATTTTGTTTTTAACACGGTTGCGCAGCTCGCGTTCATCCATGTCAAAGTGAACCCACCTTAGGATATTTGCCATTCCCGTTTCAGCACAGACGTTTGAGATTGAATAGCTCATTCCCAGGTTAGCGCTTACTGTTCGGTTAAAAGTTTCATCAAAGACGCTGAACACATCCGTTGTTGCTCCACCGATATCTACGCCTACAACGTTTATCTTCTGCGTCTGCGCAATTGTCTGAAGGATGTTTCCCACAGCCCCTGGTGTGGGCATGATCGGAGCATCCGTCCATGTCATCAGCTTGTCATACCCCGGTGCGTGGGCCATGACGTGTTCGAGGAACATGTCGTGAATTGCATCGCGGGCTGGACCTAAGTTTTCCTGCTCAAGCGTTGGCCTGAGGTTTTCTACGATGCTCAGGTCGATGCTTTCATCGAAGACATCTTTGATTAGCGGAGCTGCATCCTTATTACCTGCAAAGATCAAAGGTAAAGTAAATTCACTACCAAAGCGTGGCTGAGGTTTTGCGGGTGCTATAAGCTCCGCGATTTGCACTACCTGCGTAGTGTTCCCGCCATCGGTCCCGCCTGAAACAAGAATCATGTCAGGCCTTAGCTCGCGTATCCTCTGGATCTGTTCGTGTGGCCGACGTTTGTCATTAGCCGCAATAACGTCCATCACAATCGCGCCCGCGCCAAGTGCAGCCCGTTTAGCGCTCGCAGCTGTCATCTGCGCCACAACACCAGCCACCATCATTTGCAAACCGCCACCAGCTGAGGATGTTGATATGAATATATCGCAACCTTCGTTTTCGGTAGCGGGTTGAATAATTCGACCGTCGTCGCCAATAAGTCGCCTGTCCGCCAATTCCTCAACTTCAGTAATTGAGTTAATCGCTCCCATCGTCACATCAGCGAATGGTTTTTCGACTGTAGTGGGCGCTTCTCCGCGATGTGTTTGACGATATTCGCCATCTACTTGCTGTATGAGAATCGCTTTAGTCGTAGTGCTTCCACAGTCCGTAGCGAGAATTACTTTTACTTTATCAGGGTCAATCTTCGTCATGCTTCTCAGTTGGATTTGGGTTAGTTCGTTTGTTCTTTTTGTCCTTTTTGATCTTCTTGCGTTCAGCTTTTAGCTTGTTTTCTTTCTCTAAATAACCAGCTTCCATCTCCTCAATTCGCCTGCACATATATTCCATAGAGCCTCGGTGCTCGAGGTACTTGGCGAAATCCTTATACCCCCCATAAATATGCTTGGGAGCAATCGCCCATATGCCCGGCTGAGTAAAGTGCATGCACTGGGCACCAAGGTAATTAAGTGGCCTTGCCATTTCCAGAAAAATAAGACTCGGCAGTGTCAATCTTCGCTTTGCGATTTGATTACAAACCCAATCCACAGCAGGCTTTTGTTGCTCGGTCGGCTCAGCTGGCCCCGAAGGATCCACAGCAAATGCGTGCTTGATTTTCTGCCTTATTGCTCCCACGCTGCCTCTCCTTGGGCTAATCGCGCACGGATTTGCTTAACTACAGCCTCACGATGAGGACCGAAGAGAATATGCATCCCACGATATGGGTCCAGCCGTGAAGGTATAGCTCTGGTTGATAAATAGCCTCCGTGAGAATCTAGGATAAATCTACGGATCTCTTTCCAAGCTAACTTTTGTGTTTTCAACAGGTAACGAGCGGTTATGCCCTGGGAATTGATGTGAAAATTGCTCGGGAAAAAAAAGCGATTCAAGGCAACGAGCAATACCAAAAAGGACAAGCCCGCCCACCAATAGCTATCAACTGAGATAAAAATAGCTATCGAAATCGCCAAAACCAACATCAGAGCAGCTATCGCAATTGGTAATCGCTCCCTAGCGGGGTGCGCCCGCCAGGTGAATTCTTCGCTTGAGTCTTCCTGCACTTGATCTACTTTATTTTCAGCCTTGATGATCGAATCCTCCTGCGCCGCAATAGCTTAGCGGAAGAGTCACCGCATCGGAACTGAGAAAAAAGACTCGATCTATGCTGATTTGGCTTACGCAGCCTCGACTGGGATTGGCAGAAGATTAGATTGCAACGGCTGGTTACTTTCTTTGATTTCAGCTTGGGGAATAGTCTCAGTTTGGGCCTCAGTTTGGGCTTTGGGTTCAATAGCTTTTTGGTCGAATCCACCCTGTGATATCACCTTCGCCGGAGGAGCAAAAGCTAGCGATCCTGCGGGAACGTCCGCGATAACCACAGCATTTGGTCCGATCTTGGCGCCATCTCCCACTTTCACACAACCAACCAGAACAGCACCCGCACCTAAAGTTACGCCACGCCCTAGCCTTGGCGCTTCATCAACACTGTATTGACCAGCTGCGCCCAGCGTTACGCCTTGACGGATGACGCAATCGTCGCCGATCTCAGCAAATTCATGGATTACGATCGATCCCTGATGGGCAATTACCACGCGCCGACCGAGCTTAGCGGTACTATGAAGCTCGATTCCGTAATGATTTCTAATGCTGCGGTGCATGAATCTGTATAGAAAATTCAAAGGCAAACGCAGCAGGTCCGATTGGATTCCCATTCGCCATACACCAAATCGGTACATAGCCAATGCTCTAAAACCGGGGCGAGTCCAATCTTCACCGTTATAGCGCCAATCCTCTTGTATTCGTAAATATAAGCTGCGTATAGAGTTATCTCTGTTTGCTGCGTATACATTTTGGCGTTTCCCGGGGGCGGGGGCACGTAATAGCTTCCTGCGAGTCATGTCCTTCTCCTGCGCTCGCCTCCTGCTACCTCAATTCACCTAAGTCATTATCCAATAAATGTTGGTGCAGGCAGCAGTTACACCCCATTTGCTTTACTTTAGGGTGTAAAATCTCACAGTTGTCGGACGTAGGTATTACCAAGGGCTGATAATGTGTAACTTCATAATGTGCCTGATATGGTATAAAGCTACACCAGATAGCTTTCAGATGAGTTTTTAGTAAGAGGATCAAGCCAATGACCACCTCCGCACCCGCAAAAGTGAACATGCCTATAAACATCTTAAATTGGGTTAAAAAGCATAAAAAAGACTTAAAACCGCCTGTTGGCAATAAATACCTCTACGATGGCAACGACTTTTTCGTGATGGTGGTCGGAGGCCCAAACGCTAGAAATGACTTCCACGTCACCAATTCCGAAGAGTATTTTTATCAAATCAAAGGCGACATAATTGTCCGTATTCGAGAAGATGGTGTCATTAAAGATATACCCATCCGCGAAGGTGAAACTTTCTTCATCCCCAGCAATGTTCCGCACGCTCCAACCCGCCCGCCAGGAACCATCGGCATAGTAGTCGAACGTCGCAGACCCCCAGGCGAAACCGAACACCAACAATTCTATTGCGAAAACTGCAACGAACTCGTCTACGACAAAGAATTCGATTGCGAAGACATCGTCAAACACTTCAGCCAATCCATGGAAGAGTTCTGGTCCGACCCAACCCTAAACACCTGCAAAAGCTGCGGCACAACCAACGGCAAACCCACGCCCATCAAAAAAATAACCTTCGAACCGGAAGTGATTATCGAGCGGGAGTGAGGGATAACACATTGCGAGCCGGGTTGTGTCAACCCGGTTCACGTCCGCAGTAAATTGACTGCTTGCTGCTCAAAAATACATATTGCAAAGTGCGCTATATTTTTCAATACGCACGTGAACCGGGGCGACACGCCCCCGGCTCGCTAGGTGGGAATTGCAGGCGATACTCTCACGCAATGAATAGCTTTTTACATGGCAAGCCTGATGCTTTTTACGCATACGGTTTTCTATTTGTCCCAAGTGTACTTAATCGGATTCGCAGCACCTTTTTTTCGGTATTCATCAGGAACACGCTTACCAACGTAGAGGCTCTTTATGTCGTCGGGTGCCTCCTCACCAACGAAACCAAATCGGCCTGGTAGACCGCCGCCCTCCGCGCGACCTGGGAAGTTTGCCTCCGTCGCCTCTAACCATTCTTCTGCGATAAACGATCCAACTATCATGCCTTTGATGGTGGCGAGGATGACTTCAGCTTGCTTGGCCTTTGACCTACTGATCTTCCACGCGTAACGAGTTGCATCGTATAAGGATCGCTCGGTTGCGCTTCTGTTGACATTAATCAGTAAGACTTTGTGCTTGAACACGGCTGGCTCTGCTGCATATCGCTTTATTATTTCATCAGCATGCATAACCCCGTAGTCACTACTTCCTGTACCACCAGCGATGTTAGTAAGCCCTGGATACGCATCAATAAGTGCAGCCTCCACCTCTATGGCAGTTTCGCTGTCCATCCCATGACGGTGAATAACATGCGCGACTTCGAATCCCGCTAGGCAAATCTCGTGTATACGTTTGATCTTATTGTCCAGATCATCGCCTTCATCCAAATGTTTCTTAGCGAGGATGTGGGAAAATATGCGATTGTCCTTCCCCTTTCCAACATAGAAAGTTTCACCATTTCGCGGGTCAATGAGCCTGTAGACGTAGGTCTTGAGCTTGCTAGCTACGTCTGCTGGAAATGATTTAATCTTCGGTTCCACCATTAGAATATTTACCTCTCACGCATGACGAATAAATAATTGAACAAATCAGTATAGCGTGTCCAAGCCAAGCAGAATGGAAAACAATGTTACGATAGTTATTCTAATGCCAGAGTGCACGGGCTCGTTTAGGTGTGGCTATATAATGGTAAGAATGCCTCGGCCGTGCGGCTTTGGATTTCGTACGGGCGAGACGCCCGTTCCACTGTTGAGAGACAGGCCCCGTAGTTTCGTTAATCTGCTGAAATATAAAAACACACACCACCGCGAGCCGGGTTGTGTCAACCCGGTTCGCGTTCGCAGTAAATTAAGTGCTTGCTGCTCAAAAAAACATATTGCAAAGTGCGCTATATTTTTCAATACCCACGTGAACCGGGGCGACACGCCCCGGCTCGCTTAGTTGTTGTCACACGGACTTACTTTAAGTTATGTTCGCACTCTTCGCGGGCGGGCCATCCATACTTTTTTTACGCCTGGTGAATAGTTTGCCCCTACTAGCCGTGATGCTTGGTACCAGGTTCCGCTGGCTTTTAGCGCGCTGTCATCTGTGATTGTTACATTTAACTGGGTTTGTAGCCATGGCTGGTGCCATATGCGGAATAATCTTGCTTGTTTATGCCATTTTGTGAATGCGGTGTAGCGCTCTAGTAGGAAATGACTTAGTGTTCCGGTAGCGCAAGGTTTGAAAGTTGTGTTTGTTTCAATTGTTGCTTCATAGGCAAACCTGCCAGTATTATTTCCGGGGGTAACTGCTCCAAGGAGGTTGCCGTTTTCGTGATTGTGTTGGTAATTTAGTTTGCCGTAGCGGTAGGGGAGGCCGTAGGTTCTTGGGCCGATTAGTATGCTTAATCGATTTGGGATCCATTCGGTCATGAAATAAATCCCCGCTTGGTCTTGATGGCGAATATATGTTCTAACATTCAGCAGCGGATGTGTTGCTACCGGTGCTGTTAGAAATGCGCTGAATCTTCCGCCGATTGATAAACGCAAATTGCGCATGGTAAACGCAACGAGTGAAACAATCGCTTTACCGCGATATAGATCCAATTCAAAAGGAATTTGTGGTTGCAATATATCCGGATCAACTTCAAAGTGCATGAAAAGCGCTCGATCCCAATCGCAAAAAAATAGCGGCCAGCCTTCGATTCGCTTGAAGCGCTGCTGAGCATTCGCAGACAACGATTGGCAAACGCGCGGTCTAGGCGGCTCGATCAGCTTCATGTCTTGGCTCCGATCGAAGCTTGCTGGTCGAATGTTTACTTTGCGGTTTCGCTACCTTGCAGTTTGTAGATTGGCAATTTCTATGATGAGCTATGTAACCATACAGCCGATCCAATTGCCCCATCACTCCTGGAAGTTTGGCTATCGCCGCTAGCGGCTTCGCGAACCATATACGCTCAGCCAAGTACACCATTGCGCTCGCCCCGCCCAACACTTTGCCGCTAGCGGTGAGAACGCGCATCTCCGTAAATGCATCATCAGCATCAAGCTCCAGGCGCTCTTGCACCCAACCACGTTGCAGCGGTGCGGTCAATATATGCTTGCGCAGCAGCACTTTCTTAAAGCGACCTACCCAGCGTGAACATCTTGGGCAGTGTTCATCATAAAACAGCCAGCCGTAGCCTTGCGTTGGATTGTTGTGTGATTTGGTCATATCTAACTTCAAGAAAAGTAACGCTCAAGAACAAGGAAAGAGACATCCACCCTACCCGGCCTTTACTCCAAGCAACTTCCCAACCTTTGATCCCATCTTGACGAATTTCACGACTGCTCCTTGTGGCAAGAGTCGAATTTGCGTGTACCAGGAGCTCATGGTCTCGAAAAAAACCAGCATGGCATTGAGTCTGGTTTCCAGGTGGTCTGGTGCTTTGGAATCGTGCTTGATATCCGTAAGACATTCGCGCAGAAGCTTCATAGTGGGGTCGATCTCTCTGCGTTTTCGCTCATCCATGACGATCTGAAACATCTCCCACACATCAGCTAGCGACTCAAAATGGTCACGGCGATCACCCATGACATGTACCAGCCGAATGATACCCCAGCCTTGCAATTCTTTTAGGCTGGTGGAAACATTGGATCGCGCTAGCCCCAGCGTTTCCGCAATATCCTCAGCAGTTTCAGGCTCTTTAGCGAGGTAGAGTAACGCATGAATCTGTGCTACAGAGCGGTTTATGCCCCATTTAGGCCCCATTTCCCCCCAGTGGAGGATGAATTTTTCAGCTGCGGGCGATAGAGTGGCCATGTGTTCTCCAATTTCTGTTATTACAGAATATACCGTACCAACAGATGAAAGTCAAGGGGCACTTGGGTATGCAAGGATTTTTTTATTTGACCTGAATCAATTGTTATGAGCGAACTGTGAGCCGGGCTGTGTCAGCCTGGTTCTTGTCCAATGGCAATTAGCCGTTTACTGCGCGAGACAAATTGCAAAATACGCCGTTTTCTTCATTACCCACGTGAATCGGGATGGCATCCCGATGGAATCGGGAGCTCGCTCTTTCGTTAACAAATCAGCACAGGAGTCTTGATATGGGTATTCTCATGTTATGAAGGGGCTACTCTATTTTGCTTTGATAATTGTACTCTTGGCGGCCTCGTTAAATATTGCGGTGGCTTGGGTGTGTAGTGTCTTCTCGGGTGTGCCAAAATTTGATGCGCTTGTGACAGCTTCGTATCGCAGGCACCGGTTTGAGCAAGAGGAACGATATCCTCAACTAATAGAGGAGGGCTTCTGGATCGACCGTGTGCTTCGTAGTGGTCAGCATGATGTTGTTGTGATTCAAAGAAAGCAGCCTACTAAGCAATTCTATCACCTACATAGGGCAGGTTGGCCTTTACGATCAATGGAGGGACGCGAATACTTCGGCGCAAATTTGTTGAAGTCTCAGATCGATTTTCAATGGGCGATTCCTTTTGATTCAAAGGCAAAAGATACGCAAATTGTCATTTCAAGAACTGGAGCTGTTCGTGAAATAAAACCAATTGAAGTTCTGCCGTTACGTCCAGTCTGGCCAGGCTTTGTAATCAATACCGGGCTTTACGCATTGGCGCTGTTAGTGCTTTACTGTTTATGGTGGCTTGGTAGGCGAAATATTCGTTTCTTGCGCGGCCGTTGCTTAATCTGCGGGTACGATCTGCGAGGAGATCTTAAAAGTGGCTGCTCCGAATGTGGTTGGAGAAGATCAGTAATTTTGAAACCACAAACAGCTTGATGAGTTACTTACACTGCATGCACAAGAGATTTTGCAATTCCTGCTAGATTTCTGCTACACTACCTGAACTTGCGCAGCCAAGCTGAACTCAAAATTGACCTTCATACTCACATCCTGCCAAGGGATTGGCCGGACCTGCATGAAAAATATGGATATGGTGGATGGGCCAAGCTTGATCACTATTGTCCAACCTGCGCGCGAATGTTAATTGATGGAGAGGGTGTACGCGAGATCAATTCAAACTGTTGGGACGAAGCTGAGCGGATTAGTGATTGTGATGCGCATGGGGTTAATGTGCAGGTGCTATCGACTGTGCCGGTAATGTTCAGCTATTGGGCCAAGCCTGCGGATGCGCTGGATCTTGCGCAACTACTTAACGATCATATTGCGGGAGTTTGTCAGGATAATCCCAAGCGGTTTGCAGGGTTGGGAACAATTCCTATGCAGGAGCCTAAGCTTGCAATCAAAGAACTTGAGCGATGTGTTAAGGAGCTAGGGCTTTGTGGCATCGAGATCGGCACGCACGTCAATGGTAAGAATCTCGATGACCCATCTATTGTTGAAATACTAGAGGCAGCGGAAAAGCTCAACGCAGCTGTGTTTGTTCACCCGTGGGATATGCTGGGGCGTGACCGTATGGAAAAGCATTGGCTGCCCTGGCTTGTCGGTATGCCCGCAGAAACCGCTCTGGCAATTTGCTCGGTAATTCTAGGTGGAGTTCTGGATCGCCTGCCCAACCTTCGCATTGCATTCGCCCATGGCGGAGGTGCGTTCCCATTTACACTTGGAAGAATTGAACACGGCTATCGTACGCGTCCCGATCTTGTTGGAGCTGAGTCTATGCGCGAACCCCGCTCATATTTGGATCGGATATATCTGGATACGCTTGTTCATGATGCGGAAGCACTTAGGTATTTAATAAAGTTGTTTGGGCCTGATCGGCTTGCCCTTGGGACGGATTATCCATTTGTGTTGGGTGAAGATTGTCCAGGAAAACTGATTGATCAGTTGGAAGAATTATCAACGCAAGATAAGCAGCGAATATTATCTGGCACCGCGATTGAGTTTCTTGATCTTGATGCTGCTAAGATCAAAGCATGATGCAAACAGAATCTACAGAAACAACCAAAGCTGACCAATTTGAAGCTACCGAAGAATTCGCACTAATGCTTGATGCAAGCGATCCACTAGCCAAGTGGCGTGAGCAGTTTCATTGCCCAACTGGCCCCGATGGAGAACGTTTGATTTACTTTGCGGGTAACTCGCTGGGGCTTCAACCTAAGAAAACCAGCGAATATGTTCAACAGGAAATTGAGGATTGGCAGAAGCTAGCAGTCAAAGCCCATCTTGGCGGGCGCAAGCCATGGTATTCCTATCACGAGAACTTCCGTGAAGCGGGCGCGCGATTAGTCGGTGCAAAGCCAGGCGCTCGTGAAGTTGTGATGATGAACAGTCTTACGGTGAATTTGCATTTGATGTTGGTGACTTTCTATCAACCGACCGAAACGCGATACAAGATTGTTATGGAGTGGCCGGCCTTTCCCTCTGATCTTTATGCGGTTTCTACACATTTGCGATCACGAGGCTTAGATCCCAATGTTGCTTTAGTGCAGATTAAACCACGCGAGGGTGAACACATTATTAGGCAGGAAGATATTGATGCTCTATTAGAAGAGCAGGGTGATAGTATTGCAGTGGTGTGGCTTGGCTGTCCGAACTTTTATACAGGCCAAGTGTTTGATATAAGGCATATTACTGCTAAGGCCAACGAAAAAGGTTGTGTTGTTGGTTTTGATTTAGCGCATGGAGCGGGGAATATCGCGCCCAAATTGCACGATTGGGAAGTCGATTTCGCGGTGTGGTGTTCGTATAAATATTTAAATAGTGGCCCAGGTGCAGTTGCTGGTTGTTTTGTTCATGAAAAACATGGGAATAACTCCGAATTGCTGAGGTATGCAGGTTGGTGGGGTGATGATCCAAACACGCGGTTTCAGATGCACAGGCAGCGCGCGTTTAAGCCTCAGCCCGGTGCGGATGGTTGGCAGATAAGTAATCCTCCAATTTTGACGATGGCGTCTCTGCGGGCATCGCTGGAGATGTTTGATGAAGCTGGAATTGACAACCTGCGCGCTAAGTCAATTAAGCTCACTGGTTACTTGAGATATTTAATTGAACAAGCAGGATCAGAGGCGTTTGAGATTGTTACGCCCGCTGATCCTGATTCGCAGGGATGTCAGCTATCACTGTTAGTTCTTGATAAGCCTAAGGAGCGGTTTGAAGCGTTAAATGTAGCTGGGGTAGTGTGTGATTTCCGTGAGCCGAACGTTATTCGAGCTGCTCCAACACCTATGTACAATACCTTTCACGAGGTTTGGCGATTTGCTGAAATTTTAACTAAGAGTTGAAACACAGAAGAGGGGAATTTGAAACACGGAGGGCCACGGAGGGCCACGGAGGGAGAGGAGAGAGGAAGAATTAAGAGAGGGGAAGAGGAAGAAAGGGGAAGAGGAAGAAAAGATTGGTTTTTTTGTATGAGAAGAGTTTATGTTGGTTTGTGAGAAGATCACTGAGTTGATTATTGGGGCTGCTGATAAGGTGCATCGGGAGTTGGAGTCTGTTTATGAAGTTTGCTTAGCTCATGAGATTTCTGAGAGAGGATTGAGGGTACAGAAGCAGGTTGATGTGCCGATTCGTTATGATGATTGTTGAACTCAAAGCTGTAGAAAAGGTATTACCAGTGCATGAAGCTCAGCTAATGCCCTATCTAAAACTAGCTAACAAAATGGTAGGACTATTAATAAATTTCAATGTAGTTAAACTAACAAACGGCATAACACGCCATGTTATATAATCTACTCTCAAAAATAAAATTCTTAACCCTCTCATAAATCTTCCTCTTCCTCTCTGCTTCTACCTCTCCTATCTCTCTTTTCTTACTCCGTGGCCCTCCGTGGCCCTCCGTGTTTTAAAATTCTTAATGAAAAAGAACCAACGCATCATTATTGTTGGGGGTGGGCTGGCTGGAGCTTTGCAGGCTTGTCTGCTTGGGCAGGCGGGGTTTGAGGTTGTGGTCTATGAACGATTAGCTGATCCGCGATTAACAGGTGCGTTAGGTGGGCGGTCGATTAACCTTGCGATTTCTGATCGGGCAATTTATGGCTTAAAGCTTGCGGGTTTGGACCAAATAGTTCTCAACGATGCGATTGCCATGCGCGGCCGAGCGATTCATTCACCCACCGGTCAGCTTAGCTATCAACCTTACAGTAAGAATCCTAATGATGCGATTAATTCCGTTTCGCGTGGCGGGCTTAATATCACAATGTTTGATGCTGCGGATAAGCTTCCCAACGTAACACATCACTTTGATCAGCGCTGTGTGGACGTTGATCTTGATAAGCCTGCGGTGAAGCTGCTTAATACAAAGACAAACGAAATCACATGGGTGGAAGGTGATATTGTCATAGGTGCTGACGGAGCTTATTCAGCTGTACGCGACAATATGAGATTTGTGGAACGCTTTGATTACGATCAACTATATCTTGCGCATGGATTTAAGGAGCTTTGTATACCGCCGACGAAAGCTGGAGAGTTTGCCATGGAACCGAATGCACTGCACATTTGGCCGCGTGGTGGGTATATGATGATCGCTTTACCAAATAAGGATCGCACATTTACCTGTACATTGTTTTGGCCGTTTGAAGGGGAAAATAGTTTCGAGACTATTAAAAAGGAAGCGGACATTCAGCCGTTTTTCCAAGAGCATTTTCCCGATGCAGCTGCTTTGATGCCTACTTTAGTCGAGGATTATCAAGCCAATCCTACGAGTTCGCTTATGACGATTCGTTGTGGGCCTTGGTATTACAAGAGTAAAGTTGTGCTTATTGGCGATTCCGCCCATGCGATTGTGCCGTTCTATGGCCAGGGTATTAACGCAGGTTTTGAAGATTGTGCAGCACTAATGGAGTGTATCAAAGTACATAGCGGCAATTGGGAGCAAATATTTTCATCTTATTACAAGAGGCGAAAAGAAAACGCAGATGCCATCCGTGATTTGGCGCTATCTAATTTCATGGAAATGCGCGATAGAGCAGCATCGCCTGTGTTTCGTATGAAAAAGAAGGGCGAGCGAATTTTACACAAACTCTTTCCGCAGTGGTATTTACCGCTATATAACATGATCAGTTTTTCGCGTATTCCTTATGCCGAAGCAGTTAAAAAAGCCAAGGCACAGGATCGTGTGATAATATTAGTTGCATTGGTTGTAGTGATAATATTCATTGTGCTTCTTGCAATAATTTGGGGATTGGTGAAGTGATCTACGATATTAGTCCGCCAATTACTTTGGACATAGCGGTTTGGCCAGGTGATACGCCGCCGACGCGGCAGGTTTTGCTGGATATGGCAAAGGGCGACAATCTAACGCTATCTACTTTGCATAGCACCGTGCATTTGGGGTCACATGTAGATGGGCCTAACCATTATGGCTTGGGCGAACCGGGGATTGGTGAGCAACAACTTGAAGCTTATATTGGCCCGTGTCAGGTAATACATGTTAGCGTTGAGCGCGGGATGCGCATCGAACCCGATCAGATGAAGATGCCGATCGATGCGGAGCGTGTGCTTATTGCTACGGGTACCTATCCTGATCCCAATAATTTTAATGAAGATTTCGCAGCCCTAAGCCCGGAACTTGTAGATCAACTGCACGAAGAGGGCGTTATTTTAGTTGGCATAGATACGCCCAGCGTTGATCTGTTTGAGTCTAAGGATTTGCCTGCTCACAAACGTTTCCTGGAAAACGAAATCGCGATTCTAGAGGGGATAGTTCTGAAGGATGTGCCGGATGGGATCTACGAGTTGATTGCGCTTCCGCTAA
Organism: Planctomycetota bacterium; assembly: GCA_022574595.1. Classification (GTDB taxonomy): domain Bacteria; phylum Planctomycetota; class Phycisphaerae; order Phycisphaerales; family SM1A02; genus JACZRS01. The sequence goes on along the minus strand of JACZRS010000002.1, from coordinate 316,702 downwards.
AATTAATAGGTTTTGATGCTAGTCCAGTGCGTGCAATTCTGAGGGAGAAGGGGGATTTGAAACACGGAGGGCCACGGAGAGCCACGGAGGAAGAAAGAAGAGAGGAAGAGAGGAAGAGGGGAGAGTAAGATATGGCAAGAGAAGAAAGGAGATAAGAAAAGAGGGGTATTTAGTAGGAGAAGAAATTATGTTGGTTGCAGAGAAGACTACTGAGTTGATTATTGGGGCTGCTGTTAAGGTGCATCGGGAGTTGGGGCCTGGGTTGTTGGAATCTGTTTATGAAGTTTGTTTAGCTCATGAGATTGCTAAGAGTGGATTGAAAGTGCAAAAGCAAATTGATGTGCCGATTCGTTATGATGATTGTGAACTTGACTGCGGATTTCGAATCGATTTACTTATTGATGATGAGGTGATTGTTGAACTCAAAGCTGTAGAAAAGGTATTACCAGTGCATGAAGCTCAGCTAATGACCTATCTAAAACTAGCTAACAAAAGGGTAGGACTATTAATAAATTTCAATGTAGTTAAACTAACAAACGGCATAACACGCCGTGTTATATAATCTACTCTCAAAAAATAAAATTCTTAACCCTCTCATAAATCTTCCTCTTCCTCTCTGCCTCTACCTCTCTTATCTCTCTTTTCTTCCTCCGTGGCTCTCCGTGGCCCTCCGTGTTTCAAATTCTTAATCAATCGTCGCAATAACCTTAACTTCCACTGCAATCGGCGTAGGTAATGCTGTAATCTCGATTGTTGTGCGCGTGGGGTTTGGTTTACCGCTATTTGGTGGGCCTGCGAAGTACTCTGCGTAAACCTTGTTGTAGGTTTGGAAATCATCCTTCATGTTTGTTAGAAAGACGAGCACATCGACGATATTTTCCCAACTCGAGCCAGCATCTTCGAGGATTGTTTTTACGTTTTCAAAGCAGGATCGGCACTGAGCCTCGATATCATATGAAGTGATATTGCCTTGATCGTCGAGTGTTACGCCGGGGATTTCTTTACTGCCGCGTTTGCGTGGTCCTACGCCGGAGAGATATAACATGTTTCCGATGCGTTTGGCGTGGGGATATGCACCAACAGGTTCGGGGGCGCGAGATGACATTAACATTGGATCGTTAGACATTGTTTGGATCGTTATTAAGTTTTACACATACGTTTTTGGGTTCGGTGAAGAAGCGCATTGTTTCTGCGCCGCCTTCGCGTCCCATGCCGCTATGTTTCATGCCGCCGAAGGGGATGCGTAGGTCGCGTAGCATCCAGCTATTTATCCAGATTGTTCCCGATTGAAGTTTAGCAGCTACGCGATGTGCGCGGTCGAGGTTTTGTGTGAAGATTGTGCCGGATAGGCCGTATTTTGTGCTGTTGGCAAAATCTATAACTTCACTTTCGCTATCAAAGGGCATGATGGCTGTTATAGGTCCGAAGATTTCTTCCTGGTTAGTTCTGCAATTGCAGTCGAGGCCTGTAATAACGGTTGGCTCGAGGAAAAATCCATCTTTGCAGCGCTCGGGTAAATCCTGTGGTTTCTTTCCGCCTGTTAAAATAGTCCCACCTTCCTGCTGAGCTAGATCAACATAAGAATTAACCTTGGCTAAATGTGCTTGGGATACCAGCGCCCCTTGATTGGTATCGCTATCGAGTGGATCGCCGACTTTTAGCTGTTGGGTTTTTTCTACAAAGGCCTTGACAAACGAATCATATTCTGATCGTTCGACGAAAATGCGTGAACCGCATAGGCATATTTCACCTTGGTTGGCAAATGCTGCTCGGACACTGGTTTCGAGCGCAAGATCCATGTCCGCATCAGCGAATATTATGTTGGGGTTCTTGCCGCCACACTCTAGTGAGAGCTTTTTGAACATTGGTGCAGCGGTTGCTGCTATTGAGGAGCCAGTAACGGTTCCGCCTGTAAAAGAAATTGTTGTAACGGCTGGGTGTGCTACAAGAGGCGCACCGACTTTATTGCCCAGGCCGTGAACAATGTTAAGAACGCCCGGCGGTAAGCCTGCTTCACTACAAAGCTCCCCAAGCATATACGTAGTCATTGGCGTAAGTTCCGATGTCTTGGCGACAACTGTATTACCCGTAGCAATCGCAGGCGCAACTTTCCAGGTAAAAAGATAAAGCGGCAAATTCCAGGGCGAAATGCAACCAACAACACCACGTGGCTGGCGCAGCGTGTAATTCATTGCCAAATCATCGGTAAAGTGGGCTTCAGAACTTGTATGTAATATCGCAGTTGCGAAATAACGAAAATTAGTCGCCGCTCGTGGAATATCAACGGAGCGCGCCAGCGACAAAGGCTTACCATTATCTACACATTCCGCCATTGCCAATTTATCGAGATTCTTTTCTATTAGATCCGCAATAGTCAGCAAAATGTTAGATCGCTCAGCTGCGGGCGTTGTTGACCACGACTTAAAAGCATTCGTCGCTGCCTCAACTGCCTTTTCAACATCACGCTCATCAGAATCGGGAACCTGCGAATAAACTTGTCCCGTTGATGGATCAACGTTATCTAAGTACGAGCCGGAGATTGGCTCGACGAATGTCCCATTAATATAGTTTGCTATTTTTGTCATTGGTAGAACGTTTAATTATTGCCATGCAAGTCTGCCGCCGTCTACTGGCAGGTTTAATCCGTTTAAGTAACTAGCTGCGGGTGATGCCAGGAATGCTGCGACTGCTCCAACTTCTCTTGGTTCTGCAAAGCGCCTTAGCGGAACGTTTGCAAGCATGCCATCTTCGATTTCTTTAACAGTTGATCCTGCACGATCAGCTCTACCTTTAATAAGTGTGTTTAATCGAGCGGTTTTAGTAAAACCTGGGAGGATATTGTTTACGGTTATTCCAAATGGGCCTAGTTCACCTGCTAAAGTTCGCGCCCAGTTGGCTACCGCTCCTCTTGTTGTATTTGAAACACCCAAGCCGCGGATGGGTGTGATTACCGAAGTTGAGATGATATTTATTATTCTGCCGTACTTTGCTTCTCGCATCCCTTCCGCTACCGCATGCACTAACACTTGATTACAAATCACGTGCATGTTGAGGGCTTTTTGCAGATCCTCAGGCGTAGCTTCAAATACGGGGCCGGCCGGCGGGCCACCTGTGTTATTCAAGAGAATATGTATTGGCCCATTGGCTGCGACATATTCGTTTGCCTTGGTTTGTACGTTTTGCCAATCGCTGAAATCAACGACTAAAAAATCGTGAGTTTGTCCATGCTCGCAGGGCAGTTCTTTGACAGCTTTTTCCAGAGCTTCTTGGTGACGGGCCATGAGTACGACCGCAGCCCCCATGCGAGCAATCTCGGTCGCACACGCCAAGCCAATCCCCTGAGTGCTGCCACAAATTAGGGCTTTTTTACCTTCTATAGAATAATTCATAAGCAAACGGTCCTCCATCGCTGGTAAAGGTATCATGTTCCATATGAATGAGTCCAACGCAATCGTACTATCTGTGAATATTTCCGATGGGGGCATCCCCAAGCTGCCTATCGAGGTGGGCGAAGTCACGCCGAATGGGCTCGTTGGCGACGCTCACGATCATGAAAAGCATAGCACACCCAATCAGGCCATATGCATTATCGATCAGGAAGATCTCGATGATCTTGCCAGCGAAGGGTACGATCTATCTCCAGGTGCGACCGGCGAAAATCTGACGGTACAAGGCCTAAATGCGGACGAGCTGAACATCGGCGATCGATTGCGCTTCTCAGGCGGACTCGAACTGGAAATTACTAAAATGCGCAAACCCTGCTTCGTACTGGATGCCATCGATCCCAAGCTAAAGCAAACCATCAAAGGCCGATGCGGTTGCTATGGCAAAGTAATTGCGCCTGCACAAATTCGAGCGGGCGAAACCATCGATATTCTGCAATCGACAATTGCAAATGACTGAGCAATCAAAGTGGCCACACACCGGTGCCATCCTGGCGGGTGGCAAAAGCTCGCGCATCGGTTCGCCTAAGCACGCACTAAAATTACCAAATGGTTTAACCATGATCGAAACTGTTGCAGCTGCGATGCGCCAAGTTTGTGATCGCATAGTTGTTGTTAGTTCGTTTGAAACACTGGATGATGTAAAACATATTGCTGATTTGCGTGATGACCAAGGGCCGCTGGCTGGGATCGAAGCTCTACTTGCTAGTGGTATGGATACGCATTACTTGGTTTGTCCTTGTGATTTGCCGTTTGTTAATGGTGAGTTATTAAGAGCGCTTACGAAGTCATCCTCTGCTGCTGCTACGGTTCTTTCAATAGAAGGGTTTGATGATAGATTGCCTTTGCCTGCTCGAATATCAGTTGCTGCTTTAGATAATGTGCGCGAGTTACTTGATGCAGGTCGCCGTGCGGTTTTTCGCTTGATGCAGAAAATTGATGTTGAGGAAGTTGGAGCTGTAAAAGAGTGGTTTAAGCTGCTTGCTAATGTAAATACGCTAGCTGATTATGAAAAAGCAGTGAGAGAATTTCATTGTAATTGATCCAGTGGCACGGGCGTCTCGCCCGTGCATTTGCCTTTATCAATCTAAGCACGGGCGAGACGCCCGTGCCACTTAGAACTTATTATGTCGCTTGGATCCAAATTGTTGTGTTCTTAAATGCAGGCGTCTTTGATTTTGGATCCGCCAGCTTAGGGATCAACACATTGGCTTCGGGGTAATACATCACCGCATTGCCTGGGCGGATGTTAATTGATCTCACCAGCAAATTGCCAAGCTCACCACATTTACTTTTTACAGTTACTTGCTGATCAATCACTAAATTCAATCGGGAAATATCTTCCGGATGCAACATGATCACATCACGGCGATCTTGCCCTCTATAAATATCGTGCTCTTCATAAACAACAGTATTAAATTGACCTTCCGATCTGACGGTCATTAAGCGAAGTTCGTTATTGGTGTTATCCATAAGCGTTGGCAAATTGATCGGGTGAAATTTAGCTTTGCCGGTATCGGTTGCGAACGATGGTTCATGAAAAGTTCTGCCCTTAATATGAAACTCTTGCTTGGTTTCGTCGATGTCTGCGATTTTTTCGTAGCCGGGGATTATCTTCGAGATAGCTTTGCGGATCGATCCATGCTGGCGCATTTCGTTCCAATCAACACCTGTGTTATTACCTAAAACTTGCTGGGCGATATCCGCAATGACCTGCACTTCTCCGCGTGGGCCATCGTGGCGTGGTTTTCCTCCATCACTTAGGCGTACATAATTAAACATTGATTCCTGTGTGGTTGATTGTGATTCTTCATCGCGCGCCCGCACAGGAAGGATAATCGTTTCCTTGCCCCGACCCCAAGCGTGTCCGGTATTTAGGGTGGTGTTTAAGTAAACCGTCATGTCGATCTTGCTCATGGCCCTGGCAGCAAACGCGGAATCAGGATTAGATCCGTATAGATTGCCACCCAGACACCATGCAAAACGAATACTGTTTTGATCAGCTGCGAGAATTCCATCAAGCGTATCCATACCCGCAGTAGTTGGCAGTTTTACTCCAAACGTTTCCTGCAAGCGCTCAAATACTGCATCCTTAAGTTTGGGAGAAACACCCATGGAACCAATACCTTGCACATTGGAGTGTCCGCGCAAAGGCAATAGGCCAGTGCCGTTCCGCCCCAACATTCCACGAGCCATGGCAAGGTTTGCGATCATTTGCACATTTTCTACACCATGCTCGTGATGCGTGATTCCCATAGCCCAGCAGAAAATTGTTTTCTTCGACTTTGCGTAGATTTGTGCGATCTTGCTAATAGTGTCGCGCGTCACGCCTGATTGATGTAAAATCACTTCCCAAGAAATGGCATCTATATGTTCCTTAAAATGATCCCAATCATCGCAATATTTAGCTGTAAAGTGCTCATCTGTAGCGTTTTGCTCGATGATGGCTTTTAGTATGCCGGTCAACAATGCGATATCTCCGCCGATGTGTGGCTGGGCATATATATCCGCAATCTTCGACCCAAAGAGCAAACTTCGGATATCTGATGGAACCTTAAAATTCACAAGCCCTATTTCGCGCAGCGGATTGATGACGATAACCTTTCCACCTCGTCTTCGCAGCTTAATGAGTTCGCGCATTAAGCGCGGATGGTTGGACGCAGGATTAGCGCCAATGAGGAATATCAGATCGCATTCAGCTATATCTTCCAGGACAATGGTTGCGGTGCCTGAGCCAGTAACGCTTGTAAGTCCCACACCCGATGCCTGGTGGCAGTAGTACGAGCAGCTATTGACGTTGTTGGTGCCAAAGAGTCTAGCAAATAGCTGCAACAGGAAGCCAGCTTCATTTGAAGATCTGCCAGAAAAATAAAAGAAACTTTCTGCGGGATCAGTTTGCTTTAATTTGTTGCTGATTCGCTCAATCGCCTCATCCCAACTTATGTTTCGGTAATTCAAATCAAGCGGGCCAGCGTAAAGCGGATCAGTTAATCGTCCTGCTGCTTCTAATTCACGTGAAGAAAAACTGCGCAATTTATTCAGGTCAAAATCGCTTGCAAAGTGCGGGTGAATGGCCCCCTGCATGTCCGCAGCCATCGCTTGTATGGACTTTTTGCAAACTTCTGGGAACTTTCCTGCCTCGTTAACCATCCCACCTCTTTGGCCGCCCATTCCTAAAGCGCAGGTTTTACAAGCGTTCTTAGACCTGAGCGCCCGGTACATCCGCCACACACCCGACACCCCCAGAAATCCCCCACCTTGTCGGGCTTTGTGGAATGCATAAGCAATTGCGCGCCATCCGCCGCCGGATGTGGGATGTTTGCTAATATTTACCATTGATAGAGTTCATTATTTCGGGAAGTTGAGATTAAGCGTGAGAATTATTGAAACCACTGCAACCCGAGTTGCGTAGATAGTATCTGGTTACCCCCCGGTCTCATAGACAGTTTATTATTTTTCAGTTTAGTCATTTATCTTTAGGGAGGTTAATCATGACTACATTTGTTTTGCGCTATTTTAGCATAAGTGTTATGTTAGTCTTTAGCTCAGTTGTTTGCGCTCAAAAGCCGGGACAAGCTACAAACGCTACTGTAACGGCTAAAAATCAGGATGAAGCGATCGTGCGCATGCTGCAGGAGACGCTTGTAGATGCATCCTATGACCGCATCGACTTTGATCGTGTGGTTGATGATTGGCGTGACAGATTCGGCCTTAATATCCACGTTTCATGGGGGCAGCTGGAAAAAGTTGGCGTTCGCCGAGATCATCGTATTGAGATCAAACTAAAACAGGTACCAATAGAAACTGTGCTGGATATCGTGCTGCGCGAGGCTAGCGGCTCAACGGATCTTGTGAAATATATTGTAAGCAGCGGCATTCTGATGATTTCAACCGAAGCAATCGTTCGCGAGCCAACCGTCCTACGCACTTATGATGTGACAGACCTTATTGAAAGTGGTTACGCGCTGCGAAGGTTTGCTAACACACCTGTGCTGGGTCTGAAACTAACCGGCAGAGAATTTGTTGGCGGTGAAGTTAGGCGTGGAGGTGGTGGTGGCAGTGGTGGAGGCATCTATGGTGATGCATTAGACGGCCCCGACCGCCTCAGCGAAATGGAATTGATAGGCGGTATAATCGATCTACTCCTGGAGCTAGTTAAACCTGACAGTTGGATTGACAATGGAGGTGAAACTGGCTCAGTCCGTGTCTTTGATTCCACATTTTTTATTAGACAAACTATTCGAGGCCACCAGAAGGTAGCGAATCTATTTTCCATGATTCGCGCAAACCATCCAGAACCGCTTGAAGGTGATGCAGCAATTGTGCGCTTGCGACTTGATAAAGCTGCGGAACTACGCGCAAAAATCGGTAAAAGTTTCCCGCACATAACATCACAGCAGGCAACGCAACTTGCCTGGGCGCCAAATTCCGAAGGCGTACTATTTCGCAGCACAGTAAGTGGTTTTAACGGCTCGCGCTTGTGGTATAGCGCCCTTGCGCAGCGTGATATAGTTTCAGGCTTAAAAGCAACGGTCGGGGACGGGGTTAATGCGTTTGTGCCACTAACCGCAACCTCAACCGATGGCTTTGAGCTAATCGTATTGCCATTACTTCAACCAGATTCTGACAAAGTAACAATTGATGTGCAGATGGCATGGGTGCCTGGCACTAAAATTACTTCACGCAGCGTAGCGCTGGGCTCATCATCAACTGAAGGTTCAATCGATCAAACATTGCGCAAAATGCGAACGGTTTCCTCTGCAACAATTACAAAGCTAGGCGATGCAGTTATATTTTCAATCCCCTCCCAGCTCAGTGATTCGGGAGAATCACTCGAATACGAAGATTGGTTAATCGTGCGCGTACGCAAACCTGTAAATTCTACGGATTAACAACATCAACAGCTTAAATTAAAGGGGACGGCAGTCTTTATTAATGACTGCCGTCCCCTTTGTTACCTCGAATAGCTGCTCAAGCGCGTTTGACGGGTAACTGGCAGCTAATTTCGAAGTGTTCGTATCCGTGTTCAAACGGCCGGCCGTTCCAGGCCTCGAACGCAGGCTGATCGTCCGGGACAAAACCACTCCGCGGTAGCCATGTTCCGAACAGCCAGTCGATTGCGCGCTGTTCCAATTGAATGTCTCCGCGAATAGCTACGTCGGCCACTAGCATTGAAGGAAACTCAAATCGGCCGATTTCTCCCTCAGGATGGAAATCGAACCGGCTGTCATCAACCACCACCGCGACGTCGTACCGGCAATCCTCAAGAGCAACGATCTCGGGGTCTTCCCACATATAACCAAGCCACGCACCGTCGGCGAGACCACGCTGCTCAGCCCAATCCACCAACCGTTTGCAAGCGTCCATAACTGCACTTGAATTTGAATTATACGGGTCGAGAACGCGAATGTAGGCAACGGTCCGGGCGGGCAGATCGCGCATCGTAACTTCAAAGCCGTCCGGATTCTCTCCAACTGGTAGTCGAGTAAGGTGCGGCCCGTTTTCGTAACTGGCCATCGCGGCTTCAAATTCTTTTCGCTTTGATGCGCGGAAATGATCGACGTCAAACGCGCTGGGTGCCGTGCCGTATCGACTCTTGAAGCTACGAGAAAAATCAGATGACGAAGAGAAGCCGCACTCGAGAGAAATCTCGGTCAAGGAACGGCCCGGAGCATGCGACATCAAATACAACGCTCGCTCCAATCGTTGACGTTTGACGAATTGGTTCAACGTTTCGCCCAACAGCGAACGGAACACACGATGAAAATGAAACGGTGAAAAGCAGGCGACTTGGGCAACTTTTTCCAGATTCAGTTCACCATCAAGATTGCCAACGATAAAATCGATCGCCGCGTTGGTGCGCTCTATGTAGTCTGCTTGGGTGGGGTCGGCTGGCAAAGTTCACCTTTTATTTCAGATTCCGCAAGATTTGTCAAGCGATGAGTTCGTAATTATGTCATATTAGCACGCATAATAAACCGTCCATAATCGCAAAAGTTTGGACAATTTAAGAACCAATCGGACCGCGCGTCCGCCAAAGGAGGCTTTCATGAGTGCATTGAAAATCACGGCCATTTTCGGCAGTTTGCTGTTCGCGATTTCTGCGATGGCGTTTGCCAACCGAACCGCCGACTCCCGCACAATCAACCTGCAGAAAAACGCCAAGACGACCAATCAATCAAAACAGAAACCAACAGCAACCGATCAAAAGCAAGGAAATCAGAAAAACGGGAAACAGCAACCAATGGGCGAAGATAAAATGCATTTCGGGAATTTCTCGGTCAGTCTCGCTGTCAAGGACATTAAAGCTTCGAAGGCGTTTTATGAAAAGCTGGATTTCCAGCAAGTCTCCGGCGACCTTGAACAAAATTATGTGATCATGCAAAACGGCACCACCACAATTGGTTTGTTTCAAGGAATGTTCGAAAAGAACATTCTGACTTTCAATCCGGGGTGGAACCACAAAGCGGAAACGCTTGAGAAATTTCAAGACGTGCGTGACCTGCAGGCGACCATCAAAAAGCGCGGAATTACTCTCGTGACAGAAGCTGACCCTGCGACCAAAGGCCCAGCAAGTTTTGTGATCGTCGATCCGGACGGCAATACAATCTATGTCGACCAGCACGTGCCGAAATCTAAATAAGGTGGCAGTAACAAGGGGACAGGCTACTTATTTAATAAAAGTAAGCCTGTCTCCATTTACCCCTCTTTTTTCCTTATTATCCTTCTATTGTTTGCTGAATCAATTGCCAGGCATGCTCAACATGAATGCGCGCTGTTTTGGTTTGGCCTATGGCAAAGCGAAGGGTTAGTTTGTCGTTTAGTTTCGTATGAGTTAGAAATATTTTGCCTGAGTCATTTAGATCATCTAGCAATTGTTGAGTTGCATCATCGCCAGTTGTAAGTCTGAAACATACTAGATTCAGTGGCGGATCGACTACAAGCTCAAAGCGATCATCGGCTTTTACCCATGATGCAAAGTCTTGTGCAATCTTTACATGTTCGCGTATGTGATGTTGTAAGCCTTCGATACCGTAATGGCGAATTACAAACCATAGTTTTAGCGCTCTAAATCTTCTGCCCAATGGAATTTGCCAATCTCGATAATCAAAAACCGCACCGGACTCGGTGGCTTTATTTTTCAAATACTCAGGCAAAATGCTTAGCGTCTTAATCAGTTCCGCACGGTTGGCTACGAAAAAACAATCACAATCAAAGTTGGTAAACATCCATTTATGCGGGTTAAAGCAATAGCTATCCGCTAATTCAAGCCCATCATGGATGTAGCGAAATTCTGGGCAAAGAGCAGCTGTCCCGCTCATTGCTGCATCAACGTGCAGGAAGATATTGTTGCTTTTGCAGATTTCGCCGATTGGGCGTAAGGGGTCGAGGCCGTTGGATGATGTTGTGCCAACGGTTGCGCAAACAAAGCATGGTACCAGGCCGGCCACTTTATCTTTATCAATTGCCTTTGCCAGATCGCTCGGCTTCATTGCAAACGAATCATCAACATCTATGAGTCTTAGGTTAGATTTACCTAGCCCTGCGATTTTGATGGCTTTTTCAACAGATGAGTGCGCTTGGTTGGAGCAGTATGCGATTAGTGTTTGGTCAAATCCTGATTCATTTGCCACAAAGTTTGTCGCTCGTTCGCGCGCAGCTAAAAGCGCGCAAAGCGTTGCGCTTGATGCAGTATCTTGAATTACTCCTCCGCCATCTGTTGATGACTTAAAACTCTCAGGTAGATCGAGCATATACACTAGCCAATCCAAGATATGCGTTTCAAGCTCAGTGCATGCAGGACTTGTGGCCCAGAGCATCCCCTGAACACATAGCCCACTTGAAAGGAGATCACCAAGTATCGATGGGCCAGAATTATTTGCGGGAAAAAAACCAAAGAAGTTTGGCGACTGCCAATGTGTGATGCCGGGCATGATGAATTCATCTACATCACGCATCATCGCTTCCATAGATTCGCTCTTTAAGGGTGGACTCTTAGGCAGCATTGAGCGAATTTCACCAGGCTCAACCCGCGACATCACAGGATAGCTCTCTACATTGTCCATGTAAGCAGCAATCCAATCGATCATCGCGTGCCCTTGCTTGCGAAAATCCTCGGAATTCATGTGGTAGTTAGTTGTCTCAGGCATACAGAGATATTAGGCGACGCAAGGTATTTGTACTCGCTATGATCTAAACATGGAGAACAAGCAATGAATCTGCTGATCCTTGGCGGTACTGGATTCCTTGGCCCACATACTGTTAGAGAAGCTCTAAAACGCGGGCATAAGATGACGCTGTTTAATCGTGGCCGCACGCGCCAAGGTCTGTTTCCAAACCTGGTGAATCTGCGCGGCGATCGTAATCCTGATAAAGGCCAAGGACTCAGCGCGCTAAGAGGCAAAAAATGGGATGCGGTGATTGATACTTCAGGCTACATACCAAAATTGGTTAGAGCATCAACAGAACTTCTAGCACCAAACATTAAACAATATGTTTTTATCTCAACAGTCTCTGTATATGCAGATTTCTCCAAGATAGGGCTAGTTGAAACAGATGCGGTGGGAAAGATTGCAGATGAAACTATAAATAAGGTTACACCCGAAGCCTATGGCCCACTTAAAGCTCTATGCGAACAAGTAGCTGAAAAGGTAATGCCAGGACGTGTAACTAATATTCGCCCCGGATTAATTGTCGGGCCAGACGATCCCACGGATAGGTTTACATATTGGCCGGTTCGAGTGGATCGTGGCGGGGAAGTGCTTGCGCCATTACCTAAAGATAAACCAGTTCAGTTTATTGATGTGCGCGACCTTGCAAAATGGATCATTAAAATGATCGAAGATGGGCATGAAGGAGTATATAACGCAACCGGCCCGGAGGCTCAGCTGACCATGGCCCAGATGATCTACGGTTGTCGAGCTGCGACAAATAGTAATGTTACTTTTACCTGGGTAGATCCCGAGTTTCTTAATTCGCAGCAAGTAACGCCTTGGCAGGAATTGCCGCTCTGGATTCCCGGCGAAGAATCCGCAGGTCAAGATCAAGTAAATATTGATAAAGCCCTAAGTATGGGGTTGACATTTAGGCCACTTGCGGAAACCGCTAGAGATACCATAAGTTGGCATAAAGAAACGCGCGGCGAGAATTACGAGTTTGGATCAGAAGAAGACTCCTTTGGCATGACCGCCCAGCGCGAAAAACAAGTTCTTGCAGCTTGGAATGCTCGATCACGATAAAGCGCATAAAGCAATTCAGATTTCGTGAAGTCTTTTTGCGTTTAGCGCATCTAAGTTGACAGACTTTAAGCGCGGAGTTTGAGGTATGGTTCCAATCAAGGTCAAAGGTTATTTATTGGCGGTGTTTGCATTACTTTGTACTGTAGCTACTGCAAACGCCCAGGCCATTACACAGGATAGTAAGCCTAACAAACCTATTAATATAGATAGGGCCAGTCAGTTATTCGCACTTGCTAAAACGCTATCCGATGCAGATGGTGGCAAACTCTGGGGGGTTAGACTATATGGCCCAATACTATTTGTTGACCCGCAATCGCGAATGATTGTTACTAATAAAATTGATAAACAGCAACAATTAACCAAACACTCTGAGGATGTTTATGTAGGCATACTTCCTGATGAGATAGGCATTGCTAACACAACAACGAAATGGGCGGGTGTTAGTTGGGCCATGGTGATGTGGCCTCCTCCACGCGATCCAGAATGGGCAGCATCGTTATTGCTGCACGAATCTTTTCATCGCATTCAACCCAAGTTAGGGCTTAAACTGTCAAGCCCGGATAATCACCATCTGGATACCGCTGATGGTCGTATTTGGCTTCGCCTTGAGTATCGCGCGCTTGCTAAAACGCTAAATGAGGTAGAGCCTTTGGATTCTGCTGCGCTGCGAGATGCACTTATTTTCCGCAATTATCGTAGATCATTATTTAAGTTAGCGAAAAAAGAAGAACGCCTGCTTGAACTGAATGAAGGCTTGGCGGAGTACACCGGAATCAAGCTATGTGGCGCAGATGAGCAAACCCAATATAAGCGCGCAGTCATGAACCTGAAGATGCACGATCAGAGTAGTCCGTTAGTGAGAAGATTCGCCTATGGGTCCGGACCAGCTTATGGATTATTACTGGATAAAGCTAAACCAGGTTGGCAACGTGAACCTGGTAAAACAGTGGATTATGGAAAGCAGTTGCAGAGAGCGATTGGATATCGTCTGCCTCGCGATCTTAAGCAGCAGGCTCTAAGTCGAGCAGAACAATATAACTTTGAAAAACTATCCAAAGAAGAAATTGATCGAGACAATGCGCGCAAGGAAAAACTAGCTGCGTACCGCAAGAAATACGTCGATGCACCGCTTTTATTACTAGATATGATCGGCGATTATAACTACTCGTTTAACCCCGGTAATATGCAGGCGCTGGATGGCATAGGAACCGTCTACGGAACTATGGAGTTAAGCGCACCATGGGGAATACTAAAAGTAACAGGCGGCGCATTAATGATCGAAACCCCAAAGGGGCTAAGACGCATTCTAGTCCCTGCACCACAAGACACCGGCAAATTCTCAACCAATGAGTACCAAGGTGAAGGTTGGACACTGAAATTAAATAGTGGTTACACACTCATCCCAGGCCCACGTTCCGGCGATTATTCAATAACCCCCTAAACAAAGACTCCCATCCTTTTTATCTTTCTCTCCTGCAACGCTTCTTATCGTTGGCAGTTGTATTCGTTGCAACTACAAACTACGGAAATTCAACAACGATGCGTTTTTCTTCCCGTTCAGAGCGGCCTAGGCTAAGATCTTGTGGCTTAAAAGCGTATAATTCAAGTCGGTTGTCATCGAGCCAGCGAATCGATGGCGGAGAAGGGTTATCTACCCAGCCCTGCCATACAACTGTCTTCCCTCCTAGCAAAGTATATTCGGTCAACCAAAGGCGCCATGCTCCGTATGGAGCACTCGCCGTTGAACTGATGTATACATGAACTACTCGGTCATTTGAAGGTGACCAAACTTCGCCATGATCATATTTGGAAAGGAAGGCAATAGGATTCGGATCAGGGTAATTCCGTGGTATAAATTCATGGTAACCGCGCCATGTTACATACAAAAATGCCATAAACCCAATCAGTAACAGGAGTATGAGTTTAGGATTAAAAAAGCGATGGGGGTCTTTTTTTCTCATTAGTGTATTACAGCGGCAGAGTATCCAACTCCGATTGAACCTCATTCATTAGGCGGCTCATGGTTTTTGGGCCGAAGTTGAACTCTAGGCCGGCTGCTTTGAATAGTTCGGGTAGAGGGCGTGCGCCGCCTATGGTAAGGGCGGTTTGGTAGTTTTTTAGTGCTGCTTGGGGGTCTTTTTTGTATTGAAGCCAGAGTTGTAGTGCGCCAATTTGGGCTATGCCGTATTCTATGTAGTAGAAGGGGACTTCAAAGAGGTGTAGTTGTCGTTGCCAGGTTACTTGTTTGTATTGCTCGAGGCTTTCCCAATTTACTGCTGCGCCGAAACGTGTGTCAAGCTCTAGCCATTTTGCGGTTCTGTCTTCGCGGGTATGTTCGGGGTTGGTGTAAATCCAATGCTGAAAAGCATCGATTGTTGCGATCCAAGGCAGTAATCTTGCAAGATCCTCTAAGTGTGTTCTTCTGGCTCGATCCGCTTGGGATTGGTCTGAATAAAACTCATCGAAAAATGGATGGGCCAAAAGCTCCATACTCATTGATGCAACTTCGGCAAACTCCAGTGGCGAATGTCGATAGTGGAGCAGCGGTTCTTGCTTAGAAAGTATGGAATGAAAAGCGTGGCCGGCTTCGTGGATCATGGTTTCCAGATCGCCTTGCATACCGGCTGCATTCATGAAGATGAACGGCTCACGTTTGCGGTCGCGCATTTGTTGATATCCGCCGGGCGCTTTACCTTTTCGTGAATCAAGGTCCAGGCAATCTCCGCCGCGCAGAGTATCGAACATTTCACCTAACGATGCACCCATACGATGAAAGATTCGTGATGTGCCAGCCACCATTTGATCCGCATTTTCAAAGGGGCGCAGCGGGTCACGACCTTTGGTATCAACTGCAAGA
The DNA here is from genome assembly GCA_022574595.1 of Planctomycetota bacterium. Classification (GTDB taxonomy): domain Bacteria; phylum Planctomycetota; class Phycisphaerae; order Phycisphaerales; family SM1A02; genus JACZRS01. The sequence goes on along the minus strand of JACZRS010000002.1, from coordinate 301,163 downwards.
TCCCAAGGCCGTAGCGTTTCAACACCAAGCGCTTCAGCTCGCTGTTTGTTTAACTTGCGAAATAGTGGCACACAAACTTCTTCTGCACCCTGATGAAAATCTTCACAATCTTTGGGCGTGTAATCAAAGCGATGCTTAGCTTTGAACATGTAATCTCGATAATTATCAAATCCTGCGTTTTGTGCGATTTTGTGGCGGAGTTTGATCATCTCATCGAAAATGTCGTTGAGTTTATCGTGATCTTGATAGCGTCGATCCGCAACTAAACGCCAAACTTCTTCGCGCAGGGCTCGGTCGGTTTCCTCTAGAAACTTAGCCATCTGTGGCAGGGTTTTTTCTTCGCCTTGGAAAGTAACCGTCATAGCTCCGCATAATTCGCTGAACTGTTGGCCAAGCTTTGTGTCTTGGGTTTGGAGTGGCACATTTTCATCACGGAAGATTTCAACATCGCATTCAAGTTCGCGCAGCATGACCTCATAACGTTTTTGATCTAAGTCTTTGGTATGCGGACACGAAACGATTTTTTTATCTAATTCGAAGCCAACTAGTTTTAGCTGCGGCAATACATTTTCAACTAACGCAAGATACGCGTCCTTGGCCTTCTCATCATCAGTGTGGCAAGTCATGTTTATATGTAAGTTGGCGTAGGCTTCGCTTGCTGCTGCATCCAGCTCGCTGCGATCAAGGAGCAAAGCTTCCAGGCAACCGCTACATTTAAGTTCACGATCAATAAGCCCTTGATATAGCGGCTGAAGGTTTTCCCATTTGCTGGCGTCAAGTTCAACCGGCACGAATTCGGAGGTAGTAAGTGTTGTCATAGGGTTTGTTTCTATTTGAGTTTTCAGTTTCTTAAGGAAAGAGGTCAGCTTACGAAGGGAATTGTGCTAGATCAATAGTTTAATTAATTGGAGCGACTCTTCTTTTTCTTACGTTCTCGAAATCGTCTGACTTTCAGAAGGTTGCCACAGCCACTGGCACCTTCGCACCATCTTCTAGTTCTGCTGCGGCTGCTGTCGTAGAATACCCAGCGACAATCTGGATTCTCACATAGCTTGATCCTTGCTGGATCACCCTCAACTAGAATATCAGCAAAGGATTTGGCAATATGAGCCAGTGTCGTCTTTAGATTGTTTTCTACCGAATCAAACCACAGGCGATATTCGTGGTCTGCTTCGGGCGCTTGTTGAATCTGGCAATGGAAGGGTCCATCCGCGAGGTATGCATTTAGCTTTTTAATATCATCCGAACGAAGGCAATGCCCCTTGATGATTCTGAGAACGAGTTGCTTCAACAACGAACGCAGTTGGCTAAGACTATTGAGAGTAGTTTTAGCGGCGATCACGGACCGGGATAACTGCCATTGGGCAAGGAATTTTTGCAACCATTGGGGATCCTCCAATCGATCCTGGGGCGGACTCTTGCCCATGTAATCATGCCAGTCGCTGTTGAGCAGTTCTATCCAAGGTTCATCCATTGCTGTAATTACCTATATTTCTCTTGACTATTACCGATTTCGCCATATGATTCAACTTTGTAATACTCTAAATTGTATTAGATAGTTACTCTATGAGATATTTACCCTGTTTTAGGCTCGTCAGGGCCTAGGAGGAATCAATGGCCAAGTTGACCATTCAGACAGCTCAGCGTGAAATGCTATTGGGTCTTATTGATGAAGGTTACGACAAGATTGGGTGGATGGAGGTAAGTCTTCTTAGTGCAATTCGCCGAGTTTCCGCAAAGGAAGCAGCGTGGCGGCCGCGCCCCGGCCGACACTCCATCGCCGAGATCGTTTTGCACGACGCCTACTACAAATACGTAACAGCCCGGCGAATCACCGGCGGAAAACGGGGATCGTTCCCCTTTGCCGGAAGCGATTGGTTTGCTGTGCCCAGAAAGCTCAGTGATACTCAATGGAAGCAGTACGTCACGATCCTAACTGATGCGCATCAAACGCTTCGCAAAGCAATCGCTACTGCACCGTGGTCTAAGCTAAATTCAAATGACAAAAATATAGGAGTTTCGCTTGCGCATATCACTGGTATTGCGATGCACGATGCGTACCACACCGGACAGATAAAAACTATTCGTGCGCTTTATAAGCAGGCCACTAAGGGGCGCAAAAGCAAGTGATAGCGCAATGGATATTCTGTTTTTCAGTTTCACCCCTCGACATCGAGTGCTTTTTTCTTGGCACTCTTACTATCGTCACGCCACAATACTATTAAAATAATACCCAGCCCAAATAATAGAGCCATGTCAGCGATATTAAATACCCAGGGGTATAGTTCATCATTGCCTCGTGGCCAATGCCAGCCAAAGGGAAGTTTTACGCCAGGGAAAAGCCAAAGCATATCGCGGACTGCGCCTATCATCACCCGGTCGTATAGATTTCCTAATGCTCCTGCGAGTATCATTGCCAGGGCGATATGCATCCAACGTCGATGGGCTGCACTCTTAAGAAATGTAGTAACGATTACTACAATTGCGATTATCCCCAGGATTATGAACATCCAGCGTTGGCCTTGTCCGATTCCAAAGACTGCTCCGCGATTGGCGACAAGCTTCAGGCTCAAAATGCTTGGAATTAAATTTACTGCATCGTGATGGGGTATATCATTGGGGTTAACTACGTATCCCGCAACGTTATGAAAGGCTAAATTTTTTACAAAAAGGTCGCTGCCTAGCGCACAAAACATCACAACAAGTGCAATGATAATTGCTTTCATATCATTGCCTGCACGCTTGGGTAAAGGTTTGTTTGAATCAGTCTCAGTTGGCATTTTGCATCTCGCAAGATTGTACCGCAACAGCAGGCAAATCCAATTTCGTTTCAATTGCATCACAAAGGTGTTGTGAGTGTAATTCGTCGTCGCAGAGTATAAAAAGACTTGAACCGCTACCAGCAATGTGGACTTTTCGCTGAGCGAGATCGGATAATTGCTGCATGTGTTCTTTAAGCTGTGGTGCGGTATCAATAGCTGCTTGTGTTAGATCGTTAAATATTGCATCTGGTTGTATCGATGAATTGTTGTTCTTAGCTGCTAAAGATACAGCCTCGCTATTAAGCGAGCTTGGTGAAAGTTCATCAAAGGCACGATAGACGCTGCTGGTTGGACATTTTATCTGTGGAAAAACAATCACCGCATTAATGATGGGCATTTGATCGTGCAAGTCAATTTGATCGCCAAGCCCTGTCACAACCGCGCTTCCGCCTGAGACGAAAAAAGGAACATCAGATCCCAGGTTGGCTGCGATCTTTATTAGTTCATCTTTAGATAGGTCAAGTTCAAATAACTGGTTAACTGCGTTAAGCATTGCTGCTGCGTTAGATGATCCGCCTCCGAGTCCTCCACCTACGGGGATGCGTTTTTCAAGTTTTAGTTGCACCGGCAATTGTCTTTTTGTGTGCTCTTGTAGCGCAAGATGCGCCCTAACCGCTAAATCTTTGGTGATTGACCAATCTATATCGCTGGTACTTTTTGCTTCTTCATGCCACAGAATTGCATATCGAGATAGGCGATCGGGTTGCAACATTGTCACAGTAAGTTCATCGCACAAACCCACTGATACCATCCAGGAGCAGATGGGGTGCATGCCATCGCTATTAGGTGGGCCGACCGATAGCGCAAGATTGAGCTTAGCCGGTGCCAGTGTTGTCAGGGTTCTGACCATGTAGGCTAAGGATAGCTCCTATGCGATCACCAAGTATTTTCTTAAGTAAGTATTTACTTCAAGAAGTAGGCAAAAGTGCTGTCTTTTGACAACCGATAATACAAGCCGGAAGCCGTCCCAATCCGGAGGTTCCAGTCATGGAAACAGATCGACGAGCCCATGAGCGGATAAATCTTGCCCGACCCTGCAAGGTCTTTGACCCAAAGTCTGGCAAATATGTGCTGGGAACAGTATGGAATCTATCAGATGGTGGAGCTTTGGTTGAAATGACCAGGCCTGTTGTCGCCCAGCCGGGCGAGCCACTATTTCTAGGTATTGCCCTTAAGCGGCGTCAAGGCTTCATTCTTGGTGATCAGATGCTTCCAACCAGCGTGGTTCGCTCCTTGAAAACAGATGAAGGTCGAACCACAATCGCAATGCAGTTTGCTGATTGTTCGATCGATGTGATGGCTTCGATGCTCGATCGGGCTGCATAGCAAAGGGTTGTTAGGATAATTGCCCTTTCTACTGAGCTATGGAACGCGGGACATTCTAAGGAAGCTGATCTACTAATCGGTGTCTAAGATTATAGGTAAGGAACTATTTGCTCTTAGCGATCGATTGGAGTTATTGAGAAGAAGCCATGTCAAACAAAACTGCTAAACGTTCCAGGAAGCGCTTCAAGAAGATTTTCATTGGAATTTTTGTACTGCTTATTATGGCTATGGGGCTGGTGGCACTAGGCCCAACGTTTGTCAATTTGGGGTTAGGGCAGGGGATACTTGCATCTGCAATTGAAAAACAAGTCAACGGCACAGTCGAGTTTGGCAAATTGGATTTAGGTTGGTTTGGGCCACAAGAAATTAGTGGTTTAACCATCGCTAACTCCAATGGAGAAAAAGCGCTAGATTTAGACATTCAAATAAGTGCAGGGCTATATGACTTATTTGTAAGTGAAGTTGAGCATCTGGAAATTGATATCACCGGTTCTATTAAGGGTACATTAAGAGAAGATGGTTCTACTACTTTCCACGATCTTGTAAAGCAGGATGAACAAGAAGATCCTAAAGCTGAACAATCCCAAGCTTTTAACTTAGGCCGCACGACTGTTCGCTTTAGTCAATTAACTGTAGAACTAGACGGAGAAGATGAAGCTGCGAATCAAACTCTAACGATTAGTGAATTGTCGGGCGAGCTTGCGTATGTACCTAACGGGAAAATTACAATTAAAGCGCAAGGGAAAACCAAGTCCTCAGGTAAAACGGGATCGGTTTCGATTGATGGCTCGATTGATAATTTAATTGATGAGCATGGCAAATTATCGCTTGCTAAGACATCCGCCAGGATCGATGCTGAGCTTGCCAACATCGTCCTCCCATTTTCCAAGCAGCAAACTGAGCTGCAATCCGCATCTTTGCAGCTAAGTACAGACAACTTGTCAAAGCGAGTTGATCTTTCCTTTGTTGTGGCTGCGTCGATTGAGTCCGCAGGGGCTGGAACTCTTGAGGGAGAGTTGAGTGCAATAAATATAGTTGGAAGCGATGGATCACTTGATTTGAGTTTGGATCGAATTACAGGCCAGATAAGAGGTAAATCAGTACCCACGACGCTTGTGCAGCTACTACTTGAAGGTACGCCGATTCTTGCGAGTCGTGATATAGGCCCAACTATTGACGTGCAAGCTGATTTTACTTCGTCAACGCCTAAAGATGTTTCTATCAAACTTACCGCCAAGCAGTTTAATGCCGAGCTTATTGCGACTGTAAATGCAAGTGATGGATCTATGGTAAGCAAACGCTTACACGTAACTAGTTCAATTCATCCAGCTCTGCTAAAAGATATTGCGGATATAGAAGTTGAAGAACGCATTCTGATCGTAGTGGACGTTACGCAGTTCAGTATGAGCCCGGATAGTGATGGGCAAATAGGGATTAACTCCATTGCTGCTAAAGGGACCATTACAACAGATAAGCCTCTCACAGTAACAATTCCATCAAGCGGCCTTGGCAAGCAGACATTTGAAAATTTTCGAGTTGAATTTGAAACAGCTAGTCTTGGCCAAGGATTACAGATCGCAGCTTATGCAGGTGAAAACGAACTTAAGATCACTGCAAGTAGGGTCGGCCAAACTATTTCAATAGATAAAGCCAGTGCAGTTGCAGTTCTCACGCCCAAGATGGTTGCAGCTTTGCAAAGTGATTCTGAAGAGCCTGTAAAGTTAACCAAGCCAACTTTAATTGCAATAGATATATCTCCGTTTAAATTATCATATGATGAAAAGTTAAAGCGTTACGCGCTTAATGATCAGCCAATCATCGTAAACATTACAGCTAAAGAAGCGCTGCTGGATAACATTCCTTCATTAGTCGAGCCGGTTAGTTTGCGTGACATAAAAGCCAGGATAACAAGCAATATTGCAAATGAAGACTACGCAGTTAAAGGGAGCGCAATTGTAATTCGCTCTGCGCACGATCAGACTTTAGCCAGGTTGAATTACGATCTGAATGCGAAATTAGCGGGCGGCAAACTGTCTGGTGTTGGTTCTGTAACTTTGCGCGCATTGCAGCTAATTTACCTTGAGAGAATGATGGGAGCCCAAAAGGGCGCACTAAGCAAGTGGTTTGGGAAAAAGGGTGAGCTAACCGCAACGGTAAATCACTCGGACTCTGCCTCGGCAACTAAGTTTATAGCTAAATTCCCATATTTAGATGGCGTATTTACTGCATCGCTAGTTGATGAGATGGTTCAAATCCAGGCAGATACTGCGACAATTACGCTTCAAAAAGCTGCAATTGAAGCATCCATGAACAAGCAAATATCCAGCAAAGATTCTGGCAGCAAAGCTCGTGTTTATACTGTCGCCAATGATGTGCCGTTATCTCTTGAGATATCAAAGCTCAAGTTCCCGTTATCCATGTTGCAGTCCAAACCGTTCGATACCGCAGCAGTGGATCTTGATATAACTCTAACGGGAGGCCCGCTTGTGATGACTGATGCTGAGGGTAATAACTCAGGCATCAATAACATGAAGATCAATTTCACAAGTGATGATATAGCAGAGCGCATCAACTTCACGCTTACCGAAACCGCAAAGGGTAAATCTGCACGAGCAGGCGAAATTAGTCTTGAAGGTAAAATTACCCACTTAGTTAGCGAGAATAAGATTCTCCAATTAGATAACCGTAAGCTCAGCGTTAATGGTGTAGTAAAAGATATTCCCACAAATATAGCCGATGCGCTGTTAGGCTTGGATGGAATGTTAGTGGCAGCAGTCGGCCCGACAATGAACTCAACATTTACTGCCAAAAATTTCTCTGCCTATTCCGGCGCAATAGTGGGGGAATTAACCACAACCAATGGTTCCATGAAGGGGCGTATTGTTGGGCGCAATAATGGGCTGATCCTACCCAAAAAAACACCGCTTGAATGTGAACTGCAAATAACTCCACCACTTAGTCAGCGTCTTTTAGCAAAGATCCACCCTCTATTAGCGGATATTCGCAGCACAGAGCAACCCGTACGTATATCCGCAAAGCAAGCGTTCTTGCCGCTAGATAATGATATTAGCAAGCTAACAGCAAGAATAGAAATTACAATAGGAAAAGTGGAATTAGACAGCGGATCGGTAACGCTTGGCCTGTTATCGATACTTAATACAACAAACGCCAAAACCATTCCCGGTTATATAGAACCCATAAGTGTTAGGATAAAAAAAGGCATAGTCACTTATGAGCGCTTTGAGGTTTTGATCGGTAAGTACAAATTAGCCTATTCTGGGAGCATTGATCTAAATACTCAAATGGTAAATGTGCGTACAGAGCTGCCGTTCGTTGCACTTGCTTTTAATGATAAGAAACTAGAAAAGTACATGGATGATATCATTGTTCCCTTAGTAACACGTGGCAAGTTCGGCAACTTAGAAACAAAGATAGATCCAGATTTCGATATGGCAGGCGCTATAGCAAAAGCAGGGTTAAAAGGATTTATTGAATCGGAAATTGGTGGTAAAGGGTTTGATATAGGAAAGCTCATCGACAAAGCCATATCAAAGGGTAAGGGTAAAAAATAAGAACCCTTGACCATCACCTATGTACTTTGGCAATAGCTTGCTTGTTAGTCACCAAGCAAATCAATAGACTCGCCAGTCTCTGCGATTACTACTTCCATAGTGTAGTATTCCCAAATGCCGTTAGTTTTCTCTGCTTGAAGGTAAAGTGAGCCGGACCCCATTTGGCCGGAAATTGGAATCACAATATCCGCATAGCCGGACGTTGGATTTACTTCCATATTGCCGGTAAACATCAAGCCATCTTCTATTTTGTTTCCTAGCTCTGCGATTACCGCAGGATTTGTTTGCGCTTCAAATAGCGCGGTTTCGTATACTTCGGTACTCTTCAGCACGCCAAAGACCAGCGCGAAGAGTCCTACGAATAATCCGATCCCGCCAACAACAAACGTAACGCAGATAGAAGGAACCGCCCAAATCCAATTGCGTTTCCACCAGCCAGGTTGCTTTGTTGTTAGTTGATCGTCAAATTGAGGTTGATTAAATGATGCAGATTGGCTGCTCATTGGTTGTTGCTGCGATTGCAGTTGGTTTTCTTGCGAGGTTGGCTGCTCGTACATCTTTCTCTCCCTGCACTTATTACTTTATCGATTTGCCTTTGCGGTAGGCCAGCAAAACGTAGCTTAATCTATATCGGAGCAAAAAACTCTCTGATTTACGTCCGAAAATAACTATGTACTATCCAATATTTGCTACATCACACGCAAGGGATCGCTATCTTTTTTTGATATCATAACCGTGGCGCTGGGCAAGTCCCTGCGCAAGCGTTTGCGGAGTACTTTGAGGTATCCGCGTTCGGTATTTGTGTGACCAGCAAGAATAATGGTGCATCCCTGATCCTGTGCGGCCAGGACATCGTGGTGGCGCATTTCGCCGGTAAGAAACACTTGACAACCTTGCTGCGTCGCTTCTTCACGAAGTGAGCCACCTGCACCTGCGCATAGCCCAATAGAGCGAAATCGACGAGGTGCGTTCTCACCAAGCGCAACGCGCACTTGCTTCACCCCAAGACGGTTTTTTATACGTTCTACTAACTCGTTTAGCGAAACCTTTTGATCTAAAACAAGTCGCCTACCCTGACCAACCTGGCGCTGAGGGCGAGCTTGCAGCTTGTATATTTCAATCGGTGGCTCTTCATAGGGATGAAATTGCTTGATCGTGGTAACCGCAAGGGCCAGCGCAGCCTTTGGACAAACCATTTCCAAACGAACCTCATCTACTTTTTCAATCGCTCCTTTTTTACCAATCGCTGGATTTGTTCCTTTACCCGCTAGGAATGTGCCTGTCCCTTTTAATTCAAAAGAGCAAAGTTCATACTTACCGATGCGACCAGCTCCAGATACTGCGAGTGTGTTACGAATTCTATCAACATCATCTGCGGGGCAAAAAGTTACGAGTTTATATTGCTCACTTTCAGGTAAGGTCGCGCTAGCTTCCAATGCCCGATTATCTCCACTACCAAGGCCAGCTACAATCCAATCGTTAACTCCACCCGGTGCTGCGTCTAAGGCTGTATGAGGGCTGTAAACCGCAATCCCCGCGCGTGCAGATTCAAGGACAATTCGCTGTTTAGTTTCAACATCTGTTAGTGATGAAAGAGGCTCGAAGATAGGCGGATGATAAGCAACGATCATCTGAGCTGAGTTGCGTATCGCTTCGCGCAGCACTGATTCAGTTAGATCGATAGTAAGCAAAATATTATTCGCATCCCAATTCGAGCTGCCGATCAATAAGCCGACGTTGTCCCAATCGGCTGCGTACTCTAGCGGTGCTATAGATTCGAGACTGTTGATTACTTCGAGAGCTTTCATGGATCTACTCTATACTTTTTTTCAAAGTTGTGCGTTTTTTGTAGCTCATTACGATATCGATCATAAGCGCAAGATACACAGGACAATATGCTGCGTATATCACCCAAGTAGGAACGGTCCAATCGATGACATCGCCAAGCTGCGCGTAGCCCCAGGGTAAAGTTAGAGTTGCAATCCACACTGCGGGGCTTGGTGCGCGCGGAAGTATTACAAGCGCCCAAAGCAAATACCACGGATGAGCGGTGCTGGAAAATAGAACCATGGCAAAGAGAATGACGCGGCAGCTTGCCCAAACATCTAAAGAACTAAAAAAGACTGCGATAATTACAATCCCCACCAGTGCTAAACAAATTAACCGTGCGATTTTTTCGTGTGATTCGCGTTTTTGCCAACCTGTTTGTTCATCCTCAATGGGATCAACTTTGCTTAACGTCCACATTGTGGGTTCATAAACCGATCCGAAGTGTGCCCACTTTTGGCTGAAGCGCGATGCAGTATCAATTAAGTTTGATAAAGGTTGGCCGTTATGTGTTAATAAAAGTGGCGCGCAAAGAGCGATACAAACCGCTCCGCCTACTGCGCCACTAATAAACCATCTGCGCCACGATTGGCCTTTTAACATAATGGCTGCGAGTGGGATAGTAACTGGTTTGGCTAAGGAAGCGACAGCAAGCGCGATTGTCCACTGCCAAACTTTCTTTGGCACATTGCTGAACATTACCAGCCCAAGCATCATTAGCGCAACACCAATTACATCCTGATGGCCGGACCCTGCGATTTCTGTAATGGCAATAGGATGCCAGGCGTATAACGCTGCCCACCAAGCTGATCGATCTGCATGTTTAAGTGCTAAAAGGATCAATCCAATGGCGAATAGTTCTATGACTATAAGTACATAGCGCAAAATGCGCGAGCTTGTTTGAGGGTCGGCTGCTGCATCACTTATAAAAAAAGCAGCAACAGCAAAGACGTATTGGCTTGTAGGCAAATAAATCGTATGCAGTTCTGGATTATTTATCAGTGGCAAGAGTTTCGCTTCGCCCGGCCAATGCTCGTCATCTACCAGATCAACCCCACTTTCCATTAAGACCCCGAGCGGCCTCTCCATTATTTCATCAGTGGATAGGCCCAAACGCTCAGCCGGTGCATGTAAATAGGGATTGATAGAATTGGCGAGGTTTCGCCCATCAAAGATGTATCTATATATATCATCACTTAATGTTGGTTGGTGAGTCAGCACAACTGCGATTCGTGCGCTAACTGCTACCAAGAAGATAACAATCGTTATGGCCCAAAAATTTATATTGCGTTGTTGTGACTTTCTTAGGTAAAGCCAAAGTGCGGTGAGTGCGATCCAGCATGAGGCAGATGAGATCCAAAACGGCCACAGATTGTGCAGATTAGCTTGGCCTGCTTCGATTGTGGGCGAGCGATCAAGGTGCATCTTGGCTAGCGATATTACAAGCGCAACCAGGGAAATGATCGCTCCGGTTAGGATAAGTCCTAATGCGGTTTTTGAGCGTGATGATGAATTATCATTGTTTGACACTAAGTTAATAATATAGCAGTCTGAGCTTTCTTGAAATTAGCATCATAAGTTAGCTATAAAGTAGAATGTGAGCCTTTATGTCCCGCTTCGTCGAGGATATAGTGCAGCAACTCGATACAGGGTATAAAGTTCCGGAGATTCAAACATGTTCCAATTTCAATCATCAAACCCAGCTCTAAATAACAAAAACGCATTCAGCGAAGTCTATGGCAAAAACATGTTCGCAGATAAGGCGAATGTTACAACTATGTCCGGAGTCATAAACAAGACCTCGTTGCTTATTGCTATCGCAGTCGCTTCAGGTGCGGGTGGATACGCGCTGGTCCAGTCGATGCCTTCAATATTGTATATCAGCGCTGGTGCGTCGTTTATCATTGTCCTTGGATTCTATTTTCTCCTAGCAGGTAAACCTCAGCTTGCGCCGATAGTGGCTCCGGTCTATGCAGTTGTCGAAGGTATTTTTCTCGGTGCTTTGACAGCCATGGTGGATGGGATTCTGATAAATCGAGGCCTGGATGTTGTGGGGGGTGTTGGGTTGCAGGCGTTTATTGTCACCGGCAGTTGCGTCGGCAGCATGTTGTTTGCTTACCGAACCGGGCTTATCAAACCAACAAGAACATTCCAGGCTGTGCTGTTCACTCTCTTCGGAGCCGCAATGCTTGCCTACCTTGTGTCGTTTATAATGATGATAGTTTGGGGAAAAGAGCTGCCTTTGATAGGTTTCGCCAGTGCGGTTAATGATCACGGTATAATGGGGTATCTCGGCCTAGGCATCAATGTTTTCATGCTGGTATTGGTATCACTGTTTCTGATCCTCGATTTCAAGCTTATTGAGGATAAAGTGAAGGCAGGTGCGCCAAAGTATATGGAATGGTATTGCGGATTTGCCTTATTAGTTACCATCGCCTGGATCTACATAGAAGCGGTCAAGCTCGTCCTGAGATTGTCGATCCTTTTCGGCGGACGCGACTGATCTAATAGCTTGAAATTTCAATAATGTTACAAATAGCCCGTGGCAGGCCGCTACGGGCTGTTTTATTTGTTGTCTTTCCCAATGACGAGGGCTTAGAAATTAGGTAAAATATGACTGAGCGCCATTTCAGGAAAAGGGGTTTACCCCGATGGACCGAGAGAATACTAATCTGCTGATAATTACAATCGCATTTATTGTGGTTATGGGTGGGGGCGCACTTTTTATTGTTAATGGATATTTTGTTACCCAGCCTGCGCCTGGTCCTGTGCCATCTGCACCACAAACTTTTGGGCAGATGCGTTCATTTCCTCGCCAGCAATACAATCAGTATGAACAATTCTCTAAAAATATTTCAGATATGACATTGCGGATTGAAGAGGATCCAGAGGATGTTGAGGCTTACAGGGTAAGGGGACAAGCTTATGAGCAGCTTGCAGAATTAACTTCCGCAATGGACGACTATAACGCAGCACTTAAAACTGATCCTGAAGATGCATTAACTCTTAAAGCTAGAGCAAAATTGTACTTATTGAAAGAGCAAACAAAGCAAGCATTAAAAGACTACAGCACATTAATAGAGTCAGGCCAAGGTGATGCTGAAGTTTATGGATCTAGAGCGTCAATTAGGGTTAGCACTGGTGATTATGAGGGCGCGGTTGAGGATTACACATCTGCTATGGATTCTAGTGGGGAGAACTCTCGCTACATAAGTGGCAGAGCATGGGCTAATAATAAAGCAGGTCACATTCAGGCTTCCATTGATGATTATACTCAAGCGATAACTCATTATCCCAATTGGGCGCACGTGTATCGCCAGCGCGCTTTCGCCTGGCAGGAAATGTATAATCATGATGCAGCAATTATGGATATCAAGAAGGCGCAGAAAATTGCGCCCAACAGCTATTATATTTCTGCAGATTACGCCAGGCTCTTGCATGAAACAGGTAAGTTCAAGGAAGCACTTGAAATTGCCAACCAAGCAGTTGATCTGCAAAATATCGTTCAATCAAAAGGATCATTGATTCGCGCGCGAATAAAACGGGATCTTGGCGATTATGATGGTGCGTACTCAGATCTTGATGAATCATTAACTTATGATCCTGATGCTACGTATCTGTTAGCCGAGCGGGCCTGGCTGTCATGGGCTAAAGGCGATCTTATGAAAGCGCAAACAGACTTTGAGAGGTTAGTAGTTTTAGAGCCTTCCAGCTTTTATCGGCACATGGGTTTGGGAGTAAATCAATATCACCAGGGTAACTTTTCACAAGCAGCAGAATATCTAAATCTAGCTGTAACTATTAAGGAAAACGATATTGATTATGCGCAGCTATATCTTTGGTTAAGTCATGCGAGAGCAAATGATCAAAGCCTGGCAGAGAAACTTTTGCGGGAATATGCAATAATTCGTAAGTCCCACATTACTGATGTTGATGAAGATGATTGGCCGGGCAAGCTGGTTGTTTACTTGCTGGGTGATCTATCAAGCAATGATCTACTAGAGATAGCTCAAACTGACATACCTTTACAAACCGCTCAGCGAAAGTGTGAATCCTATTTTTATATAGGTTCTGTTGAGTTGATTGCTGGCAACAATTCAGAAGCTGCAGATTTCTTTAAGCAATCGATGCAAACAAAAGTTACTACTTTTTATGAATATCACAGTTCAGCAACTGAGCTAAGGGCATTAGGGGAGTTAGAGTAGGAAAAATACAATAATTCTCAACTTCCCCTACGTATTTAGTATGAAAAAACCCAGGGAGAGGAATCCCTGGGCTTTGATGGTTAATTAATCGTTAATTGAGACGCTTACTTACTTGTCGTCCTTTACTTCATACTCAGCGTCGATGATATCTTCCTTTGGCGATGAATCGTCTGTATCTGCTGCTTCAGTTGAAGCTTCTGCTGCATCGGTTCCTTCAGCTGCGGCTGCTTCGTATACCGCCTTGCCGAGTTCGATTGAAACATCGTTGAGCTGTTTCATAGCAGCTTCGATGGCGTCTTTGTCATCGCCCTTGATCTTATCTTCTAGATTAGATAGAGCTGATTCGATATTGCCTCGCGCTTCTGGGGAAACTTTTTCGCCATGCTCTTCAAGCGACTTTTTCGTCGAGTAAACAATATGGTCCGCTTGATTTTTTAGATCAATTAACTCACGACGAGCCTTGTCATCGGCTGCGTGTTCTTGGGCTTCGGATTTCATGCGATCGATTTCTTCAGATGATAAACCAGTTGAGCCAGTGATCTCAATGGATTGACTTTTGCCGGTGGCTTTATCGGTTGCCTGAACATTAAGGATGCCGTTGGCATCGATTGAGAATTCGACTTCGATCTGTGGCAAACCTCTCTGTGATGGCGGGATGCCGGTTAGATCAAACCTGCCAAGCGTACGATTATCATTAGCAAATTCACGTTCACCTTGCAGTGCGTGAATGGTTACAGAAGTTTGACCATCTGCTGCGGTTGAAAATACTTCTTTGCGTGAAGTAGGAATTGTAGTGTTTTTCTCGATGAGTCTGGCCATAACTCCGCCAAGTGTTTCAACGCCTAGTGAAAGTGGGGTTACATCGAGAAGTAATACATCCTTGACATCACCTTGCAAAACACCAGCCTGCAATGCTGCTCCGATTGCCACGACTTCATCTGGGTTAATTGATTTGTCAAGCTCCTGAGTTTCGAAGATTTCCTTAGCGATTTCCTGTACTTTGGGAACTCGAATTGAGCCGCCAACCATTACCACTTCAGTAATATCTGTTGGTTTGATTTTTGCATCAGTAAGTGCGGTCTGGCACGGGCCGCGCAGTCGATCAAACAGATCTTCGCAAAGCGATTCAAATTTTGCACGTGAAATAGTTTGCTGCAAATGCTTAGGTCCGCTTTGATCTGCAGTAATAAAGGGCAGATTAATAGATGTCTCCATCTGTTGTGAAAGTTCACACTTGGCTTTTTCCGATGCTTCTTTAAGGCGCTGGAGTGCCATGGGATCTTGGCGCAGGTCGATTCCATTTTGTTTACGGAATTCTTCAGCTAAAAATTCAATAAGTCGTTGATCGAGGTCATCGCCGCCCAGATGGGTGTCGCCGTTGGTTGCGAGAACTTCTACAACGTTTGTTCCCTCGACATCACCTACGTCGAGAATGGAGATATCAAATGTTCCGCCACCGAAGTCGAAGACGACGATCTTGGCGTTCTTTTTCTTTTCCAAGCCGTAGGCTAGTGCAGCTGCGGTAGGCTCGTTGATGATTCTTTCGACTTTTAATCCCGCAATTTCGCCCGCTTCTTTGGTTGCAGTTCTCTGCGAATCGTTGAAATACGCAGGGACTGTAATTACCGCTGCTTCGACTTTTTCGCCTAGGTAATCTTCCGCAGTCTTTTTTAAATCCTGTAGGATCATTGCGGAGATTTCCTGTGGCGTGTGAACCTTGTCTCTCACTTTGACGCTGACCGGATCATTTGGCCCGCCAACGATTTCGTATGGAACAAGTTTTTCTTCGGAGTGAACCTCGCTGTGGCGTCTTCCCATGAATCGCTTTATTGAAAAGACGGTGTGCTCGGGGTTGGTTACCTGCTGATGTTTTGCAGGTTGACCCACAAGGCGTTCGCCCTTATCGGTGAATGCGACAACCGAAGGTGTAACGCGGTTGCCACTGGAATTAATAAGCACCTTAGGCTGAGCGCCTTCCATTACTGCGACCACAGAGTTTGTGGTGCCAAGGTCGATGCCGATGATTTTTGACATGGTTATTTCCCCTTCTATCTAGAGGTACTGAAAGCGTGTGGTATCTGGGTACTTACCCAGCCGTCAATAAAGATATGGCAAGTGCGATACCATCAGAAACTGGTTTTTTAGGTGTGTTAGAGGGGGTTAACCAGTCTATTTGTGCATGAAGGCAGTGATTTCCTGCCAGAATGGCGGGGCTTAGGGCGCATCTGGTTTTTCCGTAATCTTGTAATCACTCTTAACCACACCAGCACGTTTCAACCGCTTCATTCGCTCAATCCATTTTGTTATCTGAGCCTCGAAATTTTCCATATTCTCAAATGCACGATCCCAAGCCATATCCAACTCTGTGACCCGAACATCATCATCAGTAGCTGGCTGACCATCAGCACCCCAGCTTGTAATTTCAAAGCCGGGCTTACGCTCTGTGAGGATATAACGATATGGTCTACCCCAAGGATCCATCAGAGTTGGCTTATCAATATCAAGCGCATCCAGATCTTCGGGCAAGGAACCATTCTTATCTTCATAAATAACCACACTGTCCGCAATGCTGAGCATGTCTGCGCTGATTTGGATATTCTCACCCTGTGTGGCAACTAGCGCAAATACACCTAAGCCTGCGCCTACTACGGCAATAGCAGCCATGACGGCTGCACCTAGAAAGACTATCGCAACAACACCAAAGCAAGTTCCAAGTAGTCCTACAACAACCCCACCTATCGCCCAGCCACGCCCATAGGGTTTTCCCAATGCTATCAAGCTAATGATCAATCCAATTGGGCAGAGTATTCCGCCAGATCCAAGTAAGCCTAATACAGAAACTACTAATCCCACTATTGCCAGAGTATTCTGTTGTGGAACTGGTACGTCTACGGCTGGAAAATCTGTTTGACTCATAGCATGACTCCTTCACGCATTTAATGCGTTTGGTGTAGCCTATCTACTTTGTTCTATTCCTGCTTGAATGAATCTGAGGCCGAGCTTAATCAATCAGTTAGAGTCGCCAGAATCAGATTCAACTTCAACCTCAATGACCTGGTCAACCTGAACTTGCTCAGCAGCTTCCTTGATAGCTGCCTCGATAGCTGCCTTGCGGTAACGCTCTGAGGGATCATCGTTTACGGATATTCTGACAGTTTTAGTCTTGCTGTGTCTGTGGCCATGGCGGGGATCAAAGTTCATGTGCGTGCCCTCCAAGCCTTCGAGCTTTTCGCATAGCTCTTGGATTTTGGTGCCGAAGCTTTCAAATGCCGTTTCCCATATTTGGTCGAGGCCGCTCAATTTCATATCATCATCGGTATCAAATTCGCCATCACTGCCGCTACTAATCACATCAAAGCCTGGATCAGCATCGATGATTTGGTAGTTGTAAGCGTTGCCCCACGGGTCAGTTAGAGTCGAAACACCAAGGCCTAGCGAAGCAACATCTTCTGGGAGTTTGTTGTTTTTCTTTTCGTATTCAGCTACGGCAATAGTCACATTGATCATGTCCGAGCTGACTTCTACGACCTCTGGCTGGGTGATTATGAATGCGCCTACTGAGAAGACCACAGCCACCACTGAACCGACGAGCAATCCGATCAGTGCCAGGATGGTAATTACCAGCCAAATAACAGTGCCGAAGAGGCCTGTAAGTACGCCAAGACCTGCGAAAAAGCGCGGCCCTTTGCCTAGCGCAACTAAGCTGATCAACATTCCAAGCAGCGCCACGATGCCCGTGGGGATGAAAAGGCCAATGAATGCAATTAGAAAGCCAGCCACGCCCAGACCATTTCGTTCACGGACTGGAACCATTATATAAGGCATATTTGGCTGCTGAATTTGGGCTGTTGGTTGGGAACTCATGGCTAACCTCCCTGAAAGGTTGTTCTTTGCGTTTAGCTTACAACACAACATATGCTGAGTAGCACACACAAAAATATAACCCGCTCTAATTGATGTTTGGGAATGCAACCTGCCTTGTTACAGGCTAGATCGGGGTTTTAAGATATTTTTAAAAAATCTTACAAAACCCTAACATAAAACTTGACAAACTGGCGATAATACCCAAACATAAGCCGTACGGATGATGGTGTGTTAAGAGGAGCCAGGTTATGATTAGCCTCAACCATATTGATCGAATGATTCGCCATGAAGTTTACGAGAGGCTTGTGCAGCGAATCCTAGCTAATGGGAGGAGCATTAGCACGGGACACTCGATGCTGCTTATGCGATCAGACGCTGTTGAGGCAGCAGCCTTTGGCCTGGCTTTGCAAAGGTGTTGCGAACTGACTTACGCACCCACTCCCCTGGCAGCAGAACTTGCTATGAGATTGACACAAATGCAGCGAACTAACGGGCATTTCTCCCAATCCTTAGCAGGATCTGCTGTGGCGCTAAAGGGACTACTGGACTTCCTTGACCAGACTCATGATGTTGGCGAAACCGTAAATGAGTCCATGCGGGCTGGAATTGCTGATGCTCTGGCTGCGTTTCGCAGGACGCAGCTGGACGCCAGCCCAATCAATGAGCAGCAAATCCAACAATCACAAATTGTACTTTGGCAGCTTGCAGATAATGCTGCGTTTAGATCAGCAGTGGGACTCGAGACTATGTGGTCAACTGCTAACAGCACAAATCGGATGTCGGAATTGTTTGATACTGAAGATGCTGCACCAGCCGCAGCATGAAGTTGAAACTGTAAAGGAGTTATTTCTGGCGGTGAGATAAATAAATACATCCCCATTTAGCCCGCCGTGAATACACGGCGGGCGGGGAGTGTGCGATTTCCATATAATGAACACAAACACAGTAATTGTTGACATACCATGACTTGTTGCGGTATCGAACGTAACAGAGTTTGCCAGCGCGCTTCGCCCCAGGTGTTTTCACCTGGGGCTAATTAACTAATTAATTAGTTGGGGGCGGTAATTGTGATACCACATTCCGGGCAAACGTCACCCCCGGAATTTCCACGCAAGTCGTAACCGCATTTGATGCACAACCCGCGCTTGCGGCGGATGAGTCTCCTCGCAGCAGATGAACTTGACCACAAAATCCAAAGAATCGCAGCATAGAATAGCGTGTTGATTGCAAAGCCCGACCAGATGGGGCGATAGGGTAACGATCGCGGAACGGCATTAAGTCCTACTGAATAATCGTGTTGTGTGCCAGATATACGCATTCCTGACCAGATTGTCCAATAGCCTCTAGGTTTGCTACTGGGACCATCGCCCCCGTATCCTATTTCGTATCCGGACCAAAGAGCCAGTCTCGGCCAACCGTGGGCTGTTAGAACTCTTATAACACCTTTCATTTCTTGTAGATTGGCATGGGAGGGATGAACAAACTTATATCGTGCACTGATATCGATCGCCGCTTTGGTTCGCTCACTCATCTCGCTCCTTGGATTGAAGGGCACCCATCTTTTCTCAATGCTGTCCCAGTCAATTGTCAAGTTCGATTTTATCAACATCGCCCCTTTCGACTGCATTATGACAACAGCAATATCCTCACCATATGGATAGCCACTACTAGAACCCGTTGTATTCACTCGATAATCTAATTTTATCCATTTTGCACACCCCCACGCCACGGCGACATTAACTATCGCGCCGAGAATAAGAAACAATGCAAGTTTGAATAGGCGGCGTTTCACGGCAAGAAAGTATATGCCAACAATACACTTAATGGGCCAGATAAAAACTACATCCCCATTTAGCCCGCCGTGAATACACGGCGGGCGGAGAGCGTGCGATTTTCAGATGACCTGCACAAACACAGTAATCTTTGGCATACCATGATTTGTTGCGGGATCGAACGTAACAAAGTAGGCGAGCGCACTTCGCCCCAGGTGTATTCACCTGGGGCTAATTAATTAGATCAGGAAATAAGGGGGATCAGGAGCCGCCTAGGGCTTGGTGGGCTATGCGGATTGCTGCATCGTGTCCGGTTTCGCTGTTGTAGAGAACGACTATGCCGCATCTTTGGGAGGGGTACCAACGCATTAACATACCAGCGCCGTTGGAAACCTTGTGAAGCTGCATACGAAGTGCATCCGCAGCATGGTCAACCGAAGCATCAAAGCCAAAGTCTTTAGCAACTTGAGCTAATTGCATAATTGTGACATTATCCAATAGTGTTGTTGATTCCCCGGGGGGTTCGAACATCAGCTGCGTCATCAATCGTGCTAAATCGGTTGAAGTACAATGCACATTTAAGGAAGAATCACTTAATGCAAGCGATTGTGTAACCGGCGTGGTGAGTCTGCTATATCCGGTTGCAATTTGAGCATCTTCATCAGTTTCTGGAATACCTAGCCAAGTTCTATTCGCCTCGATAGGCTTAAAAAGATTTTCCTGACAATACTCTGCAAAGGGTTGATCCGAAATCGCTTCGACCGCAGCAATAGCTGCAAAATATCCTTGTGGTTTAACGCGTGGGTCTTTTTGCAAAGATAGCGTCATTGCGCTAGCAGCAGGTATTGCATTTACCCAACCGGATTCATTGCTTCTAACTTTGCTTAGACCTTTAGAGCTGGCAAACAAAGTTAACCGTCCAACACGCCAACCATCTTGCTCACTTTCTTGATCTAATACACTTGTCCTTAGAACAACCGGCAGAATCCGTTGGCTTGTTTGGTTTGATTGGTTTGTTGTAGAGAATACTAATGAGCCTTGTTCGTATAGCTGCATGGTTGCAATTGCTGCAAACAACTGATCCGAACCCGGTGCAGGGAACACTGTATATTGATCTACCGGATTAGCAGTACTTAAGTCCTGTACGCCGAACCCCGTGTTCCATACAACTTGACCATTTCGCAAAAGCGCAACCGATGTGCCGGGCACATGGTATCGCTTCATTAATGAGGGAATATCTTGTGATAAATCCTCAGCAATCTCTTCCCAAGACTCAGTTCGCAATTTACCTGGAACAACTCTCTCCAAAATGGTGAGCTTGGTAATATTTTTTAGTAATACAATGTAACGACGATTATGTCGTATGCTATCCAGATCTGGGTCTAATGCTAGATGCGTTGTGTCGCGCCAACCGAAGTCGATTGCGAGTTTTAATTCGTCAAGCGCATGCTTTGATCGATCAAGCCTGGCTAGCGCACAGGCAAGGTTGTAATGTGAATCCTTATGCTCAGGACGCAATTGAACAATCTGCCTGGCAACTTCAACGGCACTCTGGTATTTCATTGCGGTATGCAGATCCAGGAACTTAATCAGAAGTTGATCCACAGGAGAATCGCCCGGCCTAGCGCGACCGGTGGCCCTAGGATAGAAAAGAGGATCTTGCGTATTAGCAGGATCAGTTACTTGCTGCGGCGCATAATTGCGAACCGGAGCAGAGTGGCCGAAACTTGACGCAGTTACCAGCCCAGCTAAAAAAGTAGCAGTAGCACCTAGGCGCAGATATACATTCGCCTTGCTCACAGGATCGCAGCAAGAATTCTTAGTGGGCAAATGGGTTCTCCTGAGCATAGGGAAACTCCATCGATTTCTACACAAACATCATACTTAGAATAACAGCCTCTAACCGTATCTTCTTCGTGTTGATTCCCAACTTGGCTGCTAATTCTGTTGCGAATCTGTGATTTTCATTGAAAAATCCATCAGAAAGTGCCTTATTGGGCTGATTTTGAGTTTACCAGGCTGCCAACTTGCCCGTAAACGGCTCAACGAGATTTTTCAGCGTAACCAAGCCAATGGGCCTCTCACTACTCGGATCTACCACGACCGCCAAAGTCTGATGCTGCGCCCTCATAGTACGTAAAGCAGTCCTGACAGTAGTAGCAGGCCCAAGCAACATTGCATCAGTCATCAACTCGCCCGGCACCTTATCCCTTGTCAGCAGCATATCCAAGATTGAAAGCGTGCCAACCACTAATCCAGACGAGTCCAAGACTGGCAATCGCGTGTACTTGGTTTGTTGCTTATGCTCGCGTTCATCATCATTTGCATCCGCACTAATACTTGCCACTTCTTCCCATGGGATCATTTCGTCAGCTACGGTTCTATTGCCCAGCGATAAAGCTCGGTCAGCAAGCGCGGTTTGCGCTTCGCTTAATGCACCTGATCCCACACCTTCCTTCATCAGATTACTGATGCGTTGTCGTTCAGTTAAGGGAAGCTGTGCACTACCACCAAATAGTTTAATAAAAATTGCGCCAAAACCTTTAACGATTAGTACTAAACCAATCCAACTAAGAATCCTGCGCGTACCAACAAACCAAGCTGACAATGTATAAGACCATCTATCACTATGTGTTCTAAATAGATCCTTTGGCAAAGTTTCGCCAAAAACAAACAGTAGCGGAATTAGAATTGCTGCATTGATAACTATAACTTGTGTCGGTCCATAGCCAAGCTCGGTAAGTATACCCGCAACGCCAAATATCCCCATGTAATTTGCAATATTATTCCCTATAAGTAGCGTGCTTAGCAGACGGTTTGAATCTGCAAATTCACGTTGAAGTCGAATTGCTTGTCTGTCGCCTCTCCCAGCACGTACAAGTAGTCTGACTCGGTTAAGTGAATATACTCCGGTCTCCATTCCTGAAAAAAGCGCGCTGAGAAATATCCCTATTAAACCAAGTGATGTATAAGCAATAATTGCGTTGGTCATTGTGATTCCGCTCCATCCTCGCCGATGAGCGTTACGATGGCGCTGATTATTCTGCCTTTTTCTACCTTTTCTACATCCAATTGTACGTTGGAGATTTCAACGGAATCTCCTTTAATGGCGGCTCGGCCAAGTTGTTGAGTTATCAAGCCTCCAACAGTTGCTATGCGTGGCGAGATTATAGTTTGGCCGAAGGCATCCGCCCATTCATGTACGCTCAACCCTCCGGGAACGCGCCAATGGTTCAAGTCTATTTTCTCAGGCTGAAGATGCACATCTTTTCGATCACTAATATCACCAACGATCTCCTCAACAACATCTTCAATTACCACAAGCCCAGCCGTTCCGCCAAATTCATCTACTACAATCGCTATCTGTGTTTTACTTTCTTGAAAGTGTTTTAACAATTGATCGAGAGTTGCCATTTCAGGTACGTAATTCAGTTGCTCTGCTTGCTCTGCGAGAGAGCGATCATTATCTTGATTAATGAGAAAACTTTTTACATGCAGCATGCCGACGATGTTGTCCAGATCATCTTTATAAACAGGAAGTTTCGTGAGCTTTGTTTGTTTAACAAGTTCGATAACATCTTCACGCGATGCGCTTGCAGGTACAGCTGTAACTCTAACGCGTGGCGTCATCACATCACGAACCTTCAAGTTCCCAAGATTTATAACATCCTGCAGAAGCCTTTCTTCCTCTGTGTCAATTACGCCTGCATCTGAAGATAAATCTAGAAGTGCAGCCAATTCATCACGATCTAGCTGTGGAGGCTTATTTGTAGGAGCGGTCAGTCTGTTTAGTGGCGTAATTACAAGCTTTTCCAGGGTGTTGCGCAGTGGGCTAATGACTCGATGCAAAATCAACAAGGGCGTGGCTATTACGTTTGTAAAACCAATCCTGTGATCGCTTGCCAGTAGCTTGGGTAAGACTTCACCAAACAGGATAATTAAAAGTAGAGATAACACTGCAATAGCTGAAGCTGCGATTGCTGAGGTTTCAGCTTTCATTAATAAGACCGAGCTTATGACAAAGTACAACACATTTACTGTCATATTGCCGAGCAACACAGTGATAAGTAGCATGCGCTGATCTGCCAGTAGAGCTTCAACTGCCCGTGATGAGGTGCTCGCCCTTTTTCTAAGCTGCATTCGTTGGGTTTCGGATAACCCAAATAGTGCGGTCTCCGAACCAGAGAAGAATCCACTTAAAAAAAGCAATACGGGAATGATCGCTAATAACGAGATGTCAACGGCCGAGAAGCCGAACATATTGTCCCTCTATGATTATTTGGCGCAACACAACATTGGCCATCTATGATAAGGCAATGGTAAGATCGACACGATGCTCAGGTTTGTTGAAGTTGTACCTTGTCGTTTGGCAATAGTGATCCGCTTTTGTAAGCAGGACTAAGATTTCGCACGCAATCTTGTATTCGCTGCGTAAATTGGGCGGTTGACTCGCCCTGCTCAAAGAAAACAGGCTTTCCGTACCGGACAGTTAAGCGACCAGGCCTGGGGATGGTTGCGCCGCAAGGAAGTATCGCTCGACCTCCTGCTACGTGAATCGGTACAACAGGTCTTTGTGTAAAGCGCGCCAAAACTCCTACTCCAGCCTTGAATTGAGCCATTTTACCAGTGCGGCTGCGAGTTCCTTCAGGATATAAGAGCAAGTTCCAACCGTTTTCGATTAATTCTGCAGCTGTTCGAATAGACCTCAGTGGTGATCGATGCCTGTCAAATGCAAATGCATGAAAACCTGCGGCTACGAACAGTTGTAAACATTCACGCTTTAGTGACGGAGGTGCACCGGTGCCATTTCCTCCAAAGACATCAAGCGCAGCTGCAACTGCTGTACGATCACGCATACGTTTGGGGAGTGTACCTAAAATCGCTGCGGTATCAGTATGACTCTGATGATTTGCAGCAAATACGATTGGGCCATCAAGATTTTTGATGTTAGATAGACCTTCACCATTCCAACCAAAGCGCCTGGCTGCTCGCAGTACACCTATCGCGCCAAGAATCACAGGCCTGGAGATAACTACTGCGGGACTCTTAAAGCGCCGCTGAATCTCCTGTGCTGTTGGGGCTATTATGCGACCGTTTTCGTTCATGCTTCCTCTCGCGGCAAGGTGTCAGCGTGCTTTAAAACTTTCTCGAACGCAGTCGCATATTGATCTAATAGTTCTGTTGTTGCATTAGGGAAGCTCGGTAACTTTACAAGCGATCCATTTGCTGCTTCAGTTTTCGGTAATGCCTTTGGATCATAAATCGGTAAAGGCCAATCGGGAGTAGCGGATAACCGAGCAATCTTCGCCCACTGGCCTTCGGTAAATAGTGGTTGTTGATGTAGCAGCGGATATCGCGGCCGATTTACCGCTGCGCCTTCAGCTCCTAATGCGGTAATAAGATCACAAGTCGGTAATCCCGTTTGCTTCTCGTCGTATCGAACTAAAAACTCAAAGTAAACTCTTTCAGTATTGGGCCGAGATAGATAAGTTTCAAACCCTAGCTTTTCAAGCTTGCTGGATAGATAAATAACATTTTCGTTTCGCCTTTTGTTGCGCTCAGTGAGGTGTTTGAGTTGTACCCGCGCAACCGCAGCATTTAATGGCGACATCCTCAGTTTTAACCCCATACCGGTTGCTGCAAAGCGACGGTTTGGAGTTTGTAGATGTAATACTCTTTCGAAGTGGCCAAGAAGAACTGCACGTTCATGAATTTCTGCATCATTAGTTACAAGCATGCCGCCTTCACCTGCGGGGCAGAGTTTGTTTGTCTGCATGGAGAATACCGCTGCATCACCTAACGTTCCAATTGGTTTGCCTTGGTAGGTTGCGCCATGTGCGTGCGATGCATCTTCTAATACGCGCAGGTTATGTTTTTTAGCGATCGCTAAAAGTTCTTCCATCCTCGAAGGTAAACCGAACAAATGTACGACGATTATGGCTTTTGTGCGTGGTGTGATTTTTTTCTCTACATCTTGCGGGTCGAGGCCCAGGCATTGCACTTCGGTTTCTGCAAAAACTGGAATACCACCGCAATGAAGGATCGGCGTTGCCGACGCCCAGTAGGTTGCGGATGGCACGATTACTTCATCACCTGGTGATAAGTCAAAAGCGTGCAAGGCTGCGAGTATTGCGGACGTTCCATTACAGTGGGCAAGCGCGTGAGAAACGCCTAACCATTTGCAATAGTCTTGCTCTAGAGCTTGTACTTCGTCGTTGATTGATAGTTGGCCTGAGCGCAGAACCGAAAGGACTGCATTCTCTTCTTCATCTGTGATGATGGGCCAGCGGTTGGCATCGGATTGGTCAAGCGTTACAGCGCGCGATCCACCAAGGATGGCTGGTTGATCCTGTGTTGTAGTAGTGGTTGGCACTTGCTTCTCCCTTGTGGCTCAGATAATTGGCTGTAATCGAATCTAGATCATAAGGAAAACGGCACGATTCGTCGATCCAGCCAGGCGATTACATTCTCAGTAGTATTAGTTAGGTACTAAATGTATGAAATTACAGGCAAATAAGTTGTTATCAACAGGATCTGCCTCCTTGATTAGTAGAACCGACGCCCGCAACAGGCCTTATAGCAAGCGGTGGCAGAGCCTGCTCAATTTCGCCCCTGGCTTTGGGCCAAAGCATAATTGCCTCGATAATCATCCAGGCCTCGAGAGCCATGGTGGCTATTGCGATAATAATCACAGTCCAATTGGGTGAATCCGCACTAATCCATTTGGGTATTTGAATAATCATCGCAAAGGCTGGCATAACCAGCATGAATAGCATGGGGAAAATAATAAACCAAACAGGCAATCTTCTTCGCCAGAGATAAAAGGCTATGACTAAAAATGCCAGGCCCCCCAGCAGTTGATTGGTCGCGCCAAATAGCGGCCAGAGTATAAGCCCGCCTGTACCCGCAGTTTGCAAAGTCCATTCCGCGCCCGGCTTGGGTAACGCAGCCACTAAAGCTGCAATAGTTATGGCAAAGATCGTAGCGCCATGTTTGTTGGTTAGCCAAGTAAGAGGATTCTGACTCCCCTCTCCCCTTGGGAGAGGGGTTGGGGGTGAGGGTTCTTTAGTACTAGGCGAGCGGCGAACAAAAGTCGAAGCTAATTCCTGAATAACGTACCTCTGCAATCGACAAGCAGTATCTAGCGTCGTTCCCGCAAACGATGCAACGAGTACACCCATCATCGCAACCGCAATCCCCGCAGGTATTCCCAGAGCTTTCAAAAAATTAGCTGATCCATCTACAAACGCTCCAACCTTTGCGCCAAGTCCACCTGCTTCTGACCAGGAGCGATATCGAGTGTTGTATGCTGCAGCACCTATGAGTTGCGCTTCAAGACTGCCTGGTAGGACTACTACACTATTGTCGTAATTCTCATGGTTTCTCTCATTGGAAGCACCCACATCCGTTACACCAAAGTTATCCGAAGAATCTTGAAGGTTTGGATGAAGCTCATCTGCAAACAGGTACAATTTCGTTTTAGTTCCATTAGATTCGACATAGTCAGCTACGAGTGTTTTATTGTTATTGATTACTTTCCCATCAAGCGGTATACCTAGCCCTAACCCCGCAACGCACGCTAGAATTACTAATGTTGCTAAAAATCCTTCGGTGAGCATTGAGCCGTAGCCAACGAACTGTGCATCGGTTTCGCACTTCAGTTGCTTTGATGATGTGCCTGAGCTTACCAAACAGTGAAAACCGCTGATGGCGCCGCATGCAATAGTTATGAATAGAAATGGAATCAGCATCGGTGCACCTTCAGGTGACCAGCGAACCATTGGCGCAACGATCTCAAGCGGCTGCCTTGCTGCGCCTTCAACTGCGGGCGCTCCGCCGAGGAACGCTGCTACAACTAAACCGATTAGAATAAGACCTAATGCAGTTAATAGTTGCAAACTGTTAATAAAATCGCGTGGCTGAAGTAGTGTCCACACCGGCAACACCGAAGCGAAATATGAATAAACCAAAAGCACAATAACCCAGACAATTGTGGGCCAGGATGCCATCCATGCGTTGAGCGCGCCCAGGCCAAGCTCTTTTGAATCACCAATGGTAAAGAAATTCACATCGCCGAAAATCACAGTGGTGTACATCAACATTAGTGCGATGATTGAGGGGATGAGAATATTCACGCCTTTGCGATGCAGGTAAATACCGATAACGATTGCGATCGGAATTTGCACTGTGCATGGGAAGATTGCTGCGGGGTATTGTTTAAATACCGCTGCGATAACTAAGCCGAAGATGGCTAAGACGATGGTTAAAGCCATGAAAAGAATCAGCAGGAACATAATGCGCACGCGTTTATTGAGCATTCGTCCCGCAATATCGCCAACGGTTTGCCCTCTATTTCTAAGTGATACTACTAACGCGCCAAAATCATGAACCGCACCAATAAGAATCGAGCCCAAGAACACCCATAACAAAGCTGGAAGCCAACCCCACATTACCGCAATGGCGGGTCCAACAATTGGGCCGGTTCCTGCAATTGAAGTAAAGTGATGTCCAAACACAATTGCCTTTTTCGTAGGCACATAATCAACATCATCATTTAGCTCAATACTGGGAACCAGAGCATCTTTATCGAGCTTAAAAATCTTCCTGCTCAGCCACCGCCCATAGGTGTGATACGCAATCAAATACCCAACCAAAGCTCCTACAGCAATCAGCAGTGTTCCCATAGGTAAAAAGCTCCGCGGACCTGAGGATATCCGCCATTGTTAAGGGACATGAGTATTGTTATTATGCATAAATCAGGCAATCGACAAGTCATTAAAACGAATGTAGACCTTCATCATATGCTGTTCTACGCTTTCTTGGAATATACTTCAAATGGCAAAGACAAAGCAAAAGCGGAAGACGACCCCAGTGAGTACAGAAACTGAGGTCTTGACAAGATCTAGGCGGCGGTGCTGTCTCTGTTATTATCTGGAAAATAAGCGTGAAGAAGTTAAAGGACAGATTGCTCACCTCGATAATAATCCCTCCAATTCGTCAATCGATAATCTTGCTTATCTTTGCCTGCTTCATCACGATCAATACGACTCGAGATCAAGCGTGTCGAAAGGGATAACAATCAATGAGGTGAAGAGTTATCGAGATCGAATGATCAGCGAACTTGAGACACAAGACTCAAACGGAGCAAGTAATGCGAATCCTCAGCAGTTGAAGATTACAGCTTGTTCGACACGCTCTGGGAGAACCTCATTAGCGCAAGTGAGATTAGAGAACATCGGGATTCGGCCGATACGAATAATAGCTTGGCACCACAGTTGGAATGAAGGAAGTTGTGTGACGTATCGACTTGCTGAGAAGGTGCATGATTCACTTCCAGTTGTTCTACAAGAGCGAGATTCCCACGAGTTCCTCGGTGAATTAGAATGCAACGGTAGTGAAGTCACTCAAATTGGAGTTCTCGACAGTGACGGTAATCGATGGAATATTTCCGCAGAACAAGTCGCGGCGTTCGCAAGAGTGGCGGCACAACACCCGTTTCCCGAGCACCTTTTGAGTGATGAAGATCGGATACCCGAAGATACGTCTGGGCAGGATCTAACTATTGCCGTGAGAGCTGAAAAATCACCGCGTTATCCTCACGAGCGCCTTGCAGTTACTATCGCAAACAACTCGAAGATTCCTGTCAGAATCTTCAGGGCAGAAGTCAAATGGGAATACGATCATCATCTGCAACTCTCAGAGGAGAGTAACCCAATAAAAGTTGAAATAGTGGAAGATTCAGTCGGCCTGTTGCCAATGAATACGAGTGAACCAATTCCATCAGGAGGTACACGCGAGTGTTTTGTCGATGGGGAATTTGCGGGAATTCTACAGTCTGCTGCTAATCCAAATGTTCCTGCAGAAATGATTAAAATCACTCTTGCTACCTCTCGCACAAGTGGATGGGAGCTCACAGGAGAAGGTCTACCAGAGGCAGTGATGTCGGTCGCTCGAAGCGTGGCAACAGCGCAAGCTCGAGGGCAGATATAGAGACGTGGCACTTGACTTCTCACTTTTCGTATAGGAACGCTGATCGTTCTCTTCTTGCTTTGGTTCCATCGTGGACTGTGAAAGCTGCTCCGCCGCGCATTGTGGCGCAGCCGTAGGCTCCATCCTTTCGTAATGCATATAGAGTTGCGCCGAAATTTGGTTGGCCTTTGGAGTTAAGTAATACTTTGCGTTTGGTGTGGTCTGCGATCCATTTTAGGACTTTTAAGCAGGCTTGGGTTGGGTCGTCGCCGTTGGCCATGTGTTGGACTATTTGAAATGAGCCACAGGATTGCATTAGTGATTCTCCGCGTCCGGTTGCGCCTGCGGAACCTACTTCGTTTTGCACATACATACCTGCGCCGATGATTGGTGAATCACCAGCCCGTCCTGGTATTTTGTAGCTTAGGCCGCTGGTTGTGGTGCATGCACCGAGATCGCCGTTGGCATCAAGGGCTGAGCAGTGAATTGTCCCGTAGTGGTAGGGGATGCCTAATTGCTCAGCTCTGGCTTGTCGTGGATCTTTTTCGATGTGTTGATCGTGGTCAAGCCAATCATCGTTGGGATTTAGGTTTTCTTTCCATTTAAGCCAGGCTTTGCGGGCTTTATCTGTTAGAAGATCCTCAGCCTTAAAGCCATGCGCTAATGCAAATTGTTTGGCTCCATCTCCAACTAATAGAACGTGATCGGTTCTGCGCAGAACTTTCAGCGCTACTTGCGCGGGATTCATAATATTTTCAATCGCAGCGACCGCACCGGCTTTGTGCGTCGGCCCATCCATAACTGATGAATCGAGTTGTACGATTCCGTTTTCGTTTGGCAGACCGCCGTAACCTACTGACATATCGTTGGGGTTGCTTTCGACGATTGCCACGCCTTGTACTACTGCTTCAGTTGGTTGTGAACCAGCGCGCATTAATTCAACTGCTTTGGTAACAGCTGGCAGGCCGTTGCCTGAACTGATTGCGATGGGTCCGCCTTTGGCATTACTTTTTACAGTTGCTTTAGCGCTCGAGGTAATTACTGGAAGCATCGGCACCGCTGCTGCGGATGCTGCGAGGAACGCTCTTCGATTGATTTTGCTCATGGTCAATAGCGTACCCATAAACCACAAAATGTGGCAGACATTTTCATAGCTTTTACTTGCTTTTAGTTATCCACCTCTTTCGCAGCCAAATAAGAGCTATTGCTCCGGTTGGGATAAGTATCAAGGCTTCACCTGCGGATTCGACTAATGCCAGCTGCGCCCACGGGCCGGACTCATTTATTACCGCATCTATGGTTGCTCCTTGCATTCCCAAAGTCGCTAGTCGGGCTGCCAACGCTGTAACTGCAAATTCCGCAAATCCAACTCTGCCCAGCGGAATGAGTCTTGCTGCAAATGCAACAATTGCCAGGATTACTAGATGATGGGGTTGCAATTGTTCAGTTAGATCAAGGATTGCCACCGCCGCTGCCATTCGTCCAACAAATGCGCCGAGATCAATTAAGCGAAGTACTGTCGCTATCCAATAGGCTTTATGATTCAATAATATACGATCAACACCTTGGCCATACTTTGCGAACAGGCGGTGTGAAATAATAACTCTTGTTAGTAAGCCGCCAAGGATTAGTAATCCTATAACGATAACAGCCCAAACCCAATCGAGATTTACTCTAATTAATGTCGCAGCCAAACAAGCACCCACGCCTATAGCCATGATGTAAGCGATTGCAGCGAACCATGCGCCAACTTGAAGCAAACTCAATTTATCCAAACGCATGTGATATAAAACTCGTGCGATCGCTCCAGCTCTAATGGGTGCGTAGTTAAGCAAATTACAAGCCAGGTTCAGTCGCTGCAGATCCCAAAGATTCATTTGTTTGATTGGTTGTGCGGTAATCCAAAATGTTGTGCCGTTTATAAACAGGCTAACGCAGGTGCAACCTAGAAGGGCTGCGATCAATAGTGGATCTGCATCGGCCAACTTTGACCAATCCCCGCCAGATATGGCTAATTTGATGCACCAAATAAGCAGAGCTGCTCCAATTGCAAAGCCAATAAGCTGCAAAATCACTTTCTTGGGGGAAAGTAATCGCGTTTCGTTGGTTGTTTGTTCGGTCACAATTCGCTCAATGGTTGTTGGGATCTGTCCGCAGCTTCTTCATCGGCCGAAAACGCTCACGCAAGACAACGTAGAACGCACGTATGCCATCCACCCAACCAATTTTCTTACCCGCTGCAACTGATCGGGGATTGTAACTGACAGGCACTTGCTCAATTTTCACTTTAAGCTTTGATAACGATGCAATCATCTGAGGCTCAATGCCGAATCTATTTTCCGTAAGCATCGGCCTCAATTTTCGCAGCACTTTAATCGAAAAAACCTTGTAGCAACATTCCATATCTGTAAGTCGATAGCCTGTCATTAGATTGCTAAATGAAGAAACAAATCCATTACCTTGGCGGTGCAGTTTTCTGCCGAGGCTTTGCAATTGATTGTGAGTTCCCCAACGCGAACCAACAACCGCTTGGGCCCGTCCCTCAATAATCGGCTTCATAAGCGCGGGGTAATCATCAGGGTCATATTCCAAATCCGCATCTTGAATGATTACCAAATCATCATCGTGTGGCTGTGATTGCAATACAAAGTCAAAGCCGGTATTTAATGCTGCGCCTTTGCCGCGATTAACATCGTGGCAATGCAGCGTAATGTTAACACCATCATTAGCTAACTCGTCTGTCAACGTTTTGAGTAACGCCGCGGCTTCATCGTCGGAATGATCGTCAACTATGACAAGAGTCTTGGACCAACCATCAACTAGAGGAGCATCAACTACTAACTTCACACACTGCTTAGCTGTGGCGACTTCGTTGTAAACCGGAATGACAACAAAAAGGATAGGCACCTATGGTTTAGCTTGGTGGCTCGGGCTGCTTTTGATCGCCTGCTATTGAGCCACGCATTGCAGTGTCGGCCATGACGTTTTTCATTCGGTAATAGTCCATGATCCCCATATTGCCTTTGCGGAAGGCTTCGGCCATGGCCTTGGGAACTTCGGCTTCTGCGAGAATAACCAGCGCGCGATTCTTTTGCATCTCGGCTACAAATTCCGCTTCTTGGGCAATAGCCATGGCTCGACGTTGCTCCGCTTCCGCCTGGAATCTTTTCTTATCAGCTTCCGCTTGGTCTGCTTGTAGTGCTGCTCCGATATTCGCTCCGACATCTACATCAGCGATATCAATTGAGAGAATTTCGTAAGCTGTGCCGGCATCGAGACCTTTTGCGAGCACAGCTTTTGAGATCGCATCTGGATTTTCCAGCACAGCCTTATGCGATGCAGCTGAGCCGATCGCTGAAACAATTCCTTCACCAACTCGAGCGACGATGGTTTCTTCAGTTGCTCCTCCGACTAAGCGCGCGATATTTGTTCGCACAGTAACTCGCGCTTTGGCTTTAAGTTGGATGCCGTCTTTAGCCACAGCATCAATGGTAGTTTTACCTCCACCTGGATGAGGAACGTCAATAACCTTGGGATCAACCGATGTTTTAACTGCTTCGAGAATATCTCTGCCTGCCAGATCAATTGCCGTTGCCCTTTCCCAAGGCAGCTCTATGTTGGCTTTATCCGCTGCGATCATTGATCTAACAACCGTCGTGACTCGACCGCCTGCAAGGTAATGGGCTTCAAGAAAATCCGTTGGCAGATCAATACCGGCTTTTTTGGCACTGATTCGGTTGTAAACGATTTCGCGTGGATTGACTTTACGCAATTTCATCATGATCAGATCGATCAATCGAACACGAGCTCCTGATACAAATGCTTGTACCCACAAACCTGCGACCTGGAATATGAAGTACAAAATGAAAAGAACAGGAATGATGGCTATAGCCAGAACTATCAGCCAAGGGCTAACTGCTGCGAGTGTTAATTGTGATGTTAGTGAATTCATGGTTTTTTACCTGAAAGTGCGTGTATTTCACACAAGTAATGCAGGCGGTATCTATCGCCTATTTCTCTATTCTATCAAATGCTGAGCGATATTGCTTTTATTATACAGATTATTTTATTTCATCAGAAGGCTTTACCTTAACCTGATTGTCATATATCTCTGTAACGACCACCTCAATATTAGACTCGATGACACCACTTTCTGCCATGGCATCAATACGCTGCCCATCGATTTTCACAACTCCAACAGGTCTAAGCGATGTAATAGTCTTTCCTTTAGCGCCAATCAGGCCTTGTGATTGCGAAAGTCGCTCTGCCCGAACTTTTACGGATTCGTGATAGCTTTCTTCACCGGGTTCTGTGAGATCTTTGTTCCCACCCAGCACCATGCGATTAGACAGTGGTGAATTGAGCCAAAGCTTAAAAACGAAGACCAATAAAATCGGAGTACCAACCACATAAATGCCAAGCGCTGTTGCTCCAGCTGCGTTACTATACATAAAAAAAGCAGCTATTGAACCAATAGCTGCTGTTCCGCTAAGTAGAGCTATTAGCCCGCCAGATGGAATTGCAAACTCGACAAGGAAAAGAACTAAAGCAACAACAGTAAGCGCTATGCCCCACCATAAATAAGCTTCGTTGTTTGAAGCATCCGCAGCTTGGGCTAACAACACACTCATGTTTCGATTTCCTCGACTTCTATAACGAATCGGTCCACTGTAACAACACGAACGGGTTTGCCACGTTCTATATAAGATCCTACAGATTTTACATCAACGGGTCGGCCATCAAACATTGCTCTGCCTGCCGGCCTTAAGTCCGTTGCAGCTACACCCGTATCATTTGGTTCAAGTGCCCGGTGCCTCGGGCCCATTGCTTCAAGTAATCCCACTTGTGCGGTAGCTCCAGCTTGTGAATCACCGACCTCAGATTTAAGGACAAGACGATTTAGTACCGGAATCGATTCTACTTGTTTTGCAACAAGCCAGAGTATTACTCCTGCAGCCAAGAATGAAGTTAAAGTAGCAACAGCGCCTACGATCAATTCTGATTGTTGCGTTGGAGCGGTAACATTTCCAGTAACAAACATTCCAACTAGACCTATTAACAGACAAATGACTCCCGCAATACCCGCTATGCCTAAGCCTGGAATTACGAAGATTTCAGCGACAACTAGTACAAAGCCTATGAGCATAAGCAATATCTCCCACCACTGGGCCATGTCCGCAAGTGATGGTGCTCCTACTAGAATTAGGAATGCAATCGCTGCTGTTGCGCCAAAGACACTTAACCCCGGGGCTGCCAATTCGATTAGCCCACAAACAATCATTATGACAATTAGCACACCCATTACAATTGGGTTTGTCAAAAATCTAACTAACGATTCCGACCAAGAGCGATCGTAACGAATAATCTTAGTTGCTCCAAAGTAAGCTTTCAGCTCCTCTTCATTTGCAATAACAGTTTGAGCTAAGCCGTAATGAATCGCCTCATTTTGATTAACAATTAGCAAACGGTCATTGGCAATAACTTGACCCACTAATTTCCATTTACCGCGATCCGCTTCTGTGAAAGCAATGCGCGAAGATGGAAGATCCTGCGCCAGCTCTATTTCTTGTTTAATCTGCTCTGGGCTCGGAGCTTGTTCTTCTGAGCCAACAACTCCATCATGCGATATATCAAACCACGGCAATACTGGGCGAATTGTAACGGAGTCACCGGTTTTCGGCGGAGTAATGCTTATCTTTTGATTGGGAGGATCTTCGCCAATAACTAATTTGTATTCATCTTTACTTACAAATGATTGTTCACCCGTACTAAGGTTTTCAATCATCCATAATTCAACACCAACTGAAATAAATGCTTGAACCAGGTTTTCATCATAATGATTTTGCCTGGCAGAATCGACAACCTCGCTAAGTATTGGGGACTCGATCTTTGCACGCTCAGCGGGAGGCAGAGGCATAAGCCCAACACCCGGGAGTGCCTTGATGGGAGCGGCATCGCCAAACTTTGACTTTGGTGCAACTACAATTTCTCTACAAGCAAGTGCTATGATTGTTCCAGCAGAGTAAGCCTTTGTGTTGATCCATGCGACACTGTTTACAGGCGCTTCGGTCTTGATAAGGTTGCAGATATCAAGCGTCACAAACGCATCGCCACCGTTAGTATCAATTTCCAGCACGATCGCGTTTGCACCATCACGGTTGGCTTGGCGCACTCTTCTTTCAAGCGAGCGCAAAGTGATGCGGTCTATATCTTCTCGGATAGTAAGTACCGCAACTGTATTAGCCTGCCTTGAAGCTGGGATTGCACGTGCAGTTGCGGCTGTTGGGCTACCGGCTGAATCCTTGTCTTGGAAAGCGATTGCAGCATCCAGGAATTGCCCTAGCAACAGCACTAGCACCGCCAAAATCAATGGAATTCTAGTGGCTGCACTAAGTGGTTTTCTCTGAAGGGTTGAATCAGTGTGAAAGAACATTGTGCATAAGTATAGAATTCAAAACGCAACTCTGGCGGAACTGCGCTGATTAGATACGAAATTGACTGAAATTAAGGGATTATGCCACACATGTGCAAAAGAACATGGCCGATCCCCGGCGGATCGGCCATGCGAAAAACTTGTTTGGCTTTGCTGGCTACGCAGAATTCCAAGTTGAGCGAAGCTGACAAATGCCGATTCTGGCTAGGAGATTAGTCCCATTGAATGAGAGAGATTTCTGGATTAACGGGATCATCATTGATTTCTTTGTAAATCACCAACCAAATATCAAAGCCGCCTTCGTCATTGGGGCCAGATCCGCCCATACCATCGCCGGTGTCATCGTTAAAGATGTTGTCAGCATGAGGCGTTGATGTACCATCAGCAGCAACGGTATGATAGTTAAGGTGCTGAGGAAGGAATGTATCGAGACGTTCTACGTGGTTGTCATTGAAAGCCACGAGACCCACCCATTCCTTGTGTCCGCCATGGAACTCTAGGGTTATTGAACGGTAGTATTGTGCCTCAGCTAAGTAGTCACCATCTTTGACACCGCGAGTACCGAGCATACCCATGGTTGAATCCAAGGTGTCTCTCCAGTGACGCTTTTTACGTTCGCCGGCAATCGGCATGTGTGCATAAGAGGTGTTACATGTTCCGAATAGAGTAACATCAAATTTACAATCCCAATAGGAATCACTATGGGGCGTAGCTGGATCATCTGGACAATCTATATTCGCTCCCAACGGCTGATAGGCGTCGTAGTTATAGTTATCCATTGACAGAACATTACCACTTGGCTCACTAGGAGCTATTGCAAGCTGCGGCGTGAAATAGTGTCGCATAATGCAGACAGAAAAGAGTGGACCG
This sequence comes from Planctomycetota bacterium, assembly GCA_022574595.1. GTDB lineage: Bacteria > Planctomycetota > Phycisphaerae > Phycisphaerales > SM1A02 > JACZRS01. The sequence continues at coordinate 264,503 of JACZRS010000002.1, read as the reverse complement.
GTCCAGTTCGCCTCGTAATCCTCAGGTCCACGTCCGGGGATTTCTTCGTCTAGAATAGGATCTTTCAGGCGATCAATGAGTCCAGGTGTTGGCAGAGCGCCTCTCAGTTCGCGTGAAAAGACAACCCATGACTGATGGATTTCTTTGATTTGCGCTGAGTCTTTGGTCAGCATCGCCTGTGCTCGGGCTTTTGCCAATGCGGGCAGTAGCAATCCGATTAGCAGTGAGATGATGGCCATGACAACCAGCAATTCTACGAGAGTAAAACCATGCTTGCGTTTCATTTTGTTGTTCTCCGGTATATGTGTTTTTTTGCAGAGATCATAGTGAGTGAGAAAATAACCAATATAATCCGGAACCGCCGCTTTCACAGCGGATCCGGGGGCGCTGATTCGGTACTACGGCAGCAACGGGTCGTGCCTGTTGGTGCAGGCGAATTCTGTTGCTCCGATGCAGATCACTAGGAAGGCATCGTTCGAGCCTTGAAATTTCGCTTGAGCAGGAGCTGGTGGATCAGGACCATCCTCAAACTCAGCGTCGAAGATGTTGTCTTTGACATCACGGTCACTATCCTTTGCTTCATAGGAAGTAAGTTGCGGGTAGAAAGTCTCTAGAGTTACTGTATGGTTATCCATAAAGCAGACATTTCCAACCCACTGCTTGCGATAGCCATGCAGTAATAGTGTTAATGACTTTGTATACTTATCACCTGTAAGCTGGCCTCCATGATAGCTAGTGTCATGTCCAGTACCGCGTGTACTGAAGGCCGGAACGCCTGCATCCTGGCTGTCCTTCCACTTGCGAATCTTTCGCTCGCCAATCAAAGCCATGTGGGCGTAGGAAGCGTTGGCTTCACCGTTCGGGTTGTGGACATCCATTTCGAAGCTGTCGTCCCAGTAAGTGTCTCCTGCTGGGTTATACATTTCGTAGTTGTAGTCTTCATCTTGGACAATCACAGGGTTTTCTTCAGTGGTGCCAATAAGGATATCGGAGTTGAAGTATCGCTGGCCAAGCATTGAAGCATAAAGCCGCGAGGATGTATTCTGCTCGAAATCTTCCGGTCCAACACCTGTCAGCTCTATAGTGCCTACGCCACTACCATCAAGATCCGCCATTAGACGGTTAATGAGGCCTGGGATTGGCAGTCGACTTTTGTGCTGTTGGGCAAAGATAAGGGCAGCTTTGTGGATCTGATTGATCTGTGTAGCGTCCTTGAGCGTCTTAGCATTACGCTGCGCTTTGGCGAGTGCTGGTAGCAGCAGGCCTATGAGCAGCGCGATGATCGCAATGACCACCAGCAACTCGATGAGGGTAAAACCTCTTTTACGTTTCATGATCTGGTCTCCAAAAAATAAGGGTTATGAATGAGAACAGGAACAAAATACCATCGAAAAACTGTGCGGGAGCGCCACGGGACATCTCCCGCACAGGCTCAGAAGCTTTATTCAGTCAGCTCACCAATTCGTAATGCGGTGATCAGATGCGCTGCTAATTATCTAGCAAGCTGCACCGTATTAGGAGTTGTGGTCCTCCCGCCGACTGCGAAGCACTTATCTCTGCCTTGGTTGGGTAGTAGGTTCAACTGCCTTTTTTTACGGGGCTTGGCTGAATATCAATTTGATAGTCAAGCTTCGCCTCAGGCCAGGAACCTTTGGTCATACACAAAGTTTGTGAGTTTGACTCTACCGCTGCAGAACCAAAAGGCTTCTTCAAAGGGTCTTGATTGTCGACCTTTGCGGCGGGAATGATTTGCCGGTGTAACCGGCGGATAAGGGCATATATGGTCGCAGTATAATTTTTGCCGCTGCTGGCCAGACGGAATAAACCGCCATCTATAAGGTACTCCGTTGTAGAGCAGCGTCAAGTTCCAATATTCTCGGAACGTAAGATATTCTTCTATATTTATCGTATTCACATCAAAACCGCCTCTTTTAGCCCTAGGAGCCCAGAATGAGCAGTATTGCACAGAGAATTTCTGATCTTGGACTTTCTCTCCCAGATGCCCCCAAGCCGGTTGCTGCGTACATTCCAGCTGTTAAAACAGGCAATTTGATCTTCATAAGTGGGCAACTGCCCTTTGAAAATGGCCAATTGCTGGCCACAGGGCCAGTTGGATCCACTATTTCTGTTGAAGAAGCACAAAAAGCCGCCCGCCAATGTGTCCTTAATGGTTTGGCGGTCCTGGCGGATGCTGTTGGTGGGGACTTGGACTGTGTTAAGCAGATCGTGAGGCTAGGAGTTTTCGTAGCAAGCGATCCAGGCTTCACCGACCAGCCAAAAGTAGCCAATGGTGCTAGTGAACTGCTCCTAGACATATTCGGCAATGCAGGTAGACACGCAAGGGCAGCAGTGGGTTCAATCGCATTGCCGTTGGGAGCTTCGGTCGAGGTCGAGATGATTGTGGAGGTGGGATGAGAACGCGACCGTTGGTCGCGTTCTTGGGGAATAGAAAAGTTTTTCACAAATTTCATTTTTATTCAATTTTCGACGGATCAGAAATAATGGACAGTCAAAATCGTTGGTAGGGATTATACGGACAAATTGCTATATGTGATAAATAAATTGCCCATACACTTTTGGAGGTTAAACTGGCCTTGGAGCGGTATGAGAGGAAATTGGCATGTGCAGATATCTAGAAAATCTATGGAGGCTACTAGCAGCTATGGAGCGTCTCCTCATTAGACGCTGCGCATATTTCACTCTTTCCGCTTTTGTTTGTCTGCTTACTTTTGGAAATAGTGTGTGGGGTCAGTGTGAAATAGAAAAACTCACATTGCATGATGGGGTGAATAGTGATTTATTTGGGTATTCAGTCTCAATAAGCGGGGAGTTTGCTGTAGTAGGAGCTTATGGAGACAACGCTATAGGAAATAACAGTGGAGCTGCTTACGTTTATCAATTCGACACTTTAAGTGGGACATGGACACAACAAGAAATACTCACGGCTTCCGATGCTGAACCTGGTCAATTCGGTGATCTATTTGGCTTTGCAGTTTCTATAAACGGCGATGTGGTAGTCATTGGAGCTCCAGCTGATAACGAGGCTTGTCCTAACAGTCCGGAGTTCTGCAACTCTGGTTCAGCTTACGTGTTTCGATTTGATCCCGAACTATCGCAATGGATCGAAGAGGATAAATTGATCGCATCTGATACTGCGCAAGGTGATGGCTTTGGTTCTGCTCTTTCGATTGACGGTGATGTGGCGGTTATCGGTGTGCCTGAAAAGAATTTTGGAGAAGAGATCGCAGGTTCTGCCTATGTATTTCGTAAAGATCCCAAAAGCAATGAATGGGTTGAAGAAGCCATACTTTCTGCGTTTGACAGTACAACAGTGACTGGCTTTGGCCGGGGAGTTGCGGTCAGAGGCGATGTTGCTGTGATTGTTGGAGATAGTAATAATAAGGATATGGTCGTATATGCTGGGTCAGCCTATGTATTTAAGTACGATCCTAAAACAGGATTGTGGAACGAGGAAGCCAAACTTACAACATCTGATGCCGAGGATTATGATTTTTTTACATCAGTATCATTAAGCGATGATCTAGTAGTAATTGGAACAATAGGCGATGATGATTGGGGGATGAATACTGGCGCTGCATATGTATTTAAGTATGATCCTAAGATCGATTTGTGGACAGAAATAGATAAGCTAACCGCATCAGATGCCCAGCCCAACGATCAACTTGGCGGATCCATATCTATGAGCAACGATTTAATTCTTGTGGGAGCGCGACTGGAAGATGATGCTTGTCCTGAGGATCCGGGATGTGATTCGGGTTCTGCATATTTATTTCAATACGATCCTAAGACTGATTCGTGGTTAGAAAAAGCCAAGCTGACCGCATCTGATCCTGGTGCTTTGGATGATTTCGGCCGATCGGTATCCATCAGTGGCAATCTAGCAATAATCGGCTCGCATGGTGATGATGAAATAGCGCCCTCTGCGGGAGCAGCCTACACCTACGACCTCAGCGCATGTCTATGCCCAGCCGATCTTGATGGTGATGGATCAGTAAATACCAGCGATCTACTAGCATTATTCTCCCAGTGGGGTCCCAACCCACAAAGCCCCGCCGACCTTAACAGTGACGGCCTAGTCAACACCACCGACCTACTAATCCTCTTCGCCAATTGGGGGCCGTGTCCGAAGTAGGAAGCAGGTGTAAACATCTTGACTACGCGCGCGTAGGTTAGATTGTGCGCCCATATTCCAGCCGATTTTCAGAGTTGCTCAACCAAGTTTTGATCTTGCACAAAGCAGATAATGCCACCAGATAGCCTGTACGCTGGATTTAACCCTCAAATCCCCGCCTTTGCTAAGAAATCTTCCAAATAATGGGCGGGCGCGATAGTATGGTGGTGGTTGCTGGGGTGACACCTGTCTCCGGGGCGGCCATAGACTTTTTGCAGGTGCTACCACTTTGCGACCTCTACCTTTAAGGAGGTTGAGCGATGTGGTTCAAGTCAAGCTTCACAATCCAAGCAGTCGTTGCGATTAGTTTCTGCCTCATTGGCGGGACATCTCCCGCCGCCGCCGACATACTCCACGTCCCCGGCGACTACCCGACCATTCAGGCAGCCATCGTTGCAGCTGTGGATGGTGACGAGGTGGAGGTCCATCCGGGCACCTACAACGAGACCATCAACTTCCTGGGCAAGGCAATCACGGTTTACAGCACTGACGGCCCTGTGCTAACCGTAATTGATGCAACAGGTCTCGAGACAACCGTTGTCAGTTTTGTAACGTTTGAAAGCGCAGATACCATCCTGCAAGGCTTTACCATTACTGGAGGTGGTTATGTGCAGGAAGGGGGTGGAATGTTGATGCAGTTCAGCAGTCCCACCATAGCCGACTGTGTGTTCGTAGGGAATGCGGCAGCACGGGGCGGCGGAGTACATAGCAAAGACGGCAGCAATCCAACGCTGATTGATTGTTTATTCAGCCATAATACCGCACTCAGTGGAAGCGGGATGTATAACCGATTCGACAGCAACCCGACGTTAACTAACTGTACTTTCAATTCTAATGAGGCAACTACTGGCGCCGGAATGTATAATAGCGACAACAGCAGCCCCACACTGACCAACTGCACGTTTATCAATAATATGGCTACGGGTTCTACTGGTGGAGGAGGGATGTACAATAACGGCAGCAACCCCATGCTATTTAACTGCACCTTCAGCGGGAATAGCGCACCTGGCATATTCGGGAAAGGTGCTGGAATGCGCAACCAAGCAAGCAATCCAGAACTAACCAGTTGCTCGTTCACCGAGAATACGGCACTCGATGGCGCAGCGATGTACAATAGCTTCAGCAGCAGCCCAGTGCTAGCCAACTGTACATTTGCAGGTAATACGGCCAGCGACACAGGCGGCGCAATCTATAACATAAGCCTCAGCAATATAACGATGAGCAACTGTCAATTTACGAACAACTCAGCAAACAATATCGGCGGTGGGATGTATAACAACACCAATAGCCCAACGCTGACAGACTGCTTGTTCAGCGAGAACACTTCTAGTGGCGGAGGGGGCGGGATGTACAACCATGCAAGCACTGCCACACTAACCAACTGTGCTTTTAGTGGTAACAACTCTAACAATGGTGGCGGGATGTACAACTCCTTCAACAGCACGCCAACGCTATTTAATTGCAGCTTCACCGACAACATCGCCGGTGGCTTTGGCGGCGGAATGAGAAACGATGCCAGCAGCCCAATATTGACTGATTGCATATTCAGTGGCAACAGCGTATTCGGCGGTGGTGGCGGGATGTATAACAACGCCAGCAGCCCTACGCTTGACAATTCGGTGTTTACACAAAATAATTCGCATTTAGATGGCGGCGGGATTTTTAACCACAACAGCAGTCCAGTGTTGACCAACTGCAAGTTTACAAACAACATCGCAGCCGACTGCAACGGCGGAGCTATGTATAACGCCATTAACAGCAACCCAACGCTGATCAACTGCACTTTAAGCACAAATGGTTCAGCCTTAGGCAACGGAGGCGGGATATACAGCTCTAGCAGTAACCCAACAGTGACCAACTGCATTTTCTGGGGCAACAGCCCCAACGAGATCAGCGGAGCAGCAACCGTTAGTTACAGCGACGTGCAGGGCGGATTCGCAGGCACAGGTAACATCGACGCCGATCCGCTCTTCGTCGATCCGAGCAACGATGACTACAACCTGTCGCCCGGCTCACTCTGCATCGACGCTGCTGACAACATCGCTGTGCCCATGGACATCACGACCGATCTTGATGGCAACCCGAGATTTGTTGATGATCCAGCGACTAAAGACACCGGATTCGGCGATCCGCCCATTGTGGACATAGGCGCATATGAGTTTCAAACTGAATCGCCCTGCCCGTGGGATCTTGATGGCTCAGGATCCGTTGGTACAGGTGATCTGCTTGAACTCTTTGCTCAATGGGGTACAGCAGGCCCAGCCGACTTTGATGAAAGTGGTACTGTCGATACAAACGATCTATTAATTCTCTTCGCCAATTGGGGGCCGTGCCCGTGATAAAGAAGGCATAGTGGTATCGTGGCATCAAGGCATCGTGGCATCGGGATTGCTCGTTGGGTTGTGTTCACTGAGACGCTGCCCGCTGAAGCGGGCTGCGCCAGATGCCAATGCGCCATGGTGCCTATGTGCCGTTTATTATATTAAAAACCCACGGATTGGGATCCGTGGGCGTTGAAGTTTTATTTTATTTGTCTTTTGCCTTCTTTACGGGCATGGCCCCCAATTGGCGAACAATTCTATGATGTCTGATGTATTAACAATTAAGTCGCCATTGATATCTGCGTAGCAATCTTGTGAATCCCAAACTGCGAAAAGTGCAAGAAGGTCTGAGACTCCCGTGCCGCCATCACCATCGATATCAGCTGGGCAGGAGATTTGACCGTTAAAGATTTTAGCTCCATGGCAGAACGCATCAGGCCCGATCTCTTGCCCGATGATTCGTCCGGGCAGGTCATCAGCACCTGGGTGGATTCCGCCCCAGATTCGTGAAAGCGAGCATTGGTCGCTGGCATCATTGTATTTGGCCCATTGGAGAGTTACATCCATGGATGGTCCATCTTCAAAGACGAGGAACTCATTTTGCGGGCAGAAAAATTCACCTATTCCTCCGGGGAAGTATTCATCTCCGGTTAGCGTCGACATGATTATGGCTGCAGCTCGGCTGTAAGTGCTATGCCCTGAGACGTATCCTGCAAATGGGGGCGTTACGAAGGTGGGTCGCTGATAGGGCCACCAGTTTTCCGCAAGAATCCAATCTACACCAGCAACATCTATATCCGGATCATTAATATAATCATGACCGCGCCACGCCAGGATGGCAATCTTGTCAATGTTCTCGTTATTCTTGCCCGCTATGTGTGAGTGATAAGTCTTTGCTGTTTCAGGCGTAATAAGTTCAATAAATCCTGGTCTCAGGTTAATCCCCTGTGGGTCAAATCTAGGTGCTTTGGGGTCGGTGCATTGTCCAAGGTCGCTCATGTATCTTATAGCGGAAATCGGACGAATGTAGTCGTACCAGCCTTTTATACCCCAGGCAGCGATTGCTACATCGTGCATGGTTCCGGCCATAAGGACGTAGGCCTGGACGTCCCACTGTAGATCAGCAATAATGGGGCCTTCGCCGCCAAATCGTTTTTCAAGTAGTGGATGATCATTTACATAGTTAAGCAGAACGAACCAGTGTCCGGGCGGTGTTTCTGAATCGGGACCATCCGCCCAGAATTCAGCGAGAATTCTTGCATAGTCGCCTCGTGGGACAATTTGGGGTGCGTATGGCTTACCAGTATAAGGGTTGACATCGTAACCAGTGCCCCAGTCGCCACCATTAAAGAGGTCGTAGAAGGCTTCAAAGTCATCGGGATCAGGTAGAATTGAATTTCCGATCGTGGCAGGTGAGATATCCCACATTACGCCATCGGTTGCATCAAGATGACTGGACCAGATTGAGACCTGCTCATTGCCCCATTTGTAGTAGTATTCGGTTTTAGTGCCGAGGTGTGGTGGCGGTCCGGGATCGTGGAATACCCAATAGTCAAAACCATCACGCTGGTAAATAGTCAAGTCTTCAGTTTTAAGTGAGAATGAAGTTACGATTCCCCATTCGGGGCTGAGGAATTCTGGGTAGCCGCCTGGGTCTATATTACCACCTTGGTCTTTGAACCATTCCAATGCCAGTGGTTGCCAGCGGTTGGGCTCGGTTAAATCGGGGTTGCCGGGGAAGTCTGGAAGTAGTGGCTCGTTGACTGGGTAGTAATATTGGTTTACATATCCACCTTGTTCGTTTGCGCCATCATTAAAGCCGAATGATAGGATTGCGATTGCGCAGCGGTTGCCTATAGCTGCTGGTGAACTTCCTACTGTGCCTGTAAATGATTTGTCATAACCAAGCGTATCCATCAGGTTATCGAAGACGGGAATTGTAATATCTGCGCCTGGTGATTTTGCGAATCGAGCATTTAATACCCGGTACGCAGCAAAGCTGATAGATTCTCTGCGTGCAGATGAGTTATCTATTTGATCAGATTTTTCGTGAAAGATGATCTGATCCGCATCAGCGCTATACACCGCCCATGCATCCCACATTGCCACAGAAACGTGGTAGAGATTACGAGCGTGGACGGTGGGCCTTGCGTAATCATGGCGAATGGCATTAAGCATTGCTTCATTCCATTGCCTTGCAACAGTTTGTGGTGGAGGGCCTGCTGATGTAGAAGTTGCCAGCGAGGCAAAAGTCGCTGCTAGAACAAGCGCAATTGTTGTTTTTGCCTTACTGGCAAATGCACTAAGCCAGTTACGTTTACTGATGATTAGCTTCTTCATGATACTTCCTCTTCCTGCTTGTATATGTCGATCTTTTAATCGAGGGAGCTACTCGATTATCCTTTGCTCTTTTTCCACTAGGCGATGTTTATGTTTACAACACTATGGATCACCAATGGTCAATGACCGCCCGGTAGTAATTACCCTATAGGACCAGCCGTTTATAGCTGGATTGATTCTCCTCCATTACCGCAGCCATCGCTCTTCTTGCTGCGGATATTTAGCGAGCCTGATTATCCCAAAATCAGCGAGATATACCTATTGAGAATATAAACTCGACAAGGAGATATTACACCCTGTCTTGACTCTGCGCCAAGGCTAAAAGTGACAAGTTTGTCAAGGTAAATGAAGATTTATTTAGCCATCAAAGGTAAATAGGCTTTACTTGGCCTATTTGGCAGTTATTTCATTGAATCGAAAGTGATCAGACTCCATTTGTTCTTGGTCCGAAAATACGCAAAGCCTTGGCATCAAGGATTTTCTCGATGTCTATGGGGTCGCCTTCGAGCTTGGCAAGAAAGGCAGGCTCCGATTCGCTTGCGCCAAAAGCCTTCTTCGCTCGATGCCATTTTCTTGCTCCCTCTCCTCCCGGGAGAGGGTTGGGTCTCCATAGGCGACTCGAAGCGAGGTGAGGGTCTTTTCATCTCTTTTCATCTCTTCTCTTCCCTGACTCCCGACTCCCGCCTCGGCGGATTCCGAGCAACCTGATTCCTGACCCCTTCTTCTACTCACACGGCCCCCAATTGGCGAGCAGGTCAAGGAAGTCAGACACGCTGACGTTGCCGTCGCGATCGAAGTCGGCGGAGCAGTCCGCGTTCGGCGGACATGCGCCCCAACTTACAAGCAGCGAGAGCAGATCGGCCACACCCACAACTGCGTTGTCTTCAAGATCCTACGGGCACGCAGAAGGGCTAGCAGCGCCAAAGAGGTATGCCGAGCCAGAGTCCAAGCCGCTGTCGTCGTCATCGTAGGCCCCGACGATGATGGTGGTGCCGCTGATCGCAACCGAGATGCCAAATTTGTCGAACTGCCCGCGGTCGTTAGGCAGGAGCTTGGCGATCTGCTGACCCGTGGTGGTGTCGAAGAGGTATGCGGAGCCGGAGGTGTCGTCGTGGTAGGCCCCGATGATGGCGGTGGCGCCGCTGATCGCGACGGAGACGCCGAACCGGGCCCTCTTCGCCCCGTCGTTTGGCAGGAGCTTGAAGAGTTGATCACCGAGGTCGGCGTAAGCTGGGGCGCTGCTTAGAGTTGCTGCTGCTGCAAGTAGTATTATTAGGTGTTTCACTTTCATCCTCTCTGCTTGAAATGAGACTTCCCGATATGGCGTCGTAGGGGTTGATCGCCATGACCTAGGCATACCAGTGTAACAGCCTCCCACGATATTCAAGGCTAAATTTCATGAAGTTTTCTACTAAACAAGTCATGATCAATTCGTTTTAAGCCCGAAAAAGCGCTCGGCGTTGGCGTCCAGGGTTTGCTCGAAATCCTTGGGGGTTACGCTGCGTAGATTAGCTATGTGGCGAGCAGTATGGACAACATACTTAGGTTCATTTGGGAAGATTTTGCGGTGAGGCTCGGGGGTTAGATATGGAGAATCAGTCTCGACCATGATCCGATCCACAGGCACGAGTTTGGCGGCCTCGGCTACCTCTGGTGCGTTCTTGAATGTGACAATACCCGTAAAGCTGATCCAGGCGCCGAAATCCAGAATTTTGCGAGCATCATCCAGCGATTCGCTGAAACAATGAAAAACGTATCTCGATGGATCAAAAGGAGCTGACTTGAAAATTGCTAACAGCTCATCCGTAGCCTGGCGGCAGTGAACAATGATGGGCTTTGTTATCCCAACTTTTAGCTGCCCTTCAATGAATGCGAGCTGGTCTTCAAGCAGCTTGTCCTGGAGTTTTCTTGTAGGTTTATCGTAGTGGTTGTCTAATCCTAACTCTCCCCAGGCAACGCACTTAGGGTGTTTTGCGACTTGCTCTATAATTGAGAAATCGCAAGGTTCATCTGCATATAGAGGATGCGCCCCGGCTGAGCAGAAAACCGAATCGTATTGCTTGGCTAAATCTAAGCTTAGTAAGGAGTTGTGAGAGCTTGTGGCTACGGTGATTACGCCGTTTACACCCTCAGCTTTGGCATCGGCGAGAACCTGGTCGACTCGGCCAGCAAAGTGTTTGAAAGTGAGATGACAGTGGGTGTCGAACATTAATACCTTAAATACCTTTGCCACAAGTGAGCTTTGATTGGGCAATGTACAATCTCAATGCCTTTGATGCAGGGTGTTGTATAAATGAACTCAAACTGAGAGTTGCTGTGGGTTAATGGCTGTAGGAACTGGACATCAGAAACTAAAGAAAGAACTATCGCTATTTGGCGTATATGCGATTGCTACAGGCACAACGCTTAGTGCTGGCTTCTTCCTCTTGCCCGGCCTGGCGGCAGCGGAAGCTGGGCCTGCGGTTGTTCTGTGCTATTTGATTGCAGCTGCACTATTAGTGCCTGCAATGTTCAGCATTGTTGAGTTAGCCACAGCTATGCCTCGTGCAGGTGGGGCTTATTACTTTCTAGATCGAAGCTTGGGACCGCTGGCAGGAACGATTGGCGGGTTTGGAACGTGGTTGGCGTTGGTGCTTAAGTCTGCGTTCGCATTGGTGGGAATGGGTGCATATCTCGCTTTGTACTTCCCGGAAGCGCCGTTTCAAATTATCGCAGTAGGCCTGGCTTTGTTCTTTGGTGCGCTCAATCTGCTGGGTTCAAAGAAGACGGGGACTTTCCAGATTTTCTTGGTAGTCGTGCTATTAGCGATTTTGACCTGGTTCATTGCCCACGGCACAACTGCGATCAACTTTGATAATTTTTCGGGCTTCTTTGATAAAGGATCAGCATCTATTCTCTCAGCTTCGGGGCTGGTTTTTATTAGCTATGTAGGTGTAACAAATATCGCCAGCGTTTCAGAGGAGGTGAAGAACCCAGAGCGAAATTTGCCTCTGGGGATTTTCCTGGCGCTAGGAACGGCTGTGTTGGTCTACGCACTTGGTGTGAGTGTGATGATTGGTGTATTAGGCGATGAGAATTTGGCTGGCTCGCTGACACCTGTTGCTGATGTTGCAGAATCATTTGCATCCAAGTGGGGTAAAGCCCTTGTTACCGTAGCTGCGTTGTTAGCCTTTGCAGCCGTCGCCAATGCTGGAATAATGAGTGCATCTCGATATCCCATGGCAATGAGTCGTGACCATATTCTTCCGAAAATTTTCAGTACGGTTGGTAAGCGCGGCACGCCAACTGTGTCGATTTTTGTCACTGTGGCAGCGATTCTCTTTTTCCTGTTAGTACTGGATCCAACAAGAATTGCCAAGCTTGCCAGTGCCTTTCAGTTGGTAATGTTTGCGCTGCTATGTCTAGCTGTAATTGTGATGCGCGAAAGCAAGATTGAGTCTTATGATCCCGGCTTTCACTCGCCGTTTTACCCTTGGATGCAGATATTAGGGATCTTTGGCCCCATGGTAATTATTGCGGAAATGGGCTGGTTATCCATTGTTTTCAGTGCAGGCTTAATCATTGTTGGCATTGCTTGGTTCAGGTATTACGCGCGCAACCGAGTTGCTAGAGAAGGCGCTATCTATCACGTTTTTGACCGCTTAGGCCAGAGACGCTTTGATGATTTAGATAGGGAATTAAGGGGGATAATGCAGGAAAAAGGCTTGCGTGAAGAAGATCCGTTTGATGAGCTAATTGTCAGAAGCATCACCATGGACGCAGAGGTTGGTTCATCCTTCCAGGAGATAGCACAACGTGCTTCGTTACTACTTTCAAAGCGTCTTCCGTGTGAAGCTCAGACACTTCTAGATGGGTTCATGCAAGGAACGCGGACCGGCGCCACTCCGGTAACTGGGGGCATTGCGCTACCGCATCTGCGTATGCCGGGTATTGATTCAGCGCAGTTGATTCTGGTGCGCAGTGAAAGCGGAATTAGAATTTCAACCGGCGACGTTTTTGGGCAAGTGCATTCATCGGAATTAACTCACGCTATATTCTTTCTTGTAAGTCCCGATGAAGACCCCAGGCAGCATTTGCGAATTCTTGCGGAGTTAGCTGGCCAGGTTAGTAAGGATAGTTTCATTGATGATTGGCTTAAAGCTAGCGGTGAGCAGCAGCTAAAGGAAATTCTGCTTCGCAATGACAGGTTTGCTTCAATTTATGTTCAGGCCAATAGCAAAGCAGCACCAATGATCGGCCGACCTCTGCGTGAGCTAAATATCCCTGAAGGCTGTCTAGTAGCGATTATTCACCGAGGTGGATCAACTATTGTGCCGCGTGGCGGGACAGTAATCCAGGAGCAAGATCGACTGACGATCATCGGCTCACCAAGTGGGATTTCGCAGGTCAATGAGCTATATCACGATGATTCAACAAGTTCATAACCGGAGATATGTTATTAGGTTTTTACTCATATTGAGCCTCAATAATCAATCTCTAAAGCCCAATACCAGCGCACAGCCGATGAAAACTGCGGCTAAAAGGCGCATAACATGCCGAAATCTCAAGAATTGTTCGGTGTATTTGTAAGCTTATCTGGCATGTGGGCATGGGGGGAATCGGTGTTTTAAGGAGATTCGTCTCCTTTTTTAAAGTGTTTTCTCGCAGTACTTTGCGCTGTTGTTGTGACGCAAATAAGTAGTTATTAGCATGTACACAAGGTTGCAGATCGTTCTTGACACTTAACAGCGGTTTCCATACGATCTCGGACTTTGTGAAAAAAGGCACAACCTAACGTGACGGGCCGTTACCACTATGTTTTTCCACGATGGAGCAATGCCATCTTGCCAAGCGTTGGCATATTAGGGGCTGCTGCGCCTGTATATGCGTTCTTTCTGGTTAGTTATGGCTTCAGTCCGATTGCTACGGATGTTGGCTATCAACCAGAGCAACCTGTGCCTTACAGTCATCGCATCCATGTAGGGCAGCTCGGCATAGATTGCAGGTACTGTCACAACACAGTTGAAGTCGCAGCTAAGGCTGCGATTCCACCAACACAAACTTGCATGAATTGTCACACACAGGTTTATAAGGAAAGCATAAATCTGACAGCTTTATTCGATAGTTACGCAACAGGTATGCCTGTCAAATGGAAGCGCGTACACGATCTTCCTGACTATGCCTACTTCAATCACTCTGCTCACGTTAATCGCGGCGTTAGCTGTGTGGAGTGCCATGGACGCGTTGACAAGATGGAAGAAATTAAGCAAGAGAAACCTCTCAACATGGGGTGGTGCTTAGATTGTCACCGCAAACCACAAGGGCGGGTGCGTGATCCATTAACTGTCACTGATCTTGGCTGGAGATTCGAGGATGATTCTGCAGCTAAAGCTCAGTTCAAAACATTTGAAGATTATTCAGAATTTTGGCTTAAACACAACAACATTTCACCTTCGCAGGATTGCTCAACATGCCATCGGTAGATCAAAAAGTGCAGTCAAAGCCCCCATCAAATACCTACTGGCGAAGCCTGGATGAACTTGCAGATACGCAAGAGTTTCGGGAGTTTATGTATCGTGAGTTTCCCGCAGGCGCCAGCGAGATGCTTGATTCAAATGAGCGCCGCGATTTCCTGAAAATAATGGGGGCTTCGTTCGCACTTGCGGGTCTTGGTCTGCAAGGATGCAGAAGATGGCCAGAAGAAACTATCGCACCTTATGCAAGTCGTCCCCAGGGAAGATTGCCCGGCGTACCTGAACAATTTGCTACGACTATGGAATTGGGCGGAGTCGGCCATGGCTTATTAGCAACAAGCTACGACGGCCGACCTATCAAGATCGAAGGAAATCCGCAGCACCCAATCAATCAAGGGTCAACGGATTCATGGTCACAGGCAAGTGTTTTAGATCTTTATGATCCTGACCGCAGTAGAGTTGTGAAGAAGGGTGGCGGTGGCTCAGAGCTTAGCGAATCAAAATGGGATAAGTTTAACAGTTGGGCGGATGGCCACTTTAAGGCTTTAGATGAAGCATCAGGCAAAGGGCTTTGCATACTAAGCGAGGCCACAGCTTCACCTACCGTTCTGGACATGAAAAGGAGGCTTCTCGCCAACTTCCCCATGGCCAAGTGGTTCATGTATGAACCTCTGAACAATGATAATGAAGTGCAGGGAATGCGCGTCGCTTTTGGCACGGAGTATCGCGCTCAATATCACTTTGACAAAGCCAAGATAATCGTTTCGCTTGATAGCGATTTTCTATTACTGCATCCAGCAGCTGTAAAATACACACGCGATTTCGCATCAGGGCGGCGGGCGGATGGGCCTGACAAGTCGATGAATCGGCTTTACGTTCTTGAAAGTGGTTACAGCTTAACCGGCGCAAATGCAGATCATCGCCTGGCAATCAGAAGTAGTGATATCGCTGCTGCAACGGGTGAGATTGCCAAAGCATTGATTCCCGAAGCGGCTATTTGGGTTAGTTCGTCGGATATTGATAAGTCTCTAATTGAGCAAATTGCAAAAGATCTAAAAGCTCATCATGGCGAAAGCTTAGTTATTGCTGGACCCAGACAACCCGCTTCAGTTCATGCGCTTGTCCATCTGATTAACCAGCATCTGGGTAATGTTGGCAAAACCGTTACTTATACTACTCGCCCCGATAGCCAACCACATGCAGCAGCGCTTGCGGACTTGGTAAGTGAAATTGATGCAAAATCTGTCGATACCCTGGTAATCCTAGGCGGTAATCCTGCATATAACGCACCTGCGGACCTGGACTTTGCCAGCAAACTCAGCTCGGTTGCCAATACAGTACATCTAAGCCATTACGTTGATGAAACTTCCAAGCTATGCAATTGGCATTTGCCACGCGCACACTACCTTGAGGCGTGGGGGGATGCGCGAGCTTATGATGGAACCATTGGATTAACTCAACCGCTGATTCAGCCTCTATTTGGCGGAAAAAGCTGCATTGAATTATTAGCACAGATTATTAATGATGATATTAAAGCTGGTTACGATCTGGTTCGCAGAGCAATCGGCGGCGTGGCGGGCGATAAAGACTTTGAGCGTCATTGGCGACGTATTTTACATGATGGATTTGTAACCGGCAGCGCTTACCCAACAGTATCTCCAACGGTAATACAAGAAGAAGTTGGCAAACTAATTCTTTCTTCATCACGCGGTGACTCTACCAAAGGATCGACAGGCCTTGAGTTAGTATTTGCTGCGGATGCTTCTGTTTATGATGGACGATTCGCAAATAACGGTTGGTTGCAGGAATTACCTGACCCCTTGACCAAACTCACCTGGGATAATGCGGTCATATTGGGGCCGAAAGCTGCGGAAAGTTTTTCTGTCGCCAGTGGGGACATGGTGGATGTGTCCCTGGTTGATGGCAGTAAAGTAACAGCAGCAGTATTAGTATCGCCCGGCCAACACCCGCAATCCGCAACGCTGGCACTTGGTTATGGCCGCTCGCAGGTTGGTCGAATTGCTGAGGGCGCAGGTTTTAATTTTTATAAGTTGCGTCGATCGGATGCGATGGGTTTTGTCAGCAGCGCAACTATCACTAAAGTCAGCGGCAAGTACAAACTGGCAACAACGCAGCACCATCACGCAGTAGATACCAGTGGCGGCAAAGGTTTGCAGAAACGCCTGCCAACGATTTTCCGCGAATCAACTCTAGAGCATTACAAAAAAGAACCTGATTTTGTGAAGCATGCAGTTCACGTGCCGCATCGACTTTCGTTGTGGGAGGAAGGCAACCTAACAGGTGCGAATTATCGATGGGCCATGTCTATTGATCTTTCATCATGCACGGGTTGCAGCGCTTGTGTAGTTGCTTGCCAGGCGGAAAACAACATTCCCATTGTGGGCAAGGATCAGGTAATGCGGGGCCGGGAGATGCATTGGATTCGTGTCGATCGTTACTTTAAGGGTACTGATGCGCAGACTCCGGAATCCGTTGCATTGCAGCCTGTCCCTTGCATGCAGTGTGAGAATGCAGCTTGCGAGCAAGTGTGTCCGGTGGCAGCGACAACACACGATCGCGATGGCATTAACGTGATGGTTTACAATCGCTGCATTGGTACGCGATACTGCTCCAACAACTGTGCCTACAAGGTGAGGCGATTTAACTTCTTTGATTATCAAGTTCGTGAACCGGTGCGTGATGGTGGCATAATGGCTGTCAAGCCTAGCTATTACACACGTCCACAATCAGATACCAATATATTGCAGCAGTTGCAATTTAATCCTGAAGTTACCGTACGCAGTCGCGGCGTGATGGAAAAATGCACATACTGCACACAGCGAATCGCTGAAGCCAAGATCAATGCTAAGAACAATTTGGTTAATTCCAAACACAGCCAAGATCTTGTGCACGTGCCAATTGCTGATGGAACTATCAAGACCGCTTGTGAACAGGCGTGCCCAGCAAATGCAATTGTGTTTGGAGATCTTAACGATCCAACTAGTCGAGTTACTCAACGTCATGCTCACCATCGTACTTATGAAATGTTAGAAGAGATTAACCCCAAAGCTCGGACAAGATATATGGCCAAGCTGCGTAACCCTGCACATTCTTTAAATGGGCACGCAGCTGATGACCATTCTGGGGGATCACATAGCGGATGACGACGTTGCCGATTGACAACACGCTCGACGACCCTACGAAGCGCTCACCATTGGTGCTAGGCCACGATGACTTTGCATCTGTGACCAACACTATTTGTAATGTCAATGAGCGACGTCGGCCGCCGCGCGCTTGGTATATCTGCTTTGCAATTTCCTCAACTTTCCTTGGAATACTTGGAATTCTCATCGGCTATTTGTTCTGGACGGGTGTTGGTGTTTGGGGTAACCAGAATCCAGCCATGTGGGGCTTCCCAATAGTCAACTTCGTGTTCTGGGTTGGAATCGGACACGCAGGAACATTGATCTCAGCGATCTTGTTTTTGTTTCGGCAAAAATGGCGCACCGCAATCAATCGCTTCGCTGAGGCTATGACGATCTTTGCGGTTATTTGTGCGGGTATGTATCCGGGCATTCACGTCGGCCGCGTATGGGTTACTTATTGGCTGTTTCCAATTCCCAACCAAATGGAGATGTGGCCACAGTTTAGAAGCCCGCTGCTTTGGGATGTGTTTGCCGTCGGTACTTACTTCACCGTGTCACTGCTGTTTTGGTATGTGGGAATGGTGCCCGATTTAGCGACTTTGCGCGATCGAGCAACAACGAAATTCAAAGCCATCGCCTATGGCATATTTGCGCTTGGTTGGCGCGGAAGTATGCGGCATTGGCATCGTTATGAGCGAGCTTATTTATTACTTGCAGCTTTGGCGACGCCTCTGGTTCTGTCGGTTCACTCTGTGGTGTCGTTTGACTTTGCAGTAGCACAACTTCCAGGTTGGCATACCACAATTTTCCCGCCTTACTTTGTTGCTGGTGCGATTTTTAGTGGATTTGCCATGGTTATGACGTTGGCAATTCCTGCCCGGCAGTGGTGGGGTCTTAAAGACTTCATCACCATGCGTCACCTGGAGAATATGAACAAGATCATTCTGGTGACGGGTTCTATGGTGGGTTATGCCTACGCAATGGAGTTCTTCACAGCCTGGTATAGCGGATCCATGTACGAATCGTTTGCGTTTGTAAACCGCGCCTTCGGGCAATACGCCTGGGCCTACTGGATCATGGTTTCGTGTAACGTAATTGTGCCGCAGATTTTCTGGTTCAGGAAGGCTCGCCAAAGCATTCTAATCATGTTTATTGCGAGTTTGCTGGTAAATGTAGGCATGTGGTTCGAGCGCTTCGTGATTATTGTTACTTCACTAACGCAGGACTTCCTGCCATCTAGTTGGGATTACTTTACGCCAACCTGGGTTGATCTTGTAATGTTTGCCGGCAGCTTCGGATTGTTCTTGACACTGTTCTTACTCTTCATCCGCTTCTTGCCTGTAATTGCCATTGCGGAAGTTAAAGCCGTGATGCCACAGGCTAATCCGCATGCTGACCATGGAGGTGATCACTGATGAATGATTCAGGAACAACCATGGCTAAAGAAACCATGCAAGCGATCGGTGATAAGAGCAAAAATAGCGAATCATCTGAAGTAAAGATGTTTGGCTTATTGGCAGAGTTTGAAACTCCTGGCGCAATTCTTAGTGCGGCTAAGAAAGTCAACGAAGCAGGATATAAGTGGTGGGATTGCTGCGTGCCGTTTCCGGTACATGGTTTGGATAAAGCTATGGGTGTTCGCCCCACAATATTGCCGTGGATTGTTTTGGGAGCGGGCATTACCGGTGCAATTCTCGGCGCTCTCTTGCAATGGTATACTAACGCAGCGACCCTTGAACTTTGGAGCGGTCCAATTACGGTTACGGGTTACGCATTTCTAGTCAGCGGCAAACCGTTTGCAAGTATCCCCACATGGATTCCCGTAATGTTCGAGTTAACCATTCTGCTTGCTGCGATTAGCTGTGTTGTTTTCATGTTTGTATTAAATAAGTTGCCACAGTTCTATCACCCGTGTTTTAACGTTAAGCGTTTTGCACGTGTGACTGATGATCGATTCTTCATCGTGATTGAAGCGCGTGATCCTAATTTTTACCAAGAAAAGACTGCGGAAATGCTCACATCGTTAGGCGCAACAGCAGTCGAGGAGGTCCCAGCTTAGCCATGATTAAAGTTGTGATCTTTATAGTTACAGTAGTGATAACGGTGGCAATGATCCCGTTGGCTTTAGCAGCAACAGCAAGATCAATGTCCACCAAGAAACCACGCATTCATTTTGTCCAGGATATGGACAATCAACCGAAGTTCAGAGCCCAGCACTCAAATGATTTATTCTTAGATGGGCGAGCTATGCGTCCACCCGTGGCTGGTACGGTTGCACGTGGCAATCTTAAAGAGGATAGTCATTACAACCTCGGTGTAGTTAACGATGCTTGGGCGACTACTTTCCCCGCACAAGTTCGTGTGGATATGGATCTATTACAACGTGGGCGCGCACGCTTTAATATCTACTGTACTCCCTGCCACGGCTATGCAGGCTATGGCGACGGCATGGTTAACAAGCGCGCACAGGAAATTTTAGAAAATTCAGATCCGGCAGTTGTCAAAGGCTCTACCTGGGTGCAGCCCAAAAGTCTGCACGAACAGCTCATTAGTGAACAGCCAATTGGGCAGCTTTTCAATACGATAACCAACGGTGTAAGAACTATGTCTGGTTACGCAGCACAAATACCCCTGGCGGATCGCTGGGCCATCGTTGCCTATGTCAAAGCTTTGCAGAAAAGTCAGGATGCAAACCTTAACGACCTTCCGGCAGATCAACGACGTGACCTACCGACTATCAAGCTCTTTAAGGAGCCTAATTAAACGTGGCAGCAGCAAGCGCATTACCAAATGAAAACAGATATCTGGGCGAACTGGGTCCCAAGCTGTATATGCGCCTTGGCGGACTTGGGATTTTGCTAATTGCGGGCAGTTACGGACTTAGTAAGTTAATGGGCGATGACTCCGCAAGATTTTGGCGCGCCTACTTGGTTGCGTACTTCTTTGTGCTGAGCATTTGCCTGGGCGCGTTATTCTTCACAATACTTCAGCATCTAACTCGGGCAGGTTGGAGCGTGGTAGTTAGGCGTATTAGTGAAGGATTGGTAGCGAATCTTAAGTGGATATGGATTGGTTTCATTCCAATTATTGTTCTTGTCTGGACAGGTAACGCGCACGAGCTTTATCACTGGACGGTGGGTGCAGATGCATTGCCTGAGGGTTCCCCAGAGCAAGCAATGCTCGAATATAAAGATGCGTACTTGAACCCCATGTTCTGGACACTGCGGGCGGCGGCATACTTTGTGATTTGGTTCGTGCTCGCTCGTTTCTTCGTTGGCAATTCAATTGCACAAGATACAACTGGTGACGCCAAAACCACAACCCGAATGCAAACGATAGCTGCTCCAGCAATGCTTCTTTACGCCTTTACACAATCCTACGCAGCAATTGATTGGATCATGACTCTGGAGTATGCATGGTTCAGCACGATGTTCGGCGTATATTTCTTTGCTGCAAGCTGCTGCGGCTTCGGAGCCACCTTGATCTTAATGGTCAGCTTCCTGCAGAAAACAGGCCGCGTTACACAATCGATAACAACAGAGCATCATCAAGAGATGGGCAAGTTCCTCTTCGCCTTTGGCATAATTTTCTGGGCATATATTGGCTATAGCCAGTACATGCTGATTTGGTACGCCAACATTCCTGAAGAAACTACCTGGTTTATGATACGCCAACTCGGCTCATGGAAATGGTTAAGTTATCTGATAATCTTCGGTCACTTTTTTGTGCCGTTTATTGTATTGCTTTCAAAACATCCTAAGCGGTTTAAGATTATGCTGGTTTCGGCATGTCTTTGGTTGTTTGCCATACACTATGTTGATATGTATTGGCTAACCATGCCTTCTATTCCAATGGAGATGTTCGCTGAGGCTACTAGTTATGAAGCTCTTTCAATAGATTTCCCAGTTTCGCAGTACGCAGCTGAATATGATCTGAGTTTTCAGTTCTTTGACCTGACACTTTGGCTTGGGTTTGCATGTTTAATGTTCGGTGGAGCTGCATTTGCCTTACGCAATCAAGCGCTTATCCCTGAACACGATCCTCGATTATATGAGTCCCTGGCTTATGAAAATATTTAAGTAAAGCAGCCAAGTCCACCTTAGCGGATTTCCGACTTTTGGCAATAATCCTTTGGCTTGACAAGACAGTTACTTTAAGCGGTTTAATGATGAGTACACACTACGAACACAACATACACGATCACGAGGATCCATCTGCTGGGTATACCTGGATGATTGGTTTGGTTGGTACGGTTTTGTTGGTTGTAACCGTTCTGGCAACTGTTGCGCTTTATTACAATGTAAAGGCATCCGAGGTAAAGGAAGTGTTTACTGAACAGCCGCGAATTGATGTCAAGAAGCTTCGCGCTAAGCAATTGCAGGTTCTAAGCAATACCCCTCATTGGGTTGAGCGCGAAGATGAAAGTGGAGAGATTAAGCGGTATTTAGCAATTCCCATCGATAGAGCGGTCCAGTTAGTAATAGAGCAACATGGCGGCGCCCAGGCGTCAGCCTTCGACATGCAGGGTGATTGATGATGATTAGGAGCTTTAAAACCAGAAAGTTTGTCCGTCTGCAACGCTTGGTTGCAAGCGCTATTCTCTTTGCAGTTACTAGTTCATGGGGTTCCGGGGCTTACGCGCAAACGCCAAGTCAAAGCGATGCCGAACCGCCAGAAGGTGTGGGAATAACTGAAAAGCTTAGTGGTCAGATCCCCCTTGATCTTGAATTTAAGGATGAAACTGGAAAAACCATAAAGCTTGGTGAATACTTTGATAGCACCAGGCCGGTAATTATTACTCCCGTGTTTTACAGATGCAGAAATCTTTGCACTGAAACATTAAACGGCTTAACCGCTGCCATGAAGGAACTCGAGTGGTCGGCGGGTAAGGACTTTCAGGTTATTACATTCTCAATTAATCATGAAGAAAACTATCGCCTGGCCCAAGTTAAAAAGACTGCCTATCTGGGCGCCTATGAGCGTGAGTCTGCAGAAGATGGTTGGCATTTTCTTACCGGTGATAAACAAAGCATCAAGTCGCTAACCGATTCACTGGGATTTGGTTTTAAGTATATAGAGCGCACAAGTGACTACGCCCATGGTGCTAGCATAATTATTGTTACGCCGGAGGGTCGCATTTCAAGATATCTCAATACCATGATGCCAGAAGCTCAAACCATGGATAAAGCCCTTATCGAGGCCTCGGCAGGCTCAATCGGTTCGAGCTGGGATCGTGTTGTTCTATGGTGTTCAACATTTGATCCATCAGCAGGGAAATACGTTATAGCTGCGCGAAAAGTCATGGCTTTGGGCGCAGCTGCAACAATTATAATAACTCTGTTCGGCCTGGGTATGTTGTGGCGACATGAACTTAAAGT
Source organism: Planctomycetota bacterium (assembly GCA_022574595.1). Classification (GTDB taxonomy): domain Bacteria; phylum Planctomycetota; class Phycisphaerae; order Phycisphaerales; family SM1A02; genus JACZRS01. Next base: position 241,673 of record JACZRS010000002.1, on the reverse strand, counting down.
TAAAAAACATAAGCTCGCAGTGGGAGGTGTGCAAGCATGAGCCTCCTCTTATTGGCATCATCGCTAATAGCACAAACTGGACGTACCGGCGGTGGTTTCTGGTTTCCTGAACCGGGTTCATCAGTAGCTACGGAAGTGGATTTTGTATTTAACGTCATAACCCAAATCTGCATATTTTTCTTTGTGCTGATCGTGGCGCTGATGGTGATCTTTTGCTTCAAATATCGACGCAAGGAACATGTTGCTGATACTGGAGGCGCTACTCATAACACTATTTTAGAGCTTACATGGACGGGCATACCAATAATTCTTGTCATTTTGATTTTCTTCCTGGGTTTGCAAGGGTATGTCAGAATCATTACGCCTCCTGAAAATTCTTACGAAATCGAGGCAATGGCGCGTCAATGGTCTTGGACCTTTACATATCCCAACGGCGCGCAAGATTTTGATAGCGTTTTGCATGTGCCGGTGGGCGTGCCTGTCAAGATTAACCTGCGCTCAGATGATGTGCTCCACGCACTTTTTATCCCAGCATTCCGGGTAAAGATGGATGCTGTACCCGGCAAGAATACGTTTATTTGGTTCCAAGCCATTCAAGAAGGTGAATATCCACTTTACTGTGCGGAGTATTGTGGAACAGAACATTCGCAAATGGTGGGAAAAGTTATCGCTTACAATGCAGTTGAATTTGAAGAAGTAATTGAAGAACTGAATACCTGGATTGACAAGGTCCCGGATGAGAAGCTGCACATGGCTGGCAGGTTGTTATATAACCTGTGCTCTGCTTGTCATACCACAGATGGGAAAGCGTTGATCGGTCCTTCGTTCCTGGAAACCCATAACAAGTTCAAGGATGGCGGCACACGTAAATTAGCAGATGGAAGCTCGGTAAAGGTGGATGAACAATATCTGCTGAAGTCGATTCTCAGCCCGGGTGATCAAATCGCAGCTTCAGACAGCGATAAGGCGTACCCAAGATCCATGCCCCCCGGACTTGGCAGACAACTTGGGGATCGAAAAGTATTGGCATTGATTGAATTTATTAAAAGATTACCTGAATTGAAAGATTCAGATGGCAAGTTGATATCTGTTAAGCGATCAGAAATTGTTGAGGAGGCTGCTGAGCCGCAATAAAATGACTACTAGTGACACAAGCAATCCAATTCCTTCGCAAGATCCGCCGCAAGTTGATAATTATCTCACGCACTCAACAGGCATTATGTCCTGGCTGGGCACGCTGGATCATAAGCGCATCGGGGTCATGTACCTATGTTCAATCCTTACAGCGTTCTTCTTTGGCGGGTTGTTTGCAATGCTTGTGCGCGCGGAATTGATGTTCCCGGGCAAGCTTTTTGAAAATCCAGATACTTACAACGTCATGTTTACCATGCACGGGGTCATCATGGTGTTTCTTGTTATTATCCCAAGTGTTCCAGCAGCACTAGGCAACTTCGTCTTGCCCATCATGCTTGGCGCCAAAGATGTTGCATTCCCCAGGCTGAATCTGTTCAGCTATTACCTCTGGGTAACCGGCGCGGTGCTTGCGGTGTCATCGGTTTTCTTTGGTGGTGTAGATACTGGCTGGACTATCTATGTGCCTTATAGCTCTAGCGGTTCCAACATGGATGGGATTCTTCCTGTTACATTTGCCATATTTGTTCTTGGCTTTAGCTCAATCTTCACCGGTATCAACTTCATCGTGACCATCCACAGACTGCGCCCGCCGGGGATGACCTGGTTCCGTATGCCCCTATTTCTTTGGGCCATATATGCCACCGGCATTCTGCAGGTCATGGCCACGCCGGTCATCGGCATTACCGTTTTACTATTAGCCATGGAAAGAATGTTCCATATCGGGATCTTCGATCCGGCCTATGGTGGCGATCCCGTTCTCTTTCAGCACTTTTTCTGGTTCTATTCGCATCCAGCTGTTTACATCATGATCTTGCCAGCCATGGGCATTATCAGTGAGCTGATTTCCGTTCATAGCCACAAACATATTTTCGGCTACAAGTTCATTGCATTCAGCTCGGTTGCAATAGCCATCTTCAGCTTTATTGTTTGGGGACATCACATGTTCGTCTCCAGCCAATCGCCATTGATGAACGTGATATTTTCCGCGATTACTTTTAGTGTGGCAATTCCCTCTGCGATAAAAGTATTCAATTGGATTGCCACTCTTTATAAGGGGTCGATCAGCCTTAATACACCCATGCTTTATGCGCTGGCGTTTATAGTCTTGTTTACGATTTCGGGATTGACCGGCCTGCACCTGGGTGCCCTGGCTACAGATATTCACCTGCACGATACCTATTTCGTTGTAGCGCATTTTCATTACACAATGATGGGAGGCTCAATAATCGCCATGATCGGCGGGCTGCATCATTGGTGGCCCAAGATGACCGGGAAGATGTATTCGGAATTCTGGGGGCGAATCGCCTTCACAATGGTATTCATTGGGTTTAACTTGACGTTTTTCACACAGTTCATGCTGGGTAGCAAAGGTATGCCTCGCCGTTATCAGGATTATTCAGGTGAGAACTGGAGCCTAGCTCAGACTGAATTGTTTGCACAGTACCACTGGTGGTCATCGATCGGTGCGTTCCTGACAGGCTTCGGCTTTATCCTTGTAGCGATCTATCTGCTTCATTCATTGTTTAAGGGTAAACGCGCCCCGGCAAATCCGTGGGGTGGGCGCAGTTTGGAATGGCAATGTGCTTCGCCTCCGCCACACGACAACTTTTCCAAGCCCCCAACGGTTGGCGATTGTTATGACTACAGCGTTTTAGAGTGGGATGAATCCGAGCAAGGCTATCGTTGGCGTGCCGATGTAAAACACCCAGGTGAAGAGTAATTAATAGCATATCTAATTAAGTGATTTTGTTTTATGAACGTTACTGATACACACACAAACAAGCATCCGGACTTCCTTGCTCATCATTGGGATACACCCAGCCAGCAGTTTGAAGCTGGCAAGTTGGGGATGTGGCTGTTCCTGGCTACCGAAGTACTGCTATTTGGTGGACTGTTCGTAGGTTACTCAGTCTGGCGCGGTAACCACCCGGAACTGTTTAAGTTCGGCAGCGAATTCCTCGACACTACATGGGGAGCGATTAATACCGTCGTGCTTATTGCAAGCAGTTTCACCATGGCCTTCGCAGTAACCGCAGCTCAGAGAGGCAATCAAAAAGGTTTAATCATCGGTTTGGTGCTTACGCTTGCGGGTGCGTTCGGTTTTCTTGGAATTAAGTACGATGAGTATTCACACAAATTTGAAGAAGGATGGTTTCCCGGACCAGCGTTTTATGATAAGCCTTCCGAAAGCTCACACACATGGAACGATGAGACTATAGTAGTTGGATCAGTACCACTTGTACCACCAGTTCCGCCAACATCGGCAAAGACAGCAGCCCAGTTAGGGCTTCCAGCGGATATTAATGTTGAGCTTTCAGCAGTTCTCCCACCTGCGAGCAGTCCAACTGGAATAGATAGAGCTGTGCTTAACCCCGATACACAGCACAGCGAATCTAAACATGAGGTTCATGCTTTGCAGCGACAGGACCGACCTGCAAACGCACACATGTTCTTTACAATTTATTTTCTGATGACGGGTCTGCATGGAATACACGTTTTGTTAGGCATATTCCTTATTACATGGTTATTAGTAAGATCAATAAAAGGTCACTTCGGACCGGCTTATTTCACACCCATTGATCTGGGCGGTTTGTATTGGCACATTGTTGATCTAATATGGATTTTCCTTTTCCCGCTTTTTTATCTGATATAGGAAGGCACTTGGTACTAGGCAAGAAATATGAGTAGCGATTCTTCGCATAATAATCAGCATGAAAGCGTCGGGCACATAGTTCCGGTTCGCATACTTCTTACTACCGGTATAGCACTGCTGATCCTTACTGGGATTACAGTCTGGACCGCTGGCATGGACTTTGGCAATTACAATATTGTGATAGCACTTGTAATTGCACTAATTAAAGGTTCATTGGTGGTGCTGTTTTTTATGCACCTTCGTTATGACCGGCCATTTAACGGGATCGTGTTTATTATCTCAATGGCATTTGTGGTCTTGTTTATATCCTTTGCGCTTCTAGACACACATGAATATGCGCCTGATATTGATGCAGGCGATGCGCCAAAAGTTAAAATTAAGCTTGAGGAACTTGCGACAGTGGAATAGTGCTGATGCCAGCCTCTTCTTTAAGAAATTCGCCGTTTGATGATCGTGAGGCCGGGTTCTCTGCAGGGACCTTGGGGTTCTGGTTTTTCTTGGCTGCACTTGCGGTACTATTTGCATCGTTTATCCTGGCGCACTGGCTGGTCTTGATAAGTATTGAGGACGATGCACTACTTGATCTGCCAAATTTGCCCTCGGGTTTGTGGGCTAGCACTTTGGTACTATTAATTAGTAGCGGAACTATCCACTGGGCGGTCCTGGGCCTGCGCAGCGGTAATACAAATAAACTAAAGCTAGGCGTGATCCTTACTGCGATTCTAGGGATTGTTTTCTTAGCCATTCAAACTCGCTGCTGGGTACAGTGGTCTTTGCCGCTTGCTGTAGCTGCAAGTTCAATAGAAGCTCGCTATCTGCTGGCAAGTTTCTATGTGCTGACAGGCATACACGCTGCACACATAATCGGCGGATTAATCCCGCTTGTAATCGTCGCACTCAGAGCGACAAGTGGCAGATACACCCCAACCTACTATCCCGGCGTAAGATACGCCGCAATGTACTGGCACTTCCTTGACGCAGTCTGGCTAGCACTGTTCGTAACGTTACAGCTCGGCGGTAAGTAGAGTAAAAGGGGACAGGCTACTTTAATGCTACATTAAGTAGCCTGTCCCCTTAATCTCCCTCGAAAAGTCGAAATTGTGAAATGTATAGCATTGGGGATCTTGCTCATGCCATTAGCTCCGGATTTCACCCGGGACCGAACGTGTTAAATCGTATTCACACTTCCCTTCGCCCGAACCCAGCAGAGCCGGGGGCTAATGGTGGCAATTGTTTAACCTACAAAGTAAACGAATGGTGCCACTGGTTCCGGGGTCCTGGAGTTCCGGGGTTCCGGCTTTGTGAAACCAGTGTTGGAATACTATCGAGAGTAAGACACGGGTTTCCGCGGCGCGTGAACACTTGGAACCCTTTCCTTAATCCCAATTAATTCAACCTGACACCTTTGTTTTCCTCACACATAAAAAATACGTCACGACTCCGCACAAATCTTAGGCATCATTCCCCCGGCCAATCCGGCAACTCGAATTTGTCTTTCACATTTGATGTATGCTCACCGTAATGGCGCTGCATCTGTTCGAGAAGGCCGCGGACAGTCCACCAACTGCCGGGTGGTTTTGTTTCTAATGTAATCCCATCGAATAAATAGGCGAAGCGGCGGGTGAAGGAAATTACACGCTGCATCTGCCGGGCCTCTTCCTTACCGTCCCAATCCGGATGAGCAGCGACATAGTCAGCCGGCATCTGCTTGGGGTTGAGGTTGATAGAGGGGATTGCTGGATCGACGCTGTTGTAAATCTTCGAGAAAAACCCGAGTTCGCGACCCATCATGTGCTCTGCGTTCCAGCGCGGGGTGTGCGTGCCATTTGAAGGCCTATGGTTCATCTGCTTGGTGCTTAACTTGGCAAACACTTCTTGTGATTTGCGGTTGGCAGCATCCTTGCGCTTAAAAAGCTCAGCCAATTCATTAGGCATCTTCCACGGGCGCGTATGCAATGTGACGACTTGCAGACTCTCATCAGACCCAGCCAGGTTATGCGCAACGGCCAAGGTATTACCCACAGGGGTTTTGCGCTCGTATTTGCTTGACAACGCCTTGAGAAACTCTTCATCAGTATTAAGCGGGATCGTAAGCTGTGGCGTTTTGTAATGGATGGGAACTACATATCGCGGGCTGATCTGAGCTACTATTGCGGCCGCCTGCTTGCCATCAACTGTGTAAACGCCACCAACAGGAATGAGCAGCACATCAACTTGTCCAATCAGGCCAAGCTGATCTTCGGTTAGTTTCGTTTGCCCCAGATCGCCGCAATGGAGGATGCGCACCCCATCGGCTTGGATGAGGAACATAGCGTTGTTGCCACGGCGGCTTCCGGACTGATCATCATGAAATGATGTGATGCTACGGAAGCGAACTGCATGAATAGAATACTCAGCACTGGGTGAGAACGCAGTCAACGTCGGCTTATCTTGATTGGGCAGACGATCGAGCACCATGTCAATCGACGCTACATTACTCTTATTATCGAGGCCGATCACGGCTGTTGCGCCTTTACCAAGCAAGCTGACATTGCTGTGATCACGGTGGTTGTGGGTGACCAGTACGACATCAGCAGTAATTTTGGGATCATCGTAACCAATGCTCGTTGCATATGGATCAATTGCAATAGTCAGGTTCCAATAGGTTTCGATTGTGACAAAGGCTTGGCCCCACCATCGGACAGCGACCGGTTTGCCGGGGTCGGCTACGACCGGCCAGACCAAGATCAAAACTGTGAGCAGGCCTGTGATATGTGTGATCTTCCTTCTCATCATTGCTCATTCTCCATTTTGGCAAAGCATTTAACCCGAGTCTGTAAATGATAACATACTCTCGCTAGCAAATATTGCTTTACTTTGTGCATACTAATCAGGTAATACGAGAAAATCGGTATTACCAAACAGAGTTAGTATTGCCGCCACTGTTAATTTTTCACCTACGGATCTGAAAATCTATGATCAGTGGCAAATGATCCGAGCCAATTTCAGAACCGAGCCTGCAATCACTAATAAAAACCTCATCGCTCACCAGGCAATGATCGATTGGTATGCGCATAATGCCTGGCAAACTCGTTGGCCAACCTGGCAGGATCCCAAAACCTTTACGTGCATTAGTTAAGTTGAGCTTCTCGCACAGGTTATTGTATGGACCTGTCCACATCGTAGTATTCAGATCACCAACGACTATCAATGGGTTCTCTCGCCCCTCAGCAAAAGCTGCGACTGCCAGCAGCTGTTCATTGTGTGATGCCATGGCATCTGCAGAAACCGGTGGCATGGGGTGAGTAGAAATAACATCCACAAAAGTATTATCAATTTGTATCTGAAACGTGATGCTTGGAAAATTCGCACTGCCAAATTGTTGCACAACCGTAGCATGTAAAGGAGTTCGACTGAAGATCGCTATGCCAAAGTTATCATCGCGAGCAGCTATACATTTATATGGATAATCGTTTTCCAATGGCGTCAAAGCTTTTACCCAATGGCTATTTATTTCCTGAAGCATGACAAGATCTGGTTTTTCCCGGTTGATCAAATCAATTAGCTTTGCATGATCAGCGTTGCTCGAAAGAACATTTGCATGAAGGATTCTAATTGTGCTTGTCAGTTGAGTGGCTGTGGTACTTGAATCAACATCATGTGGTCGAAACCATAGTGGAATTACAGCAGAGCTGGAAACGATAACCGCAGCGATTGCAATAATCACAAATCGCCAACGGCGAAGCGCTGCGAGAACAATCAAAATAACCACTGAAGCTATGAAATACTGGACTTGAAAATGGTGAAAGAGTTCAATCGGATAATAATGAACGAAGAAGCGTAGTGATGATAACACAAACACCACAACGGCAATGACTACTGATCCGTAGGCTATTTCTATTTTGCGATGCTTGCTTAATAAAGGTGTCATATCAAAGGTGTCATGATGATTTGTTTAGTCCCTGGGTAGTGGACAGAGCGGTCCTCGAATTTCAAATTACTGATTGATGTAAATTCTAATTCATCCTGACACCTTTGTTTGCCTGTGATAGGGAACGAGCTATTGCATCATGAGATTGCAAATAAATCCGGGTCAATATTAAATACACCCTCTTTGCAAAAAGGACACTGTTTGTTATCTAAATCATAAGTACACGCAATCTCACCAGTTTTGCACTTAGGGCAATTTGCAACTGGATCGTTTGAATCCACCATGAACTCGAACCCGCATGACAAACACAGATGAGGAGAATCATTGCCTATACATTTCGCAAGGAGTTCGTGATCGGGATGATAAGCGTACTGTTTATCTCCCGCCTTGTCGATGTAATAAGGATTACCATCCGACCACGCTTCAATAGCATGTCCACATCCTCCGCAAATATGCCGTACGCCTTGTGCCATAAGTTTATTTCGCCTTAATTTCAAAACGCGACCAATCGATCGGCTTAGTGTGGTCCAGCGTTGGAATATCCGTTTGCATTACCTCTACATATTTTTGAACTGCGCCGGTATTAAATATCACTATTGTTTCTTCTGGATCTATGTTTTCCTTTGTAAGTGATTCTTTTAGCGCGCCGATACATACAGCTGATTCGGGGCAGAGTGATATTCCTTCCAATGAACTTGCTAATGTCATCCAGGCCTTAATTTGTGATTCATCTGCTGCGAGTGCCATGCCGCCGGAGTTTCTGACTGCATCGAGAATCATGAAATCGCCTACTGCACCCGGCACTCTTAAGCCACTTGCAATTGTCTGCGGATCTTTTATTGGTTCTGCGAATCTCTCGCCACTATCAAACGCATTAACAATGGGCGGACAGCCACTAGATTGACAGGCAAACATGCGTGGCCGCTTATCCGTTTCAAGCCAACCGATTTCCTCTAATTCATCAAAAGCTTTACACATACCAATAAGCCCGGTCCCGCCACCGGTTGGGTACATGATCACATCGGGCAGCTTCCAGTTCATTTGCTCTGCAAGCTCAAGTCCCATGGTTTTTTTACCTTCGATTCTGTAAGGCTCTTTAAGTGTGCTGATATCAAACCAGTCCATTTGTTCCTTACCTTCGCGGACGATTCGGCCACACTCGTTTATTAGGGCATCAATAAGAAACACCTTTGCGCCAAACATCCCTGCTTCATAGCGGTTTACCATTGGCGTATCGGAGGGCATAAAAATGTAACACTCGATTTGTGCTTTAGCTGCATAGGCAGCGAGGGCTCCGCCGGCATTTCCCGCAGTGGGTACCGCAACACGTTTGATTCCAAATTGTTTCGCCATGGATACAGCCATTGCCATACCTCGCGCCTTAAATGATCCGGTTGGTAAGCGCGATTCATCTTTGATGAATAGCTTTTTTGCACCTAGCTCTTTGCCTAGGCGCGGACAATGTATTAGTGGTGTTATGGTTTCGCCGAGGCTTACAATGTGTGCGTCATCATTAACTGGCAGCAATTCACGATACCGCCAAAGACTTTGCGGGCGATCTTTCAGATCATCGCGCGAAACTTGTTTGGCGATTGCGTTTAGGTCGTATCGAACCCAAAGCGGCCGATCGTTGTGCATTGTTTGCACGATGCCCGATTCGAGATGCGTTCCATCTATCGCAGCTTCAAGGTGCGTGACAAAGCATTGTTGGTTTTTGGTCATGGTTTTCATAGCGAACAGAATGTATCAAAAAGCTCGCTATATATAAGGATGGTGCATATCAGCTAGAGCTACTAGAGGGTGATATTATAGGTCCCTTTTCATTCGATATACCCATCGCCCATAGCTTATCATGGCTTTTAACTGCTCGAATCGTGATGGTCGGGCGGCTGGAATATTGCCAAATGCGGTTTCGTAACGCCAGCGCCAATATGGCCCGCTAAGGCGAAAACGAGCTTTAATCGCTAATAAAAGCAGCTCCCACAAACCGCCAATTGTTTCAAGAGTGTTTTTAATTCATACTCCAAGAATGAAATAGGAATACATACAGTGGCATTGGGCGTTGTATGACTACGATAGAGCTAATCCTTATCTAATAGTAGGAATCTAAACGTGAGTTATCATACAACAGTCCAGGAAGTGTACGCAAAGGCAGCTGAGTCGCCTGAGAAGGCGCTTTGCTGTGTGCCGCAGCGTCCGATGTATCTGCCCGGGCTTAAAATCCCCTCGATAATGCACGAAATGAATTACGGATGCGGAAGTACTGTGCATTTACAGGATATGTCGAAAGACCAGACCGTTTTATATGTAGGCGTAGGTGGCGGACTAGAAGCACTGCAATTTGCATATTTTTCGCGCAGGGCTGGCGGAGTAATTGCGGTCGATCCTGTAAAAGAGATGCGAGATGTTGCGCAGAAAAACCTGCAAGAAGCAGCAAAGCTAAACGATTGGTTCGATCCATCGTTTGTAGATATTCGTGATGGTGATGCGCTGGATCTGCCTATTGAAGATCAAAGTATTACGGTTGCAGCTCAAAATTGTCTGTTTAACATTTTCACAACTGATGATGAAGGAGTTGGCGATCTGGAAAAAGCTCTCAGTGAAATGCACCGCGTCCTCAAAAACAGCGGCAGACTTTCCATGTCTGATCCAATAACTCCTCAACCTATACCCCAGCATCTTAAAGATGATGAAACCCTTCGCGCCCAATGTATCTCTGGCTGCCTGAGCTATGAAACCTATATCCAGAAAATGGTTGATGCAGGCTTTGGCAGCATCGAAGTTCGCTCGCGTCGGCCGTATCGGATGCTGGACAAAAAACGCTATAACCTTGATAGCGATTTACTCTTAGAAACCATAGAAGTTTGTGCATATAGAACGGCTGTTCCGGCCGATGGACCTTGCGTATTTACAGGCCAAACTGCGATATATACCGGGTCTGATGAGATGTTTGATGATGGCAAAGGCCATACACTTGTTCGTGATATTCCCATGAACGTTTGTGATAAGACGGCTGGTGCGCTTGCATCATTAAATCGAGATGATCTTACGATCACAGCTTCAACCTGGCATTATGCGGGTGGTGGGTGTTGTTAGAAGAAAAACGCTTCCCTTCGGGGCGCGGCTAAACGATTTGGAATATGACTTTGTCGAGTTTGCAATTACCTATATGTGAAGGTTCGAACTTTAAGGCTCATTTTGAGACCGAATTGTTTGCTGCGCCAACTATCAGCACGCTTCAGATTAATATCGGTTACGTTTGCAATCTTGCCTGTCATCATTGTCATGTTGAATCTTCGCCCGCTCGAACTGATGACAAAGACAATATGAACCTCGAAACTGCGGGTAAAGTTATAGATTGGGTTTTAGCTCAACCATCTATAAAAACCGTAGATTTCACAGGCGGAAGTCCGGAGATGAATCCGAATTTTAAGACCATGGTTCAAACATTTCACGATCAAGGTTTACACGTTATAGATAGATGCAATCCCACCATTATCGAGTACAAAGATAAGAAAACTGGCAAGGACTATGCATGGGTTCCTGAGTTTCTTGCAAACAATCAAGTTGAAGTCGTTGCTTCTCTGCCTTGCTATACAGAAGAAAACGTGGATTTACAGCGCGGCCGAGGTGCATATAACGATTCCGTTGAGGGACTACTTAAGCTAAACAAAGTTGGTTATGGGGTAAATGAATCGCTACGACTAAACCTTGTATATAACCCGGTTGGTCCGCACTTGCCACCATCGCAAGATGAACTCGAAGCGGACTTTAAGCGTGAACTGAAGGCGCGCTTTGGCTTAGTGTTTAATGAATTGTGGACAATCACCAATATGCCCATCAAGCGCTGGCGTCATCAACTGGAGCGCGATGGCCAACTTCAAGATTACATGTCATTGCTGATCGATAACTTTAACTCAGCGACGATCAACGGGTTAATGTGCCGGCATCAGATCAGTATTGATCCACAAGGACGCGTGTACGACTGCGATTTCAACCAGGCGCTTTCGATGCATGCGGTTGGTCTGGAAAACGCATTTATTTGGGATTTAACAGCAGATGATTTAGCCAGCCGTGTGATCGCAACTGATGATCATTGCTATGGTTGCACCGCAGGAAGTGGTAGTAGCTGTGGCGGCAGCATTGTCTAAGATTTGATCGTGACATTTCAATTCACACACATGGTTTACTTGAGTGATGTAATTCACAGATTTGCGCTTTGAATTGTTTTTTAGATAAAACTTGAGTTATTGTGTACTGTGAGCCTAAAGTATGAACGGAACTACTTGACAGAAGTACTCGAGATCATTTAAAAATTGCGTTTTGCAGACGCTGGTCGAAGCTCCGACACGATCAGCGTCTGTTTTTTGCCGATAGTTATTTATGCATCACTTGCAACAACTGGATCAAGACCCTGCGGTTCGACAGGCGAAGTTGTAAGCGCTTCATGAGTCTTGGGGCTGAACCTGCTGCCTAGCAATTCAAGTTTATGATTGGGATTGGCCTGCTTTGGAAGCATGGGACGTACCACCCAAATGATTCCAACTGTTGCAATTGATGCTAACCACATCTGCGATGTCCAACCCATAAACACAACAAAGCTTGTTACCAATAGCACCAATAGCGCGGTTGGAATCATACCTTCCCATGCCAGGCGCATAAGCTGATCGTAACGGAAGCGCGGGACGGTCCAGCGCACAAGCATGGTTAAGCAAATCAGCGCAAATACTTTGGCCATTACGATACCGAATTGAAGAAGGATCAATCCTATACCGCCAACTATTGGTAGGTCCGGCCACAAGCCCACGGGGCTGATTGACCAACCGCCAAGGAACATTACGGTAAAGAACGCGCTGCCGGTGATGATGTGGGCATATTCACCCGCGAAGAACAATGCCCACTTCATAGAATCGGAGTATTCAGTGTGCCACCCGCCAACCAGTTCGGATTCCGCTTCCGCCAGATCGAAGGGCAAACGATTAGTTTCCGCAAGCATACAAATATAAAAAAGTAATGCAGCGATTGGTTGATGAATTATGTACCATTGGCCCTCAAGTTGCTGTGCGATCATCTCGCCTGGACGAATAGTTCCAGCGGTAAGAATCAGTGCCAGGACTGCGAGTCCCATGGGGATTTCGTAACTGATCATTTGAGCAGTAGCGCGCAGGCCGCCCAGGAATGAATACTTGTTGTTGGAGGCCCATCCACCAAGGGCTACGCCATATACGCCTAGTGATGTAACTGCGATTAGGTAGATGATTCCGATATTGACATCCGCGCCTACGATTTTCACCTTTTCGCCAAAGATTTCCAGCGTTCCTGCCCAGGGGATGACTGCAAAGGCGATGAATGCGGGGATTATCGTCAGCCCAGGTGCCAGCAGAAATAAAATCCGATCCGCACGTTTTGGAATGTAATCTTCTTTTAGTAATAGCTTAATTGCATCTGCGATTGGCTGAAATAACCCCATGGGGCCGACGCGGTTTGGACCCAGTCGATCCTGCGCATAAGCGCTGAGTTTCCTCTCCAGCAGCACAAGATAGAGCGCCCCAATCAGGATTATGTGAATCATCACAACAATCACCGTCACCGAGGCGATTAGCTGAGGAGTGACAAATTCGGGCATCCAATCAGGCATAGGCTCGATAGTGTATCAGTTTGCTGAGGGTTTGTTGAATTGACTAGCTACTTCTCAAATCGGTCAAAGAAAGAATCATTGGTAAATTACGGAACCTGGATTGGTGCTTTATCATCTTTTCTGCCCGCGACATTAACTTCAGGGGTTGGCTCTGGAAAATAATCCTGCAAGGCTGCGACTGACCATGCGCCAGCTCGCATTGCTTCGATTGCCAGAACAACTGCTTTGGCGCCGGTGATAGTTGTAATCATGGCAACGCCTGAACGGACGGCTGTAGCGCGAATCTTACCCTCATCGGTATGAGCGCCCTTTCGCGTTGGGGTGTTGATGATCATCTGTATTTCGCCGTTGGCGATTTTATCCAGGATGTTGGGCCGAGCGCCTTCTGAAATTTTCCTTAATGGAACTGTGTCAACTGAATATTGCTTTAGCAATTCGTGCGTACCTTGGGATGTAAAGACTGTAAAGCCCATGGAAACCAATGTCCGTGTGAACTCAACACAATGTGGCTTATCCGAATCGCGCACCGAAAGAAAGACATTCCCTTCAGTTGGCAAGACAACTCCTGCTCCCATTTGCGACTTTGCCAGTGCGATTGGTAGTGATCGGTCGACTCCCATCACTTCGCCGGTTGATCGCATTTCGGGTCCGAGGATTACATCTACGCCGGGAAATCTTGCGAAGGGAAACACCGATTCTTTAACTGAGTAAAAACCTGCATCGGGTATTTCGTGTGCGCCAAGTTCTTTTAACGATGCTCCCATCATTACCTTGGCAGCCATGCGTGCCCACGATTCACCTTTAGCCTTTGAAACAAACGGCACAGTGCGCGATGCACGAGGATTTACCTCGATAATAAATACTTCATCGCTTTTGATAGCCATCTGCACATTCATCAGGCCGCGAACACGTAGATGCTTGGCCAAGAGCCTTGCGGTACTCTTAATTTCATCTACTACAGCAGGTCGAAGCGAATAAGGCGGAATCGTGCAGCTGGAATCACCTGAATGAATCCCCGCCTCTTCGATATGTTCCATCACGCCGCAAATCAAAGCCTGCCCGCCATTTTTCGATCCTTCCGGACCTTGGCCAAAATCTCCCACAACATCCACATCTACTTCGATTGCCTCAGAAAGGAATTTATCAATCAGCACCGGTGCGTTTGCGAGTTCTGAAACATCAACTGCAGTTCGCATGTATCTGCGCAGAGATTGCTTATCGAAACAAGTCTCCATGCCACGCCCGCCTAGCACATAACTAGGCCTCACCAATACGGGGTAGCCTATCTTTTGAGCGATGGAAACCGCTTCATCTAGTGAATATGCAATCCCGTTTTCCGGCTGCGATAAGTCTAATTTTATTAATAGATCCTTAAACCGATCGCGATCTTCTGCAAGATCAATCGAATCTAAATCCGTACCAATCAAAGGCACTCCCGCAGCTACTAAACCGTGCGCCAAGTTAAGTGGAGTCTGCCCGCCATATTGCACAATACAGCCGGCGACTTTGCCGCTGCGATCCTTTACATCTATCCCACCCCCATTTAAGCGCTCAACAACGTTTAGTGTGTCCTCTAAAGTCAGAGGTTCAAAGAAAAGTAAATCAGATGTGTCAAAATCAGTACTGACCGTTTCCGGATTGGAATTTATCATCACCGATTCATAGTTCATATCCCGACAAGCAAACGCAGCCTGACAACAACAATAATCAAACTCAATACCCTGGCCGATGCGGTTGGGGCCGCCACCTAGGATGATTATCTTTTTGCGATCACTTACACGAATTTCATCATCTAAAATAGCCTCTGCTGAACCATCTTCAGCGCCAATCTTCTTAAACGGCGTTTCATACGTTGAATAATAATAAGGCGTAGCAGCTTCAAACTCCGCAGCACAAGTATCAACCAGCTTATAAACAGGCTCAATGCCTAGCCCCTTTCGATGACTTCTCACCGAAAGAATTGTCTTAGTTGTAATTTCCTTTAGATAAAGATATGCAAGCTGGGGATCTGAATAACCTAACTGCTTAGCCTTAAATAAAACTTCACGAGGCACATCCTCTAAACGCTTATAAGAAAAAAGCTCATCTTCAAATTCGACTAGCTGCTGGATCTGATCTAAGAACCACGGATCAATACGAGTTAGTTCCGCAATTCGCTCTAGCGTTAACCCCATCTTCATTGCATAGCGAATGTAATATAGCCGCCCCTGGCTTGGCACGGTGAGCTTGCGGATCAGAGTTTCCTCAGGGATGGGCCACACTACCTTTGATGCATCCGCTGCCAATAGTTGTTCCTCACTATCCGTAATTACATCTGTGCTGAATCCTTTAGCTTGCGCGCGTTTTGCCAGCAGCCAATGGTCATTGCCATCAAGACCCAGGCCGAAACGTTTGACCTCCATTGATCGAATAGCTTTTTGGAGACTCTCTTTGAAGGTTCGACCAATGCTCATGGCTTCGCCAACGGATTTCATCTGTGTGGTCAGCGTTTCATCCGCTTCGGGGAACTTTTCAAATGTCCAGCGCGGCATTTTAGTTACGACATAATCAATCGAAGGTTCAAAGCAAGCGCTGGTTGTGCCGGTGATATCGTTACTCAATTCATCAAGCGTGTAACCCACTGCAAGCTTGGCTGCAATGCGCGCAATTGGAAAACCTGTTGCCTTTGAGGCTAAAGCTGAGCTGCGCGAAACGCGCGGGTTCATTTCTACAACTACTAAGTCACCATTGGCTGGGTTAGTTGCAAACTGCACATTCGATCCGCCGGTATCTACACCAATGGCGCGCATGATGGCAATCGCAGCATCGCGCATGCGCTGATATTCTTTATCAGTTAAGGTTTGTATAGGAGCTACGGTTATGGAATCGCCTGTGTGTACACCCATGGGGTCGATGTTTTCTATGCCGCAGACAATCACACAATTGTCTTTATGGTCGCGTACTACTTCCAGTTCAAATTCTTTCCAACCTATCAGCGCCTGATCAATCTCTACTTGATTGATCATGGAAGCATCGATTCCGCCTTTTACTAAATCATCAAATTCATCAAGGTTGTAGGCAATGCCTCCCCCCATACCTCCCATGGTAAATGCGGGACGGATTACTGCGGGCAGGCCTATCTCTTCTATAAAAGCTCGGGCATCATTGAGGTTTGTTACGGTTGTGGCGTGCGGCATTTTCAGGCCGATCGACTTGATAACAGCCATGAACTTTTTACGATCCTCAGCCAGGTCGATTACTTCACGGGTTGCACCAATCATCTCTATATCAAATTCTGCCAGCGTTCCATCATCATGTAGCGCACAGGCAGTATTCAGGGCAATCTGCCCACCTAGTGTGGGGAGCAGCGCGTCAATAGGTGTGCCACGTTCTTTTTCCTTGGCGATGATTTTGCGGACTGCAATTGGGGTGATTGGCTCGATATATGTACGATCCGAAAACTCCGGATCCGTCATGATGGTTGCGGGGTTGGAGTTGACCAATACCACGCGGAAGCCATCCTCTAGGAGAGCTTTACACGCCTGGGTGCCTGAATAGTCAAATTCACATGCCTGGCCAATGACAATCGGCCCGGAACCCAGGATCAGAATCGTGTTTATGTCGCTTCTTTTTGGCATCTTAATAGGCGCAAACTCCGTCACAATAGCCCGCTCGGTGCCTCTACTCAATCTCTAGAGGAAAGTTGTTGCTCGCCGTCCTTTTCGCCTCAGTTGACAACTGCTCCAATTAGCTGGAACCTGCCCGCCCACGATGTCTCTATTTACAATAATAATCGTTGTATTGACCGTTTGGCTTGCGATTACCATTCCCTTATGGGTGGTTGCAGCTCATCTTCGCCGTGTTGGGCCTGAAAATAATGCACTGACAGCCATATTTTGCTGGTTTAACTGGTTGTATTGCAAATGGATACATCATGCGAGCTATGAGGGATTAGAGCTATTGCCAAAAACCAACAATCCAGGCGGGCTAATTGTCGTTTCCAACCACAGAAGCCCGATTGATCCCATGCTGCTTCAGGCGATGTGCCCTTTTAAGATCCGCTGGATGATGGCCAAAGATTCGATGACATCCAATCTTAATTGGATGTGGAAGCTACAAAAGCAAATTCCAGTTGATCGCGATGGCACAGACCATTCATCACTGCGTATATCAATCCGACACGTTCAATCTGGCGGAGTGCTAGGCGTTTTTCCTGAAGGTGCGATCTCCAAACCAGGTGGAACAATTAAGCCGTTCTTCAACGGAATTGGTTTCATAATCGCCAAATCAAAGGCTCCTGTGCTTCTAGCGTGGATAGACGGCACGCCTCTCCCAATTGAACTTGGCGCAGCACTCAAAACCACAAGCTACTCAAAGGTTATTGTTTTTGACTTAATCGACTTCTCTAATGAGAGTGATCCTGTAGTAATAACAAATCAGCTAAGAAAACGCATCGCTGAAGTTAGCGGGTGGCCTATCGACGATGATCCTCTACCTCCGATTCGTACTATACAAGTTGATCCATTTTCAGGTTTGCCTGTAGGTTAATATGGTAATTTGCCCTTTGGCACATTAAACAGAACAAATCACTTATATCAAGCGTAGATGTACCATATAGAGGGCGGACGCTATGATGCAGCCCTATGCCAAAGGCTGGGTACTTAGATTTTGAAGCTCTTAATCACGAGGATGACAAGGCACGAAAATTATGTCTCAGCTTGGAACTTGCAGATGAAGTGCATCGAAAGCATCCTGCGAGACGATTTACGGAACTTTTATACAACGTGCCGTCAACTCTGTCAGACCCGCTGTCGATAAATAGAGGACTACGTGAACGCGGAGGGCCTCAGTGCGAATGGGGGTATGCTTATGTCGGCTTGCCTAGCTTCAAGCCCGATGGCTATGGAAATGAATTTGTACCGAGAAATCAGGTATTTGTGGTATATATGAATGATGACTGGAATATATTTGACTGGTCATGGGAACCAATAAGTCCAGATGACCCAGAACACCCCGATCGCTTAAAGGGTGGGTATTTTGGAGAAAAATTATGGTCGAAATCCCAGAAGAACTAAAGGCGATGTTAAAGAGAAAGCGCAATGGCAAGCTGGAGCCAATCTACGTCAAAGATGGAGACTGCGTAATCTTTTACTCTGATGAGCGACGATGCCATGCAGATCGAGTAAATGATTTGGTGACTATCTATCTGGCCGATGACGACGAGTCTCTAGTTGGCTGTAAGATCAAAGATATTGGGCTAACGTTGCAGAGATATGGATCATTTGGTGTTGCTGTTGTAAAGAAGGATGTACTGTTGGGCTTTCTGTTCTCACTTGTCGGCGTAAAGCCGGAAGATCATGGCTCAGAATTGTTTGAATCACCTATAGCTCAACAAAAAGTAAGGCTGCCAGAAGAACTGGTGACGTGCTGAATCAGCGCCAAGCCCCACGTCCTGTGGGGGTTCTTGTGTGTTTTGCTCGGATGATGCGTGTAAGGGCTTATTACCGCTGATCGAACTAACATATTCTAAATCTTGTAGGATGCGTGGGTGATAAGTCGCATTGAAGGCGAGTTAGTTTCGGTTGGCGATAACTTCGTTGAGTTATCATGCGGAGCCATTACATACGAACTGCTTGTGCCAGCCATTGATCGTCAAGGCTTAACCGAATCCATCGGCCAGCAGGTTACTTTCCACACTCGATATTATTTAGAAGGCCAATCCCAAGGCTCATCGTTTGTGCCACGTTTAATTGGCTTCGGCTCAGCCCAGCAAAGGGCATTCTTTGAACTTTTAACAACTGTAAAAGGCATGGGATCGCGTAAAGCTTTGCGGGCAATGCAGTTGCATCACTCTACCATCGCCTCAGCCATCGCTACTAAGGATGTTGATCTACTTGTAAGCCTGCCGGAGATAGGCAAACGAACGGGCGAGACAATCGTGGCGCAGCTAAACGGCAAGGTCGATCGCTTCCTGGAATTCAAACCAGCAGATACAGATGAGCTAACGGATTCTGTTGCGGATCCACAAAGGGCAGAGGTAATCACGGATGCACTGGCTGCTCTGGTACAGTTGGGAGAGCCTCGGCCACACGCCAGGCAGCTAATCGAAAAAGCACTGGCAAACGATCCCGCTCTGGATTCAGCAGATGAGCTTGTTGCTGCGGTTTATCGTTATAGAGAGTAAAAAATGAGGCTTTTTGCATAGCCTTGGTGAGATGTACCGCGCGATCTGTAAAAGCCTAGTATCCTGGGGAGTAATATGCGGTATGCAATGATTATGGCTGGGGGCGTTGGAACAAGACTTTGGCCCGTGAGCAGGCGTGATAGGCCCAAGCAGTTGATCCCTCTCATTGAGGGGCAATCATTATTATCACTTGCAGTTAATCGCCTTGAAGGCGTAGTTCCACCTGATCGTAGATTGCTTTGCACTGCTGAGCAGCATCGCAGTTTGATCCGCGAATTACTGCCAGAGTTTAGCGATGAGCAAATCCTTGGCGAGCCGGTTGGCCGCGACACTATTAACGCAATTGGTTTCACCGCAGCGGTTCTGGCTAAGAACGATCCCGAGGCAATCTTTGCAGCCCTTACTGCGGACCACATTATCGAACCGCAGGATGAGTTTCGCAGAAAGATCAGTCTGGGCTTTGATCTGGTGGAAGATGATCCAACTCGATTTGTTACGTTTTCCATTATGGCAACCCATCCCTCGACTGCTTATGGCTACGTTGAAAGAGGCGATCCTCTGCCAAACTTTGCAAGCGCGTATGTTGCAAAACGCTTCGTTGAAAAACCCGATGCCAAGACCGCACAAAGTTATATAGATGCGGGAACATTCGGTTGGAACGGCGGGATGTTTGTCTTTAAAGCCAAGCAATACCTCGAAGCCTTGCAGTGGTTTAAGCCTGCTTCATATGAAGGTATCATGCGCATTGCTAATGCGTGGGATACATCAAGCCAACAAGCGGTACTTGATGAAGTATACCCCACCCTGCCTAAAATCAGCGTAGATTATGGCATGATGGAGCGTGCAACTAGTGATGAGCGTATTACGGTTTGCACGGTAGCTATGGGTGTATGGTGGATGGATGTAGGTTCCTGGCCCAGCTTCGGCGAAACACTAACTGAAGATGCAGCTGGCAATCGATCAAACACTAAAACAACCCACCTTGATTCCAGGCATGTTCTGGCTGTGTCTGATGATCCGCAGCACACCATCACAACCATAGGCTGCTCTGATCTTGTAATCGTTCACACCAAAGACGCAACACTAGTTTGCCCACATTCTCAAACGCAGCGCGTCAAAGACCTGGCAGCCATAGTCGATAAATCGCTGTTATAATCCCCCCTGACTCCTGACTCCTAATTCCTGACCCCTATTCCTATGCGCTATCTAGCTATTGATCTAGGTGATAAACGAACCGGCCTGGCGCTCGGGGATGATGAGATGCGCCTGGCCACGCCTCTTAAAACAATCCATCAGCCGCGCGGGGATGCACTACTTGATGCGTTAGTGGAGGATATCCAAGAACAATCGCCTGATGAGCTTGTAATCGGTTTGCCCCTGAATATGGATGGAAGCGATTCCAAGCAAGCCCAAATTACCCGCGAGTTCGGCGAAAAGCTCCATGAACGCTGCGGGCTCAAGATTAATTACCAGGATGAACGCTTGACAAGTTTCGCAGCAGATCAACACATGGCAAGGTCAGGCAGAACACATAAACAAAAGAAACAAATCCGCGATGCGCTGGCAGCCGCTGAAATCCTAAGTGATTTTCTTGTCCAATTGTGATTGACAAAGCAAACGAATTAGATGAATACGTAATCCAGGCAACGCTAATCAGCGGGAGCAGGTCGCTAATAATTTCAATTCTTTGCTTGGGGATCATCGCTTGGGTTATTTCAATAGGTTTAGTCGTTCTAGCTATGAGCTTATTATTTGTTTTTCTTGTTCTTGTGAGTTACAAAATAATGCGCCCACTAGGCGCAGGTTGGCACGAACATGTGCAAATTGTGATAAGACATGATGGGCTGATGGTAATTAGAGCAAATGGGCGTTCAAACTTCACTGATTGGAACACATTTGAAGCTGTACGGTTAGAGGAATTAGCCTTTACTACTTCCAGCGCTTACAGCAAAGCACAATTCAAACTCACCTTTGTGAACAAATATAAACCAACGATCAGTTCGTTTATACATACAAAAACGGCTGAGAATTCATTGTTTTTGTTGCCTGTTGAGTTTGCAGTTCAGCTACCGCAACAAGAAGCAACAGAACTCCGCGAATTGCTTAATAATCTAGTGGAATCTGGGCAACTCGCTAAAACCCCAACAGAGCTTCAAGCAACAGATATTGAGAGCTTGATGCAATTAAAACACTGCATGCAGTGCTTATATTCGCTTAAAGGACTTAAGCGCGATGGTATTTGCCCCGAATGTGGATGGGAATTTGATCGCAGTATGTTCTTAATTGATGGCAGCATAATTTCAAGACGCAAACAGCAGATGTTTGGACAAGTGTCTTTCCTTTTCGCTCTTGCAGGAGTTATGTTGACAACTTCAATTCCCCCAACTTTGATCTTAGTACTGCTGTTATTATCTATTGCAGCAATAACCATAGTAATCCCCTCAATTATAGGAAAACAAGAAGCGCACAAACTTCTGGCAACGGATAAAGGCATGCAAGAGTGGCGTGGAACTAAATTGAATACAAAGCATGCGTGGGAAAATATTGCAACTCTGCACTCGGTTGAAGATGAGTTTTCTCGAACACGGATTGCAATGTGGTACGATAAGAAAGACCATGTGAGGTTGAGCAGCTTTTTTAGATATTGGATTACTAGACCAATGGGAAAACCTGTTGTGGATATTATTGTGCGTGCATCGCCGGAGGCAGGTCGACTTATTATTAGTGAACTAAATCGCAGATGGACTAGCTGCAGCGAATAACTTTGAATTTACCTACTCCACCCTAATAAAACTAAGATGCATCTCCGCGTGGCGACAATGCAGTTTCACCCAATCCTGGTGCGCCATCTTGCCAAGCAAGGGACTGGGCTTGGACATATACTTACCAGCTTCAACACGAAGTATAGCTTTTAGAGCATGTGAAACTGCATCGGGCCAGGTTGACTTTGGATTCGGAATTACCATTCTCATTGTTGCGGGAAGTTTAAACCCCGGCTTCATGGGATTATTTAAAATCTGTGATCGCGCAAACTTACCAAAGATGCGAAGAATTAGCGGCGCCTTGAAATCAAAACCATCCATCGAGCCATCAATAAAAAATAATACATGCTCAATGATTTGTGCGGGCGTCCAATTGCCGGTCGCGCTAATGGTTTTGCCATCTTTTACCGCAGCATCCAGCATTTCGATATCACCAAGAATCTCAGCCATGGTAGTAAAACTTAGTTTGCGACGATCCGAAACCTTAGCGGTTTTCACCGCATTATCATTGGGCATATCCACACGCTCCTGCATCTAAGTACCACTTCAAACTGCCGTTGGTGGGTATCACCCCCTTAATAGGCAGTTCATCCATTGATTCATGCCCACTGGCGATACGTTCGATCATGGGCGCTTTGGCCTCACCTGTAACAAGTATCGCAATTTCCCGTGCTGAATTAATAAGTGGGAGCGTCATGGTTATCCGTTGCGGGGGATCCACATTATCAGCTTCAATTGCGCGGACTATTTTAACGCGCTCATTAATAGCCTCGTGAGAAGGAAATAAACTTGCGGTATGGCCATCGGATCCCATTCCCAGCAAGACGAAATCCAAGCGATCCTCGCCTGCTTCACGCTGTGCTAATAGTTCGCGCAATAACGCTTCGTATTCTACTTCTGCGTTTTGAGACATCGCTGCGATCGGGTGTACTTGCTCAGGTGGGATTCCTGAATGTATTACTATGGTTTCGTTAATCATCTGAAAATTCGAGCGCTCATCATCAAATGGGACACATCGTTCATCAACTATCCATAAATGCGTATGCGCCCAAGGCAAGCTGCGACAATTTGGGTCATACATCAATCTCTCATAAAGGGGCAGCGGCGTGGATCCGCCTGATAGGGCTAAATGAAATGTGCCGAACCGCCTAACACAAAGTGTTGCTTGAACCACTATCTCTGCTGCGAGCAAATCAATAAGATTCTCCACGGACTTCTTTACAATTACTTCACCGGGAAGAGATGGGCCTTCCAAGTCCAAATCTTCCAGGCTATATGAGCCGGAATCGTCTGACTTATCTGCGTTTGATCGTGTCTGAATCATCTGCTCCATTATAATGACGACATAAAGCCAGCTACGCCAGTGCTGAAAACGCCTAATATGACCCGATTAATGCAATTTATCTGATGTAGCGCTATCATTGGGTTAGAGAGCACTAGCCATGATGAATCAAAATGCTGTTTTGCGAATATCTCTTTCCACCCTAGCCTTATTATTTTCACTACCTCTAGCAGCAACAGGCCAGTCTCAGGATGATGGTACTTACAAGACGCCAAGCAAGCAGCTTGATCCACGTATAGATCCAGAGAAATTAACTCAGCAGGATCCACCTGCACTTGAACAGCAACTAATATTGCCTATGCCTGCGAATTTTCGCATAGCTAAGTTAGCAAGTGAGGTCCCGATCTCAGTTGAGCATTGGAAAGAAGTTAATCAATCAATCGAGCTCGGCTTAAAGTACCTTAGGGCTAATCAAGAGACTACAGGCGCATGGGCAGCGCACATAAAAGCAACCACCAGCAACGATCCAAATAAACCATCACCGATTTCCGTTGCCATTACCGCCCTTGCAGTTAAGTCAATAATTCAGGCTCAATCACAAAGCTTAGAAGATGAAACGCTTCAAAAAGCCATAGCTTTCATACGCTCTGCTCAAAACGATAATGGATCCTTTGAAGGCGGCGTTTTAACAAGCTACGTAACTTCACTGGTAGTCATGGCTCTAGCCAGCACAGATGAACCGGACTTCCATGGCGAAATCGCAGATGCAACACGCTGGCTTAAAAAAACACAATGGGATCAAAGCGAAGGCCTATCGGCAAATCAAGATTGGTTTGGCGGAGCAGGCTACGGCAAGCGTGGGAGACCTGACCTATCCAACACACAAACAATGCTCGATGCACTTTACGAATCAGGAATAAGCCCCGATGAACCGGCAATGAAACGCGCCCTGGCATTCTTGTCTAGAGCACAAAATCTTAAAGCTACAAATAAAGCCGATTGGGCGGGCAACGATGGCGGATTTATCTACACTCCCGCAAACGGAGGCGAATCATTCGCAAACGAGTATCAAGGTGAAGGAAGATTCGCTGAAAAAATACCAGCAGGTCAGGCGCGAAGTTTGCGAAGTTATGGCTCCATGACTTACGCAGGTTTTAAGAGCATGATTTATGCTGGCCTATCGCCCGATGATATTCGAGTTCGGGCAGCGTTTGACTGGATAAAAAATCACTGGACATTCGAAGAAAACCCAGGTGTGGGTCAACAGGGTTTATATTATTATTACCACACAATGTCGCGGGCATTGCGTGTTGCTCAACAACATACAATCACCGATGCCAACGGCATAGAGCACAATTGGCGTGAAGAACTCATCGAGGCAATAACCTCACGCCAAAGAGAAGATGGCAGTTGGAAAAACTCTGCGGATCGCTGGCTGGAAGCTGAACCGGTCATGGCAAGTGTGTTTGCAATACTTGCTTTAGAAGAAGCTATCAAACCAACAATAAGCGACAATTAATCATCACGCGCTAAGTGGTCTTAACTAATCTGCGAAGCAAGACCGCATAGAGCACGCAAATCCCTAATAGCAATGCTCCTGTCGCTTGATGCGCGGTTGTGATTACTACTTCATGCGTCGTGATTGATTCGTCAGATCCGCGCACGTCGTGAGGGACGATAATAAACGATGCGAAGCCTAGAACGATTTGTAAACCCAAAGTATGCATCATGGATTTACCAACACGATGAACCAGCGGCTGCTCCTTGTACATCCCCCATGCGCGCAGGCTACACCAAAGAATCAATACGGCTGCTGCTGTTGAACCTATAAAGCTATGCCCATGCAGTAAGCCCATGCGCGCGCCTCTGGATAAATCCTCGAGCGGATGAATGTGACGAAAAACTGTTCCCAATGTGATTTGCAGTAAAAGAAATGCGATTAAGATCACGCTTAGTGTGTAATCGGTTTTTACATTGGCTTTAACAATCGGCTTGGAGTTATCCCAGGCGTTTGATAGAACTGCTGCGATTACTACCAGCAAGGCGAAGAACATTTGCCCAAAAACGCCATGGGCAATTCCCAGCACAATGCTTTGGTCGGTAACACGAAAGCCTCCCATTGCTCCTTGAATGATTACTGCAATAACAGCGATTACAACTAAGGTTTTTACGCCTTTGCTGCGACCATCAACGAAGACCTTTACAGCCAGGACAATTGTTGTTAGTCCAACAAGTAAGCCCCACAATCGATGAGAGTGTTCCGCAAATGAGCCGACGTCCCTCGTCATCAATTCCAGGGGGAAAAGCACCATCAAATATCCATCTGAAGTAAGCCAACCTTCAATAGCTAAACCCGCTTCGAGTCCTGTGACGATGCCTCCTGAGATGAGCATCAGCAGCGTGGTAGAGGCTGTAACTAACGCCAGTCTGAACGTCCAATTTGGTGGACAAGTCAGGTATTTCTCGTTCTGCTTTGATAAGCCAGCACCGATGGCACAAAGCACCACTGCTGTAACCAGGAAACCTCCAATCCACCACAATCCCGAAACCAGAAACTCGCCCGGATCATTTCCACCAAGCATGCTCGAAAGAATCAGCAGATTTATAAATCCGATGAGCAAGCCCAATGTCGCTCCACCTGCCCAGCTGCATCCCGTAGCGCGCCCTCTAAGGTATCCCACCACTAGAAGCAGGAGGCCCACAAGGATTGCAGCCAAAGGTAGAGGAACTATCCCAAGCGGCATAGCAGTGATATAAAGGACTATCCACATCAGCACCGTCGCGCCAAATCCAAAAGTAAAAATGTCGCCACTTCGTTTGTTGGTCATTTGATTCCTGTTGCATATATTTGGTAGTACCGAGTTTGATTGCGCAAATAGCTGCGAGGCGATAAACTAGTATGCTTGTGTATTTCGCATACAATGCACCGTTAAAGCAAACACATTCTAGCGAATCCTTGATTGACCCGCAGGATCTGATTAAAGCAACATTTAAGCCATATGACCACTCTTAACCAATTTGCTACCCGCTCCACTAAGCCCCAAGTCCAAGCTCGCAAGCGATCGCTGCCGGGCATGTACATGCAGCTTACAAAAGTGCGGCTAAGCGCCTTGGTAGTATTGACCACAGCTGTTGGGTTCGTCATGGCCAGCGTCGGACCCATCGATTGGATGCGTTTGATGTGGGTGGTCATAGGCACTCTGCTAACCGCAGGGGCTGCCAGCGTTTTTAACCAAATTGCTGAGATCAAACTCGATCGCTTAATGATTCGCACAAAAGAGCGTCCACTACCTAGCGGCGCCATGTCCACCAGACACAGCTTCATATTCGCAATGCTCTTGGGTTATGCAGGCCTTACCATTCTTTGGTTGCTCATAAACTTCGCAGCAGCAGGCCTTGCGCTATTTACATTACTTGCTTATATATTTGCCTATACGCCTCTTAAAACTAGAAGTACGTTAAACACTATCGTAGGTGCTGTTTGCGGGGCTATTCCCCCAATGATCGGATGGGTTGCCGCGGCTGGTACGCTTGATTATGGTGCGTGGTTTTTAGCTCTTCTACTTTTCGTGTGGCAGATCCCACACTTCTTAGCACTGGCCTGGCTTTACCGCAAAGATTACGAACGAGCAGGCTTTGCCATGTTGCCAGTTATAGATAAGACTGGCCAGCTTACTGCAAGAGTGATCGTCCTGACAACCCTGGTGCTACTTTGCCTTAGTCTGACCAGCACAATCTCCGGAGTGGCGGGGTGGATTTATACGATTGGATCAATCGCACTTGGGCTTTGGTTACTTAAGTTAGCCATTGGCCTACATCTGAACTGTACCGATGCAGGCGCTAGAAAGGTATTTCTAGCAAGCTTGGTATATCTTCCCGCACTTTTGTGTTTGATGATGATTGACCGTGGGCCTGTTGCGCCTATTTACATGGCTTCTGCAACAGCTAGCGCTGCTCAAATCAGCGATTCGATAAACGATCTGATAGTCGATCAGCAATAGCTTGATCGGGAAGCTATGATCTGCTTAAGCGCCTTAATTACAAGGCTACAAGTATTGAGCAATTAATAATGACTAATCAACAAGTAACTGTAGGATCCGATACCCGACTTTTTACATTTAGAAGTGGCGGATGGGTCTTATTGGCCGCTGCGTTTTGCTCACTTTTCATATTAGTTTGGGCGCTGCGTGGCGTATTTACGCGCGAGCCGCCAATTGGTAATGGACGTGATGTAGCTACTTATAACTTTGACCTGGCAAGTTGCAACATTCCGCAAAATGAAATTATCGCAGGCGGACTTGCTAAAGATGTGCTAGTAGCCATGGTTAACCCACCGACAATGCCTGGTTCGGGAATCGTCGAACTAAACAGCGATATACATTATGGCAAATATCTCGTCACTAAAGATCTAGTAATCGGCGTAACAGTCAACGGCGAGTCGCGCGGCTATCCCATGCAGATACTTACCTGCCACGAAATCGTTAACGACACACTCGGCGGAAAACCAATAGTAGTTACATACAACCCGCTCTGTGATAGTGTGGTTGTCTTTGAGCGAAATGTGGATGGCGAGACGCTTGAGTTCGGCGTAAGCGGACTCTTATATAACTCTAACATTTTGATGTTTGACCGCAAAGAAAACGCAGTTGGTGAAAGCCTTTGGAGCCAATTGCTAGGCCGCGCTGTTGCGGGACCGGCTGCGGAATCGGGAAAGAAGCTGAAAGTTCTTCCCGCAGCGCGACTTCACTGGGGTGAGTGGCTTGAAGCCCATCCGCAATCCACGGTTCTTGCGCTTGATCTAAGTATGGTCAAACGCTATCAGGAAACTAGCTATCACTCTTACTTCACATCTTCAAAGTTGATGTTTGAGGTTAAGCCACCGCCGCCAACCGATGGGCTGCCTGTTAAGCAGAGATTGTTGATTGTTGATACCCCGGATGGGAGACGAGTTTATCCTCTTACTTGGATATCGGATCAAGCAGATGACAGCGGCCGATGGACTGATACAACCCTCTCAACACCAATTGACTTTATATGCAGCAAAGATCCACTAGCAGTTTTCATCGATCAAAGCAGCGATAACAACACCATCAACGTAAGATACGCAATGTGGTTCGCCTGGCACGCAATGTACCCAGAAGATGTGCCACTGGGCAATGATGGATAAAAGTCTTATACACTGACGAGAAGTCAATAAAACAGGAAAATATATTTGGTGCCACTGGTTACGGCTTTGAGTAACCAGTGTCTTGGTATGCAAACTAACCAACGGCGTGTGTCCATTGGCACGTGAACCCATAACCCAATTCTCTCACCCCTAATAAATCAACCTGACACCTCCTATGTGACACTCTTGCAACGCCACGCCTCGTGATTGGGATTGGCGATCTGAATCTGGATATTCATCGCCTCGGCCAGATCCTTGATCCAGCCCGCCGCCAAGCCGATCTCGATCACGATGCGATCAGGCGCTTGCTCGCCAAACAATTCGTGCATGGCCGCTGGTGTTGTAGAGATGGTAGTAAAATTGTGCTTGCTCGTGGAAGAATTATATTGGCAGGCAACGGATCATGCCATAGGCAGATCCGCCGTGGCGGACTTGAATTTACCGCGGTCGATACGATAGCGAGAATACGTGTTGAATGTTTTTGGATCATGTTGGGTCTCCTTGTTTGAGGTATGTCTTTTCGACGAGCAGTCGAATGGGGCGCAATTGTACGACCCCGCCGACAACTCACCGGGAGACCCGGTTTTCATAGTTTCTTTTATGCCCTCTTTTATGCCCCTTAGTTAATAGCTTTGCTATTGTTTAATCAACATAAAGGAATTTGAAATGAGTTCAGAAACCTTTCAGCAATTTGAGAGTGTGAACGCGAAGTTTATCGAGAACTTTAAAAAAGGTGACATTGAAGCTGCTTGTTATTTGTACGCTGAAGATGCCAAGATCATGCCGCCTGGGAGCCCTACGGTGCATGGTCGTCCAGCTATACAGGAATTCTGGTCTGAAGCGATCAAGCAAATGGGCATCACTGACATATCGATTGAAATAGTTGATTTTGAAGTAGATGGAAAAATGGCGTACGATTTAGGAAATTATGTTCTCACCGGGAACTCTGGTCCAATTGATGAAGGAAAGTACATCATGGTGTGGAAGCAGGAATCCGATGGCGTGTGGAAATATTACTACGACATTTGGAACAACAACAAATCCTAGGTGAATATAAGGTTGTAAAGACGAATTAATTTGGGGGTAAAGGAATGGGTGTTACGTTCGATAGTATTCCAGCACCGGCGAGCCGGGGCATTCCTGCCCCGAGTTATGTCCAATTATAAGTGGCTCAGCGATCACGCTTCGAAGTTTCTGCATCACTCGGGTTGCGGACAGCCCGGCTCGCAAGGAAGTCCGCCGCCAAACAATTTAAATTATAATATTCGACGTTTTTATGTTCTCCCCAAGAACACGACCAATCCCGATGGAATCGGGACGGCTTTATACGCTTGATGCTTAACAGTTGTACACTTTCACCAATGGTCAAGACCAAAAAATCTAGAACACACTATGTATGCCGATCCTGCGGCGGTTCACAATCGCAATGGATCGGCAAATGTCCAGACTGTGGCACGTGGGATAGTTTGGAGCGCTTCACCGAAGCTAGTGTTTCAAGTATGGGTAGCGGATCTGCAAGTGGCTTGGTGGAACTTTGGACTGGCGATGATCAGCCAAGCTCGGTTTCTGCGACTCCATTGCCTGAAATTGAAAGTGAAAGCATTTCTCGTAAATCTACCGGGATAAATGAGCTTGATCGCGTATTAGGTGGTGGATTGGTGGCTGGCTCGGTTGTGCTGCTAGGTGGCGAACCGGGTATTGGGAAATCTACGATTCTTCTTCAAGCAGCAGGGAAGATGGCTGGCAGCAATAGTACCATCCTTTATGTCAGTTCCGAGGAATCTGCTTATCAAACTCGGTTAAGGGCAGAGAGGTTAATGCCAACTGAGGGGCAAATTGATGGGCTGGACAGTCTATATATTCTTGCGGACACCAATCTTGCGCGGATTGTTGAGCAGGCGCGGAAGGTCAAGCCCAGCGTAATGATCATTGATTCCGTGCAGATGATCTATAAATCTGATCTGGACGCATCGCCTGGTTCGGTATCGCAGTTAAGGCGTTGCTGCACCGAATTGGTGTATCTGGCCAAGGTTTCGGGGATGACAATTGTCTTGGTGGGTCATGTAACTAAGGATGGCCAGCTTGCTGGGCCTAAGTTATTGGAACATTTAGTTGATGTTGTTCTGTCGTTTGAGGGTGACA
The DNA here is from genome assembly GCA_022574595.1 of Planctomycetota bacterium. Lineage (GTDB taxonomy): Bacteria > Planctomycetota > Phycisphaerae > Phycisphaerales > SM1A02 > JACZRS01. The sequence continues at coordinate 210,822 of JACZRS010000002.1, read as the reverse complement.
GGCATCATGGCAGGCGCGTTGTTCGTGGAATGAAGAATCGTTACGGAACCACGCTAGAGGTTGGGTTATTTGAAATGACAGGGTCGGGACTGAAAGAGATACCACAGAATACAGCGTTATTAGATCCAAACAGCAAACCTCAGCCTGGTTCTGTCATATGTCCTGCTATATATGGTTCGCGATGCTTGTTAGCTGAGATCCAAGCTCTTACTGCTACGGGGTTCTTAGGGGCAGCCAAACGCAGAGCATCGGGTATTGATCCTAATCGTTTAGCCATGTTAATTGCGGTGTTAGAAAAGCATGGAGGTTTACGACTTGCTGACCAGGATGTATTTACATCTGCGGTTGGCGGCCTGCGAGTAGTTGAACCAGGTGCGGATCTTGCGCTTTGTCTCGCAATTGCTGGCGCGCATTTTGGAAAATCTCTCAAAGCTGGGGTGTCAGTAATAGGCGAAATTGGTCTTGGAGGTGAAATTCGTCCGGTGCATCAAACCGCTTTGAGGATCAAAGAGTCGGTAAGACAAGGATATCGGACTGTTCTTGGCGAAATTTTTTTAGAGGACCATTTTAAGGCTGATTTTGAGCATCAAAAGGTTGTAACAATAGGCCAGGCCCTTGAAATGTTGCAGTAAGTCCTCGATGCATAAGGTATGTTGTTACAACAACTTACGATAGATTTGGTGGCTGCATTGCAAGTATATTAAGGCAAGAAATCAGTAGAAAAAACAGCGCGATAATTGCGCGAACGGCATTTTAAGGCATCAAAAACCTTTTTGGCGCGCTTTCTCCAAGATTACTTACAAATCTTGAAGAAAGCGGTAAATGGTTGCTCTATGTAAAGTCTTGCTATCAAGTGGTTTACGGATATGAATGGGATAATGATCTATTGTCTTGCGCAGTTTTTTCCCCAATTTGTCAAAGGAGGTAGCAAGTTTTCTGAAAGTGGGTATTATCTCCGCTTTCAATGATTTGGCCGAAGTCGGTCGATATGTTGGAATCACGTCCGCGGTCTGTGCCTTGTTGGTACGGACGTATCCGGACGGGTGGATGAACATGGACGCGATGGTGCCGTGTCGGCCTGCGTGTCCGTCAGAGTAGGAGAGTGTTCGAATGTATCTGACGAAACGAATCGGCCTCGTTGTGGGTGCCGCGGCGTTGACCGTCACTGGCGGTAGCTTTGCTGACACCGTTTCCGGGGCCAGTAATGATGATCTCAAAGTGCTACTTAACAGTGCTCTTGTGAGAATCGATCAACTAGAGGCGAAGCAAAACAACGTTTGGTTGACCGAGCAACGCGCAGACGAAATCCGAGGCCTAGTACAAGACGTGCTGGCTGATGCTGACACACGAGCAAGCTTGCTCGCGCAAGGTATTACAGCTGGTTATGATGATGGTGCACATATCGCCAGTTCCGATGGCAACTGGTCTTTGCACACCAACATTCACATGCAACAGAGGTTTATCTACAACAACCGGGATAATCCTGCAGGTGGAACAATTGATGAGAGTCGGTACGGGTTCGAAAACCCCCGAACCAAATTCATCTTGTCTGGTAATATTGTCAACCCACAGTGGATCTACAAAATTGAGATCAACGTTGGGTCACCAGGTGGATCTCTAGGCCCCAGCCGCGCTGGAACCGGCGATGCCTATCTTGGTTACAAGTATGATGATGGCCTAACCGTCTTGTTCGGCACGATGAAGGCTCCCTTTCTTCGTGAAGAACTAGTCGATAGCCGTTATCAACTGGCAGTTGAGCGATCTCTGCTCAACTACACATTCACCACTGGTCGTTCCGATGGAATCGCCTTGGACTACATGGCCGATCAGTTCCATATCACCGGTATGATCTCCGATGGTGCTAACACCGGACAGACTGCTGCCTTTGTCTTGGTACCGGAAACAGAATTTGCCATTACAGGCCGCATTGAATGGCTCGCCCAAGGCAATTGGGATCAGTTCAGCGATTTCACAAACCGAGACAGTGAACAGGGCGTCATGGTTGGTGCTGCACTTCACTATGAATCCCTTGAAGCAGGCATTCTTCCAGATACTGATATTACTCTGTTCACAGTTGATGTCTCCGCAGAGTTTGAGGGTGCAAACCTGTATGCAGCATATATCTACTCTGATGTTGATATCACTGGTTTTCCTACCGTAAACGCATCGGGCTTCCTTGTGCAAGGTGGCCTAAACTTCGGCGATGATTGGGAAGCTTTTGCTCGCTACGAATTCGCTGATTTTGATATCACCGGTGTGGAAGACCTCGGCCTGATCACCTTTGGTGTTAATAAGTACATTGCTGGTCATAATGCTAAATGGACGACTGATATTGGTATTGGTACTGATACAATCGTCTTACCCGCTGCTATCACCGGTACTCGTATGGATAGCGGCACCGAAGATGGCCAACTGGTCATTCGCAGCCAGATTCAGTTCGTCTTCTAATCCGAACCCTTTAGGGTTTCTAATAAGAAATTCTTTTCCGACCGTCCTGCTCAGGGCGGTCGGTTTTTTTTATTTTGTTTCTGTTACAAGAAAATCCAAAAAATCTCTTTTCGTCGTTATTTAGACAAAGTGCGGTCAATGCTGAGGAATCGCAGCTTCTTTTCAATATTAAGATCTATGGCTGGGCTCGCTGGCCTTGATGCCTGCGAGAGGTTATGTATCATCTACGCTGTGGATGGTCAGGAATAGTTCGTAGATTGATATAGAAAACGCATTTCCGAAAGAGGCAATGCGAGAGATCTGTGATTGCAAACACTTGGCGTGCTTCGCTACTTGCTTGGGCAACCTAGATCTTGATAGAGGAGTTCGGTCTGATGCATCGTACGGCTCAATTAGCCTTTCTAGTCGGGGCAGTATCCCTTCTGGTAGCTTTGAATGCGCGGGCAGACGATTACAAGGGAGCATCAAAGGCGGAGCAGCAAAGCGACAAGGAGCGCATACTTCAGCTTGAAGAGACAAATGCCAGACAGCAACGCGAGATGGATGAAATTAGGGATGAACTTCATAAGATCCGTCTTGATAATGATGATCAATGGCTGACTGAACAGAGAGCTGATGAGATACGCGGCTTGGTAAGCGACGTGCTTGCTGACGCTGATACTCGTTCAAACTTGATGCAAAATGGTCTTACCGCAGGCTGGAGCGAGCACTTTTTCCTTTCATCAACCGATGGCCGATTCAAATTGCAAGTCTCAGGTCAACAGCAGTTTCGATATGTCTGGAATTATCATGAAGCGCCTGACAAATACAAAGCTGGCTTTGAAAATACACGTACAAAGTTAACATTGCGTGGCCACATGTTTAGTCAGGATCTGAATTACCTGGTGCGTGGCAGATTCGGCCGATCGGGGGGGGGCTTGGTCTTAGAAGATGCCTGGCTTCGTTACCACATAAATAGCGATTGGAATGTGCGGTTTGGACAGTTCAAACTGCCGTTCAACCGTGAAGAGCTTGTCTCATCGGAAAGGCAACTTGCTGTTGAAAGATCGATCGTAAACGAGAGTATGAATATCGGTCGATCTCAAGGGGTTGAGTTGAATTATGCGGATGATGTTTTTCGTGCTAGCTTTGCATTTTCCGATGCAGGCGAGGATAACCTTGGTGGCTTTAATCTAATTGGTAACACCTCAACTAACTCTCCTGCCCTTACAGAGGATACAGAGTTCGCCATCACCAGCCGCCTGGAATTTCTCCTTGCTGGTAGTTGGAGCCAGTTCAACGACTTCACATCACGAACAGATGAAGAGTTTGGAATGCTATTTGGTATCGGTGGGCATATTCAACGTGATGAATCTAATGGTGCCTTAAGCATTAGGCGTAACGAAGAGCGCTGGGTTGCTTGGACCGCAGATCTGTCTGTAGAATGGGGAGGAGCAAACGCCTTTGTCTCCTTTTCCCATCACTACCTAGATGATCCGAGCATTGGTCAGGCCAACATCTATGGAGTTGTTGGGCAAGCAGGTGCTTATTTCTCACCCAAATTTGAGATGTTCACCCGTTTTGAGTATGGAGCTTTTGAGACTACAGCAGCTCAATTCTCTGAACTATATGTGATCACCTTTGGTGGCAACTACTACATAGATGGCCATGACATTAAGCTGACAGCGGACATCGGCTTTGGTATTTCACAAGTGGAAAATGCCTGGGATTCTGATCTTGCGGGTTGGCGAACAGATCCTGAAGGAGCTGAACCGCAAGTAGTGATCAGAGGGCAGTTCCAATTATTATTCTAATTTGCAATTGCATTTAGTGTTATCGCTCATACAAACAAATAGATAGATAAGTCAAGCCGCAGCGGCCATTGTGCTTAGCGATCTTTTTCATTGAAGTTTATGGGCGAATTTCGATGGTGCTAGCTCGTTCGACTAGTACTTCGTAGATCAGATTTACATCCTCCGGGCCCATTCGAATGCATCCCATTGATGATTGTTTGCCTATTGAGTCCATATCGATTGTGCCATGGATTCCATAGCCTTGAAAGTCACGATTGTGATCCTCCACGCCTTCCAAGCCGATCCATCGTTCGCCGATTGGGTTAGCAGGATTGTCTGCTGTGAAGCGCTGGCGCGTCCATGGATTGGTCCACTCAGGATTGACCAATTTGGAATTTGTACGAACTCGGAAAAGGCCAGTGGGGGTTGAGTTATTTTCACCCAGTCCCACGGGAAAACTTGTGATGTATACGCGCTGAGCACCTTGGCCTAGATAGAGATCCATTCGAAAGTCTGATTTATCAATTACTACATGAAATGGCCCAGTTATGAGTTTAAGTTTTTGGCCGGCTCTTACACTGGTGTCGTCTCGTATGCGGTTGATTCTCAGTATAAACCGCCAATCCGTTAATAATCCCTCACTCTTAACAATGCTGCCAAGTCGCTCTCCCGGCTTAACTACGTGAGTTTTTACAAATGGATCACCCTCGACAACTTCACGACTGAAAACCAGGCGATTATTGATTGCTTGTAATTCCTGGCGGGTTCGATCTGCTTGAAATAGATCAAGTGTGCCTGAGGCTAAGGCTCTGGATAATGACAAACGCGCTCTCAGAGGCTGATTAGTGGCCTGATGCTGCTTCCCGTCATCAATTCGATCCCGTGCGCGTGTGGGATCTCCGTCACTTAATTGAGTGGAACTTGCGCCCGATACGTCCTTACCCAATACTGCCTGGGCAGCTTCAATATTTATAATTGGTTTCGATCGATTTGGTCTACTTTGCGTTTGCTTAGAAATCGGATTTGGCAACTGGCGATCTTTCTTAGCGACAACCGTAGCCTTCATTGGCTTTGGCGTTTGAGGCTGCGCATCACCTGCGCGATCTTCAGACGTTTGGTTACTATTTCCATCGCTGTTTAGAGCAGCAATTTCCGTCTCTGGATCGTTGGATCCGCTGGGCCAGAGCTTCATAAGCCCCCACCCGGTTAGACTTAATATGCCTATGGCGATGATGGCAGGTATGAACTTATTACGATGGCTACGACGGTACATATGGGCTGTTCTTGCTGCGGGCAGCCTTGCTTGGCTTTGCAAAACCATGGGAGTCTCCTGCGATTAGTATCACTTATGTATATCGGCAAGGAGATAGCCAACTCTAGATTTGTTGCTTGGTCATTTTTCAGTATTTTTTTCGCGTGGGCCCAGCTAAAGCTTGAGTGGTTTTCACCGTACGGTTCTAGACCTAGGTGCATTTGTCACGCGCCTATCTGTCACAACGATATTTACCGACACATCGTCCTGGTTAATCGGGACCTGATCGATCATTTGTTCCTCAAACGCCAGGCCGATGCTTGTCGCTGATCTTCTAAGCTTGCTGAGAAAACGGTCGTAATACCCGCCTCCTCGCCCGAGGCGGTGCCCATGTGCGTCAAATGCCAGTCCTGGAACCACAACTAGATCAATCAAATTTGATGGCATAGGAGCGCCATCACGTGGTGTTCGCAGGCCATGCTCATCCAACTCCATGATATGGTCATCAAATGATTGAACTTCTACTGCATCCATGTCCTTCCGCCGCCAATCTACGCGGGGCACACAAACGGTTTTGCCAGCTTGGAAGCAACGAATTGCAACCGGAGTTAGATCAACTTCATTTGCCATAGGCATATAAAGCATCACGATAGATGCGTCTTGAAATGGGTTTAGCTCTATTAGGCGTTTGCAAGCGGCCACGGATGCATCATGCTGTTGCTGAGAAGTCATAGCTGCAAGCTTTGCTTTTACCTGCCCCCGAACATCCGCCTTGTTGTTTGATTGTTCGTCATTCATGATCTATTTGCGAACGTGTAGATTTTGATTCAGCTTGTGCTGCGTGTTTTTTGAGGTTATCAAGCCGATTACGGATTTGCGATTCAAATCCTTGGTCCTTCGGCTCGTAATAGACACGATTTACGCCTAGATATTCCTGAGGTACATACCCATCGGCTGAGTCGTGCGGGTACTTGTAGTTTTCTCCATGCCCGAGATCTTTGGCACCTTTGTAATGAGAATCGCGCAAATGTTTCGGAACCTCGACTGTGCGATCACTATTTACATCCTTAGTCGCGGCCCAGAGAGCTTTAGCGCAAGCGTTAGATTTTGGGGCACTGGCCATATATATAGCTGCTTGGGATAAAGCGTACTTACATTCCGGCAAACCCAGCCTTTCTGTCAATTCCCACGTTGCTGCGGCCACCTGGATAGCCTGCGGGTCCGCATTTGCAATATCTTCGCTGGCGAGGATTGCTATCCGCCTGGCAATAAATCGAGGATCTTCCCCTGCTTCAAGCATACGAACTAACCAATAAATAGTGGCATCAGGGTCCGACCCGCGCATGGATTTGATAAACGCACTAACGACATCGTAATGCTCATCGCCTGTGCCGTCGTAAACTAAGGCTTTACCTTGGATCGATTCTTCTGCACAATTCAGATCGATTAGTACGGGCTTTTGCCCCGCTTTATCTTTGCTGTGCTGACTTAGGACCGCTACTTCAAGGGCGTTTAATGCTCTACGCGCATCTCCATCACACATTCTCGCCCAGTGAGCGATAGCTTCGTCTGTCAATTTGAGATTCAGATCGCCGAACCCGCGGCTATCAGTTGCAGCATTGCGGATCAGAACTGATATATCTTCCTCAGATAGAGCTTCAAAGCGAAAGATAGTTGAGCGGCTGTTTAGCGCGCTGTTTACTGCAAAATATGCGTTTTCTGTAGTAGCGCCAATTAGTGTAACTAATCCACGCTCAACATCGTTAAGCAAGACATCTTGCTGATTGCGCGCAAAACGATGAATCTCATCCAGAAACAGAATTGTGCGATTGCCATTTGTTTCTAAGCGAGCGGTAGCTTCTTCCAGGATTTGACGGACTTCCTTTACGCCAATTGAAGCTGCATGCGCTCTAATAAACACACGGCCGGTGTGAGTTGCAATAACCTCAGCAAGTGCAGTTTTTCCCGTGCCAGGCGGCCCCCAGAAAATCACAGAAGTAAGCTGATCCGCATCGAGCATACGGCGCAGCAACTTACCTTTGCCGAGTATATGAGATTGGCCTACAAATTGATCGAGGGTAGTAGGCCTCATACGAAGCGCCAGCGGCTGAACCGCTGCATGCTTATCCTCGCGCTGCTGTTGCCATAGATCTGTCATAACCTCTATTCTAGGATGTCGCTGCAAGATAAGGTTGCTAAAATAGACTCAAGCATGGGCTTTGAGAGCCTGAAAAGGGCAAAAACATCTGCGTTTGACGTATTTGGACTAAAATTGACGATCCCCACTAGCAGCTGATTCGTATAACCGCTTCTGGAGTAGATTAAGGAGCCTTAGTATTTGTGGGATAGTTGCATATATCGGAAAAAAAGAAGCTAAACCCATACTGCTAGAGGGTTTAAAGCGGCTTGAGTATCGAGGATATGACTCTGCGGGCCTTGCTGTGATAAACAGCAAAATCCATCTTGCGCGAGCTGTAGGAAGGGTTCGTGTACTTGAAGATGTACTGAGTAAAATGGATGGATTCCACGGTTCTTTGGGGATTGCACATACCCGCTGGGCAACACATGGTGAACCGAGCGAGCGCAACGCTCATCCTCATAGTGATGATGAAGAAAAAGGACATGGCATCGTTCTCATCCACAACGGCATAATCGAAAATTACACTGTCTTGCGCAAGTATCTCCAAGAGCGTGGCCACAAATTTACATCCGAAACAGATACCGAAGTTCTCGTTCACTTAATTGGCGAACTTTACGATGGCGATCTGGAAGCTGCGGTGCAGTCCGCACTTCGTGAAGTAACGGGCGCTTATGCGATTGCGGTAATTTGCCGCGAGGAACCTGATGTCTTAGTCATAGCCCGCAAAGGTTCGCCGCTGATGGTTGGTGTAGGTAAGGATGAATATATAGTCGCATCCGATTCCAGCGCCATTGTTGCTCATACAACCCAGGCGTTTTATCTGGATGATTATACTGTTGCGCGCTTGACGCGCGATGATTTTAGAACCACTACGGTAGATAATGTTCCGATCACCCCGCAGATTCGTGAATTGGAATTTGATTTAGGTCAGATAGAACTGGGTGATTATGAACATTACATGCTCAAGGAAATCTTCGAGCAACCGGAAGCACTTCGACTTTGTCTGAAAGGGCGGATTAATCCCCGTGAAGGGCAAGTTGTGTTAGGAGGGATTTCCGAACTTGCGCGCGATCTTGTAAAATCCAAGCGCATAGTATTCATCGGCCAAGGCACAGCTTATCACGCAGCAATGATCGGCGAATACCTCATGGAGGAACTCGCAAAGATCCCCACCGAAGTCGAGTTTTCCAGCGAGTTTCGCTATAGAAATCCTATCATCGAAGATGGAACCGTGCTTATCGCTATCACACAGTCCGGGGAAACCGCAGACACAATCGCAGCATTGCAGGAAGGTAAACAGCGAGGCGCCATGACGCTTGGCATAGTTAATGTTGTAGGCTCAACCGCATCACGAGAAACAGATGCAGGCATTTATTTACGCGTTGGGCCTGAGATCGGCGTTGCATCCACAAAAGCGTTTCTTGGCCAGGTAATGGTTGCGACTTTGCTTGCAACTTTTATTGGGAGGCGTAGATATTTAGCAGCTGATTACGTTTCGAGTTTACTTAGTGAATTGCAAACGATTCCCGATTGTATAGAAAAAGTTACGAAGCTAAGTGATGAAATTCGTGACGTGACAGCTAAATATACCGATCGTGAGAATTGGCTGTTCCTGGGGCGTGGCTACAACTATCCCGTAGCATTAGAAGGCGCACTAAAACTTAAGGAAATTAGTTATATTCATGCAGAAGGAATGCCCGCTGCGGAAATGAAGCATGGCCCTATTGCGCTGATTGATAAGCACATGCCCGTGGTGTTTGTGGCAACACGAAATAGTCAATACGAAAAGATTGTTTCCAATATCGAAGAAGTCAGATCGCGTGGCGGACAGGTGATTGCAGTTGCAACCGAAGGTGATGATCAGATTCGCCAACACTGTGATGATGTTTTTTATGTGCCAGATGTATCCGAACCGTTGCAGCCGTTGGTAACAGTGGTTCCGCTGCAATTACTAGCATATCACGCTGCGGTAATTCGCGGCAAAGACGTAGACAAACCCCGCAATCTGGCGAAATCAGTCACAGTAGAGTAATTCATTCCTCACTGATTTTCGCGATTTCCTCTTCGGTTTCTATTAAGCGCTTGGCCATGGATCTGCGCGCGCCAACGGTTACTTCTATCAATATCGCGCTAAGAAGCAGCGCAAAAGCGTATTTACTGGGCATTGACCATGTGTGAATTGCGATTGCGGTTACTGCTAGTTGGGTAGGCCCGCAGGCCATGGAACCTAATACGAGGCGCATGGTTCGTAGACTGCTTCGTCCACCGAGGACCATTGCCCCGAAATACGCACCCAACCAGCGTACATCACCGCCAATAATTAGAAGCACGATTATGGGCCAAAAGCTGAAATCCGCATAGATATCAATCTTCATACCCACACAAGCGCATAGAACAGGAACCAACAATTGGTTTGCTGCTCCTCTAATAAATTGTGATAATTGGGGGCTTATCCAGGGTATTACGGTCGCTAATATTGGTGCAGTCATCATTAAGGCTTGGGATGAATATTTACTGTAAAGCGCCCATGCGACTGCCATGATTGCAAGTATTGTTGCAATGCGACCTGCGCTTTGCATCATTGCTGCCCCCCCAAGCTCCGCTTGATTTGCTGCTTCACGATCAATAACCGTTAGCGACCAAGGCCCAATCGCAACCGCAGCTGCCATCAACAAAGATTGCTCGAATGGTGCAGACCACAGAAAATAGGAGATTGCAAACGCAAACCCTCCAGGCAAACCCGCTGCCCACACTCCCACACTCATTGATGTAACAATGTTTGGTTTTGGCTTTTCATTTTCGCGTGCAACCGTTCCTGCGCCAATTAAAGTTAGCGCAACAATAATAAACGTGAAATATCGCAAAACGCTCTGATCATTGTACTTGGCTTTTTCCCACAATGATTCGAGATCCGCGCGCTCAGCTATTTGCTTGCTATCAATTTCAACCAATCGTTGACCCAGAGCGCCCGCTTCCTTTGCAGCAAGTACATCTGCACCTTGCCTGGATCGAAGCTGATCAAGTTCAGCTCGCTGAGTAATTCCACCAACAAATAGCTTTTCGTATTGATCTGGAAGCACTCTGCCAAAGATAGATGGGCCAAGCAATATGCCCGCAACCGCTCCACCCACAACAGCCCAGCCAGGGCATCGCGCCCACTTAAGCAAAGCTGCAGCACCAATCGGCACTATTATCAATATGAGAATTACTGCGATTGCGGGACTGGCCATGTATGCAGCATAGCCCGATCATTTTTGCTTGCTAGTTAACCTACATCACAATCGCCCGCAATAGCTTGCATAGGCTAAACTTCTTATATATGGAAACTTGTAGCCAAACAAAATCGCTCAATTGGAAGATCGCACCTGAAAGGGATTTGCCGCTTGATAGGCCCAGGCTGATGGGTGTGCTCAACGTTACACCTGACAGTTTTTCCGATGGTGGTCAGCACCAAACATCCCAAGAAGCTGTCGATCATGCTTTAAGGATGGTTGATGAAGGTGCGTGCATTATTGATATTGGTGGTGAATCGACTCGGCCGGGTGCGGATCGTATTGATTCCGATCAGCAAATTGCTCGAACCATCCCGGTTATCAAACAATTGCGCGAGCAAAGCCAGGTCCTGATATCCATCGACACAACACGATCATCCGTAGCAGAGGCTGCGCTAGATGCAGGCGCAAACATCATTAACGATGTCTCAGCCGGGTGCGAAGATGATCAAATGTTTAATCTCGCAGCTAATCGAGGCTGCGGTCTGATTCTAATGCACCGCTTAGCATCACCACAACATGATTCATATTCCGATCAATATAATGCTGATCCCATTTATGATGATGTAGTGCAAAGCGTTTGTAAGTTCTTAAGTAAGCGATGTGAAGCTGCAAAAGGTGCCGGAGTTGAAAGCGAATCATTAGTAATTGATCCCGGCTTAGGATTTGGCAAATCTGTTGAGCAATGCTACGAATTAATCAAACGCATGGACAAAATTCAAACACTAGGTTTCCCAGTTTTATGTGCGGTTAGTAGAAAGAGCTTTATCGGTGCGGTTACTGGCAAGTCTGTTCCTGCGGATCGTGTGATAGGATCCGCAGCAGTAAGCGTTATGCACTATCAAACAGGCGTTAGGCTCTTTCGCGTTCATGATGTGGCCGCCAACTGCGAGGCATTGGCGGTTGCATCGGCTGTTTATGGACCCGTTAAGACGGATTGAAGTAAACGCTGAGTGTGCTACGATAAATACAACACGCCTTCGATAATTAACAAAGCGTGGGGCACTCACAAGGAGACCTGAGCATGGCCAGCGATAAAGTTCAAGAATTCACAGATAGCAATTTCGAGACTGAAGTAATCAATAGTGATCTTCCAGTTTTAGTGGATTTCTGGGCTGAGTGGTGCCAGCCATGCCGAATGCTTACACCAACCATCGAAGAATTGGCAGATGAAAATTCCGGCACACTAAAAGTCGGCAAGGTAGACACAGACGCCAACCGTGAAGTGTCAATGAAATATGGCGTAAGCGCGATTCCAACCATCATCCTTTTCCAAGGCGGCGAAGTGAAAAAGAAATTCGTCGGACTTACCCCGAAGGATCAATTCGAAGCTGCCTTGAGCGAACTTTAAGTGCTTGCTTGAATGCGCGACTATTAGGATCCAAAAAAGAATATTTACAGCAAAATGCGACTATATCGCACATTTTTTTATTTATTTATTAGTTTGTGGGTAAAGCCGAATCAACCTTTGCAGGTTTATGCAACTAGACGCTATCATTGGCTTATGCGAAAATACAAAATTGTTTGTTCGTTACTAATAGCTGCTACTTTTTCATCTATCGCGCTAGCAGGCGATAAGCCGATCGTGACCAGTGATCTGCTGCGCATACGTACGGTTAGTTCGATTGATGTTGCTAAAGATGGATCCAAAGCTATTTTTGCTGTGCGCTCTATTGCGCAGCTGCCACTAGAGGAAAATGAAGTACAAAAAAGCGCATCAGCAAAATATGAGTATCGCTCACATCTGTTCTTACTTGATTTAACTAGAAGAAGTGCAGCGCCAATGCAGCTGACTTTCGGTGATAGAAGCGATACATCTCCGATTCTTTCACCCGATGGCAGACGAATTGCGTTTGTTCGCTCTGATGAGCAGGCCAGCAAATCGCAATGCTGGATTATGCCGATTGATGGTGGTGAAGCAAGACAAGCTAGCAGTTTAAATAATGGCTCAAGCTCACCCAAGTGGTCGCCCGATGGGAAACTGCTTCTTGTTTCATCGCAAATTCCATTTGATGAAATTGAAGGTAAGCCTGTATTTCCGCTTGAACGCCCAAATCGTGATTGGAAGGATGCCGAGGCGGACGATCGAATAACACCTAGGCCGGATGGGACACGTGAAGAAATCCGTGCTTGGCTTGCACAAAACGCTAAAGAATTTGATCCTGATGCAATTACTCGATTAAACTTCCAAGGAGAACATGAACTTCGCGGGCAAATGCAGTTTAATCATCTGTTCTTACTCGATCCTGATGAACCACAATCACAAGCAGTACAAGTAACCAATGGGTTTGCTAATCATAATTCCGCTACATTTATGCCTGATGGACAGAGCATTCTCTACGTATCAAATAAACCTAGAGATGAGCATCCCGACCGCGTACAGGATACACAGATTTGGCGGATTAATATCGACGGCTCGCGCGACCACATGTTTCTGGCGCTCCCCGGTTGGTCTTTAAGATCGCCTAAACCGAGCCCTGATGGAACTTTGGTGGGATTTATAGGTAGGCAAAACGATGAGCCTTCCTTCAGGCAGCGTCAGTTGGGTGTAGTTTCTGCGGATGAAGTTGATAGCCGCGAGCCAACTTGGATGGTTGATAATTCTCGCATCAATTCTTCAGTGTGGGGTTTTGATTTTAAGCAAAATAACGATCTAATCTTTACAACTCCAAAGGCGGGAAGCGTGCCGCTTATGGCAATCACCTTTGGACTAATTGAACCGGTAATTATAGTTGATCGCGTCAACGATCATCCAATCGGGGTAACTGCTTTTGATGAGGCAGCCGAGACAATTGTTTATGCTGTAACAAGTCCAATGAACCCGAGTGTTTTATTGGTGCGCGGCGCTAGAGGCGATCGACTTGCTTATGACCTGAATCCTTGGGTTGCGGATAAAAAACTATCAATGCCCCAAGAAGGATGGATATCTCGGCCGGATGGGACACGCGTACAATATTGGTTTATGCATCCAACTAACCGTAAGTCCACAGAGAAATATCCAATGGTGCTGGAAATCCATGGCGGGCCTGCAGCAATGTGGGGGCCGGGTGAATCCTCAATGTGGCTTGAGTTTCAACTGCTTTGCAGTTGGGGTTATGCAGTAACTTATGCTAATCCACGCGGTTCAGGCGGATATGGTTACAAATTTCAGCGAGGCAATTTCCAGAATTGGGGAGAAGGCCCAGCTGGTGATGTACTTGCAGTGGTTGATGAAGTATTAAACCAACACGATTGGATTGATGAAAAGAAACTTGCAGTAACCGGAGGCAGCTATGCGGGCTATCTTACAGCTTGGATCGTAGGCAATGATCATCGATTCAAAGCAGCAGTAGCCCAGCGAGGCGTGTATGATCTTGCCACGTTCTTTGGTGAAGGAAACGCATGGCAGCTTGTCGAGTGGGCAATGGGGGGCAACCCTTATGATGATCGCTTTAAGAGAATAATTCAGAGAAATAGTCCAATTACTTATGTAAATCGTATTCGTACACCCTTACTAATTATGCACTCAAGTAACGATCTTAGAACCGGTGTTTCACAATCTGAGATGCTATACAGATCTCTAAAAGCGCTAGATCGGCCGGTTGAATATATTCGTTATCCCAACGCTGGCCACGATCTTTCCCGAACCGGCGATCCCAAGCAGCGAATGGACCGCTTAAATCGTATCATAGAGTTCTTTGAGAGGTATATAGATAACCCCAGGGCGGCACCGGTGGTGGTTGAAGATTAGATTTTGTGGAATAAATGCGATTATTGCGCTAGTTAGTGTATGCCAAGCTAAGTGCGCTTGAACACTGTAAGGCAAGGTATATCCTGTAGCGCAAAAGTTTGTGCGAAATGTCTGGAGGGACGGGGTGGAACATCTTGGGGCCGTAGCTCAGTTGGGAGAGCGCTTGCATGGCATGCAAGAGGTCGTCGGTTCGATCCCGATCGGCTCCACTTAGGACTTAATAGTTAAAGAGAGCGGTCGCCTCAGGCGACAGGTCGTCGGTTCGATCCCGATCGGCTCCACTTAGGACTTAATAGTTAAAGAGAGCGGTCGCCTCAGGCGACAGGTCGTCGGTTCGATCCCGATCGGCTCCATTTTGAATGGTTAAGCTATCAGTTCTGAGTCCGCTTAATTCCAGCCAAGTGTCAGCGATCGATTAAGCGGCCTCTGATTCTGGTGTAGGCGTTTCTAAATGATCCTTCTTCATATCCGAGGCGAATTCCTGGTCGTCAGCGATCTGCTGCACGATGGCTCCACCTATGTGGTAGATGACTTCTGACAACTCACGGATCACGTCTTCGACTGGAGTCATAGCCACCTTGCGGGTGCTGAGTTTGGCTAGCCGATCAACGTGGATCTTTGCGAATCCGATCGATACTTTTGCATTTTCGTTCATACTCATGGTGAATAGCTCCTGGACTTGTGCATTATCGACGCCCGCAGGAGACAACTTTACCGGATGTAGGGATATTCCGATATTGTTATCGAAAGTCCCAGCCGACGGGGTTATTTGGGACGTGCATTCCTCGTCAATGTAAAGGTCAATTAGGTGGGGGTATCGGCAACTTGCAGCATATCCGCATCATTGATCCGGATTCATAAAACCGTTGCCGCAAATTGCATCCAGACTAAAAGTGGTAGCTGTACGTTAACCTGGCAAGTAGCGCAATGTATATTGTCTCACTCGCACGGACCCCAATTGGCGAACAGAATTAGCAGGTCGGCAGTGTTGACGATTCCATCATCGTTGAAGTCGGGTGGAGCGCCTGGATTTGTTCCCCACAGCGCAAATAGCGAGAGCAGGTCCGCAGTGCTGACGGTGTTGTCGTTATCGAGATCCCAGGGACATGGGATCACGCGGAATTTCTGCACGCGATGATTGCTCGAATCTGCAACGTAAACGAATCCGTCTCCACTAGCTCTTATAGCGTATGGAAAGTTGAATTGGCCCTCTTCTGTACCGAACGAACCCCATTTAGTTATGAACTTTCCATCTCCCGTGAACCGCTGCATGCGATGAAGGTTGCGGTCCGCAGCATATACGTTGCCAAACTCATCCGTTGAAAGGCCTCGCGGGAAGTTGAATTGACCGTCTCCAGCACCGGCGGATCCCCAAGATGTGATGAATACACCATCGTTGGTAAACTTCTGGATTCGTGGGCTGCTGTCGCCGACGAAGACGTTGTTTTGAGAGTCAATCGCAACGCCGTTCGTGCCATTGAACTCGCCATTTCCAGTGCCGGTTGTTCCCCAAGCCATGAGGAAGGTTCCGCCGCTTGTAAACTTTTGGACACGATTCTGGTCTCGGTCGGCGACGAAGACATTACCGTTGCTATCCACCGCAAGGCCGTGGGTATGTCGGAACTGTCCACTACCGTTGCCGAATGATCCCCATGTTGTCAGGAAGACCCCGTCGCTTGTGAACTTCTGGACCCGATAGTTGCCGGTCTCGGCGACGTAGACGTTGCCCAAAGGGCCTATGCCGATTCCGTGGGGATGATTGAACTGGCCTGGGGCGGCCCCCGCGCTGCCCCACTCAAGCAGAAAGACACCGTCGCTCGTGAACTTCTGGATGCGGTTGTTGCCGGTATCGACCACGTAAACGTTGCCCTCGGCATCGACCTCTATCCCGTGCGGCCCGGAGAATTGGCCTTCCCCTGCTCCGTTAGAACCCCATTGGAACATGAACTGCGGGTCATTCCCCGCCATCGCGTTGCTGGGAACGAGGACGCAGCACAGAGCAATGCACCAGGCTTGTGTTGAAACGCTCATCGAATGCCTCCTAACGGATCGAAGTGACCTCCGGTCATGTAGATCATAACCGTCAATTTAGTGCCTTACAAAGGAAATCTCCAATTGGTCTTCTCTTTCTTTAATTAGTAGCTATTCCTCCTTCACCATTCCATCATAAACGATGCCGACCCAAACGTCGGGTTTCATGAAACCTTTGCCCCAAACTTCGTCTAATGTAGCAGTAGGTTTAGCTGCGATCACCTCATCGCGTGATTTACCTTGTTCTACTAGAGGTTTAATAAGATCGCGTGCTGCAATTAGCATCTTGTGATAGCCATCAAGATTCTGCTTTGTTGCTAGTGGACCATGTCCTGGGATTATCTTTGTCTTGTCATCGGAAAGTTTTATTCCGCGCTCTGCGGCCTTAATCATGCCATCAATTGATCCGCCTGATGAAACATCTATAAAGGGATACATTCCGTTAAAAAAGATATCGCCCATATGCAGGACGTTAGCTTTTTTGAAATGAACAAGCGAATCGCCATCGGTATGTGCGGGGTCAACATGAAAGATATGCACCTTGTCGCTGTTTATGTGTAGCGTTATATCTTTTGTGAACGTAACAACTGGCAGTGCAGCTCCAGAAGATGCAGGTGTTGTACTATTAAATACTTTAATAAACTGATCCTTCGTCAATCTCTTGCGCACATTTTCGTGTGCGACAATTATCGTTCCGGTTTTACCAATGTTTTTATTACCACCAGTGTGATCGCCGTGGTGATGCGTATTGACGAGGAACTTGATAGGTTTGTCAGTAATCTCAGCAACTGCGGCGAGGATTTTTTCGCTTAGCTCAGCAAACTGATCATCAATCATGAATGCGCCATCTTCGCCTACGGATAAGCCGATGTTCCCGCCTGCCCCTACGAGCATGTAAACGGAATCCGTAAGTTTGGTGGTTTTAATTTCAACCTCATCAAATCGGCCTTGTGCGGATGCTGGTTGAGCGATGAAGCAGGTGGAAATTGCCGTGATTATTACAGCGAAAGTGGTAGTGGTCTTGGACATTATTTTCTCCTAAGTGAGTATGGGTATATCTTTATTGCAAGCATTATGAGCATGTCAAAGCATAAACGCCAGCCCTTGAGGCAAAACTCTTTGGCGCAAGGCTGTGGCTATGTACAATCAAAGCCCTGGAAATATCAAGACAATGCCCTTAGTCGGAGGTTTAATCATGCAAACTCGAAGGCAGTTTTTCGGCTCAATGTCAGTTCCCGCAGTTTCCGCAGTTACGGTGGCCTATTTAAACCCAACGATGATTGAACGCGCTCTCGCTGCGGTTACGGAATTATCTCAATATACCGGATCAACAGAAGCAATTGCTGCTGATGAAGCTATCTGGTTCGAGGTCAGCCAGGCGTTTACGGTTGATCGAAGTATTGTGAACCTGAACAACGGCGGAGTAAGTCCATCGCCCGCAATAGTTCAGCAAGCGATGAAACGACATTTGGATTATTCCAACACTTGCCCTCCATACGCAATGTGGCGAGTTCTCGAGCCGCAGCGCGAAGCGGTGCGCGAACGGCTCGCACGCCAGTTCGGTTGTGAGCCCGAGGAAATCGCACTAACACGCAACGCCTCGGAAGGAATGCAGATCTGTCAGTTTGGCATAGACCTCAAGCCGGGTGATGAAGTGCTGACAACGACTCAGGATTATCCGCGCATGCTCGACACATTCAAGCAGCGACAGCGCCGCGAGGGAATTGTCCTGAAGCAGTTTGCGGCTCCCGTGATCTCAGAAGATCCATCTCAGATCGTCTCGTTGTTCCAGCAGAACATCACGCCGCGGACCAGGGTTATTCTCATGTGCCACATGATCAATCTGACCGGGCAGATACTGCCGGTGCGGGCGGTGGTAGCGATGGCCCGAGAAAGAGGTATTCCCGTCATCGTCGACGGCGCGCACGCCCTGGCGCACTTTGATTTCAAACTGTCGGACCTCGATTGCGACTACTACGCGACAAGCCTACACAAGTGGTTGTTTGCCCCGCACGGCACTGGTCTGCTCTATGTGCGACGTGACAAAATTCACGACCTCTGGCCGATGATGGCCGCTCCGGAAGCGGGAGACAATAACATCCGCAAATACGAGGAAATCGGCACGCATCCTGCTGCGAACTATCTTGCCATCGCCGAGGCGCTGACGTTCCATCAAGGCATCGGGCCGAAGCGCAAGGAAGCAAGGCTGATCTACCTACGCGACTATTGGGCGAACCGCCTCCTTGCCCATGATCGCGTGCGGTTGCATACTAGCCTCAAGCCGGGCTTCGCCTGTGGTATTGCGACGGTTCAGATCGATGGTGTTGATAGCGTTGAGATGAATAACTGGCTATGGAATGAGTATCGCATTCTCACAACGGCGATCATGCACGATGATCTTGAAGGATTGCGCGTTTCGCCAAGTGTCTATACAACTATAGAAGAACTCGATCGCTTTTGTGATGCGATCGAGCATGTAATTAAAAACGGATTGCCTGCTTAGATATTTTTAAGCAGCAGTAGTTTCGTTTAAGTGAGAGCGATTTGTATGTAGATCCTGAATCTCGTCCGCAGTTGTCTTGGCTTTGATTTTCTTGCTATCGATATCACTATCGAAGTCACAGTCGTCAACAATATCTGCATCACTAGCTTCGATCATAACCGCAGGTTTTTTATTATTATCCTGGCTAATAACAAACTGCTCCCAACGATCTACTAAGGCTGCACTATTTAGCTGCTCGCTATGACGGCGACGCGCCAGAGTTCTGCCTGCAAGATTTTCATAAATCGAACCGCGCAATTTTCTGGCAACACAAACACTCATATCCTCAGGATTAATAGCGATCAGATTCAAATCCCAAAGCGTATGAATGTCTGTGCGAAGTATGATAGCGTTATCATGTGCATTTACATCGCTATCCGGGAAGGGCGAAATGTGCGCAACTTCCAGCAAGTCTTTGGGACACTTACCTGTAATGGCGCAGCTACTTCCGTAAGCTCTTAATAGTGCGTGACGAAGTTGGCGTTGGCCTCGCCTTGCCAGGATAGTCTTGCCGGTGAATTCAATAGGCATATTGAATTGGCCATCTAGATCCGATGGCGCTACGTAACCATCGGTAGCTTTAAGCTCAGTTGCCCTGCCGATGGTTGGGCCTATTGATTTATTAAGTTCCGCTAGAAGGTCCGGATGAATAGTGTCCTGATTCATAAGGTAACCAAACACACTACCTCGAATACGAGGAGTGATCGCAAGATCATCACACACACTGCGCAGCTCGCGGCAAAGCGCGCAGTATTTGCGAAGATCAGTTCCAATAAAACGAAAAGCGCCCGATGCGGTACCCCATTCATGAGGAATAACGAAATACAAATCCCGACGGAAGGCATAAGCCATGCGAGAAAATAGCTGAAGCCCAATACCTGGAATCTTGCCTTTGCGTTTATTTAAAAGTCGCATCAATGCTGCGTCTGGATTGCGGTGTACTAGCGAGCCAACGATGTGGCCGAAGACTTCGGGTTTTACTCGCCCCAAACTTGCAGAAACGCGTGGGAATAGGCCTGTTAGGGGTAATCCCATTGAGTTGACGGTTTTGTTGATCTTAAACCAATGTAAATCTGCGTAAGCGCCAAAGCAAGCATCTAATGCAACGCGCAGGCGAGGTACTGGCCGCGCTTGATCTGGGATAGTGGTAAGTGGTTCGCGTCGGTCTCGGCCATCAGGGTTTTCAATCAAATACGAAATGAATTTCTTGAATTCAGGTGTGCGTAATGTATGGGCTTCTCTTGCAGCAACACCCATTTCCTGAAGCACCACATACGTTGGCACTCGACGCATTTTGTCGATTTGTTCCGGCGATAGATCGCAATTGACACCCATAACAGCATTCCTTACTTATTAGTACACAAATCATGGCGCGGTTGCCGCGCAATTGTATTTAGCCGTAGGCGTCCTTGCCTTTTTCACTTGCGTATCCCTCGCAAAACTCAATTATATCCTCGTCGGTATGGCTACCGCGCTTTAGTCCGATACTGTGGATAGCCTGACGAATTGTGTTTGCATTGATCGCACGCATTGGCGTTAAGTACTGCTAACTACCGACTTTGGCGCGTTCGACTTGCTCGGAAAACGTGTAATGTACGATACTTGCGCCTTTACAACGGTAATGTTCGCTGGTTATTGAGACCACAATGATTTGTTTGTGAGTTTGGAGATATCCGCTTTGCCAAAGCGATACGAAGTGATTGTCATTGGCGTAGGGGCAATGGGTGCCTCAACTTGTTATCAACTTGCTTCGCGCGGCCTTAGCGTACTTGGGCTTGATCGGTTTGATATCCCCAACACCTTGGGCACATCACACGGCCAGTCGCGCGCTATTCGCATGTGCTACTTCGAGCATCCGGATTACGTGCCACTGCTTCGCCGGTCTTATGAGCTGTGGCGATCACTGGAAAAAGAAAACGGTCAGCAAATATTGCATGTTACTGGTGGGATATGGTTTGGACCTGCCGAGTGTGAGTTGATTGCGGGGAGTTTATCAGCAGCCAAGGAACATGGCTTGGATCACCAATGGCTGAATCATGATGAAGCGATCAAGCGATATCCACAATTCACCGTGCCTGAAGAATTCGTTGGTTTCTACGAACCACAGGCTGGAGTATTGCTGCCTGAAGCGATCATTACTGCTTATGCGAGATTAGCCAAACAGCTCAGTGCGACGTTACTCGCTAATGTGCCGGTGCAAAGTTGGGAAGCGGATAGTTCGGGTGTTGTTGTTCAAACGACAAATGGATTCTACGAGGCAGATAAACTTGTGATATGTAGCGGTGTGTGGAGCGAGAAGTTAATTAAGGATTTAGGCGTGGATCTGCCGGTAACTCGGCAGATCGCGCTATGGGTGCAGCCGGAGCGCGAAGAACTATTTGCTATTGGCGCGATGCCGATTTGGGCGATCAATCGCGAGGCCGGTGGAATGTACTATGGCTTCCCAGTGCTGGATGACAAACCGGGGTTTAAGCTAGCGGTACACAATCCGGGCGAATTGACGAACCCCGACAAGATTGATCGTGTAGCGCATCCGCAAGAAACCGAGGAGTTGCGTGAGATGTTGAGTCGTTACATTCCCCAAGCTAATGGCGAAGTTCTCGAGGCATCCGTATGTATGTACTCAAATACGCCGGATGCGCATTTTGTCATCGATCATCATCCGCATTATGAGAATGTGTTTATCGCATGCGGTTTTTCGGGACACGGCTTCAAGTTCGCAAGCGTTGTAGGTGAAGCGCTAGCAGATCTGGCGACAACCGGGCGCACCGATCTGCCGATTGGATTTTTGGGGTTAGGGCGGTTTGTAAATTGACGTTTGCACGACGAATTAATTGTTCAAAGATATGGTATCCAATAAACAGCTGATAGTTAAGGGGATTGTGGTAGTGCAAAATCCACCCCATTATTGTCTAGCTTCTGCATCATTGTATTGAATTCGGCCTTCGTCATTAGCTTACTAACGCCGTCATAAAACCCCACAACTATCTCATTACCTTGCTCTGCAGTTGCGCGATCATACACCAGGATCTCAAATGATGGATAGGTGCTTGTTGCGATGTTAGCACGCGATGTGGATAGCCAGTAATCTGCACCACCATCTGTAACAGGTCCAGCCGGTGATTGAAGTGCTGAAGCAGGTAAGAAACCACCCGCTACCAGCGTTTGGAGATTTGAGGGCATAGCATCTTGATTAGCACTACAGTAACTGTGAATCGCTGTAACAATAGTCAGCATGTTACTATGTGCTTGTATAGTTGAAGGATTTGGAGCAGTTGGTATGCGGCCACAACTAATTGCCGTATTTGAAATCAAGAGAATACAGATTAATAAAGCATTATTCCTGAAAGTTCGACAAAGCAGGATATTTGCGCATTTATTCATTAACACTATTTTTAGATATTTCGTCTCTAAATTACAATCGTAAAGAAGACGCCGCATTACAATCTTTTCACTCAGGTCAAATTTCACTTATGCACTAAAACAAGTGTAAGAGCGCAGATGATTCCTGGCCAGTTGACAGGATAAAATGAATTGGATATCTGGAACTACTTGCGAATTTGCCCGGTGCCTTTGATTATGTATTTGTAAGTGGTTAGCTCGTTAAGGCCGCAGGGGCCTCGGGCGTGGAATTTGTCGGTGCTTATGCCGATCTCTGCGCCCATTCCGAATTCAAATCCATCGGTAAAGCGGCAGGATGCGTTGATATATACCGTTGCGGAATCCACATCGCGGGTAAATTGTGAAGCTGCATCTTCATCTGCGGTAACGATGACATCGCTATGGTGTGAGCCGTAGTTATTTATATGTTCTATTGCTGCGGTTAGATTTTCAACAACACGAATCGAAAGAATCAGATCGAGATATTCAGTTGTCCAATCTTCTTCAGTTGCAGGTTTGACTTCTTCAACAATTTGTTGTGTACGCTCATCGCCTCGAAGCTCTACATTATGCGATAGCAATTCCTTAGTTATATGCGGCAAGAACTGTTGGGCTACTTCTTCATGAACCAATAATGTTTCCGCTGCGTTACAAACGCCGGGGCGTTGGCATTTTGCGTTTATTACAATTTTGCTCGCCATATCAAGATCAGCTTCACGATCAACATAAACGTGGCAAACACCTTTATAGTGTTTTAGTACGGGAACCTTTGAATGTTCAGCAACAGCTCGGATCAAACTCTCACCACCACGGGGAATTACAAGATCCACAAATTTATCCAGTTGAAGTAGCTCATGCACTGCTGCTCGGTCGGTCGTATCAATTAACTGAATTGCATGCTCAGGTAATCCAGCAGATATACCCGCAGATTGCATGGCATTAAAAATCACTGCATTACTATGCTGCGCTTCGGAACCACCGCGAAGAATTACTGCACTACCCGCTTTAAAACATAGTCCCGCAGCATCGGCTGTGACGTTGGGGCGAGATTCATAAATCATTGCAATAACGCCTAGCCCGACTCGGACTTTATGAATCGTAAGGCCGTTGGGCCTGTTGTTAACACTAAGCACTTGGCCTATGGGATCGGGAAGTTCCGCTATTTGTTTTAGTCCCGCAGCCATGGCCTTAATGCGATCATCATCAAGTGCCAGCCGATCCAGCATGGCATCAGTAAGGCCTGCTGCGCGTCCAGCTTCTAAATCACGAGTATTTGCAGATGTTATATCGCTATGGTTATTTGTAATACCATCCGCCATAGCTAACAGAACGCAATTTTTAGTAGCGGTATCTAAAGCTGCAAGTTGGCGGGCAGCCTGCTGAGCTTGTTGGCCCATTTGAAAAATGTACTTGTTGATATTCATCGTAAGGTCGATGAGTGCTTGACTGAGTCCTTTATCTAACCGTTAAAGCTGTTAGGAATTTTCAAAAACGATAATCGATGAGTTCAAATACGCAATACAATTGGGCAGAAAAGGCTAAGCGCGTGGTTGTTAAGATCGGCAGCCGTGTCCTTGTTGATAAGCGCGGCAACATTGATGATCACAGATTAACGGATTTAGTCAGGCAAATGGCCGACCTGCGAAGAGCGGGTAAGGATGTTATTTGCGTTAGCTCCGGAGCAGTTGCAGCTGGGCTTAGTGATCTTGGTCTTGATAGCAGGCCAAGTGATCTCCCATCACTTCAAGCCGCCGCCGCGACTGGTCAGGCGCGATTGATCGAGCGTTATCGCAGGCTGTTTCAAGAATATAACCAACCAGTAGCTCAGGTACTGCTCACGCATACGGATCTTTCTGACCGCGAACGACATCTAAACGCGCGCAACACCTTCAGCCGCCTCCTTGACAGCGGCGTGGTTCCCATCGTAAATGAAAATGACACTGTTGTTGTCGATGAACTGCGCTTTGGAGATAATGACATTCTTTCCGCATTGGTCGCTTGTCTTGTACGCGCGGATGTGCTTATTTTACTGACTAATACCGATGGGCTGCTAAAGATTAATTCAAACGGCCAGCCCCACGAGTTGATTGAAAAGGTAGAGCAGATAACTGAAAAAACACTTGCATTAGCGGGTAAAAGTGATTGTGACTTATCTACAGGTGGGATGAAATCCAAGTTGCATGCCGCTGCGATTGTGACCCAAGCTGGCGAGTGGGCTGTAATCGCCAATGGCAAGACTGATGATGTTCTAATTAGGATTTTCGCCGGCGATTCATTAGGCACCACATTTGAGCCAAAGCCAGAAAAATTGACAGGCAGAAAACGCTGGATCGCGTTCTTTGATCATCCTCGCGGTGATATTTGCATTGATAAGGGTGCGGTTGATGCGATCTCGAGCAAGCAGCGAAGTTTGCTTGCAGTTGGGATGAAAGATGTGAATGGCAAATTTGATCGAGGGGCTGTGGTTCGGATTCTTGATGAAAGTGGCGCGGAAATTGCCCGTGGTTTAGTGAACTATCCCTCGGAGGAATTACGCCTTGTTGTCGGATGCCGGACTGATGAGATTGCTGAAGTTCTTGGTTCATGCGAGTACGAAGAGGTCGTGCATCGCGACAATCTTGTGGTCCGGTAAGGCAAACCAAGGTGTTTTGAGTACCAAAGCCAGCGCGACTGGTCGATGAGATCGCCAGCAGTAAATAGCAGTAGCGATTGAAGTATGCTAGATAATGACCACGAACAGCCCTTTGATTCAGATGATGATGCGCTAAAGCCAGGTAGCGATGGTGGTGCTAGTGAAGGGGATAAACGCGCAAATTCTGCCGACTCAGGCCAAAATGCTCAGCCGGATTCTGCATCTGTAGGCGACTTATCGCATGTTGATCGATCATTATCCAAAATCGATAAGCTTTCCGCAGCCATGGCCAAGCTGGCGAATGCTAGTGCGGATCGTTCTTTCAGCGAAAAAATCAAAGATCTTACAAAGGAAGCAGATGAGGTAGATAGCGCTTCGCAAGAGGATTCACAAGCGGAATCACAGCAAACCCCAGCTAACGACTTAGCTGACCAGGAAACATTTGATACTGATACTAATGCAGATGTAGATTCTGGCTCTGATAGTAATGAATCTCCGCAGGATGCCCTGCAAGAAAATTTGCAAGAGCGCCACGCAACAACTGAAGATTCCCAAAGCGATGCTTCATTTGAGGCTTCCAGCGAAGCTGCGCATCTAGACGATCCAGAACCAGAGTCAGAGTCAGAACTTGCAGCTGATGCAATTTCTTATTCTGCAAGTGAAGTTGATTCAATCTATGATGCTGCACAAAAAGCAGGGTCTGAACCCGAATCGGAAGCGGTTCCGGAGCCAGAACCCGATTCCGAACCCGAGGCCGAACTGGTTGCTGACATAAGTAGTGAGTCAGCAGATGATTTCAGTGATCAGCCAACAGCTGAGCCAGACCATGAACCTGATCCAGAAGCAGATCAACTGCAAGCGCCATCCCCGGAAATGTCTCCGACCCTGGAATTGCCAACTGAATCTCCCCCCATAGATGCTGAAGCAACACAGACGAACTTTGAAGATGAATCGCAGGATCAATCATTTGAGCCAGCTTTAGATTCCAACTTAACAGATGAAGCTGAACAAACACCTGATGCATCAGCAGAAGAGTCCTTTGCAGAATCACCTGAGTCTGAGAGTGAGCAGCCATTTACTGCTGAAAAAGATGATGTAAAAGCTGTTGCTGAAAGTGTTGTTGATGAAGTAATAGAGGCCTCATCGCAAACTAATCAAACTCAAGATCACGAGGTAATTGCCGAAACAGATAATGATCTCAAAGCGGAAACTGATAGCTTAGAGGACGATCAATCGCAGGTAGAAGAGGAGCCTATTAGAAGTGAGTCTTCAAGTATTGAAACTTCTGAGCCTGGTGAATTGCCGCCTGAAGCTACACCTATGGGGATTGAGGGGCGTGAGCTGTCGCTGGTTGATCAAGTCTTAGAACTAGGCGAAACATCAAGTCCTGCCCAAGCGGAGGATCAGCAACAGAGCGATGATGTTGAAATCGAAGTAGTAAAAGAATTAGATTCTCTTCAAGATCCCCAATTGTCCGCACAAAGTGATTCTAACCAAGCGGAGGAAGTTGAATCATTTGAAGATGAAGCTGATAGCGATGAGACAGATTTCGAAGCCAATGAGAAAAAAGATGATGAAGATTCATTGCCAGAGTCAGCTGTAACCGCTCCTGCCGATCCCAATCCAGGTGCAGGGATATCTGAACCCGAATTAGCATCCCCGGAATCAACTGAACATGAAACATTTAATGCCCAGCAATTATCTGAACACATCAGCAATATAATTGAAACACTTGACGAATCTGCATCTGAGCAGCAGCCCAAACGGATCATAACAAAAGCATCTGCTGCAACTGATTTTGCAAATCTCACAAACACGCCATCATCAAGCTCAAATGACGATCTTAAGAAGCTGACCAGTGAACTAAATGAAATAATACAAGCAAAAACTACTAGAGAAACCGAAGTAAGTGCGGCAAAACCAAGCCAGGTTGTGGTTGCTCAAGAAACTCAAGCTGATGATGATCAATTGATACCTGTGAATGCAGATAAATCTGTGGCAAGTGTGGAAAACGAATCAACTCAAGAACCCCAATCACCAAGCGATGAAATTCAATCTCTAATTGACTCAGTTGAGCAATCGACAGATGAACTTGTCGATCAATCACAAGGAGGCGATTCTGATCTTGACGAAATATCCGCACAATTAGATGACATTTTAAATCCTAGCGATGATGCGGCAACAGAGGAATCAGAGGTTGAAGAAGCTGTTAAATCAGAAGAAGAACCTCAAATTGCCGATCTCGAATCGGAACCAGCCATAGTTGAGGATGAGGCTTTGACTGCGGAGCAGCAAGAGGTAGCAGAAGCCGATGTTGAGGCGGATTCTGAAAAGAAATCCGCAGCGACTGAAGAAGAAATAGACAGCTTGGCCTCACAGATCGAAGAATTGGTTGCAAGCGATTCTCAAGAAGATTCTGATAGTGAAGCTGAAGATAAGCAACCATCAGTTGAGGCTGCGAAAGAAACGATCGAACCAGAAGAAAGTTTAGTTGATGGCGATTCTACTTCTATTGAGGATGATGAGGAAAGCCAAAGCACTGTTGAAGAATCACCAACTGATGGAAGTATATCAGACCTGGATGAAGATCTTTCTGAGCAAGTTGCGGAGTTGATGGAATCGGATGCTTCGCAAGAGTCCGATGAAGCACAAGCAGATGGTTCAGCCACAGAATCGGAGCCAGATGTACAGGAGAGTGTAGACGCCGATGCCGAAGGCGCTTCCGATACTGAGGGCGAAGAGAGCTTTGCCAGTACTGCTGATACAGAATCATCAGGTGAAGCTGAGGCTTCTGAAACAGAAGAAGATCAAGAGCAATTCGCAGAAGATGCATCTAGCGATGACTCAGAGAAAAAAACATCAGATGATGGTGACTCTGATGAAGAAAAGAAAGAAGATAGTAAGAAGAACAAAGCTACAAAGCGGGATGAGAGGGATGACAGTGAGGAAGACGATGATGAGAACAATTCAAAGCCAGGCGGACGCTTAGGAAAGCTCGTAATACTGCAGAGAACTATAAAGCGCATTGAACCATTTGCAGTTCCCGTCCTTAGACGAGCTAACTACCCACTTCGATATGTGCCGGATAAAATGAGGCCGATCGTTGATTGGATAGCACTGTCAACGCTATTTTGGGTTCCAATCGTTTGGATGATCGCACTTCTGTCAGGTTAACATGCCGCTTTTAGTCTTTGATTCAAGAGCTGTTTCAACCGCGCTGGTAGCATGAATCAATGTAGTATCAAAGATTGGCAAGTCAACATTATCCTGATGGATAAGCAAACCAAATTCCGTACAACCTAAAATGATTCCCTCTGCCCCCTCCTTCTTGAGGCTAGTTATGATTCTCTTAAACTCCTCACGTGAGGATTCTATTACTTGTCCATAACAAAGTTCATCATATATCACTTTATGCACTATCTTTCTGTCAGTCTCATTAGGAATAATCACAGATAGGCTGTGGTTTTTCTCAAGTCTTCCTTTGTAAAACTCCTGCTCCATAGTGTACTTGGTGCCAATCAATCCAATGTTTTTTATCCCCGCCTTAATAACCGTATCTGCGGTAGCGTCCGCAATATGAACAATTTCAATGCTGCAAGCCTTACTTATCTGAGGCTCAACCTTGTGCATTGTGTTGGCGCAGATAACTAGTAAATCTGCGCCTGCGTGCTCTAGCGATTTAGTTGCATCAATAAGAATCTCAGCCAGTGCGTCCCATCGTTCATCATTTTGAAGCTTAACAATCTCATCAAAGTCAACGCTGTTGATGATGACCTTTGCGGAGTGTTGCCCTCCGAGTTTTTGCCTGACGATTTGGTTGATCGCTCGGTAGTAGGTGATAGTCGATTGCCAACTCATCCCGCCCAGTAGGCCGATGGTTTTCACGTTAGGGGAGCCTCCGCAGTTAAGTGATGCAATAGTTTAGAAAGAGTTCAGTTGACGTGCTTGTTCCTCAGCATGGTATGAACTTCTTACCAGCGGGCCTGACTCGACTACCTTGAACCCCAATTCCAAGCCTTGCTGCTTATAGATATCAAACTGCTCAGGTGCGACCCAGCGTTCGACAGGCAAATGATTGCGGGTCGGTTGAAGATATTGGCCGATTGTTAGAATGTCAGTGTCCGCGACTTCTCTGATATCCTTCATCACCTGCAATACTTCATCATCATGCTCACCAATGCCGACCATAATACTGGTCTTTGAAACAAGTCCGGCTTCCTTAATAAGGCGCAAAACTTGCAGAGACCGCCGATAACTCGCCTGTGGCCTAACAGTTGGGTGCATTCTTTTTACGGTTTCTATGTTGTGTGCAAGAATTTTTGGGCGGGCATCAATCACGGTTTGTAGCGACTCAGTATCACCACGAAAATCCCCAATCAGGGCTTCGACCGAGGTCTGGGGACATCTCTCCTTAGTAGCCCGGATCGTCTGCGCCCATATCTCAGCACCACCATCTGGCAGATCATCTCGATCCACGCATGTTATTACAACATGCGTTAAATTCATTAGTGATAAGGCTTTAGCAACCTTATATGGCTCATCAGGATCTGGTGGCAATGGCCTACCCGTTTTCACATTGCAGAACCCACAAGAGCGAGTACAGGTATCTCCCAGGATCATTATCGTAGCTGTACCTCTTGACCAGCACTCGCCAATATTGGGGCAAGATCCCTCTTGGCAGATTGTGTGGAGATTGTTCTTATCTACTACTGATTTGAGTCTGTCGTAGCCAGCTCCGCCCGGGATTTGTGCCCGAATCCAGCTAGGTTTTCTACCAATAGCGAGCTGTTGCAAATGTTCCTGGTTATTGTTCAAAACCATCCCTGAGAGGCTATGAAGTGGCTTTTCGAGCCTTCTTGTAGTATCGCCACCTAATGGTCGAGGATGCCTGGCGAGCGTTCTCGCCAAAGCTGAAGTTTGCATCGCAGCATTCTTAGCTGTTTTTTGATGATTTGGTTCAGTGATCGCCATTGCAGAAGTCTACTCAGCCAAGGGTGCCATAGCATTTTGCCCCAAAAAGTGGTCCTAACTAGGTAATCGGGCGGTTTAAGGTGGGTAGCCAGACGGAGTTTATGGAGCAGAATGGTTATCGAATGCTCATTACAGCAAGTAGGTTTCATTAACTATTTATGGTCCGAGAATCTAGTGGTTTTTTCACCACAGCCGTAGCCCGCGTCAACCGATAGAGAAGAACCCGAAATCCATACGAACTGGAACGATCCGGTGAAGTATGATGATTATATGTTTAGTAGATGATCGTAAATGCTTGGACACAACGGACTTAATGAGGTACGGTGAATTGTTGCGACTTAACATTCAGGATAGACCAATCGATTTGTTAGTTGCGACTTGTAGGGCTGGGGATCGTACTAATGACACTCAAGGGACGACGGTGAGGCATTCCATGACTCAAAAACTTTCAATAAACGCCAAATCACTGTTCGTAATAGGCATACTCGCAGCCGCTGCTTTCTTATCTGGCTGTGAGGTTGACAATTTCTTTGATCCATCAAAGACAGGCCGATTTGAGCCCACGCCTACTACGATTCCCATCCTTGAACGAATCGATGTGATCGAGCAACAACCAGACCCCTGGGCGGTCGCTACCTCCGTAACAGCTGAAGATCTTCTTCCAAGCGATCTTGAATACAGACTTGCATCTGGCGATTACATCACTGTGGAAGTATTGGATCTCGTTGCTCCCAATGAACTTACAATCGCGCAAAGACGTATCGAAGCCAACGGCACATTCCGCCTGCCGGTGATTGGCGATATCCCCGCGGCTGGCCTTACCGCTCAAGAGTTCCAGGATGAGCTATACAGAATCATCCACGAAACCGTTGTGCAAAATCCGGTCGTAAACGTTGTGGTTGAAGATGGTGGTGCTTTCTATTATACGCTCTATGGCGAAATAGGTGCAAGTGGGATTTATGCATTAAGACGTGCAGATTTTCATCTTCTCGATGCCATTGCTCAAGCGGGAGGCGTTCCTGCGCCAACTCAGAAAATCTATATCATTCGCGAGCTAGCGCTATCATCTGATGTGTTGTTCGAACCAGCTCGCCAAGGCGAAGCTACAACTGTTCCTCCAACTCAGCAGGCACCGGTTGATGTTGATTCGTTAATTGAACAATTGCCAAGTGGCGGTGGTGGCGGTGTAAATCCTGGATTTTTGTCGCAAGATGCTCAGCCGATTGTAGATATTGATCAACTAGAGCCCGCACGTATTTCAGATCGTCCTGTTATCGACATTGAAGATCTGAGCTCTAAACGCAAGTCAATATCTTGGAATAATGCTAGCGATGTAGACTCATTCATTTATGATCGTCAGCGCCAAGAATGGATTCGAGTACGATCGACTGCTAAAGGCACAGTATCCCAAGTGCAGGACAATGCAGCTAACGAGCTTGTGCTGGAGCGAATTATTGAAATCCCATATCAGAAACTAAAGCAAGGCGATAGCTCTTACAATATCGTAATTCGCCCTGGCGATAGAATATATGTGAAAGAACCACGACAAGGTTTCGTCTACATTGACGGTGAAGTAGTGCGAGCAGGCGCATATAGTCTGCCTACCATTGGTCAACTTACGCTCAGCAGACTAATTGCCTCGGCGGGTGGCCTACGCCCATTAGCTGTACCTGAAAGAGTCGATCTGACACGGATTGTAGCTCCTGGAATTGAAGCTACGATTCGGGTGAACCTGGCAGCGATTCGTAATCGAACTGAACCAGATTTCATCCTTAAACCAGATGATCAAATCATCATAGGTACTAATTGGCTAGCGACTCCTTTGGCAGTTTTTCGTAATGGTTTCCGCATGTCGTACGGGTTTGGCTTCCTTTTGGACCGGAACTTCGGTAACGATGTCTTTGGTGCACCGCCATTTAGTAGAGATACTGGCTTCTAAAGCAGCCTAAGCCATGAAATTCTTGCCTTCCCGTGTTAGGCACAATTGCTGGACGATTCATCCGAACCATACCCGACCCAGCACCCGTATGAGTATCACCTTGGGGCTCGAAAGAGCCAATAAAATGCTGACATGCATCAAGGAGGCGAGACTAAACAAAAAGCTCCAGCGTAGGGGCTGCCTCAGTCCCTTTTGGACTACGTTGATGATCCCCCAAGAGCAGCAGTATCAGTTGAACGGCGGAGGGTCTGTGAACGACAAGAGCCAGCACGCGACCTTAAGTGACGAATCGTCAGTTGCTGTGCCTGTGCTTGCTGCTCAAACCATTAAAATTGACTCTGCCCAATTGCGCAGTATTGCAATCGGCACAGCAATCATTCTCGGATTGCTTGTTTTGCTCTATTGGCATTTCTTGTCATCCCAGTTACGCCACGCTTTTAAGCATCAAGCGGACTGGGGGCATACGCTTGTCATACCTTTTATTGCTGGCTATTTCGTATACCTAAAGCGTGAACGAATATTATCAGCGCCGTTTAAGACCACATGGATAGGACTCGTGCCGATCATACTTGGTTCAGGGTGGTACATGTTTTGTTGGTTAGGTCCACAAGCGATTCGACATCACAACCTTCAGGCAGCTGGATTAGCCTCAGCTTTGTTTGGCATAGTACTCTTGTTCTGTGGCTTTAGGGCCATGATGATTCTTTGGTTCCCACTGCTGTACCTTTGCGTGTTCGGCCAAATGATCTCTGATAGGCTAATTCAATATGTAACCTTTCCGATGCAAGATATCACCGCAATCGGAAGCCACTATTTCTTAAATCTCATAGCTATTGATAATGATAGAAGCGGCAATCTCCTGAAAATATGGAATGATGGCGAGATGATACCCATTAATATCGTAGAGGCGTGTTCTGGTATGCGCATGCTCATGGCTTTTATGGCGTTAGGGGTTGCCATGGCATACACAGGCTTAAAGCATGCCTGGCAACAAGTGGTATTAGTATTACTTGGTGTGCCAACAGCTATATTCGTAAACATATTGCGAGTCGCTACACTCGCAGTGCTCAGCATTTATGATAGCAATCTTGCGGTTGGAGAATTTCACACGTTTATTGGATTGCTTTGGCTTGTTCCAGCTTTCTTATTATACATAGGGATTATGTGGCTCTTAAAGAAACTTGTGGTTGAGGAAGAGCCTGCAGCTTAAGGATTTGACTTGGCGATTCACATGATGAATCAGTGAGAAATAGAATGTTGTTTGATAGGCAGGCAAAATTTGCTTTCATCGTGTTGAGCCTCATATTGATTGGGTGCCGCATTGGCTTTCAAATCGGTGTGAACGTTCTTAACGCATACCTTGAGAAAAAACCCGTTCCACTCAGGGAGCAGTTGAGCAAGATCCCTATGCGTCTGGGAGATTGGGTTTCTAGCGAGAATGAGATACTAACTGCTGAGATCATTGAAGAGCTTGGAACAAAGTATTACATCAATCGCAAGTACATAAAAACCTCTCAGGCTAGAGGTTCAAATATGCTTTCACTTCACATAACCTACTACACCGGGCTTATAGATGCGGTACCACACGTCCCTGACCGTTGCCTAGTGGCTGGAGGTATGAATATAAGGACTCAGGCAAAGAATCTCCCACTCTCTCTAGATGTTTCAAATTGGTCGCTTGACCGCCAGCATACGAACATTAAGAGTGGAGAGCCGTATCCTATTATGCTGTTTCGGGACCGGATTACCGATAAGCCGATTCGCCTGAGAATGCCCCTGGGGGACTTTGAGCTACGAACGACAGAGTTTTCCAGCAATGATATGCCTGGAGCTAGGATATACGCGGGTTACTTTTTTATCGCTAATGGGCAATTGTCCGCATCACCTGATGGGGTACGGCTGTACGCTTTTGATTTAACCGTTCCATACGCCTATTACGTTAAGATCCAATTCTTAACGATCGGGCGAACAAGCTTCGAATCGGAAGATTTTGTAGAGCTAGTTTCAGAGTTCTTACCTGAGCTATTGCCTGAATTAATGAGATGTTTACCGGATTGGGCGGAAGTGGAATTGAAAGCTAAAAAACAATCATCGGAGGCATCTGTTTAATAATCCGGTATTACGAGACTACGCATGGCAGCTAGATTTAACACACAATTTGCATTCAAATTTGCGGTCATCAGTATGATCGTAGTGGTTATTTTGGGTGGCCTGGGTTTTCTGGCATATAGAGCAAATACGCAGCGGCATATTACAGCTGGTGATGAATTGATGGCGCAAGGGGAATATATAGATGCCTTAAATGAATACGGCCGAGCTCTTAATAAAGATAGATCCAATCTCTCGTATCTGGCTAAGTACGAAGAAGCGCTGTTAAAAATTCATCCAGCTACGCCAAGCCAAGCACTAGAGTACTACGCCAAGTACTTAGGCGTTTTCAATCACAAGATCAGATATGAGCCGACCTCTTCTGATAGACACCTGGAGTACTTAAAAGAGCTTTACTCACGCGCAAGACTGATGGAGAGCCCGAGATACTGGGGTGATTTATATGATGCTGCGAGCGCAATGAAAGTGAGTGTTCCCCAAAGCGATCCCAAGCATGTTTATGCAGATTTGTACTTGGGCTTATCAATTACTCGAAAGAGTCCTTTGCCCACACGTGAGGAATTGCAAGCATCTGGTGAGTATCTGACTACATTCTTAAAAGCAGTGCCTGATAGTGACAAAGGCTGGGCGGGAAGAGTGCAAATTCTTCTATCGGAGGCTTACCGAGAACGAGATGAAGGCAACACTGTAATTGCGGAAGGACTGATAAAAGAAGCTGATGACTGCATAAAGCTAGCCCAAGATGCCGTAGCCGAGCGCCCGGAAATTTCCCCGGGTCCGGAAGTTGCAAAGCTATATGCAGCCAGGTTAATACAGCTTAAGGCCGACGGTGACAATAATGCTACAGATGAAAAGATCACTCAAGCAATTGATGAAATGATCGATTGGGCAACTGATTCATCTGATCCACTTCACTTATTAGATATATCTAACGCGATTAGGAATATGGATCGCGTGAAAGGCGTTGATCGCGGTATAGAAATACTTCAACAGTACATAAAGGATAAGCCCTTCACTTATCTGCATCGCTTCATGCTTGCGGATTTATTATTTCTTGCTGATAAGTATGATGAATCAAATGAATTATCCAACCAAATAATTGATGCCCAGCCAGTGGCTGTGGGCTTGCTTTCGCGTCATTTACTAATGCTACAGATTCGTAGTGCAAGCTTAGTTGTAGATTGCGAATTTAAGCGTTGGGAAAAGGGCGACGAGCAAGAGAAAATTTCTAGATTGCTAACAATGAAGCAAGCGCGTTTACGACTTGCCGAGCTCGTTCCTGATCCAGATACACTGCCATTACTTCTAAGAGCTGATGGGAAAATTGCATATGCACAAGGCAATTACCATGCTGCTGCTGAAAAATTTGAGAAGTGCCTGGGTTTCTTGTCATTCAATGATTATGAAGTTCTCTTGTATTCAGCACAAGTTCTGGAACTGATAGGACAAGAAGGCGCAGCAATTGATCGTTTGAATACTGCCATGGATTTGCGACCAGGCAATCTTTATCTACTTAGGAAAAAAGCCGGGCTTCAGTTGAAGCTTATGCGTATTAGTGATGCTTCTGAAACAATTAACCAAGCGCTAAGTCGATATCCGGATGATGAGCTAGTTCTGCAGCTTGCAAAGAGCATTGATGATGCGCGTCTACACAGTATAGGGATAGATACTGACGACATTCTTATTGCTGTAGAAGAAGCAAGACAAGCAATCGATGCCGGTGAATATGACAGCGCGCGCATCACATTACTTAACGCCCTTGATGAAAATGGCGACGATGTTCGATTGCTCTATGTACTTGCTGTTATCGAATTAAGAGCTGAAAAGCTTGAGTTAGCACGAGAATATTTGGATCGGGCTATAAAGATTCAACCTGATAACCAAAGTCTTCGTATTCTAAAATCTACAATCGGTGTAGATGATCCACTCGAGCGATTTAAACTTGCGCTTAAGATTTCTTATCCAACCGAGCCTCAACAAACGGTGAGACTTGCTGTTGAACTTCTGCGTCGTGCAGATCGGCTTAGTGAACTGGCTGAGAAATCCAAAGAAGATGGTAATGATGAAGAAGCTGTTTATCTGCAAGAACAAGCGGACAGAACGCGTAGTGAAGGGCAGCTTGCGTTAACACACGCAAATGAACTTGATCCCGACCATCGAGTCATTCTTGAATATCTTTTAACCCAATCACTCGTGAAAGAAGATTGGGAGTCTGCTGAAAAAATAATAGAGCGTGCAAAAACCACTAACGCAGATCAAGCACAGGGTTTACTTTTTAGAGGGCGTTATGAATTGTCGCGTGAGCTATTTGAACAGGCAGTTCAAACACTAACATCAGCAACTGAGCTCAAACCCTACGAATCGCACGCTTGGCGATTGCTTGGCCGTGCCTATGAATCACTAGGAAATTACCGGCAAGCGCAACGTACCTATTCTGAAG
This sequence comes from Planctomycetota bacterium, assembly GCA_022574595.1. Classification (GTDB taxonomy): domain Bacteria; phylum Planctomycetota; class Phycisphaerae; order Phycisphaerales; family SM1A02; genus JACZRS01. The sequence continues at coordinate 174,163 of JACZRS010000002.1, read as the reverse complement.
CATATGAACGTGATCCTAATGATCTAATCGTTGTCCAATGGTATGTGAGTCTTCTTGAAAGAATTGGTAAAAATACTAGTGCGCTAAGAGTGCTTCGTTCTAGCCAAAGTTTAATGAATCGCAATCAATCGATAAAAAATCGCTGGCTTCGATTAGAAGCATCAATCGGAAATCTTCCGCTTGCGATCCGAGAACGGCGCCAAATGTTCAAGCGTAAACCACATAATTGGCCTAACGCAATGCAACTTGCTGTTCTACTTGTTAGAACCGAACCGACATACGAGCATGTTCTTGATGAAAATGGATTGCCCAAGTACAGTTCGGGACGCTGGTTTAGATTATCTCCCCAACAGCGAACCCAAATGATTCAAGATGAATCTACGCAATGGCTCCTAGAGTCCAACAAGATCGTCGATGCAATTCAAGCTCAACGAGGCGACATCCTTGAAATCGCATTACTGCGGGCATCGCTGTTAAGAGTTCAAGGCAAGATAACCCAAGGCGAAAAAATTCTGACAGATTTCCTGCAAGTGCATGACCAATCGCAAAGAACAGTTGAAATGTACATAGCCATCGGCGAGTATCGAATTGCAACCGATCAATTAGAAGGTGCTGTTTCAATACTTGAAGAAGGTAAAGAATATCAATCAGATGAAAAACGTGAAGCTGATACGACATTGGCGAATTTCTACTACTCAAAACACGCATATAAGCAAGCTACTGACTTGTACGTTGAATTAATAAAAGCCAAACCTGATAGAGAAACATCACTTAAACTTGTTGAGTGTTATGCAAATCAATTAATGCTGGAGAAAGCTTCTGATTTACTTGATGAAATAATGCAGCAGGATGGAGATGACTTACTTACAATGATGCTCGCTGCATCAATCGCAGGCCTCGAAGCAAATCAAATTTATAAAACCCAAGGCGAATTAGCAGCTAATAGCAAATATGAACAGCAAAGAAGTATTTTGGATGAAGCGCTGATTCTTTATCCAGGAGATATCAGGCCATACGTTCAGCAGGCTCGAAGCTACTTAAATGAATATCGCCGTACAGGTAAAGGGGCTCTGCTAAGCGATGCCAGACTCAAATTGAATGAAGCCGATGAAGTTCGATCTCACGCAAGCGCCACAAGCTATGTGCGTACCGAAATTCTGCTTGAAATGGGTGATGTTCAAGGAGCTATTGGTGAACTGAAGCGACTGCTCAAACAAACGCCTGATGATGTTAGAGCCAGATTTAATCTTGTTAAACTATATGAAAATCAAAGAGAATACAGCTCTGCTCTAAGCGTTGTAAATGAGGCTTTAGAAAGAAATCCAATCCTCATAGCTTGGCATACTAAAAAAGGTGAATTACATTCAAAGCAGGGTAACTTCGAGGAAGCAGCACTAGCATATAGCGAAGCTTTCCGACTTAAGCCATCTTCTGAGAGGCTAATAAGAGTAACGAGGGTATTGCTTCAAGTTCCCAAGACTCAATATGCAGAAATAGTAGCATTTTTCAATAGCGACGGCAGGAAATTCCTCGAAGGTAATATCAAAATTCGCAGCTTGCTAGCCCGGGCGCTTTACGGAAATGGTCAGCGTGATCAGGCGCTGGAGCAACTGCGTCTGGGATATAACGATTTCACATCAAGCTCTGCTGATCAACAAGAAGATCTCAATGCGCTTGATATGTGGTTCATAGCGTTAAATGTAGTATTTGCAGAAGATGGGCCAATTGCGATTGAGAAATTTGTAAATGAAGTATCCAACGATGTTCCAAGTGCCTATTGCTTGGACTTGACAGCTCGCGCATGGATAAGATTAGGAGATGAAGGACTAAGCCGCGCATTAGAATTGCAGCAATTAGCAATATCAAAATGTCCTGCTGACCACGTTTACTTAAAAGCGATCTTGCTCATAAATCTCGGGAATTACAAAATTCAAAGCCAAGATTATGAAGGTGCTGATAGTGCCTTTGTCGATGCACTCAAATACAACCCAATTCAATTAGCAGCGCTTAATAATACTGCGTATGTAAAAGGGGAATTTCTCAATAAGCCAACCGAGGCACTCCCATTTGCTCAGAAGGCAAAAGCTATCAGTCCTGGTGCTCCGAATATCCTCGACACGCTGGGGTGGACTTATTATCTGCTCAATCAGTACTCACTGGCTGAGGACGAGCTGCGAGAAAGCGTAAAACTGCGTGAATCTGCTGGTAATGTCTATCATTTGGCTAGTGTATTCTTTAAGCAAGGCCGCTTAGACAATGCACAGGTTCGTTTGAATCGAGCTGCAGAATTAGATCCTGATCCCCAGACAAAAGCTGATATTTCTCGTCTAGCAGCCGATATAGCTAAAGCAAGGAATCGATAAAGTAATGTGATCGGTTGGTTGCTTCCCGCCGATCCTAGATACAGATGTTAAGGAAAGAACAATGACAACGGTCTCACCCTCGCGTGCTCCTCTACCTCGGACTCCTGATCCTCGAATAAGGACAGCGCCAAGTGCGACGGTTGTACATACGCTGGATCCTTTTCGAGTTCTTCGCCGACACCTGGTTTTGATCATAGGTACAGCCGTTGCTGGCACAGTCCTTGGTGTTGTTGCCTTCTTCTTACTTAATAAATTTTCACCGCTATATACGGCAGAAGCCTTATTTGAGATCCGTGCGGGGCTAGAAGAAGGTAGTGATACTACTACCCGTGACATTAATGATGAAGACACTGTTGTGCGTCTTGCAACAACAGAAATGTACTTGATTGTCAGCAGAGAGGTACTTGATGATGCTGTTAAAGATCCATCAGTCTTGGAGACAAAGTGGTTTAATGAGAACTTCCTAGGTGAGTACGATGAGGCGGTGGATGAGCTTCAGGAAGACTTACGTACTGCTCTAATTCCGGGTAGCTATCTGTTTAGAATCAAATGGTCAGCAAGATATGCTGCGGATGTTCCAATTATTCTAACAGCTGTTACTAACGCATATATCAATAAGCGAAGCAATTTAGACAAAATAACATTTAACCAAAGCTTGGATGTCTTTAAATCGCAGCTTACTGAAATATCACGCAACCTGGACGATCTCGGACAACTGATCGAAACTTTTATCCGAGAAAAAAGTATTACCAATATAGATGATCCTCGCGCCAATCAACTTGCGATCACAGTGACAGAATTGGCATTACAAATTGCTGAGGACGAATCTATGTACTCTTTATTAGTAAGTTCACGAGATCAAACATCTGCAAAATTAGAAGGTACGATCATGCCTACCGAGGAAGATCGCAAACTGGCAGAATTTGATTTTGCGGTTCGCGCTCACGATCAAGGCATTATCGATACCAAGACAGCTTTGCGCGAATTGAAGGAAAAATATAGAGACTATGACCATCCAATGATCCTCAAAGCTCAAAGCTCTCTGCGCGCATTGGAAGCTGAATACGAAGCCAAAATCAAAGAGACTATGACCTCCAACTTGCAGGCTGAGTTGAAGACTTACAATAACCAGATTACAAACTTGGACAACATGCTTGAGCAGTTCACTGAAGAATACAAGAATGGTGAGGCGCAGTTGCGCGAACTTGCAGCTGATATGTCCAAATACCGATCCATGGAAGACAGACGCGATCTATTAGAAGCGCAGCGTGATGCGATTGTGCAAAATATTAACCAAGTTCAAATGTTACAACTACGCACCGATGCTCGACGAGTGCGACTTGCTTTAGCTGCGCTAGAGCCACGCGAACGTTCTTTCCCGAAGTTCGAGCTTGTTGTTCCTTTTACTGCAATCCTTTTGCTAGGTACTGTGGTTGGTCTAATCTTCCTACGTGAAATGACGGATCAGCGCGTTAAGAGTGCAGCTGATATTGAAATGGTGCCTTCAGCTAAAGTGCTTGGTGTTATCCCCGATCTTGTCGAAGATCCCTGCAAGTCAGAGGAAGCAGAGCTAGTTGTGAGGCGATGCCCAAATAGTGTTCTTGCTGAGTCATTCCGACAAGCGTCAGGGCTTATACAAAAAGGAATGAATCGATCAGCACATCAAACATTACTTATATTAGGAGGCTTGCCCGAAGCGGGTACAACTTCTGTTATAACCAATCTCGCAGCTACAGCAATGGCTTCTGGTCTTAAAGTTGTTGTAGTAGACGCCAATTTCAGACGCCCACGATTAGCCCAAGCCATGGGAGTTTCTGGCGATGGGCCTGGGCTTGGCGATCTCTTGATCAAAGCTAACACTCTTAAAGACACCATTATCAATACTGAATATGGAATTGATGTTATCCCAGCTGGAACTGCTGCCAACCGAGTGTTTGAACGACTAAGTAATGGACAAGTCGATTCCATCCTGGCTGAATTGCGTAATCAGTACGATGTTATATTCATCGATGCACCGCCAGCAGTTGTTGCAGGCGATGCTATGGTGCTAGCGAATAAGGTTGATGCTGCGGTTCTTGTGGTTAGAGCGTATCGTGAACAGCGCGGTTTAATTGCTAGACTAGTGCATCAACTCAACGATGCTCAGTGTGAACTTCTAGGCGTAGTTCTAAACCGACCTCGCGGAACGGCGGGTGGATACTTCAAGAAGAACTATGCAGTCATGGCCAGCTACGGTTCAGGAGCATCGTCCTAACATTTACTTTCAAAGAGCCGATGAACTGTTGATCTCGGATATTTGCAAATATGAGTCGGAAATCAAAAACGCGAGTTACATTGGTGACCGGCGGTGCAGGGTTCATAGGTTCTCACCTTGTAGCGCAGCTCCTATCGCGCGGTGAATGCGTTACGGTTATTGATAATTTATCTACTGGGCGTCTATCTAACCTTGATGATCTGCCTCGTGATAATCTCACGATTATCAATGCTAAGGTTGGCCAAGCCATTAACAATCTCGATCCTGCTCAGTTTCACAGCATTTATCACCTTGCGGCTGCGGTGGGTGTTCGTTTGGTGGTTGAAGATCCAATTCACACCATCCACACCAATGTGCTGGAAACTTCAGCAATCCTGGAGTTCGCATCTTCTGCATCAACGCCAATTTTAATTGCCTCTACCTCAGAGGTATATGGCAAATCGACAAAGACACCGTTTAATGAAAAAGATGACGTTACCTACGGGCCACCGAGTCAAACCCGATTTGCCTACGCATGTTCAAAATCAATAGATGAACATTTAGCACTTGCGCATAATCGTGAGCATGATCTTCCAGTTGTGATCGCACGGTTTTTTAATATAGTTGGGCCACGTCAAGTTGGACAATACGGGATGGTTCTGCCTAGATTTGTATCTGCTGCATTGGGGGACAAGAAAATAGAAGTGTATGGCGACGGCAGGCAAACTCGGTGCTTTTGCGATGTGCGTGATGTTGTTAAGTTGCTTCCAACACTATTAGATAATCCAAAATGCCTGGGTGAAGTATTCAATATCGGTAATGATGAGCAAATTGAAATCGGCGAACTAGCGAAATTGGTATGCAAAACTCTTTCAAGTCAATCTGAGATAGCCTATATTCCTTATGATGTTGCCTTTGGCCCGGATTTTGATGACCTCAAAAATCGCCAACCAGATCTGAGTCATCTCCAAAACGCAACTGGATTTAGAGCTACTACTCCTCTGACGCAAACCATAAATGACTTAGCGAAGCAGATAAAATGCAAGCGTTCATCTGCGGAGTCTTTAGCCTAATGTTGGCGATACTAGCACAGCAAGATTTAACGGAGTTTTCCCAAGATGATATTGTATTTTCATCTGGCGAACCTCAATCTATCGCAGTATCAGCGATGGATCTTCTTAATAGCTATGCGCTGATTTTTATAGTTGCCTTCTTAGTCACGCTATTGTGTACGCCCCTGGTGCGTCGGGCTGCAATTGCAGCGGGCGCAGTTGATAAACCGGATTCAGGGCGCAAAGCCCACCCATATCCTGTAGCATCACTCGGGGGAATAGCTGTATTTATTGGACTAATAGCTGCAATTGCCACAAGCTATCTGCAAATTGAAGATATCGCTACTAGCTACCGACCGCTGCCGATTGCGATTGTTCTGGGCATGGTGGCGATCATGTTTACGGGTTTAGCAGATGATCTTTGGGGGTGGGATCCTCGACTGAAAATTGCTGGCCAATTAGTCGCAGCAGCAGCCCTGGCAATAAATGATATTGGAGTGCGCGTTGCTGAAGGTGTTTTAAGGCCGTTTATGGGAAGCCCAGATGATGTGATTATTACCCTGGGATCCTTGCACCTCTTAAACAGCCACGTGTTCTATTGGACGGGTACGGTTTTGATAGCATTGTTCGTTCTGGGCGGATGCAATGCATCGAATTTCATTGATGGTCTTGATGGTTTACTATCAGGTGTAGTTGCGATTGTTGCGGTTGGGTTGCTTGCTATTTGCCTCCTGCTTGCGCCTACTGCAAACTTAGCTGTCGATGCACAAGAAGCGGAAGCACAGGTCGTGGCAATAGAAATACAGACTAATGTCTATCAATACCAACAACTCAACGGCTTACCTCCTCCGAACCTTGACGCACTAACCGAAAATCAACCGCACAAAAACCTGCCAACTGCTCCATTGGGTTGGGTAATTACCTATGATCCGGACAGTGGAGATGTAAGCGCAGCTGATAAGCGCAATGAATTGGCAAGATCGAATAAGCAATTAGTTCGCGCAAGTGTTCAACGATACTTAAGTAATAATAATGATGAATTGCCTCGTGATATAGACACTCTAATAGAAGAAGGTTACTTGCAGGAAAAACCTGACATGCCCGTAGGGTATTCGCTTAGCTATAACCCTAATACTGGGGTTGTATCTACGCCCCTAAATGCAGGTACGCTAACCGGGGCTCGTATAGTATTGTGCATGGCTTTATTGGGAGTGGTCCTTGGTTTCCTGCCTCACAATTTTAGTCCAGCATCTATTTTTCTTGGCGATTCGGGAAGTTTACTACTTGGATATCTCTGTGTTGTTGTGATCCTAATGCTAGGCGAACAAGGGCAAACTCACCTTGTATTTGCTGGACTAATTGTCTTTTCAATACCCATTATGGACGCAATGCTTGCCATTATCAGGCGATGGTTGGCTGGAATTTCTTTGTCCTCAGCTGATGATCAACACATTCATCATCAACTAAAACGTGCGCTTGGAGGCGTAAAGAGAGCTGTGTTTGCAATGTACGGGATCGGTGTGGCATTTGCATTAGTAGGGGTGACATTAGCTGCGTTAGTATTGCGAACCGAGTTACGTGTGCGAGTGATTTATGCAATTGCATTGGTGCTGTTTGGATTCATAGGGTTAATAGCAGTAAAAGCTGCCCGCCGCCAGCAAATTGCTGCTTCTGTTTCGAGATCGTCAAGCATATCATCTCAAGATGATGCTAAACCCAATAATTAGTTTTAAGCGCTTTTGTCGCGAACGCAAGAGATTGCACGTACCCATTTGCCATGACAGAAACAGAGAAAATTACAATCCTCTTTATTTGTATGGGTAATATTTGCCGCAGCCCACTTGCTGAAGGCATATTCCTGCATAAAGTAAATCAAAGAGGCGTAGCTCATGAATTCGTCGTTGAGTCCGCAGGAACTGGGGGCTGGCATGTTGGGGAATTGCCCGATCCGAGATCGCGGCAAATAGCGGGGAAATATGGCATAAATCTGCCCAGCCGATCACGTCAAGTGACTAAAAAAGATTTAGAACGCTTCACCCATTTAATATGTATGGATGAGGCAAACCGTGAAAACCTACTTCAGATTGGAATACCCGAACAACGCATCAGCTTGCTGCTTGATGCTGACCCTAATTGTCAGTTACGCGAAGTACCTGATCCGTATTACGGCGGAGAGGACGGTTTTGAAACCATATATAGACTTATAGATTCTGCTTGCGATGCCCTGCTTGATGAACTGCTGACAAAATCAAAATGACCGATCAGCAATTACTACAAAGAATCCTGGCAAAAGCTGGTTTTCACAGCACTATCACCAAAACATGCGATCTGTCAGGCGGATGTATTCATAGTGTGCGCAAAGTAACACTATCCGATGACAGTTCGCTTGTTGTGAAAATGAATAACGCTAAGTATGAGCATTTGTTCACTGAGGAAGCAGCAGGACTAGACGCAATAAATAAAACCCAAACAGTTTTAACGCCAAAGCCTTTAGGTGTATTCACTATAGAAGATACAGCAGCAATAATAATGACCTCAATATCAACTGCTTCGGTAGATGACGCTGCGTGGTCGAGCTTCGGTAAAGAGCTTGCAGCACTACATAGCCACGATGTACAAAATCGCTTCGGTTTTGAAACTGATAACCATATTGGACTTACGCCTCAGCCAAATGGTTGGAACGATGATTGGGTTGAGTTTAATAAACAGCAAAGGCTCGGCCATCAGCTTAACCTTACGATAAACCGAAATCTAATAAATCAAAACCAACAGCGAAAAGTCACAGCAGTTATTGATCGACTTGACGAATTCTTGCCAACCAACCCCAAACCCTCGCTTTTACATGGTGATCTTTGGTCGGGTAATGCACTGCCCGCTATAGATGATAACGGAAAGATGCGCATTGCTGTGATTGATCCTGCGTGTTACATAGGAGATGGTTGGGCGGATATTGCCATGATGAAACTCTTTGGCGGATTCCCAAATTGCTGCTTTGAAGCCTACGAGAACAGTGTCAGCGACCACGTGAATATCGACGCGCGTTTAGCGGTCTACCAACTTTACCATGTGCTAAATCACGTAAATCTATTTGGGCGTAGCTACATGGGACAAGCTATGAATCTTGCGGATCAAGTTCTGAGTTGACTAACCGTTACTTGCAGCAAAGTCTTTCATGAATTGTGCAAGTGTTACGCAGCCATTGATTGGAAATGCGTTGTATATCGAAGCTCGCAATCCACCCACAGAACGATGGCCTTTAAGCCCTGACATATCGTTGTCGAGCGCTTCTGCGATAAACTTCTTATCCAATTCATCGTTTGGCGTACGATAAGTAATATTCATAAGCGAGCGTGATTCCGGTTGCGCAACTGCTTCATAGAACCCACCCGAGCTTTCAATCGTATCATAAATGATCGCAGCTTTTTCCTGGTTATTACTTGCTATTGCTGTAAGTCCGCCTTGATTGAGAACCCACTTAAAGACTTGGCCAATCATGTAGATTGCAAATGTGGGTGGCGTATTAAGACGCGAACCTTTGTCCGCATGTTTCTTGTAATCCAGAATCGAAGGCACCTTTGCACTAGAACTTTGCATGAAATCATTTCGAATGATGATTAAAGTGCATCCTGAAGGGCCTAGATTCTTTTGTGCGCCCGCAAAGATTATTGCATGCTTGCTAACATTGATCGGCCGACTGTAAATATCAGAACTAGCATCACAGATCAGTGGCGAATTGGTGCTGGGAACCTCAGGAAACTGTGTGCCATAGATAGTGTTGTTCGAGCAGTAATGTGTGTATGTGGGATTATCGCTTGGGTTAATTTCACTTGCAGATGGAACGTGATCAAATTTCGAGTCCGTGCCATCAAACGCTAAGTTAACATTGCCAAAGAGCTTTGCTTCTGCGATAGCTTTTTTTGTCCACTCGCCTGTATGTAGAAAATCAACAGTTTGACCTGAGCTTAGAAAATTCATAGGGATCATAGCGAACTGCATGGACGCTCCGCCTTGAAGGAAAAGCACCGAGTAATCATCGCTGATATTTGCGATATTGCGACAATCCGCTTCCGCTTCAGCCAGAACCTTATCAAACACCTTGCCGCGGTGGCTATGTTCGCAGATACCGATCCCACTACCCGCAATGTTCCAAAGGTCTTGCTGAGTTTGTTTGATTACTTCTTCTGGAAGTGTGGCAGGCCCCGCCGAAAAATTGAAAATTCGCTTCAAATCCAACCCCGTTTTAGTAGGTATAGTAATAGTGCTTTTAGTAGTCATAATATTGTTATGCAATTGGGCTATCGCCATTATGCAATGGCGATATTAGTAGGTATGAAAGTCATGATGTCAAGCTAGACACAGTTACGCTCAACACATTATCGTTACTTCTAATTGCACTAATCTCAGATTCATCAGGCAAGTCATCCAGCTGGATACGTGCGCAGGCTGCTTCAGCGCCATCATAGATAATGTTTTCCATTTCTTCGACGTTAATACTCGCCTGGCCCAGCGTATAAAACACATGCGCTAAAACGCCTGGTTTATTTAAGTGCCTAATTGTTAATAGAGTTGTTGCAGTTGTTGATAGCGCACGGTTCACGCAATTGGGAACTTCCCCGGAATCCACATACAACTGAACTATACGAACTACTTCATCGGCAATCGCTTGTTGAGCTTGATCTGTAGAAGCTCCGATATGGTGGGTTCCATAAACGCCCGGCTCATTTGCAATTGGATCCGCAAACGTATTTTCAGTTGCCGCAGGCTCATTTGCGTATACATCAAGACCCAGGCGAATACCTTTTTCTTTAATCGCAGCCGTTAAAGCGCCCTGGTCAACCACACTTCCACGACTGGTATTTATAATGTACGCACCTTCTTTTAAGGCTCCACAGAATTTCTCATCAATCAACTTAGCGGTATCAGGCGTTGAGGCAATGTTAATTGATACTACATCCGACATCTTCGCCAAGTTGATAAGGTTTGAACAGAATCCAACACCCAGCGAATCCGCTTTTTCTTGTGTTAAGCTTCTAGACCAGGCAACGACAATCATCCCAAAGGCTTTGCCGCGCACTGCGACCTCTTGGCCGATCTTCCCCAATCCCACAATTCCAAGAGTTTTGCCATACAGCCCCGCAGCTTTGGAATACTCCTTCTTGCTCCATTTACCCGCGCGCAGTTCAATTGTCTGATCAGGTACGCGCCTGTCACATGAAAGAATCAGTGCCCATGTAAGTTCCGCTACTGCTACGGAATTCTTGCCCGGGCAATTTGCTACAAACACGCCGCGAGATGATGCGGTCTTGGTATCAATTGTGTCATAACCCGCACCAGCTCGGATTATCAAGCTAAGGCTAGCTGCTGCTTTTAGAGCCGAAGCAGTTACCTTGGTAGACCGGACAATAATCACATCCGGATCGTGTTGTTTTACAGCAGCCTCCAGATTGTCAGCAGTTAGCTGAGGCTCAAAGATAATGCTGCAACCCAGATCCTTGAGGCTATCAAGCCCCGACTCTTTGAATTTGTCTGCGATCAATACGCTAAGCTTGGCCGGAGCATCCGCTTTCGCAATTGAACTAGCTTCATCTATGGCTGATGATGTACTGGTCATGCTCTTAGTGTATCGCTCTAGTCGCCGGCTGGCTTCCCAGGCCCATAAAGACAACAACTTCGGGGGCTTTTTGCGGTATTTGACGATCCAGGCTCAGTCAAGCATATGAATCAGCAGGCCGCTTCGGAGTTTTGGTTCGAACCAGGTTGATTTTGGGGGCATCACTAAACCTGCATCGGCAACGGAAAGTAGCTGCTTGATCGTGGTTGGATATAGCGAAAATGCAATTTGTGCTTTGCCGGAATCTACTCGTTCTTTGAGCTTGTCTGTGCCATCAAGTCCGCCGACAAAGTCCAGCCGCTTATCAGCTCGTGGATCATCGATTCCAAAAACAGGGGCAAGGACCCGATCTTGTAATAGTGCTACATCAAGCGAGTTAATAGGATCGCTTCGATCAATTGTCGCTTCATCTAACTCTAAGCGATTCCATGTGCCAGCAACGTAAAAGCAAAATACGCCAGGCCGATCTGGTGTGGCCTCATCGGTTTCACTAATAGATCCTAAACTACCAAGCTGATCCAACACTTGCTCAGCACTGCAATTGCCAAGATCAGTTACGATTCGGTTGTAAGGCAAAATGGAAAGTTGGCTTGCTGGGAATAAAACTGATAAGAACCAGTTATATTCTTCATTCCCAGTGTGATTGGGATTAGCATCTCTACGCTGCGCACCAACTCTAACCGCAGCTGCCGTTCGGTGATGCCCATCAGCTATGTAGGCACAATCAAGCTGAGCAAACAAGCTGCAATAAGGTTTACTATCGCGTACCGTCCAAACTGTGTGAGTTACACCATCCGGCGCTACAAAGTGAAAAAGTGGGCGTTGGTTTATGTCTATTTTAACTAGCTTATCAATTGCAGCCTGATCGCGGTAAGTCATAAATACGGGGCCAGGGTGAGCGTTTAGTGCATCAATATGTCGCGTCCGATCGTCTTCTTTGTCTGCACGGGTAGTTTCGTGCTTCTTTATCACATCGTTGTTGTAATCATCTATATGGCAGCAGCACACTAGTCCGATCTGAGCGTGATCTTCAAGTACCTGGCGATACAAATAAAGCTTGGGCTCGTCCTCTTTAACAATATCGCCATTGGAAATGAGTTTTCCTAAGGCTTGCTTGGCCTTGGCATAAACCTGATCTGAATAGGGATCGGTCCCGGTTGGCAGGTCGATTTCTGGCTTAAGGACATGTAGAAAACTGCGCGGATTGCCCTTTGCTAGTTCGCGAGCCTCATCCGTGCTAACCACATCATAAGGCACAGACGAGACTTGGGCTGCGATGTTAGGCAGGGGGCGAACCGCGGCAAATGGCTTGATACGAAGCATTGAGACTCTCTTGATCCAATTCTTTCGAGTTATTGCGGACGACAGTGTAGACCATAGCCGGACACAATCGCCCAGCCACCTTAACAATAGCTGCTATTTCGAGCTGGGTGAGGTGAAGGCCTGTTCCTATCTGTCCGAAAACCAGGTCAGTGAATTGCGCTATACATGCCCAGGAGCAGTCAAGTGACCAGCCAGGATCAAGCACCCGCACAGTGGCCCATAAAAGAACTAGTCCAGAATGAGGGCGACGAGTATCACGTCGATGCGCCTGCGCCGCTACGGTTTGAGCGAAGAGTTCATGATCGTTGGCCGGCATCGGGCATTGCCACAGCATTCCGCTTAGCCGGTGATCGCTTTGGTGAAATGCAAACGCTTGAAATGGTTGATTGCTCAAATGATGGACTAGGTGCAACTTGCGATAAACCGATTGAACCAGGCACAATCGTCTCACTAGGTTTTCAAGCGCCAGGCTATCTAGCCAAACGCGGCGTAGTAGTTCGATGCTTACCCAATGGTAATGGCTATAACCTTGCTATCCGCTTCGAAGCATTGATGGCTGCCTAGCCCCCGGACCCCCGGACCCCCGGACCCCCGGACCCCCGGACCCCCGGAATTTATGCTTCAAGAATCGGACCTTAGTAATGGCCCCGATTATTTGTCGTATAGTCCGATACGCCTACGAAATGAATTAGCGGATCTTCAGCCTGTCAATTTAGAGTAACCAGGTAATCACATAGTCAAGCTATTTCGCTTGCGCGGCCGCAGGCTGGTCTATCTTGTGCTGAGGTCTCCACAGCGATTTGCAGGCAGTCGATATGAATCGTGTACTTTGGTAGTGCAATAGTTGGCTTGGCCTAGCGGCTGGGGCGACAATTCTCAGGGCCGGGTCATGTTTTGGCATGATCCCGGACAGGGTCAAAGGGGGGATAAGCGTCTCAATTTGCTGTATCCCTGATGGCTCTCCTGGAGGTTTAATTTTTCTGTTGTCACTTAGGAGTTCTTTTCACATGCGTACGAACATTAAAAACCGGGTTAACCGGGCATTCACTTTGATCGAAATTCTGATCGTCGTAGTCATCCTCGGCATCTTAGCCGCAATCGTCATCCCGCAGTTCACCGATGCTTCACAAGAAGCAATGGAAGCCAGCGTTGTGACTCAGCTTCAAACGATCCGAAGTCAGATCGAATTGCACAACGTTCAATGGCCCAATCGTGTCTTTGAACCACTCACTGACGCTTTGGCGCCTTGGGGTCAGTTAACTACAGGCGATCTTGCCTTTGATCTTGACTACGATGGCGACTACCTTCAGTCACCTCCTAACAATCCGTTGCAAGGTGGTTCAAGCACAGTTGCTGGTGCCGCTGCTGATACCGTAGGTTGGGTGTGGGCAAACCCCAACGGTTGGGGAATCAGCATCTATGCAGTCGATGTCACCGGCCTTGCGCTTGTTGACCTCGACGCCGATGGCAATGCTGACTGAAGCTCGATGAATGCTTTAGTTAAAAGTTAATTTTCAAGCGCCGGCATGGAAACATGCCGGCGTTTATTTTCTTATTAAAACATGTACTAAAATGTCTTATCTATGCCGCAGTAACGAATCGCAGCATCATCTGGGGATAACTCTTGCAGGCATGCTCACACTAACAGCAGTAGCTGCCACTCTAACGGTTGCTGCGGTTGTTGTCACACCAAGATTCAGCAACGCTCAAAGCGTTGATAGCGGCCTCATTGCAGCAAAGCACGAAACCAACAATCAATTCATTCACGGTTTGGCAGAATTAATTGGACGAAGCGTAGAAGTCCTGGCAATTCACGATCGAGACAATTCGCCGTATTTAGAGATGGTGATCTGGCTGGAAGATCACCAAGTGCCTGGCAAACCCAGCATTGATGAGGTTGCTGTAATCAGCCATAGCCAAATACTTGGCACGATTGTCTTATATCGCATGGGCCTAGATGAAAATTCATCTATCCCAGTTGTACTAAAGCGCGCTGATCTTAAAAGCGTTAATTTTTGTAATCAGTGGCGCGCCAATCCCAGGAGTGTTCCTACAGTCCTGGCAACAGGGATATCGGACATGCGGGTTGAGAGGACTGGCAGCCCTTACAATGGGGCGCAGAGGCTTCGGATCACGCTCACATGGGCTGAGGATTCGTCCGATGGTTCTGATAAGGCTTCTGTATTAGTAGATGCTGCTATGTTTCATAGTGAGGCTAGGGAGTAATCCATGAGTATTTATCATCGCTCACGAATCGGTTTGAAGCGTGCGTACACCTTAATAGAAATGCTGATTGTCGTAGCATTGTTAGGTATAGCAGGCGCTCTGCTGATTCCTCACCTTGTGCATCAAGATAATCTTACTGCCCAGGCAGCGGTACGACTTTTAATTGCGGATCTCAGCTTTGCGCAATCCGACTCGCTTGCCAATCAGGAATATCGTCGTGTTCAATTTTTGCAGGATGCAGGCGGCAACGGTTATGGGTACTGCATCGTGCGAATGACTGAAGCTGACTTTGACCTTCCATTTGATCTCGCTACCGCGGACTTCATTTCCGATCCGCTAGGCGTGGTTGGTGAACCCGGTCGATACATTGTAGATTTTAGAACTGAGAATCGCTTTGATGGGGTATCGATTATTATTTCGAACTTTGATGGTGCCAATCAATATATAACTTACGATACACTTGGCGGGACAATTATGACGGGCAATCTTCCGGGAACAGGTGGACAAATTCAATTGCAAGTTCAGGATGTGATCTACCAGATTGATGTCTCACCATTCACCGGCAAGCTTACAGTAACCAAACTCTAATAAAAGCTATAAACACGTTGAGAAATTAGACTGTTTTTAGTAAAGGGAGCGTAGGGGTGTTAGCAGGACGCTTCACACCGTCAATCGGGCATGTGGGGATTGATATCGCCAATGGCAGCATAAAAATGCTGCAAGTATGCCAATCACAAGGCAGCTTGACCGTCGTTGGAGTCGGTGAAGTTGATATGTCCAGTGGTGATGACTACAAGAGCAATACTGCCCACTTAAGCGATCGCATTAAAAGCGCATTTGCCAACGGCAGATTTACATCACGCAAATGTGTTGTGTGTTTGCCCCCAAGTGATATTCAGCTTAACTCTTTATATCTGCCTGGGGCATTGGCGGAAGAAGCCATTGCTAAAGCGGTAATGATAGAAGCGGTCAAACGCTTTGGATTCGATCCGGATAAAATGAAGATTGATTATATTTGTACAGGCGCAATCAGAGAAGAAAGTGATGGCCGCCAGGAAATTCTCGTAGTTGCAGCACCACATTCACGAATCAATTATTGGCTTGAGCAAGTAATAGCTGCAGGCCTTAAGCCCATTGCCGTTGAACCATCTTTTTCAGCGATCGCCAGGGTGATGAGTCGAGGTAGTAGACGAGAAGATGATGGGCCAGATGTTCGAGCGGTTGTCGATTTCGCCTCTTCGACAACAACTGTAATGGCCCTTAGAGGTAATCATATTGCTCTATGCAAGCGAATTACGTCAGTCGGGCAGCAGTTTGATCGCGCTGTTGCGGACTATCTAAAACTTGATATTACAGCTGCGCACAACTTGAGGGCAGCTCGGATAAATGCGAGTGCTGAAAACTACGATCCCCATCCCAGCGTAGATCCTGAGACAGACCGAGGGGTATATGAAGCAATACGCCCGCTATTAAGTGATGTTGTAAAGCAAATCATGCTTTGTCTTAGTTCTTATGGCTCATCATTTCGTGGAAAATCAATTCAACGAATTATCTTAACCGGAACTGAAGCATATGAGCCAGGGCTTTGTGAAGCTCTTGCCCAAGGCAGTAATTTGCCGGTTATGTTTGATGAGCCAGCTCTCGGTCTTCAAAGTTTAGCCAAGCAAATTAGAACACTATCAAAGCACCAAGCCTCTCCTGCAACCGCATGGGCCAGCGCAATCGGCCTGAGCCTTCGTGGGCTTATAGCAAAGCGATTTAACATGCCGAATGTATTTGCCCGTTGGTGGGGAAAGGCAGCATGAAGCAGCAGCACCCAATCAATCTGTTACCGGAGCATTTAGTTGCCAGCAATCACGCAGCAACCATTTGCAAGCGCTACATAATCGCTTGTGCAGTGGTTATTGCGATGTTTGTCATTTCAATTGCACACGCACAACTGAGTATTGTCAGAGCAAAGAATGATCTAGAATTAGCGCGTAATCAGGCTAACGATGCACTTGCAATTAGAAATCGAGCTGGCCAGCAGAGTGCAGAACTATCTACGCTAAACAATTTATTGCTTAGCCAAAGTAATGAAGCGTTTCATATGCAATCAACTCTCATTCTTGCGTCTTTAATCAACAATATGCCAGAGAGTGTTACACTTGATGATCTGATTCTGTCTACCAACCAAGCGGAGCATGGTTCAAGAACATTACAAGCAAAATTGCGTGGCTTTGCCGCTACAGATGCAGATGTGTCGCAATTTGCAGTGAACCTGGAAGACTCAACCTTTTACAATAACATCAATTTGGATTACACCTCATCTCGTATTGTGCGGAGCAGACCAGCTCGTGATTTTCAAATCAGTTTTCACATTAATTTAGATGCTGCACGCGACTTTGCCAGCAGAATTAGCCATAAGTCAAAGGAGCATGTCAATGTTAAGTAGCAGCCGTGTGATCCTTGGCTTTTTCTGTCTAGTCGTAACAACAATTGCTGGGTGGTTGGTATTTGTGCTACCTGCTTATTGCAGCGCAGAGGCATTTACCAAAGAAGCTGCTCAACTTCAACGACAAGCAATTAGTTATACGGACCTTGCTGATGAGTTCGCTCAGCAGAATGTTGGGCTCAGAAATATAGTCAGATCACGGCAGGCCCAGATTGACGACCTACCGGCCGTGCCTGACATCCCTGGCTTGATGAATGAGCTTACGCTTTCAGTTGACCAAGAAACGGTTTGGGATCAACTGTTCACCCTGGGCCAATCCAGGGATGCGGTAATTGATTCTGATCTTGGCCTAAGCTATGTCCCAATAACGATCGATATGGTTTCGAGTTTTAGCGCAGTATTTGCGCTGATTCTTGATGCTGAGTCACAAAGTAGGCCTCTGCGTGTTGCCAGCGTCACTATGACTCGATTTGCTGCGTCTGAATTGGATGGCCACGCCCATCGTATACGAGCGAGCATCGTACTGGAGCTTCTCTATAGGCCCGAATCGGGTGAGGAGGATTCCTGATTTGCCCGTGTTTTTACGCCGCATATTGATTAGTATTATTGCCCATCGCAAGCTAGTTAGTGCGTGTAGTGTTGTTTGCGTGTTAGGGCTGTTGTTATGGGCCCGGCTTATCGTAACGTCCAATATGCCTCGCACTGCGGTAGCGGATGATAAGAAGTTTAATACGGAAGCGCAAAAGATGTTACCGGCCCTTGCGCCCGGCAGTGCCGATAATCCACGCTTGAATCACATGCAGGGAGATGTGCCTCTATCTCCGATACGTGATCCATTCCTTGTAAGTGATAGGTACTTCCCCAAACCCACCTTGGTTGACGTGTTGAAGCAAGATCGAGCCAAGTTACAGGATCAAGAGGCCGATTTCTCACAAGAGCGGAAGCCTAATGAGTAATGAGTTTGCTCACTTTGGGTTTAGTGATAAGAGGCATCAGTCTGAGGCCTTCAAGTGTGAGGCTGACGATTGAAATTGATCAGAGAGTCTCCAGGAGTTCGCGGAGTATGCGATTTATAGCGTTGTGGAGGCGTAACGGGGCAGGTAGGAGTTCACCGGATATGTACACGAACAAACCAAGTTCTCGGCAAGGTTTTTTTAAGCGCATCGCGTCCGTTTGTGCGGTCTGCGTTGTTGCGGCTGCACCGGCAAGTGCGCTAGCCCAGGCGAGTAAGGATGCCAAAGTTAATGTTACGGATTATGAGACAGTTGATCTTTCAGTCCAAGACACTGACCTTGTTCAAGTTCTTCAGATGCTTTCAATTCAAAGCGAGAAGAACATCATCGCAGGCAACGACATTAATGCGACAGTTACCGCCAACCTCTTTGATGTAACGTTCTACGAAGCGCTGGATGCCATTCTGCGTGCCAACGGATACCGTTATCACGAAGTAGGTAACTTCATCTACATCTATACTCAAGCGCAGTACAACGAGATTATAGAAGCTCAACGCCAAAGAGAAGCCAAGATTTTCCGTCTCGATAACCTTTCTGCTGCTGATACTGTTGCGCTCATAACTCCACTTTTAAGTGAAGCAGGCGTAGCTTCTTCACTTGGTGATGTTGATGCTGGTTTCAGGCCCGATATCGGCAATGGTGGCGAAGATACCTTCGCATTCGCAGCAACTTTAGTAGTCAACGACTATCCTGAAAATCTCGAAGCAATTTCTTCGCTATTAAATGAGCTTGATGTTGCTCCGCAGCAGGTATTGGTTGAAGCTACGATTCTTCAAACTGCTTTAACTGAGGCCAACGCATTTGGTGTGGACTTCACCTTACTTAGTAATTTAGATTTTCTGGACCTGACGAATCCATTGAGTGCAGTTGGAAATCTGCTTAATGGTGATAATGCTGACACAGGTTTTCAGCCCAGCGGTAATGAAGTTGCCGTTGTTGATTCTATTGTGGGTAATACAGCAGGTTCGGCTGGACTCAAGATAGGTGTAATAACTGACCACATAAGCATATTTGTTAAAGTACTTGATGAAGTCAGCGACACAACTGTCTTGGCACGACCTAAGGTCATGTGCTTGAACAGGCAGCGTGCAGAGGTGCTTGTCGGTGCTCGTGTTGGTTATCTTTCAACAACTTCTACACAAACAACAACAACTCAAACCGTTGAGTTCCTCGATACAGGTATTCAGTTAGTCTTCCGACCCTTCATCTCAAAGAATGGGATGATCCGCTTGGAACTATCTCCCAGCGTTTCAGAGGCGAGCCTTCGTAGTGTTACCGATTCCAACGGCCTGTTGGTTACCATCCCCGATGAGTTAACCAATGAGATAACAACCAACGTCAGAATTCGTGACGGTCACACGCTGGTTCTTGGTGGTTTATTCAGAGAATCAATATCAACAAGTCGCAGACAGATTCCGTTCTTTGGTGATATACCCATTCTGGGAGCTGCCTTCCGTGGTCAGGAAGACTCAATCGATCGTGATGAGATCATCTTCCTTATTACTCCGTCCATCGTGAAAGACGATATCCTTTGGCAGCTAGGCGAAGATCTGCTTGCCTACGGCGATGCTCTTCGTATTGGCGCGCGAGAGAAACTCTTGCCGTTTAGCAATGACAAGTTGACCGCTTACCAGAACTCGTCCGCTCAAGATGCACTTAATCGTGGTGATGCGGATCTTGCGTTGTGGCACATCAATAACTCGCTGAGATTGAACGCAAATCAAATGGAAGCAGTTAGGTTCCGACTGGATCTGGTTGGTTCCAAGGATAAGGGGCATGAGCGTAGCATATTAGAACGCGTATTCTTAAATCGTATGCCACGAGTTGAGCGAAGCCCTGAAGCGAGCATGCTTCATATTCAGCGTCCATTGACCATGCATCATGAGCCGGTTAATACTAATTCTTGGCCGCAAGACTTAAACGACGATTCTGTTTCACAAGCACCGTCCAATAGCGGCCAGTGGGAAAATGAGTTTGCACCGGCGTTTTCCCAACCAACTGATATGGAATCAGTTGATCAATCTACACCTAAAGCAAATGTAGCAGTTGAAGCTGCTGCCCCGGAAGCCAACTCCCCTTTTGACGTTGAGTCGGTCGTCACAGCAAACGAGCCTATCAAGCTGGAGGAATATGATTTCCCAGCTGATGTAGACTCACAGCAAATTGATTCAGATCCTATGGGATCAAATGCTCCTGTTGATATTGACACCAGCAATAGCTGGTTTGAACCGGCACCAACTAGAGATGAATTTAATTCAATCTCAGAACCCCAATCCAATTCGTCGCCTCTCGAGCCGACTGCCCCGGAACCATTCGAGTTAGAAAACCTCGATATCAAGCTCGAAGAAACTCCTCAAGAATCGATCGGTTGGATTCCTGCACCAGCAGTTAAAGAAGAACCCTCAAAGTTCGTCCGTGATTCTTCTTTTGAAGAGATTAATGAATGGGTGCCAGCTCCCGATTTAGTTGTGGAGCCTTCAGAATTCGTGCGAGATGCGTCAAAGAACTATGTGCCTCAGCCGATCATCGATTCAATCGAAGGCTTCGATCCTGCTACACATTTTCCCAGTCCAGAGTTTGACATTACCAACCCCAGTCTTCCTCCAGCAATCTCCATAGATATGCAGCCGGAATCTCTTCACCCAGCAGCAAATTCGCCAACTGAAATCGGCGTCTTCCTTTCCAATCCTGTTGATCCGCAACACGAAGTAATGGAGCGTTACCTTCCTGAGTTTCAGCATTATCATTCTTTCTGGTGGATGGGTTGGGATCCCAACGCAGCGGACGTCCGTGCTTGGGAAGATCCTTTTCCGTTTGTTACGTTTGAATACCTTCCGCACATAGTAGATGTGCCTGTCAATCCCGAGAATAAGTAGCTTTATCATCAAACCTTCAATATGGGCTGAAAGGGAAGATTTTAATCATCAGGGGGCAGGTCATTAATTGAGCCAAAGGAGCCGCGACGAATGTCACGCCACCCAGTATTTCTTCTAATAGTAATCATTTTCACAGCCAATCTCGTTGCCTGTTACGGCCCTGGTACAAAGCACGGCAAGGAAATTAGGGCAGATGCCCGCGCCCGAATCGCTATATTCAACTCACAATTGGCGTACGACCAGGCTATGCAGGCTTTCCGCACGGGCCAATTCGATAAAGCCATGCGGCAAATTGACGGAGCGCTAAAGCTCACGCCCGATGTTCCTGAGTTTTACATCCTTATGGGACGCATTTTCATGGAAACGCATCGACTCGAGCAGGCCAATAAAGCTTTCGTCAAAGCCATTGAACTAAATCCTAATTCAGCTGATTCACATTACTACTTAGGCATTGTCTACCAAAGATGGTCTAACGAGCAGTCAGCATACGAGTACTACATAAAAGCACATGAGCTTGATAACAGCACGGTTCAGTTTGTGCTTGCCGCTGCGGAATCGTTAATTGCATTAAGCAAATTCGATGAGGCGCAGTTATTTATCGAATCGAAGATGGATTACTTCGAGCACAACGCTTCGATGAAGCAACTGCTGGGCCAAATCGCACTGCTACTGGGTAATGCTGCCGATGCTGCTCAGATCTTTACTGAAGCTCGTTTGCTTAATCCAGATGATGAGATGCTACTTGAAGAACTTGCACACGCACAATATGTAGCAGGTCTATACGGCAAATGCTATGACTCCGTTAAACAACTTCAACGATTGAAAAAGGGGTTTACGCTGGAAACCAAGCAACTCGAAGCTCGATGCTTAGTAGCTTTAGGTCGTACAACAGAAGCAAGAAACCTATACTTGGAATTGACTCGCTCTGACCCATCGAATACGGAATTATGGATCGAATTAGGGTCACTGGCCTGGGAAATCGGAGATTTTAGGCGTACAGCACTTTGTAGCGTGCGCATCGTTGCATTAGCGCCACATCGTTACGAAGGTTACATGCTCAAAGGAATCTATGAACGAGAAAAGGGTAACCTTGATCAAGCTACATCATTGCTAAGGCAATCAGCAGCGCTCTCTAACGATGTTGCATTACCACACATGGTGCTGGGTAGAACGCTTGAGGAAAATGGTGATGTCAAAGGAGCTCTTGGAGCCTATGCAAATGCCCTGAGAGCTGATCCAGACAACCAAGCTGCTAAGGAGCTTTTCCAAGGCTTGAGTTATGCGCCCAATTTGTCGAAACTACCAGGACGACCATAGCTGTAAGATTAGGATGATCTGTGAAGGGGGAAGATCGCAAGACTACTTTGGTACTTAAGCTGTCCGTGATTGCTACTGTAGCAGTCGCGGCGGTTGTCTGTTTTGGCGGTATGAGTAGAAGGAGAAGGGATAATGGCTAGTCGAATCCTTATTGTTGATGATGAAGCGCACATTTTGCATGTGCTATCACTTAAACTAAAAAAAGCTGGGTACGAAGTAATTACTGCTCCCGATGGTGAAGAGGGATTTGAACTTGCATCCGCCGAGCTGCCAGATCTTATAATTACAGACTATCAGATGCCATACATGACGGGCTTGGAGTTATGCCACGCCTTGGCGGATCAAAGTTCAACCGCAAAGATCCCGGTTCTGATTCTGACAGCGCGCGGCCACGCACTTGATGATCAGGATCTAAAGATAGGTAATGTCAAAGGCATACTAAGCAAACCATTTAGTCCAAGAGCGGTACTTCAACTAGTAGAGCAATTTACAGGTAAACCTGCAAAAGTTAAGCAGCAAGCACAAAAGCAAAGTTAAATTGAATCAACTGCGAACCCATCTTGAGCAGAGTGCATTAAACCAGGCAACAAAACGCCTGCGTGATGCAGGTTTGTTATTACTACAAGCTGATTCAAGAGGTGAAATTCAAGCGCAGCAAACCAAAGATTCATGGTGGCTTAGTAACTTATTTTGCTCATCTGAGATTTTTTGTAGTGCGCTAAGAGGCGCTGCAAAAACCTGGCAAGCCCAAGCCCAACCGCAAACAATATCAGCATTCCCTGGTTGTTGGCTATCTGCCCTGCCGCGAATGGATAGGCGTAATCGGATCGGTTACATTGTAATTGTAATTGTTACACAGGAGTTTGTTGCAAGCGAACAGCTCTACGCTTTGTGTCAATCCGCACAAATGGATTTTCAGCTAACGCGCGATCAAGTAATCAAGCTTCCTCCTGTCGGTGATAACGATGTTAAGCGCACCTTGACTTTGATCAAGCATACTATTGAAGATCAAATTAAGCTGACAACTAGTGTCGATGCAGTTGAGTGTGTTGGCCAGCAACTTATCGACTCCTACGAAGAAATCAGCCTTTTATATACCATCACACAGTCCATGACTGTAGTGCAGCATCCGGTTCAATTTGTAACCATCGTTTGTGAAGAGTTATTAGCGACTCTGCGCTTTGCCTGGATTGGAGCAATCTTTGAGCAGGATAAAGATCGACTTAAAAAACTCGCAGGCTCATTCACACTAATTGGCGACACCGCCAGCCCTGAGGAAGTAATCTGCCCTCTAATTGGACAATTACTTAAAATGGCACATTGCGATACGCCTCTTGTTATTGAGCCTGACGCTAAAAAAGAGCACACGCGTTTTGCGGTTCTTGGCAAGACAGTCGTTGCCTTCCCTATTTGCCGAGATAATAAAGTAATCGGATTATTAGTAGCGGGCGATAAACTAGGGCCTGATGATGCGCTTTCGTCTGTTGATATGAAGCTGCTTGGCGCCACGGCAACGCACATGGCTATTTTTCTGGAAAATGCTGTTCTTTACGATGATCTGAACACAATGTTCTTAGGAACACTTGAAGCCCTTACCGCTTCAATTGATGCTAAAGATCGCTATACAAGAGGTCACTCTCAAAGAGTTGCGCATCTAACTCAACAAATAGCAGCAGCAGTTGGAATGCCACCAAAAATAATTAAACGCATGCACATAGCCGGGCTGGTTCATGATGTAGGCAAGATCGGCGTTCCAGAAGCGGTGTTGTGTAAGCCCGGCAAATTGAGCGATAAAGAATTTGATCAGATCCGTAAACACCCTGAGATCGGTTATAAAATCCTTAAGGATATTCCACAGTTCAAGGATATTCTGCCTTGCGTGCTCTATCACCATGAACGGTGGGATGGCAAGGGTTATCCGCACGGCCTGGTGGGGCAACAAATACCATTAATAGCAAGATTAATGGCACTGGCGGATGCCTTTGATGCCATGAGCTCAACACGCACATACCGCAATGCGCGATCACGACCTGATGCTCTTCGTGAGATTCAAGATTGTGCGGGCAGCCAATTCGATCCGGATATCGCGCCCATATTCGTGAAACTCAACTTCGACGAATATGATCGTTTAGTGATTGAACATCGTGATGAAGAACTCGCAATTTCAGATGGCAGCAACAAAGCAGCATAATTTCAATTAACACTTTGGATTTATTGGCTGCAAGAGTTCTATGATATTGCCATGTCGTCAACAATCAGAGACTATCAAGCAGTTGTAAATCAATTGCAAGAATCTACATCGCAGCAAATTGTTGTCGATGCGCTTTGGGATGCGTTTTGTGATAAAGGTTATTCCTGGGTTGGATTTTATATCGATCAGCCAGGCCAACCCGACGATCAGCGATTAATTCTAGGCCCGTGCCGCGATAAACCTGCTTGCTCACGCATCGGCCTGCATGGTGTGTGCGGCCAGGCACTAACCACTAAACAAACTCGCATAGTCCATGATGTAGCAGATCTTGGCGAAAACTACATAGCCTGCGATCCGGACGATAAATCCGAAATCGTAATCCCATGTTTTAATAGTGATGGAACCTGCTGGGGTGTATTAGATGTAGATTCCCAGCAAGTCGGGGCCTTCGATGAATCAGATGCGCGCGGCTTGCTTGCTGTTCTCGATGCAGCCGGCTTGAATCACCAAGTGCAGTAGTAATTTCAAACATCACACAACCGAACGTCCTTTAGCTCCCCTTCCACGCTTGTTCGTCCGTTCCATACGTTTATCTTTGGCTCGATTACCACATCAATGTGCATGCCTGCTGCTAGATCGCTTGCGAGATTTCCTGCGTTCCACCATACTGCGCGAAGCGTGCTCCTTGAATTAGAATCATCCTGTCTTAAACGTAGCGAAAGATGCTTGCCGTTGCTTCCGATTTGTTTGGGAGCTTCCGCTATGGTTGTTTTCTGCACACGAATCGCTGGTTTAGGATTAGCCCGACCAAACGGTGAAAGCGCAGCTATCTGCTTAGTTGTCGCTAGATCAATCTCCGCAAGCTGCGCATCACAATCTATATTAATCGCAGGAATTAGCTGCTCATCAGTTATGTTTGCCTTGGCGTGCTGCGAGATCGCTTGGGTAAACGCGTTTAGTTTTGCGGATTCAAGTGTAAGGCCCGCAGCCGCATCATGCCCGCCATAGGTTAGTAGATATTCGTTGCAGCTAAGCAGCGCCTGGTGGATTGAGTATCCATCTATACTTCGCGCTGAACCTTTACATATGCCGTTTTCATTTTGAAGCAGAATGGTTGGTCGGCCGAATTTCTCCACCAATCTGGAACAAACTATTCCAATAACCCCACGATGCCACGATTCATGCGCCAGGACGATCATACGACAATCATCATTCGCCATTCCCGAATCTTCAACTAAGCGTATTGCATGATCAACAATATCTCGTTGCGTCTTTTGGCGCTTACGATTTAGTTGCGTAAGCTGCTGGGCAATTGTTACTGCTTCCTCGCCCTGTGAGGTTGTAAGTAACCTTAATGCATCCGCAGCGTGCCCCATTCTTCCGCAGGCATTAAGCCGGGGCGCGAGAATAAACCCAACCTTTTCCGAATCGATATTATCATCCATAAGTCCCGATACTTCGATCAAGGCTTTCAGACCCGCGATGGGCGTCTGCTTTATCCAGCGTAAGCCAAACATGGTTATGGTGCGATTCTCTCCAACTAATGGAACAACATCCGCGATAGTTCCCAAGGCTGCTAAGGGGAGCATATCCAAAAGAGTTTTTTGTAACGATTCACCCACGCGCTTGGAATTGCACCAAGTGGTAGCAAAATGCCAAGCTAGTTTGAACGCAACACCCGCGCCGCAAAGATCACTAAATGGATAATCGCTGCCTTTTATAGATGGATGCACGATCGCTAACGCGTCTGGCAGGTCGTTTTCATCCTCAGGCGGACAGTGATGATCTGTAATAATCAGCTCTAAGCCGATTTCCTTTGCGACCAATGCTGGCTCGACTGCTGTTATCCCACAATCAACAGAAATAACCAGATCCGCGCCATCATTTCTTAGCTGCCTAAGTGCATGGCTACTTAGCCCATAACCTTCTTCCAGCCGATGCGGGACATAAGTTATTAGATTAGCCTCGGGAGCCACGGCTTTGATAACGTGATAAAGGATTGCTGTGCCTGCAATTCCATCCACATCATAATCGCCAAAGATCACCAAGTTTTTGCCTGATCGAATCGTCTCAACGAGCTTTGACGCTGCTAAATCTATATTGGGAAGCAATTGTGGATCGTGTAAATCGGTAAGCTTAGGCTGGCAAAATTGCCTGACCATCTCAGCGCCATCCAGTCCACGGGCGCGAAAGACGCGATCAATCAGCGGAATTATGCTACTTTGGCGCAGCTTGGGCGGGGTTTCCAGCCCAGGCCTAAACAACCATCGTTTGGTCAATCCTTGCACGGATGAGGACGATACTTGGTTATGAGCAATCACGCCAACGCACAAAATTCTACTAAGCCTCCAACCGGACTTTGCGCCGAACAACTTTCAAGCCATACTGTTCAGCCACAGCAAGGTTTGCGGAGTCAAGCATCAATGACATGTCTATACCAAAGCATACTTCTATTTGGAGCACCAGGTGTAGGTAAGGGAACCCAAGGAAAGCTCATTGGCAATATCCCAGGCTTTTACCACCTCGCCACCGGCGATGTCTTTCGCTCTCTCGATAAAGATTCCGAGCTAGGCCAAAAATTCACCCAGTACTCCACCAAAGGTTTGCTGGTCCCCGATGAGTTCACCATCAAAGCCTGGCAAGGCTATATGGATCGAATAATAGAACTAGGCGAATTCAGGCCCGATGTAGATATCCTGCTTCTCGATGGCATACCACGAAATGTAAACCAGGCCAAGATCGTAAACCAGTACATCAATGTTCTGCGCATCATTCACCTAAAAGCAGCTGACATCGATGAGCTAGTAGAGCGAATGAAAAAGCGTGCTGAAAAAGAAGGCAGAGCAGATGATGCTGATGAAAAGGTGATTCGCAAGCGCTTTGAAGTTTACGATGCAGAGACCTCACCGGTATTGGATTGCTATGACAAAAATCTAGTATCTGAAGTCATCGCGATTGGCACACCTGCAGAAGTCTTGCTGCAAGTCTTACAAGCCATAGTCCCCATGTGCCGCGACATGTTCGAAAACCCGTTGGGCTAAGCGAGCCGTTGTATTAATTCAACACGATTTCCGAATGGATCACGGAATTCAAAGCGATCAAAGCCAGAGATGGGTACGCTTGTAAGAATCTCATAGCCTTGCTCTTGAAGAACGTCCCTCCAATACGAAAGATCAGTTACTTCATAAGCAAGATGCGCTTTGGTGGAACTGCGAACATCAACCTCTTCGGTTCCCACATGCACTTGGTGATCTCCCGCGCGCAGCCAAAAACCGCCACGATCTTGCAAACTCTCAGGCTTAGGTATTTCAACTAGCTTTAGGACATCACAATAAAATGCGCGACCCTCTACCTCACTACCTTTAGGTATCGTAATCTGTGCATGATGTAGGCCTATGATTGTCAAAATCGTAATTCCATAGACAAAGAGCGCCTAGTTCTAACCACGCTGAAGTCCGTATTCCTTCTCGACCAGGCAAATGCGTATTTGATATTTTTCGTACCACTTGGTTTTGCCAAGCTCTTGTGCGATTTTATGTTCCGTGTTATTTCGCCAATTGCGTATTGCATCGAGGCTTTCCCAGTATGAAACCGTCATGCCGAATCCATCTTCGCCGTATACAGTTTCCACACCTATGTAGCCCGGCTGATCAGCAGCAAGATCAAACATACGATCCGACATCTCGCAATATCCCTCTTCATCATCCGCATTCCTTTTGGAAGCAAATAAAACCGCGTAATAGGGTGGCTTAGGTGTTTGTGCGAAATTGCTCATTATACATCATACGCGGCGCAGCCCGCTTCAGCGGGCGGCGCCTAAGCGCTCGCTCCCAGATAGACCCGCCCCTAGATATCGCATACTATTACAAGGTAAGTTCTCTGACCCAAGTGCCTAGTGCCCAATGCCTAGTGCCTTAATCTTCTTTGACATCTGGGGCCGAACTGGATTCGACCGGACAGGGAAAGCTTGTCGCTGCGCGTCGTGGAGCATCCTTGCCACGTAAAAAGGATGCAAATTAATAATTGCTGACACTCAGTTAGCACTCGCCGCTTAATCGCGGTGACGATCGTAGGCTTGATGTCTGATAGGGTTTACGATCGACGCTTATCAGGCTGGTTCCAATGGGCTGGCATACTTCGGCGGAACGAGAAACTTGTATGCCATGGTTTTTTAGGAGGTTGTCGTTAATCGCTTAATTGACCAAGATTAAATAACGACTACACGTGTAGACGCGGCTTGCTGACTGTTTCGGCACGGGGGTTCGATTCCCCCCGGCTCCATTTATCGAGATAATTATATCCACACACTGTTCAGACAATAATCTGCCATTTCAATAGTTTATTTACCGTAATGATTCAACACTATTCTCTTCGTAGCGATGTCTACTTTATGAATCGTCTCTTTGCCATCAGGCCAGCGGATGTGTAGCTCAAGTGGTTCTTGCATTTTGCCTGTGCCGAAGAATAATTGTGATGATGATTGTGATAGATAGCCGGAGCCTGCGTAGATCTCTTGTGTTTGTTGTTTGCCATTGCTATCGATTAGAGTAACGCGCGAGCCTATTGCTGTTGGATTTCCTTTTGCCCCAACAAGCCTCACAGCAAGAAAATCATGTTCATCGTCAATAAGCGGATCATTTTCAAAGATCAGCATTGTATCGTTATTGCGCGTTACTGCAAGGTCAGGTCGGCCATCATTATTTATATCGCAAATTGTCGCTCCGGTGGCATCGCCCGGTACAACTAGGCCAGAATATGCCATATTTATAGGTTCAAACTCACATTGGCCATTTCCCAGAAGCAATAAACTAAGGCCGCCATCCCATCTGCCGGTTTCTGGTTCGCGCTCAAAGAAATTCTGCACGAAGTAAATATCTAAGTTACCATTTCCATCAAAATCACTGGCAACGACGCCATAACCGGGTGATGCTTGGGCAATGTGAGGTAGTGGCTTAAAAGCAAAGCGAACATGGCCGTTTGTTACGCCTTGGTTTATTAGAATTCCGCTTTGTAATTCCGTTGCTTTAAAGACTAATGCTTCACCTAAATTATGATCAGCATAAATCTCACTAAGTGATGCGGATGCAAACGCTCTATATGTAGGCAATTTCTGTTTAACAAACGGCATAGCTTCGGAACTACAACTCAAACCACGAATGGGCAATAAATCATTTTCGCCAGGCTTGGCTTCAACAAGGGTCTTTCTGCCACTACCTTGAAAATCGCCGTAATAAAGAAGCGCAGGCTTATCTTGCGAGGCGTGGTATTTATTATTCAGCCCTGCGTTCATCACGATGTAATCAATATCACCATCGTTATCAAGATCACTGCCGGTGATGCTGTTATACCAACCGGTTCGATCCGCAAGGCCAGAGGATTGCGTTTGATTTTCCAAACCCTTGCCAGTATTTCTCCAAAAAGAGATCGGCCCCCATTCGAGCGTTACAAAAAGATCAAGTAAGCCATCGTTATCAGCATCAGACCATAACGCAGATGTAACAAGCCCCACCTTATCGAGACCCGGCGCTACGATGTCAGTAACATCAACGAATATGCCCTTATCATTTCGCAATAATCGACTTGTTGGAGCTAGCGGATATTGACCAGGTATAACCCTCGCTCCAACAAAGAGATCCAGATCACCATCGTGATCGTAATCCCCTGCTACTACTACACTTGTGCAATCTGAGACATCAGGTAGTGCACCGGGCTGAGACTTTACAAACTTGCCACCGCCTTGGTTTAGGTACAGCCGATCCCTCAACCTCGGATCGCCAATTTCAAATTCATAGCTTCCGCTTGCGACATATAGATCCATGTCACCATCGCCATCGACATCGATCCACAATTGACCCATATCTTCGCAGGCTTTGTGGTTAATCCATGGGCCGGTCGCTTGTTTTTTAAACTTCCCATTACCGTTGTTGATAAATAGTGCGCCACTAAAGCCGGCAGATCCGCCAACAAATAGATCATCATCACCATCACCATCCGCATCACCCCAGGCCAAGCCCGGCCCTAGCTGTGATAACTTTGCAGGTAACAACGGCTGAACCTTGTAATCGTCAAACGGCTGTTCACCTTTGCTACTAAACATTAAGCCGCTTTCAGATGAGATTTCGCTAAATTGTGTGTGCTGTTTTATGCGAATAGTTGGATATTTTAATTTGCCTGGCTCGGTAATCTTATAAAAGCGATCAACATCAAGCTGCTCAAATTGTTGCCATTCGCCACTCGGCCAACTGATTGTAAGCGAATCAATCCTCACATTGTCACCCAATCCGAAATGAATGATCGGTTCATTGGCGGACATATAACCACGCGTGGGAGAGAGTTGCCTGACCTGCGTTTGTTCACCTGTCTTAATCGTAATTGTGGCACCAATGCCGAATCGGTTGCTCCTTGATCCCACAAGCCGAATCAATACGCTACTACTAGTTGCTACATCATTGCGATAAATACTCACCGGATCATCGATATTGCTTACAACTAAGTCAAGATCACCATCACGATCAAGGTCGCTATACGCAGCTCCAAAGCTAATGCTTTGCTTATCAAGCCCCCATTGTTTGCTCTTGTTTTCAAAATGAAGATCGCCCTCATTCTTAAATACAAGATTCTCTTCGCGGCGTGGCTCTACCGTTCTAAAAATTTCCCATTGTGTTTCCCAAGCTGTTACCGGATCGGTATTACGCTGCCTTGCTGCTGATCGTAACTTACGGGTTAAATCGGGGTCAAAGCTATGGTTGGCTGTGCCGTTTGTAAAAAACACATCATTTAAGCCATCATTATCAAGATCGCCGAACTTAACCGACCACGTCCAATCGGTGCTGGCCAAGTTCGATAAGAAACCGATCTCCATAAAGCGGTCTGTGCCGGTATTTAGATATAATGCATTTCGCATGTATTGGCGAGGCTGAGCACTTTCAAGAAACCAGCGTGACTCGTTCATATCACCCATCATCAGCTTGGACATGAAATGAGTCGTTGCGGACATGTCGGCTGCGAGAAAATCAAACAGCCCATCATTATTAATGTCCGCAAAATCAGCACCCATTGAAAACCAAGGTGTGTGAGGCAGAGCCTCAGCTAACATATCGGTAAAAGTTCCATCTTTATTATTGTGATACAACCGATCCGCATCCCAAAAATCGTTACATACATAAAGGTCAGGCCAACCATCGTTATCAT
This sequence comes from Planctomycetota bacterium, assembly GCA_022574595.1. Classification (GTDB taxonomy): domain Bacteria; phylum Planctomycetota; class Phycisphaerae; order Phycisphaerales; family SM1A02; genus JACZRS01. The sequence continues at coordinate 142,333 of JACZRS010000002.1, read as the reverse complement.
AATCCCACCAAGTTGCGGATAAACCGGGATGGTTTCCCGAAATGCCAGCTTGCTTTGACACATCAATAAACGAACCATTACCATCATTGCGATAAAGATAATCGCGTTGTCCTGCTTTGACGATGAATTTCTGTAATTCGCCGTTGATGTTTCGCTGCTGTATAAAGAACATTTCCTCAAGGCCGGGCGCAAGCTGAACTTTGCCATTAACCTGCTGCGTTTTAGGAATATCCTCAGTTGGCCCTGGATATAAACGATTGGTCAGCAAATATAGATCAAGATCGCCATCTAAGTCATAATCCGCAAAACCGGCCATAATGCTGGCACCATGAAAATCTAGTCCGTAACTTGTAGCCGACTCTATAAACGTTCCATCACCTTGGTTTATGTATAACTTATTAGGCGCATCATAATTGCAGACATAAAGATCAAGCTGCCCATCGTTGTTGATATCTGCAAAGATTGCTCCGGTCCCCCAATTAATCGCACTATCAATTCCAGCAGCGTCGGTAACATCCTCAAACTTCAGATTCCCCACTTGTCGATATAGTCGATCGCGCCCAACTTGACTCACTAAATAAATATCGGGTTTACCATCTCCATCATAATCGCCAATACACACTCCGCCGCCGGCATAGCCGTGTTGGTAAAGGTTTTTACGTTTATTACCCCAATCGAATCGGTTTAGGAAATCTATTCCTGTTTGTTCTGGCGACAGGCTGACAAAGCTACGCGCGTGATGTTGAATTGATTTTGTAAGTGGAATTGATTCGATCGATCCTTGTGTGGACAGAGTGGTTGATAATGTTGGTGCAGGCGATGTTGTTGCCTCCCGGTCAGAACACCCTGCAAAGAGCGTCAGGATTAACGCGCCTAAGGACAACGAGGTTGAGCCTCGTCTATTAGTAGAAATCATTGCATTTGAGAAGGATAAGCTCATAAATTGCAGGACCGGTCTGATTAATGCTGAACTTCATGCACTTTGGGATCACCTCAAGCCTAGGCTAAAGAAATGGCTGAGCAAGGTATCAATCGGTCGAGAATACACAACAACACAGGTTTGGCCCTCTAAACACACAATTAATTAGTCATATCTGAGTTATTTTCTGTACAATACTCCTACGAATAGTGTGCCAAAAAGCGGTTAGAAAAACCTAGGCTTTAACGTAGATTTCCCAGCCAGCTTTTAAAAGAAGAAGGAGCCTCCCATGCCGCATGGCAAAGTTTACGATTCAATAGTTGATACCTGTTTCAATACGCCAATGATCCGCCTTCGAAAGCTCGTCCCGGACGATCACGCTACGGTATTCATCAAGGCCGAGTTCTTTAATCCCATGGCCAGCGTTAAAGACCGCATTGCAGAAGCAATGATAAGCGCAGGTGAACGCGATGGTTTAGTAAAATCCGATACACACATTATCGAGCCAACCTCCGGCAATACGGGGATCTCGCTGGCATTTGTTTGTGCGTGTAGAGGTTACAAACTCACACTAACCATGCCTGACTCTATGAGTATGGAACGTCGAGTTCTGCTAAGATCCTTAGGGGCTGGTCTAATTCTTACACCCGCAGCAGAAGGGATGCCTGGCGCTATAGCTAAAGCTCAGGAACTCGTAGACGCTGATAACAAAGCTTGGATGCCCCAACAATTCGACAACCCTGCAAATCCGGATATACATCAAAAAACCACAGGCCCAGAAATTTGGGAGGATTCAGGTAACAATATCGATATGATCGTAGCAGGCGTAGGTACAGGCGGAACAATTACCGGCGTAACTCGGCACATACGACCGCTTAACCCAGATTTTAAAGCAATAGCAGTCGAACCAACTGCTTCGCCGGTTATTTCCGGCGGCTCACCCGCGCCACACAAAATCCAGGGTATTGGTGCTGGCTTCATTCCAAACAACTTAGATCAATCATTGCTTAATGGAGTCGAACAGGTAAGTAATGAAGATGCGTTCGCATGGGCGCGCCGGTTAGCGGAAGAAGAAGGCATTTATGCGGGAATTAGCTCCGGAGCAAATGTCTGCGCAGCTGCACGGGTCGCGGCTAAGCCTGAAAATAAAGGCAAGCGAATCGTGACAATTGCTGCAAGCTTTGGTGAACGATACCTTTCCACGCCACTATTTGAAGATTCAGTTGGATAAGTATGGGCAGCCCAAATCCAAACTCCAAGCTCTACGATGATCACAAACTCGAGGAATGTGTGGCAAAGATCGTCACTTCAATCCTAGAAAGTGATAGAACCAGACATCTTTCAGCTTACCCCGTTCCGCACAGAAGCGATGTTGCTAGCTGCATGGAAAAACTTGGTACCGTGTTGTTCCCGGGTTTCGTAGGCGAACGAGAATTAAGCGAACAATCTCTGCACAAACATGTCGATTCAGTAGTCAAAGAAGTAGCGAAAGAGTTGCAACTACATATCACTAATGCGTATTGCTATGAAGAATCACTAGATGAAAAAGGTAGCACAACAAGTTCAGCTGATGAGAATTGCGCTGATAGAGCAAGAACAATAGTCCAAAGCTTCTTTGAAAAGATCCCAAAGATCCGTCACATGCTTAGTCTTGATGTTCAGGCTGCTTACGATGGAGATCCTTCAGCCAAGAACACAGATGAAATTATTGCTTGTTTCCCAGGCATACGCGCATTAATGATGCACCGTATGGTACACGAGCTATACCGGATAGATGTTCCTTTGCTGCCACGAATGTTAAATGAGTATATTCACTCACAAACGGGAATTGATATACACCCCGGAGCACGCATAGGACAAAGCTTCTTTATCGACCATGGCACAGGCGTCGTCATCGGTGAAACTACGGTAATCGGAGACCACTGCAAGATCTATCACGGCGTAACTCTAGGTGCAAAAAGCTTCAAACAAGATCAGCACGGCAGATTGATGCGCGGCACAAAACGACACCCAACATTAGAAGACCATGTCACCGTCTACGCAGGTGCAACTATTCTTGGGGGAGATACCGTTATTGGGGCGGGTTGTGTTGTCTCCGGAGGGGTATTTCTAACAGAATCAGTCCCGCCTGGTCATATGGTTTATGGACCCAAGGCAAGCCTGACTTTGCGCAGCAACCCCCAAATGCCACCCACCAATTTCGACATCTGAATCTAAGAAGGCACTAGGCACTAGGCATTAGGAATTATTTAACAAGTGTTTAGCCGTAGGGCCTAGCGTCGAGTGCCTAGCGCCTAACGCCTAGCGCCCAGCTTCCATCGTCCAACTCTCAGTGCCTTAACTCCTAGCACCTAATACGTAATGCCATCTTCACTTGCCGCAATTCGGCTAGCCCCTCTTGCATTAGCTGCGGCTCAGCCAAGAACGAACGCGGACTTGCGCTGGTTTTTGTGTATAAGGTTTCACACGCCCGATCCCAGGCAAAGCCTAGGCTAATGTTAAAAGACATGTGAGCCATTTCCCACGCCCACGAAGCGATCAATCACGATTCCATCGGGACTGCTTTACACGCATGGTTAATTAATCACGCACTACGGCGGAGAGAGCGAGCTGCTTTCTCGCGGATCAGACGATCACGCTTGGCAGCCATATCTTCTTTTGCAATCTTCTTTGCAGGATCATGGTCAGCGGTGGCTCTCATGAGAAGGTCTTCACCAGTGGCTGATTTGTAACAATGAGCGAAAAGCAAGTTGAACTCATAATGCTGCATCTTGCGGACGAATTCACCAACAGCAATTTTCGTATCGTCAGTTCTGACTTGTTCAAACATATCGGTAAATGCAAAGGGCTCCCATACTCCGTTGAATTTCAGGATCTCACCGAATCGTCCGAGCGATGCATCGGCTTTGGAACCAACGATTTCAGTAGCGCACTCGAAGAGCCTTGCATAGATATCGTGATCTTCCAACTGTTGGAAAAAACTCTTGGCTTGACCTGCATTGCCTCGCTGACGTTCTGCGATAGCCATGAGATAGAGCGATTCCTTTGCTGGAGCCGCCTGGGCGTACATGCTGCACTCGTTAGGCCAGCCGTTCCAAAGATAAAGAAGCGACCTGATAGCACCACCCATGAGATCATTAGCAAGCTTATCAGGGGCAAAAAGCTGCGGGTCATCCACAGTGTCGAGTGTTTTCTTAGCAGTGGAATTGGAACCTTCACTCCAAAGCACCGGAGGCAGAGCTGTACCTCTAGCCATCAACAACGTACTAATTTGCGGTGCAGCCTTTGTGGCTTGAAGCTCGAACATGTTTTCTACTTCCCCCAGAACTAATGATGCGTGTGCATGTTCTACTAAGATATCGACCGTAATGCAATTGAACGTGGATAGACCCGAATGTTCTACTGTTTCAGTGATCCACAGAAACGATATAACCCGCACAGGTGGTAAAGCATGAAACTCAGAATACTGCAAGACTTACCATACGTTAAAGCAGACAAACCACTGCCTGCTTAAAAGCCTAGTTTGTTTATCGCCTGGAAAGCGATGCAGAGACTGCAATCAAACCAACGATCATGCACAAGAATCCTGTGAGGGATTTTGGATCGTCCAGGGGAATTGTCAGTTGCTGGGCAATCTTATCAATCGCTGCTGCGCTTGCTGCTTGCTTGGAACTATCTTTTTGAATTACAGCCTGCTGCGATTTATCAGGAATATCTGTAATTGCAACTATTGTAGGTTTAAGGTTTTTATCTATATCGATCAAACGTTTACTTGCAGAAGGGATTGCATCGAGAGTTTCAATCGCATCAACACTTACCTGAATTTCAGTTTCCTGCGATACATCAACATTATCTTTACTTGCAAGTGTTTCACTTGCTGAAGATTGCTTATTTTCAATAAGTCGTTTTGTAATGAAATCCTGTTGAGGTTTGAAAATATCTTGTACATTGATGGGTTCAAAAGGCTTGGACTTGGGTTTACCCGCAACAGGCGTAAAGATAAGGCGAGGTTGATTGATTGATAATTCAGAATTATCCAGTTCAGCTGCAACTTTGCTGTTAATCCGAGTAGCTGCAACGCGAGTACCTAGTTTATTGGCACTAACTCTTGAGTTAGTCCTCTCTGAATTAGGCGAGTTTAAGATTGATTCACTAAACTGCTTTGCAGAAGCACCGTTAGAAGATGATGCTAAGGATGCAAGTTTGGCGGCATCCGCTGGATCAATATTCATTTTCTTAAGTGCAGCCTGCACTCTTGAATCACTTATGTCTATACCCCCAGCTCCTTGCAATCGTTTGAGCATTTCCGGATCAATCGATGCTGATAGCTTTCTCATCAATTCATCCATATCCGGACTTTCAGAATCATCACTATTTGAGCCAGTCACTCTTGATATAAGATTACGAGCCGCTTCACCATTATCCTCGCTCAATGCTTCTTCTAAAGTCGCATTACCATAAGCTAGCTTTGCGGAAAGCTCTTTCGCAGCCGCAGCCCCTTCTTCACCTAGCAACTCACTAAGTGGGGAGTCTTCTTCAGTTGCCATTGCTAGAAGTTCTTCTGCTCCTGATATGCCACTATCTTTAAGTATTTCATTAATGTTCTCAAAATCACCGCTTGCGATGCTCTCTACCATAGCTTGTGTGTCTACACCGTGCAGCATTCCACCTTCTGCGCTTAATTCTTCCAGGAGTTCCTTTGCGCGTGGGTCATTGAGTATGTCGCGAGCGTTGCTTGGATCTTTGAGAAGCTGTGCAACAAGATCAGGCTCCGCCATTGCGATGCGGATCAGCTCTTCATTTTTCTGAGCAAATTTTCCGAGCTTAACTAGTTGTGCAATAGATACTTGTGGCAACCGACTGCTCATGGAGACGCCAAAACCTACTGCTAGAAGTAGCGCTCCCAGTGCCAGGCCGATTCTGCGTGAAAATCCAAGGCCATGCCTTCTTCGGGTAAATGGAAGAATGAGTAGTGTGGGCAGGGTAATAAGAGGTGTAGGTCGCCACCATTCACCACAATTGGCAGGTTGTTTAGGCCTTGCACGTATTAGTAGCCAAACTGCAAGGAAACCACCAATTGCCATAGCTCCAACTAGATATGGCGTATGCCAATCGGCTCCACTTGCCCCATACCACTTATTTACTAATCGAGCATAGTTAATGCTTGTGCAAATTATCAATAGTGCAGCAGAATCAATCGCCAAGATTGCAAGAGTGGGACTACGCTTAAGGCGACTAGTGAAGAGTCCGCATAGACCTATAACTGCCGCCAATCGGATGCCATGAAAATGCGAATCAGAATCGATTCCAAGAACAAGTAATGGTGATAATCCACATATTACGAGGTATAGCGCGTAACCAAATAGAACGAGTGTTGGTCGTTTGGCCATTAATGCCTCCCCCTCCTGCCGCAATATGGAATCTGCTTGCGTTAGCTAATGGCGCACAAACGCATTTCTTACAAGATCGTTTAGCGACTGGATTGATACATAAGAATCATCGGACAGGTGTGAGGCGTTCTCTTTGATGTGATAAAGAAAGGAGTAAGTGGGCTTTAGCCCAATTGGTCCAGATTGATATTACAGGTTATTGCCACATAGCAGTTGGCTGGTGTGGGTGCTCAGCCGGTCCTATAAGGAGCAGATTCTTCCGCGAAGTTTATTGGCGGCTTAATGAATCCAGATTTATACCACCAGCAATTTTTAGCAGCGCACAATGCAACGCAACCCATGCCTATCCACTCGATGATTGTTCCAAGTCGTACACTTGCTAGTTCTCGATCCAGGAAATTGTCCAAGTGGTGAAATGACAGAGTCTTTAAGATGAGGAAAATGACCAAGAGTAGCGTGCCAACAAATGCAAGAGTGTGGCGAGGCAGAAGGCTTCGGGTAATTGCAAGTAACAGCGCTAGCAGACTTACTCCTATAAGCGCAATACCAACCACCATTGGTTCTTGGATCTGCCATCGCAAATCGTACCAGCCCTGGTTTATTGCGAATTGTCTGCCTGTTTCTGTGAACCATCCATCTAAATCAAGTTGTTTGTTCATGCCCAGAAACACAAACAGTAATGTTAATATGGCCCAGAAGGAGAAACTTGCCCGGTATGTAGCGCTACGTCTTTTTGCACGCTGATCTTTGGCTCCATATTCAGCGGCCAATTGTGATCCAATGCGCGCTACACGCAGCGCCCATGCACATATCAAAGCTACAAGTAGGTAAGCTGAAACCGTAAGGACCTGGATGGCATTCAAATGTACCCCGCCAGGTTTCCAGCCTTGTGTTGTTATTTCTCCAAGTAATTGATACATGAGTTCTTCTAAATCGGTTAGTTTTATCCATGTATCAAAGCTGTTAGTAAAAGTCTATGAAGCATTGTCTATAGCAAATAAAAAAGGCCGCAGCGAATTAGGCTGCGACCAAGGGGGTGATTTACTATTAGTTATAAGGACTGAAAGCTGTTCTTAGTTTACACCTGCTCTGGACCATTCGAACCCTACCTTCTGAGCGAGTCCCGCAGATGTGAGCATTTCGACAATTGCATGCCGATCCTGGTCCGTTCCTTTTCGCCTTCGCGCCAGTTGAATCGCAGTCTGTCCGTTTTCGTTTTCTACATTAACACTTGCGCGCGCTGCCAGGAGCAAGTTGACGCAGTCAGGTGTGCCTCTCCAAGCCGCTGCCATTAGTGCAGTAAAGCCACGACTACTCTTTGATTCTACGTTTGCGCCAGACGTAAGTAGTATGTCAACGCAACGTTTTTGGCTATTGAGCGCTGCTGCAATTAGGGCAGTACCACCACGGTCACTTACATCATCAATCGCGGCTCCTGATTCCAGCAGCAATCGCAGAATTGACATTTCACCTCGTGCAGCCGCCAACATCAAGGAAGAATGGCCTTGATGATTTCGCGAGTTGGGATTTGCTCCGTTTTCTAATAAGGTTCTTACTGCTTCTGTTTTGCCGTTTTCAGCAGCTATCAGCAAAGGTGTTCTTCCAGTTGTATCGAATTCATTTATGTTAGCACCAGCTTTCAGCAAGAAGCGTATTGCCTCAAGCTGATCTCGTTGGGCTGCATACATCAAAGCGTTTAATCCAGCTTCGGTCTTTGCGTCAATCCTTGCACCTAGTCTTAGTAAGATTTTTGTAGCCTCTGTTCCTCCGAACGCAGCTGCAAGCATAAGTGGAGTTTCACCATTTGAATTCTGTGCATTGACATCAGTGCCAGATTCAACGAATGTTCGAATCGCAATAATTGCGCCGCTTCTTGCAGCTCTAGTTAATAAGAATTCACCTTCATCATCCCACTCATCAGGATCAGCGCCCGCTTGAATAAGTAGCGAAACGCATTGCGAGTCCCCGCTTAATGCAGCTGCCATTAATGCGGGATAACCACGGAGGTTTCGAACATGGACATCAGCGCCAGCATCAATGAGCGCACTTACGCAGTTTGAGTGTCCTCCCAACGCTGCTTCCATTAAAGCTGTGTCATGCTGGTGGTTACGCGCTTGAATATCAGCGCCAGCCTGCACCAAGTATATCATAGGTTCGATCTGTCCTTCACGTGCTGCAAACATCAGCGGCGTATTTCCATTGGATGAAGTAGCGGTTATATCAGCCCCCATATGAATAAGCAGTTTAGTAGCTTCAATCCCTCCATGCCCAGCTGCGCGCATAATAGGAGTTTCAGCACGGATACTTGGTCCATTTATACTTGATCCTGCTTTATAAAGCGTGTTAATCCTAGGAATATTTCCTTCCTGGGCTGCGCGCGTAAGAAGCGATTCGCCATTGCTATCCCAGGCTTCGATGTCTGCCCCGTGTCGAAGCAACTCTTCTGTGCATTGGACATGACTATTGTCAGCAGCGCGAGTCAATGCGGAATGTCCAAGATGATTAGTTGCGTTGATACTTGCTCCCGCTTGCATTAAAGCAGACAAACAAGGCATGTGTCCGCCTTGTGCTGCTGCCATGAGAGCAGTATCTCCAGTTTCAGTTGTAGCTTTAGCGTCAGCTCCAGCAATGAGTAGGTTATTGAGGCTGTCGATTTGCCCATTCTTTGCTGCATTTATCAGCGCGGATTCTTGTAATCTGGAAACTATAGTAAGATCTGCATTGAGCCTTATGAGCAACTTAACCGTGTCAGTACTGCTAGTAGCTGCTGCAAGGATCAAAGCAGTTGCACCGGTTTTGTTGGGAAGATTGATATCCGCACCAGCTTCGATGAGAGCGCGTGCGGTAGAAGTTGCGCCATTTCGCGCAGCTTGAGTCAGGTATGTTTCACCATCAGCATTTATTTCATTTAGGTCAAAGCCTGTTGCAGCTAATACTTTGATTGCTGCAACGTTTCCCGCCCAGGCTGCGATAGTAAGTGCAGTATCACCATTTGCGGTTTGCTCACGGATATCAACTCCATGGTTAATCAATGCTTGTACGCACGCAACATTGCTCATAGCTGAGAGCATGAGCGGCGTATATCCCCGGCTGTCAGCAACGGTGACAGAAGATCCTGCTTCAAGCAAGCCTAGAAGTGCCTGGGTTTTGCCTGCCCAAGCAGCAACAGATAGTGCAGTTCCTCCCGTTTCACATCTAATTTCAAGGTCCGCACCAGCTTTTATGAGCACATTTAGACAAGCAATGTACTCATTTCCAGCCGCAGCCATCAAGGCAGTGTAACCACGGTGAGTCGTGGCATTTACATCTGCCTTTGCCAGCAATAGGTACTCAAGTGCGGTGGTTTGACCATGTTGCGCAGCTATATGTAGTGCAGTAGCGCCAGCTGAATCGCGGTGATCCACATCTATTCCGCGCAATAGTTCTTGGTATATCGCATTAACATCGCCAATCCTCGCAGATTCGTGGATTTTCTCAGCAAAGGTTACGCTGTTTGCCAGGCATATTGTGATGATGCAGATTAATAACCGGTAGGTCTTTTTTTGATACACAGCTCAGTCCTTAGGCGACGTTAGATTTTAATTCATTGGCCCAGCGAAAGGCCTATCATTTACGCCATCGACCAAGCCAGGGTTTAGCGTCCTTGATCGTTATGTGCTGGTTTATCGGAACTACGGAGTGATGTTAACGTTGCGATCAGAACTGCACTTTAAGGTTCTCTGATAGTACTTAGTGTGTGGTTATCAGACGTTACATCCATTTATGTATTAGCTCGTTCAAGTAAATGTAAATGGTCTTTGATACGACCAATGAAAGCGGGGCATTAAGAGCCAATGATCGCCTAACCTGCAGTTCTGATCGAATTACCCCAAGCCGGATAATCCGCGACCCATCTCTACCCGATATTACCCTCACGTCTTGACAATGTTTTGCAAGGCGCTAAGTGCGTTGAGTAACGCGGTATTTATCTATTGGGTATTAATGCCCAGTACAGGCGGAGGATCTTGCATGCCGGTCGTAAACGTAAAACAGCGGCAAGATTTGCGCCAATCAGCGTTTATTGACCAATGCCTGACTATTGAAATTTCAGACAGCGAAGTAAAGCCAGCATTATCTGCGCAGGCAAAAGCAGTTTGGCACGTTCTTCATACACGATCCAGGCAGGAGAAAGCCATAAGCAAGGCTTTGGTAGCCGCTGGGATCGAGTACTACCTACCATTAACAAATCGGGGCACTTACCGAGGTAGGCGCAAATTCATAGTTGCGGAACCTTTGTTCCCCTCGTATTTATTTATGTGTGGAACTGTGGAGGATACGTATTTTGCAATTGCTACTAAACGCGTTGCAAATGTTATACGTGTAAATGATCAGTTGCGCTTTGTTTCTGAGCTTCATCAGATTAAGTGTGCATTAGAAAATAAGGCCCAGTTGAGTCCTTATAAATATATCGAAATTGGAAAGCGTGCTCGTGTTACGGGCGGGCCGTTTATTGGTCTTGAAGGTCTTGTTGAAGATCATGTGCGTCCGGATCGGCTTGTGTTGCAAGTAGCAGCTCTGGGTCGCGCCACAAGTTTGGAGATCGATGCAGATCTCCTGGAAAAGGTGGATTAACGGATCCCGACCCGGGGGTTTCCCACCGTGATAATAAGAGTTGACTGAGTCGGCATTAGAAATAATTGCGCTCGACGGGGGCGAAGCCCAGGCACATTTAGGCAGCTTCAGGTAAAGCCTCAAATCTATAACCGCATCAATGAATTGTACAAACTGCAACTTGCCAGGCAAGTATTATGTTTCAATTGCCACGCACAAATTCATCTTCTGAAGTATTGCTGACAAAGCCTCCTGCGACTATTTGTATCTTTGGTGCTGCGCTTGATACGGGTAATCTAGGCGTACAAGCTCTTGGAGTAACGATGCTGGTTGAGCTAAGACGCAGGCTGCCGGATGCTCGGTTAATAGTTTTTTCAGGGATGCCCGGTCATCGGGAGATTAGCCTGAAGCTGCCTGGCGAAGATGGTAGCTTGCAGGTTATTGATTATGAAGAGATTGGATGCTCGCTATCCAGGGATCCCTTTAAATCAGGGAATCTTTATGTCGAAAACGCATTGCAGAGGCTTGGATTTAAGGGAAGATCCGGCCCAGTAAGTAGGGCTCTATATGATGCAGATTTGATTCTTGATGTTACGGGTGGTGACAGCTTTACAAGCATGTATGGCCCGTACCGCTTTAAGTATGCAACGTATCCAAAGCGCTTCTGCAACAGATTTAGCGTGCCTTTGGTGCTTATGCCACAGACCTATGGCCCATTTGATGGTACTTGCATGGGTGAAGTGCGAGCCATGCTGCTAAATGCAGCAAAAGTATGGGTGCGAGACAACGAAAGCGCCAAGCTTATCGAGAAGTTGGGGGTTGGGGTATCACCCAACTACTCTGCGGATATGGCTTTTATCTTACCTACAGAAAAACCAAAGGGTCCGCAGCCAGCGAACACTCTAATTGGTGTAAATGTTAGTGGTTTACTATTTCACGCGGAGTCAAATTCAATAAGTCATCAATACGGCTTGCGCTGTGATTACCGCGTACTCATGCTTGATCTGGTAACCGCGTTATTAAAAGCCGATTCCCAGGCGCAGCTTATATTTGTGCCACATGTTGTTGTTGAGAAAACTCATCCGGAATCGGATCTGCAAGCTTGTATTGAATTGCGTGAAATGCTGCCTGCGAATTTACGTTCTCGTAGTACTGTCTTAGCAAATCCTCAAACAGCTTGGGCAGCCAAGGGTGCTATTAGTCAATGTGATTTCTTTTTAGGAACGCGAATGCACGCTTGTATAGCAGCGTTATCTACTGGTGTGGCAACTTGCGCTATTGCATATAGCAATAAGACGACACCGGTATTTGAAACTGTAGGTATGTCACATGCAGTGTTTGATCCCCGGCAGCAGGCGATCGAGACAATTGTTGAAGGTGTAGTTGAGCGCTTTTTGAATAGGTCAATAGATCAAGCGAAATTGCAAAGAAACCTGCCCGAGGTAATTGATAGTGTGCATCGTATGTTTGACGATGTTGTAGAGTTTTTAAATAAAACGCAATTGAAAGCCGCGGCATGATCAGGCGCGCAGAAATTCTTATTGCTCCATGGGATGCAATGCCTGTATCGAGTTCTGATGCACTTGCGCGCTGCCTGGGACGAACACTTGACAATCCGAAGTTCTTAAGTCGATCGTGTGGCCCGGGTCAAATTATTGTGATCGCTTATGTTGGAGAATTGGATTGCGAAAACTACAACGAGCAAGAAGAGCTGGTTCTAACAGAAGGACATTGGCCTGAGCCTTTGGGTTTGCAACTTAAGATAAAGAGTAAATGTGAAAATCCTTCCTGGAATCTGGAATCGGATGTCTATGGCGTAAGGCCGATCTATTTCGGGATAGACAAACGCAAACGGACTGTTGTTTCAACGCGACCCGAAATGGTGGCTGCGCTTCTAGGTTCTCGTCCCTCTGCTCTATCATTAGCGGAACAAATTCTAGTTGGCTATACCTTAGAGAACCACACGGTTTTTGAAGATGTATTTCGTTTGCGTCCGCAAAGAAAACTGAGTTATTCAAAGCGTGATGGATGTAATCTTTGTGATGAACCAATAGCTGATTGCCAACCGCCCGATGATCCGCTGAGCTGGACTGAGGATGTAAAGCCAATCATAACCAAGGCTTTTGAAGGTGATTTTGCTTTAGAGCTTTCCGGAGGCGTTGATAGTCGATTGGTATTAGCTTTGGGATTGAATGCTGGTGTTAAGCCTAGGTTAGTATTTACGCTGGGTTGTGATGATGATGAGGATGTTCAGATCGCAAGATCAATTTGCAAAGCTCAGGGCATAAATCATTTCGTGCTCCCGGTTAAGTTTGATAAGCAGCAAATTGCCTTAGATGGATTTGATTTTGTAAGACGAAGTGGATTTGCAGTAAATGCCAGTTCATACGCGTGGTTTCCCTCTGCTTTTAATAGTTTGTCATCAAAGCGCTGTGGGCAAATCGGTGGTGGTGGTGGTGAATGTGCATCGGGTTATTACTACAGCCCAATAGATCACCTGGGCAAAGTCAAAAAGCAAGATCAACTATGGGTGCAATCTCGCTTATTCAAATCAGGCGTAGATTTAATGCAGGTCTTCGGGCAATTGCGCAGCGAGCTATTAACATCTGATGTTGTTGATTGGGCATTGCGAGGACTATCACAATTAGAAGGAACTCTTAGAGTACGCAGCGATGAGTTTTATCTTACGCAGCGAGTACCAAACGCAGGTGGGCCTGTGTTATCAGCTTCGGCATGTTGGTATTTGCCCTTGCAACCATTGCTTCGATCTTCACACCTAAAGTGGACTAAATCTCTAAGTAGTGAGCAGCGGGCCGGCCGCAAATATCAAATGCAGATTATTTACGATCTCGTGCCGGAAATCGGCACAATATGTTATTCACATAATCGTAGTTATATGACAACGCCTCTTAGCAGGTTAAAGCAAGGGGTTAGAAAAGTTACTACAACAGCTGGGAAAGTAAAGAAACGATTGGCCAAGCATCGCTCTGCACCTGATCAAGGTGCATCATCTGTATCAAAAGTATTATTTGAGGATAAAGCAATTCAGCAATCTATTTTAGAGTTTGCTGTGCGTGATGAAATTTGCGCACAAGAAGATCGCATTACGCAAATGTTCGCTTCGCCTTCGCGCTATTCTCATGAACTGGGGGTGTTGCTGAGTGCTGCATGGGCAGCAGAGGAACTTCAATCCCTTTCACAGGAACTATCGAGCAATGCCAGGGAGGTATCGACTCAATGTGTGGCTTAGTAGGCATTAGGCGATTCACAGCTGATCCGATCGATCCACGGGAATTGGTGACGATGCGCAAGGGTATTCGCCATCGAGGTCCCGATGATTGGGGATTGTACGTAGATGACGAAATAGGACTGGGCCATGCAAGGCTGGCAATCCTTGACCTCTCGCGACATGCATCGCAGCCTATGACATCTCGATGCGGGCGATACACCATCGCTTACAACGGTGAAATTTACAACTTCAAGGGCTTGCGTGAGCAACTCATCGAGCGCGGCATCAAAATCACATCCAGCGGTGACACAGAAGTTCTGTTGGAGTATTTCGCAGCATTCGGTGTAGAGGATGCTTTGCAAACACTTGAGGGATTCTTCGCATTCGCGTTGTGGGATCGTAAAACTAAGCGACTGACACTTGCTCGCGATCGCCATGGCATCAAGCCGCTGTATTACACGACCGATTCAGAGCACGAGGTGCGGTTTGCGTCAGAAGTGAAGGTGCTTTTGAAAGGCGATACTCAGCCTGATGCTTGCACATTAAACGCAGCGATGCTAGGCCAAGGATGCACTTGGGGACAGCACACGCTTTACCGAGGTATCCTTCGTGTCCAACCTGGCGAAGTTGTTGTGTTTCACGAATCAAATATTCCTCAACGGCATCGCTTTATTCGGTTGACAGACTTTGTTGATCGTGAATTGCATGAACAGCTTTCTAGCGAGTCCGATGAAGTGCTCGTCGATCGAGTTGAAGAGGCTTTGCAGAAAAGCATCGACATGCGCTTGATCAGCGACGCTCCATTAGCGTGTTTGGCAAGCGGTGGTGTCGATTCAAGCTTGATCGCAGCGATGGCGCGGAGGCGTAATCCTGATATGTTGCTATATCACGCGGATGTGGCCGGAGATAGCGAGCGCGTTCACGCTGAGAGTCTTGCAGCGCATCTCAATGCAGATTTGCGCGTAGTTGCGGTTTCGGATGAACGCTTCCTTGATCATCTGCCAGCCGTTACGTTCCATAATGATGCGCCGGTAATCTATCATCCGAATTCCGTGCCCTTTTATGCAGTCAGTCAACGAGCATCACATGATGGGATCAAGGTTATATTGACCGGAGAGGGTAGCGACGAGTATTTCATGGGGTATCCAGGTACGGCGCTCATGCATTACATCAGCGCGTATCGCCGGACACTAAAAGGTTTTCAAGACTTCGCGCACTGGTGCTTTCCGCGGGCTGCACAGCTTCTTGTGCCTCGGCGAACTGAAAACCGTGCCGAACTGCTGCGGCGGTTACTGTTCAGATTCGATGAGGAGCTTGTGAATCTTGATAGTGAGGCAGCGGTGGGACACGTGGTTGGAACTCGCGATCGCAAAGAACAAATTACTTCTTTGTGCCTCACACAACCGCATTTAACTACGTTACTTCATCGTAATGATCGTTTGGCCATGGCGTGGGGGATCGAATCGCGATTCCCATTTCTTGGGCATGATCTTGCTCGCTTGGCGGTGAACTTACCCGGGCGTGTTAAGCTCCGTCGAACATGGGCGGTGCAAGATCGACGCCACCCATTCGTCACAGACAAATGGTGTGTGCGGAAACTTGCAGAGCGATATCTTCCCAAGCATTTGGCTCGTCGCCCCAAAAAGGGATTTCCAGTCTCAATAGCATCGCGCCTGGAGGTGAGTGGGGAGTTTTTCTACGACGGATTCATGGCAGATTGGTACGGCCTTTCGAGGCGAGCAATCGATCACCTCCTGGGTCACTCAACGCCCGGATGGATCAGCCATCTGCTATTCGCAGAAGTGTGGGCGCAACTGTTCATGATGCGGCGTTCAATCGAAGAGGTCGGCCGTTATCTTCGCTGCAACGTCCGCCTTCAATCGACTTCAACTCCGCACATTGCAAAGATTGAGCCGACTGTCAACCGCCCCCAACCTGCGCTGACGTGAGCGCAATTGCGAAATCTGAATTTGTCACTTGATGGTTTTGTGATATATGCAAGAACGTCCAACATTTCGACATGCTGTGAAGTGGGCCTTCGTTATGACTACGGGTCAGTACGGAATCGCCATTCTGCTCATGTTCGTACTAGCGGCGGTGCTAGGTCCGAGCGAGTTCGGTTTAATCGCAATGGCGGGGGCGTACATCATCTTTGTCGAGATGTTCGTCGCTCAGGGCATGGGCGCCGCCATCATACAACGCAAAGATCTTAAGGATGAGCATCTCGATTCGATCTTCTGGTTGATTCTCGTTGCGAGCGTTTTGCTTGCGATCATTAGCGTTGCGATTAGCCCATGGTGGGCGACGGTCAACGATCTACCACGACTGGCGTCAGTCATCAGTGTTCTTTCGCTTTCAATTCCCATCAAAGGGCTCACTGTTGTTCAATACGCGCTTCTTCAGCGTAAGATGGATTTTCGCAATCTAGCATTGCTGTCGGGCGCGGCTTCGATCATTGGTGGTGTGATTGGTGTTGCTATGGCGCTGTCGGGATATGGTGTATGGTCGTTGGTGGCACAGCAACTTGTCAGTTCAGCACTAGCGACTCTGATCATGTGGAAGGTCAGCTCATGGAGGCCCCGCTTTCGATTTTCTTATCGCCGGGCGCGAGAACTGTTTGGTTTCAGCGGAGGGATGTTAGCTTCACAGTTAGGTGTGTACACCGCTCGTCAGTCGGATGTTATCTTGATGGGAGTGTTTTTTGGTCCGATCGCGGTCGGCTTGTATCGGCTTGCCGATCGAATCATGGACATGATTCTGGATTTTGGAACACGATCGATTCAAGTTGTGTCGCTACCGCATTTTTCGAGTTTGCAAGACGATCCACCAAAGTTGCGTGCATCGCTGCTTTCATGCATACGTCTCAGTACAGCCATCACTATCCCAGGAATGACAATTCTAGCTGTTTCGAGTGATCAGTTGATGGTGCTCATAGACGCAAAGTGGGCGCCAGCAGCGAGTGTAATTCAGATTGTCGTGTTCATGGGGATGGCGAAATCTGTTACTTTGTTCTGCGGACCGGTGTTGCTCGCTCATGGTCGATCCAAGACCGTGGCTGCGTTGGTGTGGACGTTGGCGATCCTGACCGCAGGTCTAATTGCGATTGTTAGCATGTCGCTTGTAACTGCCGACGTCATGCAGCAGATTACCGCTGTTGCGATTGCAAGAACTGGGCTATTCGTGGTTATTTTCGGTACTTCAACATTTGTCGTATTCAACAGAATGTGCAAGATTTCGATGCGCCAGCTTGGTGCGGCGATTCGCCCAGGCGTAGCTGCGGCTTGTGTTGTGTTCTTGATGGGTAAGATCATTTCCAGTAGCGCAATCCCCACCTCTGAAGGGTCGTTCGTAGCACTGTTGTGGATAACGATACCCACAGCGGTTGCGGCCGGCATTACTCTCGTTGCTACTGACAAAGAAATCCGACAATTGCTGCTCGACGCACTTCGGAGATTACGTTTGGGACAGTGGCGCACAAATCATGGGATGGTGGCAGTTCGAGATGATTGACCAGGTCAGGAGCTAGTGATGATAGGTCGATTGATCAGGGCCATTAGAAGTCGCATTGATCGCGCAACGCTTGAATCGCATCGTCAAACGATCCTAAGGTGCATTCAAGGCGGAGAAGGCTTGTACCTCAATGGCAAGATTCTTTTGGTTCACGGCCAGAATCTCTCTCTAGGCAAGAACGTTCATATCGGCCATGATTCGAGCCTCAATTGTCGAGGTGGAATTAGTATCGGTGACCACACGATCCTCAGTGGGAACGTGACGATTTATTCATACGATCATGGTTTTAAGGGTGCATGCAGATTGCCATATGACAAATCAGTGACCCACAAGCCGGTACGTATTGGCCAATATGTGTGGATTGGAATGAATGTCACTATAGCACCCGGAACGGTGATAGAAGACGGTGTAGTGGTTGGCATCGGTGCTGTTGTAAGCGGTCATATTCCCGCTAATGCAATTGTTGTTAGCCCGAAGCCCC
This sequence comes from Planctomycetota bacterium, assembly GCA_022574595.1. Lineage (GTDB taxonomy): Bacteria > Planctomycetota > Phycisphaerae > Phycisphaerales > SM1A02 > JACZRS01. The sequence goes on along the minus strand of JACZRS010000002.1, from coordinate 124,214 downwards.
GGATCGTTGGATATCGCGATTCTGAACGAACAAGAGAGCTGTACGAACAGGGAATGTTCTATCAACGTGCAGCGTAAATTCAGTATGTAGGATCCATCAAAGGAACGTTCAGACATGAATACAATACAATTAGTACACAATGCATGGGATCGAGTTCCTAAGGTTAGTTTCAAAGACTTCGCCCGTCGTCTTGTTCAGTATGTAGCACCAAAGCATTTGCTGCGTTCTTCACGTTGGAGCGACGCCATGCTTGCCGAGTTGGCGCTTTTGGAAGTGGCCCAGGCCGGTGTCTCCGATGGAAATGTGCCTTATATTACCCTTACCGATGGCCCGAGCTTCTACGGCAATCACGCTACACCAATGGAAGTGTTTCGGTATCGATGTTTGCCTAGGGTAATTCGGCAGAAGTTCCCACGCAGCTGTATCAGGGTAGCTTTGGATATTGTCCTGCGATACGCCTACGCCCATGCAGAAGCCTACCGAACGCCACCCGTCCATCCTTCACTGCGTGCAGAGTTCCATCTTAACCATCAGGACACGATCAATGATCTGGAGAGCTTAACGCACACGGAGTGTCAGGAACTAGCCCGGCGATTTGAGATTAGCCAAGGAGATGTGGTCATCGACGGTGGTGCGTTCATCGGTTTTGGCGCACTGAAATACAGTCGCTTAGTCGGATCCGAAGGTCGTATTATCGCTTTCGAGGCTGACCCTGATAACCAACGCCTGTTCGATCTGAATATGAATGAGAACCAAATTTCCAACGTCACTCTGATTCGTCGTGCGTTATGGGAAACTGTGGGGACTATGAGCTTGAATCAAGCCGGACGTCAGGCGAATAGCGTCATTGATCAGATAGTCCAAGGCGGATCGAGCCTTTCGGTTCAGACAGACACGATCGACTCAGTCGTCGACGCCATGGGTCTTGAGAAGGTGTCACTCATTAGTCTTACGATTAACGGCGCAGAATTGGAAGCGATTCGGGGTATGCACCGGACACTCAAAGTTCATAAACCGAATCTAGTCGTTGCTGGTTGGTATAAGCGAGATGGCGAAGCGATTAGTGATCTAGCCGCACAGGAGCTTGAATCGGTGGGCTACCAAACGGTAATTGGTCTGCGCCGTCGACTTTACGCGTGGGTGCCGTAGACAATTTACACTCTGATTATAGTTATTCAAATGCAATTTAAGCAATATCTATTTGTGCTAGGTACCGGACGCAGCGGCACTACAACATGCGCGAATATGCTCAGTAGTATTCGTGGTTGTAGCATTACTCATCAGATGAAGCCGACGCTTCTGCGCGAGGCGACATCTTATGTGGTGGGAACTATGCCTCAGAATGAGATGGTTTCGCTGCTGCGTGAGACAAGAGGTTGTGTCCAGCGCGGTGGTGAGCGCATCAGTGGTGAATCAAACCAAAGGCTGGCGTTTGTGCTGCCCGCGCTCGCTGAAGCTTTCCCTGGCGCTAAATATCTTTGGGTTATTCGCGATGGACGTGATGCTGTAACTTCGATGCACCATCGATATTGGTATCACCCCAACGAGGCGCAATTGCGACATCAAGAGCTAAGCGAATGGATTACCAATCGAATACGTGCCGATCAAGTTGGTCAAATGTCTACGAGTAAATGGGAGAAGTTGGATTCGTTCGCGCGATGTTGTTGGTATTGGGCTTATACAAATACGCTGATCGCTCAAACGTCAAAGAAGCTGAATCTTGAAACACGCTGTGTGCAACTTGAAAATCTGCAACGTGATTGGCACAGTATCGCACAATTCCTCGAGTTAAAAGAGGAAGATCTTGCGGAGGTTTCACATTCGAATAGATCAAGTTCCACTGATAGAGGTGCGTGGTGGAAAAATCCGACGCCATGGCGGCATTGGTCGCCGGCGCAACATCGCGTCTTTTCACACTATTGCGGTGACGTTATGAATAAGCATTACCCAAACTGGGGATTTGATCCGCGAGCATCGCTGTTAGCATCAGTTGCTTCATTTGCGTACCGCTCAGCGAAATCCGTGTGTCTGACAACGGCAGATGTGAGCAGACCTCTACGCATACGGATCTCCGCTATGTCAATGATTCAAGCGCCATCAACTGTCCGCGATGAAGTGACAAGACGAGCGTGATAATATGACGCTAATTGTTAGAACCAATGATCGATACCTGCCGGAGCGCCGGTATATTCTGGATGTATTGCTGCGTGAATTCCTAGGCCTGGAGTATAAACTCGTTCCACACGACCTTCAAGAGGTTCACATAGTAGGTGAAGATGAGCCGTTCGGCCGGCAATTAAGGATCGCTGATGTATTTTTCCAAACGCCAGAGCACGATTGGTTGAATCCATCATCCCAACCAACTTCTCCCTTACAGCAGTGTCGTGTGCCTTCACAGTGGACCGATACCAAGACGATTGACAACAACCTCCCGGTGTTGTTCGGCCGGCCTATGCAGGATGGTTCGTACTTCAAAGAGTCTGATGATGCGATCAACATTGGGATAGACATCTTCGGAAGCGCGTTCTTCATGCTCACGCGCTACGAAGAGGCAGCATCAAAACAGCGTGATTCGCACGGCCGGTTTCCAGCCGAACAATCGATCGCTTCTCGTGAAGAATTTCTTGAACGTCCGTTGGTGAATGAGTATCTTGAGGTTCTTTGGTCAGCGTTATCGCGCCTTTACCCTAACATTAAGCGCGCCGAGCGACACTATCGCCTTTTTCTAAGTCATGATGTCGATTTGCCGCTCATGCACTCCAGGAGAGATTCATGGCGAGGCGTCATGAGGAGATCATGGGATGATCTGTACGGTCGCAGGAATCCGGGACTAGCTACTCGAAGAATAAGCAGCTATTTCTACCGATGCCGTTTGGGGGACGATTCCCACGATCCCTACAACACGCACGATTTCCTGATGAATGTAAGCGATTTGCATGGCGTGAAGTCAGCGTTTTATTTCATGGCTGGCGCAACACATTCTGTGTACGATCCGGATGCTGCGACGGAAGAGCCGTTCATAGGCACTCTCCTAAAGACTGTGAGTGAACGAGGTCATGAGATTGGTTTTCATCCAAGCTATGAAACTTGTGATAACTTTGAGCAAACCCAAAGCGAATTCGATTCGCTTATGACATTAGCCAACAAACAGGGCGTAGAGATTGATCAATGCGGTGGGCGGCAACACTTTCTCCGCTGGCAGAATCCAAGAACGTGGCAAAACTGGGAGCGCATTGGAGCTAGCTATGACAGTACATTGGGATTTGCTGAGCAAGCGGGGTTCCGATGTGGAACGTGCTACGAGTATCCCGTCTTCGATCTTCAATCACGCCGACCTCAAAAGTTGCGTGAGCGGCCATTGATCGCATCCGATACTGCATTATTGAACTACATGAAACTTGTACCGGAGAATGCGGCTGCAAAGATCAAACAACTCAGTGAGCGATGTGCAATGTTTGCGGGTGATTTCTCTTTGCTGGTCCATAATTCCACTCTGTTTTCCGCTAGTCGTAGACGATGGTATTCGAGCGTTGTGAAATCGGTCGCATGAGCTGTACTTCGCACCTTGGCAGTTACTGGATGAAGTTGAGTCATTAAAAGGAAGCAAGCATGTCGAATCTTACTCTCGATATCTTGATGATCACGTATAACCGACCTGAGTACACAAGGCTTTCGTTGTCGCGGTTGCTAGAATCGTGTGATGACTCAATGCGCGTCTGGCTTTGGCACAATGGAGATCATGCTGAAACACTTGATGTCGTGCGCAGCTATGAAAATCACCCTCGGTTTCATCGATTCCATCACAGCTCTGAGAATGGACTTGTCCGTGAGCCGACGAATTGGCTATTTAAGAATGCTGACAGCGATCTGCTGAGCGTTATAGCTGACGACTGTGTGGTAAGTGAAGGTTGGGGGCAGAAACTTAGTAAAGCTCATTACGATGAGCCAAAGTTCGGCGTTCTTGCGTGTTGGCATTTTCCCGTTGAGGATTTCGATATGCAGCTAGCAGAGCCTAAGATCCGTAGCTTCACAGGCGGCCATAAAGTGATGCTAAATCCCTGGGTGCAAGGAAGCGGCGTGGTGATGAAACGCCAGTGCATCGATCATCTTGGTTTATTACCGCCTAAAGATAAGGGCTTTACAAGTTATTGCATGAGAATTGCCGCAGCAGGTTGGGTTAACGGTTGGTATCTGCCTTTGATCCCGATCGATCACATGGATGATCCGCGATCAGTGAACACGATGCTGCGAAGCGATGCGGATCTAGCGGAACACTTGCCGCTGTCTGCACAATTTCGTGGCGTTCGCAGTATTAACGAGTGGACGGCTCATTTACGAAAAATTGCACGTGCACTACATACAACCCCTTCGGATCCCAGACAGTACTTTGGACTGCGAAAAAAGATTCGAAGAGCAATAATGAGGTTAAAACGACAAGAATTGCTTTATTAATATGCACGTAAGTTTAATGCAAGATTATGAGATTGCGGGTAATAAAAAATATCGATGATGTTGTATCGCGCCAACTATGTAGTGGTTGTGGTGCTTGTGCGTATATAGATCCTGAATCGATCGAGATGGTTGATGATTTAGATCATGGACGAAGGCCTTTGCGCAAATCATCATCGCGTAATTCTATGCTTGAAAAAGAAGCACTTAATGTATGTCCAGGTGTGGGGCTTGAGCATACATTTGAACGAAAAGAAGCAAGTTTTATTCAATCATTAACTCCGGGTTGGGGGCCTGTACTTGAAGTATGGGAAGGGTATGCAACGGATGAAGCTATACGTTTTTCTGGTTCAAGTGGAGGAGCAGCTAGCGCCATTTCATTAGCATGTATTGAAAAGGCAAATATGCATGGGGTGCTGCACATAAAAGCTCGCGCGGATGCACCAATATTTAACGAAACAGTTCTCAGCACCACACGCCATGAGATATTAAGTGCAACAGGTTCGCGTTATGCACCTGCTAGTCCTTGTGACGGATTACACTTAATTGAGGAAGCGCCTGCTGCTTGTGTATTTATTGGCAAACCCTGTGATGTTGCAGCAGCAAATAGTGCAGCTAAATTGCGCCCCAAACTCAAAGAAAAGCTTGGCTTAACAATTGCGTTTTTCTGTGCAGGGACTCCCACAACTAATGCAACTATCAACTTGCTAAAGAGAATGAGTATTGAAGACCCTTCATCAGTAAAGGATTTGCGTTATCGAGGAAATGGCTGGCCGGGAAAGGCAACAGCAAAATATCTTAGAAATGGAATTATCGAAACACGCAGTTTAAGTTATGAAGAATCCTGGGGTGAGGTTCTTACAAATGACAAGCAATGGCGTTGTCATGTTTGTGCAGATCACACGGGTGAATTTGCAGATATTGCGGTAGGTGATCCCTGGTATCTCAAAGTGAAATCCAACGATCCCGGCCGATCACTAATTATAGTACGCACATTAAAGGGTCAGCGAATATTACGTGAAGCTATGGAAGCAGGTTATTTATCGCTAAAACGAGTTGAGCCATCGGTGCTTCCAATGTCGCAACCAAATTTATTGCGGGGGCGCGGATCTGTTTGGGCGCGAATTCTTGTATGTCGATTGATGGGCGTTCCTGCACCAAAATATCGTGGCTTTGCAATGTTCCGCTATTGGTGGGCAAAACTAACTTTGCAAGAAAAAGTTAGATCCGTATTGGGAACGGTAAAGCGGATTATCACCCGAGGGCTAATGTCACAAATAAGAATTAAACCCTTTGTACATAAAGATGCCCAATTGCCAACGCATCTGCAGTTTGTTTCAGATCAATATGAAAGTGAAGTTAGAGCAAAGGCAGCATGAGCAATGCTTGTGTTATCTACGCGCCTAAATATTTGGGATAGGAACTGAATGAATCAAGCATTTCAACCAACGATACAGGCTGGTAAAGCTCTATGGAAAATGATGCAGAATCAGCCTGTGATTCTCATTGATGATCCGCCGCAACCTGGTCCAAGGTATGGGTACGGCAAACCGCCGCATAAAGCTCTTTATGAAATGATTGAGAAGGAGCGCGACAACTACCATCGCTGCCTTGCGGATATCTTGCAACTTAAGAGTAGCTTGTGCGAGATACCGGTTCATGCAGATGAAGTTTCGTCTGATAGCGGATTACCGCATTGGGATAACCCATGGTTTCCCGGCTTAGATGCTGCTGTATTATATAGTATGATCGCAATTGGCAAGCCATCTATCTATCTTGAAATTGGATCGGGTTTCTCGACACGATTTGCTCGACGTGCAGTAACCGATTGCGATGTACCTTGCCGCATTGTCTCAATTGACCCTCAGCCTCGTGCGGAAATTGATGCGTTGTGTGATGAAGTTCACCGAAGTCCTTTAGAAACTGTTGATTTAACAGTGTTTGAATCGCTTGAGGCGGGCGACATCTTGTTCGTTGACAGTTCTCATAGGGTGCTAATGAATTCTGATGTTCAGGTTATTTTCATGGACGTTCTGCCTCGCATCAAGCCAGGTGTAATAGTACATTTTCACGATATCTGGCTGCCTTATGACTATCCACAGCGTTGGATTGATCGTTATTACTCTGAGCAATACATGCTCGCAGCTTTGCTTTTGTTTGGCGATCAATACGAAATTATTTTAGCAAACAGATTTATTACTGATGATCCAGAATTATCAACAGTGTTAGATCTGCTTTGGAATTCATCAGAATTATCAACTGTTGCTTCACATGGCGGATCGTTTTGGATTCAACGCAAACAAGGGCAGGTAGAGTGATGTCATTCATACAATCACTTTCCGCGGTTGAGAATCCCATGTCGCTTTCTAATAGGATGCGAACCAAACGCTTTGAACTTTTTGAAAGATTAGCAGCCAATATGCCTCGTCCACTTCGGATTATTGATCTAGGGGGCACACCTGAATTTTGGGAACAACGAGGTTGGGGTGAACGCAGTGACGTTCATATTACAGGTGTAAACATTCAGCCGAAGGTTACTGGTACAAATAATTTTCAACCCGTGTTTGGAGATGTTACAGACCTTAGTCAATTCCCAGATAACAGCTTTGATATTGCGTTTAGCAATTCTGTTATTGAACATCTTCGAGATTTACAAAGCCAGGCGAAAATGGCTTGCGAGATGAAGCGAGTTGCTGGAGCCATTTGGCTTCAAACTCCGAATTATTGGTTTCCCATCGAACCACACTTTCACATAGTAGGTTGGCAGTGGCTGCCGATTTGGTTGCGCAAAGCAATTATTAAAAAGACTCGTTGTGGTTGGCGCGGACCTTGTCGTGATGAAGCAGAAGCAGAAGATATTGTTAGAGAAGTTCGTTTGATGACAAAGCGAGAGCTTGTGAAATTGTTTCCAGATCACATTTTCGTAGCTGAACGATTTTGTGGAGTCGTGAAATCCTGGATAGTCCACAGTGGATTTTTCAACCAAATGGAAATTCGCAAAGCAGCTTGATTTACAACTTTCACCTTAATGTTTTCCACGATATCGAAAGAATTGATTCGATAGTGTAATAAATATGATTGCAGAAACGGTATTAAACAACTGGTACAATCAAACGACGCTTCATCCGCTTGGGGTGTTTTTGCTTCTGCTATGCGCTGCTGCAACGATTCTTGTTCCCAGGCGCTACGCGCTAGTTCCGACTCTTGTCTTGGTATGTTTTGTCGGGCCAGTTCAGCGAATTGTAATAGCCACGTTGGATTTCAACTTCTTGCGCCTAATGGTGTTGGTGGGATGGACTAGGGTCATATTGCGCGCCGAATATGCTGGTTGGCGCTGGAAGAGATTAGACAGCGTAGTCTTGGCATGGGTAATTTGTTCGACTGTTGTTGCCACTTTGCTGCATTCGAATTTTGAATCGTTTATCACAAGGTTGGGATTGTTATATGATGCAGTTGGGCTATATTTCCTGGTTCGCATATTAGTCCACGGTTTCTGCGACTTGCGTACTTTCGCTCAGTGGGCTGCAATAATTAGCTTGCCCGTTGCCATAGCATTTCTAATTGAGCATAGCACTGGGCGAAATATGTTTGCTAGCTTAGGCGGTGTTGCAGAATTTACAACCATCCGAGATGGAAGAATGAGGTGTCGCGGGCCGTTCCTACATCCAATTATTGCAGGATCATTCTGGGCTGCGCTAATGCCACTGATGGCTGCGCTTTGGTGGTATCGTGGCTGGAATCGATTCTTAGCATTGCTGGGTGTTGCAGGCGCAATGGTTGTCGTTATAACTTGCTCATCCGCAACCCCGCTTGGCGGGGTTATTGCAGGAGTGATTGCCGCAACACTGTTTCCTCTACGAAGATGGATGGCCTGCCTTCGATGGGGAACTGTATTAGGGCTCTTAGTTCTGCAGTTGTTCATGGTAAATCCAATTTGGCATTTGCTTGCTCGTGTGCAATTAGTATCAGGTTCAACCGGTTGGTACCGTTATAAATTAATTGATGAGTTCTTTCTAAACATAAATGAATGGTGGTTGATTGGTACCGAGACCTATTCGAGTTGGTGGGAGTACGGATTTGACGCAGTAACAAATGAATACATATTCCAAGGCGTAGAAGGTGGCTTGCTCACTCTTTGCATTTTCCTTGGAATAATAGTTACTGCATTTTGGGGTGTTGGGAAGATTTTGCACGTAGAAAACCAAAGACGCTCAAGACTGATGCAATTATGGATGCCAAGAGCTTCAACAAGATATCGCAGAAAATATAGACAATTTCGGTATTCTTCAGGTCGTTTAGCCATGGCGTGGGCGCTAGGAGTTTCGTTATTGGTTCATTGTTCTGTCTTCATGGGTGTTTCTAACTTTGGCCAAACGATTTTTGTTTGGTATATAACAATCGCTTGCATAGGTAGCTTAACACCGCTAGCTCATAAGAGACGGCAAGTAGCTAAGTTATCACACAAGAGATTAATGAAGAGATATATGGCTTCTTCGCAATCCGAACCGATCATCTTTGGTACTTAGCGCTGCACAATAGTTTGTTGTTAGCTCATAATAATTTAAACTTATCGCAAGGCATAATCAATGCAATTTAGCGACACAATAAATCCAGTCAAGAAGGATCAGTGGCAAGCTCTGGCTACGAGATTCCTGGATAATAATTACCAGCAGGCGTGGGAATATTCTCACGCGCTGGCTGAAATGCGAAGCGCAAAGTGTGAGCATGTCGCGATTCAATCTGGAGAGGAATTGATAGGCCTAGCAAACATTAGGATTCGCTCATTACCTGTAATTGGTGGTGGAATCGCTTATATATCAGGTGGGCCACTTACGAGATTCGGTAATGATGATGATGTCAAGCGACTTGAAAAATGTTTGAAAGCTTTGCAAAGTGAGTATGTAGATAAACGAGGGCTAGCGCTGAGAATACTTGCTCCAATTGGAAGTCCAGATTGGAATGAGCAAGCTACGAATGTGTTTGAAGAGGCTGGCTTTAATACCTCAGATCGTACTCGCTCTTATCGCACTTTCTTATTAGATATAAATCGTTCTCTCGGGGATATTCGAGCTACCTGTTCAAAGTATTGGCGAAGAAATCTTCGACGTGCAGAAACAAAAGGCTTTGAAATAACCAAGGGAGAAACATCGGAGCATTTTAGAACTGTATGCTGCTTGTATGAACAGCTTTTAGGACGAAAGAAATTTAGCGCTGAATTGAATGCAGAGTTTTATGCGGATCTTCAAACGCAACTGACAGGCGATGATCGGTTCATTGCTTTCACAGTCAATCATGAAGGAGATGCAGTTGCAGGCTTGATATGCAGCATGATAGGTAACACGTGTGTGCCATTAATTCTTGCAGCAGATGAAGAAGGGCTTCGCAATTACGCTGTATATTTGCTGCAATGGCACTCAATAGAGATGGCGCATGAGCGCGGGCAATGCTATTACGATCTGGGTGGAATCGATCCAGATAAAAACGTTGGTGTTTATAATTTTAAAAAAGGACTTCGGGGCCTTGATGTCCAAGCGCCCGGTCCGTTTGAATCTTCGCCTTCTGATATTAGATATGCAATAATGAGGCAGGCGGAGGATTTTTACAGACGGCTAAAAAGAGCAGCTTAACCGTCTGTAAAATCTCACAGCAATTAGATATCACTTTAACATTAACAAGTGGATCATAGTTGCTTCGATTGGGGGGATATTGCTATGCAACCCTGGCACTATTCTATGCAATCCTGGTACGATCAAACAACTCTACACCCTATTGGACTCATTGCAGTATTGCTGCTGGGTATTGGTATGCTGGTAGTGCCTAGGCGTTACGCGCTAATACCTATGCTTATCATGGCTTGCTTTATCTCTCCTGCGCAGCGAATTGTAATTGCAACGCTGGATTTTAACCTTATTAGGTTGCTGATTATCTTTGGTTGGTGCCGCCTGTTTCTCTATGGAGAGATGCGTGGCTTCAAATGGAAGGGTCTTGATTCAGTAGTTGTGATGTGGACGGTAATTGCAACAGTAGTTGTAGCGTTTCGTGAAGGAACAGTACAAGCGCTTATTTATCGCCTTGGACTTACGTATGATGCGATTGGTATGTATTTTTTGTTCAGGATGCTGATTCGCAGCTGGAAAGACTTGGAATGGCTGATGATAGCAGCAGCGGTTATCAGTGTTCCCGTCTCAGTAGTATTCCTGATTGAACAATTTACTGGTAGAAATATGTTTGCGGTACTAGGCGGAGTACCTGAGGTAACTACGATTCGTGATGGAAAGCTTCGCTGCCGCGGACCATTCCCTCACCCAATCTTAGCGGGGTGTTTCTGGGCAGCGATGATACCCTTAATAGGTGCTTTATGGTGGCATAGCAGCAGAATACGTTGGCTTGCACCCATTGGAATTGTTGCTTCGCTAATAGTAATCAATGCAACAGCATCGGATTCACCTATTTCTGCGGTCTTAGCTGCAATTGTTGCAGCTGCACTCTTCCCATTGCGTGGATATATGAGATGGATCCAATGGGCGATTGTTGCATGCGCGATCTCTCTTCAGATCGTTATGACAAATCCAATTTGGCATCTTATGACCCGTGTTCGATTCAATCAAGGGTCTACTGGTTGGTATAGATACAAAATGATTGACGGTTTCGTTGAAAGTTTCGATTTGTGGTGGCTAATGGGTACCAGATCGTATATCGATATTTGGAGTCACGGTTTCGATGCAATTACAAACCAATATGTACTTGAAGGTCTCGAAGGTGGGCTTATTACTTTTATATTATTCCTGGCCATGATCTTTCTTGGGTTTCGTGGGGCCGGCCTTATACAGAAATACTCAAGCAAGACGCGTTTCCACAAAATCACAGCTTGGATGATTGGTGCATCCATATTTGTGCATTGTGTTTGCTTCTTAGCGGTGTCATATTTCGGACAAATTATAATGATTTGGTACTTGGTCTTAGCGATTAGCGCATCCTTATCTCCAAGTTCTTCACGATTGCAGATACTGCAGAGCCGTTATCGGGAAAGGCGAATATCGCGTGCATCAAGCCGTAGTGTTGAACCGCAATCTGATGAATATGTTATTGGTGAACCAGGTCTGGCAATGAAAAGTGGACCGACGCTTTCAATATGACAACAACTGTCACACAACCTCTGACTATTGACAGAGCTGAATCTTCGAAAGAGGTTCATCAGGTCCGCAATTACGCAACCTCGATCAAGTATGTATCTACAATTGATGAAATACTAGCACTGCGCAGCGATTGGGATATGCTCCGCGAGCAATCAACGGTAATATCGCCCAATGCAGATATCGATCGCTTTGTCACAACGGTAAAAGTTCTAGGTGAAAAATCCAAACCTTATGTTGCTTTGTTAAGAATTGATGGCAAAGCGCGCGCAATGATTGTTGGACGATCACAATTTAGATCCGGGAATTTTCGCATTGGTTATCTGCGCGTACCTTCACCGGTACTAAAGAGTCTTGATATTGTGTATGGCGGAGTGCTGAGTGATTCAAGCGAGATTGCGATAAGCGAAGTAACTAAGCATTTGCGATCTCTACTTGTAGAAAAGCAATTTGATCAAATCACGATCAATCATCTTCCGCTTGAAGAGCCATTGTCACAAGCTCTTAATAGTGATGAAGTGATCAAGAGCCGAATTGATTGCAGCAGTATTAATCTGCATTGGCAATTTGAACTAACACGTGGCTCGTATGATCAAACTATCGCGCGATTTTCTCGCAAGCATCGATATAATATGCGTCGTACAGATAGGCTGCTTGTTGAGCACTTTTCTGGTAATGTGCAGCTTCGCATATTCGATCAACCTGTGCAATGTGATGAGTTGGTTATAGGTGCTGCTGAGATTGTTTCGCAAACATATCAAGCAGGGCTGGGTGGGTTTAGCGATACGCCGCTGCATCGTGAACTTATCAACTTAGAAGCTGCGTCTGGGAGATTGCGATCATATTGGCTTGAATGTGATGGCAAACCGATTGCGTTTCAATTGGGTGCGGTATACGCAAATACTTATAACCTGCTATCTACTGCTTTCCTACCTCAATACAAACAGCTATCGCCTGGGCAAGTCTTGCTTGTGCGCGTAATACAAGATCTTTGTGAAGCCAATATAGATAGTATTGATTACGGGTTCGGTGATGCACCTTACAAACGTATGTATGGCTCAAACAACTTTGAAGAAACGACTGTCTATCTCTATGCAAAGACTTCTAAAGCGTTTGTATCGCGGAGTATCTATAAGGGAATTACAAAGATTAACAATTACGGTTCTTACATATTCGAGAATGTTGGACTGAAAAAGTTAATTAAAAAGTATTGGCGATTGCGCTTATCTAACGCGGCAAAGACCTCAAAGGTGGCTGCAAAATAACATGATTGGGACAGCATTGATTGCAGGGGGTTCGGCATTAGCAGCTGCAGGTAGCTGGTATCTAGCGCCTATGGCTGCACGCAAATTGCAGGAAGTGCAGCTGCGCAATCTATGTATTGCTACAAAAAGTTTAGTGCTTACATACGATGATGGGCCTGGCGAAAAACTTACGCCTCAATTGCTTGATCTCTTAAAATTAAGAAACGCAAGGGCTACTTTTTTTCTTACCGGTTTTCGTGCTACAGATAATCCTGAGTTGGTTGATGAAATAGCAGGCCAAGGACATGAAATTGCTTGTCACACACAGCAACATCTAAACGCTTGGCGAACCTCGCCTTGGCGAAGTGTGCATGACATTGATGAAGGCTACCAATCACTGGCTCGTTGGGTTCCTCAAGATGGTTGGTTTCGGCCTCCCTTTGGGAAATTGACTCTACTAACCTGGGCAAGGATAAAATCGCGAAAAGCGCCATTAGGTTGGTGGACTATTAGATCGGGAGATGATGCAGAAGTATTGCCTGAAACTGATACCGCAGCAATAAAAGTTAAACGTGATGGTGGGGGAGTCGTGTTGCTTCATGACTTTGACCGTAGCGATCAGCGAGCTGAGTTCATGCTTGAATCTACTAGCAAATTGCTCGATGCAGCGGATGAGCATGGCTGGACAGTGTGCACACTTAGTGAATTAACTGGGGAGAATTGTAAACGTGCAGCTTGATACTACTCTGTCTCTAGATAAACCACTACAAAGTAGGCACAAAGAACCAGCGCAACAGTCTGCGACTAGCGTGCTTGATCTTTCCATTGTTATTGTAAATTGGAATACGCAGCAGGTAATCATCGAGTGCTTGGAATCTGTCTATGACCGCTTAGGTGAATTACATGCTGAAGTTATCGTGATTGATAACGCATCAACAGATAATTCAGTAAAGGAAATTGCAACTAAATTTCCACAGGTAAGACTAATAGCCAATGATACAAATCGTGGGTTTGCCGGTGCAAATAACCAAGGCATGGAAATCGCAACCGGCCGCTTCGTACTACTGCTTAATCCGGACACAGTTGTTCTGGATGACGCTTTCGCCAATTCCATAAATTACTTAAATGATAATCCTGATGTCGGTGTAGTTGGTTGTCAGGTTATGGAAGACGCTGAAACAATTCAGCGAACCTGCTTTAGATACCCTTCAATATTAAACACTCTTATGTGGGTGTCAGGTGCGCTTGCATGGAAACCATTATCACGAATTACTGGCAGAGCAGCGTATGGGCCGTGGGATCGACGTAACGTACGAGATGTCGAAGTTGTATCAGGCATGTTCATGCTTGTAAGGCGAGAAGCATTGGAAGAAGTAGGATTTATGGACGAAGAGTACTTTGTCTTTGCTGAAGAGGCGGATTGGTGCTACAGGTTCAGTGCAGCTGGTTGGCGCTGCGTATTTGCGCCGGTTGGCAGAATTCTACACGTTGATGGCGGCAGCAAGAGCACTAAACAAGCAAGCGTACGAATGTATGTGCAAATCCAAAAGAGCTTGCTGCTGTTTCACCGTAAACATTTAGGATTTACGCATTGGGCGCTTTGCAAACTCCTGTTTATTACAACTATGTTAATTCGAATGTTATGGTGGCTTATTTGGGCAGCGCTTGGTATTGGTGAACGCTCAGCACATAAAGCCAAGCAATCCGCAGCTGCGGTTCGGTATCACTTAACGGGTAAGGAGCCAAACTGGTGAGCGCACTGCCAGTTCCAACTTTAGATCGCTGCCCAATCGATAGCTCACACTTAAGACTCTCAGTTGATGAGTTATCATGTGAGGTTGTTCGGTCATTTGAATCGATCCAACATCTGCGCAGCCAATGGGATAGGTTGGCCAAGACTGTAGGATCATGTATCTACTGCACATTTGATTGGTGTAAAGTTTGGTGGGATCACTATGGCCAAGAAGACGCTGCTCATATCAATCTATTCTATGTTGGCGAGGAACTTGTAGGAGTTGTTCCTTTATATATAGATACAGTTCGTCTCGGGCGGGCTAAATTGCGAATCGCAAAGATCATTGGTTCGGACTACACCCAGGCAGTTTGTGATTTGCCAATAAATAGCTCATGGAGCAAAGAAATAGCAACTGAAACGATCGATCGATTGTTCAGCAGGGGTTCATGTGATGCATTTGCAACGGGGCCGATATCTGCTTCAAGCGGAACCTTGCTTGCTTTAAAAGATGCAGTAAAAGAAAGATCTGATTTAGTTTATATTGCGCGCGATCGCGCTGAAGCAAGCCAAACAATCATATCTTTGCCCGATTCTCTTGATGCTTATATCGCATCGTTATCAAAGAATCAACGATCAAATTTGCGAAAAGAATGGCGGAAACTAGATAAAACTTATGAAATTCAAACGAATGTTATTTCAGATCCATCGGAAGCATCAGCGGAGTTTGAGAAATTCGTGCATATGCATGAAAAACAGTGGCGAACCAAAGGCAAGCTAGGCCATTTTGGAGATTGGCCAAATGCCTTGCAATTTAATAGATCTCTAGTTGCTGCACTTAGCGAAATAGGTCGGCTGTGTTTGTTTCAACTGAAAGCCGATGGCCGAGTTATTGCTCGTCAATATAGTTTGCTGTTTGGTGATACTTGCCATTGTCGATTTGCTGCTCGCAATACAGGATCATCCTGGGAATCTTTGGGACTAGGTCGAGTAAGCCTTAGCAAACTCTTTGAGCGAATGATCGATGAGGGAGTAAGCAGAGTTGATGCGGGCACTGGTCGGTATGAATACAAGCTGCGCCTTGGTGGGAAAGAGCAAGGCGTACGCTCTCTGCTGATAGTAGCTAATCGACAAGATGTAAAAAAGAAAGTTCGAGCGTTCTGCACTATGGCTGATCTTCTTCATCGATTCTATTACAGACTGTGGTATTGCAGAATTGCGCCTCGTATGCCGTTCCGATCTCGATCCTTGTGGAAATTGTGGATCAGATCAAGAGTTTAGTGTTTGGTAAAGCAGTTAAAGAAAATCCAATCATGATTATCTCAATTCAAAATAAAATTCGATATTGGATGCGACTTGTGTTCTATGGGATTGGTGCAGGATTTATTGCTGAAACCATAAAGCGTAGAAATGGAAACAAACAGAAACACGAGACAGCGGACTATTGGAATGCTGAACTATCTGGCCGAATGTCAACGCCAAATCTAAACGGCCAAATTAGTAACGCTATGCGTGACCAAACTTCGATCGTGCTGCTAAAAATGTGCGGAGCAAGCACTAACTCGGTGCTTGATGTTGGATGTGGCTTTGGTGATCTAGTACAAGCTCTTAGTAATGATGGGATCGAACGCTACGTAGGCGTTGATCTGAGCGATTATGTAATTGAACGATCAAACAGCGAATATGCAAATTGGCCTGTAGCGAAGCACTGCAATCTATCATTTCATCAGGCTGATCTTCGTGAGTTTTCATCACCCGATAACGAACTGTTTGACGTGATTGTTTTTAATGAAGTGCTGAAGTATGTGACGGTTAAAGAAGCAGTTGGGCAGCTAAAGCGTTATCAAAGATGGCTAAAGCCTAATGGGATGTTCTGTGTCAATATCACAAATGATCCTAAGCACCGTGCGACTTTCCGCGCGCTTGATGATAATTTCGTGTGGGTCTATGGCATGATTTACCAACAGAGGCCAAGCGGTCCAAGGTTTAGGCTCACCCACAATAATGCTACGCCTCCTTATCAAGTTGGTTTGTTTAAACCGTTACATAAATATTCACAAGCGGCCTAGAGATAGGGTAGATCATGAACGTATATGATCGCAAAGGACTTGTCGTTCGTTTAGTCTATTTGGCTATCGCCCTTGTGTGGTGGCTGATAACTGCTAGAGGAAGGTTAAGTAAAACTCGCGTCATAACGCTTTGCTATCACGGCGTAACTGCCCAGCAGAAAAATCGGTTCGCAAAACAGATGGCTCATATTAGTAAGCGAGCTATTTCTTGTGATCGAATCCATTTACAAGATAAAGCAATTGCAGCTAGGCCTGCGGTTTGCATTACGTTTGATGATGCTTTTGCGAATTTACTGGATAACGCACTTCCTATAATCTGCAAGCTGGATATACCTGTAATAGTATTTGCAGTTACCGAGAATATGGGATCAACCCCTCGTTGGAAGATCGATTATGATCATCCCGATGCCGGGGAGCTCACCATGACCCTGGAGCAGCTCAAACGGGCTTCGAAGGAGACCTGGTGCAGCATCGCATCTCATAGCGCCACACATCCGAGGCTGTCAGAGCTGCCAGATGAAGCTGTGGAGCGTGAATTAATACAATCCAAGATTGCTCTTGAAAACCTCTTGGGTGAAAGCGTATATGACTTTGCATTCCCGTATGGTGTATGTAGCGAGAAGCTAATAAGTAAAGCCTTTGAATGTGGTTATCGCAGGGTTTACACACTCAGCCCTGATGCCGGTAAGCGATCGAAAGATCAGCAGATAATATCTCGGATGACAATGACGCCTGATGTTTGGCCGATCGAGTTTAGGCTTACAGTTACCGGAGCTTATGCGTGGATTTATTGGCTCAGAAAAATTTGTATGTGGATTCAAGAAAGGCCAAGTGAGACTTCAAAAACGTCCGCTTTTGAGCTACAAGCTCCGAGAACCTGAGCTTAGGTATGACAAATTAATCTGAACTTCACCGATCTTTAGTTTTACTTTTAACGGACCTGCTGTGAGCATCCAACCTCACTGGAACCATCTTGAATTAGAGCAGTTTTTATCAACCTTGCTATCACTGGTTGACACAAATCCCCCTCTTGGAACAGGCTCTATTGCTTCTCCTACTTGAACTGAAGTGGCCCTATAACGGAGACGATACCCAGACGATGTTGCAAGATAATTTGCAATAGGGGGGTAGACGCTATGTCCGGGAGTGCCACGATGCAAAACCGCGCATTTGTGCGTACGAGAAAGATGCGACTCTTAGCTGTCGCTTCCGGAGGAGGCCATTGGGTGCAATTACTACGACTAAGACCAGCCTTCTCCGATCACCAAGTGACTTATGTCACGGTGAATAAATCGTACCGCGCTGATATTGGGCCCGCAGAGTTTTGTGTCGTAAACGATGCGACACGACGTAACTTGTTAGGCCTTGTGCTCCTTTACATTCGATTGCTTTGGCATTTTATTCGCGTTCGACCGGATGTCGTGGTAACGACTGGAGCAGCGCCTGGTTACTTTGCTGTTCGCTTAGGGAAACTGTTTGGAGCAAAAACGATTTGGATCGATAGCATAGCCAATGTAAGCGAACTTTCCCTTTCAGGGCAACGTGCGGAGCAGCACGTCGATCTGTGTTTGACTCAGTGGTCTCATCTATCGCGCATAGATGGGCCGCAGTATGCAGGAGCTGTGCTGTGATTTTCGTTACGGTTGGATCACAAATGCCCTTTGATCGTCTTACTCAGGCAGTAGATGATTGGGCATCACGATGCGCCAATGATTCAGTATTTGCGCAGATTGGTAGCGGAAAGTACATCCCTATCCACATGCAGTGGAGCCGAACACTTTCAACAGCTGATTATCGCAAGAAGATCTTTGATTCTCGACTTGTGATTGCTCATGCTGGGATGGGAACAATAATTACCGCTTTGGAATTGGGTAAACCTATTATAGTTATGCCAAGGCTAGGTAAATTTGCTGAAACACGCAACGATCATCAAGTTGATACCGCTAAGCAGTTGGCTTCATCAGGATGTATTACTGTTGCCATGAACGAAACAGAATTGATAGATACTCTTGCATCTTTGGATGCTCTTGAGTCACCATCTCAAATACCTTCTCATGCGTCACGTGAGTTGCTGACAGCAGTAAGAAACTTCATCTGTGAGGATATTTCTCCCGCAGATGTAGTTGATATCGCACCTCTTCAGATGCCAAATGTTACCAAGGAGGCAACGCATGCCAAGGCCGCTTGACAATCCAGCGGTATCGCGACAGCGATCCTATGATGGCATCATCTGTTTCGGCGGTGAGGATTGGTGGTATCACAACCGCGGTCATTATGACATGCGCATGATGCGAGAGCTTAGCGCTCATATGCCAGTGCTTTATGTTAATTCGCTGGGTATGCGTGTTCCTCGAATTACCGAAGGATCAATGTTCCTACGCCGTATTGCAAGAAAATTATCAAGCATTAAGCGTGGCTTTGTCAAGATTGAAGAAAACTTTGGTGTGCTAAGTCCTTTTTCACTTCCAGGTGAACGTGGCGCATCACTTTCAAAGCACTGGCTGGCAAGACGAATAAATCGTGCTGCAAAGTTAATGAATATCAATAACCCTCTAGTGTGGGTTGCTTGTCCGATTGCAGTTGGTCTCGTCGATTCATTGAATCCTGCGGGTTTGGTCTATCAACGCACTGATCGCTACGAATGTTTTCCGGGCGTAAAACCCAGCAGAGTTCGAGCGTGTGATGATCGACTTAAAGCTTCTGCTGATCTAACAGTGTTCTGTGGCGATCTACTTTATGAACGTGAAGCAATTCGATGCCGCAACGCTTGTCAGATTGACCACGGTGTTGACTACGAACGCTTTGCATCGGCAGGCGAAAACACTGAGAATCAACCAGCAGATATGGCATCACTACCAAGACCTCGAGTAGGTTTTGTTGGCGGAATTGACTCACATACGTTTGATGCAGCATTGTTCAGGAGTCTCGCAGAGCAGCTAGATGATGTCCAGTTTGTTCTTGTAGGTGCATGCTCGCTGCCTGATGGATGGTGCGAATTACCAAACGTGACAATGCTGGGTCAGCGACCATACGAGCAAGTTGCAGATTATATGGCCGCCTGTGATGTTCTAATCATGCCTTGGCGCACTAATCAGTGGATCGAATCGTGTAATCCAGTCAAGCTCAAGGAATACTTAGCAATAGGTCGTCCAATTGTATCAACCGATTTCCATCAGGTTAGACGCTACAGTGGAGCGATTCGTATCTCCTCAGCTCCGCAAACCTTCATCAGAGAAGTAAGAAATGCACTGAAAGATTCTTCTGATGCAGCAGATCGAAGGTTAAGAGTTGCTGGACAGAGTTGGAGCGTCGCTGCGGAAACTGCGATTCAAGAGCTTGAGGCAATAGGACTGAGCGCGGTTAAGAAGCCAGTTGTAAGAAAGGTTCAGCCTGTCAATACACAAAAGCTAATTAGCGAGATGCCCAGGCTACGACTTGTTGGCCGCGATTATGTCGATCAACGAGGTTTGCGTGCTTGCATTGTACTTGCTGGCGGGCTGCGACCTTCGCCTTTGGTTGAAGCAGCAGGACGGTCTGTTCTTGATCTTTACCTGACAACTGACAAGACAGTTTTGGATGTTATGGCTGAGCGCTTGTCACTACTAAATTCAGTTGATGGTGGGCTCTTGCCAATTCGTGTTGCGCACAATGCTCATGTACCAGCACCTTGGCCTTCATTGGGTGCAGTCAATGTACGGTTCGAGCAAGATCCTCAGCCATATCGTGGGCCGGCCGGACTTATTGCTGATCTTTGTGCTTCGTATAATGACGAGGATCATGTACTGATCCTCGAAGCCAGTCGAGTTCTTGCTTTTGATATAGAAGCAATGATAACGCGTCATTTAGCAAGTGGCTCAGATATCACAGTCGCATGTGATCCTGATGAATCGCCAAGTGGTGTTTATCTTGCAAATTGTGCAGCATTGCGACAAGTGGCTCCGGTTGGATTTGTAGATCTTAAAGAGCAATGGCTAGCCCAAGCCAGCCAATCAGGAATGCGTATAGGCGTGCATAGACTAGACAGTCCGGGTGCAATCCCACTTCGTACCCGTGCTGATTTTCTTGTCGCAGCAAGGTATGTAAACGAGCAACTTCGCTCCGAACAAGCTTTGCAAGATTCACTTATGACAATAGACATCAAGAGCGATCTCTTACGTGTAATAGGTCGAGGCGCAGCATTGGGACCAGGTGTAAGTATCCGCAACGCAGTAATCATGCCAGGCGCAGTCGTAGGCGGTGGTGCTGTAATTGAACGATCCGTAGTCTGCCCCGGGGCAGTTATAGAACCAAAAGCATATGTGGTGGAGGCAGTTGTGAGTACCAGTGGTTCTCACGTTGACAGTATGTCATCCTCCTTGACGAGTTCAGGACATTTTGGCAAGTTAAATTATTTTGCAAATGCAGCTTGATTAACAATAGTGGGGGGAGGGAGCCGCAATGAGCGTGTCCACCCGAGATTTTAAGAGAAATGATTCAATTGACTTCATAGACGAGCCATTCGACGCTATGCGCATGAATCCGCTAATGCTGATTCATCGCCAACTGCGTGGGCGTTACCACATGGTAGTACTATTAGGTGTGCTGTTAATGCTATGTGGCGGACTGTCGGGCTATATTTTGGTACCGCCGAAGTATGAGAGTAAGGGTGTTGTGCGTATCACTCCAACTCTCCCGTCTGTTCTTTATCAGAGTGAAGAGAATCAAGCTCCACCAATGTTCGAATCCTTCTTGACTACTCAAGCAGTGCTGATTGCTAGTCGCGAAACACTGGAATCCGCGCTAGATAGTGGCTTAGTTCAAGCGGGTTGGCCAGCAGGTAATGAAGGTATTGCAAAGCTTAGCCAATCATTGAATGTGCGAAGAATGCGCAATGAACAAGTAATCACAGTTAGAGTTACAGATCGTGATCCCAAATTAGCTAAGGCAGCCGTTAATGCTGTACTAACCAGCTATGTCAAGCAAGAGGATGATGCCTCAGGATCTACAAGTAATGCTAGAGAAAAAGCCTTGATTACACGTATTGATGAACTTAAGCAACGGCGCGAAGTTTTAGCAACTAATATGCGCGAGGCTTCTGAGAATCTAGGGCTAGTTGCAATACAGCGCCTCTATGCAGCAAAAATCAAAGAACTTGAGCAAGTCAATGAAAAGTTGGCAAACCTTGAATTCGCAAAATCAAGACTAGAGCTGCAAGATGGACAGGATAATAGTGGCGAAATCATGGGAGGCATCTATGGCACGCTGCTAGTAAAACCAGATCAACAACTCGTTCTACTTATCAATTCAGAATCAGCTCTCAAGGCTGAAATCTACACGCAAAGTCGAAGGCTTAGACCAGAACATCCTGCTATGGTGCAGTTGTTGAGACAACTTGAAGCGGTAAGAATTCAGATTCAGCAACGCAAGGATGCAATCGCAAGTACTTCTAAAATTGCCGCTTCAAAAGCATCATCTTCTGGTTATTTAGGTAGTTCAGATTACGAGATGATTCTCAAATCAGAGTCAGTCTATAGATTGCAGCACGAAAAAATCAGTACTGATGCAGCTGATCTGGATGATCGTCGTACAAAGCTGATGGCGCTAACAGCCCAAGCTGAAAGCCTTGACTTTCGATTAGAAGAAGCAAATACTCGGATGGACCAACTTCAAGTAGAGCAAAGCTTGGAGAAGGAAGCTCGCTTTAACATAATTGCGTATGGTGATTTACCTCTGGAGCCGATATCCGATAGGCGGGCTGGTGTGGCTTTCATCGGTTCAATTCTTGGCGCAGCTACTGCTGTGGGCATAGTTTCTTTGTTTGGATTGCTTGTTGGTCGATGCCGCTTTGCAGAAGAGCTAATAGCCTTTGATACCGAGGCGCAAATTCTGGGTATTTTGCCAGATATTGGGCGAGGCAAAAAGGAAGTGAAATCCCAAGCTGGTATCGTCGTTCACCAAATAAGCAGCGCTCTTAGCATGATGATGCCAGATTCGCATAGTTCAATATTTGCGGTATCGAGTCCGCGATCTGGCGAAGGCAAGACAAGCTTATCGCTTGCTTTAGGTTCTGCATTTGCAGCTACGGGAGTAAAGACTCTTGTGATGGATATGGATTTAGTTGCTCAAGGGCTAACTCGCCACTTGAAGCTAACAGGCAAGAGGGGTGTCTGTCATGCATTAGGTTTAGCTGAGGGGTCTGGACAGATTCATCAGACATCTACTTCTAATCTATGGGTAATGCCTACAGGTGCATTTAAGGGTTTAGACTCTCGATGCCTTTCGCCTCAGAAATTCCGCTGGTTGATCTCAGCTTTACGCAAGAAATTTGAGATCGTTGTAATCGATACTGGTCCGATCCTTGAAAGTCTCGAAGCAATGGTAGCGACTGCCGCTGCTGACCAGACTATATTAGTTGCTTCGAGAGGTCGAAAATCTCGTGATGTCAAAGCAGCATTGTCGCGCTTGGCGCAAATGCAAGTTCGTTGTTGTGGCTTGGTATTTAATCGAGCAGCTATGTCTGACTGCATATACGCGGAAGCTATGGCATCACGAACCAAAGCCTGGAGTCAGCGACTGATGAATGACGCCTTGGCTGGTCAATCTCAATCGAATGAGAAAAAGCAAGCAGAATTTGCTAGCAAATCAACTGACGCCAACAATGTAGCAGATACTCCTGCACTACGTCTCACTAAACCGGATGAAGTAGAAACATCGACCGTAGGGTCGATAAAGCCGGACGAGCAAAGGAGACGAGCTGCGTGATTGAGGATCGGGGGGAAGATCAGCATCTGGGAACATCCTCAGCAGACAACTCATGTTCGGCAATTGGAAATGTCTCAGCGATCAGCAGACTCGTTGGTGACCTTCCCCAAAGCCCGATCATAGTTGTTAGGCGAGGACAGTTATCAATTTCGCCGCGCCAGGACGCAATGTATCTATTGCTCGAGCCAGGAGATCCCTCTCCACTACAAGAGGGTACTCTTCACGAGTTTGATAGGCTTCACCTGCTCGCTCCTGGTACATGGAGTGTCGATCCACCTTGTAGTAACTACAGTGAACGTGTATGTTCTGATAGCCAAGGAAAATTCCTTGGAATCCATCGTGAGTATTCACATGGAGAGGCCAATGCTCGTCCAACGCTGACAGCTTATGTGCAACTTGCAAAGCAATGGGCGCAATCTCAATCGCAAATTGCTGCGCAGCAAGCAGTTCAAAAACATATCGATCGAGCAGTGCGTGCAATTAGATTCAGCCGTAGCAGCGCTAAACTTGCTGATTTGCAGGCTCTTGTAAAACGTTTATTTGATATTGTCTTTAGTTTAATGGCGCTTGTGCTTACTGCTCCATTATTCCCCTTGGCGATGTTGGTTATATGGCTAGAAGATGGACGCCCTTTTTTCTTTGTACACAAGCGTCAATCTCGAGGGGGCCGCGAATTCGGATGTATCAAGTTCCGCGTGATGCGCAGAGATGCAGAGGAACTTAAAGAATCACTGCGTGATGAAAATCAATCCGATGGCCCGCAATTTTATCTTCCGGAAGATCCGCGTTTGTTAAAGGTAGGTCGAGTTCTTCGCCGGTGGAATATTGATGAGTTGCCGCAATTCTTCAACGTCTTACAGGGTGATATGAGCATTGTCGGACCTCGACCAAGCCCTGATAGTGAAAATCAATACTGTCCAACTTGGAGAGAAGCCCGTTTAAGTGTTCGTCCTGGAGTGACAGGCCTTTGGCAAGTTTGTAGAACGCGCCAGCCGCAAATCGATTTCCAGGAATGGGTGCGCTATGACCTGGAATATATAAGACGCAAAAGTTGGTGGTTTGATCTATGGATCATCATAAGAACTCCGCTAGCAATACTTGGTAGACCCGCATCTACATTGTAACTAAATTTCATAGATAGCATTACGAAAAATATTCAGTCTCAGTAGTTAAGCCCCCCGAGCACTCCTTCTCCCCTCAAGTTAGTGAATGGAGCGTCGGGGGGCAGAATTTTTGCGCACTGCAAGCACTTCGCTAATAATTGCGATCAAAATCAACTACTGTCGCAGCTTGTATTTGCGCTCTCGTCTAAATTCATTGGCCATCAATTAACAAAATCAATCTCAAGCCAAACTCTTTTGCTCTTGCATTTGAAGCCTATCACCGATGTGAGCAGTAGCAAACGAAAACTCAAATTCATGTATTTTTCGCTGTTTAAACGCTATAGTAAAGCTTATTTGTTGTTGCATTGAACATAACCATCGGGGTTGGCTTTGCGCCATTTCCATGCAGACTCTATTATTTCCTTGATGTGCGTGTACTTTGCGGTCCACCCAAGATCATCTTGGATTCTTTTTGCATTGGCCTGCAAAATAGGCGGATCACCGCTACGCCGACTGCCGACGTGAACCTTAAAATCATTGCTCGTTACTTCTTTGCAGGCATCTACTATGTTCTTTACAGAGTATCCCTTACCAATTCCTATATTGTAAAACTTCCCATCGCCGTTTGAAAGGGATTTCATTACTGTAATGTGTGCATCAACTAAATCGTCAATGTGTACATAATCGCGTATACAGGTCCCATCGGGCGTTTGGTAATCATTGCCAAAAACTGTTACAGCTTCGAGTTTGCCTAACGCAGCATCTAAACAAATTGGTATTAAATGTGTTTCCGGTTGATGATGTTCGCCTAACCTGCTTTGCGGATCGCAACCAGCTACATTAAAGTAACGCAGAGCCGCAAACGCAAAGTCTTCAGCATTAGATTGCGCCGCTATTAGTTGATCCTTAAGAACCCTTTCAACCATAAGTTTGGACCAGCCATAAGGATTGATCGGCTCTTGCGGGCAATCTTCGGTGATAGGAATGTTTTCTTGCGCAGGTATGCCATAGGTCGCAGCAGTGCTGGAAAAAACAATTCGTTTAACACCAGCTTGGCGCATAGCTTCAAACAAACATATTGCGTTGGAGGTATTGTTTTGGTAATACCGAATTGGCTGCTCAACTGACTCTCCGACATATGTCAATGCTGCAAAGTGCATGACAACATCAATACTGCGAGTATTTAATAGTTCAGCAATTGCGCCAACATCCCCAAAATTCATCTCGGCAAAATGCAACTCTCCAACTTTTCTTATTGCATCAATGGCCCCGATATGGCCACATGATAGATCATCGACAACCGTTACATCGCAGCCAACCTCCAGCAGCTTCAAAGCTGCATGAGAACCAATATATCCAGCCCCGCCTGTTACCAGCACATTCATTGACTTTGCCTCTTGCAACCGAACTTAAAATACTGAGCTATAGTAGCTATTGGCCCGTAGAGAGATTAAATGAGTACTTGGTTATGAAAGTAAAGACATCTCCAGATTCTAAAGACCTCTCAGCCACTACGCTTGCACGTGGAGGCTTTGGTGGGCTGCTAATGGGACTTGCCAATCTCGTGCCGGGGCTTTCTGGCGGGACAATGCTTCTTGCGGTCGGGATCTATCCACAGTTCATTGGCGCAATTGCAGAGGTTTCAAAGTTTCGATTCCGAGCAAAAACATTATTACTACTTGGATCGGTCATAGGCGTGGCTGTAATTGCAATTGCTCTCCTAGCTCGTCAGGTTAAATATTTAGTTATCTATCATCACTGGATCATGTATAGCCTGTTCATTGGGCTTACTCTTGGTGGAGTCCCCATTCTGCTGCGAATGCTTAAACCCATTGGTGCATCAGCCATCTTGGGGGCGATCGCAGGCTTCATTGCGATGGTGCTTCTTGCTCTAGCACAATCTAGCGGAGTTGCCTCTGAGCCAAGTAGCGATACCGCTGCTGTAGCTATGCTTGTTATAGCAGGCATAGCAGGCGGAGCAGCAATGATCTTGCCCGGCGTTTCAGGCGGCTATTTACTGTTAGTCCTAGGCCAATACATAGTAATACTAGGAGCAATCGAGACCGCAAGGGCAGCTGTCTCCGACCAGAATTGGTCACAGCTATCAGAAGCTGCACGCATTATTATCCCCGTAGGAATTGGCGTGGTAGTAGGAGTAGTCGGCGTAAGTAACTTGATCAAATTCTTATTAGATCGCTACCCCAAAGCGACGCTAGGCGTTCTACTCGGCCTACTGCTTGGTGCTGTTGTCGGTCTTTGGCCGTTCCAGCAACCTGCGGCTCCTGAAGTCGGAGACTATATAAAAGGACGGTTAATCACCGAGGAAAACAAATCTTCAATCGATAAAGAGGATTGGCGGACCGAGCGATTTAGTCCTAAAGCTAGTCAAATCGCAGGATGTTTAGGATTAATTCTTGTAGGTCTCGCTGCCTCTACCGCAGTAGCTCGTATCGGGGCAAGCACTGGCAAAGAAAACTCTAGTTGACCTATTGCAAGCCCCTTTGCCGATATCACATTTGGATTACTAACTTTACCTCACCGCAGAGCATGGAGGCGCTGCGCGTCCATGAAATCAACAGCAACATCAACGGCAATCATCATCGGTCAGCCAGAGACCTGTCGACAACTTCAACAACAACTGGAATTACTCGCCGATCGTCCCGTCATTCTCGGCTGGGTATTCGCTGGGGCAACCGATCTAAGTTACTCGCCGCTGGATTCTGATGCTCCATTACTAGGTTGGATTGAGCAGCTCGAATCAATTATCGCAAAAAGAAAACCTGCGCTTGCCTTGGTAAGTTTGCCTGCTGCCATGACGGACTTAATTACAACAATTAGAACGCGTTTGCGCCGGCTGGGGATTGCTGACCGATTCATGCCCACGCTTGTCGATCTGCTCAATGGAGTTGGCCCTAGAAGCATTCTTGATACTGACCTGTCAGCCTTAATAGATCGCCCGCCTCGGCAAATTCACCGAGACAAGATACGCACCCTCATTGCTGGGCAGCGCATACTAATAACCGGTGCAGGAGGATCCATAGGTAGTGAGCTTGCAAGGATCTGCTCTGAATATGATCCTGCGGAGTTGATACTGGTTGAGCGATCAGAAAACGCGCTATTTGAAATTGATCGCCAAATCGCTCGACTTAAACCCCAATTATCACGCAGAGCACTGCTCCATGATGTTGTCGATGCGAAACCGCTATTAGAGCATTTTCGTATTATCAAACCAGATGTAGTATTTCATGCAGCTGCGCATAAACACGTTCCTCTTATGGAAGATCATCCCGCAGCTGCGATTGACAACAATTTCTTCGGCACTAAATCGGTTGCAGACGCTTCACATGAAGTTGGAGTAAAGCGCTTTGTAATGATCAGTACCGATAAAGCCGTAATGCCACAATCGATTATGGGGATGACCAAGAGGTTAGCTGAAAAATATGTTCAGTCCATGTCGCATTCGTCAACTGCCTTTGCCATGGTGCGCTTCGGAAATGTTCTAGGATCAGCGGGCAGCGTTCTGGAAACCTGGGCTAAACAAATAGCAGATGGCGGACCACTCACCGTTACTGATCCAGAAATGACACGTTACTTTATGACGATTCCCGAAGCGGCTGCACTGGTTTTGCAGAGCGCCACAATGGTTGATGGTAATGCTTCTGGTGGCCAAGTCTTTGTGCTTGATATGGGGCAGCCCATTTCAATTCTAGAACTGGCCAAGCGATTTATTAGACAGCACAACCTTGAGCCGGTACTTGCTGGTGATAAAAAAATTGGTCAAACTCCGGGATATTTGCCCATAGTTTTCTGTGGCATACGTCCAGGTGAGAAGTTGCATGAGCAATTAGCCAGCGATGGAGAGCCACTTGAGCCGACCGATCACCCAGACATACTCCGAACCTCACCCCCAACACCGAGCGATATCCAGATTCAGCAAATTATCCACGAACTATCCCCAAATGTTAGAAACAACGATCCAGTGGCCCTGGCGGGGATAATTCGCCGATTAGTTCCATATAAGACTGAAACAGCGGTTGCATAGCAGTTATTGACATAAAAGGAGCAATTGGTGCTTCCCAATGATCAACTAGCCCTCGACTTGATTTTTACCATAACCTGGGGAAGATACCGGCCTCGCCCGAGACCCCCAGCTACAGGTGGATGCAGCGTGAGGATCCTTTACTTCGGGAATAATTATGAATAAACAATATCTACAAGCTGAGAATACAGAATCTTTCGCTGTGCGTGATCAAGCTGATGCGCTACTCGCAAAGCTCATAAAAGATAGAGCTATGTGCGAGCAGAGATTGGCAGAAAAGGGTCAGGCTGACCCTATTAAAGTCGTCACTGGCCGAAGTGCAATTGATAAAGCCATTGCGGAAACGCGAGCGGTTATTCGCAACGTAGATAAATTACAAAGCCAAGCGCCCGAACCAAGTCCACAAATAACCATTCATGTCTATGATCGCATGCATCAATCAACTCAGCCGGTGTGATGAGTAAATCATCTTCAAAAAGTCATCCCAAGAAGCGAGCGCCAAGTAATACAACAAAGCGTTCTGTAATACCTGATGGTGGTATCTACACATTTATTGTCGGAGTTGGCGCAATCGGCATGGTGTTTTGGGGGGCTACATCACCAGATGATTGGCAGTACGGCCTGGTAGGCTACCTCATTTTTATTGCAATACTTGTGAACCTTAATGCCTGGAAGGCCTGCCAGGGACGACGCCTTTCATCCTGGCAGCAATCACTAGCGCGACTTCCACTTCGATGTGCAGGTTATGGAACAAAAGGTGGCAGGCCAATCGAAGCTGCTAAAAGTCACCAAGGTGCGAAAACCATGGTTCTCATTAGCATGGCTTTTAGTGTGATAGTAATTCTATTGCTAACCTGGTGGTTGAAATTATTCAGATAAAGCTGGTCAGGTGGCCAGCTTTTTTTATGCGCTAATTTGTTACACTAGCGCTATGCAACAAATACCACTACGTATAAAACGACTTTCGCCGCACGCAATTGTGCCCCAATATCAATCTGAACATGCTGCGGGGATGGACCTTCACGCAGCTATTGAAGATGCGATCACGCTAGAGCCGGGCGAGATATCGCCGGTTCCATGTGGTTTTGCTATGGAATTACCTGTTGGTTACGAAGCGCAGATTCGCCCGCGCAGCGGCCTTGCCTGCAAATATGGAATAACAGTCCCCAATGCGCCGGGTACGATTGATGCTGATTACCGAGGGCAAGTTATTGTTGCACTAATAAATCTCTCAAAGGAAAGCTTTGTGATTGAGCCTAAGATGCGCATTGCCCAGATGGTCGTATCGCAAGTCACAAAGTGCGAAATTCAAGAAGTAGATACGTTAGAAGAAACAGTCCGCGGAGCAGGAGGCTTCGGCAGCACCGGTCAATAATCCCCCTTATCCCCTACGCCGCTTGCGGCTTCGCGACAACATACAATCGGCTGAGGCGCCCCATCCCCATCCCGCAAAACCAACTCCCAATACCCCACATCATGCCACCGATCAAACTTCCACCCAATTCTCTCAAACAAAGCAACACGCTTAAAACCAAGCGATTCATGTAACCCCACACTAGCAACATTGGGCTGAGTAATTCCCCCGAGCAAAGTATAATACCCTTGCGTTTTTAAAGTAGTAATAAGTTTTTCATACAAAGCTTTACCAACACCTTTGCGATGATGTTCCGGATGAACATAAACCGTCACTTCGCAGCTATGTGAATAAGCGCACCGCCCCTTCCAAGGCGACGCTTTTGCAAAGCCAATAACACTCTCATCTTCTGCTATAAAGTACGGATAAAATTCGTGCGTTTGCGTCCAAGTTTCCTGCCACAACTCCAAACTCTCCGGCTCGATGGCAAAATTAGCAGCCGTGTTGGCAGCCGCCCAATTGCTTATCTCAAGGATGGCTGGCATATCATCAAATGTAGCAAGGCGAATCTTAAACAAGCTAATTTTCTCTTAAATCAGCGTAAGTGAGCTTAAATCCGTTAAACCGATCGGTTCCTTAGTATAAAACGGCTCAGCTGCCTGAACGCCAATTCGGCTACCGAAATATTCATTTGCGGACTTAATCCATTCAACAATTTTTCGATTCTTCTCCGGCATAACGAACTGAGTTTCATAGGCAACAATCGAGTCACGTTTGCGATCTTCCAAACCTGTGATATCAAAAAGAAAATTCGGGTCCGCAACCCAGCGCAGATGCGTGCAGTAATAATAAAACAGCCACTTGGGATAAATCGGTTCACCCGGCAAATCTATCTTGGTTAGCTTGGCATCAAACCGAGCGTCTTCTGCAATTCGTGTTGTCGCAACATGATCAGGATGCGCATCTTGAAAGTAAGGCACAAACATAATCTCAGCTTGATGCTCGCGAATAACACCCGCAACCTTATGCCGTGCTTCGATGGTGGGCTGTAGCGCGCGGTTTGGCAGATCTAATAATCGTCTTGTTACGCCAAGAATGTCTGCTGCTGCTTGCGCTTCTTTGGCGCGCGTTTGCGGATCGCCAAAGGGTGTGGGTTCGCCGTTGGTCATATCCAGAAGCAGAACATCATGCCCCTGGTCACTGAGCTTAGCGATGGTTCCGCCCATACCCAGTTCTTGATCATCAGGATGTGGACCTATTACGAGGATATTTGTCATAGCCAAAGATAATAGCCAGGCAAATTACAAAGGTCGGTTATTACATTTCATTAAGTTCATCAAGCAAATTATCAGCAAGCTGATTCACGTATGTTTCAAGTGATTTTGCAATTACAGCTTGCCCCGTAGCTTGTGCGTGCTGATGTTCAAGGGTGTATCTGCAAAGCAGTGCTAGCTTCAAACGCAGGGGAATACCCCATGCTTCATCGCCTGGTAATGATGTAGTTTGACCTAAAACTGATAAAGCGCCATCCGGAAGATCTGCTAGCGCTTGCGCAAGGTTTAGATGAAGTCGTCCAACGAGTTTGGCAAACGGCGCTTCGCGGTCAATACGATCAAGTTGATGAAGCAGAGTTAGATCATCGCCATCTATTGCAGCTGCGGTTGCAAGTTTAAGTCGCGTTGGAAGATCAGCTGCCCTTTGGGAAACAATCTTAGTGGGCAATTCCCAGGCTGCCCAGCGATTCAAGGTAACCGGTTCTTCTTCAATTAACAATAGACCCGCAGCATCGCCTTGCAGTTGAGTAAAGCGATAAAGCAATAACATGTGATTAGCGGTTTCTTGAGTGTTGACATCGTCCGCCCAGGCTTGCGCCCATGCTATGCGACTTTCAGCGATTGCCGCGGCGAGTTCTTTTTGTCGGCCGCCTGTGGTTTTTATTACTGCGGACTTTCCCGTATACAATTGACTTTCAAATGGCAAAGGATTGAACAAGCGAATTTGTTCACCCAATTTGTCGAGAGTAGCAATCGCGCCCGGCCTACTATTTGTATCAAGGAGCAATTTACTTATTTTTTGCAATTGTTTTTCAATAGTGTTGGCAGATTTTGGAACTAATTGACTAAGCATGCTGATCCATTGAGGTAATTGTACTGTTCGCTGCAAATCTTCCAGGTATTGCTTTTGATCTGATACAAAGCTGCTAATGGATGGATCAATAAGAGCGTCCGGCTCACTTGTAATTCTCGCAAGATTGTCAAGTAAGTATTTTTCTGAAGAAAGATAATCCTCGTTTAGTTTGCGCAACACTATTCGAAAATCACGCGGGAGCTTTGGAGTAACTAGTTCGCGATAAGTCATCATCCGCTCAATTATTAACCACAATTTTCGTGTAATCTCAGGTTCAGAAGCTTTGTCAGGATCCATGCTTTCAAGCAGCGCAACAAAAACATAAGAAATGGGTTTTACGTTAATTCGTCTTTGGGAAAGATTCGATGTGCGGACTAGTACGCTCTTTGTTTTTAATAATTGAGTTAGTTGCTGCTGGCCGACGGCGCGAGTTGTGCGCTCTTCAAACAATACTATTGCAGTATTAAGGCGAGCTTCAAGAGTTTGCTTAGCTGTTTCTTTAAGCCAATCTGCGTTTTCCAATGCGGATGCAAATTCGAGAACTCCCAGTAGTAATTTGCTGTATCGCTCAACCCGGTGCTGAAATTCCGGAAATTGCCAACCGCGTTCAAGCCAATCCAAGATAATGTTTATTTTATCATGCGTTTGATCTTCAAGTGATGTTTCTTCAAGGCCAAGTCTAATTTGTTTAAACAAAAAATCTGTGGTTGTTTGCAAATCAGGCGGTGCATTATCCGCGTTTTCTTGTTGTGATGTTGAGTTAATATCCAAATGCGTTGGCCAATGATGCGCTACTGTTTGAAGTGTTACAATTTCAACTGCGGGTAGTAGTGGCCACATCAATTGTTTTATATGTCTATCCAGCTGCGTGCTGTTGGTTATAGGTAATTCCTGTTGAACTTTCTGCAGCGATATATTGAATCTTTTAAGCGCTTGGTTAGCTTCTGAAAAAGTCTTATATAGTGATTCATCATCTATCGCCTCCAAGCCGCGACCTAATGCATGAAAACCATTGAGAGAATCATCAAGAACAGCTCGGTTATTAAATAATCTAAGGCCATTAAATACTGCCAGGATGCCTTGACCTTCCGCACCGTCGCCTTGGATAAGCAACTGGATTGCAAGGCGGCGAATATTGATCTGCGCTTGTAATGCGGTTTGCTCTATGTTTTTCGCTACAGCTTCCTTATCTGCAAGATCCATTATTTCATTTCGCATGATTGCAGTGCAGCTGACAGTAAAAGTATTAAGGCCAAGTGTTGGAGGCGAGCTAAATGTAGTAGCTGAATCATTCTGCCCAAGCGCAGGTAGATTGCTAAGCGCCAGCACTATTGCTATGAGTTTCACCACTTTGCTTTGACAGCACATCCGCATAGATCTCCTGCAACTTATCTACCATCTTATGCGAAGCGAACATCTGCAAGCACATTTTGCAACCATTAATACCCATTTGAGCTTTTTCTTTTGGGTGATCCATCATCCAAATCACCGCATTGCGCAATGCTGCAAGGTCGCCTACCTTTACAAGCCGACCTGTTTCACCATCAATGCACACTTCCTTAGCGCCATCAACATCATAAGCAATCACCGGCACCTTGCTCAAGAGTGCCTGTGGCACAGCGCGGGGCAATCCTTCGCGGTAGCTTGGGTGAACTAGAGCATCCATCGCTTGCAAGTACTCACCAATTTTCTGTGGTTGCACTAAACCGGTTGGTACAACGTTGTCTTCTATTGCAAAATTGCTGACGCGCTTCAATAAGCGATCCCGCCACCAACCATCACCTATCCATAGAAGCTTAAGATTTGGTCTTTGGTGCATGGTTGGAGATAACGCATCAAGCAGATCATCGTGGCCTTTTAGTTCCGCCAACCGTGCAATGGTTCCTAATACAAAATCATCATCGCTAAAACCTAATTCTTCGCGCACCTGCTTTCTGCTACGAGCGGAGTTTGTGAATTGATCAGTTTCCATTCCCGAATGCACGGTTATGTACTGATTAGATGTTCCAATTTGCTGAGCTAACGCTTGATGGCGCATAGCATCAGCAACGCATATGATCTTATGGCAGCGTTTTGCAGCGTAGCGTTCTGCAGCTATGTAAATCGCATTGCGCCATTTCGTTTGATAAGGATGAAACGCCAGGCCATGGATTGTGTGAACTACGCATGGTACTCTTAGTTTCCACGCAGCAGCGCGGCCGATTATCCCCGCTTTGGAAGAATGTGTATGAACAACGTCCGGCTTCCAATCAGTGATTATTTTTTTCAGATCTATATAGCAGCGGTAATCTTTTAGGGGTGATAGTTCGCGCACTAAGTTATGTGTTTGGATTATTTCAATTCCACCATGTGCATCGGCGCGTTCCAGCATTGATCCTTCCGGCCCATAAATTGGACCGAACACAAGGCTGACTGTATTGCCGTGATCCGCTTGTCCTTCACATGAAAGCAACGTGTTCTCTTGCGATCCGCCAAGAATCAGTCTCGTTGAGATGTGCATGATCCTCACGAGCCAGAATCTCCATAGTTGATCCACATTAGGAAAAGCCCTTCGGGCGGTAATGTGGTACTTGCTTTAGCACGATCTTTGGATGCAATAATACTTGGAATCTGTTCTGGTTCGTATTTGCCTCGGCCTACTTCAATTAATGTGCCTGCAATGATTCTTACCATATTGTGCAAGAAACCGTTGCCTGAAATATCAATACTGCAGCGTCGATTGCTCTTGGCGATTACCTTGCAATCGTGAATTGTTCGGACTGTTGTTTCTCGGCCATGATCAGCTTTAACGAAAGCAGCAAAGTCGTGTTCACCAATAAAATGCTGCGCTGCCTCGTTCATTCTTTGCGGATCAAGTTCGTATCCGCTGAAATAAGTAAGCCTGCGTGAAAATAGTGGCTGGTGGTATTGTCCCTTATTGCCATAAGCGATGCGGTATCGATATCCCTTTGAGATTGCATGGCTTACAGGGTCAAAGCTATCGTGAATGATTTTCGCTTCTTTCACTTGTACATCATCAGGCAGCCTGTAGTTGATAGCAGATGCTATGCGAGTTACTTCGATTTGAGTCTCACAATCAAACGCAGCAACTTGATGCCTTGCGTGAACTCCAGTATCAGTTCGTGAAGCGCCTTGCACATTTATAGGTTGACGAAACACCTTGGCAAGCGCATCTTCAAGCACGCCTTGCACTGTGCGCAGAGGCTCTTCATCGGGTGGCAGTTGTTTCTGCCAACCGTGAAAATTCGTTCCTTCATATGCGATTATCAGTTTATATCGCGGCATTTAAGGCATATTACGGTCAACAGTAGGGTGGATGTTCAACTTCGCTCAATTTCCAAACAAACTTCGCTGCATGACCATGCCTTTTTCCTGGAAAAATGTAAGGGCCTCATCAACGGTAGAAAAAATCTTTGTCGCTGTTTCCGTAATAAATGGCGAAGGTGTCATCTTGGGTTTCCACACAACATAGACTTCCTTGGTGTGCTCAAATGCGTGTTGAAGTTCGCGCTCAACTCCACTTGAAAGTCCGGGCAGCCCGCCGGGCAATTCCGGTATGAACGAGCAGATCATGTCTGATTGATCTATTAGTTTGAAGTCGCGCATATAGATTTGGCCATCGATATCGCCTGCAATATCCAAAACTTCTCGAACTGAAACGCGCATATTAGCTTGAACATCTTGACTGCCGCCGAAACTATGTGGTTGTGTCTCGACCCAATCTTTTCCATTTTCTGCAGCTACAATTGCGCGTTCTAATAGCAATTTTTCATCAACCTCGCCCGGATCAAATGTGATAAACTGCTGCGCCAGGGCTTTGCGAAATTCATCAATCTCACTAAGCACATCAGGCATATCAACGACATGACTCATAGGAAAACTTGGGTATACCTTTGGTAAGTCAGGTTGTGTAATCAAACGCAGACAATTTTCGATAGTTTCATGATGCCGCCCTCGACTGAGAATGTAAAAATTATTTTGGCATCCAACAGCTTGTGCCAGTAGTTCAGTGGCCATGATCTCTTCTTCACGCCACACCATGCAATCTTTTAGCGTTGCATCTATATCGTGATCAGCATGAAGACGATGATGAACCATCTCCACATTATCAACTAAGCAGATGAACATGTCCGGTTCGAGTGCTTGTATTTGATCTATATCAAAGCCACAAAATAGGCCATGCCTCCAGCGAAATGTTGCGTGTGTATTTACGATTATGTTAGGATGTTCCTCAGCTGGAGATGTGTCATTAGTAATATCTCTAAACACCGCCCTGCGAAGTGTATTAAGTCTGCTTAAAGGCAAATCAAGGATTCTGCCCGATGTAATATCTGGCGCTTCTTGATACATTCTATTGCCGACATGAAATACTTCGATTGGTTCACCTGCATCCTGCGCAAGCTGGGCTACTGCTTCGAGGTAAGGCTTCTTGTGCATTCCGATCTGTCCTGTGACAATCGCTCGCATCAGGCAATTCCATTTCTAAGTGAGAACATCATAATTTTTAAGTTATACAGCGTTATTAGTTTTCTTTGTAATTGGATTTTTCAGTCGAGGTCTTCGGAATCTACGAAGCCAAGCTGCCTTTGCGCGCGGTGCTTTGCGGTGTTTTTTTCGGTATTTTCTCCACCAACCAATTCCGAAAATTAATGCGAGCATAACTACCACTACACCTATAATTGCATTAAATTTGTCAGTAGTTTCAAGAGTGCCAAGTCCTTTGCCAATCCAATAACCTAGCCCAAGTTGAAGTGGGATTGTTACAAGGCAGGTTATACTTTCTGCAACCGCAAATTTCCAAAATGGAAAATGAAGTACACCTGAAGCGGTAATTGCGGGTGTGCGTGAACCGGGTATAAATCGGGACATCACGATAACCCATGCGCCTCTTTGCTCAATTTCGTGTTTGACTTCTAGCAATCTTCGCGGATGTACAAGGCGTTTAAACCAGCGCTTATGAAGTAAGGGGGTTCCCCAGAATCTGCAAAGCCAATACCACATAAAATCGCTTATTAGAACACCGAAGTAAGCTGCGATGGCTGTTAGATAGATATCCATTTGCCCTTGGGCGATTAGGATTCCTGCAGGGATAATTACAAAATCTTCACCCAGTGGGACTCCAATACCGGTAAGTAAAAGAGCCACGAAGACCGTAAGTGGGCCATATGAGCCGAGCAAGTTTGAGAAGATGCTATCCATTTGGTTAAAAGAAAAGCCTAATTATCACTAGCAGTGTATTCTGACCATCAAGTCAATGACTAATTAGAATCGGATTTGCCTTTGCCAACGCCACAAGATGCCAATTTTGCTAGAGGAAACAAGATAACTGTTCTTTGTGCACCTGACAGTTTTAAGGAGACTGTAAACGCTACTGAAGTAGCTTCTGCAATGGCTAGAGGGGTCGCCAGGGCTGATTCAAAGATCAATTGCCAGCAGATTCCTATCGCGGATGGCGGGGAAGGAAGCCTCGATACGTTGGTTCAGGCAGTAGATGGAGTGTTTCACAAGGCCGGTGTTCGTGGCCCACTTGGTGAGCAAATCCAAGCCAAATTTGGTATTTGCCCCGATGGACTGACCGGGATTGTGGAATTGGCTGAGGCTTCCGGGCTATCTTTAATATCACAAGACCGACGCGATCCCACACTTACAACGACTTATGGGACCGGCCAACTGATCGCAGCAGCTACCGAATTAGGATGTGAAAAAATAATCCTTTGTATTGGTGGGAGCGCAACTGTTGATTGTGGCATTGGAATGATTCAGGGGATGGGTGGTAAGTTCTTCGATAAAAATAACAATGAATTAAAATCCCCCATAACCGGGAAGCAAATGCTGAATATTTATTCCTACGAGCCTCCAGAATTCATGCCCAAGATTCGTATTGCGTGTGATGTAAACAATCCGTTATTAGGTCCGAACGGTGCAGCAGCGACGTATGGTCCGCAAAAGGGTGCTAGCCCTGAGCAAGTTAAATTGCTGGATGATGCGCTTTCACATATAGCTTCACTAACTGATGCAGATCCAAATATGCCAGGCGCAGGCGCAGCAGGTGGTGTAGCATTTGGCTTGTCTGCTTTTTGTAACGCATCATTAGAATCTGGTATCGATCTTATTCTTGATGCGCTTAATTTTCATGAGTCATGCGCAGTTGCTGATTTGGTTTTAACAGGCGAAGGTTGTCTCGACAGCCAATCTCTAGATGGAAAGGCTTCGATGGGAGTTGCAAGAGTTGCTCATAAACTAGGAGTGCCTTGCATTGCCATAGTAGGTAAGACTGGGCCTGGCGCTGATGATTGTTTGCAAGATGCACCAGATGGCGTACTTGAATCATATTACAGCCTTGAAGATAGATACGGCCTAGATCGCGCACTGAATGATCCTGCTAATCTTATTGAAGAGCTTGCCGTAGAGGTTATTACTAATTGGGTGAATTAGCTACAGCACTATCGATTCGCCAGGCTTGATCGATTTTGGCAGGTCGATTTTCTTAAGATCCGCAGCTTCAAGAGCGGTGAGTGGACTTATTTCAATTACCGCATCAACTTGGTCCTTCGAGTCCAAGGGTATTTCTATGCCGTGTGTTTTAAGCCAATTCGCCGCCCTTTGTGTTTGCAGTTGTTGTGAAGAAACAACTGAATCGATGCCTTTAGCGTTTTTTATTGGTGCAAATTCTTCGTTTCTGTTGGTTTCATACACGATCGATGATTCTGCAAGAGGAATTGCGTCAAAAACAAAAGCTTCCAGCTTTACAGCATTTGGTTTATCTGGCTCAGTTAGCTTGCCAGTTGTTGTATCAATGTATGGAACAATTTTATCCGCACGATGAAATGGCAGCGCAAAGCCATCGCTATTTGATGTAAGTTTTTCAACGAATTTCACGCTAAGCATATGAATTGCGATCGATCCAGCTATAAATCGCAACTTGCCATCATCAGTGGTTTGGTTTGTAAGATCATCAGGCAGATCTGAATATTCAATTACCATGGTTTTGCCACCGCTTTGACAAAACACGCCAACCTTCTCTTGCGGGCTGGTTTTTGTCACCATCTTCGATGATATTTCACCGGATGAATCCGGCGCAGCTGCATGCAGCCCAACGAAAAGAGGATCAATCGCTCTTACCATTGGGTTATCAACTTGGAAGTAACTAATATGCTCAATGCCGCAGCTTTGCATTACCTCAATAGCTCCGCTTTGCGCTAGTGCTTTGATAGATCCGCCATGCCCATCGGGATTTACTGCGATGGTTGATTTGTTAGATAGCAAAAGTTTGCCGGTTGCTGCATCAATGCAAGGCATAGTTCCTTGCGGGAACATGAAAATGTCTTGACGATCTATTCCAAAGAATCTGTTATCCGCAAAGAAAGCTCGCGTTTGTGCATGGTTTTGCGGGCTGGTCATTATGTACCATCGAATCGAATTGCCATATCGCTTGGCAGTTGCGAGCAATTGTTCTGCGAAGATTCGAAACAGGGGCCGCCCGGTAATTGCGGTAGCGGGAAACGTACCTTTAGGCCCATTCCATCCAAGTCGCGTACCTTGTCCGCCTGCTACAGTAAACGCAGCAACCTTGCCCTGGCGTATTAAATCCTCGCCAATTGTTCGATAATGATCTGCATCGTATTTCGAGCCTGGATCGCATGGGTAATAAGGAGCTGGCTGAAGATCCTTTGGCAAATCCTTGACGGGGTTGCGCATCACATATTGATCGATAAGGGTTTGAAGCGCAACGAAATCTATGTCACTTAATTGCTCTAGCAGATTTTCGCGCTCAAGTTCGCTTAGCTCATCATAAAACTTAAGCAGATGATCCTGCTTGTGCTCTTGAAGCTTGCTGCGAATTGTCGTAAGACTCTCGGCCATCAATTAAACCCTTAATGGGTAAATCGTCTTAATTATTTATTGATAGTTCTATCAGCTATCGCGCGGTTCGGTTCGATCATACCTTGAAAAGGATCGGCGATAAAATAACTAAACCTTAGCACCGTTAGTTCGACGGCTGAGCAGGTTTGCTCCAACCCCCAGGTAAGTGCCTTACCACCATCCCGCTTTCAGAATAAATCACTTGTTCGCAAATGTTAGTGCAGTGATCTGCGATTCGCTCTAAAGCCTTTGCCACTGATAGCAGCTCAAATGCAATGTTCGCACTTAAAGTTCCACTAGCGACTTTATTCTGGGCATCACGAACTATTTCTTGCTTGAATCGATCTACGGTGTCATCAAAGCCCAGCACTTGCTCTGCTAGGTTTCGGTCAAGATTTCCCAGTGAACGAGTGGCATCACGGAGCATGCCAACTACGCTGTTAGCCATGACTCGAAATGTTTGTGGAATTGAATTGCTGTAATTACTGGATTCATCGCCCGCGACCACTTCCGCAATATTGACAGAGCAATCGGCAATTCGCTCCAGTTCGTTATTGATTTTTACAATCATCAGCACAGATCGGATCTGGTGTTCGTCGGTAATACCCATGGCTAGCAAAGGAATGGAAGCTCTTTCAATCTCTACATCTACACGATCGATTACGGAATCTGCTTCAATTACAGTCTGAGCTTTATCCTGATCCTGGTCAAAGAAGCACTCGACCGATCGAAGCAGCATATCCGTTACCCGGTCGCCCTGGGTGACCAGATCACTCTTTAACTGTGCTAGTCTCTTGGCGAACTCTGTCACGTTGGACATCTCACTCAAATGACCTACTTCCTCGCCAGTATATCCCCCCATAAGCGGCTTCACCATGAATGTTTTGATGGTAAGTACAACTTAGTTGTGAACTATTAATCCCAGGCATACCCTTGCGTGATGATTCAGCTTGGTGTCAATATAGATCACGTGGCCACCATCCGTCAGGCAAGGCGGACATTCGAGCCCGATCCCATTGCCGCCGCTGCCCAGGCTCAGCTTGGTGGCGCGGATATTATCACTGTCCATTTGAGGGAAGATCGAAGGCATATGCAGGACAGAGATGTTCACCAATTAGCTGAGCAAGTACACATAAAACTCAATTTGGAAATGGCGGCTACGGATGAGATGGTCAAAATAGCCACTGATCTCAAGCCTCAGATGACTACGCTTGTCCCCGAGGGTAGGCAGGAAATAACAACCGAAGGCGGGCTGGATGTGGCCAGCCAGATTAATCGACTTAAAGACACTGTTTCCGAGCTGCATGAGGCTGGGATTGTGGCTAGCGCCTTTATTGATGCAGAGCCAAAGCAGATAAGGGCAGCGAAGCAATGCGGCTTTGATGCCTGTGAGATCCACACCGGGCCGTACGCACATGCTTTTTGGGAGCTTGGCCGCGATGCCAGCCTCCCTAAGATTCAGGCTGAGCTTCAAAAGGTTAAGCAAGCTGGACAGTTGATTATCCAGGCGGGTATGTCATTTAATGCCGGCCACGCTCTGACCTATGCTAATGTTCAGCCGATCGCTGCTTTAGAGGGGCTAAAGGAGCTTCACATCGGCCATTCTATTGTTGCGCGAGCGGTATTTACTGGCATGAGGCAGGCGGTAGAGGATATGAAACGGCTAATTCGCGAGGCGGCAAGCCTTGGCAGTTAATGATGCAATAATAGATAGACCAAATATGAACACTTTGCGAGCAAATTCATGATTGAACTTAAAGGCGCATATACAGCTTTGATCACGCCGTTCACCGCTGATGGATCAGCTGTCGATATGCAAAGGCTTACCGACAATATTCAACATCAGGCTAGTGGTGGGGTTGCGGGTGTTGTCCCATGCGGTACCACAGGCGAATCGCCAACACTTAGCGATGAGGAACATCGTGCGGTTGTTGAGAAAACCATCGAAATCGCCAAGCCACAAGGCTTGCAGGTTATAGCAGGTGCGGGCTCAAACGATACCGCCTATGCCATTCATCTGCATCGTTTTTCCCATGCTGCTGGTGCGGATGCTGCACTTCATGTTACACCCTATTACAACAAGCCTAATCAGGAAGGGCTATACGCTCATTACATGGCCATTGCTGATTCCTGCGATTTGCCCATCGTGCTATACAACGTGCCGGGGCGAACCGCGGTTGAATTAACCGGCGACACCATCCATCGACTATCAAGCCACCCCAACATTGTCGCAATCAAAGAAGCGACCGGAAAAGTTGATCTCGCAAGTGAAATTAACTTGCGAACAGATCTAACCCTGCTTAGTGGTGATGATCCCTTGACTTTACCAATAGCAGCAGTGGGAGGCGTGGGTGTTATCTCCGTCGTTTCAAATATCGTTCCCGATAAAGTTGCTCAGCTTTGCACTGCGTTTTTAGATGGCGATTGGCCCGCAGCTCAAAAATTCCATAACGAACTGTTCGCATTATCACGAGGCTTACTTAGCTTGACGGTCAATCCCGTTCCCATCAAAGAAGCCATGGCTCAGATTGGTCGTGATACTGGTTCGGTTCGTTTGCCCTTAGTTGGTGCTGATGAGAAGGTTCGCCAATCTATAAAGAGTTTACTTGCTGCTAGTGGTTTGCAAGCTGCTAATAAGGTATCGGTGTAAGATCGTGGACGAACCAACTCTGCCTTACAAGATCGCAGTGCTTTGCTATTTGTATGATGATGATGGGCGCGTGCTTTTATTGAAGAGAAAGCAAAGCCCAAACCTTGGTATGTATTCGCCTATTGGGGGCAAATTAGAAAGAGCAATTGGTGAAGGGCCGCACGATTGTGCTTTGCGTGAAATTGAAGAAGAGACCGGCTTAGTTATTAGTCATGATGACTTGCGTATGATCGGTATCGTCTCAGAATCAGCATACGAAAGACAAACGCATTGGCTTATATTCTTGTTTGAAGTTACCAAGCCGATTGATCCAAGTTCGCTAAAGTGGACGGAGTTTGATGAAGGAACTTTAGAGTTTGTTGCGATTGAAGATGTAGAGGCTCTTGAGATTCCCCGTACTGACAGAGAAATTATGTGGCCGCTAGTTCAATCCCATCGCAACGGATTCTTTGTAGTGCACATAGACTGGGCCGCCGATGATGAAATAACCTGGCATGTGCATGAATCAATAAAAAGTGAAATAGCGCAAGCATAAAAACAAACCCGTTTAGCGGCAGGTCTCCGACCTGCGCGTTTTTTTTCAGTAGTGGCACGGGCGTCTCGCCCGTGCATATTTCTTGATTCATAAAAGAAAATGTAATAGCAGACTCGCACGGGCGAGACGCCCGTTCCACTGAAGAATTAACAATCCCGGTGCCACTGGTTACGGCTTTGCGTAACCAGTGCTCAACTACCAACGAGCGTAGAACACGGGTTTCCGCTGCGCGTGAACCCGTGGCACCACACACTTAAATAATCTCGTATATACTTATATTACCATGACAATAAATTGGTTATTCTGGCTTGGTGGCGGTCTGCTGGGTTTAGCGGGACTTTGGCTTTGTTACTGGGCGATGTTTGCAGATCGCGCTAAAGGCCGTAAGCGTTGTCCCAAGTGCTGGTACAACATGCAGGCAGCAGAAAACCTGCGCTGCCCCGAATGTGGCAAGACGGTAAAGACCAAACGCAAACTCCAAAAGACACGCCGCCGCTGGCGCTGGGCGTTTGTTTCAATGTTCCTATGGCTCGGCTCTTTTTCTCTAGAACTTACACCAACTGTTCGCAAGGATGGCTGGAAGTCAATCTTCCCTACGGTAGTTCTAATCGCTGCAGTCGGTTACAGCGACAACGAGTGGGTCTTCAATACACTTACCGACCGTATTGCTGAGCGGAATAGCTCTTATCAGTCGTCTTTCATGTACGTAGATGAGGATGCACTTGAGGATTGGCAGTGGCGTTTTCTTGCTAAAAATTGTAAACGATCACTTCAGAAACATCGTAGCGAAGATCGCCGAAAACAAGTTTTGTGGCTACTTGAACAAGTGCCGCCTTATACCGAAACGATCGCAGAAACACTTATTAAAGTTATTGCCGAGGATAATTCAAGGTTTTCGTTAGAGGCTATGCAGACGTTATGGCGGCTACACGACCGGGATAGATTATCTTCATCGGATCGCGAGGCAACTGTTCTTGCCATACTTGAGATATGGGGAGAAAAATACACACACCATTTTCACAACGAAGCAGCCTTTTATCTTGTACAATTCGATCCCCAAAGTAGGATCGTTTTCAAAACGCTGCGAGCAACCGCTCAGACAGATGACATTCG
Organism: Planctomycetota bacterium; assembly: GCA_022574595.1. GTDB lineage: Bacteria > Planctomycetota > Phycisphaerae > Phycisphaerales > SM1A02 > JACZRS01. The sequence continues at coordinate 80,062 of JACZRS010000002.1, read as the reverse complement.
AGTTCGTAGAGGAATACTAACAGCCTTGTCAGAATTCGAATCTGGTGATCCTCAAGCTACTTCTTTTTTTCAATCACTTCTAAGCGAAGAGGATATTTGGTCTAGAATGATGGCATTGTCTTACCTTACCCGGGATCCAAAGCAATATATTTTATGCCTGCCTCTATTAGAAAAAGGCCTTGATGATCCAAATATGGGCGCCCGCAGCCATAGCGTGCAGTTGCTTGGATCAATGGGCAAAGCAGCAGCGGCTATGCTACCGAAGCTTGAGATCCTAAGAAAGGATGAAAATGAGTTTGTACGAGATGAAGCTCAAAAAGCGATTGATCTGATTGAAAAATCTATTACTGAAGGATCGATCGAAGCTGATTCACCCTAACCCTGCAACACTGCCGATTTTGTGCATTAATTCTTCTGCGGCTTGTTGGGTTTTGGCTTCTGCGATTAGGCGCACAATTGGTTCGGTGTTGCTTGGTCTTAGATGTACCCAACCTTCTGTGAAATCTACGCGTATGCCATCAATGTTGTTTATTTTTTCGTTTGTGAAATGGGTTTCGACCTTTTTGATCATTTCGCTGACTGCTTCCAGGCCGCCTAGGTTGGTTAGATCGAATTTTTGTTTGATCATTTGGTAGTGGGGGAGATCCGCAACAATTTCGCTTAGGGTGTTTTGTTCTGCCGCTAGCAAACTTAGGACTAAGGCCATGGATGAAAGGCTGTCGCGTATGTAGCAGACTGGTGGGTAGATTACGCCGCCGTTGCCTTCTCCGCCCAGGATTGCTTTTGATGCGCGCATTGCGCTTGCTACGTTTGCTTCGCCTACTGCGGTGCGGATTACATTTGCGTCTGGGTAATTGCTTGCAAGATCATCGATCATTCTGCTGGTTGATAGGTTGGTAGCTAACGGGCCGCCGCCTTGGATATCCATAATGCGTTTTGCTGCTAGAACTAGTGTGTATTCTTCGCCTATGTAGTAGCCGTTTTCGTCTACGATTGCTAAGCGGTCTGCATCGGGGTCTGTCGCGAAGCCGCAAGCGGCGGATTGGCGCGCGGTTATCTTTGCCAGGTCGGTTAGGTTTTCCTGGGTTGGTTCGGGAGTGTGCGCGAAGTTACCATCGGGCTTGTCATTAATTTGTACGATCTCGCAGCCGAGTTGTTCCAGTAACATTCGGCCACTAACGCAGCCAGCCCCGTTAATCGAATCAAGCACAACCCTGAATTTGCAACTGCGAATCGGTTCGGGATCAATATTCGCTAGCACTAATGCAACGTGTGTTTCGTTACCCGATCCATCTTGCGTTATTGAATCGTTTGATGCTAGATCAAAGTCTTTATCTTTGAATCGCTTAATGATTTGCTGCACATCATTAGCTGCTGGTGCAGCCCCATCACTATTAAGACATTTAATCCCATTCCATTGGCCAGGGTTATGCGAAGCGGTAATCATCATCCCACCATCCGCTTGATGGGTGTTAATCATCACCCCAACGGTTGGCGTAGGCACCAAACCAAGATCAATCACGCTGCATCCAACCGAAGCAAGCCCCGCTGCTGCTGATGCTGCTAGCGCTTCACCTGAAGGGCGGCTATCGCGGCCTAGACATATCCTTGCTCCCTTTTTATTTATAAATGACCCGAACGCAGCTGCAAAATCCATAGCCACGCCAGGCGTCATGGTTTTGCCAACGATTCCTCGCGCTCCGGATACGGAGAGCATTAGTGGTGCGTTTGATGGATCACTCTTATCACTCATGGGCGTTAAGGATAGCCTGTAAACGCTTCGCCGGTTCGTGAGGGATTCCCTATACTGCCTCTGCCATGTACGAGCTATCCATCAAGCAGACATTTCGAGCAACTCACGCGATTACCATTGCAGGCGAGGCTGAACAGATACATGAACACGATTGGAAGGTTAAGGTTGTTGTTCAAGGCGACAAGCTCGATGGGGACGGCTTGCTAGTAGATTTTCACCAAATCGAAGCTCAGCTTTCAAAGGTGATCGAGCCTTTTATTGGGAAAGATATTGGCGCAGTTGAACCGTTTACAAATATCAACCCAACCGCAGAGCTTATAGCGCAGCACATCGCTGAGCAGATTTCCAAGTTGCTGCCCAGCGGTGTAAAGATTAAGTGTGTTAGCGTTACCGAAGCGCCAAATTGCGTAGCGACTTACCGTCCGTAAGCGCCTGCTGCTTATCGATAAACTGTAGAGCGCGGCATTGCCGATGCGACTAATCTAATCGGTTTGATGTTAACACCATCCAATGAGACACTCATATTGTCATCAGGCACGATCGTCATGTCGATTGTAGCGCGATGCAGTATTCTTCCAAGCTCGTACTCCATGGTAAATTGACAAGCTGTTACACCCTCAAGCAGGGGGTAAGTAGTTTCACCGGCAGCATCTGTAATTGTTACAAAGAGTGTTTCACTAGCTGAATTCCATGTCAGTGTAAGCAGATCGCCCAAATTTCCATTTTCGTCAGGCAAGAAGAATTGAATCTCATTACTAACAACGATTGAGTCCTGTGGGTTAATTGGAAATGGTCCGAACTCCTGGCCGGTTCTAATAAGGGTCAGCATTCGGTTCATAATCAATCGGCTGATAGTGTGGGTTGAAGCAACTTCAGTGGTGGTTTGGTAAGCCATGAAAGAAGCATCAAGCGCCACCATGGTTGCGCTAAGTAGAGCCCCAGTGATAGCCAAAGCGATGAGCATTTCGACGAGGTTAAAGCCTCGTCTGATTGGTTTAGCTTTACGAAGGTTGTTGCTAATAGTAATAGTGTTTAACTGTTTCACATCGACCCTCCTTCAAAATAGGTGAGAGGTTGGGAGTCAATCTGTATTGGCCAAGGTATACCATCAGGTAAAATAGCATCTGGATCATAGCGAAGTGTGATTTCACCAAATCCGTTAAAGGTTGCATCATCGGGATCCACACCTTCGCCGTCACCATCTGACGGTCCGAAGTAGCCAATAGTCGTGTTAAAGGCATCAGGCAGGCCACCATAAAATAGTGGGCCTTCCCCTTCCACGGGCCTGAAAGTCATGAGCAAAGTTCCAAAGATGTCCGCAGTACCACGAACATCCAGGATTCCCGCCACAATCGTTCCTTTGAGTTTTACCTTAGGTGTTAATGCGGGATCAACGTCTTGATCGTTAGTAAAGTTACCAACATCAACCGACCAACCTGCAAGTAATAGCGAACTCTTTTCAAGTTCAGCTATATCCGCAGCGCCTATGCCTTGAATTGCGGCAAGCCAACCGGGTGCATCTGGATTACCATCAGCAATCTCTTGAAGCAGATCGGGATCATCTTCATCAATGTAGAATCTTGTTTCACCGGTTATCTGTACTTTGTTGCGCCAGTGTGTGTACTCATCAGGCTTGATTCCCGAAATTGAGCCAAGGAAGGTGCAGCCATGAAAACGGACGTTATTTGAAAATACGCGTGAGTCTGGTACGGGTGTGAGATCCGTAAGCGCAGCTTCAAGTCCTGGGAATTTTTCCTCGTAAACATAAGTACCCGAACCTGGAGGATCTTCGACGCGTTGAAGTGCGCCCGCATAGTTCCAGTTTTCATGGCTGCAATCAGCATTCGAGTCGATATACGTTACGCCGACAAATGTACAGTTCTCGAAAAGTGCGTTGCTACCGATTGGAATACGCGCATTTGTGAAAGTCATATTGCGGTAGATCTCTCGTCTATAAAAATCATACGCTGCACCACCCGCAGTGGCAGCACCAAAGGGCACTTCTTCCCAAGTAGAGCCATCGTCGTATTCAGGTACACCAGGGGCAACGTACTCTCCTCCAGAGGCAATGCCATCGACTACATCTGTAGCAAAGTTAGCTGCCGTTGCAGTGACATCAAACCAAGTTTGTGTATCAGAAAACATATCCGTAGTGATTTCACGCAGATCTTCATCGCTTACTTCAAACTCAACCGGGGATACATCAATATCACTACGAACAGGCCCCTGAACCACAGCATGGAAGCTAGGTGGATGTGCAGCTTCCCACGCAGCCTGTGACACAGCAAACGCTAGTCTGCCATGCACTTTGGCGTACAGATCATCATTGTCTATGAAACCGTCGTCGTAACCCAAGGCTCTATCGCTGGCCGTCCCGAGTAGACCGTCGCCGTCCCTGTCTGGATACGCTTGATCGATCAATCGCGCTAGTTGGTTGTCATCAATAAATTCAACGCCTATTTCTACTTGGCCATCACCATTACCGAACATGCCATCGTAGTATGCCATGAACAGATCGAAATCATCAACGTATTCATCGCCGTTGTAATCGAACAAGTCGGGGTCTGCCAAACCTAATGATTCGGTTGGGTGATCCGGTCGCAAGCGCCCATCGTTATCTTCATCGAAAAGCATAACTTGGTCATATAGCTTATCTATGATCAAGTCGAGCGCTGCATCCAGGTAATAAAAATCGCTTTTCATTACTAGTGGATGGCCGTTTGTAGGATTAAGTTCTGAAGCGTTTGGTAAACCCGTAAGTGGGTCAATACCGTAACGTGAACCAAGAGGCCCTTCGACGCGTACGTTCTTACCAATCATAATTCGATTGGGGCTGAGAATCGCAAATTCGATTCTTTTGTCAATCCTAAAGTCCATCTGCAGTGTACGAGAAATCTTGCCGCTAAAACCCTGGCAGGTAACGCGAATAAATGGCTCGTCTGCAAGCAATTCATACTTCAAACGGAAGTAGGCAGCTTGTGGGTCGGGATCCCCATTGGCATCTGTGGAAAGTGCGATGGGCTTAACACGCAAAATACCAAATACAAAGTCAATATTTGGCAGGGCAGCGTCACCTATAACCTTATCGAATGAGTGTGAATCTGCCAGGTGTGCATTGCGTATTGCCTCAACAACATTCGTTGGGGTGCTGGCGCTGTCATCGTATCCATCAGAAGGCAGGATAGTAAGGTCGCCATCTGCAGCTTGGTTTACAGTACCGCTCCAAAGATCTGCTGCGAAATCTCCATCGACTACACCCTTTTCGATGACGAAGCGCTTGGCTTCAGAAGAAAGTCTGGCTATAGCAAAGGTTAGACCAGTCTCTGCTGCGCTCATGGCTCGTGATACTTGCAGCGCGGAATCAGCTGTGCGCAAATTACCTTGTGCAACAACCGCCATAGCAGCTGCTAATGAGCCGAAGATAACCATGAACATCATCGCCAGGACTGAAGAAACACCTCGGCGTTTGTATGTTGGTTTTCCTCGAGGCTTTGTCAATCGTTGCTCGAGAAATGTTGCATTAGGTTGTTGGTTCATAGCAGTTTCTCCACGCCTCCAACTCATGTGTGAGTTTCATCAAAAAATAACGCCAATCGAATCCCACGCATTTAGCGAGCGGATATCCACGTGACGCGAGTCATTTCTGTGGGTTGCGCTGCACCGGGCGCTTCGTATGTAACAACAACTTCAACCTTGACCATTGTGGTAGGTGGGTCCAATCCTGCCGGAAAATCTGGTTCATAGAAATTAATGTCGAAGTAATCGATATTGCTAACCGTAACGGTCTGCGCCCAACCATCCATGTTTGGAATAATTTGGCGCATTGCATTAATTGGGCCGTTGTTTAGAGCGGCTGAAAAAATCAACCCACTACCGTCACCATCAAAATCATCCAGATCGTCAAAGTCTCCAACAAACGATTCGTTTGGTTCAGAGCCCCACATCTCGTCTCCGGTTACCGGATCATGCCTGGGAAGTAGCATGGTCATCTCACGAATCTCATTACCAAGAAACGTTGCAGTGCTTGCGTGTGTTGACCAACTGTTTTTCTGGTGGAAAGCTTGTTGCGCGCTGACAATGGATAAGACACCTACGCCTACGATGATTGTTGCCAGTGCAGTTTCAATCAGTGTAAAGCCAATGCGGCAGCTAGAACGTTTATTCCGTCGTACTGGTGGTGTGAAGATCATACTTCCCACTCCCTTAGCGCCTCCAAAGTCCGTAAAATCATCCAACCAGCGAACTCATCTTGAAGATCGGCAGGATGATCGCCATGGCAATGAAGCCTACTACCGCACCCATTAATATAATCATGATCGGTTCAATCATGCTGGTAACGGTTTTGATAGCATCCTTCAGAGCCTTGGTGTAAAAGACCGAAACCTCTGCGAGAACTTCAGCTAATCGGCCAGACTCCTCACCTGCTGCCATCATCTGAATCACTGATCGCGGCAAGAGTTTGGACTTTGAAAGCTGAGTTTGAATTTTCTTACCTTGCTTGACCGCGGCATACACGCCGCGCCACATTTTCTTGTATAGCACGTTGCCTGTTATGTCACCAGTGATCGCCAACGTATCAAGCATGGGTACACCTGCATTAAGCAACTCACCCATAGTTTGCAGTGATCTACTGATGTAGAGCGCTCTGAACATTCGCTTAAATAGGGGCATGGTGAGCTTCATTTTGTCCCACCATAGATTGCCGACTTCTGTCCTGATGAATGCAAAGAATCCACCCAAAGACAGCGCAAGTCCCAGAAGCACGGTCCACCAATACTTGACAGTCCATGCTGAGAGATCCATAAGAAAAATCGTAGGCCAAGGCAGATGATCTTCCTTGCCCTTAAAAACGTCTGCAAACTTGGGCAGCACAAATACCAGCAAGAATACCGTAACGCTCATTGCCATGCCCGCAATTACACCAGGGTAGATACTGGCGCCAATCACCATCTTGCGCGTTTCAAGTTCCTGCGCAACATAGCCGGCAATTCGATCCAACATGGTAGAGAATGAACCAGACATTTCCGAAGCGCGGACCATGTTTACATATAGTGGACCAAACAGCTTGGGAAACTTTGCTATGGCTTCTGAGAATTGTTTACCCGATTCGACATCCATTTTAATTTGAAGCAGGATCTTCTTGAATTTCGGGTTTACCGCTTGATCAGCAATGCCATCAAGAGCTGCCCTGATACTGATACCTGCACGAATCATGACCGCTAATTGGGTCGTGAAATCCAGGATGTCCTTTTGTGTTGGACCCGATGAGTAATTTAAGATTGCAACTAGCTTGTTGCCTATTTGCTTAGATGTATTCTGCACTGGTGCCAATTGCAGGACATGGTGTCCTTGATTGCGCAGGATAGCTGCTGCTGCTCCTGCACTTTCGGCAGCAAGTGTCCCAGCTTGAAGCTGGCCGGATGAATGTCGCGCTTGGAAGCGATATTGAGGCATTACTAGGACATCCTTAACCGATTACGCAGCTAGCTGCCGCTCCAACTTGTCGGGATACGCAGCCTGAGCCACCGCATCTTCGCGGCTGATCAGACCATTGAAATACAATTCCGCAATCGAGTTATCCAGGCTTACCATTCCCATCTGCCTGTTGGTATCAATGACGTTAGGAATCTCAAACGTTCGAGACTCACGGATGATGTTTCGAATAGCCGGGGTGCAAAGCATGACCTCAACTGCTGGTGCCATGCCAGGCTTATCAACGCGGCTGAACAGTGTTTGTGAAACCACTGCCTGCAATGTATTAGATAACATTGATCGAATTTGATTCTGCTGCCCAGCTGGATACATATCAATAATTCGCTCAACCGTTTGCGAAGCGTTAACTGTATGCAAGGTCGAGAGAACCAAGTGGCCAGTTTCAGCTGCGGAGATCGCAAGGGCTGAAGTATCTAGATCTCGCATTTCGCCAACGAGTATGATGTCAGGGTCTTGACGCAGTGCGTGCTTAAGACCTGAAGCAAAGCTAGGCATGTCCATACCTAGTTCGCGCTGCTCAATTAAACATTTGTTGGACTTAAACACATATTCCACAGGATCTTCAAGTGTGATAATGTGCTTGCGATATCGTTCGTTCATCGCTTGGATCATTGCTGCTAGAGTCGTTGACTTTCCGGAACCTGTGTCTCCGGTTACTAGGACTAAGCCACGCGGAAGATAAGTCAAACGAGAAATGACTTCAGGTAGATTCAATTCTTCCAATGGCGGAACATTTTCCTTGATAGTACGCAAAGCCAATCCAATAGTGCCTCGTTGACGGTGTGCGTTAACACGATAGCGCCCGAGTCCTTCAACATGGTATGAGAGGTCCAGATCCTTTTGCTTTTCAAAGACTTCTCTCTGTTCAGTATTAGTCATCTCCTTAAGCGCGATTTCCACCGCTTCAGGAGTTAATATAGGACAGTCCATAGGAGTCATCACAGTATGGACGCGCATCATCGGCGGATGTCCGCTGATAATATGTATATCCGATGCGTCGTGCTGACTAGCCGTTTTGAGAATTTCACCAAGCTGCATAATGGCAACTCCCCTATCGATCATGACGTTAAGAATAAGTATTACTTATCATATATCGACATACAAAAGCCACAGATCAGCATGTGAAGGCCTGCTTGGCTACAAAGTATTGGGGTTGCACCACCAAGCGAGGATGCGCTATCTATGAGATATAGGAAAATCTAAGCGTCTGTATAGCGCGTGATCTCGGATTGTCGGTATTCAATGGAGATGCGAATCTGTCAAGGAGTGTCCTAAAACATTAAATGCGGCATCACACTTAGATCGTTGGTATTATAGACTATAAAATAGCAGACCTAATCTCGCCTATTTGTCAGGCGACTCCGCAATTCTCAATATCCCTTGTCCGTTAAATGACACCTTAGGTTTTCGAACTCCAGTATCGAAAAGGATTTCAGCGATATCTCCAGGCGCGATATAAAGCAAAGATCCGGTAACATCAAACCTAGCTTCCGCGGGCACTGAATTTTCTGTCCACCCCAATTGGTCATATCGGACTACAGCGGGAACCACTAGCTGCCTTGATCCGTTTGCGGGCAATGTGGCTGAGGCTGACCATTTTCCACGATAGGTACCGGCTCCGTTGATGGTGACGGCGTATGTAAATTCATATAGTTCGACAGGCTCGCTATTTGAATTTGCAAGATCAAGGCGCAAACCCAGGCCAATCGCAATATCAGATCTTTCGGTGACTTGAGCGTCTACGATTGTTATAACAGGCTCGCGGAAACCGCTGCAGCCTGACATTGCTGCCAGGAACGCAATGACTAGGACTCGGGCGATTGCTTGATTAGACGATATCTGCATAAAGGCAATGTATCCTCATAACACCCATTGGTCGAGTCGAGAGATGGATGGGCATCCCCATTGGGTAATAGAAAGAGGCATTTGGATTGAAGCGCTAAGATCTTACAGACCGAGGGAGACTTAACATGGCCCAATCCATCCTTGGCATAATCCATCTTTCCTGCATTAGGCAGATTCTGTACAAACTAGTGTGGTGCAGCGCTTTAAGCGCAATATCAATAGTAAGTACAACGGACGCTTTGGCTCAGCCACTGGCTCAGCCACTACCAGAAAATCCGGTCTACATCGACGACTCACCTCAGGCATGGGAGCTATTTCAATTAGCTCAGGATCAAGTAGCGGATAATGCAGGTGAAGCGGTTCGCCTATATCAGGAATTGCTTGATGAGTATTCTATGGCGCTTTTACCAATTAACACTCTCACAGATGATCACTATGTTGCTGTTCGCAGCAGAGTGCTAAAAGAATTGCTAAGCAATCAGAAATTGCTTGATAGATATCGTCTGATTGAAAGCGCTCAAGCGCAGCGAATGCTTGATGCGGGGCAATTATTGCAACTTGTAATTACACGTTCAGTCACGGCTCCCGGCTTGGAGGCTTTGCTGCAACTAGCCCAGCGAGACACTGAAGCAGCGCGTTTTCGATCAGCGCTAAATTGGCTTAACCAGACAAAGAATCATCCTGATCTAGATGATGAAAAAGCGCAGCACTGTTGGTTTATGATGGCAATGGCAGCGCACTGCGTAGGTGAAGCAGACCTTAAAAATCACGCAATTGAAACATTGTCGTTTATCGAAGATTCGCGGAATCATTTAGGTGATTCGCTAAAACGCATGATCGACTCTATCAGCAGCTTGCCTCAGCAGCGCGTTATTTCGCCGCTAAGTAAAGGAGAAGCCGTCGATTTACGTGAACTCGTTTCGCAGCCGATTTGGTCGATCAACCTCAGTACTACACCTTATGCGCAGGGCGTAGCAACTGCGGGCATGAGTATTGAACTACCTACAAGTTCATTTAGACAAGGCCGACAACCATCAGTTGAATTAACCACTGCACCTACTATCAAAGGTAATGCTTTGTATATTAATGAAGGGCGTACGGTTCGCGCTCTTGATAGGTTTACGGGTAGATCATTGTGGCGCAAGCCTTATGTCGAGCGTTTGAGCAGGTTCTCACAATCCAGGGCCAGCACCAAAATCGTGGACATGAATATTGTTGCGGTCGATTCTGGTTCTTTAGTAACTATAACCGGTCACACATTAACCAACAGCCGCAACCCCCAGGAAGCCAACCGATCAATCATCTGCCTGGATGAGCGTTCCGGTAAGTTGCGATGGGCAACAAAGATAGATCGCATGCAAGGCAGAGAGGATTATGCCGGCCTCATACCCCATGGAGCACCAATTATCGCAGAAGGTGCGGTATATGTACTAGCCAGGAAAACCAGTCGGCAGTTACTTACAGACTGCTATCTAATTTCGCTTGATCTTACAGATGGACAATTGCGATGGGCCAGGCATATTGCTTCCAGCGGGGGAATTAGAAGTAGAGCAGCGCGTCCCTATTCATCGCCAATCTACCACAAGGGAGATATCATTATTGCAACACCTATTGGTGCGGTTGCAAGGATCAAAGGCGATACCGGTGAAACCAAGTGGCTGAGACGTTACGCTCCTCCGCTTAACCCTCTGGGTGTCGAGCGTAAGCCCTGGCAGATAGGGCAACCAGCGGTAACACCAAATGGAGTTATCGCATTAAGCCCCAACGAGCAGCATGTATTATTGCTTGATTGGGATACTGGTGAAGAATTGCAAAGATTCAGCGCTAAAGGGCGCGATGCATGGAATGCGCCTCGATATTTTCTTGCCGATGAAGAGAAAGTTTATGCGGTTGGCAGCCAAGTACGAGTATTCGATGTAGACGCTCTTGAAAAACCTATCTGGGGTATACCTCTTCCGGCTATACAGGCAACAAACCAAGACATACCAATGCCGGAACAACTGGAGATATTCGGCCGAGTGCAGCTAACCGATGGCGCTTTGATAATTCCTACACCAGATGAGTTTTTAGTTGTCCAAGTCCAAAGCGGCCAAATATCACAAATAGTACCTGCAAATGTTGCTGGTAATCCTCTTGCTGCGGGCTCACAATTAATCGTAGCAGGCAATCAACAATTGGATTCATACATGCCGTTGCGTCGCGCAGAAGAAATGCTGCGACAGCGTATTGCACAATCACCGGGTGAACCGGGTCCCGCATTATCCTTATTACAACTGGGTATTCGTGCTAAGGATTTAGGGCTTGCCCTTGAAGCAGCTGAGCTAGTTGAAATCGCAACAAACGTATTACCCATAACAGAAGAATCACAAAGCGCCCGGCAAGAATTGCTAAGTATGCTCCTGGAAATTAATAGACAAAAAATCGCGGCTACTAATCAGCAGGGTGAAATGCTTCATGCCATGATCGGAGCTGTTGCAATTGAGCCCCATCAGCGCGTTGAATATCTATTGGCTTATGGAGATTGGCTTTCAACTCATTCTCTAGCCAGAGCAATTGAAGCATATCAAACTATTCTTTCCTCGCCGGTGCTTGCGGACACCCCTCGTTTTGAAGATTATTTGCAGAGACCAGCTTATGCATGGGCAGCGCAACGACTCAGTGATCTGGTTCGTGATCGTGGCGCGACGATATATAGACCTCAATCAGTTTTTGCTCAAATGCGCCTGGATCAACTTATCGAAGCTGAAGCGCCAGCCCAGCAGTACCTGGCTTTAGCCCGAGAGTTTCCACTTTCACAAGCATCAGCACAAGCGTCGCTATTAGCTGCGAATCTGATAGATACTGGTGAGAACCAATTGGATGTAGTGGTTTCTCTAATTAACGCATACCGATTAAGTCCAAGTAAGCAGCGAGCAACAAAATTGCTTGGCTGGGTTATTGCGCGCTGCAAAAAAACTGGGTGGAATGATTCTGCTGAAAATGTGCTGCAATTTGTTATTGATAGCTTCGGCAATATAGTTTTAGAAAGTCCAACCGGGCCCAGAGATGCTCAAAATTGGCTTGGAGCGCTACGCAACACGGCTAAAACGCAACTGCCCCAAATAGGTGAACTGAAAGGTAATGCTAAAGAGCTTGATGGGAAGGTTGTCACAACTTTCTCTGGCACAAGCACTATCTTACCGAATGATCGAATTCTATTATTTGATGGGTCAAATTTTCGCCTTAGTGCTGCTTTGGGTTTAGAGACAATCTGGTCCGTAGCATTTGAACAGCGCGTCCAGCCATACATTCTCAAGTTCAGTGAAGATCAACTGTTGCTTTGGTTAGTTGCGACAGGTGGTGATGCCCGCGCCATGATGCTGAACCCCGCTAATAATGGTGAAGTTCTGTGGAATACGCCATGGATGAGCCAAATTCTCGGAGATTCACCGTTAAGTAGACGCCAAGATATTGATGATGCTCAGAGCCAAGGCATAACCTATGTTGATCCAGTCCATTGCCAACCGTTAATAAGTGGTCAAACTCTGACAGTAGTGCGACATGCAGGTGAGATGGTTAGCTTTGACCTTTCTAACCAAGGTCAATTGCGCTGGGCCAATGTCGTAAAGCTGCCATTAGATCGGGTTGATATTATTAAGCAACATGATTTTGCCATTGCGATTTCAGGAACCAGGCGAAGCTTGGAAAATGATGAGTCGATCGGGAGACTTATCCTGGTTAATCCTGTAACGGGCAAAGTTATTTGCGACATCACAACTTTAGATGCGCAGCCACTACAATGGATGAGTATTGGGCCACTAGGCGATCTGGTATATGGATCCAAGGCTGGAATTCAAGCCCTTGAGATTTCTTCAGGACAAAGTCGTTGGTCGAATACTTCAGATGCTGCAAAATCGGCTACAAAGGGTTGGCCTATTGGCGAGAAAGTGATAATCGAAACACCCCTTGACATACTAAGTCAGCGTTTAAGCCCTCTTAGATCGGTAGACATTCAAAGTGGTTTTATCTCCCGGGAATTCGCTCTGCCTGGTAGAGGTGGCTGGGACGCTAACGATTTAAATGGTCTTCTCATAAGCCAAGGGCGTATCTATGCGATCTTCGCTGAGCGGATTGTCAGATACGATGATTCAGGTGTAGTTGAAGGTGCAGATAGCGTATTCGGAGAGCCGAATGAGCGCAATTACAAGTGGCTGCTACCAGCCGATGACAGGCTTGTCCTTGTAAGGAGTTTCAATACGAGACAAGGTGCAAATCGCGCGCCAGGACCGGGCGGGCAAAGGCAGTATACATATCACTTATATACTTTGTCTGACAACTGCAAGCTCATAGGAGAAACGGTCCAGCCTCCTCCAGTCTTGAGGCGATATGAACATGCGCGAATAATTGATGGCTGGATTTTGCTCAGCTCAGCCACTTCTACTGATGCAATACCCGCTCCAACAAAAAAATGACTGCGAAGCCGCTGTGGGGTTGACAACTTCGCCAAAATCGATCAAATATTGCACAGTAATTTCGTGGACGAATTGTATCTATGGAGCTTGTTAGATGCCTGAGTTAGATGAGTACAAATCTTTGATCGTTCAAGATAAATACATTGCAAGTATTGTTCTTGCGTATGCCCCTGATGATGAAGATGTAGATGAAGATGAAGATATAGATGATCTAGACGATCTTGAAGAAGATGATGAGGAAGAAGATGACGAGGACGACGAATTCTTTCTAGACGATGATGAAGATGGTGATACTTTCGATGAAGAAGATGACGAAGACGATGAAGATGAAGAAGATTCTTTCAAAACAGAAATAGATGACGGCTAATTAAGATTGTACTGTAAAACTGCCCCGAATAAGTATTAGCTACTAGTGGACTTCAACTGTTCGTTTATCATCGCTTCGCTTAAGTTCTAGCGCTCGGCCATGAACTCCGTCAGCTGTAGCGCTTAGTGAGTCGCATAGTAAAGTTACAGACGGTACTTGTGGATAATCTTGTCGTAAAATTGCAATGCGTTCAGTCATCGCAGAGTGATTATCTCGAAAGAGTCTCTTAAACGCATCCTTTAATGCATCTATATGCTCAGGTTGATATCCCTGCCTGGCTATAGCTATCGAGTTAAGCGCGCGAACTTCTGCGGGGTTGCCTTCGACAATAGTATAAGGCGGGACATCACGAGAAATACGCGCTAAACCACCAACAAACGAATACGAGCCAACGGTTGCAAAGTGATGAATGCCAGCACCACCGCCTACGCTGGCGCCTTCCTCAATTTTTACATGACCCGCGAGCATCACTTGATTAGCAATGGTGGTGTGATTCGCCAAGTGACAATCATGAGCGATATGGGCAGCGACCATAATAAGATTGTCATTTCCAATAATGGTGTACTCACCGCCATTACCTGTCCCACGATGGATTGTTACGTGTTCTCTGATGATATTGCGATCACCAATTACACAATATGATCGTTCACCATTCCACTTTCGATCTTGTGGATCGGCACCCAACACAGCAAATGGGTAAACAACATTCTCATTCCCTATAGTTGTAAGTGTTTGGATCGTAACGTGGTTGTGAATTACGGTGCCTTGGCCTATCTCGACCTCCTCACCTATAACGCAGTGTGGACCTATCTCAACGGACGGATCAATCTTTGCTGTTTGGTGTATGATTGCAGTTGGGTGTATATTGCTCATTGAGTTTTCTCAATGTTGATGGGGTTAATCAAGTAACCTTCAGGCAAAAAGCCAGATGGCTACTATTCTTGCTCCGCATCAACCATCATGAATCTAATTTGAGCCTCCGCAGCCAATTCGGATCCTACGTAGGCTTTACATTTAACAGTTCCCGTCCTGGGTTTAGCACGGATCGCCACGGCTTCCATAACGAGTTGATCTCCCGGGGTCACCGGTCTTCTCAGCTTAACTTTGTCCAAACTCAGCAAGATAGCGACCTTTCCAGCATGCTCCAGCTTCTGGCTCATAAGCAGCCCGCCTAGCTGGGCCATAGCTTCAACTATGAGAACCCCTGGCATAATCGGCGTGCCTGGGTAGTGGCCCTGAAAGAACGGCTCATTAATCGTCACGTTCTTGATTCCGATTGCCTTCTTGTCAGCTTCGATATGGACAATACGGTCTACCAATAGCATGGGATATCGATGCGGCAAAAGCCTCTGAATGCCCCGTATATCGACATTTTTGCCCAACAGGAGAGCATCTTGCCTCCTGGCTGCTTCCATCTGCTGGACAATCTTCAAGCACATTTTGCGGTTTAGTTTATGCCCGGACTTGTACGCAACAAATCCGCCTTGGATTTCACACCCCGCCAAATACAAGTCTCCTAGTAAATCAAGGATTTTGTGTCTGACAGGCTCATTATCAAATCTGTAAGCATTATCGATTGGGCCATCATCACCGATTACCAAAACGTCCTTGGGCGTGAGATGCCTGCACATACCCCGATCCCAAAGCGCCTGGGCCTCTTCTTTGAGGCTGTAAGTCCTGGCTCTGGATAATTCATGCGCAAAGTCGCCATTGCTACTGGCAAACGTCTGTACTTGTCTCTTAATGCGGTTTGATTTGCTGCCATAGTCGAGGTCGAAAATCACCCGAAACTCTTTAGCGTCGCAGGGAAATGCAGCAAGCATTGCATCCCCTTCTTGCACCAGGAGCGGTTCGCTGATGCGGTGAATCTTCCTCGCAGCATCCTGGGCGACAATGCCCACCTCCAGCATAGGCTCAACAAATAAAGCTGCAGATCCATCACCGCAAGGAAGTTCCGGCCCATCAAGACTTACCAGAGCGTTATCAATACGCATGCCACAAAGCGCGGACATGCAATGCTCGATTGTTTCGATCGAGGTCTCGCCCATTTTCAGTGTAGTTCTTCTGGCGCGCTTCGCCAAATGCTGCACCGACGCTGGAATCTGTACGGGAGGCGACAAATCCACTCGTTCGAATACGATGCCATGGTTCTCTGGTGCTGGGCGAATTGTTACAGTTGCATCTTCTCCCAGCAGCAATCCCTTGCCCGATACAACCACATCACTGCCGAGGGTGTGTTGCCTCGGCCCAGTGCTGGCGCCCATCGTTCTGATTTCTTCAGCTGAGTCAAGCATGATGATGTGGCAAATTAAGTACTAGTTTGTGCAGTCCGGCGGCAATACATATCCCCGTGCTGCAATATTCGATTCTAGGCCTGTTCGTCCCTTAGACGCTGGGAAATACGTTTCATCCAATCAGGTAGCTTACGGATGGCCGCCCACTGACGCAATACCGCACTTGATTCTCCTGCTGGAGCACCCAAATGAGTCTCACCAGCGGGCACATCTCGCATAACACCTCCGCCGGCACCGATTCGCGCTCCCTTTCCAATTTTCACATGATCCACAACTCTGACGCCCCCAGCGAGCATAGCTCCATCTCCTAAGCTTACAGAGCCCCCTATAGCAGTCATACCAGCGACAATGCAGCTAGTACCTATCTGACAGTTGTGGCCAATTTGGCATAAATTATCAATCTTCGTTCCTTTGCCAATGCGCGTGGATTGGAACTTCCCTCGATCAACACAACTATTAGCGCCAATCTCAACATCATCTTCGATTATGACAGTACCTATGTGAGGAACCTTTAGAATAGTCGAGCCATCGGCTGAGGGTTGATAGCCAAATCCATCAGCACCTATTGAGACATTCTGATGCAAGACGACATTGCGCCCAATTTGACATCGTTCACGGATTACCGCATTTGCGTGCACCACTGAGCGCTCGCCAATGGTTACATCAGCATATATTCTCACTCCCGCATATAGAATGACTGCATCTGCGATACGCGAACCTCGCTCAATACTTACATGCGGACCTATACATACATCTTTACCAATAATTGCATCACTATGAATAGAAGCGCTTGGGTGTACTCCTGGTTCCGGAGCAGGGGTTTGAGGCTTAAATGCACTAAGCAGTTCGATCATCGCAAGTTCTGCTTGGGGAACAAAGATTAGTGCTCGTGAAGTAGGGTCGTGACCTTTGGGTTCTATGCCTTTGGTTACTAATGCAGCTCCTGCTTTTGCATCGGCCCATTGATCAGCATGTTCGGAGTTGCCAATAAAAGTAATTTGATCGACCGAAGCATCTACTAGCGCGTTTACCCCGACGATTGGTAAATTGTCGGGCCCGCGCAGCTCACCATTAACACGCTGAGCTAAAGATCCAGTCGTGAAATTAGTGGTTATGCCGCCCATAACTGCAGCATCGTCCATTTGCTATTTGCAATTAACGTGTATTGATCCATTGGACCAATTCGTCTGTAATATCCAGGCTATCGTTGGCGTAGACAATTCTGCGTGTAGTCATCTGCTGCATGATTTGCATGTCAGTGCCAGCAATTAGTTCTATTTCAGAATCATTTGTTATTATGAAATCAATGCCGTGTTGCTCAGCAAATTCTGTTGCTGCACTGATGATCTTGTAGTAGATCTGGATTCTTTGATCAGCCATCATTGCATCGATCTTAATAGTGATGAAATCGTTAAATGCCCGCATCTTGGATGCAGCATCAAGGCCGGTCTGCATTGCCTCCATGTACTTAGGTGACCCCTTTTCATAGATCTCTGCGTTTTCCTGAAGCATTTTGACTTCTTCAGTTTTTGCTTTTAACTTCTCCATCATACTGGTTTCTAAATCCCTGATTTCGGCCTCAGCCTCTTTTCTTATATCTAAGTTGTCAAATACTTCTTTTAGATTCATAAAGGCAACAACTGCGGGACGAGTTGGCGCATTCGATAAAAGCGCGTATGCAGGCGCAACTAGAACGGCAATGATTATTGCAAGGCCAATAATTCCTCGATGATTTATGAGAGTTCTATGTTCTTGCATGTTAAATCTCCACGTGGATTTCAGTTAGCTTTGTGTGTGAAAATTATCAATTGGCATTAGCAGCCATGAATTCGTTATTCATTCTTGTAATCAATTGGTTTGTAATATCGATAACGGGATCGACATACAGTATTTTTTGCGATCGTATTTTATTCCAGATTTGTAATTCCGGGGCCATGCGTGACTCTTTGTTATACCTTACATAAGGATTGGAATCATCTAGAAGAACAAGGTTGTAGTCATTAGCATCAGCAATATCTTTTATTGCATCGGAGATCTTTTTATAAAGCTCCTGAAGCAATGCTGCATTTTCAAGCTCTGCCTGTGCGCTTGCGCTGGCAAACCATGATTTAAGTTCTAATCTTTTTAGGCCAATTTCATCCGACAATTTTCGATGCTTGATTGGATCAACAAGGTCCTTGAGTTCAGCTTCAAGTGCTATTAGTTCAGCTTTTCGCTTATCAAACTCCTTTGTGTTCTTTGTCGCACGATCTTTGATTTGAATCTTATCATCTGCCCGTTGCTTAAGACCGCTAAATAGTGCGTTGATTTTCACGACAGCCACAACCGTCGGTGGCATTGCTGTGTTGTGTGTTGCGGACACTTTGTAGCCAAGAAATATTGCAAGCAGAACCAGAGCAAGTATAGGAACATTAAGAATTTGCTTTATGGATTTCATTACATCTATCCTTTTCCAAAATGAATGAAAAGATCCTTGTAAGATGACCTAGCGTAAAGCCATGATAGTAGCCCTTGGCTGCGAAATTGCGCATAGTCACGTGCAGCTAAATATCGGCTTTTTGACCCAAAATGGACTAAAAGGGGACTTCAGCACTGAAACTAAGCAATTGCTCATCATCACTTTCCTCTTTAAGTATTGGAATTGCAAAGTCAAAAGCAATCGGAATCGGACCAAGCTGAGGAATATAGATCCGAAGTCCCAACCCTATTGAAGCGCGATATTCATCAAATCCCAAATTATCAGTCACTGTACCTGTATCAAGGAAAACAACTCCGGTTAGGTTCTCAGCTAATAGTGGCATTTCGTATTGCGCGCCTGCGAAGAACAACCAATCACCGCCGATTGGATCATCACTAGGCTGGCCGTTATCCGCTCTAATTCCCTTGGGGCTTACTTCTCTAAAATCAAAGCCTCTAAATGATCTACCTCCCATATAGAAACTATCGTACGTTGGAGCA
This sequence comes from Planctomycetota bacterium, assembly GCA_022574595.1. Lineage (GTDB taxonomy): Bacteria > Planctomycetota > Phycisphaerae > Phycisphaerales > SM1A02 > JACZRS01. The sequence goes on along the minus strand of JACZRS010000002.1, from coordinate 60,901 downwards.
TCACCGCCAAAGATATATCCAGCACGTGTGTTGAGCTTTAGGATTGACTTTCTGCCGAGGAAATCTTCATCCAGTGTCAAGAACACTGTGTATTCCGTTGAGGCGGTTGTGTAATCAAAGTCGCCTCCCAAGAGTCCGGTTTGTTCCAGTCTAAGTTCCAATCGACTGCCTCGACCAGGTCGGTTCAAAGTACCAACTGTGGTGCGGGTCAAGGTTACCCCCAATGTTGAAATGTCATTTGGTCCCGCATCATCAAAAATTGCAGTGGGCGCAAAGTCATCGATGTTATTAAGCGCCACACTTTCAAAGCTGGTATTTACCGAGACATTCCAAAAGTCACCGAATTTTCTGCCAAGCCCAAGCGCAAGTGTTATTCGTTCCTCATCATAACGTCTAAAGCGCCTGTCCCTAAACGAACCGGAAATACGAAAAGAATTGTCTGTTTCAAATATATGTGGTTCAGTAAAGCTCATCGAGTATTGAAAGAATTCATCGCCGGGCCTGAGTGTAGCTGCGAATTTTTGGCCGGCACCACGAAATGCTTTTCCGGATAGTAATTCACGTACGGATTCGGGGTAATCAGAAATATCAAAGTTACGCTGCACAAGCGATAGTTCACCAAACACCCCAGCATCTGATCCCACCGCTACACCAAAGTTAACCGAACCAGTGTTTTTCTCATTTACGGAGACTAATAGATCTCGGTATCCAGGGTTATCAGGATCTGGATCCATAACTGTAATATTCACCTGGCTAAATAGATTGGTTCTTCGAAGTCGCTGAATGGCTTTATCGATCATAGTGCTGTCAAGAGGCCTTCCAGGCCTAAGATGACGTAGCTCTCGATGCACAACCTTTGAGCGTGTGAGTGTGTTGTTGTTGACCTGGACAATGCCAATCATCATCTTCTCCCCCTCGTCAATGATTAGTCTCAAATCAATAGAAGCACTCTCTGGCGTATGCGTAGTTTCCCAATCGATCCGCCCCATTCCAAGGCGACCTGATTCTGTGCGAAGTGTTAGCTTGTAGCCCAATTTGGCGTAGGCATCAGCGATGATGCCAATGGATTTGCGAATTTTATCCTGTGCGTACACATCCCCAGGTTTGATATCGAGCATTGCAAGAAGCTGTTGGGTTGAAAATACGCCTAGCGTTTGAGGATCAGTACTTATGGATCTTAATATGTACTGTGGTCCTTCAACGACAAAGAACACAACTTTCGCTTCTGTTTGATCAGGGCTCAGATCGATTCCGTGTCCAACACGAATATCAAGGTATCCTCGGTTCTTATAGAAACGGTTGATTGCAGCTTCATCATCTGCAATTTTTTCTTCATCGAGTTCTCCACGACGAAAAAGTATTACAGCTGTCCGTGTAGCGATTTCTGCGTAGAGCTGATCTGAAGTAAATGCGGCATTACCTTCAAATTCGATAGCCTTAATCTTAACGCGTGGCCCTTCAACAATACGAAACAACAAAATTCCAGCGGTATCCAGTTCAACTTTGTCTACTGTTATTGTTGATAGATAGTGGCCACGCTTACGGTAAAGAGCTTTCATTGCTCGTTTAGAATTTTCAATCAGAAAATCATCGCGTGGACTTCCTTCGAGAGGGCAAACCGCAAGTAAATCCTGATCGGGCAACACACGATTACCCACAACTTGTACCGCATGGATAATCTTCTGCTCTGTGAATTTGAAGATCAAGGCCACCGAGCCATCCGTTTGCAGTTCAGCTTCAGCGCTAACCGAGCCAAACTCTCCGAGGCGATCTAGGATTTTGATATCTGCTTTTACCGTATCCCAATCAAATGGATCACCCACAGCTGATCTAAGCTGGTTTCTTACCAATTGTTGGTTGACGCGCTGCAGCCCTTCCAGGTGAATGGCTGAAACTGGACGGTCATCCAGATCTGTCTCTGGAGGCGGCGTGGATTGCCCACAAGCCACCCCGGCGACCATCATCACCCAGGCTATTACGACCAATTTTCGCGCAAATATAGCTGTTACAAATCGCATATGAGCCAGGGAGGATACCTGCGCGCTGCCCTACCAACAAGGTACCCACCCTCAGCACCTCTCAGGGCCTTTGAGAAGGCTCAGGCATTGACCGAACACACCAATAGGGCTAGGTTCGTCTCTCTAAATAAATTATGACACTGACACTTTCACAACTCGCAGACCAAATCGGAGCCGATCTCAAGGGCGATCCTGAGATCAAGATAAGCGGTTGCGCACCTATTGATAAAGCACAGGCCGATCATATCACTTTTTTGGCCAATGCTAAGTATCAGAAGTTTCTTAGCACTACACAAGCGGGTGCTGTAATTATCGATCCGAAAATCCAATGCCCGGAAAATGTCGCTCGACTATTATCCGACGATCCATATTTTGCTTTTCGTAATGCAGTCGTAGCATTATCCGGCTATCGAAAGCATCCACACCCAACAGATGCTGATGAATCAGGCATAAGCGCACTGGCCAGTGTTCATCCAACTGCAACAGTTGGAAAGGGTTCAATCATCCACCCTTATGTGGTAATCGAACAAGGAGCATCAATCGGAAACGATTGCGTTCTATATCCTGGCTCGTGCGTTGGCTGTGAAGCCACTTTGGGAGATAACTGCGTCTTGTTTCCTAACGTGGTGATCTATGATCAATGCACCATAGGTAATCGAGTATCGATTCATGCAAATAGTTCAATTGGCCAGGATGGCTTTGGCTACGCAACACACGGAGGTGTTCATCACAAGATCCCGCAAGTTGGGAAAGTAATTATCGAAGATGATGTCGAGATAGGATCTAACTGCGCTATTGAGCGCGCAACTGTTGGCGAAACTCGTATTGGAGAAGGAACCAAGTTTGCGGACCTTGTCACAATTGGCCACGGAACAACAGTTGGTTCCCATTGTCTTTTCGTATCACTGGTGGGAGTGGCTGGCTCGGTTGAGGTTGGTAACTATGTAGTTCTAGCCGGGCAGGTTGGCGTTAGTGGACATCTAAAAATTGGCGATGGAGTACAGGCAGCTGGTAAAACCGCAATTGTCCAAGACGTTGAGCCGGGCAAGAAAATCGGCGGAATACCCGCAGTCGATTTCGAACAGGCTAAACGCAATGTATTGGCTGGGATGGACCTCTACGGATGGGTGCAAAGAGTTAGAAAGCTTGAAAAACAGCTAGAGCAGCTTAAAAAGCAAATCGAAGCAGAACAGACCGAACATGCACACGATTAAGCTATAACTTCGGCTTTCGTTGCCCAGCCAATAGCCTTTACGCGTGATCAGCGATACCTTTAGGGCATGTCAACCTTAACTCCATCGTCTGTAATGTTGCGTACGCCCTTTTACCAATTCCACATTGACCAAGGCGCCAAGATGGTTGAATTCGCCGGCTGGGAAATGCCTATGCTCTACGAGTCGATTATCCAGGAGCATAAGCAAGTAAGAAACTCAGGCGGCGTCTTTGACGTTTCGCATATGGGGAGGCTTCGCTTTGATGGACCCCAAGCAAGGCAATTTCTGGATATGGTTTGTACTCGCCAAATCCTCGGCATGTCTGAAGGTCAGGTGCGATACTCGCTGATTTGTGATGAAATCGGCAACTGCCTCGATGATGTACTTGTTTATCGCCTTAGCGATAATGATTACTTGATGGTGTGCAATGCATCGAATCGTTTGAAAATAATGGAGCATTTTCAGATATTGCGTGAGGATCTGGATTTTCAGCTTCGCGATGAAACTTCAACAACCGGTATGCTCGCAATCCAAGGCCCAAAAGTCATGGAAATGATCGCGCCATTTGCGCCTGAAGTAACTGAGCTTAAGCGCTATCGATTCCTGCAAAAAGATGTTCTTGGCGCAAACATTCTTATTTCCCGTACAGGTTACACAGGAGAAGATGGCGTTGAAGTAATTATGCCCGCTGAACTTGCAGCAGGGGCGCTTGGACTGCTTGTCGGCGATCTAGAAGCAGAAAACGTGCCTGTAAAACCCGTTGGTCTTGGTGCGCGCGACACGCTCAGACTTGAAGCGGGCATGGCATTATATGGCCACGAAATTCACGATAAGATCGATCCGATTTCGGCAGGCCTGAGCTTTGCGGTAAAAATCAACAAAGGCGATGAAGATGAAGCAGGCAATTTCATAGGACAAAAAGTTATACGGGAAATCGCTGCGAACGGTCCTACACAAAAACTCGTTGGACTTGTCCTGCAAGGCAAACGAACACCCAGGCAGGATATGAAAGTGCTATGTGATGGTGCGGCTGTTGGTGTTGTAACCAGTGGCTGTTCCAGCCCAACACTAGAAAAACCCATAGCCATGGCGTATGTGAAGGCTGAACACGCGGAAATTGGTACTAGCTTGCAAATAGATCTAGGAAAAACAACCGCAGAAGCAGAAGTTGTGAAGCTGCCGTTTTACAAAGCGGGTTGAGTATGTGTAATGAAAAAAACGAATAGCTTATTTAGCTTTCTAATTCTTTTTACATTGATCTGGACCGGCATAGTAAGTATTTTTGATGGTTTCCTGATTTGGGGTGCTGTCCGTAGAGAGCAAGCACAATCATATCCATCTACTCAAGGAACAATCACAAGAAGTAATATTAAGGAATCGCATGATTCTGATGGTTCAACCTATAAGGCTGAAATTGATTTTAGTTATAAGGTTGATGGGACATTCTACGGCAGTGATACATACCGCTACGGCGTTTGGAGTACTTCCGATCATTCCCATGCTCAATCAGTTGTAAATAAATATACAACGGGCAAACAAGTAGAGGTTTTTTACAACGCCTCTGATCCATCTGATGCGATTCTTGAGCGCGATACACAAGGCCAGGACTTATTCTTCGCGCTTTTCATGACTCCATTTAATGTCATCATGCTAGGTGCATGGGGTTTCCTTGCATCTATGCTCAAGCGAAAAATTACCAAACCGCCCGCAGGTGGTGTGCCGATTCAGCAACGCCAGGGACGAACTTATTTGCGTCTGCCTCGCGTTACACCATTAGCAGCAGCAGGTTTAGCTGCGCTTGGCATTTCATTTGTAAGCATTTTCATAGTAGCGTTTGGGCTGGGTATGAATCCAAGAATGAGCACAATCCAAATTGTCTGGGCATGTGTACTAATTCCAGCAGTATGTATGTACTTTTACAAGAAATTTGTAGTTGGCAGTGGTGCCAAGGATCTTGTTATTGATGATGTAAATGGAGCGCTATCTTTGCCACAGACTTTTGGTCGAAAAGAGGACATCATCGTTTCCCTACAAGCTGTAACAGATGTCAGTATTGACGAAATAATCTCTCGCACAAAAAATGGAACCAGCGTTCAATATGAAGCTGCGATAGTTTATAATCGAGACGGTAAGTCTATCAAAGCCAAGCTTGTTAGTTGGGGTGATGAAGATCGTACAACCCAATTTGCAGATTGGCTTAGGGATCGATTGGGTTTAACTAAGTAAGTGAGCCGCAGAGCATCAAAGGGATAAGTGGGAAAGGGGGATTAGCTTGCTTTTGCTCTGCGCTCTTGCTGTTCGATCTCGCCGGTTTGTGTATCTGGCTGACGGAAGAATCTGCTGGGTTGATCGTCTTGGAGTTGAGCTTGCAGTTTCCTAAGCGCATCAACCTCGATCTGACGCACACGCTCACGGGTCAAACCAACCTCTTGGCCGATTTGCTTGAGGGTTAACGGCTCTTGACCTTGCAAACCAAACCTTAGCTTCAGCACTTTGGCATCGCGCTCGTCGATTGCATCGATCAACTTCATAAGAGTTTCGAACTCTTCAGTTTCCTCAACGGAGTATCCTGGTTGTTGAATGCGATAGTCCTGGAACATATCCGCAAAGTCAACGACCTGACCATCATCATCTAGCGGGGCCTGTGTTGAAGTGCTGCAAGCTTTCATGGCCCGTGAGATGATCTGCATTTTCTTCATAGGAATCTGCATCACATCCGCAAGCTCATTTATGTTTGGCTGTCTGCCTAGTTCTTCTTCTAGTTGCCTTGTGGTCATTTTCCATTTGGCAATTAGTTCAACCATATATGCGGGGATATGAATCGGTTGTCTGGCGTTTATCAGCGTTCGCTTGATGGCTTGTTTGATCCACCATGAAGCGTATGTGGAAAAGCGCGCCCCCTGCGCAGGATCAAAGCCTTCAACAGCGCGGATCAGGCCGACGTTGCCTTCTTCAATTAGATCGCTTAGATGCAAACCACGATTGACATAGTTCTTGCTGATGGAAACAACAAGGCGCAGATTAGCTTTGACCATCCAATCTTTGGCCGCAGCATCATTCTCGTTAATGATTCGCCATCCGAGCGTGCGCTCTTCCTGTGCATTCAACAAGGAGACCTCATTGATTTGCTTCAGGTAAAGCTGCAGATCAGATTGCAGGGCTGTTCTTGCCATGCTTATCCTCTATCTGCCAAACTAAAAAACCAAGAAACGACTCGTTGACACCGAGCCGACATATACCAAGACATGCAACCAACCAGTCTGTTATCCGAAGCAAACACCCAAGCGGATGCAGTGTGATTAAAAGTTTTGCCAAACACGCCTGGCCACCTCCATAGCTGGTGTGATGCCCTCAAAATTGCATGAGAGAACCGTGTAGGGTCGGCTTAACAAAGGGCTAAATTGAGCTTGCTCACCCGTTCGATTAAGCTACAGGCCAATTACGGATAGGATGATTCGGATCCCTTACCCAGCTTTTGTAACTTATGAATGAGTCCGATTTGACAGATTTATTGCGGTCCTGGCCCTATGAGGCTGGTCGTATCAATGCACGTCGCATAAAAGGCCGCGATGGGAAGTCTAAATTGCAGGTGCGGTTGGATCTGGGAGTTCTGCAAATGGAATTCAAGGGCCGGCCCGATGGCCAACAACCTGAGGGCATGGAATCATTATTAGAGGTTCACCTGAAGCGCATAGGGGAATATACCAAGCAGACCAAATCAAACGAGGGTTACGTTCTAAGCCAGGAAGAAGCACGGGCTTTACGCGAAGAGGCGGTGCAGTACTACCATAGATATGTTGGCCTTTTCTCGCTCGGCCATTTCGAAGAAGTCATCCGCGACACCACACGCAATCTTGAAGTCTTTGATCTTTGTCGAGATTACGCAGCTAGTGAGCATGATCAAATTGTGCTCGAACAGTTTCGTCCCTACGTAGTAATGATGAGAACTCGCGCACAAGCGGAACAAGCGGTTGCAATTGGAAATTCCAACGATGCGCTTAAGGCAATTGATGCAGGCTTGGCGGAATTGCAAGAGATATTCCACAAGGCTGGCCATGGAGAAATTTTCGAACATGCCAATGAAGTGCAGCTACTACGTGGTATGCGGGATGCACTAGTTCCTAAATTGCCCGGCTCGCAACGAGTAGAATTAGAGGAAAGATTGCGAGCTGCACTTGATTCAGAAAATTATGAACTAGCTGCGATCCTACGCGATGAGTTGCGCATGCTTGATCCGTAAGACACTTCAGATAACTGTTGTATCAAGTTTCAAGCGCAGCAATATCCGCAGGACCAATCAGCCCAATAGGCGTTTCATGTGTGCGACCATGCTCGGTGATAATTACAGCCTCCAGCGGATGGCGATCTATAAACATTGCTTCAACATCATCAATCAAGGCTTTTTTAGTAACAAACGCCACCGCTTCTTTGCGATGGTCAGATTCCAATACTTCTGTGATGGAGACTGTTTGAAGATTGCGATCAAGTGTTCCGCTGTTTACATGCGATGCAAACCAGCGCGCTAAGCCGTTGGTTGTTAATAGCCCAACGAAGCTTTTTCCATCATACACCGGATACCGAGAGTAGCCATCACTTCGAATTAGCTCTAGCACATCGTTTAGTGACTGGTCTGCTTGTAGGATTGTAACTTTTTTAACAAACTTTGAGCTAACGCTTGGTGGCGAGAACATGCGATCTTCGATTTCTTCTAACTTTAATACCACATCTTCATTTGGTACTGCAATAAAGTAATCGTTTTCAGTTCGACCATGCACAATCGCATTGCGCAGTTCACCAATTTCCAGCAGAAAATCCACGTACTTCTTCATCCTGCGATAACGATTTGCAGTTGCGCGCAGTTTGCTGGCAAACGGATGCTTTCTGCGGCGACCTTGCTGTTCGGTAAACTCGGTTAACCGATGATCGATACGGTTATAGGCAGCTTCAAATCGCTCGACACGTTCTTTTTCGGTCATGTTTGACACTTAAATATCTCTGCAGTCCGTGCAGTTATGAATATTTATTTTGCAGTATTTCAAATCCACGCCTCCATCGTTCACTGCCCAGCGTGCTGTCTTGCTTTCGCAATCGCCTGATTCGTGGAGCAATTTTTTCCGTGTTTCTACCAATGCGATCCAGGATTTGCAGCATCCGTAACTGAGACGGCCAATAGTATTTACCATCCTCTCCCGCAGCAGTGATTCTTCGATACGTTCTCATTGCGTTTGCAAGGTTTGAATCACCTAGGTTTATCCAACATTCAGCTTGACCGAATAGAGCTTCAACAGCATCGGGTCGACTTAAAATCAGATCGTCATAAAGCCTCAGCGCATCAGAGTATTTCAAGCTCAGCCGCAACCCATCCGCAGCACATAGCCTTGGTGCATTAAGCGCATCATTTTCAAGACTGATCCCTTCGCCTACTAACCAGCGGTCTATTGCGCGTGCAATTGGTAATAGCTCCAGTTGAGCTTTCTCAGCTGCTTGTTCATCAAGGCTAATCTCCAATAATTCCTGCACGCTGAGCTTGCGCACTTGAAGCATGTTGGATAAAATATTACCAGCTTCAAGAGGCGCTAGTCTTATCAAGCTATCAAGCTCCGAAGGGACATCTTCGCTGCGCCCATCTGCGTAATAAGCATCGATGCGAATAAGTAATACTTCACCCAGCATTGTGCTGTCAATAGCAGCTTCATTTTCGATTCTAGTTAATACCATAGCTGCTTCATGTGGATCATTTGTCGCTAGTAGAGCTTCCGCCTCAAAGATCCGCAGTCTTAGGATGTTCCTGTTTAGGGTTTGAGATTTATCTTTATCATTAGAAGTGCTGGCAGATTTAATTAACTTTTCTCTAACTTGCGGCAATACTATTAACAATTGTTGATAACGATCTTTCTTATCAACGGTTCTTTCCTGCCTCTTTGCCCATGAGCGCAATACATTGATCTTCATGAACTGTGCGCCTGTCCACTGTGATGCATCAGGAGTGATTTTTCCAAATAGCTCAAGCGCAACATCGTAGTCTTCTTCTACTAGCGCTAATTGGCCGGAGGTATAGCGCCACTGGTCAATGTTTGGCAAGTTTGGATATCTACTTAGTAATAAATCTAGTGTTTGGTGCAGCAAAGCGCGCGATTGTTCATCATCAGGAGATTGACGGAAAAGATCAGTTGCAATTCCTGCAGCTATTTCTATCGATCGCTGAGCATTACGGTCGGTTGTATGCTCTTTAGCTAATAATGTAAACGTCTTTACTGCTTGCACTGCCTGGCCATCGGTATATTGAGCACTTGCCAAGCCAAAGATGGCAATTGCCCGTTCGGATTTAGGTATATCAGAACGCGCAAGAGTGTTTTCAAAAAGCTCAATTCCCTGGCTACGCGTATCATCTTTGCCTGCAAGGTGCTTGGCCCGCGCAATCGAAACCAGTGCGGGTAATTGATCTAGTGGAGTGTTATCATCCGATGCAGCAAGAGTTAATCGGGAAAAAATGACTGCCTGGACAGTATCACGATCAACGCGCAGATCTCTATTAAGTAGCTGCGTATAAGAACGAAATGCTTCCTTCATTAACTCGTCTTTTTTCTGCGAACCACTTTGCATTGCAAGTTTGCGTTTAATTAAAAATTTCTGATCCGCAATAAGAATCTGTAGAAAAATATCCTTTACCGCAAACGGCCGCTCGGACAAAGTTGTTAGTGCATCAATGCCAGCTTGTGCGCCATCTTTAATCGCTAGACTTTGAGTTGACGCTAGGAGCGCAGATAATACGATTCGAGAATCTTTGGATTGGCTGATAATATTCTTAAAGAGCGAATTAGCTGTGTAATACTCGCCAATTCGAGATAGCGCCATTGCTCCATATAAATGCGCAGTATGCTTTGCCTGACCATCTAAAATCTTAGCCAGATCAACTAGAAGTTCAGATGCTAATTCAAATAGCTCTCTTTTTTTAGCACTATCATCTACATTAAGTTCAGCATCAAGAAAAGCCCCGATACCTCTAAGAAAGGGAATGCGTTGATCTCGTTCCTCATCTACGAGTCTGCGTTTTTTCATTTGGGCAGCAAAATCGTTTACATAATCAGGTTGTGATTCCAATTCTAATATCGCGTCTTCGATATCAATTTCCGCCTCAGCCATAAGCTCGTTCATTTGCGCTGCAACGCTTTTAGCGCGATCTTTTTGTTGCTTTGAGGGATAACCAAATAAGTTGGTCATGCCCGAGGCTTCAAAGGGCAATATCACGAAGAACAAATCCGAAGCCTGCTCTGCGCGCCAGGTACATAGTCGAATGTCGTTGGGATGACTGGTAATTATTTTCCTGCGAATTTGCAGTACTACCTCGGCTGCTGTTTCACGTTCTATTGCGGATTTACTGGGATCATGAACGATTATCTTCTGGGCTGCAATCTGGTAGTCTGCCTCTTCGACTTCATTACCAGCAGGATGCGCTGCGATATATTCTGCTAAAACCTCAGGCAATCTAAGTTCACTTAAGCCGCGCAGAAAACGTTCCCGATCAAGCTGCTCTTCAAGAGACTGCGCTTCAGCACTACCACAAAGTGTAAGTACCACCACGACGCCCACGGATAGCAATCCGTGGGGTTTCTTCAAATGTCTATGCGCGAATTCAAACACTAGCTGCATTCTCATCTCGGTTTGCTAAACGTGACATTTGTGTACCGCGCTTTTGCAGCTGCATTAAACGCTTCGATTGCATGTTCCCAGCGAACACTACGTTCTGGCTGGACAATGATGGGGTGATTGGCAGCAAAGAAGCCACCGGTTGTAACCTCACTTATTTGCTGCTGATGTAGAAAATCATATAAATCTTCAAACGTAGCTGGGCTTTCATAAGGCCCGCTAAGGGAAATTACATATTGATCAAAATCCCGACCTGCAGAATCAATAAATATCCGAAGCGGATCTTCATCTAACTCAAATGGATCTGCTAACTGTGCAGATGGTTGACGCTGCGGCAAATCCATGCGATATATTTCTTCACCCAACTTGAAATCCGTAACTGTCAGGAAATAAATCAATAGCAAAAACACAACGTCAATCATTGCTACAAGGTTAAGAGAGATTCGTGCGTTTTCCCTGCCTCTTCGCTGACCAATACGAGTGTGCGCAATAATCTCGTCTTCAGCTCTTAACTGAAACGCTCCATCAAAGGGATTAATTTTACCATCAGGCAAAGGCTAATCCTCCCTTATCACAACAAGATTAACTCTAGGAACCGCATTAGGCTGCTGCGAAAGAACCGCAGCATTAGCCACGGCTTGCATGACCGGCTCAACCCATTGGTAATGCGTACTGGCATCGGCACGCAGATTAACGCTCAGCGAGGGATTGAGTTTGTATAAATCCGCAAGGTGTGCGGTCATGGCTTTTATGCCTTGCAAGTCAGCTGCATAAAACTGCCCACCAAGTTTGTAGCGTTTAACATCACCATCTATGCCCGGCTCAACATTCACAACCACACGCTGCTCTTCGCCTGCAATTTCACTTGCAGGATCAATCAGCGCAGGAAGTGTTATTTCCTTTATATTCTCCAAATCTACAATCTGTGATACCAAAACAAAGAACACGATCAGCAAAAACACCACGTCGATCATCGGCGTGAGATTCGCTTCAACACGTGCCAAGCCTCGTTTTGTTACAACACTCATTTACTTATTCTCTATATCTTACAGCACCCAATCACTAGGTAGTCGGTTTTGTACGCGGGACCTGTTTTGTTTTAATGGCACCGGCAGCGGCCTTTGCTGGCTTAGGTCTAAATTGATTAAGCAACTCCTCAGCCCGTAGCGTGGCATCAGTTGTAAGTTCATCAATCTTATTTCGAATGATTGCGTATCCTGATAGTGCGGGAATAGCCACAACCAAACCCCAAAATGTCGTGGTTAGTGCAGTACCAATGCCGCCCGCTAAAAGAACAGGATCAGCATTACCACTAGCTGCAACAATAGCTTGAAACGCCAGGATCATTCCATACACTGTGCCAAATAGACCGATCATCGGACTAACTTGTCCCAGCACATTTAGATATTCAATCTTGCGCAGCCGAATCGTTGTCAGCTCATCTGAAGTTTGTTCTAAGGTGCGGATTACAGCACTAAAACCATGGTTTGCTTCGCGCAATGATGCATTCATCACTTTACTGAAAAAGCTCTCATCAGTTTCTGTCAGATCAATTACTTCGCGATACTTACCTTCGCCAAGCATGCGCCTTACTTCTTCAATCAATAAGCTGGGGGCAATGGATTTGCGTTGATTGGTCGCAGCCATGGTTCCAATAAAGCCAATACTTAACATTGATAGCAACATCAAGAACCAAATGAGTAAGCTGCCGAGGACTTCTATTGATTTGCCATCACCACCTACTTCGGTTTTTCGAGCTATGAAGAACATATCCGCAAAGCTGCTTCCTCCTCCTCCACCCGCGGATGTGCTTCCAGTCGGAGTATCACCTTGTGCATATGCAATAGCAGCAAAACCAGCCACGGTACCAATACCTAATAAAGCAAACAAAACATTTCGGGGTACTTTTCGGGGTATGTGTATTTTCTGGATGAGATTCAATGTCGATTCCAATCGAAAATCTTGTATAAAGTAGGGCTTGTAGTTTAGCTACAGTCTCAATCGCGCCAATTCACGCCGGGCTCGTGTTGCAGCATCTGCCTGTTGTTGTGTTGTAGCAATTGCAACGGCACGCTCCAGTAAACGTATTGTGGTATCCGGTTTGTTATAAACTGTTTCATAGATTAATGCGGTTTCAATCAAGCTGGAAGCTGCGTACTGCGAACCGGGAAATGATATCGCGCATTGCAGCAACATGATCGCAGCTTTGGGTTTTTTATTTGTTCTTAAAAGTGCCAAGCCGTATTGATGTAAAAAGCGATCCAACTCTCGATCACCCGGATTCATTGCAATGCGTTTACAAAGTTCAACTGCATCAATCGCTCTATTTTCAGCCAGTAGATCATCAATTGCGCTGGCAGAAGTAGGCCCTATTGATTCTCTGGATGATGGTGTTGCTCGCCGCGGCGGGTTCGGTTTTATACTGCCAGTTACATCAACAGGAGTCTTAGGCGGCTTGGGTTTTTCTATGGGTTGGTGACTTGCCTTGGCAGCTTCAATGCGAGCTTTACCAATCTGCGATTTTTCGATTCCCGAAATAGTGCTACCCGATTTGTAAGGCTCACCCTTATAGTTAGATTTGAGCTTATCGAAAATAGGGCGAACAGCAGCGGTCATCTCATTTATTGATCGCTTTAGTTGTGGTTGCTTTACTTTGCGCGCAGCATCGCGAAGTTTCTGCATTGTTTCCGCAGCAGCAGCATAACTTGGTTCATTTACACCCCCACGCGGAACTAGTCTGCGCCAATATAAATCATCATCCTGCAACATAAAAACAGTAGCAGCGTGGCCGGCCGCTTGTACATATTGGCCTTGATAATTGTGTGATTGCGCTAAACGATGATATATCCAAAGTCGATGCACATCTGTCTTGGCCTTTAGCGCAGCAACTAAAAAACCTTCAACTGCGGAATGATAATTTCCCTTGGCAAATTCTGCCTCAGCCAGATCCATTTCTTTTAAATCATCAAAGCTTATGCTATCGATTTCATCGAGCTCGCGCGAGCCTTGACGGTCAGATGCATCAAATAAATAGATACGCCCATTCTGAATTGTGCGTATGGTAATACCTTTTAAGGGTATCGATAAACCAATTAGGGTAAGACTATCTGCTTTGGCGCTATTAGTTACAGTTCCAATGCAGCCTACTAGAATTATTAGCCATTTAAGTTTCATGGTGCTTCTATTCCTAGTTCGCGGGCAGTTAGAAACTTGTAGCCGTTGGTGCCACCATGCTGCTCAGCAATTTTCTTAAGTGTGTTAAGTGGATCGGGATATAGGAATTGCACACAATTTATTAGCGTTGCCCGCCTGTTATACTTTTTGTTTATAGGATTTAGCTTATCTAATAATGCCAGCAAGTCTTCTTGATCTATTTCAAATTCACCTGAACCAGTGATGTTTTCGCTTAACAGGAAGATAACATCAGGCTCAAAGCTAAGCGCTTTTTCAATAGCTTTTAAGGGGTTGGATCGCCCTGCGGGTATTACTTCATTATCAATCCACTTTAATGCTTGTATCTTCGCGTCCGGCGTTGCTCTTACCAAGCGAGTAGTTGGCGGAACCATCAAAGCTTCATTTCGCTGAAAGAAAATAAGTCCAAAGCTCTGCTGCGGCGTGAGTCGTTCTATTGATCGCGCAAGCTCTTGAATTACAATTTGGAGTGAGCGAATCATCGAGCCGGATGCGTCGATGACGTAGACGATTCGCTTTGCATTTGAACTGCGAAGCCCAACAAATGTAGCTGCGTTAGCAGATGGATCGGGCGAAAAGTCAATAGCTCGAGGAGGCGAAGTTGCATCAGAGATAGCGCTAAGTGGATCAATCTTTAACTCTGCTAATTGCTCAGATAACAATTTGTCAATCGGCTTTATTTTTTCCTGGTCCTGCGTGATCTTTTCTTGCTTTAATTCATCTTCCATCGAAGCGACTGGTTGATACACCAGCGCATGAAAATCAGCAACGATGAGAGTTGGCTCACGCTCTTGTAATTGGATGACCGTCCACGTCAGAAGGAATCCTAATGCGATAAGTAGCGCATGTAGGCCAAAGGACGCAATCCATGGAATCAAGCGTTTTGCTGTTCGCTCATTAGGCGTTTCAACTCCCAGTTCAGCTAATTTCTGGGCGGTATAGTCCGGCTCTGGTTCTGCAGAGGGGTGTGGGGGATGTGGGGGATGAGGGGGATGAGGGGGATTTTGCACAGCAAGCAGCGCTCCAGCCTTTATGCGCTGCTGGACATAGCAGCGGTATTCTAAGCATAGGGGCTAGGACGCTGTTTAGCACTATTTCTGTCGCAGGTCACTCCTCTTCATTTTCTATCTCATCATCCTGGCTGGATTTCTTAAACAGTGCTCGATCGAGGCTAAGTGGCCCAGCACCAGTCATAAACACGCCAAAGGCCAATACAAAGAGGCCAAGCTGCCTAAACATCGTGTGCAGCAAATCCGTGTCACCTCCAAAAAGCACGGAAAAGAAACCGCCACTTGTCAAGTTAGGCCAAGTTATGAGGTAGAACGCAGCCCCCATGGCGATTGTAAGTGCAAGCCCCCAGAGACGACTTAAAAATCCTACAAGTATAAGTGCACCACCCACTAGCTCTGTCCACGCAGCTAATATGGCTAGCCAATTCGGGGCTGGCAATCCTGCATCATCGAGCCTTAAAGTCAAGTTATGCACTGGCCTGGCTTTGAAAGTACCTGTAGTGGATGGTGTTTCAGTGTCAGATGATGCTTCCGCAGCCTCATCAATATCTACATCTTCTTCAGTAGCGGAAGGCTCTTCTGTATCAGGTGGCTGTGTAGCCACTGGATCTTCCTCGGCTTCCTGCCAAGATGTGAGGATGATGGAAGGCTTAGTGGAAATTCTGGCCTGCGCTGGAGCATCTATTACCCCCAGCTCTATAAGCCTATCAGCTCTTATGCCAGAGAATTCTACTTCTTCACCAAATAACATGTAGTACCCAGCAGGTAAAAACGCTGCACAGAGCACAATGCGGCTAAGTGTTGGAATGATCGAGGTGCCGGCTGTGTTGCTGAAGCTCATGGTGCTTACTCCTTACTAAAAGGCATTCATTTGCCCAAGAGACTTGGTCCGTACATAATCCTATCGTTACACATCGCGGGTGTGGCGGAACTGGTAGACGCGCTGGATTTAGGATCCAGTGGGGCAACCCGTGCAGGTTCGAGTCCTGTCGCCCGCATCATTTTGGACCATACACAGGCTCCATTGCTTACTTGGCAGGGGTCCATCATGATTTCATCGGCCAAGCTTTGCAACCTTCTGAATAGACCATGCGAACTCAATCCAAAGTCCGGGAAATATAGCGATTTATGCGATTAACGTACCCCGTCGCATTTGCAGAGTCGGTCGGGCGTGCCGGACTCTGGCGGCGGGGATTTTTCTAACAACTCAATATTGTCCAATACCTACTCCAAATGGCAAGCAAATGGTTAATTTTTAGTGCTATTTTGAGGCCATTTGGTTAGGCTCATGCTCCATATAAGCATCATCAAGCCAATACCCTCTAAACTGATCGACTTATGCTGCGGTTGTGACGATTGATCGTTTGATTGAAGCAATTTTCTACCCTGCTAGTTATCCCTGTAGATACTTATAGCCATGTCTGAAACTTGGAGTCCAACAACTTGGCAGGAAAAACCGGTTGCTCAGCAGCCTAGCTATCCCTGTGCCCAAGAATTAGAAAGTGCGCTGAAACAGCTAGCAAAACTTCCGCCATTAGTTACATCATGGGAGATTGAAGCGCTGAAATCCCAACTTGCTGAGGCAGCTTCGGGTAACCGCTTCCTGCTGCAAGGTGGGGATTGTGCGGAATCCTTAGAGGAATGTGAATCATCAAACATAGCTGCTAAACTCAAAATCCTCCTGCAGATGAGTTTGGTTTTAGTCCATGGCACACGAAAAAGAATCATCAGAGTTGGACGATTCGCTGGCCAATACGCTAAACCACGATCCGCGGATACTGAAACCAGAGATGGCGTTACACTACCTAGCTATCGAGGGGACATTATCAACCGTTCAGGTTTTACTGAAGCTGAGCGTATTCCCAATCCGCAGCTACTACTTCGTGGCTATGAACGGGCAGCACTTACACTAAACTTCATCCGCAGTCTTATAGATGGCGGATTTGCAGATTTACACCATCCGGAATATTGGGATCTGCGCTTCGTGAAACATTCGCCACGCGCAGATGAATATCAAAAAGTCGTCGAATCAATCGGCGAATCACTTCGTTTTATGGAGCTTCTTGCAGGAACCAAGATCGGTGAAATTAACCGTGTTGATTTTTATACCAGTCACGAGGGTCTACATCTGCTTTATGAACAAGCGCAGACGCGCCAAGTGCCGCGTCGAACCGGTTGGTATAACCTCTCAACGCACTTTCCCTGGATAGGTATGCGGACCGCTGATCCTGATGGCGCTCATATAGAGTATTTTAAGGGAATTAGAAACCCCATTGCTGTTAAGGTTGGCCCAGTTACTACGCCTGAAAATCTAGCGCGGGTAATTGATATTCTCCATCCAGACGATGAGCCGGGACGATTAACGCTGATTCACCGATTTGGTGCGCATGAAATTGCGGATGGTTTACCCCCAATTATCCAAACAATAAAAAAGACCGGCAAAACCGTCCTGTGGTGCTGCGATCCCATGCATGGCAACACCGAAAAAACAAGTAAGGGCTTAAAGACAAGAAAATTCGACCACATTATCGCTGAAGTCGAACAAGCATTTGAAATTCACAATAGCGCAGGGACATACCTCGGCGGCGTGCACATAGAACTAACAGGCGAAAACGTAACAGAATGCACAGGCGGAGCCCGAGGCCTATCAGATGAAGACCTATCACAAGCATACAAATCCCAAGTAGACCCACGCCTAAACTACGAACAATCACTAGAGTTAGCCCTACTAATCGCCCAGCGTGTTAGTCAGATGAATAGCAAAGCCGGACCTGACGAATGAGCGCAGCGAATGAGGTCGAAGATCCGCCTATGGCGGGAAGGTCCGGGTCTCTTCGATATTTCGAAATTACCCTATACCTACCGCTGCACCATTTACTAAGTTGCAAGTTTCATTGCTTTAGTAAATTGACTGCGATACTTAAATAGCAAGACAAGCCCCCAAATGCAGAATATAGCAAATAGGATCGCCATAAAGTAGCGAATTAAATTAAAAGATGTATACAACTCACTTGTATAAATGTTAAATATTTCATAATGGGATGTGAACCGTGCGGCATAACTTATAAGAGGAGATATCATAGAAGGGGCTAAGTACCCCCACATGACGAGATATGTAGTCTTTGCCAATTTCTCAGAGGGAAAACGTTGTGCAATTGATCGACCATAGTAAAATAGCGCAAATTTGCCGATGAATAGTGCTAACGTACTAAATAGTCCAACCCACATGGATAGAGCAAGTATTAACGTAATATACGGTATGAAGTAAATAAACCACTGTGGGTTACTCGAAAACGTTCCAATTACGGCTGCAAGGAGCAAACAGATCCTTGCCAGTTTGCGCGCAGTCACTTTCGAGTTTGTTTTCTGCCATCCTGGTTCGAGTTTGGTAATACGCAAGATAGCGATTATTTGCAGCACCAGAATCACAATCGAAAAAACTATCCGTACAGCAGGCGTCCTCTGGAAAACTGTTCCGCCTAAAATAGAATATAGATCCCAACTAGCGAAATATAGAATGTAAATAGAAACATACACGATCATGAAAGTAATTCCTGACCGCACTCGCTTAATCCACGCAAGATCTGAAAAGCGAAGAAGCGAAGTCTGTAGAGAAAGTTTGATTGGCGTATCACATTCCGGGCATTTGTCTTGCAGTGTCAAGCTGCGCAGGTTGTATTCACAACTTCTACAAACAACATCTTCATCCAAGCGGCCGTCTGCATCAAACGAAACCCCAAGCTCCTGCAACTGAATAAATTGCGATTTTACCGCCGGTGGAGTTTCAATTGAGTTGTTATCCATATGCTAGCCTTTTTCATCGCTCAATGGGCTATTCAGGTTAACAGTAGCAGCCGAGTTTTCAAGATTGATTTGAGAAATTAATAGTTCGCGTTGCTTTGTTGCAAGCTTCATCGCTTTTGTGAATTGATTGCGATACTTAAATATCAGTACTATTCCATAAATGCCGAACACCAGAATTGGTACGCCAATAACTATTTGTACAACCATGTAAACATTACTGATAGTCATAGATGAATGATCTATTAGATCATATTTGTTAGCTATTTCTATAGCAATGAACCAAATGCTGAACGCGATTATTGGAATCATATAACCCCACATTACTCTGCGTGTAGTTTTAGCAAGTCGATCTTCGGGAAAACGCTTCGCAAATGAATGTGCATAATCAAACAGTGCAAACATTCCAACAATGCTCAAGAGTGAGCTGGCATGGCTTGTCCAATATGAGATACTCGCCAGCAAGGGAATCTCGATAACATCAGGAAAAAACGCAGTATAGCTATTAGTATCTGACATCATTGCGATCACGCCCGCAATGATTGATGCTATCAAAGCAATGCGTGCCAATTTACGAGCTGTAATTCTACCATTGGCTGACTGCTCACTTGATTCAAGAGTGGTAATGCGCAGATAAGAAATAGTCTCCAACACAATAAAAATAATTATAAAGATTGCAATGCACAATTCCAGGCCGACCGAGTCTTCTGAAAATCCTATATCAAAGACGAAAGTTGCAACCATCCAGAATATATTCATGACAATCACAACAATGATGAATAAAAGCATAAGGCTCAAACCCGAACGCACTCGCGAAAGCCATTGGTAATCGGAAAAGCGCAGAAGAGAAGGATGTAATGTGCATTCAATAGCTGTCTCACATTCCGGGCAGCAGCTATCAGGTGTTATTCCTCGAAGGTTGTAATCACATTTGCGACATGCAACATCTTCCTCCAAGCGACCCTATTCATCAAATGAAACCCCAAGCTCCTGCAACTCAGTAAATTGTGGCTTAATAACCACCGGTGGAACTTCAATTAAATTTTCATCCATATGCTTGCCCCCTTATAGAGACCAATCTGTTTGACTTGATAATAGCACCATGTTCACAATAAAGTACCAGAGCAATCTCTAATAATCGCCCAGCGCGTTAGTCAGTTAAATGGTAGTAGCCATTTAGCCCCAGGTGAATACACCTGGGGCGGAGCGCACTCGCATAAATTGTTGCGTTCTATTACGCCATAGAAAGTGTTATGCCAACGATTGCTGTGTTTTCTTACGTTATCTGTAATTCGCACATTCTTCGCCCGCCGTGTATTCACAGCGGGCTAAATGGAGACATAATATATTTATCTCACCCCCAAAGTATGTTGCTGCGGTATACTTTACTATTGTGAAACGTCGCTTATTCAAACTCGTATTGTTTCTACTAATCGGCGCGATAGTTAATGTTGCCGTGGCGTGGGGATTGGCGCGGTTCGCTCCGGCGACTTTGGACCGTACGAGAAATTCGTTTGATAAAGCGCGCGCATGGGCAGTTGACAAAGGTGTTTCCGATCCAGACGTCTCACTTTATTACGGTATGGGGATTCGCTGGGTGGTGGTACACAAGCAAGTTGGTACAACGTTGAGTTATGGAGTTGAATATCCTGTGATTGACTATGCCGGTATGGTAGTTCACGCGGGTTGGCCATTTGTGGCAATGTATGAACAATCGTGGATTGATGATACTACGAGTCCTTCTTACAAACGAATCCATCGCACCTCAATTGGGTTGTCTTCTGAAACACAAGGATTCGCGCCAGTGATTACTCCTCTGCGCCCACTACCTTTACAACCGGCAATGCCAGGTTTTCTCATAAACACAGTAATCTACGCAACATTATTGTGGCTATTAGCACTTATCCCATTCACCGCTCGCCGATTGATCCGCCGTAAGCTAGGCCGATGCATTAAATGCGGTTACGATCTGCGTGGACATACTTCCGGGGGAGGCTGCCCGGAATGTGGCTGGGGACGGGAAGCTGAGGCTTAGAATAGTGTTATGAAACTACGTCTGTTCAAAATTATAATGTTCCTCATTCTGGGAACGATCACTAATATAATGGTAGCATGGGGGATTGCGACTTCGAATAGGAATATACCTCCAGTAAGTGATGTATATCTTGATGTACTTTCGGCAACTGATTTTGACAAGGTTAGATTGCAGCTAGCTGATAGTGAGTTTCAGAACGATTACTACGCAGCAGTTGTGTTAAAAGATCAAGGAAGTGAGTTATCGGTAATAAGCGTGGAGATGCAGAAATATGTGTCAGGCAAAACATGGATAAAGTCGCGGGATGAGCTAATTGGACCTCATCTGATATTTGCAAAGATATTGAGTACGGGAATTGAACAACAAATCGTCATTGATGGTTGGATATCGCCTCCAAAGCCTTATGGGATAACCGCTAGTGTAAGTTACTATGGCTGGGTGAAGAGATCAATCGGATGGCCGCTCAAATCACTTTACTACATGCCCTTAGACTCAGGTCCTACCAAGATTAGTAACCCAGGTAGAGAGGAGAAGGTTTGGCGAATTCAAAATTCGTTTATCAAAATGTTCCCTTGGATTGACAAGTTTATTTTGCCATATGGATTGAGGTTGCCGAGTTTTGTTATCAACACAATATTCTTTTCTGTGAGTTTGTGGATTCTATGGTTAAGCCCATCTGCTACACGAAGATTCATACGCCGTAGGAGAGGCCGATGCATCAAATGCAGTTATGATCTGCGTGGTGAGTTATCAACAGGCTGCCCTGAGTGTGGCTGGGGCCGGGAAGATGAGGCGTAGAATGATCAAGAGTCAAGAATCGTCATCGAGTGAAGAAAGCGTCAGTAGTATCCCTGCGCTTCTATCTAGAACTCTTGCCTTTGGTCTCAATTTTATAATCTTTAGTCATTCTTTATTGATATTACTCTTACTTCTAATAGGTGCTTTCGAATTAAACAGAAATTCATTTCGGAGATTCTTGCTTTGGTCGTTGGCGTATTCGCTGTTGCCGCTGATCAACATGACTCTTCTCGCGATCCCCTGGAAGCGTCGATTCTTCTCAAGATTGCGGTTCGGAGCAGTTGGCGTTAATATAATCGCTGCAATTGCTTTTTTATATCACATCGAGTATGTACGAACAGGTCTGTCGAATCATAATCAGATTATCGAATCGATAATCTTCCTAGCTATTGTAGGTACATTTATTCTAGCTTTTTTACTAATAAAGCCCTCATCTATACGCAATCCATTGGTGTGCTCAAAATGCGGTTACGACCTGCGTGGGATGGATCACGATAAATGTCCGGAATGTGGCTGGGGACGGGATAAACCTATCAATAGCCCGGCCAAATCAATTAAAAAGCGCCATCAGACCCGAGCCAAACTAGCGGCTAAACTATCGGCCGATGAGTAGACGTGTTGTTATAACGGGTGTTGGGCCGGTCACTGCCTTTGGTATTGGGATTGATCCTCTTTGGGAGGCGATGCTGGCAGGGCGATCTGCTATTAAACGCATTGAAATCTTCGATCCCAGCGGTTTTCCCTGCAAAATCGCGGGCGAGCTTAATAGCGATCTGCTTAACATTCGCAAGATCGTCCCCAAGAGTCATCGCAAAGCTATCAAGGTCATGTGCAGGGATATCGAGCTTGCGGTCGCAGCGGCCTCGGCTGCTGTGGATGATGCCGGCCTAATTACCAAGGCGACTGATGCGGAGGCTGAACCGACTTATGCGGTTGAGCGAATGGGTTGTCATATTGGAGCTGGGCTGATTGCTGCGGATGTTGATGAACTTTCGGCTGCTCTTTACTACAGCGCAACTGGCGAAGACAAGACCGATCTCGATCTGACTCATTGGGGTGAGAGTGGCATGGAAAATCTCACGCCGCTTTGGTTACTTAAATATCTGCCCAACATGCTTTCGTGTCATGTAACGATCATTCACGACTGTCAGGGTCCAACCAATACCATAACATGTGCTGAAGCCAGCGGCGGCCTTTCTATCTGCGAATCAATGCGCGTAATTCAAAGAGGTGCATCTGATGCATGCCTCTCAGGCGCAATAGAATCGAAGCTAAATCCCATGGCTTTTCTCCGCCAACACTTCGCAGGAAGATTAGCAGAAACTAGTGATGGCGATGATCCAACAAAAGTAGTTCGCCCATTCGCGCCCGATGCAATTGGTACTGCAATCGGTGAAGGTGGCGGCATCGTAATTCTAGAAGAATTAGAAAGCGCACAAAAAAGAAACGCCAGCGTTTATGCAGAAATCGCAGGGTTCGCAGCAACACAATCACAATGCCCCGATGCTACTGGTTTATGTGGCGATGAAGATGGCCAGGGCATTTCTGATGCAATTGATTTGGCATTAGAGCGAGCAAACTTAAAAGCAAAGGATATTGATGCAATAGCGCCCTTTGGCTGCGGTATTAAAGCGGTAGATCAATCAGAAGCGGCTGCTATTAGAAGAGTATTTGGTGAGCGAGCAGCAAATGTGCCGTTGATTACAACTATACCTAATGTGGGTAATACCAATGCGGGTGCGTTTGGTGTTACGATAGCGGTAGCTGCCAAGGCAATAGGAGAGCAGAAGCTCCCCGCAAGAATTAATACAACTGGGGCTGAGGGAATTGATGCTAATGAGGCGCCAGCTGGAGATGCTCAATTAAATAATGTTGTCGCAACTTGTACTGGTCAAGGCGGGCAGAATGTTGCAATAGTGCTGCGGAAGATTTAGTGACTTAAAGATGATTGATAACAACAACAATCCGCGAATCGTAGTTACAGGCATGGGGTGGATTACGCCTCTGGGCCACGATTTACAAACGGTTTGGGAAAAACTTGCAAGCGGCACTTCGGGTGTTGCACCGATTGAGCGTTTTGATGCCAGGACTTTTCCCACAAAATTTGCGGCCCAGGTGCGCGATTATGATTTTACGAAATATCTAAAAGATCCATCTGTTCACGAACACGCAGCTGCCAATACGCAGTTCGCGCTCGGTGCTGCCCGTCAAGCGTGGGATCAAGCAGGTCTTGATAATCACCATGATCTAGACCTTAGGCGCGTTGGATTATATCTAGGTGCGGGCGAAGGTGCACTCAATTTTGCTTCTTACTCCAAGACGGATTTATCCGGCTGGGATGCAGCTAATGATAAAACTGATTCTGTGAAGTGGGCTAAGGCTGCGTTCGAGTATATGGACAAGCACGAAGAGATCGGCCAGGAATCCAACATGCCGATCAGTCATATTGCGCGAGAGTTTGGGATTCGTGGACCAGCGTTTAATTGTCTGACTGCATGTGCTGCATCAACCCAGGCGATAGGCGAAGCTGTGGATATGCTTAGGCGCGGTGATGTGGATGTGATGATCTCCGGCGGAACCCACACAATGATTCACGTGCTAGGAGTAACCGGATTTAATAGATTAACCGCACTATCAACAAGATCAGGTGAGCCTAAAAAAGCATCTAGACCATTTGATCGAACTCGTGATGGATTTGTAATGGGTGAAGGTGGGGGGATAGTAGTTCTAGAATCACTCGACCATGCAATTGCGCGAGGCGCAAAGCCGATTGCGGAAATTATTGGTTATGGTTCTACCGCTGATGCGTTTCGTATTACGGATATGCACCCACAAGGTCGTGGCCCAGCCGCTGCGATAAGCCAAGCTCTTGAGCAAGCGGGGATTGATCCTTTTGCTGTGGATGATTCAGGTCGACCGCCCATCCAATATATCTCAGCACACGGAACTGGCACGCAGGAAAACGACTCCATCGAAACCAAGGCTATTAAAAGTGTCTTTGGAGATAACGCCAAGAAGATTCCCGTTAGCTCTATTAAGTCGATGATGGGGCACTTAATAGCAGCTGCGGGCGTAGTTGAACTCATTACTTGTATATTAGCCATAAAGCATCAGACCTTACCGCCTACGATAAATCTTAACGATCCCGATCCCGATCTTGATTTGGATTACGTACCCAACAAGTCGCGGCCAGCCAAGCTTGATGTGTGCTTATCAAATTCGTTTGGGTTTGGTGGCCAAAACGATACGTTAATCGTTAAGCGCATCGACTAAAAGATATCTTACTCGCTATACAGTTTCAGAGCTTCGATCACCTGTGCATCTGTCGTTTGCTCGAAGTTCTTGTAGAACAATCCGACCGCTGTAAAAGAAGTTGGTGTTAGCGGGCACACTAATTCATCGACTTCAAGGCTAAGCGATTTGATTGTCTCTTGCGGAGCAACCGCAGCCCCAAGCACAATGCAGCTCACATTCATCTGCCTAAGCGCTTTTATGCCTGCGCGGACTGTTGCGCCGGTTGCTATACCATCATCAACTACGATTACTGTTCGGCTGGCAACTGCTAGTGCAGTTCGCCCTTGCCTATACAACTCTTGTAGGCGTTTTACTTCCAATAGCTGTCGGTTAGTTTCATCTTCAAGATAGGAGGCGCTGATTCTTATCCGAGATAATATGTTTTTATTTAAGATTCGCTGGGGGTGCTCACCATTAGTTACCGCACCAATTGCAAGCTCCGCATGATTAGGTGCTCCGAGCTTACGCACAACAAGAACATCAAGGGGTGCGTTCAGCATCTTGGCTACCTCTGCTCCGACAATAACCCCACCGCGTGGCAGAGCTAAAACAATCGGCTGCTGCTCTTTCAGGTGAAGTAGCAACCGGCCTAGCTGCTGACCTGCATCATGGCGATCAGTAAACATAAGCTCATCCTTGCACCGTTTAGTACCCGATACATGATAGCGCGCAAGGATAATTGTTGCGTCTATTTATGATTGTAAATTTAAGTGCAATTCACTCTAGGCGGAGAAACTCGAACCGCAGCCGCAGGTCGCAGTGGCGTTGGGGTTATTAAACACAAATCCACGGCCCATGATTTCGTCTTTGAAATCTATCTCTGTTCCATTTAGGTAGAGATAGCTTTTGGGATCACAGATGATTTTTACCGCTAGCTCTTGCTTATCAGAACCGTTTGAGCCGTTTGTGGAAAATTTGTATTCCCATGCTTCATCGGTGTCGTGTTCGTTTTCGGTGAGATCGAGCAAGTAGCTAAAACCAGAGCATCCGCCGCCCTTGACACCTACGCGCAGGCAGGTTGATGCTGGGTCAAGGTTCTGCTGTTTGATGATTGAAGTGATCTCACGAGCTGCGGATTCTGTAACAAGCACGGCCATGGAAATAGCTCCTAAAAAGCGGTCTATCTATACTAGTCGGTTATATCCAAATAAGCGATGATCAGTTTGTAATAGATCTTAATTTGGCCTAGCTTGACCAAATCACCCACCAAGGCGACTCTTACAACGTGCAATTGATAGAAGATCCAAGCAAATTGCAGCCATACCAAGGTGCAGCATTCGTTCCCACCATGGGTTCGCTGCATGATGGGCACCTTTCTCTTATGCGCAGGGCCAAGAAACTTGCAGAAAAGATAGTTATCAGCATATTTGTAAACCCAACACAATTTAGTCCTGATGAAGACTATTTAAAATACCCCAGCACACTTGATGAGGACCTTGCTGCGGCTGAGCGGGTTGGTGTTGATGCAGTGTTTATGCCATCTGTTGAAATTATGTATCCAAATGGCATTGAGCCATGCGATATAGAACTGCCTGATGTAGCAATTAAACCGCAGCTTGAAGATACACATAGACCGGAACATTTTTCGGGTGTTTGTCAGGTTGTATCTAAGCTCTTTGATTTAATTCAACCTTCGGTCGCAATCTTTGGCGAAAAAGACTATCAGCAACTACTTGTAATAAAGCAGATGGTCAAAGATTACCAGGACCGTTGGCCGGGGCTATATATCGAACCACATCCCACTGCACGCGAAGATGATGGACTTGCAATGAGTACGCGCAATACCTTTCTCACCAAAGAGCAGCGAACAATTGCTTGTGAGGTTTATCAGCGTTTGAGTTGGGCGCAGCACGCTCAAGCGCAGGAAAAAATTAGTGTTGGCGAAACTGAAAAAGTTATCACTAACCTATTGGAATACGTCGGTTTCGTGGTGGATTACGCAGTCATCCGCAGTGGAGATACCCTGATGAGCGTTTCGACATTTGACCAGCCTACTCGAGCCTTGGCTGCGGTCAGATTGGGTGAGGTGAGGCTCATCGATAACATCGCTATAAACGCAAACTAGCCCTTTTTACATTGTGATCTTTACAGGACTACAATGCTGCACCTTAGAAAGAAGGAATATCCTATGACCACACTAACAACTGATACATCTGCAACCACGCTTAAATCGTTAAATCCCGCCACCGGCGAAGTAGTCGGCGAAGTACCAATTACTCCCATTAGTGAGATTGGCAATATTATTGGTAATGCCAAAGCTGCTCTACCCAACTGGCGAAATCTGGGTGTGAAAGAACGTGCAGAAACATTAAGGCCGTTTGCGAAAGTGCTGCTGGACAATGTTGATGAACTTGCTCCGCTATTAACTAAAGAAATGGGTAAACCGCTGCCGGAAGCGCGTGGCGAAATTGAATCGTGTGCTAATCGACTTGGCGAAACGCTAGATGAACTCATTGATGCGCTTGATGCTGAGGTATTAGATGATGGTAAAGTAACCTCAACCATCTATCACGATCCGTTTGGCGTGTGCGCAGCTATTACCCCTTGGAATTTCCCGCTGGCTATGCCTCACTGGGGAGTGATCCCTGCATTAGCTGCGGGCAATACGGTTGTATTAAAACCATCGGAGGATACGCCGCTAATTGCGCAGGCGTATTTTGATTTACTTATTGGGCTGTTGCCGACTGATGTGCTGCAAATTATTCATGGCGATGATGAGCAGGGCAAAGCTCTCGTAAATAGTGATGTTGATCTAATTGTCTTTACAGGCTCACGCGATGCGGGCAAACATATTCTTGGCTCTGCAAGTGATGGACTTAAGCGAGTTATTCTTGAGCTTGGCGGGAAGGATCCGTTAATCGTATTAGATGATGCGGATATTGATGCTGCGGCCAAGTTTGCAGCAGGCAGTAGTTTTAGAAATGCAGGCCAGGTTTGTGTCAGCACCGAGCGTATATATGTAGATAAAAAGATCGCAGATCAATTTGAAACAGCTTTGATCAAATACACAAATCAGCAAAAGCTCGGAGATGGCTTTGAAGAAGGTGTAACCGTTGGCCCAATGATTAATGATCGTCAGCGTGAACACGTAATAAACCAAATTGATGAAGCGGTAAGACAAGGCGCTAAGGTCT
Organism: Planctomycetota bacterium; assembly: GCA_022574595.1. Lineage (GTDB taxonomy): Bacteria > Planctomycetota > Phycisphaerae > Phycisphaerales > SM1A02 > JACZRS01. The sequence goes on along the minus strand of JACZRS010000002.1, from coordinate 32,758 downwards.
TAGCCGGTGGTGGTGAACACCCAGATCACTTTGTAAACCCCACAGTGCTAAGTGATCTGAATCACAATCACGATATAATGTGCGCAGAAACCTTTGGTCCAGTCGCTTGTGTTGCGAAGTTTTCAACTGATGATGAGGCTATAGAATTAGCTAACGATTCTCCCTACGGCTTAGGTGCAGCAGTCTTCGGCACCGACCTGGATCGTGCAGCAAACGTGGCAAGGCAAATCCAATCAGGAATGATCGGCATAAATAAAGGCTGCGGCGGAGCATCAGGAAGCCCCTGGGTTGGGGCAAAGCAAAGCGGCTTCGGCTACCACTCCGGCAAAGAGGGGCACCGCCAATTCACCCAAGCACGAGTAGTAAGCAAAATGAAATAACGACCATTTAGCCCCCGGTGAACACACCGGGGGCTGGTTCATAACACCAGCAGTAAATCAAGTTCCAATGAGCATTGTGTGGTTCGCAGTAATGAGCTTGCTCCTTGCAATTCCAAGCGTTGTGTTAGCACATGCACTATCGCGCGGACTAATCGAACGAGCAGGATTCGTCAGTCCCGTAGTTACATTAATTGCAGCTGGCTTTGCCTGGGGAGTGATATACGGCGGAGGCGCGATTGCCGGGCAGTTTCGAGAATTAGTTGACTAGAGAGCGGGATTCATCCAAATCGCAGCCGATTTTTTCGCCACATTATGGATAGCAAAAACAACACTGTTTGAAAGTTAAAAAACGCTCCCCCCTCATACTTTTTGAGCGGACGTTGTAACCCATAGATAATTCGATGCCCTTATATCCAGGCCCCTATATGTCGATGGTTTGGTATGCAACAATCAAAATCACAACATAAGTCCGGCCAAGAAGTCCAAAGCCACAGCATCAAATGCACGATTGCAAGACTAGCTGGATTCGCAATGTTCCTAGCCTTAATTATCACAGCGATCATGCTCGGAGGAGATCTCTTCGCTTACTTCAATGTGCCAAGTGCAATACTGGTCTTTGGAGGAACCACAGCTTTGCTGCTATTTACTTTCGGTCACGATGGCTGTATAAACGCATTGCGATTGACGGTAAAAGGTAAGCTTAACTCACAAAATCAAAGCTCAAATTCAAATTGCGATCCAGTTGTATTTTTCCGACTCGCTGGAGCCTACGCATTTTCAATGGGGTGCATAGGAATGATCATCGGCATCATTGCAATGCTAAGCAACATGGATGATCCCAGCAAAATCGGTGCGGGTATGGCAGCATGTTTACTCAGCCAACTATACGGAATAGTTTTAGCAGCTCCCTGCATTAGTCTTTCTGTAATTCAAGCAATGCGCTTCCCTCAGCAGACGAACGCTCGCAATGAATCTCGCTTTGCCGTTCCTATTGCAGGTGGCGCAGCCGCGACTGGAACGATTGCTGCATTAATTTGTTTTGCTATGTTGCAATGGATGTTCTACGGGCAATATTAAGAAAACGCTCCCCTATCGGGTCGCGGCTAAACGGGCTAATCTCCTTCTTATCCCCTCTCCCCCTGGGAGAGGGCTAGGGTGAGGGTCTTTTCTTTTCTTCTTTTCTTCTTTTCTTCTCTTGATACCATTTTAAGTTCCACCCCATGGATTGCTATCCATGGGCGTCGGGGGTAAAGCGCATGGCGCATGGCTCATCCCTTTCGTCTACAATTTTACAACTTCCATATCCGATTCAATTTTCTGTGATTGTGGGGGAAGATGTACTTCACTTACAAACTCACGCAGATCGTGAGTGTCGGCCATGGTTTGTCTGACACTTGCTGCATCGTAAACTACTACATCATCGCCGCTGCGATCCGCTTCTAAATCCAGGGCAATTTGCGCTTCACTCTTACAATAATCAATGGGTTTTATTGCGCGACTAAAAGTCTGCAAGCGATTATTCACATTTTCAAACGTGCCGGTCTTTTCCATCCAAGTCGCCCCCGGAATTATTACGTCTGCAATTTCCGTTAGCGCATTGGGAAGCGTATCAATCAGGATCACGCTTTTTGCACCTTGGGATTCTAAGGCTTGTATGAATGAATCGATTACCCAATCGCTGGGATAGTTACCAGTTAACAGCAGTGCATCTATACCGTTGCCCTTTCGCAGTCTGCCCACGAATTCTTGGTAATCCAGCACGTTTGCTGCGAACGCTTCCAGCACGCGCATTACACCGCGGGCATTGGGGGTTTTTTCGCTATACAATTTGTATCCACCTTCGAATGTCTTATCTTCTCCTGCGTGTGGAACAGGGCCAATGCCGAATGTTACTTCGGTTTCGTGTGCGATAATGTATTTAGCCAGCAAAAACGCATCTTCGCAGCTAAGCATTGGGCTGATCATCAGCGCAATGTGCTTGGCATTACCCAGCAATTCATTGGTGCGTGCATAGGCAGCTTCATACGCCAAGGGCGCTTCGGTTGGCTCGTACGCATCTTCACCCTTAACTGATGGAATTACTATGCGATTTTCATCATGCACAAACTTCCATCCATAACGCACTTCATCTGTGATCCACCATTGGTTTATATCCAGATTCGTGCGCGGCTTAATGCGATAAACCTGCCCCTCATTGTGTTCAACAAATATATTGTCACCCGAACAAGTTATTCCGTCGATCGAAGGCGTTTGCGTCAGGAACCACACCCGCTGCTGGAATAGAAAATCTTTATCAAGAAGTGCGCCTACCGGGCAAATATCAATTACGTTGGCGCTAAGTTCATTATCAAGAGCCATGCCCGGGAAAATATCGATCTGTTCGGTAGCGCCTCTACCTTCGACAACGAGTTCGTTTGTGCCTGTAATCTCACGGCAAAAGCGCACACAGCGCGTACACATGATGCAGCGATCCGCATAAAGCAAAACGTGCGGGCCAATGTCTTTCTTGGGCTGCTTGATCTTCTGTTCTTGGAAGCGCGATGTGCCGCGCCCAAATTGGTAAGCGTAATCCTGCAAATGGCACTCGCCAGCTTGATCACAAACCGCGCAATCGACCGGGTGGTTGATCAATAGATATTCCATCACGGCTTTTTGGTTGGCGATAGATTTTGGACTGTCGGTGTAAACAACCTGCCCATCGCCAGCGGTAGTTTGACATGTAGGCAAGAGCTTGGGGATGGGCTCGAGTTTGTTGTCATTACGCGGATTGGGTGCCCAGACTTCAGCAAGGCATATGCGGCAGTTAGCAACAACCGACAAACCCGGGTGATAGCAGTAGTATGGTATCTCTATATCATTATCTAAAGCTACCTGCAGAATTAGTTGGCCAGGCTCAAACTCGCAGTCTTTGCCATCGATTGTAATTTTCGGCATGGGGGATGAACTCGATATTTCTTGAAAAATTATTAGCTGGGGATTGTATCACGAACTTCCAACATTGCGAGAATTCTAAAGCTTGACCGCAACCCCAGGCATTACATATAAGAGGATCATACGCACGTTTTTAGCGTCAATTTTGAGTATCTCAGCCGCGGCATCGCGATATGCTTCCAGTTGCAAGCGGTAATCTTCTGCTGCTTTTGTGGTTTGCTCAGCTGAAACATCATCGGTCTTGAAATCGATAACAGTTGCAGAAATAACTTTGGAGCCATCTCGTTCAGATTCCAGCCGATCAATAAATCCGCGCTGCACCGCTCCATCGACCAGCCTCACAAAAGATTGCTCGCAAAATAAGCCAAGCGTTTTTGGATCACGATTATTGCGCGATAGAGCTTGGCGAACTTCTGGCTTAGTTAGCATTTCCTTAAAAAGAGCAAGTTGCTGCTCTTGCCAAAGTTTGTTTCTTCTAGGTGCAGCTTTTGTTGCGATTGCTAAAAGCGTTTCATCAGTTTCCTGCCAATCTTCCATCCATGCTACTTGTTCAAATAATGCGTGAATAACATTTCCGCGCGCGAGAGCTTCTTCGTTTGGCAAACTGAGAGCGGAGGTGATATCACTTTTTGCCAAAGCGGACGGGCTGGCAATCGTTGAGCGCCAAGGCGCATCGGTTGCATCTGCCAACTTGATTGTAATATATTCTTTTGTTACAAGCTCATCTTCTTTGGCAACTGGTTCATTACTTGCCCCCCAGTCTTTATCACCATGTGAATATATTATTTTTCCAGGCTCTGTTTCCAGTTCCGCCAGGGCGAAACGCAAAATGCCCGCAGGTGTTTTGGGTTTGGCTTTTTCGCTCTTTTTAGGCGGATCAACAATTATATGTATTGCATTTCTAGCGCGGGTTATTGCAACATATAGCAGCGATAAGCTTTCGCAAACTGTGCGAAATCTTTCACGCAAAAATAGTGGATTAAGTTCGGGAACTAACGCAAGAATATCCTTGTTTACATATCTGCAAATATGTGTGATAGGACCCGTCGCGCCATCCCGCTGCATGACTATTTGACCAGTGTTGCTGCCCGCCAATGCGCTTTCAAGATCTGCAAGCACCACAACATCAAACTCGAGTCCCTTGGATTGGTGAACCGTCATCACTTCAATAGGTGCAGGACGAACTTCTTTAACATCAAGCGTTTCAACAAGGTCAACAAAATCAATGGGCCGCAGCGAGCTTCGTTCATCGAATTGCTGCGCTAGATCTATAAGCTGCTCCATGCGTTCTAATTCGCGCGCATCACAAGCACTTGCAATCTGGCTCATCCATTTACCTATTGTTGGTGCGTAGCCGTCTTTCAGCAAGCGTTTGCGCAAAGTCGCAGCAATTGTTTGTCTGAGCTTTGGCGCTTTGTAATCATGCAAATTGATTATTTTTTTAAGTGGGGAATTTGCGATGTTAAAGGCGGCGATAGTGTCATCGGGATGATCCGCAAGGCGAATAATATCTAAAACTGCGTTAATTGCGGGCGAATCAGTCAGCGTGCCATGACCTCGACCTCCGGTAGGCAAATCGTGATTGCCTGGGCCTAATTCAAACCTCAGCCTGCCTATTGATTTATTTGATCGTGTAAGAACGCCTATTGAAAGATGCGGATGTTTCTTATGGATTTCTGAAATAATATCAGCTGCGTGTTGAAGCCTTACAGTATTTTGATCTTCTCCAAGTGATTTATCCGCTCTTGGGGCAAAGCATAGTTCCGCATAGCCCTTTAGATCTTTTTTATCTGTGTCATGCTTTTTAAAGCCATCTGCCCATTTTTCAGCAGCATCCAGATCGTCAACCATCGCCTGGTTTTCGGTTAGTGATTCAAAGACTTTGTTTACAACATCTATAACAATTTGGGATGAGCGATAACTTTTTTCCAGAGATTCATCTACAATTGCGCTTCTGTTATCCCAACTTTTCAGTATGTCAGGCAAATTCTCCAGCACTTCCGGAGCTGCGTTGCGCCACCCATAGATTGATTGTTTGATATCCCCAACGCAAAAGAATGTTTTTTCATCAGTAGTGTGGCTGACGATCTCAAGCACAATAGGCTTTAAGGCGCACCACTGCTCTATACTGGTATCCTGAAACTCATCAAGCAATAAATTGTGTAAATTTGCATCAAGGCGAAAACAAATGTCCTGCATTGTTCCCAGCTTCTCTGCATTGAGCATTGCAGTTGTAACATCTGAATAAGTCATTGCACGCTGCTGCTCTTTTAAGGTTGTAAAATACCCATCAAACAGACTAAGCAAATCGCGCGTCGCAATGGTATATCTGCGAAGCCTGTTTATAAGAATGGCCTTGGCGTGAGCGATAATTGGTTGATAAGCATCAATAAGCTCAGGTTCTATCACGACCCGTCCATATTTAGAACTACCACAAACAATCTTTGAAGCTAAACCTGTCTTGAAAAAGCTATTCCAATCCTGTTTCCTAGCCTTTAGAATATCCTTAACCCATGTATTGAATATGCTCTTTGGAATTGCAGGTACATCACAGCTTGCAAGCTCGTCTATGGCTTCCATGAGCTGGTCCTGTGATAACTCTCCTTTAAGAATAGGCACACATTCCCATGCTTTTGTATCCGCCTGGCAATATGTGTCATAAAGATGCTTCACAATAGTGTTAATGGCATTCATTACAGAGCGGTCAGAATTGCCTTGAGTTATCGCGCGAAGTAAGTCAACTAAGTCCTGAGGCTTGCGTTCATCGAGCATCAACCTGATTGCTTCTGCTCTTAACTTTGCGATTCTATGTTCATCAACAATATCGCTCGCAAGTGGCACGCCTAGTTCTAATGAAAACGAACGAACCACGCTGCCAAAGAAACTGTCCAGAGTGCGAATCTGCAGGCTATGCAGTGATTGCGTCAGCTTTCGCAGCAGTTTGATAACTTCCTGCTCGCTTAACTCTTTACATTGCAAGCGCTCATTAAACTCTTTACGCTTTTTGGGATCCAATGCAGCAAGCGCGAGTGTACGCAGCACATCATCACTGATATGCCCTGCAGCTGCGCGCGTAAATGTGCTTGCTAGAATAGTGCGTGCAGGCCTGTTCTGTGCAAACAGACTCATGTAGCGCGTTGTCAGTGAATAGGTCTTTCCCGACCCCGCAGATGCGAGAATGCGCAGATGAGGAAAATCTCTTGCAGGGGCGCTTGGCATGATTAAGAACCCTCCGCTTCAGAGTTTATTGATGCAAAAGTTGTAGTTTGGCAAATTCTTGCGAATTCATCAAAGCTTGGATGATAATTCAGGTTTAGTTCAAACTTGCATTTTCTTATATCACTGACAACCCGCCTTGCTGTTTCTAACGCATCATCAAGTTCGCTTTCATCCCAATCAGCAGGATAAAGATTAACTGCTGAGGGATCCTTAGGCAGATTAATATAGGCAAGCTCTATCTCCCCCGGGAAACCACAATCATTCATCAGATGTCCATACAAAGGCAGCTGCACATCAACCCAATCTTCGCCATAACAATTCTTGCCTTTTACCTTGTGTGCATTTGCGGGTTTTTTTGCGGAATCTCCGGTTTTGTAATCAATTAAACGGAATTTATCCTCTTCCTTGAACTGATCAATTCGATCGATCCTACCTTTTATGAGTATTGGTTTTTCGCCCGGTATATCGAGGGTGCATTGATCGGTTAGATCAAATTCGCATTTACAGATCCGCCACCCTTGTCTGCGCAAATCGCTTTGAACTGATGCAAATTGTTTGAGCCTTTGTCTCATTCGTGAAAGCTGAATTCTTACTGCGGGTAGTAAGGATGAGCCATATCTTTGTTTTGCTATTATTGAAAGTGTATCGCAAAGAAAAGTTGCTATTATTTCTTCATCTTCACAATCAATTAAGCTCTTTTCCTGCCCAAAGCTGCAAAGTACATCATGGGCAAGCGTGCCAAACTGCATCGCATCAAGTTCCACTGCGTTATCAACTTTGCTTTTAAGTCTCACTAGCCGATTAAGCGCAAAGCGGTAGGGACAGTGCAGGTAATCACGAAACCATGTAACACGCATTTCATCAGGGATCTTAAGATCATCAGGCAATTGGGCAACGGTAAATTGTGAATGTTTGCCAGGTGGATCAAGACCCCAGGGCCTATGTTTTACGGGTTTGTCTTTACTAGCAGTTAATTGGCTAACGCGTTTTGCTAATTGTGAATCTTCACATGCCATCAACAACCTGCTGGGTGTTAGGGGTTCACCTTCATTTGTTCGATGGCCCAGCACTATTAACATTTGCTGTCGACTATTAAGCATGGCTTGAAGGTAATAGGCATCGCGCGCATATCTGCGCGCGTTATGTTGAATATCAAGTTCTCTGCGAAGAGTGTCAGGAAGGAAGGCATCGGCAGTCACCGCATCAGGTATGGACCCTTCATTAAAGCCCGCAACTATTAATACAGGAGCTGGATCAAAGTGAAGCTCAAGCCAGCCCAACATTTCAATATCATTTCGCTGCGGGTCAGGCGTTATACACTTTGTCATTGCCTGATTTAAGATAAAGCTAATTGCGGTAGGTCCATCAACATTTTCCTGCAAGCTGGTTTTCGATGATGCAATATCGTTACATACATCTCGAAGATTTGAACAAGCTTCGATCAATGTTTCATTTGCATAATCATCATTTTTAACGGAATAAACTGTTCTTAATACTTCAAGTACGCTGCTGCACCAATTGCCCAAAGGTTTATTAGGTGCATCATTGAGTGGAGCCATCAAGCTACAAATTGCGTGATAAACAGCTTTGAGCTGATTGCTTTCATCGTTGTTTCCAAGCCAATCTCCCGTGAATTGTTCCTGAAGGTATTGGGTGAAATAATCATCGAGGAATGTTTGCCAGTTTTCGATTGCGATAATGGTTGAGTCTTTAGATGTTTTATTATTTTCAATAAGCCAATGCTCTAAATCGCTGTGGCGCATCATTGATGCAAGGTGTGTAAAGCGAGGCTCTTTAAGCCAGGCTGTTGCTGCTTCGAGTAATCTATATGGAGCTGTTTTATAAAGCGGTTCGCCCTTAGCCCAGTGAAGCCCAACGCCTGCCCACTTCCCAGCTTGCAGGATTGTTTGTGCTAATGATTCATCGCCCAGACCTATGGTTATCTGTTGAGGAGATCTCGAACCGTCTAGTTTGGCAATTTCAGCAAGTATTGTCTGAGCTTGATCAGCTGCTCTATCAACAACAACAATGCGTTCATCTTCTATGGGGAGAATCGCGTTTTCCCATGCAGATGGGATGAGGCAACCTAATTCATCAAACCGATCTTGGAAATCTTCAGGCGCATGAGTTAGTACATCTATATCAGTTGCTGCGTTTAATAATGTTGATCGCTGCATTTGATTAAGATCAACAACTCCTATCAAAACTATTCTAATATCAGGTCGGCTGTCAGCTTTTCGAATAGCTTCCCATCGCGCTTCAAAAGGATCTACAAGCTCAGCTTCCTTGAGAACAAGTAAGTATTGTTCATAAACTTTGCCAATTGAAAACCACCTAAGTGTTTCAGCATGAAGTTGCCTAAGGCTTGCTGCTTCTGCAACTCTTGTGAAAACATTGTTATTTGTTTCCTCATCTCCCTTGGTATCAGCTGCATCTATTTGCTCAACTAGTTCTTGATGAAGTTCCACAAGACGCTTTGCTAAATAATGCCACTCTAAAAAACTGCCTAGCTCTGGCGGGTGAGGTAATAGAGCAGATCGATCATCATCGCCAGTGCGTTTTAGAGCCTTCATCCATGCAAGGATTCGCTCACAATCAGTAGCAACAGGCCCGGGCCTATTTGGCAGCAATGCGTCGACCATTGTCTTGGGTATGTGGATATCCGGTGCATTAAGCCTCTTGCCTAGGCTTTGGCATTTTTCTACTAACACCGCAAGCAACATTCGACTAGCCCGCTGTCCAGGCACCACGCATAGAAAATCGCCAAGCTCCACAACTTCATCATCACCAGCCTCATCTTGGTCAAATAGCCAATTCGCTGCTTCATGCAGAATGGGTCTCGACCAATCGATCCACTGAGGTTTTAGCACTGAAAAGCTTTCTATAGGATTAGATATTCAAAGTTGGGAAATCAGCAAATAGCACGATATACAGCCATAAATGGTACTAAAACCAATCGCAAAGACTACCTTAGGGGCATAAGCGATGCGCATCTTGGGACTTTCTGACAGAAAATAACTATAATTTGACTAGCCAAATCTATCATCTGTGGTATGGTAATTATGCTGAAAATAGTGGGGTAGGAATAAGTGCATAGGCACGGGGCAGGACTGGGCCGCTTGTGGGGGCTGGCCTAGTCCTTGCTTCTTTTTTGGGTAACACCTTTTTCAGTCTCTTTTTCCAGGGTTGTAATACATTTAAGAACTATCGCCCCATCTTCACAAACTATATCTACCAGGCGAACCGCTCGGCCATCTGATAGAGATTGTATTGGCTGAATTGCCCTACCTTCAAGTAGCAAATCCAACAATTGGCTTACTCGTAAATCATCAAAAAACCCTTCTGGCGCAGCTTCATTCAGCCATGATGCAACTTGACCAACAGGTCGGCCAGGCAGAGTTAACCGACCCAATAAGATACCATCAATCCGTAGCAATAACTCCTCATCAATCATCTGAGGCTCAAGATTAAGTGATACCACACGAGAGCTATTATTCTCATCCCTTAACTGGACAGCTAACGTAATTCGATCTTTGCTCAAACGTATCTGAGGCACGCTTATATTCTTTGGCCAGTGAAGATCCTGATCGTGAGTAAGCCACGCAGATAACCGCTCCGCTAACCAGGCATTGATGTGTTCTTCATGAATCCGAATGGCCCAAAGCTCACCTTTTGGACGAATTTTGTGAGTTTTTTCAATTAGGCTGTATTCAAATTGCTCAGCCTCGATAGCTACATTTGGATCACTCAAATCGACAGGTGACCACCAAGTGGGTTTTTCCCAGGTTAACTGCCACAAAACAGCGCCAGCAACCCCCAAAATGAGAATTAAGCCAAGAAACGCAGCTAATCGAATTCGCTTAGGCTTCCTTGCCATATCTCCCTGAAAATGTATCGAGACACTCAATTGCCTGTGGCCTGCCACAAAGCAGGCTTTCTGATATCGCCAGTTCAGCTCACCTTTCACCTTAATTGCTCAAGAACCAAAGCATCGAAATTTTTCATTTCCCAACTTTTTGGCTGGACAAACTGTTTGGGCTTTGTTAGGTTATACTGTAATGAAATTTAGTTCCTGTACTTACCTGTCAAATACCCAGCCTAGACCCAAGCCAGAGCTACAGGCCAGGCGAGGACTTCTCCAAGTGGTCCGGGCAAGTCTATTTACCAGGTGCGACAAGAGGTTTCTGTTGAAGGATTCGCTATAGGAGATATTTCAATGATCTAGGCCAATTACCCAATCATCATCCATAGTTTTGCTTCTAAGCCCCAGTTGCTGGACAAATAAGCTGGCTGTATGAATCCGCCACTTTATATGGATGTAGTTCTATCAGTTTTACTTGCAGTTTTACTTGCAGTTTTACATGCAGTTTTACATGCAGTTTTACATGCCGTTTTACGTACATATTTACTAACAGTTTTAGGTACATATTTACTTATACTTTTAGTGGAGTGATTTTGAATGCCCCTAATGCCTTTATAATCAATTAGTAAATGCACTAGGTAAATACATTGTTTACAAGGGTCATCAGTATTATTAAGTAATGCTACGAATTACCAAGTTATGAAATTTTAACTTGACAGAAAGAACAACAATATGTAACTTGCCAATTGCCAGGAAGGCCCATTGCCGCAATAGGACTATTGTAAAGTGGGGAAGCGGGGTTACCAGGCAATGGTAAAACTTGTGAGGTAGAGCCACGTTGGTTGTATGCCAGCTTCGCAAATTGTGCCAAGTTGCACGGAAAATCATAATGGTCTTGTTTTTGGGTTCGAAACGTCGTACTCCGCAGTGTATCCGTATCGCAACATAAAGATCAAATCTGGAGAATGTAATGTGCTTACCAACAATTGCCATCATCAACTTTTCTTCGCTCAACGATCAAGAAGTGCAGCGAGCAATTCGGGCTGTAAATCGGCAGGTGACAGAAGACTTTATGCCCATCTGGGGGGCTGGAAGAATCTGTAAGCTGCATGCGTCACCTTGGGGTCCTGGCGATGAAGATGTATTGTTTGAAGATCCCGTATCCGCTGATAGTGTGATTTACCTTATAGATGAAGGATCAATTGCATGGGCGCTTGGCTATCACAGCATTAACACACTGGAAATACCAGTTGGTTTCGTATTCATCGATCCGGGCGATTGGACAATCACACTCTCACACGAAGTTCTTGAATTAATAATTGATCCCACAGTAAACATCTGGGTGCCAGGCCCACACCCGACGATTTCAAACCGATACCTCTTCCATTCTTATGAAGTATGTGATGCTGTTGAACGCTTCAGCTACTTAATTGATGGTGTTGAAGTTTCAGACTTCGTCACCCCCGCATACTTCTATGAAGGAGATGCGCCGGGAACGCGAAATGATTTCCTTGGCGTAGGTGTAGATTCCTTCGGCGTAACCCAGGGCAGCCACCTTGGTGTACGCGATTACTACACCTGGCAGTGGGAAATCATCAACGGCATGCAAAAACCACAAAACGATTATCTGATTAAAAGAGCGAATGCCTTTGATCGACTAAAAACTCACGATGAAGCTAAGCCAATTAAGCCCAAAGACGAGATTCTCTGCAAGATCCTTTGTGACTACAACCAATGCACGCCTAAATGTTGTAAGCCGCTGCATAATTTGCTCGGCGTAACTAGAACGTTGCGCTACCAAGCAGCTGCCGAGCGCGCAGCTGCTCTACGCTCAGCCAACGATGGTTATGGCCGAGCAGCGGCGGTCGTAGAAGTTGTCGGCAAGCCGCGCAAGCCACGCAAGACTAAGGAGAAGGTGTAAAGTGATGCTGAAGCTCTGCATCTTATTACTTGCTACTTTTATGCGGCCGATCTTTGTTGCCTTAACCGCGATGTTAATGGCAACAATTTCGTTCGGCTGCTCCTGGCAAACTCGCGATGGCACTGGAAGAACTCATCTCGTCCTTGGGATTGGTTTCATAACCACATCTGATCAAATAGATAAACACACAGTAGGAGATGGATTAGATGCTTATGCCTACGGATTAGAAGCCACAGGCGCGTTCGTTTCATTTAGCCCGGATATGGCCGGCCTCCACATCGGCCACCTGCGTCGTCAGACTATTGAAGTCGCAACTAACGCAGAGATTTTATTCGACGCGAAAACAGACCAAAATGGCCAAGTGGTTTTTCATGTCTTCAAGCCCACCATGCCGCAGTCTACTACCGATCAACATTCAACAGATCTCAAGGAGGGATCCAAACAATGAAAGTTAATTCATCACGCCCAAATTATCGTATCTTTCTACTGCTCACCGGGTTGATTTTATTTGCAACGACAACCGGTTGCTCAGAGCGCTTAATGCGCGAAAATGTGTTCGCAAATACTGAAACTGGGCTCGGTATTTTCCTGGCACAAAATGCTAAGACACAATTGTATGAAGCCAAGTTAGGTTACTTTCGTCACGAACTCTTTTTTGTGCCCACTAGCAAGACAATCACATACAAGCTTGTAGATGGCAAACGTGTGGAAAGTGAAGTTGTCGAAAATGATCCGTCATTAACACCGGAGGTCTTGGCGGTAGTCGCTATCGGCGCTAGAGCGAAAGGCGATAATGCGGGCTTTGATGTGCGACAACGTTTAGCAGTTGGAAAGATCGCAGTTACTTCGAAAGCTGCTACTGCATTAATGACTGACGATGCTAGTGATGCAGCAGCACTTGCAGCTGGATTCAAGCCACTTGATGATGCTGAAGATGTAGCTGAAAAACTCAAACCTCTGCTTGTCAAGTGGAAGGAATTTCAGAAAGACACGGAGGATGCAGATAATAAAAAAGGAATTAAAGACTTTGATGACGCTGCAACAAACATTGGGATTGAAGACTTTGAATCTTTCGTCATCGAAGATCCAAGCATTAAGCAGGTCATTGCGGTTCGTGCCATTCTGGAAGCTAAAGGATACAAATTCAAAGATTGAGGTAAGTTATGGCAACAATTAAAACAAAGATCAGCACTGTGAAACTTAAGGGCAATTCGGATGTTTCGAAAGATATCAAGATAAAATGCCAGACTGCAGCTGACGTTGGTTACCGCTTAGCTGCAACGTTTACCGAGTTTGAACGACTAATTTTGATTTTTCAAAAGTGACAGCGTTTCTCCAAGATTCGTATGTCAACCTGACCACTATCCGCTGAAACATCGGGAGTGATATTGCAATGTCCTATGAAACCACACTCGCGCAGTCCGCTGCCACTAATTTTCCTTCAATATTCCTGCCTTACCTATCAGTTGTGGTAATCCTGCTTTGTATTTGGTGCGTGATAGTAATCATTCTCCGTCTTAAAACAATTGGTGTAACAAAGCTTAACCTCTCGTTATTAGTCTTTTGCTTCACAACCATCATCGTTATTGGTTTTGGGCCTGAAACCGCGCGCGAAATCTTTGCTGCACAAGACTTAAACCTCTCAGTTCTTAATCTTAATAATCCTGATGCTGATGAGGAAGACCTTGATGCCATTTTGGATAGTGCAGCTTCCGATGACAAGAAACTATTAGCATTTGATATATTCAGTCGCACTCGTCCCAAACAAGCGATTGCATATATACAAACAAATGTCCGCAAGCTCCCACAAAACATACGTGATCGTGAGCTTGGCTTACAAGCGATGCAAGCCGCTAGACGAGAGTCAAAGGTGATTCTCGAAAATTCAAAAACACTCGAAAGTCTAATAGATCTAGGCGAAAAAGATCCGTTTGTTGCACACCTATTGCAACAAGGAAAATTCGATACGTCCAAACTTACAAAAAAACGGATTAATGAAATCTTAAGAAAACAAGGAGCACGCATTGAAGGTGAAGGCATACGTATAAAAAAGTAATAGCAGGTTCGAATCATCCTAAGTAAGTCTTGACTGGTCAATTCACATATAAGCCGGAGTTCTAGAGAGTGAGTGTCTGAAATAATGTCTCAGTTAATAATTAAGTTGAGTTATATATGACAGCTACGCAACAAGCTGAATGAGGACGCATACGCATGTTCATCATAACAAATCGCAGAGTTGACGATGACCCTAAAGTTAAAGGATTCAAGAAAATTGGAGATAAACCAAACCCCAAAGGTCCGAATGAACTTCGACTTGTCGAAGCAATAAAAAGCTCAAGAGGCTGGAAGATTACGATCCTGCCTGATAAAGTAGATGATTCCATGATGCAAAAGGCGAGTCTTACGCCTAATGTCGCGCCCGATGGTACAATTCTTCCCGTATATGCCAGCCAATACGCTGCAGCACAAGTTCTTGGAGTAGCTAATCCCAGGAAAAAGGGCGTTAAAGGAAAGAACGTATTGTTCTTCGTACATGGCTTTAATAATGACTTTGAAGCAGTACTTGAAAGAATGGACGGCTTTGCAAAAACATACGGCGTAGAAGTAATCGGATTCAGTTGGCCGGCCAACGGTGGGGGAATCAGAGGTGCGCTCAGCTACAAAAGCGATAAGCGCGATGCACGAGCGTCGATCGGAGCGCTGGATCGTTGCCTTGCAATAATGTATAAGTACCTAAATGAGTATAGGAAAGAATTCATTGATGATAAAATCAAAGAGATTTGTAAGAAATATCCTCGCAATGCTGAACGCAGAGATGATCTCATCACTAAACTATCAAACCAGAAGTGTCCTTTTAAGATTACTCTTGTCCTCCACTCCATGGGTAACTATCTGTATAAGCATTTATTGAAATCCTCAGTCTATCGAGGCCATCATTTGCTGTTTGATAATGTAGTGTTGGTCGCAGCTGATACGAACAACAAAGAGCACGCCCAGTGGATCGACAAGATTCAATGCCGCAACAGAACATACATAACCATCAATGAAAATGACTCTGCGCTTGGAGCTTCGCGTATAAAAGCTGGAGAGGAGCAACTCGCGCGTCTCGGACACTACCCTTACAAGCTCAATTCACAGCAAGCTGTCTATGTTGATTTTACTGATGCGCCTCGTGTCAAGAAATCTCACGCCTACTTTGAGGGCTCAGCTGTAAAAAACAAGTCAAATACTGCCGTTAAAACGTTCTTTCATCGTGCCTTTAATGGCGAACTTGCCGAGACCGATGTTTGCTATCACGCATCATCAAATTTGTATAAATTCCACAAGTCAAAGTGATCAACACTATTCAATGCTAAGGGAACTACTCATGCCCTTTTACTACAAGATCGACTCATCATCCCGGGAAGGACGCCGTTCCGCACAACGCCTTTTAGATATTCAAGATGCGCTCGAAGCTCCGGGCAATGTGCCGCCACGAACGCTTAACGACACACTCCTTCTAGCAACGTGGAATATCCGTGAATTCGGAGCAGGAAAATACGGCGGGCGCCTCAAAGAGTCATTCTACTACATCGCTGAAATACTTTCTCACTTTGACCTGATCGCTATTCAAGAAGTGCGCGAAGAGCTAACCGCTCTGAAAGAAGTTAAGCGAATCCTCGGAGGCAACTGGAAATTCATAGTATCCGATGTAACTGAAGGTACACCCGGCAACCGTGAGAGACTTGCCTACCTCTTTGACTCACGAAAAGTAAAATTCGGAGGTGTAGCTGGCGAAGTTGTCATCCCCCCCAAGGCAATCAAACAAGGTCGAAAAACCCTGCGCTACGATCCATCGGACCAACTCTATCGCACGCCCTACCTAGTAGGTTTCCGTGCGGGTTGGTTCGATTTTATGCTCTGCACTGTGCATATTCTCTACGGCAAAGACAAACCTAATAACCCAAAACGAATTAAGGAAATTCAATTAGTTGCAGATTTTCTGAGCGAACGCGCGGACGAAGATTCTTCCTGGTCAAACAACATCATCTTGCTGGGCGATTTCAATATCTACAGTCGGCAAGATAAAACTTTCAAAGCCATTACCGATGCCGGCTTCATTATCCCCGATGAGTTGCAACAACTACCCGAAACCAACATAGGCAAAAAGAAACGTGTTTACGATCAAATAGCATTTAAGATTAGACCAAACCGGCTTCAAATTAAATCCGCAGGCGTTTACGATTTCTACAACCAAGTATTTACCAATGATGATGAAAAAAAATATGCAGCGAAAATGGGTAAATCGTATCGCAGAACAAAGGTAGGCAAACCCGATGAAGCTCCGCGCAGTGATCGCAGCAAAACAACCTACTACCGATCAAAGTGGCGAACATTCCAAATGTCCGACCACCTACTGATGTGGGTTGAACTAGGCATCGACTTCGGTAAGGAATACTTGCTTACCAAAACCGTTTAGAAGAAGTGGAATAAAGGGGACAGGCTACTTTATTAAATAAGTAGCCTGTCCCCTTTATTCCCCAAACGTGATCGCCCGGAATTCCCAATGTAGAAAAATGTGAAATTTGTGAAAAATCTTTTCCATACCAGGATGCGACCGCTCCTGATCGAAGAACACAACCAATCCCGATTCTATCGGGATTGGGATCTTCTCTCGCGGCCACAGAACCCATGCGCTGCTTAGATGTTTCTACCAGAAAACAACCACGTTTCCGGGGTTACCGTCTCGGCCGAAGAATTCGTTGCCATTACCGCCGCGGCCGATAGTGCTGCCGTCGCCGCAGGATCCTCCAGGATTTTCTGGCGTAGATCCCGAACTGAAGAACTGCTGTCCCTCTTCGCCGGTCATATTCAGCGGAGCTGTACTGGATCCTGGTGTACTGTTTGAGCCGCACCCACCTCCACCTCCACCACCGGTTGCCGAGATCAGTGCGCCGAAGCTGCTTGTACCCCCGGGCGCACCGACTGTGCACGTTCCGCCATTTGACCCAATTCCACCTGCGCCCACAATCACGTTATGCACCGAACCAGGGCTTACTGCGAAGATGCCCATTCCATATCCGCCGCCACTGCCGCCTTGGCCTACAGCTCCACCGCCTACATTGCCTTTTCCTCCACCACCGCCACCACCTCTGACTTCGACCATAACTTTGGTGACGCCAGCAGGCACTATGAAATCAGTATCTCCCGGTATTGAGAACACCTGCATATTGCTAAAGCCCCCACCACCAGGAGGAAGCGGCTGCCACATACCTACTCCGTCTGCATCCGAAGTCAATACTCTTCCCTCACCCTGATTGCCATCAACAATTCTTACTGAGCCTGTGACATCCAGCTTGGTTGTAGGGTTGGTTGTCCCGATACCGACGTTTAAGTCGCTGTCAACGAAAATGCCACGAGTTTGCAGAGAGTATGGGGTAGCAGTCAGTGGTTGACGGGATAATAGTGTCGTGAATTTACCACCACCTGCGGGGCTGCGCACAGCGATCTCGAGCCAAAGGGCATCGCCGCTAAATGGCATTACCCCGAAGTCGAGTTGGACGGTGAACAGGCCGTCCACAATCGTAACATTGTTTACTGATACGATCGGCCCGATCATGCTTCCCGCTACATCAGCGTCGAATAACGTGAATTCGAAATCGGCGGTATCGTTGAGCACACCACCGGACAGCTTGAGCAGCCCCTGATATGTGAATTCGCTTCCCAGTCGGGTCGGCTGCATACCCAAGCTTGCCATGCCTATGAGTAACACCAGTCCACAAATTAACCATCCTGTTCGTTTGATCGCCATAGCTATTTCTTCCTTGTAAATAACGAATTTCTAACCTACGACCGTCATCGTACCCAAACCAACCGCTCAATTACAAGAAAAAACCGCAATAATCAACCAAGACTGCTCTAGGTTCTATGCCTATAGCGTGAAACTTTGTGGAAGAATAGAGGAAGAAAGGTGGACAGCAATCATTATTGTTAATGCGGCCCAAACCGGGGTCTGTGAAGAAATGGGGGTCGGGAATCTTTTTCGTCACTTAGGGCAAGAGCAAGGCTTAATTGCAACAAGGCGGCCATTCTCTATGGAATCAGGATGGCTTTGTGGCGCTTGGCTCTTCCCTCATCCCTCAGGACTCATCCCTCAAGACTCATTCCTGCCCAAAAATGGACATAATTTGCACCAAACGACCACAATTCCAAGGACCGATAAGCAAACAATGGCTTATGGCCCATCAATGCGGTATCCTTACGCCGGTGGAACCTGCAGTATTCCTTGATCGCGACAATACGTTAATCGCCAATACCGGAGACCTTGGCGAACCATCGCGCGTGCGCCTATTGGATGGAGTAGCCCCGGCTCTGGTTAAGCTCCGCAATGCTGGCTATAGATTAATAGTCGTAACCAACCAAGGCGGTGTTGCTCGCGGCAAATTTACCGAAGCGGATGTCGATGCGGTTCACCAACGTATTGCGCAACTATTAGCTGATGCACATGGTCGGCGAAATCTGATCGATAGATTTTATTACTGTCCATATCATCCGCAGGGCGCTATCGATGAATATCGACGAGATCACTCTTGGCGTAAGCCACACCCGGGTATGATTCTCCAAGCTTCTCGGGATATGGAGTTGGATCTAAGGCAGAGTTGGTTGATTGGAGATCATCAGCGCGACGTAGCGGCAGGCCGAGCTGCGGGATGTAAGACAATTCTTGTTTCAAAGAGTGCGCGATTAGCAGAACGAGCCAATCCAACCCTTGCGGTGGATACTTTCGCCAATGCGGTGGAGATGATTCTTAATAACGGCGAAGAAGTCGCAGAAATTGAAACTCTAACTACAGTTTTAACCCAAACCAAAGAACATAGTCAGGAATCTGAGATTTCCCAGGTAGCTGAAGCGCTTTCTGATTCTGCTGAGACAGTTGAGACACATCAGCAGGAAGGTTCAACTGCAACACAAGTTTTAGAAACAACAACGGTCGAAGCTAAGCCGGACGTTGTAGAGATCAACATTGAGACTATGGAAGTAGAAACCAATTGGCCGTTTGTTGAGTCGCAGCAAGATGAACAAGATGAAGATGAAATAGTCGCCCAAGCAACACAACCATCAACTGCTCCAGTAATGCAGGCCTCAACTGTTAATGAGGTTGCTTCAAACGAAGTAGAAGATAGCGAGGCAACAAGGGCTGCATTAAGCGATGTGCGAAGAGCTATCCTTGATCTGAGCGATGAGCTGCGCAGCGATCGAGTGCAACGCAATGAACTCACCCCGTTTAAGATGGCTGCGGGTGTGATTCAGATGATGGTGGTACTCTGTGTATTCTTTGGCTTGCTTCATGTTAGTGATCCCGAAGCTTTCAATACCGTTGTCAAGTGGATTCTCGGCGGTATGCTGCTACAACTTATTACCATCACATTAGTTCTGCTGGAAAAACGCGGATGACCCCAGCCCCGTCGTGGCAGTCATAAGTTATGAGCCTGGCAGGGATTACAAACGACACCAAACACCTTGCGGTACTCTGCCCATCTTGGGTCGGCGATGTGGTCATGGCCACGCCGCTGCTTCGGGCGTTTCATGAAAGACTTCCGCAAACGAAGATCACAGTTGCTGTCAGGCCTGGGCTGGATGAACTACTAGTTGGCCTGCCCTGGATAAGTGAAATCATCTCATGCGAAACTAAGTCACTAATTGGTATGGTAAAAATGGCTAAGCTTTTGCGCACAGCCAAGCCCGATGCCATATTGCTGCTTCCTAATAGTTTTCGCTCAGCTCTTGTCGCCAAACTCAGCGGCACAAAAACAAGAATCGGTTACCAACGAGATGGACGCTCCTGGTTATTGACGCAGAAATATCCTGTACGCAAAAGCGAAAACCCTTTGCCTACATTAGATTATTACGCTCAGTTAGCCGAGCTGGTACTAGGGGTTGATAAAATTGATAACCAAATGGAACTCCGAATAACCGATGATCAGCAGCAGCAAGCAAATGAATTGCTAAAGGATATAGATCGGCCGTTTATTGTTCTTAATCCGGGAGCCAACAAACCCGCCAAGCGTTGGTCGGCCGAGTGTTTTGCAGCAATCGCAGATAAACTTTCCAGCAAGTACAATCTTGCGGTACTCGTAACCGGTTCGCCCGCGGAAAAAGATGTCACGCAAGCTGTTGTAGATGAAGCCAAGAGTCAGGTAATTGATCTTATAAAGCGTGGCGTAACGCTTGGCAGTCTCAAGGCCATTCTTAAGAAAGCGAAATTGCTTATTACCAACGATACTGGTCCCAGGCATATTGCAGCTGCGCTGGGAACGCCTTTGGTTTCGTTGTTTGGTCCGACAGATTATCGATGGACTGCTATTAACTGTCATAATGAAAGGGTTCTCGTATCTGAGCCCTTTCTTCCCGAGCAATTAATAGCAGATGATTATCCTAAAATTTGCAATATGCAAAAAATTACAGTTGGCGATGTTCTTTCAGCCAGCAAAGAACTCCTCGGCGATTGTGCCCAGCTAAAGGACGCAAAGCCTCCAACAACAAAGGCATCCAAATAGTTGATGGAATATCAATCTTTTCAGATGCTGGCTGCACAGCTAATCGCTCAAGCATGCGCGCAAATTCCGGGATTGATCGCCGCATTTGCCTAATTCCGACTGTATCGATCAATTGCAAGACAATCGGATCTCTACCTTCGGCGATAATAATGTTAGAAAGAGTCAGATCACGGTGAAAAAATCCCGCAACCGCAAGCTTGGCAACGATTTGTCCCAATAATCTTGCAACGCTTCGAAGCTCTTGATCTGAAAGGGAATTGGCTCTAAATGCATCCAGGGCTGAGCAACCTTTTATATAATCGAGTTCCATTTCAATATTTGGGACGCCATATTTCCAAATGAATCTGGGTTGGCCAGCTATATTTGCTATATCAACACCTGCTTTTGCAGCTCGAATAGCTCCACGAACTTGGCGTTGTGGTTGAGAAATTCCAATGATGTACTTGGCTATTAGTGAAGGAGAAAACAGCCACCTTTTAAGAGTGCGTAACTCTTGGGATGGACGATGAATGAGCCAAAGGCTGCTTGGCCCCGCGTCTTTTAAGCATCGAATAGCATGTGGTGGAGGATTCTGCACAATATGAGCATAGCAATCACTCATCTATATGTATCTATGGATGACTACCTTGATCCAAGGCGAGCCAATTTTGATTAAAATTACCACTTGCGAGATATCTTGCCTGATGAACAATCAATTAGTAGCAAATCTATGAGTGATTCAATGTCAACGGTTGATCTGTGTGTGGTCATCATCGCATGTAACGCACAGCGAACTATTAGAAGAACCTTGGTGTCGGTACAAGGTCTCGCTAGTCGTGTGGTTGTGGTTGATTCGGGATCGACTGATGAAACTAAAAGCATTTGCACAGAATTGTCAGCTGAAGTAGTAGATCACCAATGGGAAGGGTATGGCAAACAAAAGCAATTCGCTCTTGGGCTTAGCGAATCTGCATGGATACTAAGTTTGGATAGTGATGAATCACTTGATAAGGATCTCGCAAATGAAATCAGGAACGTCATCCAAAAAAATGATCCTGCTATAAATGGATATGAAATGAATCGTCGGCTTTGGTTCGGTGATAAAGAGATGTACCATACCTGGCAGCCAGAATGGAAAACTCGATTAGTCAGAAAAGATAAGGGCAGATGGATTGGCAATTATCATGAACGATTGGAAGTCGATGGGCGAGTGGGGCGTGTTGAGGGATTGCTTATTCATGATGCAATAACAGATACTAAAGATTTTATTCTTAAGCAAGCTATGCATGGCGTACAAGCTGCGGAGGTTTATTTCGAGGAAGGTAAACGAGGTAGTTTTTCAAAGCTGTTGATCTCCCCTACCGCAACAGTTTTTAAGCATTTGGTATTAGGCAGCGCCTGGCTGGATGGTTGGCAAGGTTGGATAGCAGCATTTGGATCAGGCTTGCACGCAACAGCTAAGCACATGAGATTACTTGAACTTACTCGGAATTCGAAGCAATAAAGAATATCAGAGATAATAATGAGTAAAGATCAAGATAAAGTCAGGTTGGAAATTACCACGCAAACTGCGCAATCTAGAAGTCGCGGTGGTCTGCTCAAAATAATAATCATCATCGCTCTCAAAATAATAATCATCATCGCTATCGTTGCCGGTGTTATTTATGGAATAAAGAAAACGCGATACCAATTCATTGCGCGCAACTTCGGCGTAGTGGAAAGTGGTCAAATCTATCGTTCAGGACGACTAACCCCTCGAATGCTTCGCAAGGTAATTGCGGAAAACAACATTAAAACTATTCTAGATCTTGGTGCTTTTCACTTGGATTCACAAGGCGAGATAAACGAACAAGCGATATCAGATGAGCTTGGAGTAACGCGAGTTCGATTTGATCTTAAAGGCGATGGCACGGGCAATCCCAACTATTACGTACAGGCTCTAAGAATGATGCAGGATGAAAGTACGCATCCTCTATTGGTACACTGTGCTGCGGGCGCGCAGAGGGCAAGCGGAGTAGTCCTTCTATTTAGGCATATTGTCCAAGGCGTTGATATTGCTGATGCGTATCCAGAAACCTTTGATTACAAACACAAACCTGATGAGTGGCAGTTGCTAGCTTATATAGCTCAATATCAGCATGAAATTGCCCAGTCGCTTGAATCAGGAGAGCAAATTCCAGGATTTGAGCCTATCGAGTATCCTTTAGTATTGTCAGACACCGATACTCAATGAAGATACTTTTTTATTCGAACCTTAAACGAGATTTAGTCCAGGAAGACGCATCTGTTTTCAAACGCAGTTCAATTCAATTCCAAGCAAAGTACCAGTGAATCACTGGGCGTATGGGGTCTAAGTCGCCAACTCGATCCCCTCGGCCACTACATACATTTATTCTTTGCACTTTTATATTGCTTATTGCTTCCGATTGCTACGGCACCAAAGGAAATCGCATGGGGTTGTTTGGTGGCCATTAGTATAATCCGTGCACTACGTATTAGAGATTGCTACGCAGGACTATTCAAGAATCACACACTCTGGCTGTTATTTGCCTGGACAGCCTGGCACAGCATTTCAATTCTTTGGAGCTTGGATCAACAGACCGGTTTAAATGAGCTTAAAACATTTCGCGTTGTTATAACTCCGATTCTTCTTTGGCCTGTACTTGGGCATGTGCGGCTCTTCATTGGCGCTTTTCTAATCGGGGTCGTCTTCGCTAACTTCATTCAGCTAACACAGTACTTTCAATGGTTTGGAAATAAACCTGTTTTTGCTGGACGATTAAATGGCTGGATTCATGCGATTAATACCGCAACTGTTTGTGGTGCAGCAATATGTTGGCATCTTTCTGCGCTAATTAAAGGTCGAGGATGGCTGCGCTGGCTCTCGGTAATTGGAGCTATTATCGCAGCAGCTGGCCTTATCATGACAGGAAGCAGAGGGCCTTGGATCGCAACTGCGATTGCTTTATTGATAGGATTCGTGTGGTTTTGCGCCAAAGGCTATTTGCCAATGAAAACAGTCATTGTCATTGTCGTGGTTGGGGTTATTGGCGGGGGAGCTGCGTGGTTTGCCAAGGGTGATTTTATTGAAAATAGGATCGAGCAAACAATCACACAATTGCAGCAGGCAATGGACGGTGATTTTGATTCCGATGTGGGTACACGTTTGGCCCGATGGTCCGGAGCCTGGAAAATCTTTACGAAATCACCAATGAAAGGCTCGGGCGCAGGCGGTTTTGGAAAAGCCATCGGCGAATTGGGATTAGGCGATCTATCACTGGAAGAGCATCACGCCCACTCTGTTTACATGCAGGTTCTGGCCACTACCGGAGTAATCGGTGCAATTATTATTGCAACACTTTTTGTTCTAGCTCTGGCTGCAAGAGGCTCGCCAAAGCTTGACAACGTATTTAGCTACGGAACAAAGCTTGTACTAGTTATTTGGTTAATTGGTGCTGTCTTTGATGCTTATCATCTTAACGGAAATATGTTTGGACTATTTACATTTGTCCTGGCTCTTTCATTCAGCGAGGGTGAAAAATAATAATGCTAAATTGGGGTTTATGTATTGCAGGCTCATACCTCTTGGGATCTATACCATTTGGTTTTCTAATTGGTAAAGCCAAGGGTATTGATATACGAGAAGTTGGGTCAAAAAACGTTGGCGCAACCAATGTTGGGCGCGTGCTTGGCCGCAGCTTTGGGATTACTTGTTTTTTCCTGGATATGGGTAAAGGCGCCATGCCTGTGATAGTGGCAGGTGCAATGAACGGGCTGCTAGGCCAAGATGTAGTTGGTATGGAAGCCAGTCAAATTTGGTTGTGGCTGGCCGTAGCTTTCGCTTCAGTTTTAGGGCACATGTGTTCGCCGTTTTTGGGGTTTAAAGGTGGCAAGGGTGTTGCGACAGGCTTTGGTTCGATGTTAGCGATGTGGCCGCTGCTTACACTGCCAGCATTGGGAGCGATGGTTGTCTGGTACGGTGTATTAAAATTGACGCGTTATGTGTCCGTCGCCAGCATGTTAGCGGCAACAAGTTTGCCCATTGGTTATTTTCTCCGCATCCTCCCGCCAAAGGCAATGGATCAACCACTGTCGCAAACTGCCCAGTACATTATGCATGCATCTGCTCCACTTATAGTTACTGTTGCGATGGCGTTATTAATTGCATATAAACACCGCACGAATATCGCAAGGCTAAGGCAAGGAACAGAACCAAAGCATGGGAGTCCGGTTGAGTAATTTTAGTTAATTGCGAAAAAACGCCCAATCAATTAACAATAATTGGCAGCAGAATAATAGTATCTGCGCCTGAGTTAGTCAGGCGATCCGCTTCTTGGCGCGCCAAGGTGTAGTCGGTAAGCCTTGGCAAATTGATTTTCGGTGCTTCACTCTCACGATTCTTATCCAGCGTCAACATTTTTAGAGTCGTTGATCGAGCAGGATCGCTCTGCAACTTGGCTAGAATTTCGTTTAGCCTGGATGCTGGGATAGCAATTGTATAAGTAGCCCCATGCATGGAAAATGTAAGCTGCTGCTTAAATGAAGGCGCCAACCTCTTTGGCCCACTAAGTTGCTTGCTAACAGATTTGGGGTCTATTTGCTTTTTCGCCTTGGTTTTTAGTTGATTTTTCGCGCGGAAAGCTAAGGTATTAAACTCACGCGCCACCTTGGATCTTATCTGAGAATCCGAAGGACCACCTATGCTGGCGCTGCGAAGGTCTGGCTCAGTAACATTGCGGCGTTTTGCGGAAGCAAGCACCCAATCATCCGCTAAGCGTCGAGCTTCAGCAAAGCTAAAGTTCCTTACCAATGCAGTTTGAGTTGGTAAGTCTTTTAGTATTGTTTGAAGGATTGTTTCAATATCAGTTTCATCATCTAAAGTAAGCGCCAATGCAAAATCGGCTGCGACAATTTGAGCTGAAGTGTTATTAGCTGTTGCTGGCTCGCCCACTGATTCAGCCGCCGCTAAATCAACTGGGCCGAAATGATGAATTGTGGATCCAGCTGGGATTGTTAATGGTGCAGATTCTTCATTTGCCAAATTATTGTGCGTCTGCGTTTGCCAAGTGTCATCACTAATTGCAGTGGCATTATCACTAACATTGCTTGCAACCGTTTCAACAGGTAGATCATTTGAGCTGGTAAACAATCCTGAGAAAGCTGCCCACACGCTGGTGACAAGCACAAGTCCGATTCCCGCAGCTATTGGGGCAAAATATCTTCGTTTGGTTTGTCGACCTTTGTATCTCAGATCTGCATTTGTTGGGGCCATGAGCATTGGTCTTGCTAGCTGTGGCTCTAGCGATTCTAAAATCCCCATCGGCAAAATTGGCTCATCTAGAGATCGAAGCAGCTTGCGATCCTCACACATAGCCTTAACCACTTGGTAGACATGAGGTTCGGATTGCAAGCTCTCCCATAGCGCATCAGCTTTTTCAGGCGCTAAATCGCCTTCAATTAGGCCAAGGAGATCAGATTCGTCGATTTGATCAAACATTTTATTTTCTGGTCGCGACCTTAATGTCCATCCTTGTCAGCTGATCGATCAAATTCCAGTTCCGCAGCTGCTCTTAGTGCAGCCCGAGCCCGAAAAAGTCTTGATTTTACCGTCCCCACAGGAACTCCCATCACAGTTCCAATTTGCTGATAATCCAAATCCTGAACGTCTCGCAGCACCAGAACAGCCCTCATTTGGGGGTCCAGGCTAAGCAAAGAACGTGTTATGATTGCCGCCCGTTCAGCCTGTTCGACGCGATCTGAGCCTGAAAGTTCCCCTCGTACAGGCAGGTTAGCGATGTGTGGCGAGCCATCTTCGTCCCATAACCCATCCAGGCTGCTCGCCCTTCTAACCTTCTGTTTTCGCAGGTGGCTGAGGCAGCAATTCATGGTGACGCGAATAATCCAGGTACTGAGCTTGGAACGCCCATCGTAGCTATCCAGCCCTTCGAGAATTTTGACCATAGACTCCTGGGCAAGGTCCAAAGCATCATGCTCATGACGCAACATACGGTAGCAAACGCTATAAACACGCCTTTGATAGCTTTCAAGCAGCTCATCAATCGCCTCAGCCTTACCAAGGCGATACTCTTGAAGTAGTTGCAGCTCGCGCATCGGCGTCATCCGTGATGGATCGGAGTCCATCTGTGGCTGGTCCGGCTTTCGTCCTTGTTGCGATTTGCTTTGCTTCACTCTGGCACCGTTCACGTTCATTCCTTTGAAATATGTACGATGCTGGATTCTTTTAGTTTCCAGGCAATACGCCCATTGGCAAATAAGGCCTCATACGCTCAACCCATCCGGAGTACAAATGGATCCCGATCAATGCTACCAATCTCCTTTAGCAACACGCTACTCTTCGCCGCAAATGCAGGCTATTTGGTCGCCAAAGCGTAAATTCTCTACATGGAGGCGCTTGTGGCTGGCATTGGCGGAATCCCAACAACAGCTCGGCCTCCATATTACAGATAGCCAGCTAGAGGAGCTGCGCTCTCATATTGATGATATCGACTTTGAGGCGGCAAAGAAGTATGAATCCGAACTTCGCCACGATGTCATGGCCCATATTCACGCGTTAGGTGATGTCGCGCCAAATGCCAAGCCCATCATCCATCTGGGGGCCACCAGCCAATTCGTCGGCTGCAATACAGATCTGATTCTCCTGCGAGAAAGCCTAGAACTAATAGCCAAGAAACTCGCTCGTGTCATCGACGCATTCAGCACTTTCGCAGCAAAGTACCGCGATCTGCCCACACTAGGTTTCACACACTACCAACCAGCTCAACCAACAACCGTTGGCAAACGCGCAACACTATGGGCACATGATTTCGCATTATCACTCGAAGAAGTCGAACATCGCTTGGCAACGCTTCGCTTTAGAGGAGTAAAAGGCGCAACCGGAACGCAAACTTCATTCCTCGATCTGTTTGAAGGCGATCACGAAAAAGTTGAGAAGCTCGACGAATTAGTTACGGAAAAAATGGGGTGGGATAGCGATAAACGATTCGTAGTCACCGGCCAAACATATTCCAGATTAGTCGATGCACAAATACTAAATAGTCTCGCAGTAGCTGCAACTGCGGTTCATAAAACCTGCAACGACATTCGCCTGTTAGCTAACCGTAAAGAACTCGAAGAACCGTTCGGCAGAAGTCAGGTTGGCTCATCTGCTATGCCTTACAAACGCAATCCTATGTTATGTGAACGAGCAACAAGTTTGGCACGATTTGTAATGTCGATGCCTGCAAATGCACTGAATACCGCAGCCACCCAATGGCTTGAGCGAACACTGGATGATTCGGCAAACCGTCGGCTAAGTCTGCCTGAATCTTTTCTTGCGCTAGATGGCACACTGGATGTAATGCACGAAGTAGCTTCGGGCTTAGTTGTATATGAAAAAACCATTGAAAAAAACCTACTTGCAGAGCTGCCCTTCATGGCCAGCGAACGTTTGCTCATGGCCGCTGTAACCCAAGGGGCAGACCGCCAGGAAGCCCACGAAGTATTACGCAAACACAGCCAGGCAGCAGGCCAACGCGTAAAAGAACAAGCCGCAGAAAACGACCTATTGCAGAGATTGCGCAACGAGCCCATGTTCGCCAACGTCGATTTAGATGCTGCAACAGATCCATCCGCGTTTATAGGAAGAGCGCCGCAACAAGTAGACACCTTCATAGAGCAAATAGTGAAGCCAATCCGTGTAAAATACAAAGCGTAAGAAAAGAATTTTGAAACACGGAGTTTTTCTTGTGTAAAGTCGCGACCGTTGGTCGCGTTCTTATTCCCCCTCCATTCTTAAGGGAGGGGGTTAGGGGGTGGGTTTCTTCTTATAACTATGCACTTGATATTAGTAATGAATCGCAATCCGGACCTGAGGCTTTGCGAAGTCGTAGATCCGCCTGTGGCGGGGTCCGGGTAAGTATTACAAATATTGGTACCACTGGTTACTGCTTTGAGTAACCAGTGCATTGTGCAAAGCCAAACATATTTTCCAAATCGCAGCGGGTCAAGCCCGCCGGCCAAACGTGTTTCTCATTCTGCTTAGGCTCATTCCTCGGCAAATCTAATGGCACCCCAATCATAACACTAGAACTACCAAACTCCGCCAGCCGCTTAGGCCAATTACAATTATGGGATAAATACGGCCAAGCCCTACTCACCGCTATTAGTTTTTCGGATAAGACTTTTGTCGCGACGGAATAATGCTGGCTCACTGTTGTTATTTATCTTCACTCTCTTCATCAAGTTGGATTCCATCCGACAAGAATTTGGTCAGTTGATTTACCGGCGTGAAATGGCAGAGACCAGGCATTTCCCCACCGTGAAGCAAGTAGGAAGATACAACGCCAATGATGCGGTGTGACTTATCGTCACTGTGCCAAACTGGCCCACCGCTAACTCCTTGAGCGGCGTGGCCGTCAACGATGTACATTCCAGGATCTATATCGAGGACTGCGGCTGAGACCATACCTCGGTAAACGCACAACTGCGGACGTTTGAGAAACTGCGTGATTAAAAACGGGTAGCCTGCCCATGCTATTTCAGTTCCCGAGCGAACCGCATTACCGGGTGCTATGACCGGCGGGAATAACTCCTTTTCTACTTCTAGAAAAGGTGGCGTTACTCCGGCTACCAGAGGAATAACAATCGCGGCGGCATCGTAATTGGGTTTGAACGTTCGTATGACCCCTGGAATCTTTGAAAATGATGGCATCAATCCGGGAAGCTTGAACTCAAACGTCGCATTCTGCTGTCCCGGTTCGGCATAGCGGGTTAGCTTCCACCTTACTTCGTGAGTAGGAAGATCTGCAACCACGTGCCGCGCTGTGATCACGACGCAAAGCTCTTCGCTGTAGCTTTCATGACTAGCGGGCGCTGCGATGAAACCTGTGGCATGCATTGTTTTTGTCTCACCGCTTTCGTCCCACGTTGCTTCGATATGGACGATGAATTTAGCGATGTGATCACGGAATCCATCGATGAGCGGATGGGTCATTCTTATCTACCTTTCGTTAGTGGCGCCGCAATAACAGTGGCGATGATGTTGCCCCAGTCATGGTAACCAGTGAGTCACCACTGCACCAACGCTACACAGCGCAAAGAACAACCCCGGTAACGAGCCGGGGTTGGTCCTGGTAGGAATAGGGTAGGAATAGGTGTCAGGATTTATTTAGTTTGAGATAAGCGATGTTCCCCGGCGATGCCATCGCTGGCTTTACAGTGAAAGGAAATTTTCTCAATCTTCGTAGCTCTCCGTGGGCTTTTGTGTTTTAATTAGTCCCCTCCTCCAAGAAACCACCAATCTCGGTTCAAGACACGGGCCGCTGAAGCGGCCGTGCCTCATCACGCATGGCTCATGGCTCTTCCCTTAGCTACACTTTATACATGCCTATTGCGCGACTACATATTGATTCGACTGCCTTACTTGTTATTGACGTTCAGGAACGCTTGATGCCGACGATCGGCGATCGTGATCGACTCATCAATAACTGTGCGATATTACTTCAATTGGCAGGTGTCTTAAGCATCCCCTATTTAGTAACAGAGCAATATCCCGCTGGCCTGGGACGAACGGTCGACGAAGTAGCGTCGGCAATGGGTGATCCCTCAAGGCGAGTTGAAAAGATGCGTTTTAGCGCTGCGGTTGATGTTGTGCTAGATGAGTTAAAACGCTGGCGTCGGCCTAACATTTTGATCTGTGGGATCGAGGCACACGTTTGTGTATTGCAAACAGTTCTCGATCTACAAGATAGTGGTTGGCAGACGTTTATTTGTTCTGATGCGATTTCCGCAAGCCAACCGGATCAGATTGCGCCGGCTGTAAAACGCATGGAAAAATCGGGTGCCATAGTCACAGGAGTGCTATCTGCGATGTACGAATTGTTGGGTGAATCGACCCATCCGGCCTTCAAATCCTGCCTGGAATTGGCCAAATTGTTAAAATGAAAGGCAAAAATCGCACTATTTTCCCGATCAAATACTTAACAAACACCCAAAAACAGCCTTCTAGTGTGCTGTACTGATGGTCAGTGAACCGATATGATGGCGGTGGAGGCTGGAGCGTTCGTCGCTACAGCCGATTCAGTATTAAAAGTGTGGATGAATCACGCAGTAACGAGGATTAACATGGAATCTTATGAGCAATTAAAGAAGCTTATTGAGGACGCCGCAGACGACGTAGCAAAAGCGGAAGGTGGAAACAAGGCCGCTGGCACTCGCGTTCGTAAGGCTATGCAAGAAATCAAAAAGGTAGCACAGGAACTGAGAGTAGGGATTCTTGGCGCCCGCAGCTAAACGACAGCACCTACCAAACAAAACGCGCTTGGCTAGCTGCTAGTTGCAGCAGGGGCTTTTGATCTCTAATAGCCCCTTTACCAAGCAATGCTGTTGCGTCCCCCCCTTTTGCTGTCGGAGATACGTTGTGGCTGCGCAACCGCTATTTGATATTTCTAAGATCGATCTGAATCAAGTGGATGTTTCTGCTGAAGAAGTAGGACAAATCAATCCACAAGCTGGCGATATGCGCCATCTTGACCATGTCATTTGGCTTGCGGACGACTTCAAATACAGCCTGGGTGTTAAGCACGTAAAACACGATGAGTTCTGGGTTCCATTTCATATCCCTGGCCGACCGCTACTGCCGGGCGTATTGATGATAGAAGCTGCGGCGCAATTGTGCAGCATCGTGCATCGCTCCAGGCCAGAAGTCGACAAGAACCAATTCGTTGGCTTTACCAGATGTGATGAAGTTGCATTTCGCGGCCAGGTTGTACCGGGCGATACGTTTTACCTTCTAGTAGAAGAAATTTCCCACAAACCCAAGCGTTTTATTAGCGCGACCCAAGGTATCGTCAACGGTTCAATAGTCTTTGAAGCCAAAATTACCGGCATGGTGTTGTAGCCGGATAGGAGAAGGCATCAAGGCAATAGGTTTAGCCGTAGGGCTTGACCCTACGAGGATATGGAAGAAGGGGGTTAAAGGTTAAAAGAGAAAGAACGGGGAGCTGGTTGCAAAAACTTTATTTTGAATCACTCTTGTGACCATTGTGATGATGGTGGTGATGGCCTCCACCGAATCCAAAAAAGAACGGCGAGTAAAAGCCGTAGTAACCATACCCATATCCGTATCCATACCCATACCTGCGATAATCATATATACCCGATGTGTACTTCGGCCCCGAACGTGAACGGACATATCGCCTAATAGCGATATCCCCTTCACGCGTTTGCGATTGTGTTGACGATGTTGACTTGGTAGAAACAGAAGCAGAGGCAGTAGAATTTGGCTGAGTTTTTACCTTTACATGTGTTGCTTTAGGAGCGGGCGGAGGCATGTTAATTACAACCTGAGCAGTGCTAAGAGGACTCAAAAACCCAACAACAAGCAAAGTAACGATTAACGCGTTTCTAGTTCGCATTGCCTAATCCTCATATGATCTGTCAACAACAATCACTCTCAGGACGCTCAGCATATTGTATGCCTATATAACTTGACACATCCTGCCATAATATATTGCGATAATCGCCTGGAAAATCATGATTTCTTATCCACTTATTTTTAAGCCACTCTTGAAAGAAAAAGTATGGGGCGGTCGGCGTTTAGAGGATTTGGGCAAGGATCTGCCGGATGGAGCAAAAATCGGCGAATCCTGGGAAATTGCGGACCTAGGCAGCGC
This sequence comes from Planctomycetota bacterium, assembly GCA_022574595.1. Classification (GTDB taxonomy): domain Bacteria; phylum Planctomycetota; class Phycisphaerae; order Phycisphaerales; family SM1A02; genus JACZRS01. Next base: position 257 of record JACZRS010000002.1, on the reverse strand, counting down.
CATTGCTGATGGCCAATCCATAATCGCAAATGGACCTCTTGCAGGCAGCACTCTTGCAGAGAAAATAGCTGATCACAAACACCAAATCATGGGAGCAGGCAAATTAAGTGCGGATGGCCGATTCCCGCTATTAATAAAATTCCTTGATGCCAAGGACATATAAGATCATAATCTTCTAACCATCCTTCCTCGAGTGGTCCACCTTGGTGCGAACAAACTGAATCCATGGCATATATTCTGTCTTTAATCATGCCAAG
>JACZRS010000016.1 GCA_022574595.1 Planctomycetota bacterium | reverse complement strand
GCAAAAAGCCAGCTAAAGAAACAATAGATTCTTTGCTGAACTGATTACAAATTCCAATTAAAATACGTTCTAACGAAGTCTGAGCGAGGCTCGGGTAGGGATTAACCAGGTCGTCAACTCACAGCAGCCTTAGCCGGCACAACCTTTTTTATTGTTTCTAGCAATAACCGTGGGCAGGTCGGACATTGGTATATTATACAAGTGTGGAGCAAGGGTTCCGTCGGGGCACGGCACCTGCCGAAGAGCGTTCCTCGACGTTGTTGCGGTGACGGCTGGAATCATTGCCCTAGAGGAGACTCAGTCATGCGTACACAACCATACACCACCAACGTCCTTAGCGTCTTTGCGGTATCTGCAATTCTAACTATCTGTGGGGAGGTTTCGGCACAGACGATCGTCCCTCTCCATCAGCAGAGATCGGTCAATACGTTTCTGATTGTCCCGCAGTGCTTAGACAAGACTTTCGACGAAAACGCGGCCGAGGGATTTGGACCATTTGACAGCCATGTAGAAACAGTGCTTGGCTGCGATTCCGGTTTAGGCTTGGGATTTGCCAGTCAGCATTCGCAAATCGGCCATTCATTCATGTCCGCTTCCGGCAGCGGCAGATCTGAAGCTGCTGGGCCTGACCATGATGTAATTCATGCATTTGGATATTCCATTTTCCAGGTTACCTTTGAGTTGCCGTCGTTGAGCAGGTTTACTCTCGATGGCATGATGATCGCGGAGGCATTACCCGATGCTAACGATGACGTAGGTGCTCTGGCCAGATTATGGGAGGGTGAGATCGGAGGCAACCTGGTATTTGAACGGTCCATCCAGGCCCCGCCTGATGGAGGAATCAACAAGCATGCCCTAGAAGCCGACGGCGTCCTCGAACATGGTGTTTATGTCCTGGATGTTCAAGCTGGGTCATTCATCGACAACGATGTGCCCCCAGACCGATCAGGCCAAGCATCATTTGACTTCACGTTCGATGTCACGATCCTCGGCGACCTCGACGGAGATGATACAGTTAGCACCATTGATCTTCTGATCCTCTTAAACTCTTGGGGACCATGTAACCATTGCGAGGATTGCCAAGCAGATCTTAACGGCAATTGCACCGTTGGTATCCACGACTTGATTATTCTTCTAGGTAACTGGGGATGAGCAGGATCAAGCACCTGCCGCCCCTACTGTCTACAGCCTCGCCCCAATCTTGACGCCCACGGATAGCAATCCGTGGGGGCTCAAACGGGATAATCATGTAGCAATACATGATGATGTCCAACCCAACTGTTCTTGATATATAACGGCTCCGCGCAAAGTGCGGAGCCTTTTTGCTGATTATCAGACGGGATTGTTGTATTCTGCCCTTTGATAGCGCTCTGTTTGGTATAATATAGCCCGATTTTGACTTTGACTTGCTTTTATACTTGCCTTAGTATATCAAATTTGAGATAATGGTAGTACAGGATTTGGGTAGTGCCTCAAACGGAAGTGATATTCTACTGTGAAGTTGATGGTACTGCCCCTGTCAAGCAATGGCTAGAAGGACAGGACAAGAAGGTGCAAGGTAAGTGCATTAGTTTTGTCAACCGTCTTGAAACTTTTGGATACGAGTTGAGACGACCAACAGCAGATTTACTAAGGGACGACATTCGTGAATTGCGTCCAACTTTTATGAATGTTCACTACCGGATTCTTTACTTCTTTAGTCAAGGAAAAGCAGTCCTTGCTCACGGATGTAGCAAGGAAGGAGCAGTAGAAAACTCAGATATAGGAAAGAGCAATTATCAGGAAGCGTAGGTTTGAAGCTAATCCAGAGCTACACACCTATACCGAACCGGACTAACGTAATGACGCAAGATGCAATCAAAATTCTGGAACGAATGGTCGGTGATGATGCTGAATTGCAGCTACAGATTCAGCTATCGGATATTACTGCTGATATTGCAGAGCAGGTTTATGAAGCAAGAACAGAACGCAGTATCACTCAGACCGAACTCGCTGTACTTATTGGAACAAGCCAATCGGCAGTCGCCCGTGTTGAAAATGCTGATTACGACGGACATTCAATTCGTACGTTGGTAAAGATTGCAAACGCATTGAAATTCCACGTTCAATTCAACTTAGCCAAGGAAGAAGATGAACGTCCAATTCAAGTTAGTCTCGTTTCCGAACAAAGCAGACCTAGTGAAGCAACCGAGTCGACTAATACAATCAGAGCAGATATTGGTGAAACAAATGAGCAAATCACAAACAAAGAAACCAATGAAACCCAAAACCCTCTCGCCTACATCGGGCCAAGTACAAGTAGCGGTTGCGGACTTGCCGATTCAAATTGATCCATCACTACATACTGTTTGGGTAGATTCGATGAGCATAATGGCTATTGTTGAATCAAATACTGCTATCTTGCACTTCCACACGGCCGTTCTCCTTCCAGCAGATTCTTTGCGAAGACAAGAGGTAGCTAGGCTACAAATGACAACTAAACTAGCCTGCTCCATAATTGATGCCATGGCAAGTCACTTAGATTACTACCCTAAGAAGGCGGACAAATCGAAAGAAGAAAAGACCAATGCAAAGAAATAGCCCCAGCAATTTGCAGGGAAAGAAAATGGGACGGGAGTCGTTTTTTCTTGGGTGGAGTTTGTTGCAGCGTGCCGAGGGGGCGCTAGTTCCACTTTTCCCTACTTCTTCAAATCCTTGTTTGCGATCTTTTCTAGATGGTAGCGAGCCCAGTAGCTTAGAGATCGTCCCTCAGGCTCCGCCAACATATGAAATAGATCTAGGTGCAGAAGGCACTTGGCACTTGGTCCGCCATAGGCGGATCTTCGCTGCGCTACGACATTAGTGGGGATGGCATTAAGGCTTGCCCCGGCTTCAATATGCAACCTGCTTGGGCGGACGGACCTTCGACATCTAGAATTCTTAAGTGTATTTACTTCATTCTACTCAGTGGTTCTCCACGGCCCACTGTGCTTCAAATCCTACTTTTCCCTGTACTTTCATTTCTGTAAGCGCATTTGTGCGCGTCTGGCCCACGAATAATAGGAATATGAAGGTTGCAAGAATTACTTCACCACACAATGTAGGAGTTGATTCAATTGAAACAATCAGGCAACCCAACACCAAGTTTCAGGAGAAATTCACCGATTAATTGGAGACGCGCGGGGATCTGAGGCCATTGGCTATTGGAGCGGCCGTTTTCCCGTTCCCATTGCAGGCAAATCGGGTCGGTAGGTCCGATAGCCTGGATCTTAAAAGGCGTAATCCAACAAGGGAGCCGCACCATGATTCACCGAATTCCTTCTTCCAAAGTGTTGTCGTTATCCGCAGTGGTAGCGGCGCTGCTAGCCAGTCATGCGCAAGCGGATGTGAAGCTGATAACGCTTCCGGCTCGTGAGCGCGTGGAGATTCAACTGGACAATTTCAACACAACGCTGGTTGAAGAGGAGCGTATCGTTCCACTGGCCCAAGGCGTCAACGACGTGGTTTTTGCCTGGGCCAATACCAATATTGATAAAGACAGCATTCAATTCCGTTGCCTCACCGATCCGGACAATATTCGGGTACTCTCGGTTTCCTATCCTCCGGGCGTGAACGCTCTGACATGGCAGGTCAGCTCGCCCAAAGCAGGATCGGCGCGAGTGCGGATCAGCTACATCATTGGCGGGCTTGATAAGACGTTCATGTATCGCGCCATCGCTTCAAATGATGAGAAGACATTGACTTTGTGGCAATATATCCAGTTGCACAACAACTCCAACGAAGCGTTTGGGTATGCAGGAATGTGGGCGGGATTTGGTGAGCGCCTGGAACGCCCGATCGGGATCAACGAGACGAAGCGGCTTTTGTTATTCAAATTCAGCAACGTCGCAGTTAAAAAAACATATACGGCCGACCTCGCAACACATGGCTATCTGGATGCTGCTAAGAAACAAATTCGCATTCCCATGCACTACGTTCTCATCAACGATAAGAAGAATGGCTTGGGCGAGTTCCCATTGATGCCGGGTAAGGCACGGATCTTTCAGGATGATGGACACGGCACGGTTGCGTTTCTCGGCGAGGATTGGGCTTCCTTTACGCCGCGTGATGACGAAGTGTCGCTGTATCTGGGCGTGGCAAAGGACATCGTTGTCAAGCGCACGATAGAGCGCATGACCACAAAGCGAGTTCTTGGCCAACTCTACGACTACGACATCATCGTGAAGTACGAGATCGAGAATTTCAAAGATAAATCTGTGGTACTGGATCTGGCTGAGTCCATGCCGGCTCTTCGAACTGAGATACGTGGAAACACCGGTCGGAACGTAGAGTGGACATTTGGCACAACCGGAACACTGAAGCAAGTTGATAAGGACAAATCAACGGCCGATCGGCCTGTGTTTCATATCACCTTGCCGCCGCGCGGAGACGACCAAAAGGCTGTCAAGCAGGTCCACACGCTTCATGTGATTATCAAGAACGAATGGTGAGTACACAACGGACTGGTAGTTTGGCTTATCACGACACATTGACGGAAGTTTAAGGACACTACAGATGACATTATTTAACAAGCACAATCTAAACGCGGCTCTCTTGGTGATTGGTCTGCCTGTTGCCGCTAGCTATGCCGACAACGTGGATGTCTCGACGATTCCTCAGCGAGACACTGTGCAACTGACGATTTACAATAGCGAAGATTTGACTCTGGTTCGCGAGACGCGCCATATCACATTTTCCAAAGGCGATAATCCACTTCAATTCTCGTGGGCCAACACACTGATTGATCCAACGAGCGTCGATCTGCAATTTAAGACCCATGCTCAGGACTTGGATATCCTCGACACAACTTTCCCACACAGTAAGCCGCAGATGTTGTATTGGAATGTGCAGAGTGATTTCAGCGGCAGCGCGGTCGTTGAAATCAGTTACTTCACAAGTGGTATAACCTGGGCAGCTGACTATGTGTGTGTGGCGGACACCGCGGAAGAGCAGATGTCGTTCGACGGATTTGTGCGAATCACGAACAATTCTGGCGAAGACTATGAAAACGCACAAGTGCGACTTGTCGTGGGCGAGATCAATCTCGTCGAGAGAATTGCAGACCTTGCACGCCGCGGCTTGGTGTCACAGGAAGCATCTGAGCAGCTACGTTTGGGCGCCAGGGTTCGCCGGTTGGAGAAAGGAGCAAGGGGTCTCGCCTATTCCGGTCTCGCTGGAGAAATGGATGCTGCTGCTCGCGCACCCAAGGCGATTGTGAAGGAAGGCCTGTCGGAGTACTTCATTTTCACAATCGAGGGCACGGAAACCATCGCGCACACGTGGTCCAAGCGCCTGCGCTTGTTCCAAGGCGCGAGCGTGCCGTTTAAAATCAAGTACCGATACCGCCCCGCAGAATACGGTGATCAACTTGTGCGCTTGTTCATACTTCGCAATGACGAGGCGAGCAGCCTTGGCGAGACGCCTCTACCAGATGGGGTGGTTCGACTCTTTCGCGATAACGGCCGGGACGGGTTATCGTTCTTGACGGCTTACAGCTCAAAGTACGTTCCTATCGGGCAGGAGATCGAGCTTAACCTTGGGCCCGATCCGCAAGTGATTTACGAACGTCTCCGCCTGCGAAGCTGGCGCGACGACTTCTGGTTTCGTACTGATAATGGCAAGACATACTTCAGTCCAACCCAAGGGCATAAGATCCGTAATAACTACCCAGTTGGTGGATGGGATGACCACGAACAACGCCTCGAGCGCATCCGCAACTTTCGTGACAAACCCATTGATTTGGAGCTTCGACTGACATTTCTCGGACATGTTATCTTCACAAGCGATTTGGATCCCTTATTGCACGATTACCGATCACCCCAAATCTCCACACGGATCGAGGCTGGAGAGCAAGCTGATCTTGGCTACGAGATCACCTACCGCCAGGGCATCAATCATAAACAAGAGAACGTCACACTCGAGGCATTGGACTGATCTGCGCCGTACATGGGATTCCAAGGACACTACAGATGACATTATTTCACAAGCACAATCTAAACGCGGTCCTCTTGGCGATCGGTCTGCCTGTTGCCGCTAGCTACGCAGATAACGTCGATGTCTCGACGATTCCTCAGCGAGACACTGTGCAACTGACGATTTACAATAGCGAAGATTTGACGCTGGTCCGGGAGACGCGCCATATCACGTTTTCCAAAGGTGATAATCCACTTCAATTCTCATGGGCCAACACACTGATTGATCCGACGAGTGTTGATCTTCGATTTAAGACCCATGCTCAGGAGTTGGATATCCTCGACACAACTTTCCCACATGATAAGCCACAGATGTTGTATTGGAATGTGCAGAGTGATTTCAACGGTAGCGCCGTCGTGGAAATCAGCTACTTCACAAGCGGAATCACCTGGGCCGCGGATTATGTATGTGTGGCGGACACCGCTGAAGAGCAGATGTCGTTCGACGGTTTCGTGCGAATCACTAACAATTCCGGCGAAGACTATGAAAACGCGCAGGTTCGACTTGTAGTGGGTCAAATCAATCTCGTCGAAAGAATTGCAGACCTTGCACGCCGCGGTTTGGTGTCAGAGGAAGATTTTAGGAAGATATTTGGTGGCGGGAAAGTTCGACATCTCAAGAGTGAATCAAGAAGTCGTGTCTACAACAGTATTGCCTGGGACATGAATAAGGCAGCTCAGGCCCCCAAGGCGATTGTGAAGCAAGGCTTGTCGGAATATTTCATTTTTACAATCGAGGGCACTGAAACGATCGCACATACTTGGTCCAAGCGCCTGCGCTTGTTCCAAGGCGCGAGTGTGCCGTTTAAGATCAAGTACCGATACCGACCTGCGGAGTACGGAAATCAACTTGTGCGGTTGTTCATACTTCGCAATGATGAGGCGAGCAGTCTCGGTGAGACGCCTCTACCAGATGGGGTGGTTCGACTCTTTCGCGATAACGGCCGGGATGGGTTGTCGTTCCTGACCGCTTACAGCTCAAAGTATGTTCCTATCGGGCAGGAGATTGAGCTGAACCTTGGATCCGATCCACAAGTGATTTACGAACGTCTCCGCCTGCGAAGCTGGCGCGACGACTTCTGGTTTCGTACTGAAAATGTCAAGACATACTTCAGTCCAACCCAAGGGCAGAAGATCCGTAATAACTACCCAGTTGGTGGATGGGATGAACACGAACAACGCGTAGAGCGCATTCGCAATTACCGTGACAAAGCGATTGAGGTTGAGATTCGGCTAAGCTTTCAGGGGCATGTCGTCTTCACCAGCGAACTGGATCCCAAGTTGCATGATTATCGCAGCCCGCAGTTCTCCGCACAGATCAAGTCCGCTGAGAGCAAGGACCTTGAATACGAGATAACATATCACCAAGGTATCAACAGGAAGCAGGATAATGTCACACTTGAGGCACTCGACTGATCCGCGCAGCATATGGGCGTATGTTGCAATGGAGTTCACTTATTTGCAACTTGGCAACAGTGTGAGAAGATGCAATTCTCAAGACATTTAAGTTCGACTGGGCTAGCGCCCTCATCAAGTCGAGCGTGTTCGATCATGTCTGTTGGTTTGATTCCCATATCCAGCATTCGCTTAAAGAGTGTGGTCGCTGCTACCGAGGCGAGGTTGATGTCACGGCGCTCCAGGTAGCGATCATATGGATTAGCGCAATCACGAATACGTAATTTACCGCTGAGAGAACCAGTGGCGCAGCGTTTTCCATCGGTGCTGAGCGTCAGGCAATCGACCGATTCAGAGTTGCGCGGCAGCGCTGTGATCGCTTCACCCCGCGCGCTATCCCAGATGCGAATGGTTCGATCGGACGATCCGGAAATGAGTCTCGTCCCATCGGGGCTGAATGCCAGCCCGTTGATCACATCTGTGTGTCCTTCCAGAACATGGACTTCACTGAATTTATTGCCGCTATACGTGCGGATCATGGCATCGGAAGAACCGCTTGCGATCATAGATCCGTCCGGTGAGAACGTGATACAGGTGATCCGCGAAGCCTGGCCTTCAAGGACGGCGATCTCGGATCCATCGCGCCAATCCAGGATGATGATTGAACCCATCGAGAGCGCAGCGGCGATGAGAGTTGCATCGGGCGATAAGGCGATGGCATTGACTGATTCGGCTAAATCAAATAACGATGTCTGTGTAAGTGCATCCACATCCCAAAGGCGAACCGTACCGTCCCACGATGCGGATATCAGTTGGCGCGAATCAGGGGTGAACACGACAGCGCTGATCAAACGTTCGTGCCCTTGCAGCGTGCCGTGTAGGGCGGCCGTCTGTGCATCCCACACATAAATGGTCTTGTCATCGGAGGCTGAAGCGAATCGTGTGCCATCTGGGCTGAACGCAACCGATCGTATGGCAGCGGTGGGGCCTGTTACGTTGCCTAAATTGACACCTGTCAGTGCGTCCCAGATCGTGACTATAAAATCTTCATTACCGGTGACAACACGTGTTCCGTCGGGCGAGAATCCGACTGCTCGGATACCCGGGAGAAGACCACCGGCAACATCAGCGGCTACATTGCTGACATCATCAAACGAACCGGCAGACCACAGGCGGATGGTTTGATCTTCCGAGGCAGTTGCAATCATGGTTCCGGTCGGATCGTAAGCCAGCGAGGTGACAATCCCGTCGTGGCCATTAAGTGCAATGATCTGTGCCCCGGTTAGTGCATTCCAAATACGTACAGTTCGATCCTCGGATGCGGAGAAAACTCGCGTTCTGTCGGGATTGATTGCCACATCGGTCACATAGGCGGTGTGTCCCTTTAACGTGTGCAAAGACTTACCCGCAACAGGATCCCAACAGCGTACGGTTCCATCTTCCGATCCGCTGACCAGCATTCGCCCGTCAAGTGAGAATTCCAGGGAGCTGAGATATCCCTCGTGTCCGGCAAGTTCGACACGTAGATAGCCTGAGTTCGCATCCCAGATTCGGATAATCCCATCATCTGCACCTGATGCAATGAGGTTGCCATCCGTGCTAATGGCAACACAATCAACGGAGGCGCCTTCATGTTTGATGATGCGCTCTTCCTTGGCTGTGGCGACATTCCAAATACGCAAAGTCTGGTCCGTCGATCCGGAAACCAGGCGCGTTCCATCCCGGCTGTAACAGAGGGATGTAATGACGCCTTCGTGGCCGCGCAAGGTGGTGACCACTGCGCCAGTCACAGAATTCCAAATCGTCACGGTCATGTCTGCGGCGCCTGATGCTGCGTAGATGCCACCGGGGCTTGACGCTACCGCAAAGACCGGCGAACCGTTGCTTGCAAGTTCCTGAACCAGTTCACCAGTAACCGTACTGAACACGCGAATGGCACCGTCGGTCGATCCCGAAATGACTCGCGACCCATCGGAGCTAAAATCGACAGAATTTATCCAATCCTTGTTACCCTTGATTACCATGTGGCTGGCGTCGGTGAGATTCGACAGATACTGCCATTCCCATCCGCGAAAGCGCTGCGGCGCATTGGCGAGGCTACGTTTGGCGGCGATGACTTCATCTTGTTCGAGCGCAGCTGCAGCTGAGGCCAGGTGTACTATGTATGCTTGTTGTTGTGCGTGAGCTTCGGCTGCCTGCGCCTTGATTCGTGCAGCGTCCGCCGAATCGCGTTGAGCAATCGCAGCCTTTTCTGCTTCCGTTGCACGAGCTTCCGAGAACTTGGCTTGCACCGCAAAACTGATGCTGATAATCGTTGAAAGCACCATGGCGATGGCGACTACTACGGTTGCTGCGAACGCTGCGCGATTTCTAAGTGCGAATTTGTGCACTTGGTATATGACGCTTGGGGGTCGCGCGCTGATTGGCTCATCCTTTAGGTAGCGTTCGATATCGCGCGCAAAACCAGAGGCAGACTGGTAGCGCCTTTCTGGATCTTTCTCCAAAGCCTTGAAGACGATAGTCTCGATATCACCCCGCAGGGCGCGGTTGAATGTGCTAGGTCTTGGCGGTATCTGTTCGCGGATAACACGCGCTGCTTCGTAAATAGGAGTTCCGCTTATGTCGTACGGGAGCTTTCCTGTGAGCAACTCATAAAGAATCACACCAATCGAATAGATGTCGCTTCGAGTATCGATGTTGTGCGGATCGGCGGCGCACTGCTCCGGACTCATGTATTGTAAAGTGCCGATGAGCTGTCCGACATCGGTTTGCATTGTGGTCTTGACGATATCTGAATCAGTTGCCCTAGCCACACCAAAATCTATAATCTTGGGTTCACCATTGTTATCAACCAGGATGTTGTCAGGTTTTAAGTCGCGGTGAATGATGCCTTTCTGATGCCCGTGGTGGACCGCATCGCATACTGTTGCTATTAACATCACCGTTTCGCGCGTTCCAAGCTTCTTTAGGCGAACGTGTTTATCAATCGGACGAGCCGACTGAATCAATTCCATAGCGAAGAACGGAACCGCGGTATCTCCATCCATGTGCGTTCCAGCTTTGTAGACCTGTGCGATATTGGAATGGTGCAGCCGCGCCAATATCTGCGATTCAAATTCAAATCGACGAAGCGTGGATTCGGAAACCAAGCCCTTCTTCATGAGCTTGAGCGCCACATTCCGGCGCGGGTTCAGCTGTGTGGCCAGATAGACCGTGCCCATGCCCCCGGAAGCAATCACCCTAATGATGCGAAACTCGTCGATGTGATCTGGGACATTGGGCCTACTGGAATCGGCTATTTGGGTCACATCACCTGGGGTCACATCACCGGTCGTCTCTGCATCCGATGATAACCTATCTTCATTGTGTTCATCAATCATACGACGCGCGCCTTAGGCTAAACTCCTGCTTTTATGCGTGTTAAGGGCCAAGGGACAATTTACTCGAACATACCGTTCGCCTCTAGAATTGAAAGCAGCGCAAGCGCGCACTGTTGGGCGAGCGTTACATCCTTGGTCGTACTTTGAAGCTGTTTAAGATCTTTTCCTGCAAGCGCAGAGAACGCAGCTTGCACTTGCGGCTCCGCATCACTCACACTCACCTTAATCATCGCGCCACTTGTGGAGACGCTCCACCAGGTCTCTAGTTGGGTCTTATCGTACTTTAGCGTGGCGTAAACCAGCATTCCTTTGGAGGAGCCGTCTTCGATGATCGAACGAAATACCTTAAACGATGATCGATCAAAGGGAAATGGTGCCGAACCAAGCGCCCGCTCGGCAGAGGTCAGAGCTGCGTTATTCAGTGGAGTCTCGAGACGACGAACAGATGCAGTGTCTTCAAATGCCCTATAAACCTTACCCAACTGGCGTGACGCCAGAACTGAATCAGCGAACGCGATTTCTGTGATAACACGGGTCTTAAGCGCACATAGCACGACGACATGCGCAATTGACGCAGCATTTGATGGAAGATCCAGCGCCGCGAGATTCACATCATGATTGCCGTCGGACAATAGAGACTTGATCGACGCGAGATTGCGGCCGACAAGCTTCTTTTTGAACTCATCTGACTGGATGGCTTTGGTGTTGCGTTCGCGCGATACTTGTACGCTGAATGCCTTGATGTTGAGATCAAGATCGAGAGCCCAGACGAGTTCTATGCTACCGCGCGTACCGATTTCCATGCGCGCATGGACGAACCCAATAGGCACGCTACCGCGCAGTACCACGTAGATAGTGTGCTTTCCCAGATCTGTTCGCGCCAGCGGACTGCCGACGATGACTTCTATCGCATCCTTTTTCTTATCATCCACCCTGGCAACAATGGTTCGATATGATGACGCATCGGGGAAGATCTTGTAAATCTGTCGATCAGGGTTACGCAGCGCACAGTTAGCTTGAGCAAGAGCGTCAGGGCAAATCATCATGGCTAGTACTACGAACACAGCGCGAAGCATCAATTTTTGATACGACATGATAAACTCGATTCGCTCAAAACCTCATACGAAACTGAAAGGAATATGTATCTTCGTGACTGTGTGGTCCACGCTCGGTATTGATATAGGCTTCGAACTCATGAGTCCACTGAGCCGAGACAGACATTGTTTCGTTGAATTTCCAGATCATCCCCAAACGCGACCTGATGTCTTCTGTCCACCCCAAAAACCCATCTTGTCCTAGATACAAACCTTGTATGTATGCGGAAAAGTCTTCATCCGGCGTCGTCCACATCAACTCGCCCAGTATGTTGGCAACGTCTTGATCAAAATCCTCGCCACCTGAAATTTCGCTACGAACCGTGAATTGCTCTAGAATCCAAGTGGCATCGCCGCCAATTCTCCATCGACGAACCCATTCCTCTATTTCTCTATCTATGTAACCGACAGGAGGTGCTTCATCCACGCGATGAGTGCCATGGCGGTCGTGTACTTCTCCATATAGGGCTGAGACTCCAAAGACGAAGTTCTCGTTAGCCGGTGTTCCGATTCGCCCTGCCGCAAGGTAAGTGTCGTGTCCGTGTTGGTTCCAATCAGGACCCGTGCCACTGGTTAGCGAAATCTCATAATCAAAGTCAGGTGGTGTTCCGTTGAGCGAGATGCCCCAATCCTTCTTAAAGCCGGCATCGTGCAGTGGAATCAATTGCCGCAATGTAAAGTGCGTATCGACATTCGGCTCCAAACCGAACGGAACATCAAAGTGGCCGATCTTGAAGTTGGTTTGGCCTCGTCCATAGCGAGTTAAGTTGAAGTAGAAATCGTGCAACTCAATGATAAAGGCATCATCATTGTTAATTTTATACAAACGCGAATATTGATTGTCACGCCGCACGATATATGGCTGCATTAAGAGCGTTCCAATATCGCCTTCGCTGTCGGAGAACACCTTGTGGATGTCAAGTCCAATGGCATTGACGAACGCTGCTTCGCCGCGCTTGCTTGTCAATTCAACTCGTGTAATAAAATCAAAGTTCAGTCTCAGGTTATCGCCAAAGGAATCTAGAAAACCATCCTTGCTTTCTTCGCCGCTCATAGATGATTCAACTTGGAATAGATCATCCAGTGAAACTGTTTCTTCCGCCTCGGCCGGTGGTATACCTTCCGTGTCCTGAGCTACAGCAATCGACGCTCCGACAATTGTTGCAGCAATCAGCGCAATGCTGCCAAGGCTTAGCATCCAACCATCAATTATTTCCGCAGGATAGTGCTTCACGACTATTCGACTCATGCTCAACGCTTCTCTCATTCTGGCCGGCTGGCTTTCTTCAAACGTCTCAGTAACCGGCCCCAAAGGACGGCATTCAGACACTGACAGGTTGTATCCTAGTCAATTATTGCTCAGTGGCAATGGCTTATTCCTGCCTAGTCGGCTTTGTTCTACTTTCAACCGTCCTTAGAGCATTGTCTTGAGCAGTTTGACCAGTATGCCTGCATACTGCGTAGTGGCCACATGCGAGGCTTCTGGGCTTAGTCCCTGCATCCGAGTTAAGAAACGGGAGACCAAAAAACGCAGTTTGCTAACGGTCATGCATTCTCGCGCGGTTGCAAACTAAGATCAGAGTTGATGATGATAGCAGAACTAGATCAAAAAAGCTTGTAGCAAGCCGTTGATGACTTCAGGCTTTTCGAGGTTCAGAAGGTGAGCTGTACCAAGTATCTCTTTGACATTGGCGCCACGGATAGTGGTAACAAGATATTAGCAGCGTTCCTTAATTATTGGAAAATCCAGTTCCCCCCAAATAACGAGGGGGAAATGAAGGTGTCAGACATGCCTTGTAGAAAAGCTTGATAGAGCGAATGATCATTATGTTGTGGGTTACAGCCATGAGTCCCATTTCTCGTCTTCGTGTTTGATAAGTGTGCGCGGTGAGGGCAGCACCTTGATGTTGTTTAAGCATAAACATCACTGTCTCGACTTGCCAACGCTGGCCATAGGTTTCTTCATCGAACTCAGTCGCCATCAAGTATCGCCAACGATTGATTGGCAATCTAGTAGTTGGTTGGCCATGGACTGCGGGAATAAGTGATTCTATGTTGTATATCTCGCGCAACAGTTGGTGATTGTATTGTGAATCGTACCCGCCATCAGCGACAAGTTTTTGCGGTACTGCATTGCTGCACATGCCATCAAGCAGTGATTGGAGTTCATCAACATCTGGGCGCGGCCCCATCCCACGATGCGTACCCAGAATCAAGTGTGTATCACAGTCGATGATGATGCCAAGCTTGGCAAATGTACGATAAGTAGTGGCTTGCCAAAGGTTTGTCGATCGGGCTCGACGGCAAACGAAATACCTGCTAGCGCGATTCAGCATGAAGCCGGTCGAATCGGCCGCGGCGAGTTCAATGCTGTGCGCGGTGTTGCTCACATCGGTTGATAGCCAGTTTTTATCATAAAATGCCTCAACCGTTTGCGTAAGATATTTGCGAATCAGATCATCGGCGAGCAGGCGTCGTTCAGCTTTTTGCAGAGTTGTGAAGTGAGGCGTTTTACTTAGCCGCAATACCTTACGAATATCCGAACAATCCTCGATTATCGCAACGATACCTCGGTAATCGACGCGGAAGAATTTGCGCAGCACGAGGCAGGCGAATAATTGAGAGAGTTGAAAATCGTGACGACTGTATTGATGGCCATATTCGGGCAACATCCTGTCGCCTATAGCCATCGCGACCGCCGCCACCTTTCGTGGTGACTTGCTTGCGGTACTCATAAGCTACATATCGGGTTAAAACAGAGGTTTTCTACAGAGCATGTCAGACACCTTCTCCTCTTCGTGGCCGACCACGTAAGGATGACGAGAGAGTTTAGAGGACACCTCGCATTGCCGGTCAAACGGGTCACTACAAACATCAAACCTTGGGCACGGCACAAACTCTTCCTAAATATTGTACTTATCCCCTTTTCTTCCTCCCCAGTGGGCGCGGACCCCTTTTATCCCCTCATCTCCAAATTCGATGTTCTCAATTTCGATCATTTCGTATAGGCATCTCCATTAAATAAATATCTTCATTATCACATTATCCCCAATTATCAAATAAAAGAAAAAGATCAAGATGATTGACAATTCCGTCGTCGTTCAGATCCGCACTTAAGTCTTGTGTAGCCCAAGCATTGAGTAATAAAAGCAAATCCGCAGTTCTTACCTGGCAATCTCCCGACAAATCTCCAAGTGGCTCCGGAAGGGGTGTGAGTAAGAGAGATAGAATCTCACCTTCTCCATCATTACCGACAGCAACGATCCGCCTGGAATTGGATATTGCTGAAGCGCTTTTAAGTAGCAATTGCAATTCTGGATCGATAAAATCGTTGAGATTGAATAATACTTGATCATAGAAGATGATTGCATGATGTATGTTGGAATTTCCATCGACATAGGAAGAGCCACCCACAATTACCCCTTTATCATTAATGTCATCTGATCTACTGAGCATATGATCCGGAAGCGCCCCGAGCATAGTGTATTTACCTGCATCCCAAAGAAAGGCACACGGAGCCCCTATGGGAAATCCCTTTAGTGTCACCCAACCCGTTCCCACTAGATTGGATTGATTGTTCAAAGCGAATGCGGCGCTTTGGAAACCCCCTGGTACCGGTTCGAGAACAATCACTTCTTGTGTAGTGTAAAATGCTCTCGCATCAGGTGCAAAAAATGTGTTTCCCATCCAACCGCAAATATCACCATTTTCATTGATGTCGGTGGCCGAGCTGTTGGGTCCGTTCATTACACCCAGGTCAGTGAAACCTTCTTCTACAGACCAGAAGTATGCGTTTTTAGGGTTTAAGTTTTTGGTAATACTGCGCTGACCAACTACGATGCCTGCGTTATTGATTGCGCTGGCGCTGGACCAGCCTGCATCTGGAATTACGGGATCGAGTATTGTCATTTTGCCATCTTCGTATACGAAGCCGCGCTTGCCCAGATCGAACATCCATGCCGTGCCGCAAATTACGCCGTTATCGTTTATATCTACTGCTCCTGCTGAATATACGCCCTCAGGCCTTTCGAGCGTGACAAATCCATCCTCAGCAGTCCAAACAAACGCTTCGCTATGTTCCCAGAGTGGGCATTGGTAGTAGCCAACCACCGCTCCATTTTCATTTATCCCCAAGCCGAAGGTGTTTACAGTGCCAAATATCCCACAATCAACCGGAGCTTGGATGATCGTCACATCATATTCACAAGGCATTTGTGCCCTTGCGCGGGCTGAGACCAAGAAGATGATGAGTATGCAAAGACCAGTAAAGCGTTTGTGATAAGTCAGTTTCATGCCCGATCCTCCACAAGATAGGGAAATGCAGTACTTATTATACGAGAAGCTAGGCTAAATAGCCCCATAAATATCGCTGTTTTTAGCTATGCTTCCGATTTGGCTCAATATCAAGGGGTAGCACTAACAAACAAGGTGAAACTATATCACGGCAGGGCGGCTCCACGTCGCGGGCAGCATTGTGGCAATGGTTACTCAAAGCCGGATTCAGTGACATCATTCTTTATCGCTTGACACCTGAAACATGACTCTATTTATGACGTGACCAATCCCGACTGAATCGGGACGGCCCCTGTGAAATACATCCGTGCCTCATTGTTCCAATAGTGAATCTTCCCAAAGCGTATACTTTGTGCGCGCACAAAAGCATACGTGCATCTCAATAAGGCCGGGAATGCAAGAAATATGAAACTTGTGAAAATTATTTTTCGTGCAAAGACGTGATACTCGGCTGGCCCTAAGTCACCGCGTTATTAGTCTCACGGCATATCTGAGTTGGTTTCGACGATGGCGTAGTGGGGGCGCTTACTTGGGTTGGCACGCACATAGGCAACGTAGTTGAAGAAAATGTCGCGGCCAAGCGCATCACCTGCTCCGAGATAGAACTTGGATCGTTGGGTGTTGTCGCGTGATTGATCAGGGCTGAGGATTCCCATAGCGACGGAGTCGTCGATTATGTTTGCACCCTGTGTGGTGCTGCATCCTGTGATTAACATAGCCGCCGTCAATACCAACATCTCAAGCACTAGTGTGTTGCGTTTCATTTGTGGGTTCCCCTAGTAGCAGGTTTTATAGGCTGAACGCGATTGCATAGACAGATCGACACAGCGAATGTTCGACTGAAGCGCAAAACACCGCCGTAATTCAAATGAGGATTACAGATTCAGGCTACGACAATTAGGCAATTGTTAGGTGTTTATATGGCATAAAACAGCGTGCTTGCCTTGGCAAGCGCAATTTAGGCAATTACTGACAAGTCCATGCCAGCTATAAGCCGAAGATGAAAACGTCAGATGTACTAATGAGGGCAGTACAAGCTGCTCGCCAAACTGAATGTATTCGTATTAGCGAGTAAAAATATGACAACTAAGTGGGCATATCGATTACCGATAACGTTCCTTGCAGCGCTGTTTTGTACTTATGCAGTAATTGCGCAGTCGGACACTTCCACCGAGACTAAGCAAGATCAATCGAGGCCGATCACTGATGATGGTCAGTCTTATCCAGTCAGTTCGATAGTTCTCAATTACGTCACACAGAACCCAGATCATCCACCACTGGATGCGGTGATGGCTATCGAAGTCGAGTTGGGACAAACGTCTGGTGGATTCGTCGCAGCGCGTGAGGGAGTACCTTCTATAACTTTTAGGTTGTCGGATCTGGCTCAACAATCAACTACGAAGTATTACGCCAGTGCTATTCAATCAATTCTCGAAACGATACGCAACTACTTTTCGCAGCAAGAAATTCTGGGCGTCTTTGTCGCACCGGATCCGTTTGAGATCGATGAATCCGGTAGAGACCTCCGAGCGGCAGGCCAAACATCGCTTCGTGTGCTGATTACAACCGGTATAGTGACAGAGCTACGAACATTGGCATCCGGCGCTCGCATTGATGCCGAAGAACGCATCGATCATCCTTTGCACGCGGGAATTCGTGAGCGTTCACCGATTCAACCCGCCACTGAAGGTGATGAGACGGTTCAAAACCTGCTTCGTAAAGACAAGCTTGATCGTTTCCTGTTTCATCTAAGCCGCCACCCCGGACGACGTGTTGACGCATCCATTGCCGCAGCACGGGCACCTGGAGGTGTAGCGTTGGATTACATGATTACTGAAAACAAGCCTTGGATGGTGTACGCTCAGGTGTCCAACACTGGTACGAAAGCGACTGAGCGTTGGCGCGAACAATTCGGATACATTAATACACAGTTGACCGACAATGATGATGTGTTGGAGTTCTCTTTTACCACTGCTGGATTCACTGATAACAACGCTATCTTTGCTTCTTATGAGGCACCATTTTTCGACAATAGTCGTCTGCGTTGGCGTGTGTACACCCTTTGGAGCGAATTCACAGCTACGGATGTAGGCTTTTTTGATGATGACTTCACCGGTGAGTCGTTCGAGCTTGGAGGCGAGTTCATTGCCAATATCTATCAAGACCGAGAGCTGTTCCTTGACTTATTCGGCGGTGCGAGAATTCTGTTCGCTGAGGTTTCAAACCCATTCGTCGGCGAAGGTCAGGAAAGTTTTATTCTCCCAAAGGTCGGTCTGCGTCTTGAAAAAATGACTGAATCGAACTCCACTACAGGTTTTGTTGAACTGGAATGGCAAATCGGGGGTTTCACCGACGTTCAATCAGCAGAACTTACAAGGCTAGGGCGTACATTGCCCGATGACGACTGGGCGGTCTTTAAGTGGGGATTGGCCCATTCATTTTACCTGGAACCGCTACTTGATCGTGAGGCCTGGCAGGACCCAACCACACCAGAGAGTTCGACACTGGCGCACGAGATCGCCATGTCAATTAGGGGTCAATATGCGTTCGATAAGCGGCTGATTCCCAATCTCGAGCAGGCGGTCGGTGGAATATACACGGTTCGTGGTTATCCGGAATCTATTGTCGCTGCAGATACAGTTATTATCGGCAGTCTTGAGTATCGTTATCATGTTCCGCGAGCGTTTGAGATCGAGTCTGAGCCGCGACAGTTGTTTGGTAAAGCCTTTCGAGTGGCTCCGCAGTATGTCTACGGCCATCCCGATTGGGACTTGGTCCTCAAAGCCTTTTTGGATGTGGGACAGACAGTTATCAGCGATCCGCTTCCATTTGAGAGTGACGAGACTCTGATCGGTGTCGGGATAGGTCTCGAAGCGGTATACAGGCGTAACCTTCGACTGCGCTTGGATTGGGGCTTCGCCTTGCAGGACATCGACAGCAGGGACGTGAATTCGGGGTCAAACCGCCTCCACGTCGTGGCTAGTATACTGTTTTAGGCAGTACGATAAACCGGTTATAGGACATATCAGATATTCGGCAGCAGAATCCTGCACAACCTTAGCTGGTTTTTAGTGTAGCTCGTTGTCGACTGTGCCAATCATTCGGTTTATAGGGCGGAGTTATTACCTTTTTGGGAAACTCTCCTTTCGTGCGGTAAATCTTGGGCTAAGTTCCTATTACGACCAGTTGCCGAGGCAGCAAAAACGTAAGAAGGAGAAGAACCGATGTCCAGGAATACACAAAGCGTAGATGTACCCGTTGTTCGTATAACCGCAGCAGTGTTGATTGCCGCTGCCGTAGGTGTTGCACTCTTGACTGATGCAGCAGCCTATGGCCATTCACCCACCAATGGTACTGTGGTGCGCGGCCAAGTCAGTTTCACACATAACGGCAATATGCATACCATCCAAGCCAGTGATGGCAGCATAATCAATTACTCCAGCTTCGACATCCTGCCCAATGAGGTTGTTCGGTTCATTCAGCCCCACGACATGGCGCGAGTGTTGAACCGAATTACCGGACCGGATCCGACGAGCATCCAAGGTACGCTTCAAGCTAATGGCCAGGTTTACATCGTGAATCCTGCGGGAGTCTTTTTCGGTGCAGGTGCTGTTGTGGATGTTGGTGGGATCTACGCGGCAGCAGGCAACATGACCGATTCAGATTTCATCAACCAGGTTGATTCCTTTACCGACCTCACTGGGTCTGTGATCAACGAGGGGTTGATTAAGGGTAACGCAATTCACCTAATCGGCCAGCAAGTCGCCAATCACGGCTCACTCGTCAGTAACAATGGTTATATCACCATGCTTGCAGGCAACAGCGTCTTTATTCGACAGCATGGTCAACATCTTTCGATACGAATCGACGGGCAAGACCTCCATACTCGTAATGCGAATGCTGTGGATCTGACTAACATGGATGGCACCGGTCCGCTTGCAGTTGATAACACTGGGTCGATTGATGCTGGCCGAGGCAACGTCATCTTCGGAGCCGGCGATCTATTTGCTTCGGCCATTCGCAGTACAGGTGTTGTTGAAGCGGCACGCGGACGATTCAAGGTCGGTACCGTAGAGTCTCAAACCTCTGGAGGTGAGATCCCCAGCGCCACCAGTCAAGACGATCAATCCCAAGACAGCGGTGGGGACATATTAACAGTCAACACCGGCCAAAACAATAATGGTAATGTCGCGGGCAGCAATAACGGAAATTCCCGCGGCAGCGTTAACGGTAACGCAGGCGGTAATGCTGGAGGTAATACCAACGGGAACGCTGAAGGCAATTCCGGTGAAGATGACCCAGTCGAAGCCTCAAGTGGTAACGCTGGCGGTAATTCCGGCAATAATTCCGGTGGTAACGCTGGTGGTAATTCCGGCGGTAATGCCGGAGGCAACTCGGGCAGCAATTCCGGTGGCGATGACCCAGTTGAAGGTTCCGGTGGAAACGCTGGCGGTAATTCCGGCAATAATTCCGGTGGAAACGCTGGTGGTAATTCCGGCAATAATTCCGGTGGAAACGCTGGCGGTAATTCCGGCGGCAATGCTGGAGGCAACTCAGGCGGTAATTCCGGGGGCTCCGGGCAGGGCGGTTCGGATGAAAGCTCTAATGGCGGTCAAGGTGGCGGCCAAGGTGGCGGCCAGCCGAAGGTCACGATCTGCCATATCCCACCTGGCAATCCCGCAAACGCACATACCATCACAATTGGTGCACCAGCTGTCGCAGCGCACATTCGAAATCATGGAGATACGATCGGCGCATGTGACATTCCTCCACCACCACCGCCACCACCACCTCCACCACCTCCGCCACCACCACCGCCGCTACCGATGAATCTTGCCGAGGGGCTGGCGGACAGTATGCCTAAGATCGAAGACCACGTTCCGCTCGAGCCGTTCGCTCTTCGACCGATGCAAAGATTGGCCATATATATGCGAGGACTACGGTCTGATGAATTGCTTGCAACGGTCAGTGGTCGTGAACTATACGATGACACGCCAACTTCTGCTGGTATCCAGCAATCTGAGATTGCAACCAATCGCTTGCGTCGTGACTCGGTGCTCGAAGCGTTGAATCTCTACATGGCGATATTCTTGCCGGATTTCTCATCGGATGAGCTTGAGCAGATGGCCGAGGCTGAAGATCAAAGCCAACACATCCGAGAGGTAATCGAAGCAGCATGGCAGAGATACCTCACAACTGTCGAGGAGCAACCCGACGCAGCAGGATTCCGTGCTTACCTCGAGGCTACGGAGGATGAGAACGAGTGTCGCGAATACATCAACGGCCTTCACGGATTATTCGCTGAGATCAGAATCATGGGCGTGACCTCGGCCGAACTTGCGGCCAGCAAGCAGCTTTTGCTTGACCCCATCACGCCATCGAACATTGGTCGGGATCAGCTGGAGGAGACCATCGACCTTGAAATAGCTGGCTGAGCGTTATACGACGCTAGGCACGTAGAGTGCATTAACTTTGCTCACACAACTGCTAGGCTTGTGAGTGTTAAAGACCTCTTAGTGATTTCAGCGTAGATTGGCCAAATAATTTACAAGAAAACCAACCTTAATAGGTTGGTTTTTTCATTTTTGGGAAATTAGCAGGGGTTGTATTCGATCCTATACCTCCATATTATGAGAGCGTTAGAGGCAATCGGCGTAAACCTTTATCTGCATTGCGCTTAGAGACTTGCGCCGAATCCGCAGCGCGGCAAAATGAGGTAAAACACGGCAAGACGGCAATTCCCGCGCTCTTTATGAGCCAAATAATGCATAGAATAAGCCAGCCGTAAGTGGCTGGCGTTTAGAGTTTTAGGAAAATAGCGGGGGTAGGATTCGAACCTACGACCTCCGGGTTATGAGCCCGACGAGCTACCAGACTGCTCTACCCCGCAGTAGGGGGCCAGTATACCCGTGTCCTTGAAGCGGTCAAAATCTGTCGAGAAGTCTATATGCATATAGAAGAGCAAGCGGGCTAATGGCCTCACATCTATCTGTTATAAGACACGACTTGGTAATGTCAGAAACTAGCCAGGAAAGCAGTATATCTTATTATCCTTGCTGTATTGAGATCAATAACGAGTTTTTACATTCACTGCAACGTAATGGTTATCAGAGTTGAAACTGTGTTGCACGAATTTGCTTGATCTTGCCGATAGATTTCGCCCTATGCATGACCTTATAAAACTCTTGCGTTTTGGACCCGGTTGGTTGTTCGTATTGGCAGGTCTTGCGCTATGTGCTGCGGGGATTTTGATTCCCGCACAAAACGATCTGCAGCACCTTCAAAATCAGCGCGACCAGCTATTGCATGAAGAGGCTATTTTAAGTCAACGCATTGAAGGACGCGCACAGTTTTTGGATCAAGTTGAAAGACAAGATCCTGCACTTATTAAAAGATTGGCTGCATCACAATTGAACTTAATACCAGCACAGGGCACACCGGTACTTGTTGCTCCATCAGTTTCTGCTCCAATGGATGAATGGGTTGATGCAACAATAAATGCCGAGCCAATTCCCAGTAGAGCTACTATTCAGTCAACCTTAAGTCAATTGGCCCAAGGTAGGTATCGCCTGTGGCTCTTGGCGAGTGGTGTAATTTGTGCATTTGCGGGCTTAATGCTTGATCCAAGTTTTTCTAGTTCACGTGGCAAGTTGGCCTTAACTAAAAAGGGCAAGTGGGGCTTATATAAAAAACAAGCCAATACATTTGACTTAGTGTTTGATGATTTAATGGCCAGGATTGAGTTGCTGCGCAGAGGATGGCCTGACAAATTATCTTGGGATCGGAGTAATCCGCTAATCAGTGGGATGGTTCGAGTTGATCAGAATTGGAGTGTAATGAGTGAACACGCTTTTAAAGGCACTTCTGAGAGAGCGTAGTTCTTATTCATAAATAATCCAAAGTAGTTGCAACAAATCATACAATATGCGATTTGGATGCTCCTGCTGCATTTGCACTTATCCAACTCGCTTGTTCAAGCATAATTCGTTACCATTTGCAATCACTAGGAAATGGTAAACTCAATCCCTGTAAAAACATAGTGGGGGATTATGGCTCGTCAGCCGCAACATATTAGTGATGCTACTCTCAAGTTAATTCTTGCGCCCGGGCTTGGCCCTGTTACATTTCGCAAGCTGGAAAAGACGTTTTCTACACATGATCGAATAGTGGGCACCACGGCAAGAGAGCTTACACAGATTGAGGGAATTGGTGAAACATCCGCCCAATCGCTGCGCAGAGCAATAGATCAAGCTCAACCAACCGCCCAGCGCGAGGCTATGGAAGAACATGATGTTCGATTGATAGTGATAGGTGATGAAGATTATCCAGCATTACTTGGGGCAATACCAAATGCGCCTAAAGCACTTTGGATGCGAGGGGAGCTTACACAAGAAGATCGACTGGCAATAGCCATGGTTGGTTCAAGGAAATGTACAGCTTATGGCAGAGATCAAGCTGGCAGATTATCTGCGATGCTTGGTGACTGTGGATTAACCATTGTTTCCGGAGGCGCATTTGGCATTGACGCTGAATCACATCGAGGAGCGCTGCGAGTTAATGCAAGGACGATCGCGGTAATGGGCTGCGGTCTTGCTCGAACTTATCCTTCTCAGCATAAGGAGTTGTTTGAACGAATTATAGATCAAGGTGGCGCACTTCTTAGCGAATTCCCCATGAACACGGAACCTAAGCCGGAGCATTTTCCGCAGCGCAATAGAGTTATTTCGGGTTTAAGTTTGGGAGTGCTGGTAGTAGAAGCTGCAAAGCGAAGTGGGGCACTTATTACGGCTCGGCTCGCAGCAGATGAGCATGGGCGAGAAGCTATGGCTATTCCCGGAAGAGTAGATTCACCGGCATCGGCGGGATGTTTGCTAGCTATCCGTGAGGGATGGGCAGCATTAGTAACAAACCACGCTGAAGTTTTGCAGCAGCTCGACGCTTCCAATCAATTAGTTAGAGGTGCTCTTGAATCGGCTGGGCATCCTGAGGCCAGCAGCTCAGCATCTTTATTTGATAATCAGCTTACAGATTCGCAGAGAAAGATCGTAGAAGTTTTTACAATAGATGCAGTGGGGGAATCTTTGGTTGTTGAACAGATCGCCGCTCGAACACAGATTCCACTCAGTCAATTACAAGCTGATTTGACGCTGCTGCAGATTCGCGGCCGTATTAGTAAGGATTACAACGGCATTCGGCTGCGTAAGTAAATCAGTCCTACGAGTTTGTTGAGCTGGTATAAGTAATACCATGCTCCAGATAGAACTTTAGCAGAGTGAGCGCTTCACCCCAACCAGCAGCGCATTCTAAAGCAGCGGCACGGCCTGATGAATCGTTAATGTAACCGTATTCAGTTAATCGTAATACAGTTCCACCATTAGAATCTTGCAGTTTTATTGTGATACGGCTTGGACTTTTGTTTCCCCACTCAAAGACAAATAACTCAGGTCGCACAAGCTCAATAACCTTGCCTGGCACTTCGATTGTGTAAGAATCTGGTCCCCAATTCTTCCATCGCCAAATGAACTCACCACCTGGCTTGGGATCAATCGATGAATTATGTGTGAAAAACGAATTCCAAGCCTCTGCAGAAGTTATTGCGTCGAACACTTCCTCTGGTGATTTATTGATGAAAGTTGCTTGCTTGATCTTTTCATTAAGAGGTTCGGTCATTAACGCTAATACCTTCTCATCACACCTATAACAACGCCCTGGACCTGACATTCTGTGACACAGATTGGTTCAAATTCAGGGTTTGCTGGCTGCAACCTGATGTGATCTTTCTCTTTATAGAAAGTTTTTAGTGTGGTTTCACCATCGGGTAATAGGGCAACGACACGTTCTCCGTTTCGAGCGGTTTCTCTGCGCTCTACGATTACATAATCTCCATGCATGATTCCTTCATCTTTCATGGAGTCGCCATCAACTTGAAGTGCAAAGGTACCACCCTTTTGGCCAATGCGTGGTGCGAAGATTTCTTCTATATTCAGCTTGTCATCCTGGGCAAATTTTTCAATTGGTCGACCTGCAGCGATCTTGCCTAACAATGGGAACTGTAGAGGATTTGCTTCATCGGGAATAATTGCATCTTCACAGATGGATAAAGAGCGAGCCTTGTTGGCTTCGCGCTGCAATGCGCCCTTTTTTATAAGTGCTTCTACGTGCTCGAAAACGGTTACTTTGCTGACTGATAGTTCGTTTGCAAGTTCCTGCATCGTCGGCGAAAAACCTCGAGCGAGACGACAATCTCTTATCAGTTGAAGTATCTTCAATTGCTTGGGAGTCAGGTTCATTAAGGGTCTCCTCTGCGTCTACCGCAGCAAAACGCTGCAGCGCATCAAACGGGGATGCGGGTATAGCATTAGCACCGACACCACCAAGTGCCGGCTGTAGTTGTAATCTTTCAAATAGGTTGCGCAATTGCTCTAAGACCACAAGTTGTCCACTCAGCCAGGAACGTGCGATCTGATGAAGTGCAATGACACGCATAGAAATAGGTATAGAAGATGTGGTGACAGTAACGCAAGACAGTTGCTGTGCTTCTTTACTTATAGTAACTCGATCGATACGCAAAATGCGATCTAGAAGTGTGCGTGGACCAGTTTGTGTACGCTCTTGACAGAACTCGCTA
Source organism: Planctomycetota bacterium (assembly GCA_022574595.1). Lineage (GTDB taxonomy): Bacteria > Planctomycetota > Phycisphaerae > Phycisphaerales > SM1A02 > JACZRS01. Next base: position 97,994 of record JACZRS010000016.1, on the reverse strand, counting down.
CTTTTGTAGCTATCTAATCCTTGTTCATTTGCTCCCTGATCTGTTGATTGTTGCGAGTCTTCATCAGCTGTGCTAGTAGCTAGCAGACGCGAACCGCGCGGCACAAATCGAGTGCTATACACACCTCCGGGTCCAAGCGTTACTAACGAAACTGCCATTAAACTCTCCGCCAATATCGAGATTCCTGAAGCAATCTCTTTGTTTGCACTTGATCTAATGAATCTCATCACTAAATGAGCTGTTCGGCTAACAACATAACTAAACTTCAGAATAAGACGATAATTGTTAGGTTTACGTTATCCCCAACAATACCCTTAAGTCAAGAGGGTAGTTTTCAAATAAATACCCTGAATTAGGTGCCACTATGCTCCCAAATCCCTTTAAGTTGTACAAGAGGGCTGTTTTTGGGCTATTGAGACATATTATTGCGGAAGAATCCCCAGCTAAACTACGTTAACCTAATCTTATGACATGCCAAGAAGTATACGTTGCTCCCAAGCCACCCTCACCAATTGCTGAGGGACTTTTGTCCTTATGGCACTTAGATCCAAATGTGGCTTTCCTGAATCATGGTTCATTTGGTGCTACGCCACGCAAGGTCTTAGATGCACAGACTAAGTGGAGGGAGAGATTTGAAGCTCAACCGATTGAAATGCTCGATCGACAGGGGGGTGAGCTTCTATCACAAGCAAGAAAGGCAGTGGGAGAATTCGTGGGTTCACGGGGCGATGACTTAGCTTTTGTTGCCAACGCAACTTGTGGAATAAATGCTGTCCTTCGTTCTATTGATATTAGGCCGGGCGATGAGCTACTAACCACTAACCATGTATACAACGGAGTTCGTCAAACATTTCGTTATATCGCAGGTTGCACTGGCGCAAAATATATTGAGCTTGAAATTCCAATACCAATTCATAGCGAAGAGCAAGTCATAAATGCAATTGCCGAGGCGATTACAGATCGCACGCGAATTTTAGTAATAGATCACATTACGTCTGATACGGCTATTATCTTTCCTGTAAAGCGGATTGTTGATCTATGTCACAAAAATAATGTTGAAGTTCTTGTAGACGGTGCTCATGCTCCGGGAATGATCGATCTTAATATTTCTGAGATTGCTCCAACGTACTATGCAGCAAATCTTCACAAGTGGGTATGTGCTCCTAAGGGGGCTGCGTTTCTCTGGGTAACACCGGAGCATCAAAATCAAATTCACCCCAACACCATTAGCCACTTTTTAAATGAAGGTTTCGTAGAAGAATTTAAGTGGCAGGCAACAAGAGATATTACAGCCTGGTTAAGCGTTCCTAATGCTATTGAGTATTTAGCGGATATTGGTTGGCATAAAATCAAACAGCACAATCACCAACTTGCAACCTGGGCGCAAGCGATGCTAAGTGAGCGTTGGGATGTTACTGCTACAACTCCTCTTGATGGATCAATGCTAGGGTCAATGACATCTTTGCCCTTACCCGCTAATGCCAAAGCATATAAAGAGCCAAGGCTGTTCATGCGTCATTTATATGTTGATCACAAGATAGAGGTTCCCATCAACGATTGGCAGGGTCAATGGCTTATACGCCCTTCATGTCAAATATATAATCTCGCAAGTGAGTATGAGCGTTTGGCGGATGCTGTTATCACGCTTTGTGAATCCGCTGGTCGATAGGCTGGCTAGTACGGAGACAATCGATGAATCTATTATCACAATTCAGCGATGCCTGGAATGATCCATCCATGCGACACGCTATGTTCAATCATTTTCCGATTGTCCTATCAGTGATCGGCCCGATCATCACATTTCTAGCGGCACTATTTTGGTCAAAGAGCAAGGTATTTCGTTGGGCTGCACTCATACTATTCATAGCACTTTTAGGTTGTGGCTACATTACAAAAGAAAGCGGTGATGATGCACACGATGCAGTAGAGGGGTCGTTGTCAGAAGATGGTGAAGCACTGTTGCATGAACACGAAGAACTTGGCGAAAAGGTTTGGATCTTCTCAGGTATATCGCTAATTCTAGTCGCAGGAAGCTTTGTGCCTAAAGCAAAGATTGGGCGCAGCTCTGCGTGGCTTGCGGTTTTAGGAAGTATGTGGGTTGCAGGTTGGGTTGCCAATACTGCGGATCATGGTGGGCGATTAGTTTATGAATTCGGTGCTGGTACGCCGGATCAGCTTGCGGGACTATTTGAAACGGGAAATGATGATGCCGTACCTGCAGAAGATCCACGTCTGACATTTTTCCGCAACGAAGTAAAGCCGATTTTTGCTGAAAATTGCTGGAAATGTCACAACGCAAAGCGCGCCAAGCGATCTGGAAAATTAGATCAAATGTCAATTACTAATTTATTAGCAGGTGGTAGATCTGGTGAACCAGCTGTCGTTCCGGGTGATCCAGCCTCCAGCTTGATTATTTTCCGTATTCGCCATGAAGATGAAGATGAGCGGATGCCTCCAATGGGAGATGCTCTGACTGAAGAACAGATCAAGGTTTTAGAACGTTGGATTGCTCAAGGGGCTGTATGGGAAACGCCACAGTTAGCTGCAAGTGAAAGTGATGCAGATTCGCACTCGCACGATGACTAAATTATTTGAATCAAGAGCAATTACGGCTAAGAATCTTCTGCCAATTTAGCTAGCAATGCCTGCTCATTTTTAAAGGGGATATATTGGGTGTTATACCACTCTCGCCACTTCCCCATATCGTATCCGAGATATTCCGTTGATTGTCCCCAATCGTGCGTTGTCATTGCCACTAATGAAATGTGAATTTGAGTTCTATAAGAAATCGCAACTGCATCGACGATTCGAAGAACAAATCCATCGGAAATAACGCCTAGGATCGGTCGAAATGCCGCTGCACCATCACCAACAACTGGTTCAATTCCAGCAGTAAAGACTATCTGAGTTTCAATAGCCATCCAAGCCATATCGCCTTTGCTATCTGCTGCGCTCGTAGCAGCTTGAGCGAAGATCAACAGTGGAATTGTTTCTAAAGCGTTCAAAGCCCCGGCAAGGGCTCCTGCGTTTGTTGCAATGTGATCATTACGACTTCTTAGAGCTTGATCTAGTACACTCAGTACAGGACCAGTCGCTGGTGCAACTAAGCGCATCATGGATTCGTTGCGGATCGCAGGATCCTTTTCATAGACTGCAAGCCAAGCTAAAGCTCCTTGGCCATAATCTCCCTGCTCTGAGAAATGATCTAGCAGCGCAAGCCTTACATCATCCGCTTCCTTAACAAGCTCTTTTATTAATGGCTCATAGGCAGCAGGATCAGTGAACTCCTTTATTTGATCAATACCTTGCTGGCGAATTTTGGCGACTCTCATTTTGCCAAAATGCTTATGACGAATAGTCTGGATCTGTATGCGATAGTTTCGCTGCATGGCGCTAAAAGCTATTTTGCCTTCGGTAGGCTCGCCAATCTTGTTGGGCGTTGGTGGTATTTGCCCTTTAGCTGGAAGCTTGGGTAGCTGCTCTTTCTCAGCATTAGCTTTAGCTTCACGTTGATTATCTTGCTGGGTACTTTGGGCCAACAGTCCGGAACAACTACAAGCAAGAAGTCCAATTACTAATAAGTTCTTCCATAGCCGAAGCATCATGATGGTTCCCTTTTAGAACTCTTCTCTACACTGTAGGATGCTAAAGTGGGCTGGAATCGGGCATTAATTATAAAGTTGGTTCTGCCAAGGGAGCCACGATCAAGTCCTTGCGGCCGATTTGCCTATGGTAGTCCTTTGCATCAAACCTGCTATTGAAACGCCCAAATTGCACGATAAACAGCATTCTACCTCTATCATCGCGTTTCTTGACGATTCTGACTCTACCAAGGTCATTGGCTCGAGCAACTCCAGCAATTTTCTTGGCTGCGGTTTGAGCTCTTTTTAATTCGTGAAAAGCACCAACTTGTAATGAGAAGGCTTTTCGATCAACCATGGTTTGCGAAGATCGTGTGCCATTTTGAGTAGCTCTATGTCTATAAATCTGATCTGCGACATAATCGGGAATTCGGCCGCCAGCTTTATCATGTGCCAAAGCCGCTTGGAATGCAGCTTGGTGTGAATCTTCTCCCTGCATTGATATAGAAGCTTCATTTAACAGTCCGGCTGCGTCGCCTGGCCTATCTTGATCTACGCGCAATAGCCCCATGACTGCCTTTGCGCGACCGGAGGTTACTCGATCCGACGATCTGGCGGCCTTGGTCAATTGCAACTCAGCTTCTACGAAGTCACCGAGCTGATATGCGCTAAGTCCTGCTAAATAAGCAGCTTGGTCCCTTAATGTGCCATTGGCCTTCTTGGCCACAGCAGCAGAACGCTTTTGGGCTAGAAAATAGTGCTGGGAGTTGTAGTCCGCAACAGCCCGATTTAAGGCCTGCTTCGAACCGGTTGATTCACAGCCTGCAAACAGTCCAGAAAATACTAAGATTGCAAAGAACATAGCTGCCACTTTGATGGCGCTTCCGGTATTTTTTGTCTCGAATTGGCTAGTCATGCTTAACAAAGTATCGTACGCATTGCTGCAAACTCGCCAACATTGGCTAAGGATTCATCAACATGAAAATCGCGCGCGCAATCGTCAGGCCTTTGATCTTCAACCCCAGGCGGATAGCTGTTGTTGATGATCAAGGTGATTGGCCAGCATACAAGCTATATTTTGGAGCGCTTCATCTGGCTAAGGTAATAAAAAGCTCGACGGACGCTCCGCATATTGGAATTATGCTCCCCACATCAGGCCTGTTCCCCATGGCCATGATTGCATCATGGATGCTTGGACGGACTGTGGTACCGCTTAACTATCTACTCAAAGCGGATGATCTGAAGTATGTGTGTGATGATGCTGAGATTGATACGGTCGTGACTGTTACCCCGATGGTAGAGCAATTTGATTCCCTGCCCGATTCAATTAAGCAATTGCGTTTAGATAAGATTAAATTCCGAGGCTTGCCGCCGCTTAGGCGAATAAAGAGCACGCCCTACGACCACGTAGCCGTAATGCTCTATACCTCCGGAACATCAGGTAAGCCCAAAGGTGTAATGCTCACTTCAGCTAACCTCGCTTCGAATGTTCGCCAATGTACGCAATGGGCGGACTTTAGGCCTACGGATATTCTCATTGGTGTATTGCCACAATTTCATAGCTTCGGCCTGACCATACTGACTTTGCTGCCACTATCACTTGGGTGCAAGGTGGTTTACACGGCTAGATTCAATCCACGAAAAATGCTCGATATTCTGCGCAAGCACAGGCCTACCGCATTGATCGCAATTCCTTCATTGTTTAACGCATTGCTACATTCAAAGCAGGCAACTGCGGACGATTTCAAGTCGCTTCGATTTATTGTCTCTGGTGGCGAACCTTTACCGGCTGCGGTGTTTGATGGTTTCCTGGAACGCTTCAATTTAAAGATTGAGCAGGGATATGGTTTAACCGAAACCGGTCCGGTTACTAATTGGTGCAGGCCACATGAACACAGAGAAAATTCCGTGGGCATGGCTATACCAGATGTAGACGAAAAAATCGTAGATCCCGATGGTAATGTGCTGGGTCCAAATGAAGATGGCGAAGTATGTGTGCGCGGTCCTAATATTATGAAGGGCTATTACAAACTGCCGGATCTTACGGCAGAAGTATTTGACGATGAAGGGTATTTCAAGACCGGCGATATGGGGCGGCTCGATGATGATGGCCACCTATATATAACCGGTAGAATTAAAGAGATGCTGATCATAGGTGGGGAAAACGTCTTTCCGCGTGAGATAGAAGAGGTGCTGAACAAACACGAATCGGTCCATGATTCAGCGGTGATCGGCGTAGAAGATCCATCGCGCGGCGAAGTTGCGCTGGCCTTCGTTCAGCTGGTTGAAGATGCAACTTTTGATGAAATGTCTCTTCGAACTCATTGTCGGGAGCATCTAGCTCAATTTAAGGTTCCGCGCGAGATACGAGTCTTAGATGAACTGCCACGCAACCCAACCGGCAAAATCATGCGCCGCCAGCTCAGCGCAGATACACCCTCCACCTCTACGGGGTGAGAGATTATCCCATTTAGCCGGCGGGCTTGACCCGCTGTGAGTGGTGAATGCGTTTTCTAAGCGCATTTTTACACAACGACATAGGGTCAAGCCCTATGGCCAAACTACCAACTCGCAGTTTAATAACAAGATGGCAATGGAACCGTCAATAGTGCAGATCTATTAATCCTATTTGCCAACTGGGAACCTTGCTGTAGCTTTAGGCACCATGCCATCAAGGCATAGTGGCATCAAGAGTAGACAGCTTCTAGGTAGTAAATAGAGGATTTGCTTGATTGTCCACAAGCAGGAGCAACCTAAAATGATGCTGCTATTAGCACGTATTGGCCTTTGAAGCCTATCTAAAGGCTGATTCTACATAATTTTATGAAATATGAGAGTTAAAGGCTGATATTGGCCAGAATCACACATTATACTTATAGAAAGAACGCCATTGGCATTGACTGTGGGGTCATGTCAATATTTTCAGTAGGGGCAAAATTTTAGCGGGTCACACATATCGTTGGAGGACGAAGCATGTCTTTATTTACGTCAAAGTTGCTCAAGGGCTCAGTTGCTTTTTTAGTTGCGGGGCTGGTTATGTGTACAGGAGCAAGCGCGCAGTTTGATACCTGTCCGAACTTACACGGTGGGGACTGTTTTGAAGCTACACCGCGTATTCCTGGATGTACTGATGCTAAATGCTGCGAGATAGTTTGCGCTATTGATTCTTTTTGCTGCGACGTAGAGTGGGATCAGCTTTGTGCGGACTTGGCATTTGCGCAATGTATTGATGATTGCACGGAGTGTGGTATTTTATCATGTGGTGATTGCTTTGTGGCAGGCGGAAATGGCACTCCATTTTGTGATGATGCAGATTGCTGCAATACGGTTTGCAACATAGATGCATACTGCTGTAATACTGATTGGGATGGTATCTGTGCTACTGAAGCAAATGAGCTATGCAATTGCACACCTGGAGATGCACCAGAAAATAATGATTGCATAGACGCAATTGACATCACCGAAGGAATGATTGACTTTACGACTCAGTGCAGTACAGCTGACGGTCCGGCACTTCCCAATACTGAGTGTGAAAATAAGGGTGGCGCTGTACCCGGCGTCGGAGCCGACATTTGGTACCGCTACACTGCTTCCGGAGACGGGCCGGTGCGCATACATACTTGCGGAGCTGACTACGTAACACAACTCGCCGTGTTTGATGACGGTACCTGCCCTCCGGACGCTGCAACAGTCTTTGATTGTAACGAAATTGGAGGTGGATGCGCCGGGGCAAATGGCTCTGAAGTCATTTTCGTGGCAATCCAGGGTAACAGCTATTTAATTAATCTGGGCGGTCGATATGCCTCTACAGGCACAGGCACCCTGATTATAGAACCTCTTGGTCCTCCTAGCAACGATGATTGTGCCTCCGCCATCTCTATCGGACTCAACCAGAGCGTTCAGTTCATTAACATTGAAGCTACGGTAGACGGCACACCTAGCCCCGTCTGTAACTTTGGCGGAAGCGATAACATAGACCGCGATATCTGGTATAGCTTTATCTCACCAGTGTCTGGTACAATGCAGGTAAATGTGTGTGCAAGTAGTTTCGATACGAAGTTGGCTGTCTATGAAGCTACTGTTTGCCCGCCCGTTTCAGAGCCAATCGCCTGTGACGATGATGGTTGCGGTCTGCAATCTATTGTCGAGTTCGAGGTGTCGGTGGGGCAAGAATATTTGATCCGCGTCGGTAGCAGTCCTGGGACTGATGGTGGCTCGGGAAGCATAGCAGTGACACAATTCGATATCTGTGACGAAGGCGGTAAGGTGCTTCTTGACCAGATTGGCCCTGACTACAGCGCTACGGCCGGTCAGGGCACTTTTGCATCGCAAGATTTTGATGCGGCCAACGATGTCTCTGACATTGCTGCGCTCGACGACTTCATAGTACCGAAAGGTCCGGATGTCACACTATCGTGCGTGGATGTAGTTGGTGCAGGATTCAATGGATTCGATTCGGCAACGCTCATCACCAACTATGCATTGCAGATCTACAGTTCCCCCGAAGCTGCCGGAATGAATTTAACCGGTGATGTTGCCAGCTTGGCATCTGTTGCGGTGACACTCGTTGATCCTTTTGATGCTGATGATGGAAATTTCTTGTTCCACATTGATCTTACGTCACCCGGCCCAGGATCAATCACGCTATCGCCGGGAACTTACTGGATCGCGGTCATACCCTCACTGGACTTCGGTGCAGGCGGGGGACAGTCGGCCATTTCCGGTTCGACGATTGATGGATCCGGCAACGGACCCAACGGTCATCAAGCTAATCCGAACGGGGGTTTCGGTTTCCCGAATGGATTCCAACAGATTGATCCGCCTACGAATCTTGCGTACCGGGTGGTTGCTGGTGGCGGCACTCCATGTCCGTGGGATTTGGACGACTCTGGTGCAGTTGGTACCGGTGATTTGCTAGCCCTCTTCTCACAATGGGGCCAGGTGGGCACCCCGGCCGATTTCGATGGTGGAGGTGTATCGACCTCCGACCTGCTGATCTTGTTCGCAAATTGGGGGCTATGCCCGTAATCTGCATAATGTAATTTAATAGTAATTTCCTCCCCCCAGTCACTTGGCTGGGGGTTTTTCAATTATTTCGAGTAGAAGCTTATAGCTTCTTATCTTTAGTCCCATTATCGGATCAGCAAAGGTTATATAGAGGATTGAGGGCTCCATCTGCGCCAGCTACTTAAATTAGGTAATTTCAAATTGGGAATTTCGCAACTGACAGGGCCATACCCTCCGTATACTTAATCTGCAAGCATTGCCCTGTATGTGCATCCATATGTGGGGCTAGACTTCCAGAGCCTGAAACTTGAGCAGGGGAGAGAATAGGATATGGAGATCGAATAATGATCAAGAGGCATAGTATCTGCAGCAGCACCCTTTTTGTAATGAGCGCAGTTATCTTATTGGTGTGCTCAGCAGGATATGGACAGCCCTTTGAAAATTGCCCGAACCCAGCGGGAGGCAATTGTATTGAAGCTACACTAGGCACACCCGGATGCAGATTTCAGTCTTGCTGCGAATTTATTTGTGTGAGTGATCCTATGTGCTGCGAAATCGAATGGGATGCTTTGTGCGCAGAACTTGGTGAGATACAATGTGAATTTTGTGGTCCCGGCTTTGGTGATTGCTTAGCGCCGAATGACACGCCCGGCTGTGAAGATGCTGCTTGTTGTGGAATTGTTTGTGATATAGATCCCGAATGCTGTGTTAACGAATGGGACGCTACGTGTGCAGCTCAGGCACAGAATATGTGCATTTGTGCGCCTGGGGATGAACCAGCTAATGATGATTGCGCTGATGCAATAGTGATTTTTGAAGGCGATTTATCCTTTTCTACGCTGTGTGCTACTGCCGATGGTCCTGATCAACTTGGGACGCCTTGTGGTCAAGTTATTGATCCGGGCTTAAATAGAGATGTTTGGTACAACTACATCGCAACATTTACTGGAACTGCACGGGTTCACACTTGTGATAGTGTTGACTACTACACTGAAATAGCTGTGTATCCGGGCTGCAGCTGTCCGGCTAATCCTGATACATTAATTGGCTGCGATTCTGCTGGTCTCAATTGCCCAGGCTTTGGCGCGGAAGTTATCTTTGATGTTCAGTTGGGTAGTTGTTACAAGATTAGAATCGGAGGACAAGGACCGTTTACGGGAACTGGATTCTTCACAGTTGAAGAATTTGTGCCAGTTCTACCACCTGAAAATGACAATTGTGCTGATGCACTAGAAATGGTGCTAGATAGTTTCGTTATTTTTGATAACACAAATGCCACAACCGATGGAGTTCCAAATGCTACCTGCGATTTCCTAAATCAAGCAAATATCGCCAATGATATTTGGTATGATTTTGTTGCTCCCGAAGATGGTACATATGAAGTATCCATGTGTGGTTCTTCTTTTGATACGAAGTTAGCGGTATACGATGGATGTCAATGCCCAACACCTGCAGATGCTCTGGTTTGCAATGATGATTCTTGTTTCGAACAATCAAAAGTGAGCTTTATTGGTTCAACTGGTCAATGCTATAAAATACGTGCTGGAAGCTTCCCCGCTGCCCAAATACCTGCAGGTTTGGGCCAAATTGTAATAACACAGTTGGCCAATTGCCCACCGGGAAATACCACTTTGTCTCAGAATGTCAGTGATTCAATCCTTATTGGTAATTCACTTGCATGTTTAGGCTCAGTGCCGGGAACTACTGCGGATAACGCATACGCCAGATCTTATGATTTATCAGTTCTAATACCCAAACAAGCGTATGAGCTAAGCTGCGTTGTATGGGGGATTGAATCAAATAACACCGCAGATGTAATTGCAACCATTAATTTATATGAAGACATCGATGGCGCTATGCCTATTGCACCTGGAAAGGATCTAGTGTTGCTCGGCTCACAATCACTTTTAGTTAAGGCTGGCACAACTCAAGAATTAATGCTCGTGACTTTTAACCCTCCGATTTCAATTGATCCTGATATTGTACTTGTCAGCGAGATAGCATTTCCTGATACTGATGGCATTACAGGTGTTTGGGTTGGAAGTAATGCTGAGGATCAAACTGCACCTGGATACATACGCTCAGATGCCTGTGGCATACCTACTTTTATTGATATCGCAGATATTCCAGATTGTATCCCCTGCGCAGATATGCACATAGTAAACAAGCTAATCGGCAATAGTGCAGCTCCTCCATGTCCGTGGGATCTTGATGATAATAATTCTGTAGGCACATCCGATCTTCTTGAGTTGTTCGCACAGTGGGGAACGGCTGGTACAGCTGACTTTGATGGCAGTGGATCAGTGGGAACTGCGGACCTACTCATACTGTTCGCAAATTGGGGGCCGTGTTCCTAACCCCCGACGCACATGGATAGCAATCCATGGGTTTCTTCATGGGGTATTATTGTGAACGATCGGCCACCATAACCCGCCAAAACCCTTCGTGGTCCTTTAGCACCGTTGCGTTAACTAGCCCAACAGCCGCACTCACCGATGAATTTGCGTACCATTTTTCATCAACCACCGACAACTCTCTTTGTCGCTTTCGGTGGCACCTCGATTCATACTGACGGATGTAATTGCGTTAGCTGCAGTCGCCCCATGAATCCAGTAAAAAGAGAAGATCAGCTGTTGAAACCATACAATCAGAATCACACGTATCGTCGATGTCTGCCAAACAATCGTTGCAGTCGGCGCAGGCACCCCAGTTGGCGAAAAGGATGAGCAGATCGCTTGTGCTTACCGTATCATCATTATTAAGGTCCGCAGCGCAGTTGGCGCCGGTGCGGAACGTTGTTGTTCCGATTCGATAGCGGTAATAATCTACATCGAATGTCGATGTGCCCGGCGTACTTGTAACCATAAATGCTCGATTGCTTGTGCTGTCTTTGAGATCAGCATAATCCAGCGTTACAACCGGCATAGCGGAATTGTCAACGAACAGTCGCACCTCCGTTTCGTCATCACTAATCACATGCTTCTCCACGCGAAAAGTGTGGTAATCTGTAGGGATCCATCCTGAGGGTGTATATGATCCGCCGGGAATCCAGTCCGCACCATTTGCAGTTGCCTCTGTGAAACCCACACCGGTTTCGGCAATGGCAATATGCATGTCCTTTCCAGTAAGCTGTGGATTGGACGGATTCCCATCACTAAACCCAACAAAGAGATAGATCTCGATCTGATGAACCGGCGTGTCGGCAACGACTCCTATTCCTGCAATTTCATACACGGCTAATTGCGTCCCTGTGCAATCCGGATCAAAAATATCCTGTCGGCAATAATAAGCCCTAAGCTCCCTTGAATCATCGCCAATTCGCAGGAAACGGTCTCCTGGATCTCCGATGATAAGTTCGAAAAGACCAACGTTAACGCCGCAGGCAGTTGTTGACCAAGGCGGAGTTGCATCTGCGGGCAAGTCGTCGCAATCGGCATGACCCTGATTTGTGCTTGGGATATATCTGGGATATTGTCGATAATCGCTTTCGGTGAACACCATCAAGGAGCAGCATCATGTATCGAAATGGACGACTGATCCTTAATTGTCAGACATCTTTCGTTATCAAGGGGTGTCTGGTAGCGGGTTTTAGCCTGATCCTGACTACGCAAGTTGTTGCTCAGTGTAGTCCGGCACAGCTTCTTGCTTACGATCCACATAGTGCTCAGCAGCTTGGTTCAGCTGTGGCTATTGCCGATGAAGCCGGCATTGCTCTAATTGGTGCTAATCAGGCCGACCCCCAATCTACCGGTGCGGCGTATGTATTTATGCGCGATCCAATTGATGGATCCTGGGATGAGCACATGAAGCTCGTTGGATCGGATGCAGGGTTAGGAGACTTTTTCGGAGATGTTGTGGCAATAACACCCGATGCGGCGACAATGCTCATTACAGCGGGCAACCAGGACCCAACCGGCGCGGTTTATGTCTTTGAGCAACGAGGCTCGATTTGGCTCGAGCAGACCCAACTTACGCCTCCAGATAGCCCACCGCCTCCGCTGGCTTTCGGCAGAGGTTTAGCGATCTCCGAGGATGGAACTATCGCGGCAATCGGGGCATGGAAGGACACCGATGGTGGCAACTGGGCAGGAGCAGTGTACATATTTGAACGAAAGGTCAACACTTCCAACTGGAGTTTCCAAGTAAAACTCATCGTTTCAGATGCCGCGGACGATGCCAGGTTCGGCCAATCTCTTGATCTTTCCGCTGACGGCAACATCTTGGTGGGAGGCGCAAATCAACTTGACTTTGCAACTGGCGCGGCTTACGTCTTTGTAAGAAACCCCAAAACATCTCAATGGGCTGAGCAGATCAAGCTTACCGCATCCGATGCCGAGCCGATCGCGCTGTTCGGTTCTTCCGTGGCAATTTCAGGAGATGGCAACACAATCCTTGTCGGTGCTTCAGATGATGATGAGCAAGCGGTTGGTGCTGGTGCGGCCTATGTCTATGTGCGCAATGGCAACAACTGGTTCGAGCAGGCCAAGCTCACCGCTTTTGACGGCTCGGCAATTGATGGCTTCGGTACGTCTGTGGCGCTATCAGCAGATGGCAACAGCGCTGTGATAGGAGCAGTACACGCAACTTCGGGCTTCGGGGCGGCCTATTATTTTACTCGTCATAGCAGCGTGTGGATACAGCAATCTAAGTTCGGTCTATGTGATGGGGACAGCCTTGACCTCTTCGGCGAGCGTGTTGACATATCTGCTGATGGACAAACAGCACTTGTCGGATCGCGTTGGCGCGACTTGGACTATATGAACCAGGGTGCCGCATATGTTTACGATCTCACAGGCTCGGCGTGTTCTGATATCACCGGCGATGGCATCGTTGATATCGATGATCTGGTCGTTGTGCTGGCGTTTTGGGGTCCTTGTGCTTGGCCCTTCACCTGCCTGGCCGACCTAAACGGCGATTGCACCACCAGCGTTCGCGACCTGCTCATACTCTTTGCCAATTGGGGTTGAGGATAGGAAAAGGCACTTGACACTTAACACTTGGCATTAGTGAAGAACGAAACCCCAGACTCCCAGGGATTGCAATCCTTTATTTAACACGATCTGCTACCAGTACCCGCCAAAAGCCTTCGTGGTCCTTTAGCACTACTGCGTTATCCAGTTCTTGGGCATCAGCAACAAGTTGCAACACTGCATGCTTTTGGCTATCAGCTATCTCAATCACAAGCTGGCCATCTGGTCTTAACAAGTCTGCTGCGTTTGCGATCAGTTGCTTAATCACATCCAGCCCAGCTTTCCCACCACGCAAAGCATTTGCCGGCTCATAATCTCGTACATTCGTCGCAACTTCTTCCCACTCACTATCACTTATATATGGTGGATTGGAGCAGATAAGGTCAAAGTCACCTTTACCCATTCGCTCTTTAAGCGGCTCTAAGTCCTTGCCTTGATGAAACTCAATTCGATCTGCTACATCATGCGATTGAGCATTTTGTTTTGCTAGCTCCAAGGCATCGGCAGATATATCCGTAGCAATAATATGTGAATCTGTCAGCTGGGCCGCCAAGGTAATTGCGATAACGCCACTACCGGTTCCCACATCAGCGATGATTGGCTCAGCATGACCTGGTGCAGCCTTTAGCCATTGCAATACATGTTCTATTAGAGTTTCCGTACTCGGCCTGGGAATCAGCACTCTCCCATCGACCTGAATTCTGCGTGAGTAGAACCAGGCGTGACCTACTAGATATTGAGCCGGCTCATGCCTTGCTGCTCGCTCGACCAATCCTCGAAGAGTAGATAGCTCATCAGGATTTGCAGGCCTATCGACCTCCATATACAGCTGCATCCGATCACATCCAATGACATGACTAAGAAGCATCTCAGCAACAACACGCGGGGAATCGACCCCTTTTCCTTGAAGGTGGGCATTTATCCACTGTAATAGCCTCTTGGTTGTCCAAGGCGGATCGGTTTGCTTTGCTGCTGGTTTTTTGTCATATGCAGGAGACATTGCCATGATTGTACTGGCCTCAGCAGCAATTGAGTAAATTACTTAAACAGTTTGATTTCGAATCGCTAGGCCAATAAATGACGATGACTGCTCAAGCCGCTACGATCCTGCAATTTGAGTTAGAAGATTGTTATGCATGTATTAATGTTGGGTTGGGAATTTCCGCCGTTTGTAACCGGAGGTTTAGGTACTGCCTGCTACGGATTGACCAAAGCTATGGATCGCCGAGGCATACAGATTACATTCGTGCTTCCCAAGCCTAGTGATAAGCAATCTGCTTCGCACGTTACGGTCCTTGACCCCTCAAAAGAGATTGAAGGGGATTCCACTGACTCGATTTATGCTTCGGATTTTACCAAAGTGAAATTCCTTTCCGTAGCGGCTGGCTTTTCAAGTCCTTATGAACGCCCAGATGCCCAAGGAAAGACCAAACATAGCACTTCTGAAATTCAAACCTTCGCCTCAGGACAATTGCCGCTGGATGATGATGAATTGTTGGCACTAGGCGATGGTTGGAGTCCGTCAATGGATTACGGAAGTGATCTGGTCAATCACGTTGCCCGTTACGCACATTTTTGTTTGGCAGCTACTCGTAAGCTCGATTTTGACATTATCCATGCACACGATTGGATGACATTCCCTGCCGGGTTATGGATCGCACGCGCAACCGGCAAGCCCTTAGTTGTGCATGTTCATTCGACTGAGTTTGATCGCTCTGGGAAGAATGTGAATCAACGTGTTTATGATATCGAGCGCAGAGGCATGCATGGCGCTATTAAGTGCATTGCAGTAAGTCAACTAACAAAGAACATGTTAGTGCATCGTTACGGCATGTCGCCAGATAAAGTTGAAGTTGTTTACAACGGCGTTGATCTAGAACCTTCTAAGGTTGGACTTACCGGCATCCGATCAAAGGATAAAATTGTTTTGTACTTTGGTCGCATCACCATGCAAAAAGGTCCGGAGTATTTCATTCGTGCTGCCAAGCGCGTGCTGGAGGTTATGGACAATGTGAAATTTGTAGTGGCCGGCTCCGGAGATATGGCAACCCAGATGATCGAGATGGCGGCAGACATGGGAATTGGTCATCGCATCATCTTTACAGGCTTTTTACGTGGCAAAGACATACAACGAATCTTTTCACTTGCGGATCTCTATGTAATGCCTTCCGTATCCGAACCGTTTGGAATTGCTCCACTTGAAGCAATGAGTAATGATGTTCCTGTACTAATCAGTAAATCATCAGGAGTAAGCGAAGTCTTGATACACGTACTTAAGGTTGATTTTTGGGATGTCGATAGCATGGCTGACAAAATCACAGCAGTACTCAGGCATCCACCACTGAGCAGCACCCTGAGAAAACATGGAGCTATGGAAGTTCGCAAATTAACATGGGATGGTGCGGCAAATAGATGTGAGCAAGTCTACAACTCGGTTATTAAATCAATGACTGCACCGGTAGCGATGCCAAGTTAGTAATACGCTATAGTGTAGAGTTGAGAATTGTCCTTTATGAGCCTTGGCAAAGCAGATTTTTAGGCCGTTTAATGTAGATGTCATAAGCTTTCACAAGGTTTGGCTAGTAATGGTTCTGCATTATTGGCTAAAGTGCATATACTTAACAATTCGCAGCATAAGAGCGAAGAATAAGACTTTTTCAATCCTTACTAATAGTGAAATTAACGACTCATGGCATTGTTCACACGATCCAAACCTGTAACTTCAATCGAGGCTTCCAATGTTGATTCAGCTGCACAACCATTGCCGGCAGCAGATCCAGCACTTGAAGCTGAAATTCTCAAAATTGGCATCGAGCTTTTAGAGAAATCACGAAAGCATAGAACCGGAGTTCTCTCAACGGCTTTTTGGTCCGACAAGCTTATGGATTGGGCAATGAAAGATGAGCAGTTTAAGGTGCAGCTATTCAGGTTTGTAGATACATTCCCAATGCTAAAGACGCCCCAGCAGATACACGAGCATCTTGTGGATTATCTAATGCAGCCCGGCGTAACGCTACCCCCGGGTTTTAGTATGGGCTTGAAAGCTGGAGGGCTGCTTAAGACAACTCTATCAAAAACTGTAGCATCTCAAGTTACTGGTATGGGGGAAAAATTCATTGCTGGCACTGATGCTGCTTCAGCTTTACCTAAGCTCAAGAAGTTGTGGCAGCGAGGGATTGGCTTTTCAGTAGACCTTCTAGGAGAAGCGTGTGTAAGCCGGGCTGAAGCAAAGGTCTATCAAGGAAAGTATCTGGATCTAATTCAAACTTTACCTCAGGAAGTTAACACTTGGGAGTCTAATGATCTGCTGGAACGAGATCACTTGGGCGCGATCCCTAGAACAAATATTTCAATCAAGATAAGTTCGTTACATTCAGAGACTGATCCTATAGATACTAATGGATCAGTAAGAGAACTCACAGCAGCGCTGAAGCCGATCCTCGAAGCAGCGCGGCATAACAATGTTCTGATCAACTTTGATATGGAGCAGTATGAGCTGAAGGATTTGACGCTTGAACTTTTCATGCGCTGCTGCGAGGAAGTAGATTTCATAGCGGGACTGGCCATACAGGCTTATCTGCGCAGTGCTGAAGATGATGCGCAGCAAATAATTGATTGGGCCAAAGCCACCGGCAAACAAGTCACAGTGAGGTTGGTAAAAGGCGCTTACTGGGATTATGAAACAATCCACGCAGAAGAAGCGGGTTGGCCTGTCCCGGTTTGGAGCAGAAAAGTCGATACTGATGCCTGTTTTGAACGCGTAACAACTATGTTAATCGAAGCTACGCCACGAACCGCTGATGAGGGTGGAGTGAAGCTTGCTCTAGGTTCACATAACGCCAGATCGATTGCTTATGCTTTAGCTTTATTAAATAAGTATGACCTACCTATCAGTGCAGTCGAATTTCAAATGCTGCATGGCATGGCTGACCAACTAAAATTTGCTGCATTGGATATGAATCTTCGAGTAAGAGAGTACGTTCCCGTCGGTGAGATGATTCCGGGCATGGCGTATTTAGTTCGCAGATTGCTGGAAAACACATCCAACGAGTCATGGTTACGGGCGGGCTTTCACGAGAATCTTTCAACAGAGCAACTGCTGGAAGCGCCAATAGCTCAGCCACAAGAAACTGATCCTGGTATTAAGCGCATTGATGGGGCCGCGGAAAGACACAAGCTTACCAAGGCATATAAAGGAGTAGGGGATGGTCGAGCCTTTGTAAATGAACCAGCAAGAGATTTCTCTCAAGCTAAAGTGCGCCAAACATTTGCAAAGGCTATTGAAAAGGATGTTGTGCCAAGGGTCAAGTCCGATGCAACGGAAGATGATGCGGAAAGAGCATTAGCTGCCGCACATGCAGCTTTACCGCGATGGCGAGCATTACCCATCCGTGAACGATCCAAAGTGCTGGTCAATGCTGCTGCAATAATGCGTAAACGCAGAGATGAACTTTGCGGAATCATGGTTCGTGAAGCAGGCAAAGTTTGGCGTGAAGCGGATGGCGATGTTTGTGAAGCTATAGATTTCTGTGAGTATTACGCAAGGCAGGCTGTTGCGTTATTTGAACACGAAAGATTAGGCGCTTTTATTGGCGAACTGAATCAAGTGGTTTATCAACCGCGAGGCGTAGCAGTTGTTATAAGCCCGTGGAATTTCCCACTAGCGATTCTCTGTGGCATGACTACGGGCGCAATCGTTACAGGCAACCCGACAATAATAAAGCCAGCCGGCCCTGCCCTTGGTATAGGCAAAACATTCTACGACATAATGATCGAAGCAGGTTGTCCGGATGATGTAATTCACTTCATGGCTGGTCCCGGGCGAACTGTTGGCGCCAAGCTGGTAAGGGATAAGCGAACAGCAATGATTGCTTTTACAGGTTCAATGGAAGTTGGACTTGACATAATTAGTGGTGCCGCTCAAATGCAACCCGGCCAAACACACGTTAAAAAAGTAATCAGTGAAATGGGCGGTAAGAATGCCATCATCGTAGATGCATCTGCCGACTTGGATGAAGCTGTTCTCGGCACTCGGCATGCTGCATTCGGTTATCAAGGCCAAAAGTGTTCCGCTTGTTCTCGCGCTATTGTGTTGGAATCTGCTTACGACACTTTCCTTGAGAGATTAGTTGAATCGACAAAAGCGCTAAAGATTGGCAATCCGCTTGATCCATCAGTAGATTTCGGTCCAATCATCGATTCATCTGCATACCGATCAATCAATCAATACATCCAAATCGGAAAAAGCGAGGCTCGACTGGCATTAGCATGTGAACTGCCTGATGTCAGTGAACTTGCTCAAGGCCGAGACTATATCGCCCCGCACATATTTGCAGAAGTTCCTACAAGCGCGCGAATCGCCAATGAAGAAATATTCGGCCCAGTGCTTGCTGTGCTAAAAGTTAAATCGTTTGAGGAAGCCTTAGAGCTAGCAAATAGTACGGGGTTCAAATTGACTGGCGGTATATACTCGCGCAAACCATCACACATTGAAGCTGCCAGAAGTGAATATCGTGTTGGCAACTTATACATCAATCGCACTATCGCAGGCGCTGTGGTTGGACGGCAACCATTCGGTGGCTTTGGGCTATCTGGCGTTGGCAGCAAAGCGGGCGGCCCAGATTATTTGTTACATTTTGTTGAGCCTAGATCAATTTGCGAAAACACCATGCGTCGCGGCTTTGCACCTGGGCTTTAAACGCACTTAGATTTGCAACATTAAGCGGGAATTTACTCAATTAGGTCCAGTTGTAATATCCTGCTGATTTGTACTCCACATTCAGTGCATCGGTTATGCTTACTGCCACGCAGGTCGTAGCCACACCAGATACATTCACCGCGACCCCTGCGGCGAAATTGGCGTAAGCATTTTGGAATGGCCGCAATACCAAACACAATATACCAGGCCAAAGCAAAAAATACTGAATCAATGGCAAATCCACCGGCTCTAATACCCAAAGGCAATTTGGGAGAGTCTTCGACTGAACCTAAAAGCGCATCTAAACGCAGCACAGATTTGTCATCGCTCATAGTTTGTTTTCTAGTTGTTAGGTCAAATGAAATTGTAACACTACATTTCATAGCCAGAGCTGGCCAACCAAAAGAATCTGATATGGTTGTCGTGTTGGAAGCAGAATCAATCAATGGAAATGGGAATCGGCGTACCTGACTACTTGAACGCTTGGTTCCCCAAGTTTGAGTGTGCTGGATATAAGTAGAGATAGCGCTGGTTTGATTTTCTTTGAGTGTTTCTCGCCACGTTCTACCTGTTTGGACGTCAACCCACCATGCGCACCCCCAGGCTACTGCAACAGTAGATACCACACCAAGCAACGCTGCAACAAGCGCTCGAAAGATAACACCTCGAATTCTAATAGCACGGCTAACCGGGAAAAATACTACCCATATCATTAACCATACAAACGCATATAAACCACTGTCAGCAGCAAACCCATCCCAAATTGGCCAAATTGGAAGCGGCCTATCTGCAACATCAACAATTGGCTTAGCAGCTTTTAGCGGTTTTGTCTCTTCTACTATTGTTTTGGGCGCATTGAATTCTTCTTTTAGTTTTCTGTGGTATTCTAATTCTGCAGCTACAGGATCATATGCCGGTGTTTCGCCATACAATGCAGGCCAAGGCCAGCCGCGTACACTTACATAATGTTTCCAATCAAAGGGTATGGCGGGATCAGGCGCTTGATTTACAAGTTTTGAGGCGGTAAATGTATGCGCATCAAGTTGCCAACCACCCTGTGAGTATCGGCCATGGCGAAATAGATCTATGTCCCAAATCGGAGTCGCGCTAATCCAGCTCGCACCTGAGCGAACATAAGATTGTATAAGCCAAGTGTGTTTTTGATTTGATGTAACGCCGGTTGCTGCTTTATCAACATCCCAAACTCGCACCCATGCAGAGCAACACCACGCAACGGTAATGGTTGTTACTACTCCTAGCACAATAAATATGACAAGATGGCGTAGTAAACGGATCATTATGTTTTAATTACTTCAACAGCTGCGCCACATTCAGGGCATTGTTCCTGATCCAGGCTGCGCAGATTCCATCCACAGGAAGGACATGATGGTACTTGGGATTCGGAGACATTTGCTGCCAGGACCTTTTGCTTTGCCCCAAGAGCCAGGGCCAACATGAACCAAACACCTGCGATCGGCAGAACAGCAAACATCACTGCGGCAGTGCTAAGCCCAAGGACTTTTATTATCCAGCCATTTATTGGATCACTACTGCGAACTATGAACGTATCAATGAAAATTTTAGACTTGTACTTCACTGCACGCGGCACGACAGTATAGAGAATTTCACGAGCAGGTTTGGCTAACGAATAGTTTGCGACCTTCCTTATTGTTTCTATTACAATAAATACCCAAATCAATGTTGTTGGTTCAAGGCGGGTAATGGAAGTACCAAGTATCGTAAAACCTACAATAATTACCACAGGAAGAATCGCAAGAGTTAAGCCGATTCCCAATAACTTTATTAAACGTGATGCCAGCCACGCTTGCCCAAAGAAGGAAAATACGTTTACCCAAAAATTAACGGAGGCAAAGAATTTAATCCGAGGGGAATCGTCAGCAAAATTGTCAGCAATGTCTGCCTGCGCCAAATACATGATTGTTCCACTCGCACTCCAAAATACCATAAGTAGAGCGATTCCAATTAGATAAGGTGATTTGGATACTCGGAGAATACCTTCCCACATACTTCCGTGGATTGGCTCATCTGATGACGCTAGAGACGATAAACCTTCATTATTCGATTGCTCTTTCTCGTGCTCGGTATCTTGAGGAGTGCGAGTTGCGATGCGGTTGAGTGGCTTAACAGTTCTAACTACCGCTTCAAGAAGTATTGCTGCAAAGATCATAAACAAATAGGGATCAATGTGATCTACAAGTAATATGATTAATGCTGAGCCAATAAGTCCTCCAAGGCTAGCGCCACTTGCTATGAAACCGAAGAGACGTTTGCCTTGGGGACTGCTGAAGATATCAGCCATAAATCCCCAACCCACGGACACTACAAAGAGATTAAATACGCTCAGCCACATATAAAAGGCGCGGCCTATATAGATATTCGATTGGCCGTCAGGGAAAACCTTGAACAGTACAAAAAATATAAGCAGATTTATTATGAAAAAGCGGTAGACAAAGGCAATGAATATGCGTCGAGGGTAACGCGCAACGAGCGCGGAGAAAATGGGATTTAACACGATGATTGCTATAAGCGTTCCGGTCCAAAGCCATGCTAAATTTTCTATGCCAGCTTTGACACCCATGTTTTCGCGTAAGGCTCGAAGTGGGTAGTAGCCTGTAAAAAGTAGAAAGAAATATAGAGCAGAAAGCAGCATCGTAGCGATCTCATTGTCCTTGACAGGAACTATGTATTTCAGGATGCGCTTGGCTATTCTGTCGCGGTTCATAGATTTATTAGTTTACAGATTTGGACGCACTACTTATAGCATTCGATCAAGCAGGCGATATTGGACAGCTTCTGCGATATGTTGTGACTGGACCGTTTGACTATGCTCCATATCAGCAATGGTTCTTGAAACTCGACGAATTTTGTCATAAGCCCTGGCGCTGAGGGATAATTCCGTTATGGCCTGTCCCAGCAATGTTTGGGCGGACTCATCTAAGGACACATATTTGTCCAGAAGCTTCCCGGAAAGTTCAGAATTCGTGCGATGATCTCCCTGGCGAGCTGATTGTATTTTACGAACATCAAGAACAATTTGGCGAATGCTCGCTGTACTGCTGCCATCATGCTTTGATGTCAATTGACGATAAGCAACGGTTGGAACCTCTACATGAATGTCTATTCGATCAATAAGTGGTGCTGAAATTCTAGATAAATACTTCTCCATTTGGCGCTGACTTATTTCATCAGTGGCCATATTTCCCTTGGGCGTTGGATTTAGTGCTCCAACCAGCATAAATCGCGCAGGAAACCGTACCGAACCATGCGCTCTTGCTACTGTTACATATCCATCTTCCAGTGGCTGGCGAAGTGTTTCTAATACATGGCGCGCAAACTCGGGCATTTCATCAAGAAATAGAACACCTCGATGAGCAAGACTCACATCGCCCGGCCGAGGTATTGTCCCGCCACCAATTATCGCTGGCCCTGATGCTGTATGGTGTGGTGATCTGACAGGCCGCCGTGTCATCAAAGGTTCGCCCGGCTTGAGTTGCCCGGCACTGGAATAAATGCGCGTTACTTCAAGTGCTTCTTCGCGTGTTAAAGGAGGTAACACTCCGCAGAGCGCCTTTGCCATCATGGTTTTTCCCGTACCGGCAGGCCCAATCATTAAAATGTTATGTCCACCAGCTGCTGCGATGGTGATTGCGCGCTTTGCTGCTTCTTGTCCGCGAACTTCTACAAAATCTACCGACGCATTTGTTTCCGCAATTAAGGAGTCAATATCAATTGTTTCATGTGGCTCAACTGTGCAGTTGCCGTTAAGCATTCCTACGACTTGGCCAAGAGATTCTACGCCTAATACTTCAATACCATCCACGGCTGCTGCTTCGGCTGCGTTTGCTAGCGGAACTATCACGCCGCGCACGCGGTGTTCCTTTGCTAATAACGCTAAACTTATAGTGCCTTTAATGGGACGAATGCGTCCATCAAGCGCAAGCTCGCCTGCAATAATAAAATCATGAACATGAGGACGATTGTTATCGTTTGTCGGTTCTATTGTCGAACTAGCCAGCAATAGTGCTACTGCGATAGGCAGGTCATAGACCGGCCCTTCCTTGCGCACATCAGCCGGTGCCAGATTGATTGTGATTCGACTTTGTGGATAACGAAAGCCGCTATTAAGCAAGGCTGTGCGCACCCGTTCCATAGACTCCTTAACCGCAGCGTCCGGCAACCCCACGATTGTCGTCTTAGGCAGCCCCACCGTACTAAGATCAGCTTCAATCTCGCACGCCGTTGCATCAATACCCTGTAGAACAAAACTATGTACCCGACTAATCACGGGGACGATTGTAGCAATTAATTGCTCATCCTACGCACTCTCGCATAGAAACAGCCAGTTTAAGACAATAATGGCCGGTATAAAATTTACTGATGCTTAATAAATCGCGTGGAAATCATCGGCTTGGCCGTCTGCGTATTCCCAGATTGTTACTTCTAATTCCTGCACACCCCACTCAAGGGCTTCCTGGTGTGTGGGAAATAGTGCATCGAGATGATTGCCTTTGATTGCTCCGCCACGATCGAGAACTGGAACGATGTGGCTGTCATCATAGCCGGGGATTGAGAGCTTTGTTCCGAATGGGAATAGTGAAGTATCTGCTGCAACGAGCTTCATGCCGTTGGTTTTTACTGAGTAACCACTTGCGGTAATACCGTCTGCATACTCGCCGCATGATTGAGCATCGGGACTATAAGCGGTTACTGTCATGGTGATAGTTCGAGCAGGACGTACCGGCCGACCATTGAACCAGCGGGTAGTTCCTTGATCTTCATTATGACTTGGAGTTATTTCGCCAGGCTCTAAGTTACCTGTTAGGTCTGTTGGTTGATCAGCTGCAACTATCACAGTACTGCTGAAGATTGCTAAAATTGCAATTGCTGAGAGAATTGTTGTAAATGCAATGTTTTTACATCGGTGTAGTGATCCCGCAGCGGGTGTAGTTCGTGTCTTTAGTTTCATATAAGTATCGCCCTTTCCCAGGATGGCGATTCAGCTAGCGGTTCTTGGTTGCATAGCTTTGAATGGCACCCT
Source organism: Planctomycetota bacterium (assembly GCA_022574595.1). GTDB lineage: Bacteria > Planctomycetota > Phycisphaerae > Phycisphaerales > SM1A02 > JACZRS01. The sequence continues at coordinate 73,679 of JACZRS010000016.1, read as the reverse complement.
TTGTCCTAGGACCATACTCCGCGGTCAAGGCTAAACCAGGGATATATTTGTGTTGGGGTACGTCAGATACCAGCCGCACGAAACCGGCTAACTGGGGCGCGAAATTGGGGAAATCTTGACAATTATCCGGACAAGTCGAATTTCAATCGGACTTTGCCAACGCAGATTCATCATGTCCCTACACTGGCAGCATGGATTCGATTCCGGTTGTAGAGCTTATTTGGTTGGTTTTTCTCGGACTCTTTGCAGGGGCTGTTGGTGGCCTCGTAGGAATAGGCGGATCCCTGATTATTATCCCCGTGTTGACTTTAGTGATGGATAAGAGTCAGCACCTGTCCCAAGCCGCCGCCATGATCGTCAATGTATTCGTCGCAGCTCCTTCCTTATTCCGTCACCACCAGGCTCAGACCGTTCGTTGGGATGTGATGATTCGGATGCTGCCATTTGGGCTTGTATTCATCCTCTTAGGAGTTTGGGCATCAAATAGTTTCGATGGCCATGCACTGAAGAAAATCTTCGGAGTGTTCCTTTTATACATAATCGCATTTAACGTAATGAAGCTTTTTGAAGAGGCAAAGAACAACGGCGAAAAGCCTGAGCGTACCGGCTGGGTTCCAATTGGGATTGTTGGGATAATAATGGGTTTTACAGCCGGCCTATTAGGTATTGGTGGGGGGGCAATTGCAGCACCATTATTACAACGAGTTTGCCGTTTACCTTTACGCCAAGCAATTGCTACTAGTGCTGCTGTCATGTGTATCACTGCTTCAGTAGGTGCTTGGACGAAAAATGTTGGTCTCGATAAAATAACAAATGGCACTGCAGGATTAATACCGGTTGATTACAAAGACAGCCTTTTAATTGCTGCATGTATTGTGCCGACCGCAATAATCGGTGCGCTATTCGGCGCGAAACTTACACATATAATTCCACTACGGATTTTACGTATAGCATTTATTATTCTGATGGCTTTGGCGTGTGTGAATATGCTCGGACTCATGTCTTAGCAATAATTGCTTCTCTTGAACAACTTGCATCTGCCAATCCGGGTTTGGGGAACTTCCCTCTTGTAACATTGCGAAGTTCTTCACGCAACTCAAGTCGCATTGCATCAATTTCTTTGCGTAAATCTTCCAATGCTTTATCAGATTGCTTTGCTAAAAGTTCCTCAGCAGGTATAGGCTTACCCGCCTTAACCATCATTCTGCCACGAAACTTAGGATATGTTTGGCCGATTGGGTAAATATCGTGATTGCCCTCAACCGCGATAGGCACAACTGGTGCTTTACTTTTCTTAACAAGTACCAAAAAGCCTCGTTTAAATGGGTGTATGGTTCCATCCGGAGTGCGCGCGCCTTCTGGAAATAGGAGTATGCATCCACCACGACTAAGTACTTCTAGCGCTGCTCGCATTGCAGCAATATCTTGTTGGCCGCGCTTCAATGAAATTGTTCCAAACAAACGAATTATCCAACCGAAGGGCTTGAAATCAAAAAGTCCTGCCCTTGCCATAGATGAGAAAGGGCGATCTCTAATTAAGCCTGATATTAATACTGGATCGTAATTAGATTGGTGGTTAGAAACATAGATTATTGCGCCTTGTGAATGAATATTACTCCTACCAAGGAACTTTGCGCGATAAACTATCATAATAAATACTTGAATGATTCTTTGAATTATCACCCAACCAAAGAATGTCACATACCAGGGAAATGTTGGCGCTCTGCGCTTAAATTGTAATATCTTCACAGCTTTAGCCCAGCTTCACTGGTTGTTTGCCGCACGATTGATTCCATCAAATCAACAACTTGTTCAATACTTAAGCTATCAGTATCAATATCAACAGCTCCACTAGGCCGAACCAAAGGTCCATCGGCTCTTTCAGTATCAAGACGATCTCGCCCAGTAATGTCTTGGATAATGCGTTCTCGGCTAACTTGAGTGCCTGAGTTTTCTAATTGTTCTACTCGTCTATCTGCTCTAATTTCTAAAGACGCGCTTAGAAAAAAGCGAACAACAGCATCTGGAAAAACTGATGATCCCTGATCGCGTCCTTCGGTAACTAATCGAGGATGTTCCTGGGCAATTTGTCGTTGGCTACTTACTAATTCTGCGCGCAATTGAGATTGTGCAGCAACAATAGATACTATTTCACTGACATCTAAATCGCGGATGCGCTTGCTCACATCACGATCGCCTATCAAAATGCCTGGCGGATCCTGATTCCAATCAAACTTAATACCTACCTCGTGGATTTTCGTCGCCAATGCGCTTCCATTTGCAGGTTCAATATTACTTTCTAAGGCTAACAATGCAGCAGCACGATACATAGCTCCGGTATCAAGAAAATCCAGGCCAAGCCGCGCGGCTAGGTTGTGAGCCACTGTTGACTTACCGGTTCCAGCTGGTCCATCAATGGTGATTATTACATTTGATCCAGGGTGTTGGCTGCTTTGCATGCCTTGCATTATTCCCGAGGCGTATCAATTGCGTGTTGAAGAATCTTCTGAGCTTGCTCAACACTTTTAATAGGATCACCAGATCCAACAAAGTCTATGGCAATTGTGTTGACAAATCCCACACTTCGAATTGCTTCAATGCCATCTACAAGATCACAGCCTTTGTGGTTACCTTTTTTGTCAAAGTCGTTAATTGTAGCGTGTATTGAACCTGCATACGGTGCTAACGCTCTTAGCGATTGAACTAAATCACCTGATGCTGCTGAATGTTCAAAATCAGGAAGCGAGCCTACACGGAATCCGCCCACACGTTTTAATAGATCGGTTAAGCCTTCAGCAGTGCTAGTTAAACCTTCAGAGGGCGCAATAAGAAGATTAAGTTCAGTACGCTCTATTGACGGCATAACTATTTTGAGCTCGCTTGCGGTTAAATCAAGTCCATCAGAAGTTGCCGGTGCTTGGCATTGAATTGCAAGAGCATTACAGCCTAGGCGATTTGCTGCCACAGCTAGCGCTTTTATCCTTTTAGATGCTTCAAGTCGGACAGAGTCTTTTTTATCCGCAAGTTTAAGTGGTGTATCTTCAATAAGAACCAGACATGGGCAACCCGCCTTATCCCCGCGGTCACGCAATCGATCCATATCCTCTAGCGTCCAGCCACTAAGCATGGAAGCAGGAACATTCAGGCCGCGCAGCTCGAAGTTCTTCATTGCGTAGTCCGGCAAATCGAAAAGCGACATTGATATGTCACCATTACCGGAAATAAGATTTTGCAGCGACCGCGTCGCAAGAGTGAGCAACATGATTAAATGGAACCCCATAGACAACTTGTTATTGGCATAAATCCAGCAATGAGCTTAACACCTGAAACTTCCCATAGCTAATCCTCATCAGCATGACAATAGAAAACGCCGACCAAGAGGCCGACGTTTTCCGGAGGGGAGAAAGATTAATTTCAAAAAACCATCGAAGCGCAGACCTCGACACTAGCATCATAGGTTCAATGTTGAAAAATGCCAAAAACCTTACCTATCTTTCCACAAGCCACTAACAACGCCTCAATTGGGCACTTTAGCTGCCATAAGTTAGTCTGAGAACTTTGATAATCTTGTCCTCAACCAAGAGTCAAGTTGCTCGATCGTCCAAGAACACTAGTATGGCCGCCTTAGAGCATTTTCCATTTGAGCCAAAATCATGCCAAACCCCAAAGAATGTCGATTTGCCGAGACCCATGAATGGCTGTCTATAGACGAAGATGTAGTCACGCTCGGCCTAACCAAATATGCAGTCAATGAACTCACCGATATCACCTATATCGAGATGAAAGAGCCTAAATCAACCGTTCTTCCTGGTGAATCCGTCGGTGAAGTCGAGTCGGTCAAGACAACCAGCGATGTCTATTCACCAATTGGCGGAGAGCTTCTTGAAGTAAATGATGCGGTTGTGGCGGATCCTTCGCTACTGAATTCCGATCCATACGGTGCGGGCTGGCTTGTGCGTATTCGCACTACTGATCCATCGCCTCTCGATGCACTGATGGATCGTGAGACATACGAGATAAAGTACCCCGAATAAGATCGAGGCATACTCATACAAATCAGTAGTAATACTATTGAGTAGTCCGTGCGACATACAATAATCGTATGAATCGCCCTTGCCCATTTCGCATTGTCAGTGACTTTAAGCCCACAGGCGATCAACCCGCAGCAATAGATCAACTTGTTGAGGGGATCAATGCTAAACGCGCTTGCCAAACTTTGCTTGGAGCTACTGGTACGGGCAAGACTTTTACGATTGCCAACGTCATAGAACGAGTGCAGAAACCTTCGCTGATAATCAGCCACAATAAAACTCTAGCTGCCCAGCTTTATGAAGAGTTTAACGAGCTGTTTCCCGACAATGCCGTTAGCTACTTTGTCAGTTACTACGATTACTACCAACCCGAAGCGTACATCCCGCAGCGTGATATTTATATTGAAAAAGATGCCTCGCGTAATGATGATCTTGATCGACTTCGCTTAGCAGCAACAAGCCATCTGCTGTCGCGCAAGGATGTAATCATCGTTGCTTCGGTTAGCTGCATATTTGGTCTTGGTTCGCCCAAAGACTATGGCCAGAACGTCTTAGCTCTCAGAGTCGGGCAAACCATAGATAGACGCAAACTCTTGCTTGCCATGGCTGAAATGCAATATTCCCGTAATGAAATTGAATTTAAGCGCGGACAATTTCGTGTGCGCGGCGATATTATCGAAGTATTCCCAGCTTACGAACAATTCGCAATACGCATTGAACTCTTTGGCGAAGATATTGAAAGACTCGAACTCATTCACCCTACAACCGGCGAAGTTCTTGCCCAGGAAAAACAGATATTTCTCTTTCCAGCCGTTCACTATGTAATGCCGCAGGATAGGCTCGAAGAAAGCATCGCCAGCATCAAAGCTGAGCTTGATGAGCGGGTTATGCAGCTTCGCCATGAGGGTAAGTTGCTCGAAGCCCAGCGTTTGCTTGCCAGAACAAAGTACGATCTGGAAATGATTGAAGAAGTAGGCTATTGCTCGGGGATCGAGAATTATTCCAGGCATCTGGATGGCCGGGCTCCGGGCGCGAAGCCCTACGCACTACTGGATTACTTCCATTACATTCCGGGGGTTGATCCCGATGACTGGTTGGTATTCATTGATGAATCTCATGTTACGATTCCGCAGATACGTGCTATGTACAACGGAGATCGCAGCCGCAAGCAAGTTCTTGTAGACCATGGTTTTCGTCTGCCAAGTGCACTAGATAATCGACCGCTACGTTTTGATGAATTTGAAGAATTCGTCTCACAGGTTGTGTACGTCTCGGCTACGCCCAGCCCCTATGAGCTTGAGCGATCAGAAGGTGAGATAGTTGAGCAAGTCATTCGCCCTACTGGACTGCTAGATCCTCGAATTGAGGTGAAGCCTGCTGAGGGTCAAGTTACTGACATTATCAAACAGAGCGAGATTAGGGCAGCCCAAGGTGAGCGTGTACTCATTACCGTCCTGACAAAACGCTTAGCTGAGGATCTCACGAATTACCTCCACGATCATGGAATTAAAGTGCGATATCTGCACAGCGAAATCGATACTCTTGAGCGTGTTGAGATATTGCGTGAATTACGCCAGGGTGTTTTTGATGTGCTCGTTGGTGTGAATCTGCTTCGTGAAGGATTGGATTTGCCGGAGGTTTCTCTTGTATGCATTGTTGATGCAGATAAAGCAGGCTTCCTGCGCAGCGAAACCAGCTTGATTCAAACCATGGGGCGGGCAGCTCGCAACGTAAACGCGCTGGTCATAATGTATGGCGACAAGGTAACGACTCAGATGCAGGGAGCCATCGACGAAACAGATAGGCGTAGAGCCAAGCAAGAAGCCTACAACAAAAAGCACGGAATTACCGCCACGACAATCGTCAAGGGGATCCATCGAGGCCTTGAGAAGGAGCTTGCAGCTCAGCGAATCGCAAGAACAGCGGTCGGCCTTGATGCCAAGCAAGAGCGTTATGATCGCGACGAGCTTATAAACTTGCTCGAAGGTGAAATGCTAGAGGCGGCTGAAGCCTTGGAATTTGAGAAGGCGGCAAACCTAAGGGATCAAATTGCAGAACTTAACGCTATGCCCAATTATGGGTCCAACCGCCTCATCAGCCGTGATGAAGTAAAGGCACCAAAGCCCACTCCCGGAGCAGCTCGGTCCCGGGCTGGTATTACAGGAAAGACCCGCAAGGGCGGGAAATCCTGAAATACACCAGTTCTAACTCGTGTTTTTTAGCGATTGCTTCCTGGACCACGACGAGATCCGCTTGTGAACTCTCCTCCATCTCGCAAGCGGATTGATCTGGATGCTCTTTCCAGCAGCATGGACTCTGTGAGCGCTATTGATCCCGTAGCTCGCCCTTTGGCGTGCTTGGCGGGTGTACCCTTGACGGCTTTGCTTATCTTTCTACCCAATGTAGTGCTCACATAATTCATCGTGGTTTGCCTTGCCTCCGCAGGAAGCTCGACTAAGGATGCGAAAAAACCAATGATTTTCTTATTCGGCAATTTTCGTTGGTAGATCAATCTTGCACATCAAACCAAATGCAGAAAAAATCTCGCCAGACCACATACGCTGCAAGCTTGATACCTTTTTGTTCATGTATCTGATCTGGGGTGTAGCCTAAGGCTTATCGTTCGCTAGACTGGCGCTATGCCAAGTCACCTTAGCTGTCCGGAACACGGAAACGTCCTGCTTATAGGCGGTGGTGGTCGCGAACATGCACTTGCATGGAAACTGTGCCAATCACCACGTTTGGGAGATTTGTGGCTTGCTAATCCTGGCAATGCAGCTTTGGATAAGCTCGGCAAACCATGCCCCAGGGCTATGGATATGTCTGACGTCTGGCAAATGCAGCACTGGTGTGAGCAGAATGACATACATCTGGTCGTTGTTGGCCCGGAAGTGCCCTTGGCAAAGGGCATAGTGGATGCATTGACCACCGAAACGCGAATGGTGTTCGGCCCAAATAAAAATGCTGCTCAAATCGAAGCAAATAAAGCTTTTGCCAGAGAACTCATGAAGCAGGTAGCAATTCCCAAAGCCGAAGGACGCACATTCAAGGATCTTCAGCCGGCTAGACATTATGTAGATGCGCACGAAGAACCTTGTGTGGTTAAAGCATCGGGACTAGCAGCAGGTAAGGGTGTGATAGTTTGTGATACTCGTGATCAAGCCATGGATGCGGTTAACCGAATCATGGCCAATCGCGAGTTTGGCGATGCCGGCAAACATATCATCATCGAAGAAAAACTCTCCGGCCAGGAAGTAAGCGTGCTTGCACTCGTCGATGGCTCTTCGATTTGGCTTCTCGATCCATGCCAGGACCACAAACAACTCGGCGAGGGGGATACCGGACCAAATACCGGTGGCATGGGTGCGTATTGTCCAACACCAATCCTCGACCATGAAACCATGGCCATAATTCAACGAGAAATAATCGTACCCACCGTTGATGCACTCAAACGGGAAGCAATCCAATACTGTGGAGTTCTTTATGCTGGAATTATGCTCACACCAGCCGGCCCCAAGGTTCTGGAGTTCAATTGCCGTTTTGGTGATCCGGAATGTCAAACATTGATGGCCCGACTTAAAGGTGATTTATTTGAAATCCTTTGGGCCACCTGCACCGGCGATCTTGACAATATCAATATCGAATTTGATCCGCGTACCGCATGCTGTGTGGTCATGTGCAGCGAGGGTTATCCGGGTAAATATCAAACTGGCAAAGTGATTACCGGCATAGAAGAGGCAGAAGCAATGGGAAGCGATGATGAGATAGTCAAAGTTTTCCATGCAGGCACAAAGATCAGGGATGATGGTGCGCTTGTAACAAATGGTGGTCGAGTGCTGGGAGTAACCGCACTAGCCGCAGACCTCCAGGCTGCCCGAGATTTAGCCAACGTAGCGTGTGAGCAGATCCACTTCGACGGCGCATTCTACCGCCGCGACATAGGCGATCGTGTATTGGTTACTTCCTGAAAAACCAAGGCATCTTGCTCAAGCCATTAGCCCCGGGTTTCACCCGGGATCGAACGTGTTTAATCGTATCCGCACAAATCCTCCGCGCGAACCCGGCAAAGCCGGGGGCTAATGGGTGAAAATTGTTTTGTGCGCAGAATTCTTCCGGTAACACTGATTCCGGGGTTCTCAAGAATCAAGAAGGGTGCCACTGACAGCGAAGCGCAGCGGAGTCGTCAGTGCGATAGGAAGTTTGTCATAAAAATCGCACGCACGTCTCGCAGACTCGCTGTGCATGGCACCCATTGCACAATTCCCCCTTGTCCACGGTACCACTGGTTCCGGCTTTGCGAAACCAGTGTCTTGAAGTGTTAAATTACTTGTATAAGACACAAGTTTCCGCGCCGCGTGAACCCGTGGCACGCAATTCTCTGCTAGAAATGCTCGCACTCTTCCAGCGTAAGAAGTATCACATTTGAATTTGAAGGATCTTGGAACAAATCTTTTATGGTAGGATCACTTCTTGCCATGGTGAGCGTCTTGTCGTCTGGGAATACAACGATACGGACATCGTCGATCTGTATTGGAATCCAGTATGCTGGTTGGGAACCGTCGCTAGGGATAATTTTCCCCGCATTCACTTGAGAGTTCGTTTGGACGATTCTCCACTCCTGTTCTTCCAAGTACTTGAAATTGTCCTCATTGGTGTCAGACATGGCCTTCATGAAGGCCGTATTTATCGCGAAATAATTACGTACATCACCCTGCAGGTCATCAAGGATTGCTTGGACGTTGCCGACTATGGACTCGTCTTTGTGGTTACGCACGTAATGTACTGGCCCACCTCTGCGGTCAAGCACAAACTGCCGTGACACGCCGACACCCAAAAGGCCGTACTGCTTAGAGTGCAAAGTCGTCTGCGACAAACGGATCTCCGTGAAGCAAGTCATGGATGCTTCATACTTGATCCATGCCCCATTGTTCCCTTCAATTCGTTCGTTGGGTGTGGTCATCCAGAAACCGTTCTCAAGGATGCTGCGCAATCGACTGATATAACCCTCTCGATCTTTATCCTGTAGCCCAGATTTATCTAGCTTAATGTCCTTTCCAGTCCAATGAACAAGAATATCGGATCGCATTTGAGCTTTTCCTTTCCAGGCCTTAAAAGACTTTGTCAACAAACTCATCTAAAATCAGGTCTCGAGGTCAATGCTAAGCCTGAATTGTAGTGGAGTTTATACACGTCCGATTTTCCATCAGTGGCATACCGGACTGTCACTCACTGTTGGACGAGTAATCATCTACTTACTTACTAGTGTATCGAATACACATACTACCTACTCTTGCGAACCTGTGAACGAGCCATAGAAAATGGAGAGAGGCAATAATAATGAAGATCCTACGGATTGCTATCCGCGGGCGTCGATTGGTTTGTTTGGGCAAGGTGAAGGTGGGCAAGGTGAAGGTGTCAGACACCTTCGCCTTTTTGCAGTCGTTGAAGTAAACCTCACTGATTGCTATCTGGGGGCGTCGATTGGTTTGTTTGCGATCAATGCGAAGCTATTACGCGTCTACCAGCGCCTTCTTAACTTCCTCTATAAGTTGTGTGGCTTTGAAGGGTTTGAATAGAAATGACTGTAAGCCTTGTTGGGAGGCGCGGACTATGGAGTGGTGGGGGTCGTAGCCGAAGCCGGTCATTAGGATTACCGGTGTATCGGGTGAAAGCTCTTTTGATAAGACGAACACTTCATAACCGCTGTGGCCTGGCATTTTTATGTCGGAGATAACAAGATCGAAACCTGTCTTAGCATCATCTGCTTCTTTAAGTCTTTCTAAAGTTTGAGTGCCATCTTCACAAACAATTACGCTGCACCCTTTATGTGTTAGTAGTGCTTCTACTGATGTGCGGATAGTTTTATCATCATCTGCGACAAGAATTCGCTTGCCCTTCATTTGTGGATCAGGCTCACCCCATTGCAGCTCATGTTCAGCTCCTAAGATAGTGCGTGGACCAGAAGTGCAGGATTCGACTTTTCGTAGTATTCGGCCGGTGGCATCAATAATGTGATCTAAGCCGGAGTTAAGCGTATCAATACTTGCTCCAGTTTTCCTCATAGCGAGTGCTTGATCGTTTATTTCAGCGATCGGATCTGCCAGTTCGCCTAGAACTGTGCGCGACATTTGTTCATTAGTGGTGTATCGTTCAGCAACGAGCAGATCTAAAATGTTCATGGCCATGGCAACGTAGCGTCCAAAGAGTGTGGCGAATCTCCTATCATTTTCATCAAATCGATCTGTGCGATCGGATTCGATATTAAAAACCCCAATGACTTTATCATGCAGCCTTAAGGGCACTGTGAGCGAGCTTGCTGCATCATCGAGGCCTTCGCGGTATAGCGGGTCAACCTTTACATCGGTGCAGATGTAGCTTTGCCCTGAAGCTGCGACGTGGCCGGTGATTCCGTTACCTTGTAATTCGGGATAGATAGCCTCGCCGATTCTTTCCGGTGCAATTCCCTCAAACATGACAAGTTCGAGTCGATTGGTTTCGCGATCAATCAAGCGAATTTGAAAACTATCAAAACCTAGTAGTTCTTTAATTTGTAGAGCAATTTTTTGTTCAAGGATTTTTAACCGTTCCGCAGCGTTTAGCTTTGTGATCATTTCCGGTTCAAAGCGGAGTAAATCTGATCCTCCAGCGTCTACTGCATCGAGCTTGTCAAGTATGCGCCTACTTGCAGTTACATCCCAAAGTACACCGATTACTGAATCTACTTGTTCGGGTTTTGCCAGACTTGAAGAGGCAGGAGACACCACTAGTTCATAATGCCTTGAGTCGGCCTGGAATGAGAATCGATGAGAGTTGTTACTTTCAGCATCTTGATCATCAAAATTCCTTGCTTCGTTAAACAGCTCGATGGATTCGCAGCATAATTCGGAAAACTTATGGCGGACTTGTTGGCTGAATTGTTTAAGTCGTGAATTGGTCCATTTCAGCTCACCATCTTGGCTTACTACTCCCATGCCGTCGCCTAGGTCTTGAGTGGAGGCGTGGGCATCTTCCGCATCGGCAGAGCCAATAATTGAACGAAGCTGCGAAGATGAGGAGAGAACCAACGCTTTGGGATCTTTCTTGGCTAGCTGGTTGGCATGGGCATGATCCTTGGCAATAGCGATCTTAAAGACAGACCGCAACGATTCCAACAGGTGTGGGTCGATGGGCGAGTCACCGGGCAAAAGTATCAGCCTTGGACGACTTTTAGTCATTGGCAGTTAACGAAGACATCCCCTTTGATAAACGAGCTAGTTTACTACCAATGGCGTACGATTCCAACTGGTAAACCGCTATTATTACCGATGAAGTGATATGTCGGCTTCTTGACAAGATTGGGTCCAGACGGAGAATGAACAAATCACGCCTGGGGGTACAGAAGAATCCGACCTGTTTATGTAACGCTTGGTGGATTGTATTGGCCACCGGCTTTGGAAACTGGTTGTAGTACAGTCGCATTGGCATGATATCAGCCCACCGCCTCACTAAGAAGTTCGGCAAAACCACCGCGGTAGATTCGATTGATTTGAATATACCCAAAGGGCAAGTTGTGGGTTTTCTTGGACCCAATGGGGCAGGCAAGACTACGACAATTCGCATGATATGTGGTTTTCTGCGTCCTACAGCAGGTCGAGTTGAAGTGGATGGCCTGGATGTGGTTAGGGAATCGATCAAAGTCCGTAGCCGAATTGGATATTTGCCAGAGTCCGCTGCGAGTTATCCTGAGATGAGGGTGGGTGAGTATTTGAAGTTTAGGGCGGGTCTATATGGACTGAAACGGGCAAAAAGACGGGACGCAATCGCTCATGCTATGACGAGATGCTGGATTGATGATGTGAAACGCAAAACCATTGGGCAACTTTCTAAAGGCTATCGCCAGCGTGTGGGGTTGGCGTCTGCGATACTACATTCGCCAGAGGTATTGATTTTAGATGAACCCACTTCGGGATTGGATCCGAGCCAGATTAGAGAAGTTCGAGGGCTGATTCGTGAATTGGCGGGGCAGCACACGATTTTGCTTTCCAGCCATATTTTGCCCGAGGTGGAGCTAACTTGCGATCGCATCATCATGATTGCGGCTGGGAAGATTCAAGCAGCCGGCACCATCGAAGAGCTTCGAACCAAGGCGGCGGGCAAATCGCAATATGTGGTAGAAACTGATTCCTCGCAAGCTAGTCAATATCTAAATGCAATTAACGGCATTGCGGAAATATCCGTGAGGCTGACAGATGATGGTTGGCATCGGCTGACGCTTAGTGCGCGCGACGGTGCGGGTGATCTGCGTGAAGCAATAAGTAGCAAGCTGTCTGAGGAGGGCTGTTTGGTAAGGGAGATTCATCGTGAAGCGCCATCGCTGGAGCATTTGTTCCTTAGGATGATTTCTGAACCGCAAGCTGTAGCGACTGATGGAAATAAAAAGAGGGTTCATTCGTGAGCAGAACCATTACGATTGCTGCGCGCGAACTACCTGCATATTTACTTTCGCCGGGTGGTTATGTTATCTCTGCGCTGTTTCTGGTAATAACTGGTTTTCTGTTTTCGTTCGGCGGGTTTGATCAAGGGCAAACCGCATCGCTTCGCCCAACATTTGAGGTCATTACGTGGGTGTTACTCTTTATATGTCCAGCAATTGCCATGCGAACATTTAGTGAAGAATTCCGCAGCGGTACTTATGAAGCATTAATGACAACACCTGTAAATGAACGGCAGGTAGTGGTGGGTAAATTCTTCGGCGCGCTAGGTTTTCTTGTTGTGATTTTGCTGCCGACTGCGATTTATGCTTTTGCGCTGGAGATTTATGGCAGGCCTGATTATGGCGAACTTCTTTGTGGATACTTAGGTGTGTTGTTAGCAGGTAGTGCCTACTTAGCAGCTGGGATATTGGCATCAACCTTAACCTCAAGCCAGGTTGTTGCGTTTTTATTAGCGGTATTCTTCTGGATGGGCTTGACTGTCGGGACAAAATTGCTTCCAGCCAGGCTTGGGGAAGATTGGGCTCAGATAGTTATTTCCCTTGATCCGGACATTCGACTTCGTGATTTTGGGATTGGGCTAATTGACACATCTAATATAGTGTATTTCCTTTCTCTTACAGTTGTGTTTTTAATCGCAGCAGTTAAATCATTGGAGATCAGAAGATTGCGATGACTAAACACCCAGGCACAAATAAAGATTTAGCTTTGCGTCAAGCGGGATTAGCGCTAAATTTACTGGTGTTTATGGCCAGCATTGTTGTGCTTGTAGTAGTTGTTAATTTCTTCAGTCAAAGGCCGCAGTTTCGCACAATGTTAGATGCGACTAAGACTCGCGCTTACGCTCTAAGCCCGCAAACACAGCAATTACTTGATGAAATTGATTCTTCTGGTGAAGATTGGACCATTGCGGTGATTCTAGTTGAAGCGAATGCTGATCGAGCTATGAAGCGACAAGTCGATGAAGTGTTAAGGCGATTTACGGACTCTTCAGAACATATTACTGCGGTACATATTGATCCGACGAATGCGGATACGCTGGATGAATATGAATCTCTGTTAGCACATTTGCGCTTAATTTATAGTGATAAAATTGATGCGTATAACGCAGCTCTAGCTCCGGGTATAGAAGCTGTTAAAGATTATGAGTTATTTGTAGAGCAAAGGTCCGGGCAGTTAGTTGATCTCAGACTGAATCTTTCTGCCGACGACCCGATATATAATGATTTTCAGCAGCTCCTTGGAGGCTTTTCATTGCGCACACAACAGATTGCGCAAATCAAGCAGGAGTTGGACAAGGCCTTGCGTGAAGATGAGACGAGGCCGATACGCGATTATGAAACGGCTAGAAGCATTCTTGTTGGGGCGCTATCGGTTTGGGCGGATGAATTGATGGGGATCGAGCAGCTATTTGCGAAATGGCGGGCGTATCCCAATGTTGATCCATCCATAAAGGAGCTAGCCAATAGCACAAATGGTCAATATGAACGATTAGCCCATAAGTTAATTGAAATTGCCGATCCAATTAAATTTCTACCTGAGCTTGAGATTGGGACAATTGGACATCAAATTGAGCGTGGTGAAGCAGCCATCGTAATTGGCCCGGAAGGTGCAGCCCTGATTCCATCCGGGCAGATATTCCCTCAGGTGCAGCGGCGCAATCAAACAGGTATTACTTTTGATCAACGTTTTCGAGGCGAGCAAATTATTGCTGCGGCTATGCGATCGCTACTTGTAAACCCCATGCCTCTTGTTGTCTTTGTTCACGCAGAGAAACAATCATTATTGCAGAGGCGGAAGCTGAATATCGATCTTGTAGGCCCAGCTAGTATCCTAAAAGCGTCGCGGTTTGATATTAAGGAATGGATCGTCACTCTAGGAGATAGGCCAACAGCGAAAGTTGGCCAAGCGGTAGTTTGGATTGTTGTACCACCACCGATTCCACTGCGCACAAGCTTTGTCCCAAGCAATGAAGAACATGCACTCATTGATTCGGTCAAGCAACTTATTGTTGATGGTGAGATGGTGATGCTGAATGTAGCTCCCAGTGGCATGCACAAATTTAACCAACGCGACCCTTGGCAAACTGTTGCTTTGGCAATGGGGGTCGAAGTAGATACATCAAGGGTTATATTCGAGAAGCAGATCGATCAATCAGGCCAAGCGATTAATTTACGAACTGCTAGAATCACGGAGTTTGAATCTGAGCATCCAGTTTCCGCTGCGGCCCATGGTTTGGTGACATCCCTTGATTTGCCACTTGCAATAACTAAAGCCACCAGCGGACCAATTGGAATTGAGTATAGCAAAGCCGCAGTAGTGAAAGCGCAAGAAAATCGTTGGCTTGAAGATGATTGGGCTATTGATCCATCTACTGTTGATAAACCAAATGAAAGCCAATTCTTCGCTGAAGATATAACAGTAATTGCAACAACCCAGCGAAATAATCCTGTGACGCGTAACACCCAACGATTTGTTGTAATTGGTTCATCTGGTTGGCTGCTTAGTAACCGCTCGGATGTTGTTAATGACATGGGGGGAGGGCGCGTGGCTCTGGTGTACCCGGGCAATTATGAATTATTACTTGCAAGTGTTGCGTGGCTGTCCGGCCACGATGAAATGATTGCCCCCAGCGCAATAAGCCAACAGATACAAACACTAAGCGGAATAACACAGGGCGTTAAAATATGGTGGAGATGGATTACGGTGGTGTTTCTGCCATGTGCGGCTTTATTACTTGGCAGCTTGGTTTGGATGGTCAGGCAGCGAAGTTAAGTAATGAATTATAAATCAACCATAGTTGTATTTGTTCTGGCAGTACTTAGTGCAGCGGCTGCGATTGTTACACATAATAGTGATCAAAAAGACGATAAAAAAACTAATGGTGTGATTCCATTACTAACGCCTGAGCAGTTTCCTAGGGATGATATCAATAAAATCACGCTTAAGCGCAGCGATGCTGAGCCAATTGTCTTTAGTCGAACTGATAAAGGTTGGGCACAAAGTGAACCATTTGCATTTAAGATGGATCGGTTTTCGATGCGCCAACTATTGGTTTTACCTGACCAGGTAATGGTTTCCGATGTAATACCTTCCTCGCAGCAAACTGGAAACCTGGCGACAAAAGAATTATCACTTAGTCCAGCGCTTGCGGAATTAATTTATGAGTGGGCGGATGGGCAACTTAAATTGCAATTTGGTCGACGCGGTGTTGCGGGGCGATGGTATGTTCGAATTGCCGGCCAGGAACCAGTTTATATCGCAACAGGAGATTTATACGAAAGAGCAGTCGAAGCGAACCCCAAAGAGTGGCGTGACCGCACAATTTTCACAAACGCATCAGTCAACTCTGACAAGATAATCGTAAATCTTGGCAATAGTCAAGTGGAGCTTATTAGAGATAAAAAACAGTGGAAGATGAATACGCCTGTCAAAACTCGGCTTGATGATGTTGCCATGGACGAGCTTTTTCGAGCATTGACAACTGCTAAGTCGGGTGGGTTTATTGCAGATCAACCCGGCAGTTTATCTGAATTTGGATTAGCTGATCCTACTGGATCAGTGGTTGTGAGTTGGACTGAAGTTACCTCTGAAGGTACTAAAATAGTCAAAACAACCAAGCAGGAAACTCTACTACTCGGCACATCAAAGGGGATTGGTTCAGGTGATCGCTTCGGAATGATGCAAGATCAAGGTGTGGTGTTTATTTTGCCAGAAAAGATGCTGCGCGGGATATTTAGAAACGCAAGTACTCTGGTTGCGCGAACAGCATCAGGAATCCTGCCTGTTAATATAAAAGCTATAGAAATTAATACACCTCAAGGGATGTTGCGACTTGAGCGAGTCCTTGAGCGATGGACTGCACCTCAGCATCACGTAAATGTGCCAGCCCATTATGTAAATAAATTTCTAGATAATATGACCAGCCTAAAAGCCCCAGAAATTCGAATCGAACAATATCCAGGTGATTTACAGGTTGCTACGGTTAAGTTTATTGGGTTTGATTCTTTTCCTATGGATACTGTTCGAATCGTAAGAGATCGCGATACCAAGAAATGGGCTTTTGAAAACGGTGACAATGTGCTGCGAGTTTTCCCAAGCAGTTTAGAGCTGCGCTTAACGCCTGAGGATTACGGCATTAAACCTCAATCTCAAGAATCCACGCCGTAGCGAATCATTACATCATCTCCTCGAACACGCACATCCTCAAGAGATAACTTTGTGCCGTCTGTTACTTCGCTAACAATGTGGCCGGTTGCGGATGACAGCGCCTTTTCATCCGCGAACAGAATTGGCGCAATAAACACCCAAGCCTCGTTAATTAGATGATGCTTAAATAGATCACCAAGCAAACGTGGCCCAGCTTCAACGAGCATGGTTGAAATTTCGTGTTT
Source organism: Planctomycetota bacterium (assembly GCA_022574595.1). GTDB lineage: Bacteria > Planctomycetota > Phycisphaerae > Phycisphaerales > SM1A02 > JACZRS01. The sequence goes on along the minus strand of JACZRS010000016.1, from coordinate 56,783 downwards.
GGCTGTGAGCATGGTTAATACAGCAATCAAATCGAAGCGACCATCGGTTGTCGTTGCTCCAATGACTTCCACACCCAAAGTCTGAAGCTCATTGACTTTGCTTTGCTGAGTGTTAATTTCTGACTGGTCGCACACTATGATTGTGGGAGCCTGGGAAGTTGTAGTAACTAGCTTGGCATCAACAGAAATTTTTAGATGTGGATCAATTACAATTCGTTTTGCTATTCTGCGCAAACGCACGTTTCTGGCTGTAAGTAGTGGATCATCAGCCTGGACAGTACCGATACCTGTGAGAATTGCATCGACTCTGCCGCGCTGTCTGTGAACCATATTTCGGCTTCGCTGATTGCTTAGCCACTGACTATTACCATTTCGCGTTGCAATTTTGCCATCAATAGTTTGAGCCCACTTTGCAATTATCCAAGGCAAACCCGTTTTAACTCTGTAAACAAATGGCTCACTTACTTTGATTGCCGGCTGACAATCGCTATAAAGCTGAACCTCAATACCAGCTTCTTTAATGAGGTTTGCTCCAGCAGCGGCATCTCCAGTTGGATCTGTTCGAGCATAAACGAGTTTTCCAATACGCGCACTAATTAATGCTTCAGAGCAAGGTGCAGTTCGACCATGGTGGTTACAAGGCTCGAGCGTTACATAAACAGTTGCGCTTCTAGCGCGATCGCCAGCATTTTCAAGCGCATTAATTTCTGCGTGTGGCTGGCCACAAATTTTATGAAATCCCCTTCCTACAATTTGCCCGGATTTTGAAACAATCACGCAGCCCACCATTGGGTTTGGTTCAGCGCCGCCATGGCCTAGTAGCGCCAACTTGGCTGCTATGTTCATGTAGTAGGTATCTGATTTATCGCTGGGCATAGTGAAAAGCGTATTACACATCAGGAGATGTAAGTTTTAAAGAGCTAGCTGCAGAGCTGATATTTGCTTCTACTTCTATCTCTGGAGCAGGTGCGGATTTGGTTTGCAGGCGCTGTGATATGTAGGTTAAAGCTGTCACAAGCACATCATCTTCTGTTCTACCTGCTTTATACTTTTCCACTGATGAGCAGATAAACTGCGGCCAATTTCCTGATTGTGGTTGTTTATGCAAGAGATCTCGCAAACCATCAAGCCCTAATTGTTGTCCCTTGCGATCTCTTACTTCAAACGCACCATCTGTATATGCCAGAATCATATCGCCTGGTGATAACTCCATGGTTTTTTCATCGATTTCAAAATCCTCATCAGGCAGAGCACCTAGAACAACACCGGTTGCTGGAAGCGATTTTACTGTTCCATTTACGCCGCGCAGAAAAGCGGGGGGGTGGCCAGCACTGGCCCAAGTAATCTCACCACCGTAAGGATCAAGCTGCAGAACAATAGCAGTGGCGTAAATGTTGTGTTTAGACATTGTAAGGTTCATGTAGCGATTGAGAAGGCGAATGACATCAGCAGGTTTTGCACGGGGCAATTCTGCTCGAATTCTCTCTAGTTCTCCGTAAATGCGATTAACCGAAAGCGTTGCGGGCAGGCCGTGTCCTGTTACATCTAGTAGTGTCAGATGCACAAGTCCTTCTGCACCGATGTGTACATGCAGGAAGTCACCCCCAAGTTCGCGCATAGGAATGTATTTGTACTGCATTCGTACATAGCCATCATCATATTCATCAGGAAACATTGATTCGTGAATACCACGGGCTTTGGTAAATTCCTGGCGAAGTGTCTTGAAGTGTTTGCCCAGCATTGTGCTGCGAAACTGTTTGCTATGTGAGCGTAAGCGCCAGCCACAAATTAGTAGGCCGGGCAATAGAATTGCGGGACTAATTATTATCATCAACCCTATTGCTGTAGGATCACTTGCGCTAAACAATAACTTGAAAATAATCCAAATGCCAAGCAGGGGTAAGATTGGTCTAAGAGATTCTCCGGGAGTCCAAGGCAAGAACAGGCACGAAGTTATGTGCAGAAAGAAGATTGACAATAAAACACTAGAGACAGTGGTTAAGCCCAGCTGATCTGCAGCAAGCCAACCTGCAAGTGAGAGTCCACCTAGCGCGAGAATCATCCGCGCTAAACCGCGCAGTACTGCATCTCGAGTTTCATATTGTTCTCTTTGTAAGAAATAATACGCAACAATGCAGAGTAATCCGCCACTGCGCAAAGCTGTTAGAATTGCCCCCCCCAGATTGTCGCCGAACATTTCGATGAGACTTACAACAAGCTGTAAAAAGCCAAGTGCAACAAATACCATGCAAAGGTAGCCGAAACGTCGGTGCAACCACGTCTCGAGTTCGCGTTCGTACTCACGCTTAAATAGAACTTGACTTGTATCGGGGCTTTTTGACACGATAGCTGGCCTGCAAATCCCCCTTCATCGCATAGAGTATCTGCGACTGATGTTGATTATTACGTACGCGCCAGAATTTCATCGCGAAGACGATCCGGCATTAACCGGTACTTGCTGGGTTCCATGGAGCTGGACGCACGCCCTTGTGTAATACCCCGAAGGATAGTTGTGTAGCCGAACATCTCTGATAACGGGACGTCCGCAGTAATTACCCTTAGGTTTCCGCGCAAATCAGTTTCAACGATCTGGCCACGCCTGGAGGCCAGATCGCCACTGACGGGTCCGAAATATTCATCGGGAGTTAAGATCACAACTTTCATGATCGGCTCTAAAAGTGCGATTCTAGCTCGTGTGCAGCCTTCTCGAAATGCCAGGGCACCTGCTTGTTCAAACGCGATCTGGCTGGAATCGACCTCATGATGCGATCCATCAACAAGTTCAACAAGGATATTAACCACAGGATATCCGCCCAGGATTCCTGACTTTGCTGCATTACGAATACCAGTGCGAACAGATGGAATGTACTCTCTTGGAATTGCGCCGCCTGAAATTTTGTCTACAAACGCCACCCCATCAACCATTTGAATCTCTTGTTCAGCAGCCTCATCCTTAGTAATGTGGCGGACATTGATTACTACATCCCCGAACTGTCCTCGGCCGCCTGTTTGTTTCACAAACTTGCCTCGAACATCGTTGGCTGCCCCCGTTACAGTTTCACGATAACTAACGCGTGGAGTGCCAACGTTTACTGCGATCTTGCGATCGCGCATGAGTTTATTTTTAACGATTTCAAGATGCAGCTCGCCCATACCTGCGATAACTGTTTCGCCAGTTTCTTCGTTAAAACTGAACTGGAATGAGGGATCCTCGCGGTGTATAACGGCCATAGCGTCAGAGAGTTTCTTTTTGTCATCGTTTGTTTGCGGCTCGATGGACATAGTGATAACCGGATCTGGGAAATGTATTCGCTCTAAAATGATTGGCTTATCAATATCACAAAGAGTGTCACCTGTTGCGGAATGTTTCAGACCGATTACTGCGACAATTTGTCCTGCTCCAACCGAATCAAGTGGTTGACGGTCTTTTGCGTGCATTTCGAAGATGCGTGATACGTTTTCTTTTTTGTTTACGTTGGAATTAAGTAGGCGCGTGCCTTTAGTTAGCTTGCCTGAGTAAACACGCATGTAAGATAGCTCGCCATGCGTATCTGACACGACCTTAAATACTAATGCTGAAAAAGGTGCGTCTTCTGATGGCGGGCGAGTAACTATTTCGCCTTCTTTACGAGGGTGAATACCTTGGATTTCTTTAACTTCGGTTGGGTTTGGCAAGTAATCGATTACGCCGTTTAGTACGCGCTGGATACCGATATTTTTTAATGCAGCCCCACAGAAAACCGGTGTGCATCGAAGTTCCCTGGTTCCAATGCGCAAGGCTGCTTTGATTTGCTCGGGTTTGATTGAGTATTCATCTTCGATGTATTGCTCGGTTAGAGATTCATCTAGGTCCGCAGCTTGCTCGACAAGTTGGTGACGCCAAAGCGTTGCGGTTTCGACTAATTCTTCGGGTATTGGTCGCTGCTCAACGATTGCGCCCATTTCGCCTGCATCAAAGTAATAAGCCTTCATCTCTACAAGATCGATGATGCCTTCAAAATCGTTACCTGATCCAATCGGCAACTGTACCGCAATCGGATGTGCACCTAGTCGTTCTCTTATTGACTTAAAGCTGAACTCAAAGTCGGCACCAATCTTGTCCATTTTATTGATGAAGCAGATGCGTGGAACTTCGTAGCGATCCGCTTGTCGCCAAACTGTTTCAGATTGAGCTTCAACGCCTTCCTTGCCATCAAAGATCGCTACTGCACCGTCGAGAACACGAAGCGAGCGTTCAACTTCGATAGTAAAATCGACGTGGCCTGGCGTGTCGATGAGGTTGATTGTGTAGGTATGGCCATTGTATTCCCAGGGGCAAGTCGTAGCAGCAGCCTGAATAGTTATGCCACGCTCTTGCTCTTCAGCTAGGAAGTCCATGGTGGCTGTACCTTCGTGGACCTCGCCAATCTTGTAGCTGCGACCTGTATAAAAGAGTACGCGCTCAGTTACAGTAGTCTTGCCCGCATCAATGTGAGCACAGATACCGATGTTTCTAACTCTCTCAAGGTCAACAGTCATCTTAATTACACCTGCGAAGCTTAGAGCTTCGCTCTATTAGTTGAATCACACACACCGGACGACCAACCAATGGCGGCCCGTGGAATGTTTGCAGTTATAGGCCGATTCCCCTGGCCTTTTCACCGAACGGTCAGCAGGGGGTTTCGGTCCCACGTAATTTGCCCGACTCACGCCAGGCCCGGGGACCTTTTAGCGTAAGTGGGCTTCCTCAGCTTCTTCAAGCAACGGTCGACTCCTTAAGCTGCTAGCCACTAAAGGCTGGCTATATAGAAGAAGAATGCTTACTTCGAACAACAACCCCCAAAATCGTTAGAACTGGGGGCAGATAGATTGTAGAGCATCATTACCTCAAGTCAACGCCTCAGGCCTCAGAAGACCCAAACCATAGCTGGGCGATTTTGACCGATCAAACCGTTCGGATCAGCTCAGATCGCTTAAGGCCCAAGCGATCAATGACCGGCTCGATCTGAGCCAGATATCGGCGAGCGTCCTTCACATATCCAGCAGTTGGGGCAAGAGCAGGCATTTGCTCCTGAAAGAAGCGATTTAAGCGCAGCATTCGCAGCTCTCTGACGTATTTTGCGATCATCGACGCCAACGCAACCGGAAGATGCTGCGATTCTGCCTCACGCAGGAAGCTGAGCTTCATGGTATTTCTGCCACAGCAAAGCTGGTAACGGCTCTCGCTTGGAGATTCCCCAAGTATGCGAATTTGTGCATCTTCAAAGCTCAATTGCAGGATCTCTAGATAGCGCGTTCTGCCGCCCTGGCGATCTACAACAATCCGAAGATCATCACTTGGCCAACGCTTCCAAAGCCCGTTGATGAAGCGCATGATACAGCAAATATTCACGCTGGCTTTATTGTGCATTTGGCTGATTTGTCGATTGAATTCGCCCGCATCAATAACCGCACATTTCATAGCTTCGCAGCGAACGCCAGCATTATAAAAGGTATGTGATAATCGTGCACATGAAACGCGAAGCTGATTGGGATCGTTAGCAAGTGGTAATAAAGTAGTTGAATCATACCACGGCTCGTTGGGGCTAGCGATTGCTAAACGTTCAAAGAACTCTTGATCTGTGGTAGGTAATTCACTTTTAGTAAGTAAGAACGAAAGCACGCCACGCTCAAGTCGTGTTAGTGGATGACTTGTTGCAGACTTTGCACCTTTAAGTTTCTTGGAATCATCAATAGCGATGCGGTGTTTCTTGTCACGCACGTTTTTGCAAACTGCGCGGCTAAGTGTTCGCCACAGATTGGGCACGCCTTGTGAGTGATCGGCCGCATCAATAGCAAACGCAGTGCAACCAATGCACAGCGGTCCCAGCATAGGCCCATAGCCCGCTTCATCAATCCCAGCATAAATCACCCCCGGAATTTAGCGGAAGTAGTTGGCGCTATCGTCTAATAGACAGGTTGTAACCAGTTCCAGTAGCATCCAGATTTCATCGGGATCTCGCCCGTATGTGGCTTTATTCCTACTGGCATGGGCTTCCCAGCCCGTACGTGGCTATCTAAAGATGAACTTCACGCTCATTACTCTCTCGCCAAGGCCGTCCGATGAAGATGTTGATCCTCGATCTGGATAGTTCAGTCAACGCGACCTACGGACGCATGGAACCGCTTGAACTCATCTGCCCAAAGCGGCAGTTTTGTGGTCAGGTACATTGACTTGTCATGAGTTCGTTTCTGTCTCTCTCGACTTCACTTTATTCTGGAAGTGAAACATCGTCATTAACGCTGGAAATATCAGCAACACGAGGTATAGAAGTCTGGGATTCTTGACCCGTTGATCGAGTTCTTTCATAAATCCGAGCCAATCTGCAGACACCATTGCGATCGTAGTGAATACTAAGATGATCAGCAGTAGGACTTGAATAGCTCGATAGGGGTCAAGCTTACCTCTGCCCGTCCAAATAAGTGTGCCGACAAGGTTGGCTAAGCCAAAGCATCCAAACAGCAAGGCCGCGAGTGGCGGAGACTGTCTGAGAAATGCAATCGCAGCAAAGAAGAGCCAGCACGTTGAACCTACCTGTGTGCCAAACCAGCCACCAGTATTCCACTGGAATACGCCTATCCCGCGTTTGCATTGCATTCTCTTCACCTCAACAACCATAATTAGCTCGATCCGCAAAATGTGCGTTACTTTGATCTTATGTCAGCATAACACGCTTCTGGGGCGTTTGCCAGAGTCGCGAGAAGCCCTGTATCTATTGTAGGCGGGCTCTGTCTCGCGGTTTATCACGCTGTTTAATCGCCGCAGAGCGTTTTTAACTAGTGCATTGTAAGTTTATATAAAGGTTAATCTGCTTATTTCGTTTGAGCCATATGCTTACCTACAATCTGGCGATGGCTATAAAACTTACGAAAATTCTTGTAGCTATGTCGGGCGGTGTGGATTCGTCCGTTGCTGCTGCGCTATTGAAGCGTCAGGGGCATGAAGTCATTGGCTGTTTCATGCGGCTTGGTTCGCCGGGTGAAACGCTTGATGAATTGTTGCCTGATGATGAACAAGCTTGCAATACAGTCAAGCTGAAAATTGGACATCAGGGATGTTGTTCCATTAATGATGCAGCGGATGCACGATTGGTAGCTGCACGTTTGGATATCCCTTTTTATGTTTGCAATTTCAAGAAAGACTTTGGGCGCATCATTGATTATTTCGTGGATGAGTATAATGCGGGGAGAACGCCAAACCCTTGCGTTCGCTGCAACGATTGGCTGAAGTTCGGCAAACTTCACACTTACGCCAAGCAGCTTGGTGCAGAGTTTGTTGCATCCGGTCATTACGCACAAATTGATCGTAGTGATCCGCATCACCCAAAGCTAATGCAAGCAGTAGATAAGGATAAGGATCAAAGCTACGTTCTTTTTGGTTCGCCGCAAGATAGGCTTGGCGAAATGCTGCTTCCGATTGGTGGGTATCAAAAGAGTGATGTTCGCCGATTAGCTAAGGAGTTTGATTTGCCGGTGTTTGATAAGCCGGACTCGCAGGAAATTTGTTTTGTACCGGATAATGATTATGCAGGGTTAGTGAAACGGCGTACACCTGAAGCTGTAACTGCGGGCACGATTGTTGATACCAAGGGCAATCAAATAGGTGAGCATCCCGGCCATCAACATTTTACAGTTGGGCAAAGGCGCGGCTTAGCCATCGCAGCGGGCTATCCTTTATATGTAGTAAGCAAGGATCCACAGTCAAATCAAATAACAGTTGGTGAGCGCGAAGATCTCGACTCGATTGGCTGCTTGGCCACAGAGTGTAATTGGTTTATTGAGCCGGTAGATGATGAGTGGATTAAATGTACTGTGAAGATCCGCTATAACGCACAGCCAGTACCGGCAAATATGAGGCAAATCCATAATTCTGAGGCAGGTGATTTGGAAGTGCAGTTTGATGAGCCGCAGTTTGCAGTTGCGCCAGGTCAAGCTGTTGTGTGCTATGACGAAGAAGTGGTCATATGTGGTGGTTGGATAAGCCAAGGCCTGTGATTTCTGTTTTATTAAACAGTTTTCACACCGCTCTTCCACAATTTCTTACAACACTTGCAAGGTTAGAAGCATTCGCTAGATTTTCATACGTTCGGCGACTTTGTGTCGGATTTTGCGAACGCAACTCTACCCCGAGATGCGAAGAGCTAGGCGACATGAACAAGTTGATCCCGGGTATAAGCCCGGCGGAACGTTTCTGAGGAAACGCTTCGGGTGCATTGCTGTCTTGGATTAACCATCGGCGGTTGCGGACAGGAGGTCTCGACCGACTTGATGTTTCCGATCCAGGTTGCCCATTACAGTTAATCGCCAATCCTTTGGTGCGGAGCAAGCGAGGGTTTGAACTTCACCATAGCGGACGTGGTTGGGAACGTCTCGTACGTGGCAGATTTGCAATCACGTCAAAAGTTACTGGTCGCGGATACGTTTCACGATCAGTTAGAACGAAAGTACCTTCGGGTGCTTTTAGTTCGTGGCAAGCGTCAAGGTGAAGGTCACGTACCTTCGCTGCCCTTTTAGGGCAATTGGGGTGACGTGTCCAGATCCTTGGACTGCCAAATAAGGCTTTCGCAATTCGCGGAAGCCTTTTTTATGTCTATTGGTAACTGCTGATTATTCTGCAAAGGCTTCTTAAATTTCGGCTTCGCATCTAACTCGTAGATGCGCTGCGACTATGCGGATTGTGTCGTAGGGAATTTCTTCCTTTAGATGCTTAAAGATTGGACTTAGTGCGTCCATTCCCACTGCATCAATTGCTGCTGAAACTTTGTTATAGGTGGGCTCATCGACCCATGAATCGACGCTTTTGAGTTTGTGATCTTCGATAAAATATTCCAGGTAGCCGGACACTGTGCCCGGAGCTCTTTGAATTTCCGTTGCAACGACATTTATCGCTGCGCCCAGTGCAAACATCTTCATTGCCTTATCGCGCTGCGGGTTCGGCTTCGTAAACTTAGGTACGACAATTTGAAGCTCAGTTGAGTCATCCTCATCCTGATCTGTTTCTAAATTGTTTTCTGAGCAATATTCAATAATCGCTGACAGGAATTCCGGCCCTGGATCGGCAAGTTTCTTTTCGCCTACGCCATGGACCTGTCGTAATGTTTGTTGATTGGTAGGGCGAATACTAGCCATGGATCGCAGTGTTTTGTCGCCGAATATTACAAACGCAGGAACCGAGCGTTCCTGTGCGATTTCTTTTCGCAATAGGCGTAGATGTTCAAACAGCTCGCGATCAACACCTTCCCAGGAAACCTCCGCCGCTCGCGGCTTCGCGACAACACCATGCAGTGGATCAACCAATGCAATCTCTTCTTCACCACGCAGCACCGGATGCGCCTTCTCAGCAAGCCCAAGCACCGGCCGATCACCGCTGGTTTGACGAATCAATCTCAAATCAATTAATTGATAAATGAAATTCGTAACAATCTTTTCAGTAAAATCGCTGAGCAATCCATAAGTGCTGAGTTGATCGTGCCTCCAATTACGGATCGCCTCAGTATTCGCTCCCCGCAAGATGCTTGATACATGCGTAACCCCCATAGCTTGGTTCATCAGCCCTAATCTTGCAACACAAGAGAGAATCTTGCGCGCAATGATTGTGGAATCGGCCATGGCCTCAGATTCCCCAAGGCAAACATCGCAGGCTTTGCAATCGGTTGATTGGTATTCCTGACCAAAGTACTGAGATAGGGCACGATGGCGACATTGAATCGTGCTGCACAATCCCTGCATATGCCTCAAAAGCTCAGACTGAGCTTTGACAATCGTAATAGCATCTTCATCCTCAGCTTCTTCAGCACTGCGTTCAAACAAGCGTGTCCACTTCAGAAAATCGGCTGCGGAATATAGCATCACACATTCAGCTTCGAGGCCATCTCGCCCCGCACGCCCCGTTTCCTGCTGATAATGTTCGATCGATTTGGGCATTGCCGCGTGAATTACACATCTCACATTGGATCGGTCTATCCCCATCCCAAAAGCGACTGTAGCGACGATCACATCCAGGCGATCCACAGCAAACTTGTCTTGTGTTTTGCGACGTTGAGTGGGAGTCATACCCGCGTGGTATGCAGCTGCGTTGATCCCATTAGCGCTTAGTACCGAAGCCAATCTTTCCGTGTCATTGCGCGAGATGCAATATACGATCACTGCTTCCTGTGGATGTCTGCGAATTACCTCAATAACCTGTGCGTACAAATCAACACGAGGCAGGATGCGATAAACTAAATTCTCCCGATCAAAGTTCCCTACTAGAACATCAGGATCATCTAGATGCAATTGCTCGATTATATCTTGACGAACGCGCGGCGTGGCAGTGGCGGTATATGCATGAACGCTCACCTTACCGAATCGCTCTTTGAGCAATGAAAGTTGTCGATACTCAGGCCTAAAGCTATGGCCCCAATGACTAATACAATGCGCTTCGTCAATGGCAAAGGATGTTACGCCTAACCGCTTGACTAAACTCATGAAGGATGACCTGATTAACCGTTCAGGTGAAACAAACAGTAATCGCACTTGGCCAGCGTTTAGCCGATCAAAGACGACATCTCTTTGGGATTCATCAAGATGGCTATGGATCGCCTCAGCCGGATAGCCACATGCTTTGAGGCCGTCTACTTGATCCTTCATTAGCGAGATCAAAGGGGAGACTACTATATCCGTGCGCTGCTGCAGGATTGGCGGTATCTGATAACACAACGACTTGCCGCCGCCGGTAGGCATGACCACCATCGAATCGCGTTGTTGTAAACCAGCTTGAATAGCTTGGCGCTGCAATGGCCACAAACCATCAAACCCCCAGAATTGTTTGACCGTTTCAAGGATGCGTGTTTCTTGTTCGTCGCTTATTATTATAGATTCCGATTCGACCGTACTCATAGCGGTAATTGTAGCGGATTTGCCGATCACCGACTCGGGCACTAAAATTATGACATCTAATTTCTTATGTTGCTGGATCACAGCTTTAGCGTGGGTATTTAGGAGTAAGTGTGGGTCCGTCCATCATTTTCGACAAATCTGCCATCCAGTCGCTTGGGCAGCAGTCAATCTACGAGGTCAGTCGTTATTTTCACACTGTATATCCTCCAGTACTTCTATACGAAATACTCGCAGACTTAGCGCTCATTAAAGACGACCCGGATGCCTCAAAGAAAAAAGTGGCTGAATTAGCTAACAAGGTGATGCCGAGTGACTCGATCACTAATATTCACTACCAACCGATTTGTATTCATAATCTCCTTGGAATTAAAATCAATATGGATCGGCGTCCATTGGTAGGAGGAGCGCGGGAAGTTATTTCTAAAGATGGAAAGAAGGGTAACTTCATACCTGTTCAGCCAGAGAATGAAGCTGTGCTGCGTTGGCGAGCAGGAGAAATCACTCAAGCCGATCGTGATTTTGCAGTTCGCTGGCGTCAGACTATACAATCATTCGACCTCGAGGGAACGAAGAAGAATCTGCCAAAGCCGCCTATGAGGATCCGTTCACTAGAAGATCTCAAGATGTTTGTAGATAACATGTTGGCAGAACAAGATTCCCAGATTCGTTTATTAGATTTATTTCTTGTCTATCTCCAATGCAAGCCTTACATCCGAGATTGGATTCATCACCGCTGGAGTGTCAATGATTACGTGTCTATCAATGAGTTTGCCCCGTATGCATTTCACTGTCTACGTGTGCAGATGCTGTTCTGCATCGGTATGAGCCATGGGATTCTAGGAACCAAACCGACGAATGCCGTAGATGTTGAATATCTCTACTATACACCCTTCGCTTACATATTCTGTTCCGGTGACAAACTTCACGAGCAACTCGCACCACTTGTTTTGAAAGAGGATCAGAGCTTTGTAAAGCGAGATACGATGCACCAAGCTCTGAAAGAGTTAGTGGAGGAGCGCAAAGAATCTTCTCAAGCCGAACCGAATGAACAATCACTAATTAAAGAACTGTGGATCAAGCATTGGGGGCGATTCGTACCGCAAACAACAACAGAGCCTGTTTCGGCAGAGCGAAGTAAGAAAATTCTAGAGGAACTCAAACCGATGATGGAAGCAATACAAGAAGAGAGCAACAAGGCCTCGCCGCAGCCTCGATTTCCTGTCTGATGCAAAGGTTTAGCCTGGTTTGCCAGTAGGCCATGACAAAGCGATATTATATTAGGGACAGTCACCTATTTAATTAATAGGTGACTGTCCCTAATATATAGAAGCAGGACAATAAGCAGTTCTACTAGAAACATGTGGACTATACAGACATTGTAGACTATTCAGTGCGGTGGTACTCCGAACGCGCTCCGCGCAACCCTACTGTCCCTGCTCTTCATTTGTCATTCGTTTCCCCCATTGCTATCCGTCGGCTTCTTCTTGCCCAAGGTGATGGCGATCACCCACGACCCGAACGCAATAACAACTCCTACGAGCATCAGCACGGGGTTGTCGGTCTCCCCACGAACGACAAGGCCTCCGACGATAGGACCTCCTATCATTAGGACTACCATGGCGATGTTCGTTTCAGCCTTCGTCATAGCACGCTACTCCTGTGTCGTTATGCTCTCCAGTACATTCAGACATTCCGCTCAAGTTGTTATATGCAACGTTCTTTCGTGCCGTTACATTTGAGCTGTTCAGCGATCGGGTATGTGATCAAGTCTCTCGATCTTGTTCACTACGTGATTGTAGCGGATATTTATGCTACAGCGAGCCGGGTTGTGTCAACCCGGTTCGCGCTCGTATACCAAGTGCTGCCCATTGCGCCATGCAATACATATCAACTCTATGGGAAACCCAATGGATTGCTATCCATTGGCGTCGGGGAGGGGATTGATATGCGAAATGGCGTTTAGCTATTGTGATGCTAAAATACTTGCATGATTGACTTTGACTGGTCCTTACCTTATCCATCTCAGCGCGAAGCTGTTCTTGCGGAAAATGTTGTTGCTACTTCTCAACCGCTTGCTGCGCAGGCGGGGCTTCGGATGTTGCTTGATGGGGGTAACGCGATTGATGCAGCAGTTGCGACTGCAATCTCGCTTACCGTACTCGAACCCACTAGCAATGGAATTGGCTCTGATGCCTTTGCACTGGTTTGGGCGGGTGGGGGTTTGCATGGCTTAAACGCATCGGGCAAGTCACCCGCAGCATTAACACTCGATCGATTTGATGGCCTTGATGCTGTTCCATTACTGGGTTGGGATGCGGTAACGGTTGGCGGAGCTGTCTCAGCTTGGGCAACACTATCTGAGCGTTTCGGCTCATTACCTTTTCATAAACTCTGTGAGCCTGCGATTGAATATGCAAGAAATGGTTACTTGGTTTCGCGCCAAACAGCTTATTACTGGGGGCTTGGTCAGAATAAGTATTCGCAGTTCGAGGAATACCAAAGAGTATTCTGTCCAAATGGTAAAGCACCAAAGGCCGGGGAGATTTTCAAGAGTAACGATCATGCAAATACCTTAGAGCAAATCGCACAAACAAAGGGCAAGAGTTTCTATGAAGGGGATCTTGCAGATCGTATTGCCCATCACGCCAAGCAAACCGGCGGATTGATTACTAAGGAGGATCTTGCTTCACACCAACCGCAATGGGTTCGGCCAATATCAATGGATTATCGCAGCATTACGCTTCACGAAATACCACCAAATGGGCAGGGGCTTGCTGCACTAATGATGCTGGGAATTCTTAAGCATTTCCCAATGAGTCAAATGCGCGTCGATTCAGCTGATTCTTTGCATCTACAAATTGAAGCAATGAAGTTAGCCTTTGCGGATGCGCATAGGTATATCGCTGATCCAGATTGGATGGATGTAGATGTTGAGCATTTACTTGATGATGAGTACCTAAAGCAAAGAGCAAAGTTAATTGACTTGATACAAGCTAAGGATCCCAAGCATGGTTCACCCAAGCCGGGCGGTACGGTGTATCTAACAACCGCGGATTCGCAGGGCAATATGGTTTCCTACATACAGTCAAACTACACCGGCTTTGGCAGTGGTATTGTTGTTCCAGATACAGGCATTGCTTTACAAAATAGAGGTGGGTGCTTCTCGCTTGTTGAGGGGCATCCGAATGCCGCAGGCCCAAGCAAACGGCCATACCACACAATTATCCCAGGATTTATTACTGAGCACACTGCCAGCGGCGAAACGGAACCTGTCATGAGCTTTGGGGTAATGGGGGGTTTCATGCAACCTCAAGGACATGCACAGGTTGTGATACGTTTGGAGGATTACAAACAGAATCCCCAGGCTGCGCTTGATGGACCGCGCTGGCGTGTAGATAAGGGTTTATTTGTTGCGATTGAGCCGGGCTTTGATGCTGAGGTATATGAGGAACTAAGCAGTCGAGGACACGATATAAAAATCGCAGCCCAGCCTGAAGAATTCTATGGAAGGGGCCAAGCCATTTATAAATTGTCAGGCGGCTACTTTGCGGCAAGTGATGGCCGAGCCGATGGTCAGGCTGTTGGGTTTTAGGGGTAAATAGGGGTTATCGAGCAAAAACGTCTTTGGGAGGTGATGTAAACCGTATCATGTCTTGTGAGTTACTGGGCTTTATGTCCCATAATTGCCAAGACTCTAAAAACAAATCTATTATTTGCGATTTTTCAATGAAATAAAGCTAGATTCTGAGGTAACTTATAAGAGTAGAATAAATTGATAGTACTCTCTTGCTGGTACGGGCTGCGGTAAGCAGAATTATGCAAAGCGGAAGGTGCTTGGAATGAGGGGAAAAATTGCTATAGAGGCAGCGCTATGCTTCGGTTAGCAAGAGTGAGAGAAAAAGAGAGAAAGCAGGACAGTAAAAATGAATAGGACACTAATTGGACTCCTGAGTGCAATTACAATTCTTGTATCTACGCAAACAGCAACTGCTGGCGTCATGGGGCCGTTCATGGCAAGCGCAGAAGGAACAGCGAGTATTGAGGGTGATTCAATAACTCTTGATACAAATGTGAATTTTCAAGAGCCTGATCTTGGTCTGTTGACATTCTTTGCTGAGATTACGGTTGTTGGCGAGGATAATCCCTTTGATATCTCAGGTTTCTTTACGATTGGCGCTATAGACGGAATTCTTTTCGGCGAATTGAATGGCACCCTATTTGTTGACTTAGATTCTGAGTTTGCTTCATCTTCTGGACTGTTCGAAATCACTAGCGGCACAGGAATCTTTGCAAACGTGACTGGCACCGGTGTCTTCACTACACTCATTGATCTTGCATCAGGCAATACTCAGGTGATGCTTGCTGGCAGCTTGATACCAGCACCCGGTGCGTTTGCCGGTTTGGCTATGTTGGGATTACTCACAAGACATCGACGCCGTAGAGCAGCTTAACTTCAAAAACGATCTTTCGAGCCAATTCGGATTACTTTTTCATCCCTATCGACTTTATTCGGTAGGGATTTTTTTATCTTGAAATCGTAGGGAAACTAGGGCCGGGCAATGGGCTTGGACAAATAGCTAATGAGCTTGGCGGAATGGCCTATATCTGCTAAAATATGACTGTAAGGGTGGGTTTATTTTAAAGGAACTGCTATGGACGAACAAGATCTCCATAATATCGCAAACGCCATAGTTGCGGAAGGTAAGGGAATACTCGCAGCTGATGAGAGTTCTCCGACAATTAAGAAGCGTTTTACCAGCATTGATGTTGAGTCGACTGAGGAAAATCGGCGGACGTACAGACAACTGCTGTTTACCACTCCGGGCATAAACGAATTTATAAGTGGTGTGATTCTTTTCGATGAAACACTTCGCCAGAAGGCGGACGATGGAACAACATTTGTCGAGCTATTGCAAAAGCAGAATATCATCCCTGGCATAAAAGTTGATAAAGGTGCAAAGGATTTAGCAGGCGCTACGGGTGAAAAAGTAACCGAAGGTCTTGATGGTTTGCGCGAGCGGCTTAATGAGTATTACGATTTAGGAGCGCGATTCACAAAATGGCGGGCGGTAATTACCATCGGAGAAGATATTCCCAGCCAATACTGCATTGATGCTAATGCACATGCATTAGCACGATATGCGGCGCTATCACAAGAAGCGGGTCTAGTGCCGATCGTTGAGCCTGAAGTTTTAATGGATGGCGAGCATACGATAGAGCAATGCTATCACGTAACTGAAGCTACACTAAATTGTGTATTTCAAGCACTGTACGATCAGAATGTAATGCTTGAGGGAATTCTGCTTAAACCAAACATGGTGCTATCGGGTAAAGATTGTTCGCAGCAAGCGGGGGCGGAAGAAGTTGCTGAGCTAACCGTGGATTGCTTTAATAACACAGTGCCAGCTGCGGTTCCCGGTATTGTTTTCCTATCAGGCGGGCAAAGTAACGAAATCGCAACTGCAAACTTAAACGCAATGAACGCAATGGATGTAAATCATCCGTGGCAGCTTAGTTTTTCCTATGGTCGAGCTTTGCAGGAACCCCCACTAAAAGCCTGGCGTGGTGAAGCAGCAAATATCGAAAAAGCCCAGCAAGCGTTCCGCCACCGTGCTAAATGTAACGGCGCAGCAAGGCATGGAAAATACACCGCCGCAATGGAACAAGAACCCATCGAAGCTGGCGCGCAAAAGTAAGTTGTATTTTTACTATCCCAAAGCCCAGGGTTTTACATCGCTGTTTTTTAATTGATTTTCACCGTTTATGAAATAGCCTGTAGCTATGATGTTAGTTAAACTATGAGTTAAATGATGCAGCCTTTTCAGGATTCTTAGATGGTAATTACCACACGAATTCAAGATTGGTGTCAACGTCGAGCTGAGCTTCTGCGCATGATTGGGGAGGAATCGGGGGATTCGGTCTGGCTGTGTCATATCCGTATAAAGATCCTTGATTATCTACTTTCGCGTTATGCCAATATGCCTGAGGCCAATGCCCCAGCAATTTGCAGCAAGGAAGCTAAGCAGTATGAACAACGCGCTGAGCAGACATATTCAGGGCAGCAGTTTGCTGACTTACAGCACCCACCGAAAAGCACAAGCGTGATGAAGCCGATGCTATGCGAAATCCATGCCGTAAATGAAAATGTCAAAGAACTTCTGGGATTATGTCCAGATTATGAAGTAGCCTGGCTGTGGTGGCGTGGGACGTGCTGCAAAGATAATTGAGAGCTAATGGGATTTATGCTTACGAATCCATTTCCTCTGATATAATGCTCGGATATAGCGTGTGCTTAATATGTGCATTGATTGAAAGGACAAGTCATGAAATCCCTATTGTTCGCCAGTATTATCATCGTGTCCATGAGCTTTAGCTCGACAAGCATTGCTCAGGAGCAGACTGATACCAAGCCTGCACGTCAAGCAACTAAAGAAAAGGCAACACAAAAACAGGTAAAGAAACAGCGCAAGGATATTTATGATGAGTCCGCAGATGCGCGCAAGGTAATCAATGATGCATTAGCCAAAGCCAAGAAGGAAAACAGGCGCGTACTTATCCAATGGGGGCGCCAATTGGTGCGGCTGGTGTCGCCTGCTTCATGAAACATTTGGAAAAGATAAAGATGTACGCAAAAAGCTATTGTATGAATATGATCTAGTGCTGATAGATGTAGGTAGATTTGATAAGAATCTGGACATTGCTGAAGAATACAAAGTTGATCCAAAAGCCAACGGCTTACCTTTTCTCACAATCCTCGATGCTGATGGGCAAGTTATTGCAAACCAGGAAACTGGCTCATTAGAATCAAAGATCGAAGGTAAAACAGAACATGATCCAATTAGTGTTCTTAACTTTCTTAGCCAGAATCAGGCTCCCTACCTAGATGCAGAATCGTTACTTGCCACAGCTATTAATCAGGCGAGGAAACAGAACAAAATGGTATTTGTTCACTTTGGCGCTCCATGGTGTTTTTGGTGTCATCGCTTTGAGGATTGGATGGCCGACACTGAGGTTACAAAGATATTTGCGAAAAATTTTGTATCAGTAAAAATTGACGTTGACCGTACATTGCAGGGTAAAGTATTGCACGAGCGGCTAACAAAGGGTAAGGAAGGCGGTATCCCATGGTTCGCAGTCCTAGATTCCCAGGGAAAAACCATAGCTGATAGCTACCGTATGAATGGCAAGAATCTTGGTTATCCATTCACCGATCAAGAGATTGAGGTATTTACCAAGCTGATCAAGGAAGTGTCCAAGAAAATTGATGCTAAGGATCTAGGCAATTTGGCCAAGAGCCTTAAAGCACGAGGTAAGAACGCCAAAGCTCCTAAATGAGGCCTTAGTAACCTAAAACATAGTTTTCATGTCTTGGAATAAGTTGCAAAGGACATGATAGGTTGACAATATCGAGCCTATTATCACTAGTAATGTAAAGTAGCTACCAGTAATAGTTCGATGCGCTGTTTGTGGGTGCGCAGTTAATGTTATTAAAAACAAAAAGGAGTGGGCCATGACACTAATAGTAATGTTCGTAGGACTGGTTCTGGCAATTGCAATCGTAACAGGTGCCATGAAATTACCTGGAACAGCCCTAAAAGTAGGAGGTGGAATTCTTGCTTTAGCTGTAATTTTAGTATCGTTTGTCCTTAGCTCTTTTAGATATGTAGGCGACGCCCAGACTGGTGTTGTAATTCGCACAGTTGGCGGCGGGTCTTTGCCACCAGGTAAAATCATTGCCACAGAAGGCGAAATGGGGCCACAAGCTGATATTCTCCCACCCGGCTGGCATCCATGGTTATGGCCGTTTATTTATGAAATTGAAACGCCATATGTTATTGTAATCAAAGAAGGTCAAATAGCTCTGCTAACCGCAAGTGATGGACTGCCTCTTCCCAAGGGTGAAATCTATGCTCCGGAATGGGATGATGCTGATCGGGGTAAAATGGCAGGAGATGCGCATTACTTTCTAACCAAAGGTAAAGGCTACAAGGGCCCACAAACATCGGTACTAAAACCCGGAACTCACCGTATAAATCCCATGCTTTTTACACATGAAATCGTGCCCGTAACCAACGTAAAGAAAGCTACAGTAGGTGTTATTAAGTCCAATGTCGGCGAGGTTCTTTCGGGCGAAGCCGAAACACCCACTGAAGTGGTCGAAAAGGGTCAGCGCGGTATCTGGCGCGAGCCGCTGGGAGTCGCGAAGTACTATCTGAACACCAAGGCTTACGAAGTAACGATGATCTCGACGGCCAAATGGGTGATCAGTTACACAGGACGCGGCACAGGAGCCGAGCAAAGGGAGATTCCCGTCCGTACCTCCGATGGGTTTGACTTCCCCGTGGACGTGCGCGTGGAGTACGAGATCAAACCTGCCGACGCGCCGCTCGTGGTCGCCATCTTCGAGGATGACGGGGAGAAACTGCGTGAACGTCTGAACTCCGCTGTCCGCGCGATCTTTCGCAACAACGCCGAGGCGGTGAAGGCCTTGGACTACGTCAACCAGCGGTCGCTCCAGGAGTCGCAGTCACTGGCGATGCTGGTCGAGGAGATGGCCAAGGTCGGGGTAACCGTCACCGCCGTTCGAATCGCCGGTGTGGCTGAGGATGGATCGCTCGACAATCTGCTCAAGACGCTAACAGATAGGCAAATTGCTGATGAAGAAGTCAAGACATTTGTGCAGCAGCAACTCGCAGCAGAGCAGAGAAAAGCATTGACGCGTACTGAACAGGAAGCTGAAGAAGAAAAACGATTGGCAACAGCTCAGTACGAAGTTCAAATTGCTCAAGCAGATAAAGAAAAGGTCATAATCGTTGCAGATGCAGAAGCAGAGGCAATACGAATAAAATCTGAAGCACAAGCGGAAGCGTACAGAGTTATTGCTGAGCAGATCGGAAAGGGCAATGCTGCTCTTATTGAATTACTTAAAATCGTTGGTGAACGAGGCATCAATATTACGCCAAAGGTCATGGTTATAAGTGGTTCTCCAAGTGCCAATGGCAGCGCCAGCACGCAATCTGCTGAAATGACTGCATTGATCGGCACTATGCTTGATAGCATGATTTCGAGTGAAGGATCAAATAACTAATCACCGCGATTGTTTAACCTTAAAACAAAGCCCCGAAATTGCTTTCGGGGCTTTGCTTATTTTTTAAGCTGTAATAAATTGAATCTCTAGTTGGTACTCTTTAACCCCAATGTGCGAATAGGAAAAGCAAGTCAGTAGTATCAACTGCACAATTCCCGTCGAAATCCGCTGGGCAGTTGCCACAATCAGCACATGGTCCCCAACTGGCAAACAGAATAAGTATATCGGCTGTGCTAACCACTCCATCGCCATCAAGATCAGCTTCATTAACAGGAAATGATGCCAGCACAGCTTCATAAACATCAACTCGGCCTGCACCATATGTGTTGTCCATGCCTGGTGTGCCTAAGTCAACAGATGTGTCCATAAGTATTGTTTTAATTGCATCGTGATCTAAATTGGGATTTGCCTGGAGCATTAGAGCTACAGCGCCAGCAACATGTGGAGTTGCCATGGAGGTACCGCTCATGGTGGTATAGCCTGAACAATTGTTTAAAGTCGAGAGTGTATTGACACCAGGTGCAGAAATAGTTGGCTTCATGCATCCGGGTTGATAAGCACAATCAAACCAAGGGGAAATGTTCTCCCAAGTCACCGGTCCTTTACTACTAAAGCCAGCGATATTATCATTGCAATTGGTTGCACCAACCGTAATAATTTCCGGTACATCTCCAGGTGTTCGAATCTCATCGGGCGGCGAGTTGCAGCATAGACCTTCGTTACCTGCTGCATAAATAACAACAACACCGCTTGCAATAGTATTAATGCAGATGTTGCGCCACATTTGTCTATTTGGATTGGCAAAATGAGGCCAACCAAGGCTTACTGAGATAATATCTGCACCATTATCAACAGAGTACTGCATAGCCTCCCACACTGTGCTTTCGCCTGAGAAACTAGTCCAGATTTCGAGAATCATCATTGAAACATCTGGTGCCAACCCTGTTGCGTTACCGTTTGTGCCATCACCAGCCACGCTGCCAGTGGTGTGTGTTCCATGTGAGTGCGTATCAGAAATGTCATTGTTATTAAATTGGAAATTCCATCCGACAACATCGTCTACATAACCGTTGTGATCGTCATCGACGCCGTTGTTTGGGATTTCGCCCTGGTTATTCCAGATTTGGTTTTCAAGATCAGGGTGAGTAATGCAACAACCTGTATCAATTATGCCTACGACTACGCCTTCACCAGTCAGGCCGAAGTCGCTCCAAACTTCGGGCGCTCTCATTCTTTGAACACCACACTCGATTGTAGCTCCTGTAAGTGGATCGCCTCCCGAATTGCCACCACCACCTCCTTTGCCGTTATCTTTATCGATTAATGGTTCAACTGGGAATATTTCACTACCTAATCGCTGATCAATAGTGATTAGAGCAATATCCTCTCGCTGGGCAATTCGGTAAATTGCAGCAGGGGTGGCCTCGGTTGCAACTACATTTGCAATCCACAGGGTACGAAGTCGCTGGCTGACCGTGCCCAAAGCTTGTTCTTGGTTGAGCATTGCAATTAGACCTTGCTGGGTTAGCTGAGCATGGTCTTTTAGTAAAGCAATCACAGCCGCTCGTCTTTGTGCTTTATCGAGGATATTAGAATTAGCTTCGATTAGGTTCTGATTAACCTGATCTTGAAGCTCAATATTGATAGGGATTAGTTCATCTTGCGGCGTTGTAATAACCTGCTTGGCTAGATCGCTTGCGAGCTTGGCTCGTATATCCGCAGACCAGCGTATTTTAGCTAAATCTTCCTCTTGGTTTGCATCCACAATTGTAACATAACCTAAGGAACCCCCCGTCAAAATCAGGCCGATAAGGCCAACGCTCATTCGCATTTGGAACACTCCTAATAGCTTTATTTCATTATGTGGCACTTATACTGCACTTCCGCCAGAAACCAGCGTAGGCTAAATATACAGGCATTACCTATAAAAGTAGCCAAAAAACCCTGGCAAAACACGCAGAAATTAGGAGAAACAGGTAGATTAGCTAGATAACGCCTTTTCAGCATGGCAGATAACCTCATACCATGACTCTGACAAACCAATCTATTCCTTCGACATACCCATTCTGCCTCAAAAAGTAGGTGTACGCATGGGGTTCTTCGTGTATATTTGGCATATGCCATGCCGCAAGGCCTAGGTTTCATACGCACATTAAGTACTTTGATATGCTTATGTTATGTTACAAGTTACCCGTTCTCTGAATACGCCCGTCTCAGTTCGAATCAAATAGCTCATCTAACTGCGACATAGCTTCTAGAAATATCCGATGGAGGAGCCTCCCATGAAGTCAATGAGCAATAAAATTAAACGTATTATCTTGGGGAGTCGAGCAAGCACGTTAATAGCGTTTGCAGCTGCTGGAGCGATCACCACCTCAGC
This sequence comes from Planctomycetota bacterium, assembly GCA_022574595.1. Taxonomy (GTDB): domain Bacteria; phylum Planctomycetota; class Phycisphaerae; order Phycisphaerales; family SM1A02; genus JACZRS01. The sequence goes on along the minus strand of JACZRS010000016.1, from coordinate 34,419 downwards.
CATGAGCCAACGAGGTGCGCCTCCAGATATTAAAGAACAAATGAAGAAAATGGCTGATGCAAAAAGCTCGAAAAAAGGGGAACTGCCAAAGTTTGAAGATGTAGCCAAGGACTACACAAAGGTTGTATCGACAGCCGACGGTCAAGCGAGCCTCTATACGCTTTGGATACGCAAGAAAGACGGGCAAATGCTTGCGGAATTGCCCAGCAACTTTGAGAAGCAACTGCTGTTTATTGCCTATACGGTATCCGGAGGTATCCCCACAGCTGGCGTTCAGTTTGGTGCGCAATACGTCAAATGGAAAAAGTATGACAAGCGCATAGCGTTGATTCAGCCAAACTTTTCAGTAAGAACTACCGGCGATCTTGAATCTAGAAAAGGTAAAGAACGCGTCTTTACCGATCGCGTCCTACTTGATGTGCCAATAATTGCCAAAGGCAAGAAAGGTGGACCGGTTATCGATATGGATGCGCTTCTAATTGGCCAAGGCTCTAAATTCTTTGGTAGCCGCATACTATCGGGCGCAAACCGAAATTTAGTAACTATCGCCAAGGCCAAGGCTTTTCCCAAGAATGTAGAGATTGCTTTTGAGCTGCCTTTAAGTGGCGGAAGATTTGGAACCATACATTATTCAATAAGCGTTATTCCCAACAAAACTGGTTACAAGTCGCGCAAAGCCGATGCAAGGATTGGCTATTTTACTACTACTCATCGCGATCTCGGCAATCCCGGTGCTGATACGCCTTGGGTCCGCTACGTAAATCGATGGATGCTTGAAAAAGCAGATACCAAGCTGCGATTAAGCCCTCCCAAAGAGCCAATAATTTTCTATCTCGAGCACACTCTTCCAGTTCGTTACCGACGTTGGGTGCGTGAAGGTGTGTTGGAATGGAACAAGGCATTTGAGAAGATCGGTATCATAAACGCTATTGAGGTTTATCAACAGGATGCACGAAGCAAAGCGCATATGGAAAAAGATCCGGAAGATGCGCGCTATAACTTTGTTCTATGGACCAACGCAGGAATGGGATTCGCAATAGGCCCAAGCAGAGTTGATCCGAGAACTGGCCAGATCTTTGATGCTGACATTGTGATGGATGAAGGGTTTATTACAAGTTGGGCGCGTACTTGGAAGAAGCTAATGCCGGAAATTGCCATGGAAGGCTTCGGTCCGCAGACTTATGCCTGGCTTGAAAATAATCCGCAGTGGGATCCGCGCGTTCTACTAGCCTCACCAGCAGAGCGGTCAGGCGTTGTTCGTGAACTTGCTATGAAGAGAGCGATGCGCAGTTCCAACGAGTTTAGTGGGCATCCAGCCGCTAGCGTAGACCACACATTGCTCGGCGATGATCAGTTTGATGGATTGTATGGCCAAGTTAGTCAGGTAAACGGTGCTTGTATGCAAGCCATGGCAAAGTCTATGGATATTGCTTTGTATCGCCTTGATCCATCTTGGTTCGCTGAGCTTGCTCAGGAACAAGATGACGATGACGATGAAGATGACGATGGTGAAGGCAAAGACGATGAGAATGAGGATGAGGATGATGATGAGGACGCTGAAAAGGACGACAAGAAGAAGGACGAAAAAAAGAAGGATGAAGTCCAACTTCTTGATGGAGTTCCTGAATCATTCATAGGCCCATTGCTAAAAGATGTTATTATGCATGAAGTTGGTCACACGCTGGGACTTCGTCACAATTTCAAAGCTTCAAGTATCCATTCCATCCAGGAAATCAACACTGAAGAGTTTAAGGGTAAAGCCCAGACCGCTTCGGTGATGGATTACAACCCCATCAATATAAATTTCAATGATGGTCCGGTGCAAGGTGATTACACCATGGTAACAATAGGCGATTACGACTATTGGGCTATCGAGTATGGTTACACCTTTGACAAGGATCTAAAACCAATCCTTAAGCGTGTATCAGAAAAGAATCTTCCATACGCAACTGATGAAGATACTTGGGGTCCAGATCCATTGGCACGTAGATTTGATTACGGTTCGGATCCGCTGGATTATGCTGATTCTCAGATGAGAATAGCCCAGCATCTTCGTACAAGAATCCTTGAGAAGATCGTAAAAGATGGTGACAGTTGGGCCAAGGCGCGTGAAGCCTATGAAATCCTGCTGGGAAGGCATTTCGGTTCGATCGCAATAGCAGCAAATTGGCTTGGTAGCTCATACGTCAATCGTGATCGTAAAGGTGATCCTGGTGAGCGCGATCCAGTCGTTCCAGTTGAAACTGCCAAGCAGCGTCGCGCATTGCAATTCGTTATTGACAACGCTTTTAAGGATGAAGCTTACGGTTTGAATTCTGAACTCTTAGCCAAGATGACTGTTGACAAATGGTGGGATGAAGGTGGCTTCAGGGCGATCTTTGAAGATCCAACCTGGCCCGTGCATGATCGCATTAAGTCAATACAGTCCGTTGCCTTAACTTTGTTAATGAATCCAACTACGCTTAACCGCATATATGACACGGAATTTAGAATCCCATCAGATGAAGATGCCGTGACATTGCCGGAGGTGATCTTTGGTATTTCTGATGCTATTTGGTCAGAATTGGATATCGTGCCCGACAGTAGTTTCACCGTGCGTAAACCCATGATCTCAAGTTTGAGGCGTAATTTGCAGCGTGAACACTTAAATAGGCTAATTGATCTAAGCATGCTGGATGAAGGCTTTGGCGCAACCGCTCAACCCATCGCCAACCTCAGCACCTTCAAACTTCGTGAGCTAAACGATAAGATTGAGCATCTACTTAATAATGGTGGACGCACAGTCGATCCTTACACCATCGCACATCTAAGTGAGGCGAAAGTTCGAATTACCAAGTCGCTTGATGCAGATTACATTTACAACACCGATGATATTGGTGGCGGAGGCGCTTTCCCGTTTAGGTTCTTTGAACCCAATAGCGACAAGTAACACCGCTAGTAGTTTTGAATTATTATAAGGCCGCTTCCAATCGGAAGCGGCCTTTTCTTAATACTATGTTTCAAGCTTTAGTGCGTGGTTACTTTCAACTCAGCACGGCCCCCAGTTAGCTAGGAGGATTAGCAGGTCTGATGTATTGACTATGCCGTCGTTGTTAAAATCTGCTGGGCCGGGGGTTCCCCATTGTGCGAACATCATGAGTAGGTCGCCGACGCCGACGCTGCCGGTGTTGTCCATATCCCATGGACAAGGTGGTTGATCGCACTCATCAGGTAAGCCGTTGTTGTTCTTGTCGGTTGCGTTGCCATCTGCGATATCGCAGATATCGATTATGCCGTTGTTGTTGCAATCACCTAGTCCGCCGAAGATGTATGCAGCTCCTGCTTCGTTGTGGCCATCAATGAACGCGAAGTTGGCTCCGACTATAACGTTCTCGCCATCGGTGGCTGCGTGTGTGCCAAAGGCAAAGGCTTCGGATCTCCCAGAATCAGATGCATAGAGCTTGGCGGTTTCGTTCCATTCTTGGGAATCGAAAGTGAATATGTAAGTTGAACCTACGGTCTGTCCATCAACCTCATCTAAGATAGCAGCAACTACTGCTGCGTTACCTGCTAGGGAGACTGTTCTGCCGAATGTATCGAGTGGTTCGCCATCCGAAGCAAATAGTTTTTGTTGTTGTGTCCATTGCTGGCCGTTATAGGTAAATACATACGCCGCTCCTTCAAGGAACTGTTTGCCATCCGCTCCCGGTGCTGCGATGAGGGCTGTGTTACCGTCCAAAGAAGCAGACCAACCGAATGAAGCTCCTATCACAGGATCATTTGGCACAAGTTTTTGCTCCAGCGCCCAGATTTGGGTGTCAGGATCCATGCGGTAAATGTAAGCTGCACCTGATCCAAGTCCGAATTCCTGATCTGCAGAAGCACCGATTAGAACAACATTATCTTTAAGGGAGATAGATGTGCCTAGCGCACCCGGATCTGGTGGAATCAGTTTTTGCTGTTCATACCAAATACCCGAATTAGAGTTATAGCGAAAGACATAAGCTGAACCACTACCTTGATGCGAATCCTCATCGAGTCTAGCTCCAATGATTGCAACATCTCCCCAGATCGAAACCGCCCAACCGAAGTAATCCTGGCTGTCAGCATCGGAAGCGGTGAGCTTTTGCTCCTGGATCCAAAGGCCCAGATCGGGATCGAAACGGAAGATATAGGCTGCCCCTGATTGACAGGATATGCTCTTGCAATCAGGAGCATCATCTTCCGCCCAAGCTCCAATTATTATCACATTGGGGTCAACAGGATTGATGGCCATGGACAGTGCAAATCCATCCCAAGAAGTACCATCATCTGAAAATACTTTTTGCTCCTGTATCCATTGGTTTGTAATGGGATCCTTGCGATACGTATATGCAGCACCAGCAGTAAGCGGATTAATATTTGCACTGGCGGCCCCGACAATTGCCAAATCGCCGTGAATTAGAACAGAAGTTCCAAAGTGGTCGCCAAGACTCGGATCGGATGCTGTTAATTTTTGCAGCTCCTCGGGCAGACACTGAGCTGTTGCGGGTAGAGAACAAACGCATATACAAGCAAGAAAAGTGGCGGCGAGCCGCCTTGTCCCCAAGGCGAGTGAGTGGGGTGCGACGCTTGCACTTAATTTGTGTGAGACTCGGGGCGGGAACGCCCCGGCTCGCTTGCTGTTTCGCTTACGTATTTTGAACATATCAAATACCTCGCCAATCAAATTAATTCTACTTCCACTGGTCTATACGCCGTTTCTTGTCAAATCCTGCGCGCTTTGTATGAAAAATCTCAAAATTACTGAAAAAAGGAGCCTCGCCTCCCTGCGAGGCTCCTGGAAGCCAAAAACAAGCCTATCAATAGGCTCAGTGGTGATTACTCCTGGTCTTGAAGAATCGTGATGAGTACATACGTAGATACGTATGCTTCCATCTCACCGGCCTGGGCCAGCCACGCCTGATGGGCTGCCACAGATGGAAACCCTAATTGCTGGACCGCTGCCTGAAGTGAAGGCGATCCACCGCCTCCGCCTCCGGCTGATTCACCGCCGCACGGTCCCCAGTTGGCTTGCAGAATCAGTAAGTCTTCCGTGTTCACCGTACCGTCACTGTTCAGGTCGGCACAGCAAGGCCCATGCGAAACGGGGCACGGCCCCCAATTGGCGAAGAGAATGAGCAGGTCGTTTGTCGAGACAGTTCCGTTGCCATCTAAGTCAGCTATGCAGCAAAACTCGAGGGGCACAAGAATTACAGCATTTTCTGTGTTGGGTTGGCCAAACTTTCTCCCCCAGCCGATGATCCTAGTCTCATCTTTTACATCATAGGCGCGGCGTAAATCCCAATCTGTACAGTTAGTTGACAAAATCTGATCGAGAATTTCAAATGACCAGTTGTTCATAAGTGGGTCCGAACAGTTACCTGTACATTCCCACAGCAATGCTACACCTATTGAATCAGTATTCCAACCCACAGCCGCTATGACTTCAGTTGCAGGATTTCTATTATTTATACGCTGAGCGTATGAAGCGCCATTTCCATCTACTATTGATCCGATATCAACTGGCGCGGCAGTTACATCTGGCCAATATGCAGCCGAATCGGGTCCGGGGTCAAAAACAGAGCCAACTATTCCCCCACTATCACTGATACCTGTTGCTTGCCAAGTTGCAAAGCTGCCTTTATCTAGCAGCGATCCTTCATCAGGATCAGGATTATTCCAGTATATCCCTGCAGTGCCGCCGATGAAGCACGCGGGAGTTGCATGAACGCCTGCTCCAACGCCTGTGGTTTCATGATCCATGCCTCCAGGGGTAGGAGAAGGTGTCAGACACCTTCTCTTCTCTATCGAATCAAACTTTATTGGATATAGGGATTTCACCCCGCTTTGACGGAAAGCAACATATAGCTCTTCACAATATGCTAATTCGTTTAGGCTCAAGGGGATTGCTGAGGAATTATGAAAATATCATGAGCGAAATTCCCGATCCCGATACCGAACCCGATGGAATCGGGACAGGTGTAATCGGTACGGCTCATTAATCCACAGTGCCACGATGCCATGATGCCTTGGTGCTTTTATGGCGCACCGCTCATGACTCGTCGTTCATACCCGGACCTTCACAAAGCCTCAGGTCCGGCTTACTCGATGCAATGATGCCATGATGCCTTCATTTATTTACACGGCCCCCAATTAGCGAAGAGGATTAGTAGATCATTTGTACCGACGGCACCGCTTTCGTCGAAGTCGGCTGGTCCTGCTGTACCCCATTGTGCGAAGAGTTCAAGAAGATCGCCTGTGCCGACGGATCCTGTGCCATCAAGATCCCAGGGGCAAGGAGGACAGGCATCAACCGTTCCTTTAACATCCTGGTAATTCTCCGGATTGTTAACGCCAGTTGTACCATCACCATTTAGTGAGTTGATGCAATCAGTCGGTAATACGTCATGACCAAAGCTGAAGATGTCATAGGTGTGATACATGAGAGTATCGCCATTAGGATTAAAGAAGCCAGCTTTGATTATGTAGTCGGGTGTAGGCGCACCAGGCAGTGCAGCAAAATCTGCGGTAGCCAGGAGCAAGTGCTTGTTTGTAGTGGGTGGTATAAGGTTGCTGGGGAATGTAAAGGCATTCGCATTGCTTGTGACCTGCTTGCCTGCCAAGTTTATCTCATTTGGCATTGCGTTGGTTTCCATCATCTCAATGAACTGGATGGATCCATCGGCATTGCTGAAAATCTCGACTATATCCCAGGAATGAGAGCCAGCCAGCGCGATCGGGGCAGCGGATGCGACAATCGCAATAGCGAAAAACGAGCGGCAGAACGAGTGGCTGAAAAAACGCATGATGTACTCCTCTAAGCCCACGAATGGGCTATATTTGATTTGGTGGCCTTGTTAGGCCATAGACAATGTCCCATAAAAGTTTATTACTTGCAAGATTATTGCGTAATTTTTTCTTTTTTTTTATTCTCAAAGGCGTTTCATGTGAAATCCTTGGCCGTCAGGGATTGGCGATCGGCTGTCCATCTTGATAGCTTATCTTGCATAGGGGACACCTACTGTCGAGGATCATGGCGCTGGCACACATCTCACAGTCACCTGTCTTGTCTATTGCAGACTTGAGGATTGAAAACTGCTCAACGGCATTTGTGTATTCATTTCGATTCTTGAATGCTACGTTGCCCACCATTCCAATCTGGCATGCGGCGCACCACCCGTGTTCCTGAGCATTAGCGCGGCAAGTGGTGCAGGTAAGGCTTGAAACATTTCGAGCCTCGCCTCCTTTAGCTAGCGAGTATGTCAGGCGTGAGAAGTACGCTTTGCTATCGACGAATCCTATTCGGTGTGATTCGCAATAGCCGCCCACAGGCAACGCGGTAAGGCAAGACGCGCAGGTCATTGCGTCAATGTTCACATCGTGGCCGTGAGCGTCGAGCGTTTCAAATAGCACCTTGGAAGAAATTCGTTGCCCCGCGACATAGCCGAAATTACAATCATCACACCAATTGGAGAGAACTGGCAATGTCTCGTGTGTGTGCAAGATCGAATCAGCGTCATCACGAGTGTGATCGTGCTGGCTATTCGGAACACTGTGTACCGTCGGCGAAGATACTTTGCAACCGGCCAATACGAGTGATACGAAAACAATTAATGTAAATGTAGTCGCGAATTGCTTCATAGTGAGCAGCTACTTTACGGACACGGCCCCCAGTTGGCGAAGAGGATGAGCAGATCGACTGTATTGACAACACCATCGCCATCAAAGTCTGCATCTCCTGCGGTACCCCATTGTGCAAAGAGTGCAAGAAGGTCGCTTGTGCCAACGGATCCGCTCTTGTCAAGATCCCAAGGGCAAGGAGTCTGCAGATCACCATCAAGGAACAGAATCCACACCGCACCACGGTCCCCGCCCCCGTCGTCGTCGCCACGTGCCCCCACGGCCAGGTCGCCCACGCCATCGCCGTCCAGATCACCCAGCGAAGCCACCGACCAGCCGAAGTAATCGAAATCGTCCAGCGCGCCGCTGAAGCCGCCTTGGGTGTCGCTGATCTTCTGGTGGGATTTGACCGTTCCGTCGGTGTTGAGGAACAGGATCCACACCGCGCCGCGGTTGTTATTGCCGCCGCCCCCTTCGTCATCCGCGTATGCCCCCACGGCCAAGTCGCCCACGCCGTCGCCGTCGAGATCACCCAGCGAGGCCACCGAGACGCCGAAGTTGTCGAGATCATCCAGGATGCCGGTGAAGCAGCCCTGGGTGTCGCTGATCTTCTGGTGGGACAGCACCGTGCCGGGCTGGGCCTGGGCGCGCTGCCCGCTTATGACCACTACAAGCGCGATTACGGCGGCGACGACGACTGAGCTTTTTGTTGAGACTGAGTATGCGTACATCATTGGGCCTCCTTGAAAGATAAAGGTCGCGAAGAGGTAGCACCTGCAACAAGTCTGTGGTCGGCCCTGTGGACAAGTGTCACCCAGGCAACCGCCAATATCCTAACGCGCCAGACCATTAACTGGAAGGTTTCTCAGCAAGTGTTATGATTTGATGGTTTCTGTGGTATTCCTGCCTGCTTTAGCATCCATTCCAGCACGAAAAAGTCCGGTGTAGCTCGCATTTTCTAGCGTCGAACCAATTAAACGACTCAGAGGCCGTCTAGGAATGGCAAATCGCTAAAGGGGTAGCTAGGTGGCTCGGCATATTGAAAGTATCGCGCGGCTTATGCACCTAAAAGGCGTTCGTCTCTCCACACCGTTAAACCACAGAAACGACAACTCCACTCCTCCTTCTTTCGCCGAGAGGGGCCTTCTTTGGTTTTCCCTGTTTTCCGCAATGCCCAATACTTGCGACATTCAGGACAGTGGTAATACCGGAATGTTTCTGCAGTCGCAACTGTGACGGTAGCCGTGACGACGATAATCAACGCAATGATGATGGCAGCTTCAAGCATCTTTGTGCGATTATACCTCACATTGCAATCCAACCCACTGCCCAGCGCTGGAACCACCACCCACTAGCATCCATTCCTGCACGAAAAACACGGGCGTAGCTCGCATTTTCTAGCGTTGCGTTAATTAAACGACTCAGAGGCCAACTAAACAATGCAAATCGCTAATTGGTTAGCTAGGTGGGGTGTTTTCGTGTTAGTACATTCTTCTACGGACACGGGCCCCAATTGGCGAAGAGGATTAGTAGATCACTGGTTCCGACAGCGCCGCTTTCGTCGAAGTCAGCGGGGCCATCTGTACCCCATTGCGCGAATATGATTAGGAGGTCCGCAGTTCCTACCGAACCATCAGCATTAAGATCCCAAGGGCAGGGCGACTCGCAGACATCTGGTATGCCGCGTGAGTTGATAACTCAGTCGATACAACTATTGGAACATGGATGGGCGGATTGGTCAATAAAAATTTGCGGATTAAAGAAGGTTTTGAGTACAAGGCACTCCCGGCCTTAAGACGGCCCGGCTCGCAAGGTGGATGGCCATTATTGTGCAGCCCGTTGAAGCGGGCCGCGCCGGTTATTTTGCTGGGATCGCCGCATGGGTAGGACTGCTTATCCAAAAGTTAATGCCACTTACGTCCAGCCGAGGCTGAAGAAAATCGCGGTGAATATGAAGTCTGCGATAATGATGGCGACGATGGCCTGGACTACTGTGCTTGTTGTTGCTCTGCCTACACCTGCTGCGCCACCTGTCACACTTAGGCCGTTATAGCAAGCTATGGAGCTAAGTATCAGCCCGAATACACTGGCTTTAATTAAGCCGGTCGTGAAATCGCTTAGCACAAGTTGCTGAAGTGTATTTGCGACATACAGCTCGTATGAAACATCAAGGAAACCGATCGTCATCACTCCGCCGAAGAATATGCCGGTTAAATCACCAATTACCGTGATAAGAACGAGTGCGATGATCGTAGCTAAAATGCGTGGTACAACCAGAAATCTTATAGGGTTAAGCGCGTGGGCTTCGAGGGCTTCGATTTCTTCTCCCACTACCATTGTTCCCAGTTCAGCTGCGATGGATGCTCCGGCAAAACCCGTCATAACGATTGCGGCAATGAGTGGCCCTAATTCGCGCAAGATGGCTACGCCGACGATGTTTGCGATCTTGTCGGTTTGGCCGAAATTTGCCAGCGGCGGGCTCATCTGCAATGCCAGTATGAATCCGATACATCCGCTAACCAGCATTACGATGCCTACAGATTTGACGCCGGTGCGGACTAATTGTGTAACTAGTGCGGTTCTGCCGAATCTGACTTGCTTGGTGAATAATGCTTTTCTAAGCCATATTGCAACATCTTTAATCAAGTAACAAACTCCACCTATAAGGTCGAAGGTGCGCATCCACAGATCGCCCCATTGTTCTAGCAGGCGCATTGGGATTGATGGTTTTTGTTCTTTAGCTGATTCAGTCACAACTAGTTATCCAGCTTAAACTTCGAATTGTGATCTTCTTGGTTATTAGTAATTACATGGAAATCGCATCTTCTCGGCTTTGGGCGATCTTAAATACCATATCAAGTCGAGCGATTTCAAATATCGAACGAACTTTGTCCTGTAATGAGCAGATAATTAGCAAAGCATCATTGCGGCGGGCAATTTGCATAGCTTCAACAAGCGTAGCAAGGCCCGAGCTATCCATATAGGGCACGCCTGACAGATCCACTATGAGCCGTGTGGGATGTTCCTGCTGGGCTTGGGAGATCTGTTGACGCAACGCTGGCGCACCACTGAGATCAATGTCACCAACGGGACGGACAATTTTGGCATCACCTTCTGATTCAATAAAGATCTCTAATTGCTGAGTATTGCTCATGTTTTCTGCTCTTTGTTCTCTCTTGCTTGAGAAGGCTTGTTAGTCTTAATAAGGGTTAGGCGCATTCCGCGCGGTTGGCGATGCTCGTATTCTACTACATCCATGATTTCTTTGATGATGTGTACGCCAAGTCCACCAGGCCTGACATCATCTAGGTCTCGTGATCGTATTTCGGATACTTCAATCTGATCTGCAGTGTCCTCAATGATTATCTTGATTGACTTTGGCTCTGTTTCAGTGATGGAAATGCTGATCCATATTCGTTCATCTTCACGACAGTTGTAACCATGCTTGATGATGTTGCAAAGAGCTTCATCCACAGCAAGGCTAATTTGGCCACACATAATTTCGTTAAAGCCGCAGCGCTGGGCCATGGCTGCAATAAGCGCTCGTGCACCTGCCAATAGCTCAGGCTGGCTTGCAATCTCAAGTCGTACAACAGGATTAGTTTGTATTGCGGTCATGGAGCATCTCTAAAAGCAGCAGGTGAACGAGCCAATTGAGGTACCGATCCGGACTCTACAGCCTTGACCCATTTGGCGATTGCCTCATTGCGTACATAGACTGGATCATAATGTTTATATCCGTAAGTTTCTCCGGTAAGTCGCTTCAAGCTTTCTATTGCTAACATTCTTATCGCAGGGTCATCAGAATCCAATTGTTCGACAATCCTTGGTATGGCGCTGCGGTCACCTGTTATAGCTGCTGTCTGAATTGCCTTAGATCTAGCACCAGGACTCGCGGCATCAAAGCCTCCTGCAGTTGGCGAAGCGCAACTCGACATCAATAATAAGGCACATATTGGAATGAGAAAACGCAGGGAAAACATCAGTTTGAGGATATGGCCGAATCCGCATAAGGGCAAAGCCTCAATCGCCTGCCTTTTGAGGGCAGATGGTTCATTGGGCTTTAACGTGCTAGAGTAGGGTTTTCCCACCGGATCTTCCTTCATGCCACGATCTATGTTCGACACAGCGGAAATCCCACCGCATGCTGAGGTTATTGTAGTTCTCGACTTCGGCGGACAATATGCCCAGTTAATAGCCAGAAGGGTTCGAGAAGCGGGTGCGTTCAGCCTGCTAGTGGCTCCAGATACGTCTATCGACCAATTAAAGGCCCTAAATCCTAAAGGACTAATTCTTTCCGGAGGGCCTGCGAGTGTCTCAGAGAGCCAGGCGCCGCGCTGCGATGACAAACTTTTTGACCTGAAAATACCCGTATTAGGCATTTGCTACGGCATGCAACTCGGTTGCCAATTGCTCGGCTGTGAGGTGGCGGCGGCTGAGGCGCGAGAATTCGGCCGCGCAAAGTTAACCATATCCGACCACGATGGACTCTTTGCGGATATTCCAACCAACACAACCGTATGGGCCAGCCATGGTGATAACGTGGCGGACATTGCCGAGCATTTCGACACCATAGCAAGCACTCCAAACTGTCCACACGCTGCGGTTCGCCATAAGACCGTCAAATTCTACGGCGTACAGTTTCATCCTGAGGTAACCCATACACCACATGGTGTGAACTTACTACGCAATTTCATTTATGAGATTTGTAAATGTTCCGGCACGTGGAGCATGGCCGATTTTGTCGAAACTCAATGCCAAAAAGTGAAAGACAAAGTTGGAAATGGCAGAGTGATCTGCGGACTAAGCGGCGGCGTTGATTCTTCAGTAGTAGCAGCACTACTCGCAAGGGCTATCGGTGACCAGCTCACCTGCATCTTTGTTGATAACGGTTTGCTGCGAAAAAATGAACGCCAACTAGTCGAAGCAACTTTCCGAGATCATTTCAAAGCGGACCTTAGAGTAGTTGATGCGAGCAAAGAGTTTCTTAGTGATCTAAAAGGCGTTACCGATCCGCAGGAAAAACGCTTGAAGATCGGCCATCGCTTTATTGAGGTTTTCAAAGAAGCAGCGGAATCTCTTGGCGAGGAAGTCAAGTTCCTGGCGCAAGGCACTCTCTACCCCGATGTGATCGAATCAGGCCACGGCATGGCGGGTGTGTCGGCAAATATTAAACTGCATCACAACGTCGGTGGTCTACCCAAAGATCTCGGCTTTGAACTTATAGAACCCTTGCGAAATTTGTTTAAGGATGAAGTAAGACAGCTTGGTGATGTGCTGGGCTTACCGCCACACATAGTTTGGCGTCATCCATTTCCCGGCCCTGGACTTGCGGTTCGAATAATTGGCGAGATTACTGATGAACGATTGGAATTGCTCCGTGATTGTGATGAAATCCTGCTAGAGGAAATCATCGCCAACAATTTGTATCGCAGCACAGACCAGGTTTTTGCTGTGCTATTACCAATTCAGACAGTTGGGGTGATGGGTGATGGCAGATCATATCAATCAGTAATAGCTGTTCGAGCAGTCGAAACACAGGATTTCATGACCGCAGATTGGGCGCGTATTCCCTACGATGTGCTCGCAACAGTTAGCAACCGCATCATCAACGAAGTGCGAGGCGTAAACCGCGTGGTGTACGACATTTCCAGCAAACCACCAGCGACAATTGAGTGGGAATGAGTCTTGGAGGCTAAAAGCTTGATTATTTTCGGACTTTCGCTTGCCACTTTGGTATTGTCGAGGTAGGCTTCTGGCGGCGGTAGATATACCGCTGTGATCGAATTGGGACTATTTTTATACTTGTATTGCACTTATCCGCCGGGTTCTCCGGCAACATTATTTTACCTTTTCGATTGACAATTTGTGTTTGTGTTTCGCAAAGAGGCTAGTTCGCTATCGGTATGGACTGTGTCGTCCAAAGTAATACGTAGCGCAGCCTTATGTCTTTCTCTTGCGCAGTAGTGCAGGGAGGTCGTTGTGGTAATTAAGTTACGACAGTTTGGAATCGTTGCGTTTGCAGTGTGTTCTTTGATGGCCGGGTTCAGTGGGAATTGCAATGGGAGTCCTGTAGGCGAAATTGTGCTTCACGTTGATGACGATGCACCAGCAGGCGGGGATGGCCTTTCTTGGGAGACCGCATACCGCTTTCTGCAAGATGCACTGTTGTTTGCAGTAGAACCAGAAAATAGCGTAAATGAGATTCGCACTGCTCAAGGCGAATATAAGCCTGATCGCAGTGAAAACAATCCCAAAGGTGATGGCAACCGGGAAGGAACATTCCAACTAATAAACGGCGTATCTCTATTAGGTGGCTATGCAGGCATCGGGGCAGCCGATCCAGATGATCGCGATATCGAGTTATATGAAACAATTCTCAGCGGTGATCTACTGGGCGATGATGAAGTAGATTTCAAGAACAATGATGAGAATAGCAATCACGTGGTTACTAGTAGCTTTACTGACAATAGCGCTGTCATTGATGGATTCATCATCACTGCCGGCAAAGCTGAAGGGGATTTCTCACACGCTTTCGGAGCGGGAATGTACAATAAACAAGGGTACCCGATGGTAATCAACTGTACATTCACCACAAACAGTGCGGAAAGAGGCGGCGGAATCTACAACCTTGAAGGCAGCCCGACCATGAATAGTTGTACGTTCAACACAAACATTGCGCACATAGGCGGCGGGATGTACAACCGCCTGCACAGTAACCCGACTATTAGCGATTGCACGTTTAGTGGTAATTCTGCCGATGGCGAAGGCGGAGGATTATACAACTACGTCAGTAGCCCGACTATTAGCAACTGTGAATTCAGCGGAAATTCAGCCGAAATCTCTGGCGGTGGGATGAGTAACAACTCCGGCAGCAACCCGACGGTTACCAACTGTGCGTTCCTTGCAAACATTGCTTACATAGGTGGCGGAATGGCCAACTCACACGTATGTAGCCCAACGATTGTCAACTGCACGTTTAGCGCAAACTCAACCAATAATTGGGCTGGCGGGATGTACAACTCGAATAGTAGTCCCACGATCATCAACTGCAAGTTCAACGATAACGTCGCCGAGACATGGGGTGGTGTAATGTACAACATAATTAACAGTAACCCAATTCTCATCAATTGTACGCTTAGCAACAATGAAGGCTTGATAGCTGGCGGGTTGTTCAACATCGACAGCAATCCCTCGCTGGTCAACTGCATCATGTTCAACAATACATCCCCAGAGATATCAAATTACGGTAACTCTACAACAACAGTAACTTACAGTTGTGTGCAAGATGGATGGCCAGGCAGTGGTAATATCAACGCAGATCCACTGTTTGTCAGTGCTGCGAACGGAAATCTTCGATTGTTACCCGGCTCACCCTGTATCGATGCAGCAGACAACACATCGGTACCGAAGGGAATCGACACCGATCTCGACGGCAATCTACGTTTCGTTGATGACCCTGCTACGAGAGACACCGGCAACGGCGATCCGCCGATTGTGGATATGGGTGCATATGAGTTTCATAACAAGACTTGCCCCTGGGATTTGCACGCAGATGGTATCGTTGGCACCAGCGATTTGTTGATCCTACTAGGCTGGTGGGGCTTTGATCCCGAAGGCCCGCCTGATTTCGACGGCGATGGCATCGTAAGCACGAGCGATCTTCTCATCCTCCTAGCCAACTGGGGGCCGTGTCCGTAATACATTTTACACCGTGATGGCATTATTAACGAAGCTGACCTAATCCAATTGCTATCCGAATGGGGCCAATGCGATAGTTGCTGCCTGGCAGATCTCGATGTAAACGGCTCAGTAAATACAAGCGACTTGCTCTTATTCTTTAGTTCCTGGAATTAAACTTATGCCTAGCCAGTACTAAGCATCGTCTACGCTCTAACCTTGTCCAGCCCGTGGCGGGGTGCGTGGTTGGTGGGTTGCTGCGTGGGCCATGCTTTGGGATTGGTTGGATGGTCGTGCTGTGCTGCCATCTGCGACTCGGCCGAAGATCATGCGCCCTGCGCTCGTTTGCAGCGAATTCGTGACCATTACATCTACTTCTAAACCCACGCTTTCAGCTGCATCTTCTACAACAACCATTGTTCCATCAGGTAGATAGCCCACACCTTGGCTTGCGGCTTCTCCGCGCTTTACGATTTCTATTGGGAAAGATTCGCCGGGGATAACTTGAGGTTTAAGTGAGTTTGCTAGTTCATTGATATTAAGTACAGCAACACCACGAATGTGCGCAACTTTATCCAGATTATAGTCGGTGGTAAGGATGCGCATGTTCTGTTGTCCTGCCAGTTCCAGAAGCATGTGGTCGACTGAGCCGCCGGTAACTTCTGATGCATCCATTGAAATATCGATATGGGGATTACTCTGGAGTTTGCTGATCATATTCAGGCCACGCCTACCGCGCGCCCGTTTGAGTTTGTCGCCTGAATCTGAGAGAGTTTGCAATTCATCCACAACAAAGCGCGGAAGAACTAATGGCGAAGCTAAAAATCCCGTATCGCCCAGCCCTTCAATTCGACCGTCGATTAGTGCAGAAGTATCCAGCAGCAAAGGCCTCACCCCACGCACTTGCTTTGCGAATTCTACATAGGGAATAATCAAACGAAAATCGTCTTTAGTTGTAATAACGATAGATACTGCAAGATAGCAAAGTGCGATGCCAACTGTGATTTTGATTAATCCAATATATGCCTCTTGTTTAGCTCCGGTTATGTCCCACGAAGCTGCGACCAAGTCTATTAGTGCGCCTACTGCCAAAGCTCCTAATAGGCCTGCGACAATTCCAAGATAAACGCCAAAGACAGCTCCGAGCTTTTTGTTAGGTGTTAGCCAATCAACTATAAGAATCAGCACACCGAACCCAAATACAGCTAAGAGCAGTATTACAAATTCGAGGGCACTGAACTTTGATTCTCCTCCACCTCCAAGCGGTTCTGTAACTGGCCCGACAATCGTCAGAAGACTCACCACTGCAAGCAGAACCATAAAAATCAGGCGTATAGCGCGCATCAGGACGCGCTCGCTCCGCTCCTGCAGAGGCTGTTTTACCAGAGTTGGCAAATCAGCAGGCGTTGGTTCGTGGGGAATCTGCTCTGCCGGTATCTGCCCTGAATGGTCCATATCCTGAGGTATTTCTTGGTCAGTCATTACCCTAAGTGTACCACGCTCGAGGCTTTGGTTAAGATACTCTGCGTAAAGGTGCCAAGAATGACGGTCGGGCCCATTGGACGGGTGGCCTGTGAACCTGGTCAGAGCTTGATCGCAGCAGCCATAAGCGGCGTTGTCCGAGCCTTCGGCCGCCTGGCCGTCATTCTTGGCACCTAGAATGTATATTGTTGTAATAACACTCATACAGTATTTCTCGCCTAGAAAGGCAAGGAGAGAAGGTGAGCTACACGGTTCTAGCAAGGCGATATCGCTCGCGTGAATTTGATGAGCTTGTCGGTCAGGAGCCGATCTGCCGAACGCTTGAGAACTCCATCAAAGCAGGTCGGGCGGCTCATGCTTATCTATTTTGTGGCACGCGCGGTGTGGGCAAGACTTCCATGGCTCGCATTTTCGCCAAAGCACTCAACGTCACGGATGACTTAGAGCAAGCCAAAGAAATATCAGATGCCATCATGCGCGGCGATGATCTGGATGTAATCGAAATCGACGGCGCATCTAACCGTGGTATAAACGAAGCAAAGGATTTAATAGCCGGGGCTGGCCTTTCGCCCGCGCGATGTCCTTACAAAATCTACATCATCGACGAAGTTCACATGCTTACGACTCCGGCGTTTAACGCACTTCTTAAAACAATGGAAGAGCCGCCGGCACATGTGAAATTTATTCTTTGTACTACTGAAGTGACAAAGGTACCGGCAACGATTCAAAGTCGCTGTCAGCGCTTTGATTTTCGTCCACTTGCGATGAGTGAAATGTGCAAACAGCTTGCAATGATTATCGAAGCTGAAGGCGCGACAGCTGAGGAACAGGTAATAACTCAAATCGCCAGGCTTGGGCAAGGTTCCATGCGCGATGCGCTTAGCCTTCTTGATCGTTTGCTTGCAGCTGGGGATAAGACTCTAACGGGCGAACTTTTAGAGCAAATGTTAGGATTGCCCGATCAAACGCTTGTATCAAATTTGGTAACGTCCATTACCAACAGCGATACCAGTGCGACATTAAAATCAGGTGCCGATTTACTTGCAGGTGGATCGAGTATTGAACAAGCTCTCGAATCACTTATTGAGCATTTGCGCGACCTGATGCTGATTACATCTTGTGGCAAAGATACTGACCTGGTTGCGCTAGCAGGACCTGCTAGAGATAACGCAATAAAACAGACAGAGAACTTTGATACGGCTGGCCTGGTACACATGATCGCGCTCTGTGATGCAGCTGCGCGAAATGTAAAAAGCTCATCAACAGCACGCGCAATTTTCGATGCGACACTGGTTCGTTTAGCAATGAGCGAACACCTTGCGGATATCGCTTCGCTGCTTGCGGGAAACACACCTGCGAGAAAACCTGTAGCTTCTCAAGTAAAAAAAAAGAAAGAAGCAGTGACAATTACGCTGCCAAAGGAGCATGAAACTAATATTGAAAAAGCTCCTTCAGCAGTAGTTGAACCCAAGCCTGACGCAGCGCCTCAAAGGCTGGAGCCATCAAGTAGTTATGAACCAACGAATAAGGCTGAACAATTAAAAAATGCAGCGCAGATGCCTTTGATACAAAAAGCTGTTCAGATTTTTGACGCAAATGTTGTTTCGGTTTGCGATTCGGTGCATACTTCACCTAAACAAACTGATAGTCCCGGGAGTTAATAAACATGTTTGATAATCTTAAAGGTATGGCTGGCCTTGCTGGGATCATGAAGGATCTACCAAAGATCAAGGCCAAGATGGAAGAAGTTAAGCAGCGACTAGCCGAGCTGACTGTGGATGCGGAAACCGGTGGTGGAGCAGTACGCGCTACAGCGAATGGGCAGCTTCGGATTGTTGGTTTGCATATCGATCAAGCCTTATTTGCTGGAATTGCTGATGCTGCAAATCCGGATGACTGTGTAATAGCTGAAGAATTAATTACCGGAGCAGTTAACACCGCACTAGAAAAAGCTCGTGAATTAGCCGAACAGGAAATGTCGAGCGCTGCGGGCGATTTAGGTTTGCCACTCCCACCTGGTGGTCTTAGTGGTTTGATTTCTTAGGAGCATTTCAATCGAGCAAAGCACCGAAAATGTAACAGAGATTAAAGTCTCTCCAACACCTAGTTCACAAAAAATGACATCCGGTAATGTGCATCCGGAACCGGTTGAACGATTAATTGACGAGCTTGCAAAGTTGCCGGGCATAGGCAGGCGTAGTGCTGAGCGCATGACGTTTCATTTGCTCAAAGCAACTTCCGAAGATGCCATGCGCTTAAGTGTTGCTATCAAAGATATTAAAACTCATGTTCAGCACTGCCAAATATGTAGCAATCTAACCGATCAACAGATTTGCCATATTTGTGCCGCCCCGAATCGCGATGCTTCATCTGTCATGGTTGTCGAGCAACCAAAGGACATGATTAGCTTTGAACAAACCGGAACGTTCAAAGGGGTATATCACGTTTTAATGGGGCGGCTTGATCCGCTTGGCGGAATTGGACCGGAATCGTTAACCATTCAATCATTAATTTCACGCATAGATGATCCATCGAACAATTGTCGCGGTGTTAAAATTAAAGAAGTAATTCTTGGACTAAATCCCAACATGGAAGGTGACTCCACAGCTTTATATTTGGCCGACCAGCTAACGGATCGTGATGTGACCGTGACGCGTTTAGCCAGGGGGTTGCCTGCCGGTTCGCAGCTCGAATACGCCAATAGTGCAGTGCTTACCGATGCCATCCAAGGCCGCCAGCCCATGAGCCCACACAAGTAGTGACGTTTTACTCGATTAATATGCTTTATGTGTGCCAAAGCCGATATCATTACATAATAGAAATATTTACCATTAATGCTTGGACTGTTTAGTTTCCTGATTATTCTTCTTTGGTAGTGCATATGCGATTCGAAACCAGCCAACAAATGCAAATGGGGCAGCACATGAAGCTGTCACCGCGCATGATCCAATCCATGGAGATTCTGCAGATGCCTATGCTGGCATTGCAGGAACGCATTGATCAGGAATTGGAATCCAACATCGCGCTCGAGCAGATTGAGCATGAAGCTGATTCGGATGCTCCAAGCACGACAGACGATGACAATGCAGAAAGCTTAGAGCAGCGCGAACTGGTAGTAGGAGAAGATGGTAAAGATACTGCCGATGATTGGGAGCGTCTTGGTGAATTAGAATCCGGCTATCAAGATGCCTTTGATAATCAATACTCATCAGGCACATTTTCACGAGCAAGAAATGATGGCGAGCGCGACCGCAAGATGGATGCCTTTGCAAATATGCCCGCACGTGGTGAAAGATTAGCGGAACAATTATCTCATCAATGGACATTTGCAGAAGTTGAAAGTGACATAACAAGTGCTGGGGAATTGTTGATTACATATATAAATGATGATGGTTTGCTTGACGGGGATCTTGAGACAATTCTCGAACAAAGTAAAAATGTGCCCGGACAGGAATTTACTTTAGAATTGCTGGAAAATGCGCTGAAGGAAATTCAAGAGCGACTCGATCCGCCCGGCGTCGGGGCGCGGAATCATCAGGAATGTATGTTGCTGCAAGTCGATCGCTTCCTATCTGAACCAGGTCACGACCCAACTTGGCAAGAAGTGCGTGAATTGATAGCAGATCACTACGATGATTTACTTCAGAATCGTTTGCCCAAGATTGCCCAGAAGAAGAACGTATCAATCCAGGACATACAAATTGCCATGGAGTTGATGCACAAACTGAATTTAAGCCCAGGCCGAGATGTTGTTGATGAGGATGTTCCACCGATCATTCCTGATGTTCTAGTTGATTATGATGAAGAAGCTGACATATACGTAGCTGCTTTGTGTGATGGTGTTTTGCCTTCGCTGCGAATTTCCAGGCAATACCAGACCATGGCCAAGGACAAGACCGTTGAGAAAGCAACGCGCGCGTTCGTTACAAATAATGTTCGTAACGCACAGTGGTTAATTGAATCGATAAACCAGCGGAAAAATACTTTGCTTCGTGTGGTTAATGTTGTTCTGACGCGACAACGAGATTATTTTGACCACGGCCCACAACACCTAAAGCCGTTACCCATGATTGATGTAGCCGACCAACTTGGAATACATGTTGCAACAGTTAGCCGAGCAGTTTCTGATAAGTGGATGCAAACTCCGCGCGGGCAAGTAGCACTCCGTAAATTCTTCTCTGGCGGAACCGCAACTGATAGTGGTGAAGATCTATCGTGGGAAGCTGTCAAAGCGAAGTTAAAAGAAATTATAGATGGCGAAGACAAATCCAGCCCATGGTCAGATGCAGCATTATCCGATGAACTGAAAAAGCACGGCATAGAAATTGCGAGGCGAACAGTCGTTAAATATCGCCAGCAATTAGACATCCCACCCGCAAGACGACGCAAAGTGTTTTGAAAAATGGCAACAAGGCATCATGGTATCAAGTAAGCCGGACCTGAGGCTTTGCGAAGATCCGGGTGGGAATAACCAGCCATGCGGAATGCGCCAAGAGTTGTAAAGCCGCGATCAATTCCATCACAAAATCTAACAAACCCTGCGCTTGCGAGGGTTTGCGATTAATGGGCCGTACTGGACTCGAACCAGTGACCCCCTGCGTGTCGAACACCCCAAATGGCTGCAAAACCCTGATTATTGCCGCGTAAACGCGGTTTTGTCTTTACAAACTATGCTAACATTATACCAACATTCGACGGTTCGCGGATAATTATCCGATTTTGATTTTCGGCAAGCGCAGATAGAATATCAGAATTCGGCAGAGAAAATCAAGCGGCCGTTCGGTAGGATCGAAGAAGTCCTCCTAGCCGATCTCTGCGATCGCGACTGGTTTCAAAATTCTTACAAGCTCATCAAGTGATCTTTTCGGCTCTATATTTCGCCAACCCGGCAGCGGCCAATCCACATTCCCATAACATAATGCCCCTTCTCGGACGTAGCTGCAGCCATCACATTGTCCTAGCTCGGCACTCCTCCCGGTCAATGAACTTGACATGCAGTAGTGTTCCAAAACTCATCCGACGGTCTACGACTCGGGCACACTAGCAGAGTATTACTTGTCTCGACCCGGTGGCCAAAGCACCCAATCGGCATCGACGACGTTGGTAGCATTCGTGTCAACGGTCCAAACGCCGGCCGAGTTGCTCCATGCGCTGCCGCCAAGCTCGTAGCGTCGCCCACCGTCATCGTCCCGGTCATTGCCCACGGAGTAGACAACCGGGGTGCCGTCGACCAGCGCGTAGCGGATCGGCCGGCCGTTGAATTGATCAAGCGGAACAGTGGGTAGCAAGTCTGGCACTAGATCGTCTAAATTAGACGCCCACGTTCCACGCCGACGACGGTCGAGCTCCAGCGCGATCGCGACGAGCAAGGCATCACGTCGGGCGAGGCCGTATTTCTTTACCCTAGCTGCATGGCTGAGGCCGGGCATGAGCTGGACGAGTGGGAAGTAGCGGACAGAGTCCAGCTTCGAACTCTTCCACTTCGCAATCTGGTTGTCCGCCTCGAATCCCGGGCCCGAGCCCCATTCCCACATTGGACGCTCCGCCGCGACCTCGTACTGCACCAGTAGGCGCTCGTGCAGCTCCAAAGCCTCCCGGCGCGACATCACAGTAGCCAGCAGCAACGGTCCGGCGACGATTGCCGTGCCGCCCTTGCGCGGCGACATGGTCGTACCCGGGAAGGTGACGAGATATTCCATCGCCGTAACGCCCCGGGTTGTCAGCCGACCGTCGCCATCACCGTCGTCAGTGTAGATGCGCTGTACGAGATCGCGCCAACCGAACCGCTCCCCGTCGAAGCGCACACCGAAGAGTGGCTCGATCACGCTCAGTCGGTGTGCAAGGTGGCGAAGCTGATCGTCGTCGAATGCATCGGGATAGGTCGCGAGCAGCTCACCGTTGGTATCCATGGCGAGCGATGCGACCGCGTTTCCGACGAGGTCGTTGATGAGAATTGGGGCCTCACGGACGTGGCTGGCGATACCGAGCATCGCTTCTATGTCCGCCAGCGCGGTGTCGATGTCGCTTTCGGCCGCTGCACGGTGTGCGTCGAGCGCCAGGAGCCTGGCGAGGCGCCGCATTTCGGCAAGATGCGGCAGCAGTATGGCGAACAGCGAGTAGTCGAGCGGACCGTCCTTCATAGTCGGGACGAGGTCAGGCCACAGTTCGAAGTCTTGCTCATCGCGCTCGAAGCCGATGACAAAACCCAGATCCGGACGGGCGGCTGCGCGGCGCACATCCGCAAATACGTCGACGTGTTTTCGGAGGTATGACCCCACTTCATCCCAGTCATCCTCGCCGGGACGGGGACTGTTGTGCATCAGCGGCTCACCAAGCGCGAGTAGCGCAGCGCGGTACATAGGCCAGGCACGTTCGTGCTCGGGTACGGCCGCCGACTTGACGTTGAGCAATGCCACATAGTCCACTTTGGGATCGGGCTGCCCCAGCATGAAATACACGATGCCGAGCAGGTAGAGACCGAAGACAACCGCCGTCGCCTGTAAGCCACGGTGGACGATCCGCCACGGCAGCCGTCGCTGCCGCTTGCGCGCCCGCCGGATGAGCCGGGCGGCCTGTTTCGCGTCGCCGAACAATCGGGCCAAGTCCTCGGACGTCCGGCCGAATTCGAGGCCATCCCGGAAATGCGAGATGAGCTCGGCAGCGACGTCGGCCTTCTCACCTCGCCACAGATGCGTACGCTGCACTATGTCGCGAACAAGCCCGCTCAATTCTGTTGGCAGCTCGCTCTCTTCAATCAGTTTATCCAGCCAGATGCGGCGTCTTGGGGTCACGTTGTAACTCCCTCACAACGTGTCTGCGGCTGGGGCACGATACCCAACGCCGACATCGCGTTAACCAGCGCCCGCCACTGGGCGATATCGTGTGCCAGACGTTTTTGTCCCTTGCGGGTGAGGCGGTAGTACTTGCGCGGGCGGCCATTGTCGCTATCTAGCCATCGTGACGCAATCAGCCCCTTCGCCTCTAGGTTGTAGAGCATAGGGTAAAGCGTCGACTGACCCATCCCCAGGACCCCTTCGGATCTCTCGTCTAGGGCCCGCACTAGTTCGTACCCATACATCTCCGCCGGCTCCAAGAGCTTAAGCACCGCCACGGGCCCCGCTCCCCGCATCATCTCACGTTCAATTCGCATAGTCTTGCCTCGCATACTTTGTGTACCATAGTATGCGCTGGTACAAAGGTCAAGCTCGGAGAGAGAAATATTTTGCCGAGAAATTATTACCGCCGCTAGGTAGACTTTAAGAAGTCCGCCGATCCACTTGCTTCGCTCGCAGTACCCCCGCGACATAATGCCCCTTCTCGGACGTAGTCCTCGGTGCACTAAACACCATTGGCAGCTGGACGCATCCTTATACTTAGATGCAGAGCATTGGGCTCAATGTAATTGCGTACTTTACTTGCATCCGCGCGTCGGAATTTGCATTTTGATATGCCTCTCCGTGGCGAAAACTCCGAACTGCTTATTGTGCAAAGACTTACAGTTATTCTTCATTGCGAGAATTCCTCCAAGTCTTAGCGGATGATCAATAGGAACGTCTGTAGTCGAACCCGGACTGTTGAAAACACTGGGAACAACCGCGACCTTTTGCACTGTTACTTGTGGCGCCGTACCATGCACCGCATCGTTTCACGGCAGAATTGTAACCGTTCACACAGGAGTAAGTCTCATGACAATAACAGCCGACAAAATTCAGTTCACGGATGCCAACATCAAGGAGGTTGCCGCTGAGGCAGGCGTCTACTCGCTCTATGAAGGAGAGACGATTATCTACTTTGGCCGTGCGCAAGGCGGTGAAGTGACGATTCGCTCCCGACTGACGGATCATAGGGAGGGGCGCGAAGGCCCTTGCACGAAGAATGCCACTGCATTCAACGTGGAGATCACGTCATCTGCGGTTGCACGGGAGAAGGAACTTTTGGAGGAGTACAAGAATCTCCACAACAGCCTACCGAGGTGTAACGAGAAGGTCGCCTAAGGCTCACACATATGCAACCAAGATGGTCGACAGAGACCGGTGATAGCAGTGCCTGCACCGGCCTCTTTTCCTTTGCTGTCGAAGATGAATTCTCTGTTCCCAAACGGGAGATCCCCGTAAACGTACAAGCGGGCATCACCCTTGGGCATCACCTCGAATTGGAAAGTCAGTCCAGAAACTGGGTCCTCGATGATCTGCTCTCGAATGATCCATTGCTTTGCCTGAGGCTTGACTGCCATCGTCGTATCCACCATTCGTAGCTAAGGGTCTGCCAAGCCATCGGGAAAAACAAGCGGTTTGCTTGTGAAATGCCTCACTGTGCACAGCATGGACCGATAACTCTCGTCTTGAGAAAATCACAGCTTGTCCGCATTGCGAGCCAAATAGCGTCCTTTGATGTGATTGACGACTAACCAGACGCGTACTGTATAAAAATTCGGTCGATCTGTAAGTCGTCACATCTTGGAGGTTTAGGCTAGCGTGGCTTGGTGCTATTTCGGCCGAGGTTTTAGACAGTACGGCGACGTTAAGAATGGCCAGACTTACATCCCGGATCACCTACTCCTTTGACCAATTACCACCAAGAATTAGCTCGCATTCGTTATTCCAGTCCTTCAGTAAACGCCTGGATGCGGTTTTCGCCTTCCTATAACGGATTACGAAGCGGAAGCATCTTGCATAGCTGGCAAGCGCGGGAGCAGCAATGTAGCAGCGACATACATAAGGAGTGCGATGCTGGCGGTGATGTGATAGCTCCAGGTCATGGCCAGAGCGATGGCCAAAGGTGGTGCGAGCACCGAGGCGAAGCCGTTGATGCCCCACGCCCAGGGAATGAGCTTGGGTGCGGCGCGATTAAGCCGGTACAGACCGCTTGGCATCGGAAAACCCATCAGAAACGCCAATGGAGCGACCGGCAGTACACCTAGAGCACACCGCGTTGTGAAAGAGAACGCGCCCGCCCAGCTATTAACAACGGGCAGGATCACTAAGAGATCGACAGTCCCAAAGATGACCAGAGCAACGATCAACCAGCTCACTATTGGGCTCGATCGCACGATGAACCTCTGCGAGAGCATGCTCCCCAGACCGGAGAACAGCAAAAACGTGGCGATGGTTAGTGCGGCGGCGTGGATGGGGTCTCCGATCAAGTGCGTCAATGCTGACAGCACAACCATCTCCAGCATCAGATATCCCAGGCCGATGGCCCCGAAATACGCGGCGGTTGCCCTTTTCCCTGATGATCGCCTGATCGATCGCAGCAGGAGCAGCGGTACGATGGTCAACAGCACGCTGACCATTGCAACCAAGGCGGCTGCGCTGAGCACGAACAAGTATGCAAGTTCCGCGCGGGTAAGCCACATGTCGCCGTACGCCTTCCGCAACGCGCCAAGCGATCGCAATTTACTGAAGTCCAGGAAGAACGGCCTGGAGTCGGTCGTCGGGCGGATGTCGAACATCCAGTCGTCAATGAAGGCAGATGCGTTGTCAATCGAGAACAGTTGCCGGGCAGCTTCGTGGTACCAGTCGCCCAACGCGCCCGAAGGACCCGGCATTTCGTCTGGATAATTCAGTTCGTTGTCACGAATACCCGTGAACCAGACCGGTGTCAAATCGCGCTGCGAGCAGAGATCCCGAACCGTCTCGATCTGCTGAGGCGACCAGGGCGTACGTTTGACAAGCGTACAAACCGCCAGAAAGTCACGGACGATTACGATGTGATCTTGGGGATGTGAAATTCCGAGCCGGCGCAGTGCCACAACGAGCGTGGTAAGTATTTTGAGGTTATCGCGCGGTGGGTCCTGGATACCCCGACACACCGAAAGCACGCCCTGTTCAGTAAGCGCGCGCAACGATGAGGTAAGTCCCTCGACAGTGATAAGGTAGTTTTCGGCGAGACCCCCGATGCCTCCGGAGCCGGCCGTCATTGACTCCATGCTGACAAGTTGAATAAGATCGAACTGCGACGAGGTATGTTCAACGAAATGTCTGGGATCAGCGGTGAACACTTCAACCGTGGGCAGTGCAAGAAACCTGCCTGTGTCGTGGCGCAGCGGACCATTTAAGAGACGCAACAATGCCTGATCGGGCTGGATAAGTTGGATTGACGCGGCGCCGTGCCGTTGTGCGAGCCAGACGTTGCCTCCGCCGACCTCGCCCAACAGCAAAACACGTGGCTGCTGGGGCAGGAGAGCATACGGTACGGACATCATGGTATGCTCGACCACATCACCGGCATTGACTCGGTCAACACGAAGCATCGAACCGGCTAAGTGACCGTCCATGAGAATGACATCAACCTCGGGCACAACGGCATCGATGGACAAGAAGTTGAATTCGTGAAACACATCACCGCGGTAGATCTCGATCGTGCTGCGCGGACTGAACTCCGCAGCAAGGCGACGAACGACGTGTTGCTGTTCAAGCTGTCGCACGTGAGCCAGATACTTAAATGGATCGCTGCGGATCTGTGGTGGGTCAACCCAAAGCCACAAGGTCAAGCAGGCGATTGCCGTCACCATCGCACCGATCCGAAGCCCCAAGCTGCCGCAGCGCACCGCCAAGACACCCGGGATCGCCAATAGACACATGAGCAAGGGGAGCCACGGCGGCGGCACGTAATACATCGCTGCCGTGACCAGCACAGCGCCGACACCACTTCCGGCAAGATTGGCTGCGTACACCAACGCAACTCGATCCGCTGCGAGCATCAACGCCAGCCCGATCGCCGCGCTTCCCAACAGAAACGGCACTGCCAAAACGAGCCAGTATAACACCCAGTTGCCGAGCTGTTGCAACAGTAGCGTTGGCACAAATCTCGCCTCGATGGGTATCTGCTGCGCCAGCGCCATGCAGATGGGCATTGACATGGCGGTGAGGATCGTCAACACAAACAGCGCTGCTTCACCGCGTTTCATTAGCCATTCACGAAAGATACATAAGACGGTACCGCTGGCTCCGAAACCCAACAATGCGACACCAATCACAAGGAATGCAAAGTGATGCCAGCTTGCGACAAGCAAAATTCGCATCAGCGAGATTTCGAAGCCAAGCAGGCCTGCAGAAACACAGGCAACGATCCAGATCAAACGCCACAATGGTATTATGGAAACTGGGCGCACCGCGGACCGCTCCATGTCGGCTATTTCTCCGTTGAACGGGTCAGTGGCACGAATCGAACTGCCATGACCGATTTCGAGCGACGCTTGCCTTCCTCTGTCTTTTCAACGACAAGCAGGCGCTGGACCTCATAGGCGCCGCCGATGGGGACAACCATTCGCCCGCCGGGTTTTAGCTGCTGCCAAAGCGGTGGTGGAATATGACCTGCAGCCGCGGTCACGATGATGGCGTCAAACGGCGCGTGCTCCTCCCACCCAAAATACCCATCGCCTTGTTTCGTTTTCACTTGCTTATAGCCTTGCTCTGTCAAGCTCTTGTTTGCTGTCTTAGCGAGCGGGGAAATGATTTCGATCGTATAGACGTTCGGCGTTAGCTGCGCGAGAACGGCCGCTTGATACCCTGAACCGGTACCGATCTCGAGCACTTTGGCAGCAGGATCAAGTTGTAGCAACTCCGTCATATACGCAACGATGTATGGCTGTGAGATGGTCTGTCCATTACCGATCGGTAGCGGTGAGTCGATGTAAGCGCGGCTGCGCAGATCGGCCGGGACAAACACGTGACGAGGTACGGTCCGCATCGCCTTGATCACAGAATAGTTCTTGACCGGTATTCTTCCGGCCGGTGGGTCAACGATCTGATGCTGGACCATTCGTTGCCGATCCACAACACGCTCCGTTGCACCCGGCGGCTGCGGCGGCATCCACTCATCGATCACCTTTGCGATATCATCCGCCTTGTCGGCTTCAGCGGCCTGCACATTATCGCCGCTTTGCCTCGCTTGGTCGGGATGGGACTGAGCAAGGTCATAGGCGAATGCCGATCGGCTGTCTGAGCGCGCCGGTTTATCAGCCTGCCCGCACGTGGTCAACAACAAAACGATCGCAACGGATAAAGCCCCAGTTGCCATCGCCGCTGACACGCTTCCGTTCGTCATTTGCAGTCGCCAGTTCGTAGGCTCACATCTCCGTTACCCGGCGTGCGCGTCAGCGTCGCCGAGCTTCCAATAGTATAGCGCGCTAAATCACCCGCAAGGAGTTCAGCGGCTGGTCTCGGCCGCCCACTTTCAGTATTCGCGGGCATAGCTCCCGGTATCACTTGCAGCTATGCTGATCAAACAGGGATCGACTGCCATGCAGCTCAGCGACCGACGGCTGATGATGCACTGTCCCTGGCAAAAAGTCCATCCGAACGGGCAATTAAGCCTCTGGTGCTACTACGCGTCCATTGTATTCGTAAGCAGAGATCGGCGGCATCAACTGTGAATCACATCTGGTTTCAAAACTCAGCCAAACTTATCAAGCGATCCCATGAGGGTCATATTGCAGCAATCCGGTCAGCCGCGAGTCCACATTCCAGCTACATAATACGCCTTAGAGGACCCGACTGGGTGCGTCATCGCCGTGATCGATTTTTTTATGGTGTACACTTTGACATACCGCTGGACTATTAGCTTCCGGGTCGTGCCGGCGGCGTGTGCGAAGATCCGGTCGCGGCGCATCTTCGCGCACGGTCATCTAGTCATCTTTCTGCAGGCTTAAACGGGAATTGCCGTTCGGCACCACGACGATTCGCTCCACCACGCCCGTGTCACCGAATGGGGCCAACGCGACTGAACCGCATACATAGATCTCACCGTCCTCATCCTCGCCGAATCCCTTGAGGAACAGTCCATAAGGAATGTCGTCCTCAGTGATTCTGAAGCGCCGGATCTCGAAGTTGCCCGGCACGGGCTCGGCGAGAAAATAGAGGCTCCCGGAGGGCAAAACGAATTGCTGGGCGAAATCACCGAAAACATACGTGCCGACCAGGCTGGGCGAGCGCGATCCCCGATAGACGAAGCCGCCTATCACCGTAATCCCGCCCTCGGGAGGGAATCCGGACCCGGGATGAGAGTACTCTGCGATCGGGTCGAGCAACGGCTCTCCCATGAGGCCGGTGTCGGGGCATACATCAGGAGGGTTGGTGGGGTTGAACGGATCGAAGCAGTGGAAACCCTCCCTGATCACCCATCCGTAGTTGCCGCCGTTGACGATGATGTTGACCTCCTCGAAGAGGTTTTGGCCGACGTCTGCAAGGAACAGCGCGCCGTCACCGCCCGGACCATCATCGAATGAGAACTTGTATGGGTTGCGCAAACCATAAGCGTAGATCTCGTCCACGCCGGTAATTCCCACGAAAGGGTTGTCCGGCGGAATGCCATAACGCAAAGGTGCCGGATCGTCGTCCCCATCACAGGGGCCGATCGTATCACCGTGGGCGAGGTGGGCCGGCAATGCAGCCCGGGCAATGGTGATGGTGCGGCCGTTGCCTGGATTTCCCGGAGGGACATGGCAAATTGTGATGGGGCTGTCGACGTCAAGCCGCAGGATGGCGCCCAGTGCGGTCTCGATATTCTGTCCGTGGCCTATAGGACCGTGAGAGGGTGGATCATCGGCAAGCCCATCGTGAGCCCCGCCTCCGTCGCCCAAGGTGAAATATAGAAAACCATCCGGCCCGAACGCGACCTCACCGCCATCGTGGTTGAACTGGGGTTCGTCGATCGCGAACAGAATGATCTCGGAATCGGGGTCCGCGATGTTGGGGTTATCGTCCGAAACACGATACTCCGCCAGGATCGCCGTGTGACAGCCGCGGCTCGTGCCGAAACACGGCTCGTCCGGACTGCCCTCCCGCGGCGCGCTGTAACGAACAAAGAATCGCCCGTTCACGCTGTACGTTGGATGAAAGGCCAACCCGAGCAGCCCGCGTTCGTCGAAAAACTCGTTAAGCTCCGGAAGCTTGTCTGCAATGTCGAGGAACGGAGTGGTCAAGAACTCACCGTCCTGAACGATCCAAATCTGACCGGGCTGATCCGGGATGAACAGGCGTCCCGATCTGTCTCCGGCATGGGTGACGCTAAGCGGTGCAGCCAGTCCTGCCACGACTGGCTCCAGCTCAATCGTAAAGTCACCTGGGGGGACCTGGGCTTGGACGAGGTTTGCATCCGCCAAGCACGCGCAGCCAAATACGCTGACGATGATGGACTTCATGGAAATCTTGCGCATTTTGATTCTCCTCCAAAGGATGCGTCGATGTGCTCGACGCGGCACACACGGAACATCGTCGCCAGAAACTGTTGGCGACTACCCACGCGTTGCTGTCACAACCGTGGCACGCTACCGACTAGGTCCGGAGAAACCCGAACTTTAAAAGATGTTCCGGCCAAGGGCCGCTATTGCATAAACTCCCAAAATTGACAAGAAGAATTGGTTGCTGTCGGATGGCCCGACATATCCCATTTAGCCTTCACCTGCTCCTGTCCCTTACAAAAAGTTCATCCGAAAGGCCAATTTAGCCTCTGGTGCCACTACTCGTACATTCGTTTTCGTATGCAAAGATGGGCTGCATCTACTACGCATGCGCATCTGGTTTCAAAACTCAGCCGAACTGATCAAGCGATCCCATTGGGGGTAGTATTTCAGCAATCCGGTCCACTTATCAAGCGGTAGTGAAGTCCTGAGCCGTCCCGCCGGAATAACCGTCCCAGCTGGAATTGATCGGCAGACACCCCGCGACAAAGTGATGCCACACTCCCCACCCGGTCATATCGCCTCACCGGTTCCCATCTATCCTTGCTATGCGCCGAGAGGTATAATACCAAGGCCGTACACAGGCCGGTCACGCAGGAAACTGCAGTCCCAATAGTGCAATTCGCTTGCTTGATAAACCGACAAAGGAGAACGAAATGCGATTTCATCAATGGCTGAACGTCAGTGTCTTGTTGGTTGTAGCCGTGGCGTCCTTGGCGATAGCCAAACCCGCCAGTGCCCACGTAGTCCTCGATATGCCAAACGGCGGAGAAATGCTTGAGGTCGGATCCACCTTCACCATCCAGTGGCATATTACCCATTCAGATTTCCTACAGAACTGGGATCTATGGTATTCCACGACGGGAGCGGCAGGTTCATGGATTCCGATAGCCACAAACCTCCCGGCAGGCAGTGGTGCTGTGGGTAGCGTCCACACCTATGACTGGGAGATCCCTGACACCCCCTCAGACCAAGTACGAGTGCGGGTGCGCATGGACAACCTCTATACTGATTACGAAGACATCAGTAACGCCAATCTCTCTATCATCCCGGCCACCAAGGATTGTCCCTGGGATCTCGACGGCTCCGGCTCCGTCGGCACAAGCGATCTGCTCGAACTCTTTGCACAATGGGGTACAGCTGGACCTGCTGACTTTGATGAAAGCGGTGCAGTAGGAACCAGCGATCTTCTCATCCTCTTCGCCAACTGGGGGCCGTGTCCGTAGTACCAAGACCAGACCGTATATCATCAGACATGCGAGAACGAGGGTGTTGGATTGAGACTCTAGAAAGGACGTACGATATCCGTATCATAAAGATACTCTGCCTAAAACAAGACACTGCTCATGCCGCTTGCCCGTATGGGTCCAATACTCAGCCGAACGCATCAAGCAGCCTTTCGGCGGTAGTAGCCCAATAGTCCGGCGAATTACTCACACCGTATGTTGCATTCCCCCCCACATAAAGCCCCTTCTCGGACTTAGGCCACCGGATCAATCTTCCAGCGGATACAAAGTCGCGAGTGGCGCTGAAGAAGAGTATTTAGACCCTACGGGGTAGTATTTAAACAATTTGGTAAGCCGCTAGTCCACATTCCTGCGACATAATGCCCTTTATTTGACCCGACGCTACTTCCATCCAGGAACACCGGCTCTCTTGACCATTTACCACCAAAAACTAGCTCGCTTACGTTCTTCCAACCCCCCGTTAAACGCTCGGATCGGGGTATTTTGCCGGCCACAGCAATCTGGCGAAATCTGGTACAATGGGCAAGCAAAGTACGTGGAAGGAGAGGAGCGCCGCTTAAATATCCGGAGGAGAAAAGGAAACTGTTTCGAGACAATCTAACGAAAGGAGATCTAACCATGGTTAGGAAATGTAGAATTGTTGGATTGGGGCTTGGCATCTTGGCTGTAGGAGTTGCTAGCGGACTGGTTGCGCAGCAACCAGCAACGACGAATACGGCAAACGTTGCCGATACCCTTGTCAACCAATGCGCGAACATTCGTTTTGGTGAGTTAGTGTTGATCAAAGGCGGCACTCGTGATCAGCAAATGCTGGAAGACATAGCTGTCGAGGTGCGCAAGCTCGGTGCGCATCCCTTGATCACAATCGGCAGTGATAGCCTCACGCACAAAATGCTCACGGAAGTGCCTGCCAAATTCGACACCCAGGACCCAAGCTTCGCGCTAAAAATGGCTGAAACCGTAGATGCGGTGATCTCGGTGGACTTCACCGAGCGACTCGATCTCTTAGCAGATGTGTCGGCCGAACGTTTGACCAATCAGAATAAGACATTCGAGCCGGTCTACAAGAAGATGCTCGAACGAGGTGTACTCCAAGTGCATCTAGGCAACGGATTATACCCGACGACAGCTCGTGCCAAACAGTTTGGCATCACAAAGAGCGAACTGTCAAGAATCTTCTGGAACGGCGTCAACACAGACTACGATCGTCTTCAGTCAACCGGCGCGCGAGTGAAGAATATTCTCGCCTCGGGCCAAACCGTTCGGATCATTGCACCCAACGGCACCGACCTTACGGTTGAGATTACCCAACGCCCAGTGTTCATTAGCGACGGCGTGATTTCCTCTGAAGATCGATATGCCGGTGGTCCTGCTTGCCAAGTTTGGCTACCTGCCGGTGAGGTATACGTTACACCCGTGCCCAAGACAGCGCGCGGCACCTTTGTCGCTGATAATTTCTTCTTTGAAGGTAAGCACATCAAGGGCCTGAAGCTGATGTTCCGCGATGGTAAACTGACATCGATGACCTCTAAAAGTGATATCACAGCGCTGCAGGAGCGCTATCAGGCTGCCCCTGAAGGACGCGATGTTTTTGCCGCGATCGACATTGGAATTAACCCCAGCGTGCAGACGCCAAGCGGGAGTCGCATGGTCACGTGGATGGCTGCTGGGACGATCTCGATCGGCATCGGCAACAATACCTGGGCCGGGGGTGACAACGATGTTCCGTTCGACTTGTTTGCTCATCTGACCAACGGCAAACTCACCGTTGACAGGAAGACAATCGTGGATCGGGGCAAGCTGCTTGATCGATAGTCAGTGGGCGTTACCGCTCCTTCCCGTACTTGCATTTATCGCAATGAAGTAATTGCATGATTGAGAAAAAGCTTCAGATGGCTCTCGGGCTGAGGTCGAGTCGTCAAGTGCGTAGCGACAACAGGTATTGGCTCAAATCTCAGCACGACACTTCAAGCTGCCTCGCGGTGATAATAGATCACATTCCAACGCGCCGCCGACATCACGCACGAGTTCCTGTTTCCACGACATAATGCCCTTCTCGGACGTAGCCCTCATGTGCCAAACACCATAGACACCTGGACGCCACATTATATATAGATGCAGATCATCGAACCGCGGCAGTGGAAATACACGCCCGAAAGCCATTACAGCAATACGATTACATCAAGCAGACCTCGGGTTGTCCCATAC
>JACZRS010000015.1 GCA_022574595.1 Planctomycetota bacterium | reverse complement strand
GTCGCCGAAGCCATCCCATTCCATGCGCACGAAGCAAACCTTGTTGTCCTTCTGCCACGGAACATAGTCGGAGGGACCGATGTGGATGTTTTCCTTCGCGAGTGGCACATCGAGCTGAGATTGTACGGATTCAGTCTTGGAGATCCGCTTTGACTTGAGGCGGTGCTGTTCAATCATGTTGAGGAAATCTGTGTTGCCGCCTGTGTTAAGTTGGTAGGTCCGTCGGAGCTTAACGCCACGGTCGCCCATGAGACGGGTCAGCATCCGGTGTACGATCGTGGCACCAAATTGGCTTTTGATGTCGTCACCGACTATGGGGATGTTCTTATCGCGGAATCTCTTGCTCCACTGTGAATCTGAGGCGATGAAGACCGGCACACAGTTGACGAAGGCGACACCTGCATCCAGGCAGGCCTGAGCATAGTAGCGAACGGCCTCCTCAGAACCCACCGGCATGTAGCACACCAGGACTTGGGCCCCGGTTTCCCGTAGCACCCCAGCCACATCGCAGGGATCCTCGTCTGCGACCCGAAACGCCTGGGCCTCGGGATAATCGTTCATGTGGGCGGCGATGCCATCCAGAACCGGGCCCATCTGAACTGTAACACCGTATGATGGAAGATCGCGCTGAAAGACCGTCGTACACTGAGGCGGGGCAAAGATCGCCTCCTCCAGCGGTTTGCCGACCTTTCTCCGATCGACATCAAAGGCTGCAACAGCTCGAACGTCCTCTAGGCGGTAGCCGCCGATGTCTGTATGCATCAACCCGGCAGTTTCATTGGAAGTGTGGGTGCGGTAGTACGCGATTCCCTGCAGAAGAGAGCTGGCACAATTGCCTACACCCGCCACGGCAAGCCGAATGGTTTTCACGAGGAGATCTCCTTTGACGTGACCCGCCACGTCATGCGGCTTCGGTGAAGCTTGGTTGGAAAGTCCGGTTGCCTGCCCACAGCCATTTGGCCAGGTGGCATTTTCCCGAACCCAGACAGTATACAGTATTTCACAGCAACCGTCAGGAAATGGAGCGGGCCTTGCTACCACCGGTTTAGAGCGCATAATGACGCCAGTTGTCTCCAGGGGCTCATTCGTCTCAGATGGGGCGTTGGCCATCTCCGGGCAACATCATGCCAATCCTGCCTGCCCGCCTGAGCGGCCGGTGTCATCGGTTGATCCGTGACTTGGGTTTCAATTACATCACCCGTTTCATGATGTGGAAAATAGTCGCAGCACCGTCATTTATATACACTAAACATTAATTCCACATGTAATGCATTTCAGGATAAATACTGATAAACATTGAGACACAGAGTTTTTGGAGAACAAATGCAAAGTAAGTTAGAAGGAATATTTCAAGTTACTGGCTGGGACGAAAAGCCTTATTCAGAGGAATCTGATGGTGCTAAGCTTACAAGAGCCCAAGTTACACAAACCTACACCGGTTCGATAGAAGGCGAAAGCCAGGTTGAGTACCTCATGGCCCATCAATCTGATCAATCAGCGGTATTTGTTGGCATGGAAAAAGTCAGCGCTTCCATCAACGGCAAATCCGGCAGCTTTGTCATTCAACACAACGGCAAGTTTGAAAACGGAGTCGCCAGCAGCAACTTTGTCATCGTAACTGGTTCAGGCCAAGGCGAACTTTCAGGAATCGAAGGTTCAGGTTCCTTTGAATCTACCGAAGGCGGCAAATCCAACTACCAAATGACAATAAATGTATAGCAAAATACGATTTGTGCTGCCACCACAGACTATGTAACGGCGATAGTATCTGCTTCACTGCGGAGCGTCGTCCCATTCACATCGCGCAATAGGTACTCAAGGACATCGACTGCTTTGTACGAGTCCGCTCCGGGCTTGAGGAACCTTGCGACGTTTGCAACATCATCGCCGGATGTGATAAGTGCTCTCTCCAGTTCACCGCTTTTCTTGATTTGGCCGAGGTCGAGGTTAGCCAACAAACCATTGCAGACACACTTGCGACCTACCGTATCTTCAAGCTTGCCACCTTTGCGCAAATAATCTTCAACCGGCTCGGACGGACAGCGCCAACCGAGTTTGCCATCCGACTTCTTGTATGCATGTCGCAAATAGCTGAGGTCGCAGATACGCACTCTATTCTCATAGTTCTCAGCGTTAGAGTTGGTATCCTCCATTTGCAGAACCTTGAACGGAAAACCCGTCGGTGATGCGATTGGATCGGTGAAGACTCTGGCCTCGCCTTTACGGCTCATAGCTAAAGTACGCGACTTTATATCGTGACTGAGCCCCGATTCCTCGCAATAGGCGAAAGCGGTTCCTATCTGAACTCCAGCTGCTCCTTGGCTTAACGCCTCAACTACACGTTCCGGCTCGGCATAAGAACCGGCGAGCCAAAACGGAAGCCCCAGCGCGCTGATAGCTTCGAGGTCGGTAATGTCACGATCACCGTAAATCGGTTCACCCTCGTTGCTTAACTGCAATCGTCCGCGCGGCGGTGCGTTGTGTCCACCCGCTGTCGGACCTTCTATCACGAACCCGTTTACTTTGCCGCTGGCTTTGCGCGAGAGCATGTTCGCAAGAGTCGCAGAAGCAACAATTGCCAAGAAGTCGGGGCGATCAACATCCGGTGCTGCGCCTTCGAAGAACGCGTTGGGATCGAAGTGTGTCATAAACACTTCACCACTATCTGCACCCTTGACATCAAGGCGCAGCTCAACCGACTGACGCTGGGCCAGGCGATCAAGTATGCCAGGGATAGCCCTGGGTATGCCCGCTCCCATCAGGACATAGGTTACGCCTGCAAGCATGGCGCCATAAAAGGATGGCAGATTCGGAACCTGGATCTTCTCAAGATAATTAATCCCCACCGGATTGTTGTGGCCTTCCTTGGCGAGATCTACCTCCACAAAGTTGGATGCAACCAGCAACTCCTCCAGGTTACGCGATGGCTTTTCGTTGGGGATTGGCTTGCCCTTGAACGGCTTGTCCGCAGCTTTGCCACCTTCTACAAAATATTTATCAATAATTCGCTGCGCAACATCGGGTATCGGGAAGCGTTTTAGTGACCTGCGCATATGTCCGCCGGGATCGCCTACCTGAAGGCGTCTGACCAGAATCACATCCATAGCCGTGCCGGACACCACACCAAGCTGGCCGGCTTTGGAAACAGCGTTGGCGAGCGACCAGCTAGAAACGCCTGCTCCCATGCCGCCTTGTATGATTGTTGGCAATTTTATGTTTATCATGCAGAGCCATCCTACCCGGTATCAGTGCTCCTGGCAGTTCCAAGAATCCTTACTTGGCCACTATCGGGCACCACGCTACTACTATATACGGCTTAGACGTCGGTTCAACATTCATTTTCTTTGCCTGAGCTAACCTACTCCTGGCCGCAAGTCGGGCGTTTTAATCGCCATATGAAATCCTATATACCATACTTGATAAAAAACAGATCCCAGATCAGCGATCGGCTTCACCTTTGCGTAGCATGAGAACGCGACTGCATGTCTCTAATCCCCCTATCAGAGACACGTTCGCCAAAGCCTACTTCCATATACTCATTTCAATGGCTGACACCCTAACGCTTACCCGACTTCTAGATGACGTACCCGTAGAGATATACGAGCGTTCAGCGATGATTCCCAATCCAGCGCTGGGCATGATGCCCATGAAGACCGTATACGAGACTTTCTACGTCCTGCCAGCACCAAATTGGCCCAAGGTGCGCATTCGTACTCGCTACATATTTGCCCGCTTGTTATATCGCTTGGGTTATCAACCGGGCCTCAAGCTTGATGATGAACGATTCAACGCAGCATATCGCGTTGACAGCGAGGATGATGACTTCGCAGCTCTATTACTCAGCCCCGAACTCCAAGCTTTCCTGCTTGAGAAAACAAGTGTAAGTTGGAGTGCAGGGCGCGGAGCCATCAAACTATTCTACCGCGGCGGCCTACGCAAAAAGCGCATAGACAAATCACTACAACGCCTCCGCAACTTTCGAGACCTTATAGATGCAGAGTTGTTTACGTTCAGTGACTCGATTTCTTAACAAGACGAGCGCCCTTTACAAACCCAAATTTGCTTTGTGATTCACTCCCTATGCCTTTTTAATATTCAATCAATCTGTCCCGTCAAAGATCTACTTCCTCAGTTCAGAAGCAAGGTCATCTATCAGACTTTCTACGAGTTCTTCTACAAATGCAGATGCTCGTTCAGTACTAGACAAACCGACTGTATGACTTTGCCAAACATATACATGGTGCTTCATATCCTGACCTGGTACTTTCCATGCATGCTGTAAACTCAAAGACACACTGATGGCGGTAGTACCTTGTTTTGAATTAGCTGCAATAACACTAAGAACGAGACGCATATTACCAGACTCAGTAAAACCAAAACCGCATTTTGTCCGGCCCAGTTGCTTCAAATTCTCTAGCAACGATCCTCTTGTCAAGCCGGCCTTACGATTGTCATCAGAGAGGTAGACAGAAGCCAAAATATTGTCAAGACTGCCAATCGCATTGGAAAGTGAGGCTGCTTGCAATGAAGATGGATTTGTATCATTCCTACGAGAATCTTCAAGTGTTGATTGAAATTGGTCGCGTTCACGTTTGATCGACTCTAGTTCAGCTCGAACAGTTCGAAGTTCTTGCCGCTCCGTTGCTTCTGCATTTTGAAGGTCTGTATATTGTTGTTGTAATTCATTGGTTCGCGTTGAAACCAGATCGAGTTCAAGCTGTGTAGTGTTTAACAGTTCTGATGTAACCGTTTCACGCTCTAGTGCCGAGTCAGTTTGGTGGGATTTAACAACCCATATCCCTATGGCAAAGAGAATAGATCCTACTGCTACTATAAAAGCAGCACCAAACAGCACCCAAGGCTCGATTTTGGGGTTTTCTCGTGTCTCAGGCTCATCTTGAGTCTCAGACCATGGCCCACTTTCATTCTCTTGTACTGGCATTTAGCCTCCAACTCTTATAAAATAATGTCACACTGGTATCTTAACAGTAATTGTAGCAATCACCTACGATAAGGATCCATAAATGCCTCAAGCAATGGGTGAAGAGCAAGAAAAGGTTAGATTGACTAATGAGCCGGATGATGCCCTTAGGGACATGAGCGATAAAGGAGCTTCAAGCGACATAGCTCGAGAACTCACATCTGGAACCTCAAAACCTCCAAGAGATCGTATTGTAATTTTAGGTAGGCGGCGGGCTGGCAAAACCGTTTTCCTTGCTAGGCTCTATAAAACTCTTTGGAGTTCATCTGGCCATTTTCATATGAGAGCTTTGTCTGGTGATTCGCATTCTGCTTGCATGGAAGTCATTGATGAAATGGAATCTGGCCGTTGGCCTGCAAGTACACTTGGCTCTCAATACACAGATATCGAAATTACATATAATGGAAATAAAAGATTGCTTGTTTCATTGGACTACCCCGGAGAAGTTTTTCGTCAAGCTTTTGTACATAATGCTAATACAGAAGATGCTCGTGAGCTACTGGATCATGTAGATAGAGCAGCAGCTGTCATCATATTACTCGATCCTGGTGTAATTCATTCAGGCAAAACTGATGAAGTTGTTGATGATGAGTACGGAATGACGCATGTGATAAATCGAATTCGCGAATGGCCAGAAAGCAAAGATGTTCCCATTGTCATAGTCTATACAAAATGTGACATGCACAAGAAATTGCTAAGAGACAGCGGCGGTCTTAAAAAATATGCAATAGCAAACTATATGAATCTTTTACGGGCCATGGATCGATTTAAGATTTTCGCGTCCGCTGCAGTTTTCACTAAACCAGGTCTTAATGGGGACCGCGTTCCAGATATGACTAGACCACCGATAGGAGTAATAGAACCACTCGAGTATTGCTTGCAGAAAATTTCATCGCACGAAATAGAAAAGATGGATCATGAAGCACAAGTAGCAAGTCGACTTCGTGTTAAGAAATACCATGAGAAACAACACGATGACCAAAAAAGAGCGGTAATGTTCTGGACAGTATTCTGGAGTATTGCGGTTGTTGGCTTGTTTGGTATAGCCTTGGTCACTTGGATGATCTTGAACGGATCAGAGTAATGTCAATTCGCGCTGATACACATCTATTCGGATCTAAACAAGGCTACCAATCTTTGGCGAAAGCTGCTGGAGTTGCACAATCCGAATCGGATGAACTTTCAACTTTCGGATTTGGCCAGACGGGGAGTTCGGCTTTTCTTGACTCGCTAGCAATAGAGCCCAGTGCGTATGGGCGACAACTCCATTCTGGACGAATTGGAATTACACGATGTTTTAATGGCAATCCAGACGATGCTGGCAGACCCACACTTCTCCTTTGCACTCTACTCATGGCTCCTGAAGAATATGAGAACTTAATAAAAGGCGGTTTAGATTCACTAATTAGCGATCCCAGTAACTGGGAGCTTACCTTGTTTGAATCAGGCGATCAGATCCAGATTCAATCTAAGATTACCAGCCCTTCTCGCACAGTGCAGGATGAAGATCTGCGGGTACTCGACGCTTGGCTAACATCGCAACTTATAAAAGGAAGCGTTTCAGCGTTCACTCACGAAAGCGAGATTGCTAAAACTATTCTTGCACTTCCACAAGTTTTGGAGGCCAATGATCGTCTGCGATTTCGCTGGGGAGTAAACCTGCTGAGCGGAGATGTAGCTGTCGATGTTTGCACACTCTCAACTTTCGCGAAACAATCAGGCCGACGCAAAATAAATCGCTTCGAATCAAATGGATCCATTCGCAACGACATTATTAGATTTCTGCGCACTAGTCTCGAGGCCGGATCTTTAAAAGAATTACCTTCGTTATCTTCAATACTCAATCCAGTCCCTGAATCCAGTACATTGCCAGAAAAGCCTCGTACTATTGCTAAAGAAGCCGAATTCCAAATACCAATACAAAGCTCGCATAAGCGTCGAGTCTTAACTGCGGCTGCTATATCGTTTGCAGGCATTGCCATAGTTGTGAGCATCTTGGCATTAGGAGCAAATTTGTTGCGCCAATATCAGGATGGACGCGAGACACAAGCGGCGCAGATAGAGAACGCGATTGCGATGGATACAGTAAGAAAAGAGCATATTAAGCCACAGGAATCGGTGTCTCCTGACAACAAAAAGCAGAAAGATTCAACTACAGATACAACTAAGTCCACCACCA
The DNA here is from genome assembly GCA_022574595.1 of Planctomycetota bacterium. Taxonomy (GTDB): domain Bacteria; phylum Planctomycetota; class Phycisphaerae; order Phycisphaerales; family SM1A02; genus JACZRS01. Next base: position 117,511 of record JACZRS010000015.1, on the reverse strand, counting down.
AAACTGAAGATAAAACTGACACTGATAACGATCCAGCGAAGGATGACAGCGAAACTGATGGGCAAACAGGTGATGAAATTGGCAATGGCAAGGAAGGCAATGCTGGTAAACAAGAAGATACTGAAACACATAACTTCGAATTTGATAATAACGAGAACCAGCAACAAGACGGCAAATCACAAGGCCAAGTGGATCCTGAATTAATAGAACAACAAAGAGAAGATAACGGAGTTGATGAGCCTAACCCCATAGATCCAGAGCCGGATCCTATATTCACAGACTTGAGTGAGCGTAAGATCAATATGTGGTTCGATGATCACTCACTGAGGGTCAACAAAAAAGAAGAACCGCTAGAATTTAATGACACGTATGGCAAAGTCTATCTGAAACCTTACGTTACTCAAATAGAATTGATGTTAGACAGAATCAAAGAACTTAAACAGTTAATTGATACAGCTCAGGAATTGAACAATTCTGTACCTGATGAATATGCAACAGAGAAGTCAAAACTACTTGATTCCTTGGAAGAACCAGTGGATGAACTTTCTAGAATTATGGATGAATTATTCGATTACATGTCTGAATCATTTAAAGGCAATGCAAAGGTATCGAGCCAAGATAGTTCAAAGAACAAGCACGATCCTGAATGGCTTAAGCAAAGGAGGGACGTTTGCAATTTGCTCCTTCAAGACGCTCGCAATTTAAAAGATGGTGCAACGGTAATAGAAAAATTTATCTCATTCAAGGACAGATCGAAGTATAGGAAATTGAGTGTTCAGGTTATATCATGGAAAAATAAAATTGGTATAGAGAGTTCCAAAGCTAATGGTCTGATTGGAAAATTGCTCAAGAATGAGAAATTTATTACCAAACTAATTGAGGGTCTCGGCGAGAAATACAATATGACAAAAGGATCAGAAAATGGCAAGTCAGATAATTGATAGATCATTCAAGCTGGCTATGCACGCGGCTTCAGTTGAATCAATTGAGGTATTCGAGACTACAATATCCCGACTTCGCACGCTAGATCGCCACAACGAGATACCTATTGAGCGATATCTTGCGTTGGAAGGAATTGCGCAGGCTCGCGCCGGTCATATTTCACAAGCCAAAGAAGCGTTATCCCAACTTCTGGAAATTGATCGACCGCTTGCCGATGAAACCAAGCGATTGCTGCTATCTGCACCAGAAGCTTCAAACAAGTCATTTCGGGAATTCGTTGAAGAATCGATACCAAAACAATTGTCACAAGATTCAGCATCCTTGCCACGACGGCAGAGGCGACGGCGAATGCCATTGATCGGAACAGCAGTCATCTTAATATTTTTACTGGCAGGCGTGATTATAATATTCGTTTGGCCAACTGAATCAGAAATCGTAGCTCCATCACGGACGATTGCAGAGCGTGTCATAGAATCGGTATCAGGAGAGCCAGACGCAGTTTCGAGCGCTTCGGACCTTGAGCAGTACTACGCTCAAATGCAACAGGTAGTTTGCAAAGTCATTGTACGAATAGAGGTACTGCAAGACGATGGGCATACAGTATGGATACCAATAAGCCATGGCACAGGTTTCGTAGCCAGTCGAGATGGACTAATCTTAACCAACCGCCATGTCGTCGAAACAGGCCCAGAATATCTTCACGATTATTCTATTGTCGTTGGATGGGATATCCAAACAGTCTTTGGACCAGTCGAAAAACCTCTCATCATTAAAGCTGAAATCACACAACAAAGTACTTCTGTTGATCTTGCATGGATTAGAGTTAAACACAAATTTGAAAAGGCACTTGCTTTTGCAAGTACACCATCGCCTGGCCAAAAAGTCTTTGCATACGGCTTTCCAGGAGTAGCTGAAGATGTCACTGAGTCGATTAACGAGGGCGACACCAAAAAAAGAGACGCAGCGATCAAAGCAAAGATAGATAGCGGGGAACAGCCCGACCTAATGGAGTGGCTCGGTAAGGATGGCCTGACAATTACTGTTACAAGTGGCATCGTTAGCGCTATTCGAAAAACTGAAGAGGGTTTGATGTTACAAACCGACACCTTTATTCACGGGGGGAACAGCGGAGGCCCATTAGTAGATGAGCAGCGTCGGGTAGTTGGGATAGTGACGCTAAAATCTTCAAGAGTTGAGAGCACCAATTTCTGCATCGCGGGTAGTACAATATACGAAGAGCTTGCCCGCATGACGGGAATAACCTGGCCCGATTCCTGGTAGTATGCATAAGTGGTCTCGGCTGTACACAAACTTGCTAATCACAGGTGTATTAATCGAGCCAGTAAATCAATATAGACCTCATGGAAAATGTTGCGATGAATTGTCTTCGTTTGCAACTCATATACTCTCGCTCACTTACCGCTGCTTTGGCTGGTATAGGGGATGCCGCGATTGGTTACGTAATCAATGCGGATAACGCTAAGCGGCTCGTAGCCAAGCGCGCCTGCCTTTGCGACGTTTTCATCCTGATCTACGCCGTCGCCGCTGACACCGATCGCGCCAACTAGTTTGCCATCTTTATACAGCGGTATGCCGCCGGGAAACTCGATGATCCCGTGCTCGATATTAGAGTTACCAATATTCCATAGCGCACCACCCGGCTGTGTAAGCGTGCCGATACTGCGCGTAGTCAGCGCATTCTCGTTACTGCTAAATGCCATGGCGGTGAAGGCTTTGGCTTTGGCGATTGACACACTTCCCTCCCACGCATCATCCATAGACCGCCGACCAATTACATAACCCAAGCGATTCATCACGATGATGTGCATTTTACAAGTTCGCTGCACACCCAAGGCATCGACACGTAGCAGGGAAGGCTCAGTGTTCGCCGCCGCTTCAGCATGGGTAAGGATCAATTGCACATCTGTAACTGTGAGGTGCGGATCGCTAAACGTATCATTACTCAGCCCATCATGGTTCCACGTAGTTTGGCAGCCAACAGTTGCTAGCATCATCACCATGGCTGTGCAAGTCAACGTCCCTTTTATCAATAGATTCTGAAGCATCACATCTACCTCCTTAATCTGTAGGATAAAACCAATAAGAAACCAAGAGGATAAGGCTTGGGCACGGGCTTGGCAATACTAAAGACCCGAATCAGCAGTTCGGCATCAGCTGGCTTGTCGAAGAACCCTGATCAATCGCTCATGAACGTCTACATCTGGCTGCTCGTGCTAGACTGGACTTATGGCGATTATGCGTTACTGCCTTGAATGTGGTTATAGCCGGCAAGGCCTGCCCAAAGATGCGGTCTGCCCTGAATGTGGCGAGGCGGATAGCTTTGATAAACAACGGGAAATTTGTACTGCGTTAGTGAATAAACCTTTGGCACTGCTATGGCGTGTCATGACACTGCGCCGCTTACCCAAGGGTTGGTGGGTTGTGTTTGAAAATAAGCGTCCATCGCGATTCAAGCCCTGGTTGACAATCTGCATTGGGATATTGATCTTGTTAACGTATGACTATTTGGGCCAATGTGTCCAAATCAAAACGCAAACAGCTACGTTCTTATACGATACTAACGATCCACAACAATCTGTAATCCAAGAAGTCAGCAACAGAACAGATTTTTACTTCCTGTCAACTGAAGGCAATAACTCTGAAATTAGTTATCCGAAAGGTTTTGCCCAGACAATAAATTCAAATGGGTCTATTAACTCTACAATAAAGATAGGCAAGAAGAGATCAACCCAACTTACATTTAATCGTAATTTTATTAGACCTTCCACGACACAATCATTCATCAGATTTTTGCTTGCATATTCCATAGTGGTTTGGCTTTTGAGCAGATTTTTGTGGTTGCCTCTCATTGCAAGAGATCGCTGCGCCTCAGTGTTTCGTTGTGCTGCCCAGCAAACAATTGTAATCTTCGTAGCTCATGTGCTATGGCTTATTGCTATTTCCTTGCTGGGATTTCTATTAATTATCATAACTAGTCTGTCATCAGTGATAGCTTTGAGGCAGATAAGCGAGCCATACTCCATCCTGCACATCGTTGCTGCAATCTTTTGTCCTACTATTTTATGGGCCCGTTTAATATCGACTGACAACCTCAAGCATGAATTTCCCCGGCGCTTCTCTGCAAGGCTGCTTCTAGTAGGCTTCACAGTCCTAGCTGCATTCGCAGTCTTCACCTGGCCTTGGTTTTGGTAGCGAGTGATAGCAACCAGAAGCACATTACGCCATGCGCCTTTTTCTTCTTCTGCATATTGCTGCGACGCCAAAGAACGCAATTGCGCTAGGCGTTGGTACTAAATCTATCTGCATATTTTCGTACCACAGGAAGCCGTTGATTATGCCGTTGCCTGTTACGACAATTCTGGATATCGGCGTGTCAGACTCCCAACCGTTCCACTGCCATTGTTGAGCGCTGGCGCTGACATTTGCAATCATTTCGCCGATTAGTACATTATTAACATCATAAAATTCGAGTGTTGCATCATCTGCGCCACTGTTATTTTCCCACCATCCTCCGAAGCGCGTGACTGGTGTATTAAAATCCCATTGGCCGATCCCGAGCTGCCCCATCATCATTCCCGAGATAGGCCAAACTTGATCGCCGCCAAAATTTGATGAAAACTCAACTTTAATTGCGCCGTCTTCAGTCAAGTTCGATATGGTTCCAAGCCCACCAAACACATCGAGTGTCTGCAAAGCCATAACACTATTGTATTGATCAAAAGTATCAGTTGCTGATCCAGTAAATGGACCAATAGCAATGATATCAGCTTTAGCTTCATAACTTAATCCAAACAAAGTAACAGCTATAACTGCCGCGCACTGCGTGTTAAAAAACATCTTCATTGAAAACTCCTCTAAGACTCCTCCGAAACCTAGTACAGATCCAGCATTGGGCGTCCCTATTTAGATACCTCAAGAGGAGATACTGGTCTTTTTCACGAAGAAATATTTTTAATTGTCCATCTTCACATTACTTGCGATCTATCACTCGCTCTGCGTTGACTTGGTTGCTGCCGTTTCTGCTTCGATGAATATGCGTTTTACCTCCGGGAATGCTTGCTTTATTTCTCGATCTATTTTTGTAATCAATTTCTCAAGATCATTGGCGGTCTTCTCATCTGCAAACTCAACGCTTAGATTTAATAGCACAAAGTCAGGGCCCATGTGCATGGTTAGAACTTCATTAACCTTCTCAACTCCTGGTTGAGCAGTAACTATCTTGCGAATACCCTCAATTACCGATTTGGTTGCACTTTCACCAATTAGCAAACTCTTGGTTTCGTAGGCCAGCCACGCAGCGGTTCCGCCTAGCACAAGGCCGATGATTATTGATGCAATGCCATCAAAGATTATGATGCCTGTCAGATGACTGAGAAGCACACCAATAAAGGCAACGGCAAGGCCTATAAGTGCTGCGGAATCTTCAAACAATACTACAAATATTGAAGGATCCTTACCTCGGCTGACAGCTTCCAGATACCCCCACTTCCCTTTAGCTTTTGTAAACTCTGTTAAAGCGAATAGCCATGCAGCACCTTCAAATACCACAGCAAATGCCAGAACAATGTAGTTGATCATGGGCCGATCTATTGGCGTTGGGTTTAGTACCTGATGAATGCCTTCATAAATAGAAACACCTGCGCCCACCGCAAAGATTAAAATCGCTACAACAAAGCTCCAGAAATAAACCTCTTTGCCGTGGCCAAATGGGTAGCGCTCATCCGCAGGTTTCTTGGCGCGTTTTAAGCCATAGAGCAGTAATAATTGATTACACGTATCAACCACGGAGTGGATAGTTTCCGAGAGCATAGCTGAGCTACCCGTTAGTGACGCTGCAATAAACTTGGTGATCGCAATCAGTGCATTACCAACCAAAGCTGCGTAAATGACTTTTTTTGACGAACCAGCCACTTTAATCTCCAAAGAGTTCGAGCACCATAGCCTGCATCAGCGAGTTGTGATATCTTTGGGTATCACTTGTCCAAATGCTGAGGAGGCATCAAATGAACTCGAAATTCTCACGACGTGATTTTCTTTATACTGCTGGTGCTGCGGGTATAGGTATGGCTGCCTATGGCTTACCCATAATTGCATCGGCTCAACCCAACAGCAAGGTGCGTGTTCTTTCGATCGGTGTAGTTGGCACTATCGGCGGGCACGATCGAAAACAAGTAGACAGCCATCCCTCCGCAGTAATCGTTGGCCTGTGTGATGTGGATGCAAACTACCTCTCAAAAGCAAAAGAAGAACATCCCGATGCATTTGTTTGTGAGGATTACCGCGTAGCCTTCACAGACCACGTTGATAAATTTGATGCGGTGATCGTTGCAACTCCCGACCACTCACACGCAACAATAATGCTCACCGCCTTAGCCAACAACAAACACGTATACGGCCAAAAGCCTCTTGTTCACCAACTTGAAGAATTGGTGTTGATTGAGCGAGCTATTAAAGTTAAACCTGATTTAGTTACACAGGTAGGCAATCAGCGCATGGTAAAGCCAGGACGACGCGCTGCTGTCGAGATTCTTCGCTCAGGCGTTTTAGGTAAAGCCATTGCGGGTTACGCATGGGTTGGTTCGCCTAATGGCACGCATTACTTTAATATCGATAAGATTTATGCTGATCCGACAGATCCGCCTGCCCACCTGAACTGGGATCTTTGGATTGGACCTAACCAAATGGTTCCGTATCGTGACCACTTAATGCCGCGTGTTTGGCGCTCGTGGTGGGATTATGGAACTGGCGGGCTGGGCGATTGGGGTGTGCATGTTCTTGATGTAATTTTCTATGGTTATGATGAACTAAACTCACCAATATCAGTTAAAACACACGCACCAAATCCAGCTGATGAATTTCATCCTTATCCCTGTAGTTCAATTGTTACTTATGCAGTCGATTCAGATAATTTCGCCAGCAATGTCTTTCCCATCTACTACAATGACCGCAATCAAGCTCCTTCGCGTGCAGCCCTTGGACTACCCGGTGGCAAATGGGGAGGAAGTAACATGACGTTAGTTCAGTGCGAAGGAGGCGTACTTGTACTTTCAGCTGGAGGCAAACTTGAAATTTGGCGCGATGGTAAAATGACCGATGGCCTTACAATGCCCAACCTCCCCGAATTCCCCGCACTAAACCATTGGCATGCATGGATAGATAACATCATCGGCAAAGATACCGAACTGCGAACACCATTTGCCGATGGCGTGCGCATAACCGAGGCTGCGTTACTTTCGGTTAAAGCGACCAAATACCCCGGCCAGGAATTACTTTGGGACAAATCTAAGCTCGCATTCACAAACCACGAAGAAGCAACGAATACAATAGTAAAACGCAATTACCGCGAAGGATTCGAGCCTCCAAGTGTGGGTTGATATTCACATCTACTAATTTTAGGAGACACCAACGATGGGTTGGGCAAGAACATTATTACTAGGCGACATAGGCAACCGGCTTGATATAGCCGACACCGAACAAGATATTGGTGAGATTCGTCATGAGCTTGCGTCCAAGCATAATCTCGATGAATCTCAAGATGACGCTATACGAAGATTGCAGGAAGAAAACCAACAGCTGGAACTCTGTATGGCAGCGTTGGTAAAAACCTTACAGCGCAAGGGTATCTTCACACAAACAGAAGTAGAAAACCTGGTTCTTATGATTGATTAGTAGATATAAGCGGGCCAACCAACGCTTGGGATGCAGATGGACATTATCTTGCCGATTGAACCTGAAACGGTGCATTGTAATTGAAGTTTAGCATTCCCCGAGAGCAACTCAGTGGTTAAGTGCTTTGTCTACAAGGGAATAAGACCGGCAATCGCACAAGCCGTACAGTATGCTTGCTTCCTATTAGGCTAAGGATCGTTCGACAACTTATCCACGACCCTAACATAGAGTTGACAGATCCTTAAACTCCGAGTTTAATCTTTTCAGATAGTTCGTGCTTCTTTCGCACGCACGTTTGCGTTGCCCTTTTGGGCGTGAAACGGCATCTACGGATGCCGATGCTAACCCGGCCATAGACGTAAGTCTTGACCGAGTGGTGTACTTCTCGGTGCTCTGAGAACTTCCCAGTTTTCTACGCATGCATCGGAGCAGTGGTTGAAGTCCTTGTTGGGCTCCTAGTTTTAAACGAAAGGAGGTTTGTCATGCTTGACAAACACGATCTATCGCCTGGCGATCCGGTAAGGAGAGATATAGCTCGCGAAAGAATTTATAAATTCTGGAACGATCTAGCTCCTGATGGGGACACAGGCGAAACTACATGGGAGGTTCTATGTCCTATCTGCGACAGAACAACCGAGTGTCTGCTAAGAAAACCGCCGGATATATCTGGTGCCGAAGCAGCCACTGCAGAAGCAATGCTCTTGATTTGCGGGATGTAATGTGCATAGACCTTCCAAAACCAAATTTAATCGGCAGAAGCCGCTCATGATACATCTTGGAAAAACAGCTAGGTATTTGCGTAAAAGAAAAGGATTTACGCAGCGTAAAACAGCAGGGTTACTTCAGATCTCGGAGGTACACCTGTCGAATATAGAGAACAACAAAGCTGCTCCCTCTGGGGACTTGCTCAAACGATATCGAGAACTCTGGAATGTTGACCTTTATGTGTTGGCTTGGTGCCTACACGGAAATCTCGATAAGCTCCCAAAACAAATACGTAGATCAGCAGAAAAACTTGCTGAAGCATGGCAATCCGAACTAACTCAGTCGGATGTTCTTACTCCCAAACAGATCAAATCCAAGTGCTCTACATACGACAAGTAAAACACTTAGCGCGACAGCTTGGTGTCAGCGTAGCTCACCTAGAAGAAGTTGCCAATAATGCCGATCTTTTCTGCGAAGAACTTACCCTTATTGACCCCAATAAACCGGATAAGCAACGTTCCGTTCTAAATGTAACAGGAGCGCTAAGACGCCTGCAACGCGATCTATTGCGCGTTGTACTAATGCCAAAGCTAAAGCCATCGCCTTATAGCCATGGAGGCGTAAGCGGACGGCATATAAAAACTAACATATCTTGCCATCTCGATTCAGTTCACGCACTAGTGCTAGATATTTCCGATTTCTTTCCAAGTGTTTCAAGCAACCGAGTGTACAAATTGTTTACACAAAGGTTTTGTTGTAGTCCTGACGTTGCACGTATTTGTACGATGCTGTGCACTTATAATTACCACCTTGCTCTCGGACTTATTACTAGTCCTTTTCTTGCAGACCAGATTCTACATGTTGTGGATCACAGAATTGCCTGTGCCTGCAAAAAAGCAGGTCTTGTATATACAAGGTTCGTGGATGATATAACAATATCCGGAACATATAATCTCCATCCTAAGAAAAGTGGTCTTGCAAAACTCGTTCAGGGCATACTTGCAGATCACGGTTTTGAAGTTAATCCGAACAAAACAAAAAGTGGACGACTAGATAAAGATTTTGAGATAACAAAGCTAAGAATAAAGCGCGGTCATACGGATGTGCGGCAGGAATATATTACCGAGCTTGAACGGCAAATAAAGGATGCTCGCAATCTTGCAGATGGCAGACCTTTTGAAGGTCCGTATTACACTCGAGACCAAATAGCTGGACGTCTTAATTTTGTATGTTGGGTGAATCCTGGACGACGGCGCTCGCTCAAAAACAAATTTCGCGCAGTTCAATGGAATAATGTGCTCATACGATCACAGGAACTTGGCTTATTCAAAACTATTAAAGAGCTTCGCAGCAAGAAAGGGAAAGCAATTGCAATTGATGTTAGTAGCAAACTGAAAGATGCCAAATCGGAGAGCGGCCGCTAAACTAAGTTAATCTAACTTCAAAATGTATTCTTCAATCTCTTGGCCGCGTGCGTTGGCATAGCCTTTTTCTTCGCCATCAATTGTAAAGCCGCATTTTTCTAGAACGCGAAGTGATGCGGTGTTATCCTTAGCTGCTCTTGCGTAGATCGGCCGCTCTTTTAGCGATTCTAAAAACATAGTGAGCGCTTTGGTGGCAATACCCTTCCCCCAAAAATTCTTACCAATCCAATAAGTTACTTCGCGCTGCTCGAACATTATAAAGCTTGCGACATGCCCCACCACTTCCTCGCCGACTGTAATAGTCTTAATTACAACCTGCTCATCGCCGCGGATCTTCTCCCAGTGCGCATCAAATGCATCTCTATTGTTTGGATCCTTAGCAGTAAACGCAGCCATATAATTGGCTTGTTTATCCAATTGATAATCAAAGAAAACCGCAAGATCAACGTCCGCCACAGCGCGAAGCTGAATTTTGCTATTTGGCTTCAAGGATTTCAAAGTGCTTTTTGCCGCGCGGCAGGTCAACGCGGATCTTTGTACCTATTTCAGCTTTAAATAAAGCCATACCCATGGGCGACTGTGGGGTGACTTCGATATAATCAACATCAATTGATCCGGTAAGTTCGCCAACTAGTTTATATAAATCCTCATCACCCGAATCCACATCGCGCAGAATCACTGTTGAGCCAATAAACACCAACCCCTCAGGCAGATTCTCGTCATCAACTACAACAGCTGATGCGAGCTTGGCCTCGAGGTCACGGATCTTGCGTTCATCGTGGCCTTGATCTTCCTTGGCAGCGTGATACTCCGCGTTCTCTTTAAGATCACCCAACTCGCGTGCCCGGCCAATACGATCGGATAGCTCGACCCGTCGATCGACGAGCACTTTTAGTTGCTTCTCCAACCGTTCCTTATCTTCTTGGGTCATGTAGTTCATAACGTTGATATCTTAGCAGGTATAATCGACTCGTTGCAAAAACTGGCCTTAGACAATCTATATCTCTATTTCTGCGGCTTCTGCTGCGAACCGGCATACAATTCATACCCAAGCAGTCGACACTCAATCTTGCCATTAAAAAACGGCATGCGGCTTCTGGCGCTTAGGCCTATACATTTACTTAGCGCTCTGCTACCCGTAAAAACAAATCCTCTCCAGCCAGCACAATTCTGCTTAAAATAATCTCCAATTTTTTTATAGATTGGCTCAAGCTCACTTTCTTCACCCATTCGCTCACCATACTCGGGGTTTAGAATCACAATACCCGAATTGCCATCTATATTCTCCATAGGCGTTTGGGTAAAATCGCACTGTATGAAATCAATAAGCTGCTCGACGCCTGCTGTCCGTGCATTTTTAATAGATGCTTCAATCGCAAGGGCATCGTTATCTGATGCAACAATCCGTGGCAGGGCTTTGGAGTTGCCTTGCTTTCTAGCTTGAGCGCGAATTGTTTGCCACTCATCTTTATTATAAATTAACGTGTGCATGAAACTATAATTAGTCCGCAGCAAACCCGGCGCTCTACCTGCTGCAATCAATGCTGCTTCAATCGCAAGCGTGCCGCTGCCACACATAGGATTAACAAGCGTTTGCGTTCCATCATAACCCGCAGCTAACAAAACAGATGCTGCTAGGGTTTCCTGCATGGGCGCGGTGTGTGGCAATTTACGATAACCGCGATTGGCCAAGCGCAGGCCGTTGGTGTTTAGGTAAACCCACGCTCTATCGTTCTTCCAATATAGATGAATTACAACCGCAGATCTATCTGAACCGCTGTCAGGTCTGGCGCCGGTTTGCTTGGATATCCGATCAACAATCGCATCCTTAACCACAAGGTTTGGATACATAGAATTTGTGATTTTGGGATTATCAACATTAGAAGTAACCGTAAGATACGAATCGTTTGCAATTAATTCCTCCCAGGGAAATGATGCAATATGTTTATATAAATCCTTAGGAGATGGACAGCGAAACCGTTTCAATAACCACATCACATGCAAAGCTGTGCGCAGATTAAGTATCAGCTTCATACAATCGCCAAGCGTAGCTCCAATATGCACTCCAACATGATCTTCTTCCTGAATTTCAAATCCAAGCTCAACTACCTCATGGCGCAGATACGGCGTCACATGCTGCGCACAAGTAACCCGCGTAGAGCGTTTTTTATTTGGATCAATTGTTGTCAACACAAAACTACCATTCACATCGCTGCGATCATTTTCGCTAATCGATCCAGGCCTTGTTCTAGTTGCTCTTTAGGTGGGCCGAAAGAGAATCGCACGAAACTTTCCAAAGGCGAAACGCCTTTGCGCAAACGATTGGGATTTACGTCAAAATATTCGCCGGGCACTGTCAGCACCTGATGCTTGAAAGCTTCATTCATAAAACCCTCTCCGGTGATTAACGGCTTGGGCAAATTCTTAACCGATGCGAAAACATAAAACGTCCCCTGGGGATTACCTGGAACATCAATCCCCATCTCCTTTAGGCGCGTAATTGTAATTTGCTGCTTTTGGCTAAAAGCTGCTCGCAGCGCATTAGTCTCCTGATCCGCTCGATTAGGCTCCAGAATATCAACTGCTGCCTTTTGTATTGGACGCGAAGGGCCACCATCAAGAAAACTGCCCGCAGCAGTAAACGCACGAATCACAGTTTTCGGTGCTAATACCCAACCAACACGCCAACCCGGATATCTAAAACACTTGGTAAGCCCATCGAAGATTACTACCGGATCAATATTTACATCCTCAACATATTCAGCACTACTTACCGGCCCATCCGCACCGTTGGAGTAATTGAAATGAGAATAAAACTCATCCATTAACAGCGTGCAATCTTGCTGCCTTGCCATCTCCACCCAGGCGCTAAGCTCTTCGCCTTGAATAATCATCCCGGTTGGGTTACATGGATTACTGATCAGTAACGCTCCGAGTTTATCCTGCACTACTTTTTTTTGCAATTCATTAGGATCAATACGAAAACCATCTTTAACATCAAGCTCGATTGCAACTGGATTCAAGCGATGAAACGTCGTCATCAAGTCTTCGTAAGCAGTGTAGTCAGGCGTAAAATACCCCAAACGAACATCATCAAGCGCTGCGCCACATCGCGATAGCGCCAATCTACCACCCGATGAGATAGCAACATTTTCAGCTGTGTACTTAGAAGCTTTACCGTTTCTATACAGCCGGTTGTAATGCGCTGCGACCGCTTGGCGCAATTCATCAATACCTTCAACCGCACCATAAGCGTGATCCGCAATATCAATATCAATTCGACTAGGCCTGGGCGGCGCACCATCAAGCTCGCCAACTTCCGGCTGACCTTGCCCCAGATTGATCCAGTCAGGATGGCCCATCCGAAAGCCATGCTCCGTCGCTAAGTCGTTAACCCGAATCACCCCCATAAACGGTAGCTGCCGAAACGCCATATTCGATTCAACATGCTCAGCTTGATCCTCAGGCTTGCTCTCAACTTGTTGGACTTGTAGTTGATTCTCAGCAGAAGCAATCGTGGCTTTAACATCTCTCATAAGTTCCGATGATAGCAGCCCGAAGCATATCCAGGCAGACATTGCTGAATAATTAGATAACCAAATTAAAGTGCCATATCCTCTAGGCCACTTGTAGCATCTATATCTGTAATCTATACCTAATCTTTGCAATGAGCACTCAAACGTATCCCATCACCGAGTTATACCACTGGCCATGGCTATATGAGCCGTTTAGCGCTATTAGCCACATGTTTGGCGCTGTCGCCTTTTTGTTCCTGGGCATAGCTCTACTCAAACGAGGCTATGGCTCAAAATTAGCTGGGCAGACAATATCGCTTTGGATTTATGCAGTCTCATGCGTAGCCCAACTACTAGCATCAACAGCATTTCACATGTTTGAAAAAGGCGGGAGCATCGGCCTCATCGCAGAACGCCTGGACCATGTGGCAATATACCTGCTCATAGCCGGAACATTCACGCCAACATACATCATCCTTTTCCAAGGCAAGAACAGATGGGTCCCGCTAAGCATCATCTGGGCAGTAGCAATCCTCGGCATCACACTTAAAACATTCTACTTTGACAATATATCAGAGTGGCTTAGCCTGGCTTTTTACCTGGCGATGGGATGGATGGGAGTGGTCACTGTGGCAACGATTTGGAAACGCCACAGCTTTCGATATATTCAGCTCATGGTCTGGGGTGGGCTCTCTTATACCGCAGGGGCCATTATCTGCTATTTCGAGCAGTTGGTAATTTGGCCGGGCGTTATTCACGCTCACGAAATCTTCCATATAGCAGTCCTAACGGGTGCATTACTCCATTGGAGCTTCATTTGGCAGATAGTTACCGAATCATCCGATGCTTAATGCCGATGCCTTGAAACAGATAGTTGCCTCTGAGCGAAACTGGGCTAAAGTACGGGGCTTCGCTATTCATCACGGCCGTTTGGCAAGGGCTTTTTGACCATGAAAGACAAAATCCACCCCAAATACTACAAAGACGCGAAAGTCTACTTCCGCGGAGAGGTGGTCATGACCACCGGAGCTACCGTTCCAGAGCTGCACGTGGAAATCTGGTCGGGTTCGCATCCATTTTACACCGGCCAAAAGAGCTTTGTAGATACCGCAGGCCGCGTCGAGAAGTTCCAGAAGAAGTTTGCAGGTGATTACTTCTCCAAGGGCAAAAAAGCCAAAAAAGGCAAGTAGCTAGGTTTAATTGCTTTCTTTGCAAGCGGATCCTTAATTTCGCTTGTAATGCTATCGTTGCGTTTAAATCAAGTTAAATTTCCTTAAATCAACTAAAAATCATGGCCGCCCCAGTTAACGAAAACCTGATGCGCAAACTCGAAGAGTTGGCCGCCCAACACCAAGAGCTTGGCAAACAATTGGTGGATCCCGAGGTCCTTGCTGACCACCACCAGGTGCGCGATCTCTCCATAAAACGAGCAGCGATCGAACCGGTCGTAAACGATTACCGCGCGTATTGTGAAATGCTTAAACAGACTGAGGAATTGGAATCGGTCGCGGAAGATAAAGATGATGCAGAGCTTGCGGAGATGGCTAAAGAAGAATTACCTGAAGTACGCAATAAAGCTAAGCAGCTTTTAGAGTCCGTACAAAAACGCTTACTTACCGCGGAAGACCGATCAGTCAGCTCGGTAATACTAGAAATCCGCGCAGGTGTTGGCGGCGATGAAGCGGGAATTTGGGCGGGCGACCTGGTAGAAATGTATCGACGCTTTGCTGCCATTAAAAAATGGACTTGTGAAGATATCCAATGTAATCAAGCGGAGCAAGGCGGATATAAACTCGCAATCTTGCGCATCTCAGGTGAAGGCGTATGGGCGGAACTTGGTTACGAAGGCGGAACACATCAAGTTAAGCGTGTACCCGCAACCGAAGCCCAAGGCCGAGTGCATACATCAACCGCAACCGTAGCTGTGCTAGCTGAACCCGAAGATGTGCAGGTTGAATTGAATACCAGCGATGTAAAAGAAATGATCACAACATCAACAGGGCCGGGCGGCCAGAACGTAAATAAAGTCGCAACCGCAGTCCACTTGATCCACGAGCCGACCGGTGTAGAAGTGAGAATGCAGGACACAAAAAGCCAGGCCCAAAACCGCGAAAAAGCCTGGCGGTTATTAAGAGCACGCTTATATGAACGCCAACAAGCTAAAGCCAAAGCTGAGCGTGCAGAAAGCAGAAACGCAATGATCGGCTCAGGCAACCGCGCCGAAAAGATCCGCACATATCGCTACAAAGACGACATCGCAGTTGATCACCGAATAGGTCAGTCATTCGGGCTAATGGATATTTTAGTAGGCAAATTACAACCATTAGTAGACGCCCTAATAGAACACGACACCGCCCAACGATTAGCGGCGCTATAAAACAGTGAGCCGTCCCGATTCCATCGGGATCCCCGCCCGCAGCCACGTAGCAGTACAATCCACAACCGCCAGGCACGTTTAGCGGGAGACGCGCAGCGTCCCTT
This sequence comes from Planctomycetota bacterium, assembly GCA_022574595.1. Lineage (GTDB taxonomy): Bacteria > Planctomycetota > Phycisphaerae > Phycisphaerales > SM1A02 > JACZRS01. The sequence goes on along the minus strand of JACZRS010000015.1, from coordinate 101,754 downwards.
CTTGGGAATGTGTAATCAATACATATAAAGCCGCGACCAGTGGTCGCGTCCTGGGGAATTTGAACCACGGAGAGCCACGGAGCAAAAATGAAATCCGTTTAGCCGCGACCCGGAGAGGAGCGTTTGAATTTAGTAACAAGGATTAAAGTGCGGTTAAAGCTGTCAGGATTCCAGCGATGAAACCCTGGCTGCCACTTTCCTAACAAGTACTACAAGGTCTATTTTTTGACTAGTATCAATATGTATTCGTTTTCCTAACCATCTATTGAGACTAAAGACATGAATACAATGGCCGACACGCCCGCCACAGGAACCCCCACCGCCTCTCCCGAAACCGCTGGAAACCAAGCAGCCTCACTACGCGACCCGATGTCCACGGACAATGATCGCCTTAGGGCGACGCTTGTGCTCAGATATTGCCGGACTGCCGGTCGCCTGTCCCTTGCACACAAAGGTATCGAGTGACCCGCCAATAGCAAATGCGCGGTTCATTCTTACGGACATGGCCCCCAGTTGGCGAAGAGGATGAGTAGGTCAGCTGTGTTGACATTCCCATCGAGATCTAGGTCGGCTAGACAACATCCCTTTGTGCACGGCCCCCACTTAGCAAAAAGTGAAAGTAAATCAAGTGTATTCACAGCAGCGTCAGCTGTGAGGTCGGCAAAGGTGACTTGGTCAGCTGGATCGAACTGGTACTCGTACGCGCCCATGTCCACGACGACAGGAACGCCGCAGCCGGGATCGAAGTCCGCTTCGTCGGCGTTGAAGCGCGGGTTGCCATCGAGATCGACGGGGAACAGCTCGCACAAAACGCCATCCTCGTCATAGTCGTTCTCGTCAATCGACACTCTCCAGTTGTTGCCCGCGTCAATAGAGGGTGAACCGGGTGAGAGGTGGTAGTCGCCGTTTTCCGGATCAACGAAGCGCGGGTCCAGGTCGATGTTGCCGGCACCCCAGTTGACAGTGCCGTCGTCGTCGATAACGACGACCTCCGCCTCTCCACCCTGAACGTCGCTGTTGTGGACGGTGACGATACCCCCTACCGTCACGCCGATCTGGTCGCCGAACTCAGCTGAGTTCCCCCAGAGGACGCAGTTGGTGAGTAGTACGCTGGAGTCATCGCGAACGTGGATCCCGCCGCCTACGTGGTCGCCGCCGGGCAAGACGGCGTTGTCGGCAATCGTGCAGTTGATAAATTCCACGTTCGCGCCACTACGCACGAATGCGCCGCCCCCCGTGTGGATGTCCTCGTTGCTACCATCGCCGTCGAAGACGTGATTGGTGATCAGACAGTTGATGAACACGGCGCCGGTGTCGGGCCCTGCCACGAAGGCACCGCCGCCCGCATGGGCGTGGTTGTCGTAGAATATGCAGTTGGCGAAGGTGGCGAACGAACCCACACAGTAGACCGCGCCGCCCCTTCGCGATCCCGGTGAGGCAATACCGACGTAGCCGCGCATGACTGTAAACCCCTCGATGATGATGGTCCCGGTCTCGTTGACTAAGAAGAACCCCCGGCCATCGTCCTCGCAGTCGATCACGCAATTGGCGGGCCCGTTTGCGGACCGGAGGGTAAGCGATGCGTCGTTGAATGCAAGGTTCTTGTTGCCGGCTCCGATGTACGTCCCATCGGCGACGACGACCTCGTCGCCGTCCATGGCAGCATCGATTCCCGCCTGGATCGTCGGCTGGTCGCCAGGTACGTTGATGATGTCTGCAAGTACGGGTGTTGTCTCGCCAATAAGGCAGAAAGTAATCGCAACGAGCGCCGGAATTGTGAAGCTTGACTTGAAACACATGGCTGAACCTCACTGAAGGTAGTGGCCGCAAAGTGGTGCCCGTCGTCCACATTCCAAAAAAGCATGGCCGCCCCCGGAGACATAAGTCGCCTTGCAGCTGGATAAGACCAGTGTACCACATCATCACACCAGTCTGGCACTTTCCGCAAAATCCCAGAAAAAAGATGGGATTTAATGGTTTTCTTGAGCAGCTGTGGACTTCAACACCGCTTCTAGACCTAGTATCGTACTTTCTGGAGAGTGTCCTCCCGGCCGGGCCTGCAGAACACCCGCCGCAGTGGTCAGCCGGGGCAAACGCTAGCACACCCGGTCCTTGCGGCTCTGAGCCTCCGGTTCGGTTGACCGCGCATCGCACTTGGCCGTGAAGCGGCATAGGACAATGCCGCCTACGAACCCTCAATAAACCAATCTGAACCCAGCGAGTGATGAAAACATGGCTCACCAATTCCAAACAAACACAGAAGGGTTTACTTTTTTGCTTACAATATCTTGCAATATAATGAGTCTGTCTTCACAGACATTGATTAAAGAGGCGAGACATGAATACCATGGCTGACGCCCCCCCCGCCGCCGGAACACCCGCAATACCAGCAACGCCCGCAACACCCGGAATGTCCTCTCGCGAAACCCCCGGAAACCAAGCAACCCCGCTGCGCGATGAGATGGCTTCGGATAATGATCGGCTTTGGGCGATGCTTATGCATTTGACGGTGTTGGTGCCTGTGTTTTCCTTTGTGCCATTGCTGTGCATTTGGCTGCAGAAGCGAAATGATTCGGTTTACATAGATGACCACGGCAAAGAAGCTTTGAGCTTTCAGATATCGATGTTTATCTGGCAAGTTGCGGCGGGAATAATGTCGATCTTTTTAATCGGGATCCCCTTTGCGATCGCACTGCCGATCCTCGCGATTGTTATGGGGATTGTTAACGGGATCAAAGCCAATCAGGGGTTCTATGTTCGCTATCCGATTACTATTCGGTTTTTCAACTGATAGTTGCGATTGCAGTCGGGACGCCCGCCGCTAAACATGGACTGTGTGGCTCCGATTATCCGTAATTCAATATTCCCCAAGAACGCGACCAACGGTCGCGGCTTTGCATGGTGCATGGCTCATCCCTCATGGCTCCTCCAACCGATATGAATTGTCATGCCAAGCGATCCATATCATGAACCAACTGAGTCTGGCCCTGATACCGATTCGATGCTTTTGATTGTTGTTGGTGCGCATTTGATTGCGGAGCTTGCGGATCGGCCACGGGCGTATCAACTGGCTCAGCAAATTGTTGATTGGCAGAAACAGCATTTAGATCGCGATGAACCCTGGCTGTCTCCGATCGTGTGTAGTGACATGTGGTATCTAAACAGTGCCCAGCTCATGGCCCGCCCCACTATCTGCCTGGGTCGGCCTGGCGTTAATGCTGCATCGGCGTATTTCGCAAACCGTCTGCCCAGCGCTTTTGTGGTCGAGCAAAGCTTTCAAGTGCAGCTTGATGTGGAGTTCATTGACATGCAGGCTTGTATTTGGGGTATAGATACTGCATCAACTTCATCAGCATTAGAGACATTTGAGAATCGATATCTCGATTCATTCCTGCGCGCAGCCCACAATCTCCCCGCTCAGCCAGCCTAGGGAGCGGTTTGAAGCTATAAAAAACGGAATTTTCTCGACTCATGCTTAATTGGGTGTATGCTTATAGCTCAGCGGATGAGCGTGACGGGAACTTTTTCCCGGTCGCTAAGGGTATTGGTCCCTTAGCTCCCTTTGAGGACTTCGCTCATGAACGCTTTTAGAAACAATATAAGTGAAAACAAACCACGCCGATCAAGCGCTCGTGATCGTGCATTTTCCATGGTGGAATTGCTGGTTGTGATTGCAATAATCTCAGTCTTAGCTGGCCTGTTACTCGTGGCGCTTGGAGGCGCAAGGGCTAGAGCTGAGGTAACCAAGACCCGAGCCACCATGCAGTCGTTCGCCAGTGCCTGCGATACTTTTCAGCTTGAACACAGTCAGTATCCGGGGATCATTCCTGAAACCATCCTCGCAGCAAATCCTGCTATCAGCGGAACGGAGAATGCACTGCTACATTTCATGGGCGGCTATAGCGTACTCTCTCCGCAGGATGGACCAAGTAGCGCTGCAGCCTTGGAGTACGACAACTTCGGCGATTGTGGGGCCAACATCCTTTGTTATACATTCGGCACTTCTGGATGGAAATTGAAGGTAGATACACAACGTATCGGAGAAGGACCACTGATCAATGGCACACTATATTCGCCGTACTTCACACCCAAAGGCGATGAATTGCAAGTGGCAAACGGACAAGTAGGTACTCCCCAATTTGGCGGAATGGGCGGGGGCGGTATTCCTGATTTGATCGACGCTTGGGGGCAGCCGATTGTTTTCGTTAAAAGATCACGTCCCATCGGGCCACTGGCATTTGAAAATGGTAGCGGTCCCCCACAATTCCTTTATGGAACTATGGTTCCTTATATTGAATCCAAAGGCTTAGGTGAATTCGGCAAAGATCAAATGGATGGCGGCAAAGGTAGCATATTCAATAATGCTGCTGGTAGTCCTCCTGCTGATCGCTATGCAACGTTTGCACAAATCCTTCGGCATGCAGCCTTTGGCGAACCTGATGATCCTCTTAGGGGCAATTCTCAAGGTGCTTATATGCTGTTTTCAGCAGGACCGGATGGGATATACTTCTCCATAGCGGATGGTCCGGGTACGCCGAAAGATACTGTTAACAACATCGTGGACCATGAATTTTTCGGCAATCCTCAGGTTGTAAAAGAATACGATGACATCCGAATTTTCGGAGGTGGATAAGTCATGAACTCGCATAGTAGCAACACAAAAATTGTGCGCAGAGGCTTCACGCTTGTTGAGGTCATGGTGGTAATAGCTGTGATCGCGCTGCTTGTGAGTCTGGTAATTGTTGCACTAAAAAGTTCGAGCGCAGCTAGCACGCGCACAAGATCCTTAAACGCACTAAGAGAAATTGTACGAGGTTACCGAGCTTACTCCGATGACAATCGTGGACACTTAATGCCGGGCTATATCGGCGAAGATCTGATGGATGATGATACCGATCCGTTTAGCGATTTGAGAGTGAGAGTACCGTTGGGAGATCCCGCTACGGGCCGTTGGGTTGATCTGGAATACGTTGACGCGCAGTCCTATGTCTGGCGTCTTGCACCCTACGTAAACCACGTGTGGGAAACATTCTACACGGAGTTAGGCGACGAGGGGATGAGGTCGCAGCTCGAAGCTGAAAAGATCGCGACTATCTTAGGACCATTTGGTCAATATATTACGAGCATCACACCACCAGCGACATTAATTTCTGGAGGAATCTCTGAACGCCCAACCTTTGGCATGAATTCTATATTTGTTGGCGGTGATTCGGTACATGGCGGTATCTATGCGACAGATCGCAATCCATGGACTCCTGCTCCGGGCTTGGAAGACAAAATCCTAGCAGCAACACGCTTCACACAGGTAAAAAACCCTGCACGACTGATCGTCTTCGGATCTTCTGCCAAGGTTTTAGATGGTGGACCACAAATCTATGAAGATACCTTATTAGGATTTTGTGAGTTGAGAGCGCCGTTTCTTGAGTTTGATGACGGCAACGACAAATGGATTAGCCAACAGTGGGAAGTTGGTACAGGCGGAGACATTTTTACTGTTGATGGCGACTATTCAGATCCACCTGGCGCGGGTATCCCAATAATTCGTCGCGGCCAGGATTTGATGCCTGTTGCCATGCTCGATGGAAGCGCATCAATTGAAAAGGCCAGCGAGCTTGCGGGGGATATGCGGCGGTGGAATCCCTTTGAGGTTGCGCTGCGCGAGCATCAATAATCCTTGAGCGCCAAACGCAGGGTCAAGCCCTGCGGCTAAACTATTATTTTGAAAATAAAGAACCCCATGGATTGCTATCCATGGGCGTCGGGGGGTTATTAAAAACCCATGGATTGCTATCCATGGGCGTCTGGGATTTGTTCAATATTGTATTACTTTATTTCGTTATGCTTCTAGCAGGTTATTATCTTGCAAGCATTCGAGCAATGCTCGAACCGAATCTTCTACACTCATCTCGTGAGTTTTTAGATGTAGCTCTGGATTTGTAGGTGCTTCATAAGGATCATCTATGCCGGTGAAACCTTTGATTTCACCTGCACGGGCTTTCTTGTATAGACCCTTGGGATCACGGCTTTCCGCTACTTCAAGTGGCAGATCAACATAGACCTCAATAAACGCAACTCCTGCATCTTCGTGCAGCTTGCGGACAAGATCGCGGTCGGCGGTGTATGGGCTAATGAAACTTGCGATACTCAAAATACCTGCATCGGCAAAGAGCTTTGACACTTCACCGATTCTTCGAATGTTTTCCGCTCGGTCTTCAGCTGAGAAGCCCAGGTTCTTATTCAGGCCGTGACGAATATTGTCGCCATCTAGTCGATAAGCATGCTTACCTTGCTGAAGTAGCACTTGTTCTAGTGCTACTGCTATAGTGCTTTTTCCACTGGCGGATAAGCCTGTCATCCACAGAGTTGCACCTTTTTGACCAAGGCTTTGGTTGCGTTGAGCATGAGAAACTTCACCTTCATGCCAGGTAATATTTGTTGCAAGTTGTTCGGTCATAGCGTTTGTTTGTTTTACTTTATAGTTTGTGGTTTAAGAAAATTATCAAGCGTTGACGGTCGCTTCCGCTGCTGCCCATTTAATAAGTACATCGGCAACTTCGGGTCGGCTAAATTCTTGTGGCGGACGTTTGCCTTGGTTTAAAAGCTCACGCACTTTTGTCCCGGAAAGGAAGATCTTTTCCTCAGGGCCATGCGGGCAAGACTTTGAGCTGGTCATTCCTTCGCATGCGTTGCACCAGGCTGCGTGTTCGAAATTCAGTGGCGTGATTCCCATTTCTGCTGAGGTAAAGTCTTCGAAGATTTTTTGCGCATCGTATGTGCCGTAGTAGTCGCCAACACCTGCGTGATCCCGACCGACTATGAAGTGCGAGCAGCCGTAGTTCTTTCGAATTAATGCGTGAAGGATGGCTTCACGTGGTCCTGCGTAGCGCATTGCACCGGGCATGACTGTTAGCATGGTGCATTTATCTACGTAGTATTTTTTGAGAAGGACCTGATAGCACTCCATACGCACATCCGCAGGAATATCGCCCGGCTTGGTTTCGCCTACTAGTGGATGAATAAGCAATCCATCACAAATCTCAAGCGAGCATTTTGTTAAGTATTCATGGGCTCTGTGAATTGGATTTCGTGTTTGAAAAGCCACGACAGTTTTCCAGCCTTTATCTGCGAATGCTTTTCGCGTTTGAGCTGGAGGCAAACGAAATTCTGTGAATTGCTCGCCGGGCTCGACTTCTGGAGTGACTGTAATGACCTGGATTGGTCCGCCGATGAGCCAATTGCCTTCTTCTTTAACCGCTTGTACGCCTGGGTGTGCATCATCTTCTGTTCTAAAGACGTTGGGTATTTCCAGGGCTTTATCGTGTGCGTAGATTTCTTCGATGTTGATGACGGCCATGAGAGTGCCATCACTATGTACTAAAGCTGCCTGGCCTCCTTCAGTTAGCTCAGCCTTGGTCTGGTCATCTACCGCCAATGTGATGGGGATGGGCCAAACTGTTCCATCCGCCAACTTAGTATTTTTGCAGATTGCTTCAAAGTCCGCTTTGCCTACAAAGCCGGTCAATGGGCTGAACGCACCAATTGCGATCATCTCAAGATCGCACGCCTGCTTTGAGGAAAGTGTGATCTTTGGCAGGCCCGCAGCTGTTGAGATCAGCTCGGCTGCTTTATCCGCACTAGCGAGACAATTTACGAGATTTCCCCCATGAGGGGGTATAAGTGAATCAGTCGACATGAGTTTGCTTCTCCAAAAGCTCCATTAGGTCCCACAAGAGCCTAAATATAATATGGGGGAGCGGATACTAGCTCACAACATCATTGCAGGCAATAGTTAGCCTTAGATACAAACCAAAACAGGCTTTGTTCGTAGGTTGGGATAAGCCTGCCGATACAATTGCAAGCTCCACAAAGATACCCTCCAGCCTATGCTCCATTGGCCCGATCTGTCAGATAAACTAGTCATTGTTTGCCCTATAACTCTGCCTTATTCAAACTATCTGCCCTAACCTATGAACCAATCATCAAACCAACCCGAGGCAGGCACCAATAAGCAAGCCAATTTGGCCCAAGGTGCTGCCGTAGCTGAGCCAATTAAACCTCACGATGACCTTTCGTTTGAAGAGCTGGCCGAATTATACAACTTCCAAATGACGTCCGACCACCAAAGGATTTTCACACGATTGGTGATCAAAGAGTGTCAAAAAAGAACTTCTCCAGTGCGAGTCTTGGATGTCGGGTGCGGGCGAGGGATAGGACGCAGGCCAGAGTTTCAATGGGCAATCCGCGCCTATGTGGATGAATACTGGGGTCTTGATCCAGATGAAAGTAGATTCCCCCCAGCCGGCCTCTTTGATAAGCATCAACATGCCCTTATGGAGACGGCCGAACTACCTGAAAACTACTTTGATGTAGCGTACTCGTACATGGTAATGGAACATGTCGCAGACCCCGCAGGATTTCTAAAAGCCTTGGTAAAATCCCTAAAACCAGGTGGCGTTTATATATTTGTAACCCCAAATAAGCGGCATTACTTCACAATCACGGCTTCACTCTTACATTGGTTAAAACTAGACGAAGTTGTTTTGCGCATAATTAAACGCAACACTGTCGATGACTATCACTATCCGGTGCAATATCTTTTTAATGATGAGAAACGCATTAATAAAGTTGCGAACGATTTAGAGTTTAATAAACCAGAATTCGTTTATATTGAGCAATTTGGGCCACGTGCATATATGCCCGGGCCGCTGAAAATTATCTATCATCTCCTTCAACTTAAACGCAAAATCATTCGCAAACACAAATTGCTTATTAGCTTAACTTGCAGAATGACAAAGTCTCCGCCAGCGAATTCGCAGACAACTTCAAAATCGAGTGCTCGGCAGTGAATGTTAAGTTACGAATCCAATCAATCTCACACCACATGACGTGGTTTTTGGGAACAAGATTTCCCAAGACTTTTCCACTGGTATTTGTTGTGGGCTATCCCAAAAGTGGAACTACATGGGCCTGCCAACTTGTAGCTGATTACCTGCAATTACCATTCCCACAATTTTCGCTATTACCCATTGGTTGTCATGCGATCATACACGGCCACGAACGTGTCTGGAAAAACTGCCCAAAGGGTGTATACATTATTCGTGATGGTCGCGATGCTTTGGTGTCACAATATTTTTTCCGTTCGCGCAGCATACCAGAAGGTGATCACCCACAGATGACGGCTTATCAACGGAGATCGTTTCCCGGCTTAGTAAACAAAGCCAACGTGAAAGACAACATTACTTCGTTCTTAAAGAGGCAACTAGCAAATCCACGTTTCGCTAAAGCTAATTGGGGTCAGCACGCGCGATCATACTTTGAGGTTGCGAACACTAATGTCGTTTTGCTTCGATATGAGGATCTACTAACTGATGGACCTAACACACTAGCTCAAGCCATGTCCAAGCTGACTTCGCAGCCAGTCGATCTTGAAAGAGCTCAACGGTCTATCGATCGGTTTTCGTTTAAAAAGCAGGCCGGCCGAAGTGCAGGCCAGGAGGATCGCAGCGCATTTCTTAGAAAAGGACAAACTGGAGATTGGCGAAACCACTTCACAAAAGATGCAGCAAAGATTTTTGACAAACACTGTGGTGATATGTTGATCCAAGCGGGATATGAAAGCGACCACTCCTGGGTAGATACTTTTTGTTCAGAAATTAGTAAAAAAACGACTAGTGTTGGGTCTGTGACATGACCTTGCCTGATTCCTTAATCATTGGCGCTATTAAGGCAGATACAACTTCGTTGTATCACGATCTCCTGCAAAACCTAACGATAGCCTTTGTAGTTGTTTTTACACCTGTTCAGATCCAGTGTACTGTTGCAGCATAACCCTTGAGAAGCCGATAAGAAAGACAATCCTTAGTATTCTATCCTATACCGCACGTGAGTCCCCTCTACCTAAATGATGTGCTGAAGAATTCAAATGTTTACGAACGCCGACCCCAATTTCCTTATCTTGCTATTGATCTTTTTCGTAATAGCGCATGTTGCGTTTGGCTTTGCATCACGCTGGACTAATTCTCTCTTTTTACTTGCGGGTGTTTTCATTATCCTTTCTCCTATTTCAGCCGCTGTCGATTTCCCATTCATTAAATTCGTTAAGCTTGGGCGGGTTTATGTGACAATCTTGCTACTTCTAGTAGGATTCTTTGGTCATAGACTCTATAAATTTGGTCCGACTGCGACGGTCTTCCTCATCTACGTAGGCCTCTATGTCCTAGCTGGACTTTGGAGCGATGCACCATTAGACGCGATGAAATACAAGGGATTATATGGCTTGGTGGCATTAGCCGGTCTTATGTTGGCTCAAGGTCTGAGAGATTTTAGGGATTTGGAATTAGGCATGCGCGCGCTTGCAGTAGGTATTGCTATATTTGCAGTACTAATGGTCTTGGATTTCCTGAAACATCCTAATTTAATCTTACATCGTGGTAGGTTGGGGTTTTGGGGCATAAATCCCAATCGAATTGGCCAAACATTGGCACCTATGCTTATCGTACTTGCCTATCTTGCCCTTTATGATAGAACCAGGATTTGGCGACTCAGTGCTTATGCCATAGGAATCATTGTTGGCATCCAACTGATGTATACAGGCAGTCGCGGGGCGGTTGGTGAAGCAGCGCTTGGTTGCTTTGTTATTGCTATTCCATTATTTAAGCGGCCTGGAATGCTAATTGTTGTTGGCGCAATTGTAGGAATTGCTGTTTTATTCACATTTATTACTGCCGGTTCCGACGCACCGGTTCGGTTATTACATGGGAGCCTAGAAACGCGCGAGGGAATTTGGGCTTATGCAAGATCACAATTTGCCGAAGCACCACTATTCGGTAAAGGCTGGATTTATAATACTACCGAGAGAGGACTATCATCCCGCAATATGCACAGTATTTATTTGCAAACAGCTGTAGAAGTTGGCCTGCTAGGAATAACTGTGATGGGTATCATGCTTCTTGTTGTCATCACCCGCGGTATAGGAATGTTTAAGTATGTCAAGAGTGTTGGTATTGAGACACACACTGTATATTTAGCGTGGGCATTCGTGATTGCTGTTCTGGGGCACGGAATAATCGAGGCTGGAAGTGTCAGAGGCGGCACAATCAACGGATTAATGCTACCCTTCGGCTTGGGACTTTTTGATCGATTACCAACGCTGGTACGAGCTGCGCGTCAACAGTGGGTCGAATCAGAACAGATAGAATCGGAATTTGATGATAACGAAGACCAACTCTTAACTAATGATGACGCATTCGCAAACGCTTAACCATGAACTATAACAATCCCATTCATGCATGAAGAACTCAATATGAGTTAGTCATCATCGCCCATGATTATTGCTAATCTTGGGCAGTTAAACCGAGTCGATAATCGACTCAAGTAATACTTCTGAAATTATTTTTTGCCCAATATCACTCGGATGAATTTGATCGTGATATGGATTGATGCCATCTTCAATGGCCTTGGCATAATAACCACCCAATTGAATTGGATCTATATCAAGCTCCCTAATTGTTCGGCCTAATTCACCATGACCAATTTCGGGTTCGCCAGCTAGCTCAATTTTATCAAGATGCTGCGCAAAGAGAACCTGCACCCCATCTTTACGCAGTAAACCAACGATCTCTTTCACCGCATCAAGACACATTTGAATCTGATCCGCGGTGGGGATTTCACTTTTCCATTTAGCGTTTTTTCTGGCGCGCATCTTATGCCGCGCGTAGAGAGGCATATACTTATCCACTAACTCTTGTAGCGCCAACACCGGTTTTCGTTGTGGACGCCTTTTAGTTAGAGGTACAAACGTAGGTGCATCTGCATAGTCTAAGCTATTAACAACAATCACCGCTACATCTGCTTGAAAGGTTCCGTAGCGCTTGATGTACGCCAAGTAATTTGGTGGCCCCCAACTTGCAGCTGAGATATTGCCAACTATCACAGGTCGATGTAAAAATTCATGTAACTTCCTTTGGAGAATCGACGTTGCCAGCGCATCCTGATCTACGTGTACACCACCATTAACAATGCTATCGCCGATTACCAATACACGAAGCTCATTCGGATCGGTCTTTGCCACAGGAAATTCGTCACTTCGCATTGAATACGAGTTGTAGCTGATCCGCTTACCAAAGCGTAAATAGTTCTTGGAAGGTTGCGCCAGGTATTCGATCTCAGAATCCTCTTGCCAAAGTGGCGGGTTTCCTAGACCTAGACCGAAACGTGCTATCATCTCCGCAAGAACAAGCAGCAATACTACTACCAGTAAAACTACAGTTACGATTTGCAGCACTCTAGAAACTCCGGCAAATAAAGTAGCCCGATGATTGTTTAGTCGAGCATGGTAAGATCATTCTGTCAAAGTAACCCATTGCTTTGGTGCAGGCTTAGTCGGTCAAGTAGTTCCAGCGTGTTCCGGAGCGCTGATTACGTGTTGAAAGCACTATCACTTAATACCTCTTATCAAACATTGAAGATTCATGGCCATCGTTTTATTGCTAAATCCTATACACGCTAAGTATTAAAGTATCCAAGTAAATAGTCTCTTGAGTTTTTTATCATATTCTTTCCGAGGGCTGATGAACATTAGTGCGACAGCCGATGTACTACTTGAAGGATTATCGGGCATCAATAGCCAAATATCAGATGGTCGAGAGCTAATCACCAACGCAGCGCTAGGCAGTATGTCGCTTGGCTAGCTGGATAAGATGGATCTGGCTTGGAGATCGTAATGACAACAGAAGCCAAGCGAGGCTTCATCCGCATATGCGCAAACTACACGCGGTTGATTAGCACCATCGTGCTAGGCCTGCTTGTAGTACCCCTACTTCTTGAAGCTGTTGGCGATGAAGGTTGGTCTTTGATCGCACTTCTTGGATCGACCATTGGATTGGCTTCAATGATGCAGGAACTTGTGCTATCCAGCCTGATTCGTGAACTGGGAGCAGCTCATCATAGCGATGATCCAAACGATTTTCGCCGGATTTATAACACATCCATGGCAATTACCTCAGGCCTTGCAATTATTGCATCAGTCCTTTTTTTAATAATTTTGCTTTGCCTGCCGCTGTTTGACATACCTGAAAACTTAATGGTAGCTGCACAATGGCTGGTCATTACGCGAGGAGTAGAAACGTTTTTCATATTACTGCTTGCTGCTCCATTTAACATGTACAAAGTCTCCGAGCGAATGGTTGCCTACAACGCTTGGCTGATCATTAGACGCTTGTGTTATGTGTTCGCAGCTTGCTGGGTGCTACTGGGGCAACAATCGACTGACCCCGGTACACGCGTTTCACAATATGCCATCATCTCGACATTAATTTATCTAACTGCACTTTTTACCAGCGTAGGCATATTATTGTTCTTTGATAAGCGACTCATTCCTAAGCCTAAATATATAAATGCCAAGTCATTTAAATCCATTTTGCAAATTGGAGGATGGAATGGCGCGGCAACGGCAGCAACTACGTCATACAGACGACTTGCGGAAATACTTATGAATCTGTCATTTGGCCTGGCGGGAAATCTAATTCTTGGCTTGGCGATTCAACTAACAGACTCTGTACGCAGACTAACCATGGGAATGACCGATGGGCTTGATGCGGTCTCTGCACGTTTTAGCGTTACTAAAGACAAAAGCGCTATAAAATCACTTCTTCACCATTCCACACGTTTACATGCCTTTGTAACATTTCCCCTTTCTGCAGGAATCCTGGTGCTGGCAGAACCAGCACTAAGGCTTTGGCTGGGCAAACAGCTCAGTGATCCGGAGCGTGATATACCAATTGCGGTACTGCTAATACAAATAATGACTATTGGTATGGCTGCTCGGGCAATTTCAGATTGCTGGTTAAGAATTCTTTATGGCTCGGGACACGTTAAACGCTACGCAAAGATCATAATTGCAGGAGGATTCATCTTCCCATTGTTATTCTTCTTGTTTAAATACATCTTGCCCACGGATCAAAAAATTACAGCGGTATGTTGGGCATTCTCAGCAGTACTCTTAATCATCCACGGCGGACTAGTGCCGCTATTTAGTGCAAAGGCGGTAGGTTTACGCTATCACCAATTCTATACACCTCTAATTCTCCCATTAATTTTTGCAGCACTATGCTCACCTATTTTGTTCATCGCCCGAGGACGGCAAGAATCATATGAAATCGTATGGATTATTGCCTGTGTAGGCACTTACGCATTAATCTATACCGGTCTTTGTATCGCTTTTGTAATGGATAGAGCTGAACGTGATCGATTTTCAAAAGCAGTCATAAGGCGGCTGCCATTTCAAAAACCTCTCAATAACTAAATGTTGCTATATAGTTTTTCGTATTGGCTGAGTATTTTATCAAGCTTCATATTCTCTAATACCCAGTCGCGCCCTTTAGCTCCCATCGATTTGAGCTTTGCATCATCTTGAATTAGGCTCGTTATAGCTTCAGCCATCGCATCAACGGTTGCGTCGGCGATCACCGCACCGCCACTAGAAACAAGTTCAGGCCAAATATCGACACCCTTTGTTGTAATCAGTGGTGTGCCACATGCAAGAGCTTCAATTAGCACAAACCCCCAATTCTCCTGTGAAGTTGGCAATATAAAAATATCCGCAGCTTCATATAACGAAACTTTTTCTATTCCGGTAACAAATCCAAGAAACGAAATATGCTCAGTTAGTTTCCTGGCATTAACCAATTGTGTTAATTGTTGTTCGTACGCTTTTTCACCAGTACCTGCAATGATGATCTTAAACGAACTGCCCGAATCTCGAAGATGCTGAGCTGTATCAATAAGTAATTCCAAGCCTTTTTTAATATGTAAGCGACTTAAAAATAGCAGCAGAGGTGTGGTTTGATCTGGAATAACCGAAGCAAACTTCTGGCGCGCAATCTCCGGCCCGGGAAGTGTTTCATAATCCGCCAAATCAAAAATTAGAGGTACAACAACACTTTGACCCTTTGGATACCACTTGCATGCTTGATCTTTTTCCGCTTGGGCTGTGCAGTGAACTGCAGCAGCTTCTTCAAGAAACTGACGACCCGCAATTTTCAGGTAGATTCGTTTCTTGGCATGCCGCTGTCTCATAGACCAATCATCTAGCATGCCATGAATGCTTACTATATAGGGGATATTCATACCTTTGGCGATGCGACTAAGTTCAGCACAAGTCACATCCCAAGGAACATGCACATGAAGCGCATCAGCATCTACTAATTGCTTGCGGAAAACCTCAATTGATTCAGCGGTTAGCTTGGGCCAAAGCTTGCCTTTGCGATTGAGCTGCACAACCTTTGGCACACCTGCGTGCGAACTTTTCCATTGCTGAGGTACATCATCATCGCAGAAAGTAAACAGCGTTACATCATGACCTCGATTTGCCAATGCTTGACACATATCAAGCACAGCACGCACCACTCCCCCATCTTCCAAACTTACCCTCGCCATGTAATGAATAATTTTCATTTTTACTTTGATGGTTGGCAAATTGCGCGGTTGGTAAAGCCAAACCGTTGTTGAAATTCGTTAAACGCTTGGCACATTGCTGAGAGTAACTCTACCTGAGAGCCTTGACTTTGTGTGCATTGTACTCCGCCTGCAATATAAATTGCCAAACTTCGCCGCACGCAACCATGGTTTAAGGGCATGGATCATTCAACTTGATCATATCGACAGCAACGATAGATGCGGGCTACTAAACAGTTCACTATAAAAAAACGTGGCTAGCGGCCAGGTTTTACCTTGGACCTGGATAGAGCTTGCTGAGATTTAAGAAAATCCAAGCGGCGTTTGGATTGCTCATCCATATCATCCTTATTATTATCTTTCTCAGTTTCCTTCATAGCCTTGTCGTTTGCGGGTTGCTTATCAGTAATTCTCGAATCTTTCTCTACTACTATTATTCTATTACGGATCAACGCAAGAGACTTGCGCATTTTCTCTTGCTGCGAGGTAGTTAGAATTTCCCAAATACGCTTTTGATAAGTGACAATCCTTGGCCCTTTTGCGTTAAGTTTGGTTATCTCTTGGCGAACTTCACGGGGAACTTTCCGATTCTTGCTGCGGGCCTGTTGAGCTTGTTTCTGAAGCTGCTTGAATCTCTTGCCATGCTTTGCAGTATGTTTGCGATTAGCTTTCTGGAGCGATTGTAAGATCGGGCGAATCTCATCATTCTGATCCTGGTTTAGCTCTAAGCTTTTCAAAAGCGCGAACCAACGCTTACGTGAAACAGTAGCCCTACCTCGACCTCCACGGCCAACTTTGCTGCCATCAAACCGAATCTGTTTTTGGTCTTCAGCACTCGACTTAACCTCAGGCCCCGCCAGGAGCCCCTTCGCATCCAAATCAGCTTCATTTGATTGGGTTTTCGTGGCAGAGTCAGGCCTACTAGTTTGGGCAATTGCCTCTGGACAAACCATTGCGCAGGCGATTATTAGCGTTGCGAAGCGGCTGATCATTTGATAACCTCCTAAGCTCATTAACTTTATCGACTAACGATAGGCAACATTACATATTGCAAGCAAATTGTGCGTATGATTGGGCACCTTTTATGGAGCCAATTTAATGCCTCTTACCTCTGACCACGTATATAACGCTCTCAGGACCGTTAACGATCCAGATCTGCAAAAAGACTTAGTCACGCTGAACATGGTTAAAGATGTTCAAATCGATGGCGAAAAAGTAGCGCTTAATATCGAGCTTACAACTCCTGCCTGTCCGCTCAAAGATAAAATTGAAGATGACATTGTCGCAGCAGTAAAAGCCAAGGGCAAGGAAATGGGGGAAACAGTTTCTGAGGTAAAGGTCGAGTTTTCTGCGGATGTTAAAAAAGCAGAGAATAAAGGCAAAGATAATCCACTACCAAATGTCAAGCATGTAATCGCAGTCGGAGCTGGTAAAGGCGGCGTAGGCAAGTCAACGATTGCAGTCTCGCTTGCAATCGGACTTGCGAGAATGGGCGCTAAGGTCGGTTTGCTAGATGGTGATATTTATGGCCCATCATTGAAAACAATGTTGGGACTCGAAGATCTGCCTACAAAATCAAGTGATAAAACCCTCCTGGCATTTGAAGCGCATGGAATTAAAGCCATGACCATCGCAAAGCTAGTACCAGATGATAAGGCATTAATTTGGCGCGGACCCATGGCGCATGGTGCGTTTAAACAACTTGCAACTCAAACCGATTGGGGCGAGCTTGATTATCTTATAGTGGACTTGCCGCCGGGTACTGGTGATGTGCCTCTGACTTTGGCGCAGTTGCTTCCGTTATCTGGAGCTGTGGTTGTTTGTACACCCCAGAAAGTGGCGCGGAATGATGCACTTAGGGCAATCAAGATGTTTCAGCAGCTAGGCGTTAATGTGCTGGGCATTGTTGAGAATATGAGCTACTTCATTGGCGATGACGGTAAGAGTTACGACATATTTGGTAGAGGCGGAGCACAAATGCTTGCGCAGGAGCTTGCGCTGCCATTTTTAGGGGCTGTACCTATCCATATGCAGCTAAGGGTCAATTGCGATAGCGGCGAGCCACTGAAGAATTGGGATAACCCGCAGCTTGCGGATGAATTAGATACGCTTTGCAAGAATCTGGCTTCACAGATATCAATAGCAACACTAAGCGGAAAACTCGTCCAGCCAACGCTATCGATAACTTAAGAGTGCAATCCTACGGATCTACTTGCACAACCGGCGGAGTGTCTATTGCAGTAATCGGTGTGATTTCCAGTGATGTGTAATAGTCTGCACCATCCGGCAGACGCTGCTCGCCTTCGATTCTTTCAACCAGAAGTGAATCAGGATCTATATACAAATCAAACTTAGCGGTGTAATCCTCGCTAAGGCCATCGCCACTTTTTAGTTCAAGGTGGATCAATTTCTTTTTGTCGATGGTTACCGACTTAGCTTTGGTGGGAGTGAACCCTTCATCAACGCCCAGGCGGAAGTCTTTCATGGGATCATCTTTGAAGGCCAAGGTCATATGAGGTGCAAGCCAAAGGTTATACTTCATTACAAACGCGTCCATGGCTGGGCTTGTCTTGATTGGTAAATCAAGTCCCACACCATCTCGCACTTGCGTTCCAGACGTTTCTACTGTCAGTTCACCATCTTCAATCTTTGAAGCAATTCGCGTTTCAACGCGCACAGGTTCTTCACCAGTGCGTGTGGTTATCTGCACCACATCAGCAATGTCTTCATACTGAGCTAATCGCTTATAGCGTTCGACAACTTCTGCAAGAAACGCATCAGGATCCAACTGCTCCTGAGCCTGCGGCTTATCATCAGCTACATCAACCTTAGCTTCGCTTGTCGCATCTTGGACAGCAAATACAGAGCCACTGGCTAATAAAGTTGTACAGGCAGCGATCGCAAGATTGGTATACATCCGTGTCATATAATGCCCTCGGCTCCGCCGAAGTGGCCATTATGCTCTAAAGACCCCCTTTAGAGCAAGTACGTTGGGTAAAAATATGCTTGCTGAACACTCTTCTGAGCCATAAACCCTTGCAAAATAGTAACTTAGGTCATATATGATCATTTTCTATTTTCAACTATTTGTCCGAATCCTATAGCATTGAATCAGTACAGAATTGCCAGCCACTGCCTACCTTAGCTATAGCATGATCATCAGCAGTGTCATTACTAAAGCATTATTTATCCCATGCATAAGAATTGAGGGGATTATCGTTCCACGCCATTCGCGCATTAGCGTAAATCCGATTGCAAGTGACATCAAAGCTGGAATTGCAATCCAACCTTGAGGATGAATTGCAGCAAACACAAAAGTGTTGAGCAATGTTGAGAGCAATATGCTGACTATAACCCCCATATGTCGACTAGCACTTCTTAGATGTTGATACAGCACACCTCGAAACATGGTTTCTTCGACAATTGGTGCTCCAACCGATGCAACTAAGTAGACTTGAATATAAGTCCATAAGTCCCCATTTGCTAAATTGTTAATAATTGGATGGGCTGGCCCACCTGCTGCTGCAAATGTATCTGATTCTCCAGTTGTCAAAGCCTGTAATGCAATTAAAGCAAAAAGAAGTAAGACTCCAATCGCTAGGATTGGCAGCGTCATTATATAGCCTCCAATCCCAAGAATAGGTTCCAGCCCGCGTAATCGATCAGTGGTCCAACCAATATCATGTCTTACTTCTGACCAAGAAATACCCCTCCAAACTGGCCATGCAAGTAGTGCTAGTGAACAAATAAATGCTATGAAACTAATGAAAAGTAAATGATCATTCATCGCTGGCAAGGCAGCCACGATTAGCTGTACGGCTATTTGTAGAACAAAGAAACACAACAACCACAGTGCAAAGGTTTCTGCGTATATGCCATGGTATCTACCCGCTAATTCAATTCTGCTTTTAATTTTCCCAACAGCTGTAAGAACCCCTACTAAAACTAATCCGACAAAACCAAAAAACCCAACTATCAAAACGAGAATGAAAGTGATAAACATGGTAATAGCTATTCGCTGAGCTGGGGCTGTAATTGCTTCACGCTCAGCAGATGCTTTTGTCTCTGGAGGCACAAGCGCCAATTCACCAAACCAATCTGCACACCTAATCAAACTCTGCCGATCGTCCGCACTTAATGCTTCGATCCGTGCTAGATGCGCTTCATCTGGCTCATCTTCTGTCGCATTGCCATATAGCTTGTTAAGTAATTCTTGCAGCTCCTCTTGATCAGTAGTTAGTAGAGGAGGTTTACCCTTTGGAGGGTTGGCTATTTCCGATTCGAGTATTTCGAGTGTATTTCGAGCCTCAAATGGACCTGCAAGTTCACTGGCAAGAATTACAAATCGCTGCCTTTGACCGACTGACCCTACATTAAGCATTTCCTCAGCCTGAACAAGAATCTCTCCACTTCCACCTTCTTCAAGTTCATTAGAACCAAGCAGAAGTCGAGACTGGAGCTTCATCATCAGCTCACCCATCTCATCCGCAACTGGGGCCCCCTCCTCTTCTGCTTCTGCTTGCAAGTACTTTGCCCCAATTATCACCATTACTAGAGTGATAATTCCCAGCCAGGCAAATCCTGCATAGCCCTTTGGTTTGCCGGAATCGGCCGAATTGGTACTATCCGAATCCTCGTGCTGAAGAAATGGTTCAGTCGGCGGTGTGGATTGAAATGGATCCATGATCCTGAAATATCCTGTATGTAAGACCAAGTAGTAAACGTATTGGTGTATGCCTAGCTTAGCCTTATATGCCTATTTAGGCATGGTCTGCAAGAGCCAGCTCAAGAACTCGCCTCAAGGTGACTATCACCCCCCACCGCTTGACACTACAAAAGCGGGGGCTAACCTGATGGGCTTGCGATTGCCCTGCCTTGGTGGTGAGGAATCGCTCCTTTTAGTATGAAAATATCGGGTTCCGCTTATGCCACGCCAAACCTATTTTGCAAAATCAGGTGATATAACTCCAAAATGGAGGCACGTCGATGCTGAGGGACAGATCCTTGGCAGACTCGCCACACGCATCGCCACCATTTTAATGGGTAAGCATCGACCTGAATATACGCCACATGTTGATTGTGGTGATTATATCGTTGTAACCAACGTTGCCAAAATCGTCCTCACAGGCAGAAAAGCTGAGCAGAAGATGAAGCAGCGATATACTGGTTACCCAGGCGGACGCAAGACTGAGTCCTATGGCTCACTATTAAAAAGACATCCCGAAGTCATTTTCGAAGATGCTGTCCGAAGAATGCTCCCTAAAAATAAACTCGGACGAAAAATGCTCGCGAAGATGAAAGTCTTTGGCGGACCTGATCATCCACATCAATCGCAACAACCAATCGGCCTGGACGACTAGGCCCAAGTTTGATACTAAGTTAGATCCTTAAAAAATAGTTCTCAAAACGGACGCAACCAGTCTACGAACAATTATGACAGAAAAAGAAACACCAACTCCCTCTGACGAAACCCCGGAAACCCCGGAAACTCAAGACGCTCCTAAGGAGCAGCCAGCAGCAGAAGAAACTCCAGTTGCTGAAACACCGGCAGAAGCACCGGCTGAGAAGTCAGAAGCAAAAGTAAGAGAATCCAAGCCAGCGACTAAAGCTGCTAAATCAGCCAAAGCTAAAAAGCCAACAAAAGCTGCCAAGTCCGCAAAGGCTGCAAAGCCTGAAAAGGCTGAAAAGGCTGAAAAGATTGCAATAGCTGAAAAGCCTGCTAAGTCTACTAAGACAGCAAAAAAAGCTAAGACATCTAAGGCTGATGCTGCCAAACCAGCAAAAGCGCCAGTCGGCCCTTCAGGAGGCACACCAGCTGATGGTCATTGGTGGTGGGGAACGGGTAGGCGAAAAACCGCAGTTGCTCGAGTCCGCATAAGGCCCGGCACGGGCAAGTTCATCGTTAATAAGAAGCCTTACGATGAATACTTCAACGAAGAACGTGACCGCAACGATATGATGAACGTCCTGCAAAAAACCAGCACCGAAGGCGGCGTAGATATATACGTTAACGTACATGGTGGAGGATACATGGGTCAAGCGGGCGCCATCGTACTCGGAATTGCTAGAGCATTAAGAAAGTACGATGAAACGCTCGAACCAATCCTGCGCAGTAACGCCTTTCTTTCACGAGATCCACGTAAAGTCGAACGTAAGAAGTACGGCCAACGCGGCGCTCGTAGAAAATTCCAGTTCTCCAAGCGATAAGTTTATTGGCAATTACAAGCAAGCCGGACCTGAGGTTTTGCGAAGGTCCGGGTAGGGATGAGGCATGCGCTATCAATACGTTTAGCGGTGGGCCTCTCGCTTCGGCGAGTCGCCTATGGAGACCGGACCACATGGTTTAACACGCACGATCCCGGGTAAAACCCGGGGCTAATGGTGGGTTTTTTGGGCTAATTTGCGTAGCTTTCGATTGGCTTTATTTAATGCGTTTGCCATCGTTAAAATCGTCATTGAAAACTCATTTGCCAATTCATATATCCGCAGGGGACGATTGCCACCAATTCCATAACGTTTGGTTACTATCACCCCAAGTTGCTCATCATCTAGATTAACAATAAATCGGCGAAGGTCCGGCCTCAGGTCCAGCCATATCTGCCAAGGGTCTATTGTTGCAAATGGGCAATCAATAATAATTGAGCCTGTTTCGTGTCGGCTAGCTGCGCGCTTAGTCGCAGAACGAACCTGCCTGAACGCCAGGGCACGATCCATCATGAATCCACAAGTATGAGCCAATCTTTGTCCGCGCGCTAGATCAATCGCAGCAACTGCTTCGCCTGCAACTGTAATAGATAAACCAAGCAGTAAGCGAATATCTTCGGATGGTTGATGCGCAAGCGATCGGCCTAGCGCTTGCTCAATTGCGCTAATAGCAGCGGGCAAACCTCTTGTAATCAACACAGCTTTGATCATTGTGGCCCAGCGAAGATCCGTTTCAATCGCATCAAGCACACGGGCAGAAGGTTTTTCTGCTAATCCAACAATGTCAGTTGCAGCGCGCCTTTTCAGCAAATTAAGTGCAGCTATTAACGCTTGTTCTATTTGCTCAGCAGATTCTTCAGCAACATGGGCTGCCTCAATAATCTTTAATGCATCAATCTGTACAGGTAAATCACTCAAATTAGCAATTACATTACCAGCCCCCAAAATCACAGACTCTGCATCTTCACGGTCCAGCATAGGTAATGGAACATGACTTAGATCTAATGGTCGCAATAGCTGCGCGCGATACTCGTTTACAACTCGATTAATTGTTGTGCGCGTCTTTGCGAACCTATTAGCAAGTACGCCTGTTGGTATGCCAAACGCAAATGCACGATAAATCAGCTTGGCATCTTTACTTGTTAGTGGACCTCTTTGTGAGAAAATAGGTTCGGCAGCGCGTTTATCGTGTCGGTGAAGCAATGACCGAATCGTCTCATGGGCCCGGTTATATTTTTTTGCAAGTTGCTCCGCAGCAGTGCTAAGGGTTAGCCTCTGCTGCTTATGCAATAATCGCGCTTCATCAATAATCGTTTTTTCAGTTGACCTGCTAACACGAGTAAACTTTGATGCTTCAGATATTCTCTTAGGATTTTGCGAGACATATCGCTTTAGCACATCATTAAAACACGCAAGTCGCTGTACGCCATCACTGAATGTGACGTAGTGACAAACTAGCCCTTGTTTGCGGTAGCGCTGAATTGTCTTTATTGATACGTTTAGCCGCTTTGCAATATCATCAATTAAGACTGCTTCACGACCATCTTCCTGCCAATTAAGAGTCAAGCTTCGGCTTAGCCGCTCCACTAGTATTGCCAAGTCCCCCACTAAGACTTCACCGACCAACGTAACAGGCGATTCATCGCTATCAGGCCGATAGCTTGTAATGCGGAAAATAACAAAATCTTCCGGGTAATTAAGGCTAGGATCTAATTCGCTGGCAAGTGTTTCCGCAGCTTGCATATGCCTGCGACGAGTTTCCGGAGGCGCATAAAGCAGCTGCCTGCATAGTTCGCCGATTGCGGTAATTCGAAATTTAGCTAAACGAGGCATCGCCAGCTATTTTCTTACAAGCTGCAGCGGTCGTCGCTTGGTTATCAAACCGTGCTCAAATGCCTTATCGAAGAACAACTCTAAGCCAGCAAGTCTTTGATCGGTAAGCTCAAATGCGAGTTTGTTTTTCAGATAATCAAGTGCAAGATCGCCAGGCCAATTTCTCGGCTTGGCGCTATGATGAACGATCCTTTCAAACCCATCTAGCTGGTTGTATCGTCTCTGCCGATCCAGCACAGCCGACACTACATTTAGTATATTTACATCAG
The DNA here is from genome assembly GCA_022574595.1 of Planctomycetota bacterium. Lineage (GTDB taxonomy): Bacteria > Planctomycetota > Phycisphaerae > Phycisphaerales > SM1A02 > JACZRS01. The sequence continues at coordinate 77,995 of JACZRS010000015.1, read as the reverse complement.
TTGTCTGCTTAGCCATCCACATGGCAAACACAAAGGGTAAACCCGTGTGCTCAAACCAAGCTGCTCCTAGATCAAGTTGATGGGGATATTCAATTGCAGTTGGTGAATCAGTTACAACCTTATCGCCAATGAGTAGCATCGATTCGGGGCTTTCGATTGGTTTATTTTCTGCTACATGTTCGCGGGCGTTGTAATCGATCAACTCTGGCGTTATTCCATAAATCTCTTTAAGCAATATCTGCATCAAAACAATCGATGTATGGCTATCGGTGTCACAGTAAACATGTTCAATTTGGGCAATCTCTACTGATGAGTAAAGGCGGACTGTCAGGGTTGCGCCATCGCAACCTAAAACGCCAGCTGTAAGAGCGACAAGATCAATAGGCGACTTTTGATAGTCAATCGATGAACAGAGCGCGATATCTACTTCATCATCAAGAAGTTGATTAAGTAATAAGCTGGGAACACTAAAGCGAAGCTCGATATCGGCAAGTGTCTCCAGGCCATCAATCAAAGGTAGAGTATTTACAAAACTAACAACCCCCAATCGGATTGGACGCTTACTGGCCTGGGGTTTTGTTAATGTTGATTGGCTCACCACAATATGATAGCAGCAATTTAGTTCTAATTAGCAAAAAAAACAAGGTTGCATATCGCAACCTGTCTGTACAGTCTATTGGATTAAAAAACAGGGAGCGTGGAGTTCGGGAAGCACTTGTTCCAAGTGGGTCGGAGTAAAACTCGGACCCTCGTAAACGGTGTTTACTTCCCGAACTCCTCACTCCCTGTTAAGGAGAACATATCGGTTGGTGCTGATATAAATATCAAAACACTTTTGTAAAAACCACAGCTAGTTATCGGTACTTAGTTCGCAGCCAACCGCATCACGGTTTCATCAATAGGTCAATCCTGCTCGTACTTTGTTTTATTGAGCTAACTAACTAATGCGCTAGCAGTTGCAATAGCTTGCTCAGCAGATGCTTCATCACTATAGATTCGCTTTGTCCGAGGATTTAGCCCTGCTAACAAGCAATGCGTTGTTAAGCCAGCATTAACTGCAAGTGTTGGCAAGTGATTAGGTAGATCTCGATCGACGCCAATCAGTTCAACCTCACTGCCTACGGATGTTAAATGTGATGAGTTGTCGGTTGGTGGATCAAACTCGGTCAGGTCAATTGTAATCTGATCCATGTTTACAGTTCCAACAACAGGCGCAAACTGAAGTTTCTCTTGGCTGCTACTTGTCTTTGAATTTAATTTAACTCCAACACATGGCTGTTTGCTATTGATATCGGTGCTGCCTAAACCAACTGGAAATCCATCTGCATACCCAATGGGTATTAGTGCGATCCTACTTCTTCTCTTTGCGGTCCAGGTTCTGCGGTAACCAACTGACTGACCTTGCTCGACTGTTTTGACATGAACGATTTTACTTTTCCAAGACAAGATGGGTTTAAGCTGCAATCCTTTTACAAGAAACTCCCCACTTTCAAGATGCTCAGAGCCATAGCCGATCCACGCTTGACCTACACGCACCATTTTCTTGTGGTACTTTGCGTTGGATAATGTTGCCAGTGAATTTGCTGCATGAATCAAGCATTCATCAGGAAGTAAATTCCCAAGGGCTTTTAACAGTGCATCAAACCTTGAGAATTGTAATTCAGTAAATGTGGGATCTCCCGCTACATGCGCAAAGTGAGTAAAAACACCGGCCAGGCGAAATCTGCTTTGGCCTGATGAAGAGACTATTTCTCTAATTAGCTGTGGTGCATCTTCCAAGTTGCATCCACCTCGCCCCATACCCGTATCAACTTCAACGTGCAGCGGCAGCAAGACTCCGTTTCGCTCGGCTACTGGGGCAAGGGCCTTAAGCTGATCCAAATCGTGAACGGTCAGATGAAGTTGGCCCGCCAAAATAGAGGCATTTAATTCCTGTAATGCTTGGACGTCATATACAGGCATAAGCACCAAAATCGGAACCGATAGATTTTCCTGCAAAAGCTCAGCAGCCTGCATTGGTGAATAAACCGCAAGGGCATCAGCACCTGCTGCAACCAGCTTTGGTCCAAGCGACCGGGCGCCCAAGCAGTATCCATCAGCTTTAACCATAGGGCAGAGGCAGCAGTCCGACCCCACGATTTGGCGCAGCACAGACATATTGTGCCTTAGAGAATCAACGTCAATCTGTAACAAACTTGTTTCGCGCACACTCTTTTTCCGTCAGATTCTAAGCATATACCTTATCGACAACACTTCAATCTGAGCGTTATCAAGATCCAAACCTGCAATCGAGCTCGAAAATTTCTTCACTTATTACCTGCTATTAAGAACTTATCACCTAACTCCGGTATGATCGCCTCGCTATTAGGGATCGCTAGAACCATAGATTGGCCAAACCTTGTAAGTTAGACTCTTGCGGTAATCCAATCAGCAATAATATTATGGACGATTTTTTCAATACAGATGTGGGCTTTGAAAGCTTTGGACTTTCTGATGATCTGCTAAGAGGCATCAAGGAACTCGGCTTCGAACATCCCACCAAAGTGCAAGCAGCACTAATACCTCCCGCCCTTGCAGGCAAGGATGTCATCGCGCAATCTAAGACCGGTACAGGCAAGACTGTGGCATTCGGTCTGCCACTTCTTCAATTGATCGAGCGTAAAGAGTCATTAGCTGCGATCATCCTGGTTCCCACACGTGAACTAGCAATACAAGTAACGGATGAACTAAGGAATCTGTCGCAATTTTCACCAATGAAAGTCCTGGCAATCTATGGCGGGCAGAAAATCAGTATCCAGACGGAACGCCTAAAGAGAAATCCAAACATCATCGTCGGCACACCTGGGCGAGTAATGGATATGCATGGGCGCGGTTTATTGCCATACGACAACATGCGTTTTGCTGTGCTTGATGAAGTTGATGAGATGCTGGATATTGGTTTCCGCGACGACATTCGCAAGATTCTTGGCTCAATGTCGCATAAACGCCAAACCATATTCGTCTCGGCCACAATCTCACCTGAAATAGAGCGGTTGGCCCGTCAATACATGAAAGATCCCGAGAAGCTCATAGTTTCTCAGGGCAAGAGTTTGACGGTCGATCAGGTTCAACAGAGCTACTTCAGTGTCGAGCCTTGGGATAAGAAACGCTTATTACTACATCTGCTTAGGCATGAAGAACCAACTTTAACTCTGACGTTTTGTCGCACTAAACAAACAGTTGATGCATTGGCGGAATACCTGGTGCGCAAAGGAATAGAAGCACACGCAATCCATGGCGATATGTATCAGGGCAAACGAACTCGGATTATGAAGCTTTTTAAGTCTGGCGGGCTAGGCGTATTAGTAGCTTCGGACCTTGCTGCGCGTGGCTTGGATGTTAAGGACATTACTCACGTTATCAATTACGATTTGCCTGAGGATCCTGAGATATACGTCCATAGGATCGGCAGAACCGCACGGGTGGGAAAAGATGGTTTCGCCTGGTCATTCGCAACACCGGAACAAGGACACCTATTAAGCAATATTGAACGACTAACCAATGTCGAGATCCCACTAAATGAGTACGAGGATTTCGAGCCTGGCCCATTGCCTGCTGCGGTAATTGCCAAACGCGAACTGCATGAACAGCGCGAGGCTGAGCGTACTACCGACAATTCCAGAGTCAGATCAGCACCTCCTGCACCGGATGAAGCAAGAGATACATCCAAATTCCCAGGCGGCAAAGTGCCCGCAGCTTTACCAGCAAGGCGAATGGGCGGGCGAGTTCGTACACGCAGAAGATAAAATGGCCACCACCCCGTTAACTATCCATCCGGATGTTACTAACGCGCTACAAAACAGTGATCCAGTAGTTGCCCTTGAATCAGCGGTAATAACCTCAGGCCTACCCCGCAAACCGCTTGAGATTGATCTACCTTTTGAAATAGAAAACTGGCAATCTGATCAGCCTGTCAATCAACAACTGGCACTGGCTATGAATCATGTGGTGCGCAGTGCTGGCGCAGTACCTGCGATGACTGCGGTGATTGATGGCAAGCTTTGTATCGGCCTTAGCGATCAGCAGATAACCTATCTTGCAGAAAACCCAAAGCACGAAAAGGCATCCGTTCGGGATCTTTCTTCAGCAATATCATCTGGAAAGACCGCAGGAACTACAGTCTCCGCAACATTGCTAGCTTGCAAATTGGCATTGCCAAAATCCATACGAATCATGGCAACCGGTGGGATAGGTGGCGTACACAGAAATTGGCAGCAACATCCAGATATCTCAGCTGATCTATATCAGCTAGCCAGAAGTAGGGTCTGTGTGGTGGCCTCGGGAGCAAAATCGTTGCTTGATGTGCCAGCTACGCTTGAAGCCCTGGAAACCCTTGCAATTCCAGTTCTTGCCTATAGAACCGACTATTTCCCGCTTTTTTACTGCCAAAGCTCTTTGGAAATCCCTTCGTCAGGCCGTGTGGATGATATAGAGGACGCTGCTGAGGTCTGCAATAGCCATTGGGATCAATTGGGGCTACCTGGAGGCCTACTTCTGGCGAACCCTGTGAGGCCTGCCCTGGCTCTGGATCCAACTGAAATTGAGGGCCACATTGCAGAAGCTGAGGCCAGCGCCCTATCAGAGGGGATTACAGCATCCCAGCGGACTCCATATTTGCTGCAAGCCCTTAACCAGCAAACACTTGGGCGATCTCTGACTGCCAATCTTGCCTTATTGCTAGATAACGCAGATTTAGCCTCCCAGCTTGCCCAGGTTTTGCACTAGTACCAAGTTGATTGAGGATTGCCTATTATTGAGACGATAAAGCTATTGCCCAATCGTTGCACTTGACATTGCAGCATTGCGATGATCTACTTAGTAAGGCGTGCAAGCGAGCCAATATGTGCCGCTCTCGCTGGAAAACGATTCAAAAAAATTTAGAACACGTTAGGTGCATCTATGCGCGAGGCACAACGTGATACATAATCACAGCGCAGCATTGACCCATACTGGAAGTCTATGACTACCCTCAGCGGGATCCTTCAATGGCACAAAGGTGCAGAAGGACGACTTAGACAACTCGATGGCAACCTGGTTGAAAACCAGGATGACCCATTTGTTCCACTTGCCCTAGGCGAGCAATATCCATTGCGCCCAGGACAGGAGATAACCGTCAACGTAATTCAAAAGCGGCCACGCAGAAGACGTGGCAAACGTGGATCGCGCCCGCCACGACCGGTAGTTGACGCTGTGTTGGAAATCGAGGGGTTGTCACCTGAGCAATACGCAATGCGTAAGCCGTTTGAAGAGCTTACAGCACTAGATCCTAGTCCACGCATTAAGCTGGAACACCCCGGCTGCCCGGCTGCTTGCCGCTTGATAGACCTTTTCTGCCCGATTGGGTACGGCACACGTGGACTTATAGTTTCACCGCCAAAGGCAGGCAAAACCATATTGCTCCAGAACATTGCCTTTGGAATCAAACACAATCATCCGGAAATCGAATTGGTAGCTTTGCTTATAGATGAGAGGCCAGAGGAAGTCACCGATTTTAAGCGCAATGTTCCAGCTCAAGTTCTGGCATCATCAAACGATCAAGATATCGAGCGTCACACCATGCTTGGCATACTGGCTATAGAACGAGCCAAGCGTATGGTCGAAGCTGGCAAAGATGTAGTGGTATTGCTGGATTCTCTCACACGTTTGGGGCGAGCTTTTAATAACTCCAGCCGCTTCGCAATTGGTGGACGCACAATGAGTGGTGGGCTGGATTCTCGCGCTCTTGAAGTACCTAAGCAACTATTTGGTGCTGCTCGTAAAGCAGAAGAAGGTGGCTCACTGACTATCATCGCTACCTGCCTTGTCGATACGGGTTCCAGGGCTGATCAGGTTATTTTCGAGGAGTTTAAGGGTACGGGAAATATGGAATTGGTGCTTGATCGATCAATAGCTGATCAACGTCTATATCCGGCTATAAACCTTGGCGCATCTGGTACCCGCAAAGAACACCTTCTGATGGGCGAGAAAGAACTCAAGACCGTTACCGCTCTTAGGCGCAGGCTTATTAGTATGCCACCCCCAACACAAATCGAACAACTTCTTGCGGCACTGAAGCGCTACGAAACAAATGAAGATCTCATTGGCAAGTAATTAAAAACCCCGACTCAATGAAGAGCCGGGGTTGATTATTTAAGCATTTGTTTCCAGTAGTTTCTGGAGTTGAGTATTTTTCTAAAAACTCAGGGACATGGTCCCCAATTACCTAACAATATAAGTAGATCAGTAGTACTTACTTCGCCATTTTCATCAAGATCCGCTGGGCTACCTGGATTTGGCCCCCAATTACCAAGCAAGATAAGTAGATCAGTAGTACTTACTTCGCCATTTTCATCAATATCCCCAATACATGGGGGTATTCCTACGATGGAGATGTCATCTATATACCAATCATCTGCGGAATTATTTACTTGAGTTCGGAATCTGATACGGAATTCGCTGAGAAACGGATTGACAGGCAAATCATGTGTATGGAACTCAAACTCAGTCTGACTTACACCATCAGAGACAATCTCGTTAAGTTCAACCCATAGGCCGTTGAACTGCGTTGACCAATATTCAACGATTAGAGATTCGCCTGCCTCAACTCCAATATGCTCTGTGTAGTACGAAATAACTATATCGCTTTCGCCCTGAAGATTAATGAAGTTCGAGCGTAATTCATCCTTTTGGTATATACCACTGCCGCCATCAAGATTCATTGCTAGATTTCCGCTTGGGGGATTACTTGAATTTCCGTTTATAAAGCCACCAAAGTTGTAGATCCACCTATGTGCGTTGACAACCGTGCTTGCGAATACTTCATTGAACGGAGGATTCAAGGGCGTAGGAAGATTAAGCAAGCAAGATCGGCTGTTGCGGAAGTTTACAATGGCGTTGGTGGCAGATGGACCAAAGAAGTAGCCAATCCCTTGACAGGCACCAAGATTACTACACATGATGTGACAATTGCCAGCAGCATCACAATGCCCTGAGTTCCAGTTGTGACCAAGCTCGTGCGCAGTCAAAGCTCCTCGGAATGTAAGGCTATTGGTAAACCGCGACTGAACCAAGCTGTAAGCTTGGCTCGTGTTACAAACCGTACCCAATGATGCGATACCGATAATGCCGAAGTCAATGTCCCTTCCTGTAAAAAGTTCAGCCATATCACGGCGAATCGAAGACTCAGGCGCGGAATTCCAAACACTTTGCATCTCGTTTAACATAGACTTTGGATTAGTGGTGTTAGAGTAAGGATCAGCTATATTATCACGCACAACGATCGTGGTAATTTCATATGAGATACCTACATCATTCTCATAAACGGTCTCCATTGAATTCATTACCAATTCAATATCCGAAACTGTCAGAGAAACTGAACTTCCATTTTCTTCATAAAACTCGAAGTCAGCATCTAGCGCAATATCAGTCATAGAAATGCCACCACCAGCAAGAGGTGAACCACTGTCCTCATCATCGTTATTAGACTTGGGTTCTTGGGTTACGCCACATATTCCTTTTGTTTGCTTAACATCCTCAGCCCTATAGACTATGTGCAAGTCTGCTGCTGCGCCTACTACGCCCATTGTTTTAGCCGGCTGCACAGCCCATAGGTCACCATTACCTAAAACGATTGTGGCCCACAACTGACCTTCAATAAGCGATGCAGCGACTCTGCTGCCCTCATCGCCTTGCAAATTTCCACGATATGTAGAAACTGGCGGAATTTCAGTCGGGATCAATGTGCCGTTTTCACCCATTACCAGAACCTGAAAATCATCTGCACGCATTGAATATGGATGAAGAACCAAGCTCTGCATGCTTTGTCCCAGTTGAACATCAGCTGTAAAGGCTTGTCCAGGTTCATTAGGTAAGGTCAAGCTGTATGACTCAAAAGCTGCTAGTTCTTGAATTTGAATCGATTTTGCCATGCCTCGTTTAGCAATCTGCTGGGCCGAAACTTCCCCCACAAGGATCATCCCAACGCTAATAGCTACCAGGCTTGTAAAAATAACACGATTTTTCATCATTGGCCTTTCTATTGAAGGGGAGTCGAATACCGGCTAAGCATTGCCGGGCGACTATTAAAATCTATTTAACCAAATAAACTCAAAATAAGCACCAAATACTCCGGCCAGTTACAAGGCTAAAGTAATACCAAGACCTGCCTAAGCCTTTTCCTAGACCTTGCGGCCCCATATCCCACATTCCAACTACCCACAATCCAATCGGGCATCCCTGTTCATCCTTCAATTTGTCTACTAATCAACCACAGCCCTTGTGGGGCCCACAAAGAGAAGAACTTACAATCAGTCATTCCCGCAGCAATAACAAGTTAGCGGACACTTGCTATCACATTGTGGCAGAACAGCAGGCCGTGTCAACGCGTAATCTCCAACAATAATGATTTTATGACTTTAATCCCTAACAAAATAGCAAATATCAAGCAAATGGCTATTTCTAGCCCACTTCCATCACTGCCCAACCCTATTCCGTCCCATATTTTGACTACATTTATCGTGCAATGTTTAACTCTATTGACTGACCAAGCGCATAAAAACACCGCTGCCAAATTAATTTGGCAGCGGTGTAATAAGCTTTTTGGCGTCAAAGTTACTAAGAACTAACTGAGAGAACTTAGCGACGACGACGTCGTATGCCAGCAAGTCCAGCAAGGCCGAGCAGTGCAAGTGCACCAGGCGCGGGAGTTTCAATGCTGAATGGTGTGTTATTCGAACCTCCCAGTGCATCAAACCATGCAACGTTGGCGTTTAGGTGAACGTTATTACCGGCAGCGACAGTAAACTGAGCGATAAGGACGTCATGGGTCGCGTTGCCTGCAACCGTATCTGGAAGATCGCCCACAGTCGGTGGAGCGCCGAAGAAGAACCATGCGCCATCACTTTCAGAGAACGCACTACCCAAGATCACTTGTACTGGTGGTGGAGCTTTGCCCCAGTCACCCAGGAAGTCTGGGCTGAACAGAGTGTTCGCTGGGAACTCTGTCTGTCCGATCGTGACATAACTGTCATAAGCTTCAGCCAGGGGATGGAGATTAATTGACGGGAAGTCGTTAAACGGCAGACCAATGAAAGCTTCCTGGTTGTAAATATCACCACCACTGCCAGGAACACCATCGACTCCTGCGATTGTCCAGAAATCCAGTGTGTTTAAACCGGCTATTTCGAGACCGTTTACAGCACCCATCTGATCACCAAGATTATCAAAGCTTGCGTAAATCTGATACGTGATATGCTGGCCATCTGGATGCTGGAATGGGCTTACCTGCCAATTCACTTCAACCAAACCTGCACTAACTGAGCTGCTAACCACCAAGGCCGCAACTACTGAAAGAACGTTCTTGTTCATTTTTGGAACCTCTTTCTCAACATTTTCCTTTGTTAACTACAATGATTACTACGAGATACGGGCCTCAGCAGGGTCATTGCAGCTGTTGCCTTCTCTCACGCCTGTGTCGAACATACCGCATTTAAAGTAGTAGTCAATACATTAACCCATGTGTTTTTGATTTTTTTAACATAGGTAAGCTACAAGCATTCAAATCACACTATTGCACACAATTATTTCCAATAAATCACTTCCGGCAATGGACCATCCCGCCTATCTCTCTGGGAAATCCTACCCATGTCGAGTAGCAGATATGGCTTTTATTACACCAAAAAAAGTGTTAAATGAGTTAGGCATAAGCTCCATGCAAATCCTAAATACATTGCCCACCCCTCCTGATTAGCTCAGTAGGACGCTTTTTTGCTGATTTTGCTCAATCACACCTTGAAGCAAGGAACAAAGAGCCAGACTTTATTGCTCAAGCAGAACTATCATCCACCTGCTCAAAATCTATCGAAACAACAATTAACAAAGTTGGTCAATCAGCACCATGCCTAGTACCATGGCTCACGCACAAACTTTCCCATTATTTTACAAAAAGTGGGCTTTGCAGCATCAAATTGAGCGTAAACACAAATTTTTTAAAAATAAGTTGTTTTTTGCTTGCACTGACTTCAAGACTGTAAACAGAAAACTTCATCCACGCCGACGGCGAACGCTGACAAGGCTAGCAATTCCAAAGAACACAAGAACTCCAGGTGCGGGGGTCAGAGTAGAAAATGGGGTATTATTCACGCCTGACAGTGGATCTAACCATGCAATGTTGCCGTTTAGATGAACGTTTACCCCAGCATCAACGGTGAATTGAGCAAAGACGATATCAATGGTGGCGTTGCCTTCAACTGCATCTGGAAGATCGCCCACAACTGGGGGAGCGCCAAAGAAGAACCAGGCTCCATCATCCTCATGAAATGCGCTGCCCAGGATCACCTGTACTGGAGGGGGAGCTCCACCCCAATCACCCAGAAAATTTGGACTGAACTGATTGTTCGCGGGAAATGTAGTTTGGCCGATTGTGACATAACTGTCCCATAGCTCACCGCCCAGGCCTGGCGCTGATGGGGAAACATTAAACGGCAAACCGTCAAACTGTTCCTGGTTGTAGATATCACTGCCATCTGATGTCCAGAAATCCAGTGTGTTTAAGCCTTCCCCCACGAGACCATTTACGGCAGCAAAGCGATCACCAGCATTATCAAAGCTTGCATAAATCTGAAACGTAGCATGCAAGCCATCTGGATGCTGATTTGGGCTTAACTGCCAATTGACTTCAACTAAATCTGCTCTGGCTGAACTGTTAAGAACAAAAGTTAAAAGCCCCGTTACGCAAAATACTTGATTCTTCATTTCTCGTACATCTTTTCAAACATTTCTCCTTGAAATTACTTGAAAATGCCTCCTTCACGCACGCCGACGGCGATACCTGTGATTTCAAGATGTCATAATGCATATTCCTCACGGTTCAAGACGCCGCCCGCTTAAGCGGGGGGCGCCTACATCACTAATGCCTAATGCCAAGTGCCTAGTGCCTTCTTCATCACGGGCACGGCCCCCAATTGGCAAAGAGAATTAGCAGATCGGAAGTGCCGACAGATCCACTGCCATCAAAGTCGCCAGGCCCTACTGTACCCCATTGTGCAAAGAGACTAAGCAGATCGCTGGTGCTGACTGATCCTGAGTTGTCTAGATCCCACGGGCAGGGAAGATTGTTCACTGTGAATGGAGTCAAGATTTGTCCTTCTATCGGGTCTATCCAAACCACACCGGTTCGTAAAAAGAATCCTGCGCCTTTATCAACAGTAAATTGAGCGATTACCACCTCATTGTTCCACATCCCTACTTCTGGAACTTCAGGAGGAGGCCAATAGAACCATGCAGCGTCAGCATCAGGACCGAATTCACTGCCCAGTATTACTTGAACTGGTGGTGGCGAACCGCCCCAGGGGCCCAGAAAATCTGGACTGAACTGAGTGTGCGCGGGAAATTCGGTGGCACCAATGGTGAGATAACTGTCATAAGCTTCAGCATCATCACCAAGGCCAACTGATGGGAAGTCGTTGAACGTTAAATCGGCAAACAGTTCCTGGTTGTATAGCTCGCCTGACCCAGTATAGAACCACAGCGGACTTTCACAAAGACCGGCCACAATATTGAGTCGATCCATCGGATCATCAAAGAATGCCACTACGCGCCAGGTGTCGTGCAGCCCATCCGGATGCTGAAAAGGCCCCTTGACAATCTCAACTGAAACAAAATCCGCACTGGTTATAGAGCTAACAATAGATACTAAGGCTCCAGCCACACAAAGTATTTGCTTATTCATTTCTAGTACCTCATTAAACACTTTTTACGCAAGAAAATTATTCAAAATGTGGCCTCACCAACGCCTTCTACGAATGCCAACAAGACCAGCAAGGCCGAGCAATGCAAGTGCCCCAGGTGCTGGAGTGTTTACTTCAAATGGTGTGTTACTCGATCCTGATAGTGCATCCAACCAGGCAATGTTGCCGCTTAGGTGAACATTACTACCAGCATCCACAGTAAACTGAGCAATGACGATATCAAAGGTTTCGTTGCCTTTAACCGCATCTGGAAGATCGCCCACAACCGGTGGAGCGCCAAAGAAGAACCAGGCTCCATCACCCGAATAAAACTGGCTGCCGTAGATCAGCATTATATTTGGCGGGTAATCACAGCACAGGAAGTTTGGAGTGAATAGAGTATTGGAAGGGAACGTAGTTTGGCCGATTGTGACATAAGTGTCCCACAACTCACCGCCAAGGCCGGGCGCTGATGGAAAATCGTTAAACGGAAGACCGTCGTACAATTCCTGGTTGTAAAGATCGCCTCCACTACCAGGATCCTCGCTAGAATCGAATGTCCAAAAGGCAATGATGTTGACATCCGGTCCGGGCTTACCACTAACAGCAGCGATCTGATCGCCAGCATTATTAAAGCTTGCATAAAGCTGAAACGTGGTATGCAAGCCATCCGGGTGCTGGTATGGACTTAATTGCCAATTGACATCTACTAAGTCAGCACTTGCAGAATTGCTGACTGCCAAAGCTAATACAGTTGCCATATAAAGAATTTGCTTCTTCATTTCTCGAACCTTTATTCAAGCTTTCTCCTTGAAAGTATTTGAAAATACAACCTTAAAACACGCCGGCGGCGATACTCTTGATGCCATGATGTCTTAATGCCATATTTCCTCACGGGCACGGCCCCCAATTGGCTAAGAGGGTGATAAGGTCGAAGCCCCCTACTGCTCCGCTTTCGTCGAAGTCTCCAGGTCCATCAGTACCCCATTGAGAAAAGAGCTCTAGCAAATCAAAAATACTGACGAAGCCGGAATCGTCGAGATCCCACGGGCAGGGAGGAGCAGTGTCCACTTCAAACGTGGTGAGGCGACCGACTCCATCTTCAAACCAGCCGATGTTGCTGCTTAAGTAAATGTTAACACCTTCATCTACCGTGAACTGAGCAACGACAATATCAAAGGTCTTGTTATCTGCTACCGCATCTTCGAGATCGCTAACAAATGGCGCGTCACCAAAGAAGAACCATGCGCCATCGTTTTCATTAAGTTCGCTGCCCACGATCACCTGCTGTGGTGGTGGAACACCGCCCCATGGACCCAGGAAGTCTGGCGTGAACTGAGTGTTTGAAGGGAAAGTTGTAGCACCGATTGTTACATAGCTGTCCCACAGCTCACCACCAAGGCCGGGTGCTGAAGGGAAATCATTGAAAGGTAAACCGGCAAACTGTTCCTGGTTATAGATATCGCTGCCATCTGATGTCCAAAAATCCAAGTCTATACCCATGCCACAGCTAACGGCAAAGATCTGATCGTTAGGATCGTTAAAACTTACGACAATCTGGAATGTAGTGTGCTGGCCGTCTGGGTGTTGATGTGGGCCAAGGATCCAATCAACACCGAGTAGATTCGCTCTCGTTGATCCGCTGACGATTAAAGTTAAAACCGCAGCAACTAATAAAGAGTTCCTTTTCATAATGGCTAATCCTTTATCAAAATCTACCATTAGTGATGAGGCAAGACTATAGGCAAGAAACCCCACCCAAAATACCATAATCACAGAAACTAGCAATACTACAAAATACCTAAATTGCAGCTTTGGCAGCTATTACTGCCTTTCCATGCAGAATCAACGGCCCGGAAGCGGTCACTTTCACCCTCACAATCCGCCCAATCATCTCATTAGCAGCCTTTTCGTCTTTAGCATCAAAGACAGTAATCAAATCGCCCCCAGTTCTACCTGAAAGCTGAATTCGTGAGCTTTCCCATCCCAACTGAACCTGGGGATCAATTCCATTTGATTGCTTTAGCTCATGTGGGCTTATCTTCTCAACAAAAACGGCCACTTCCTTGCCCACAAACTCACGATGCACTTCAGCACTAATCTCAGCTTGCAAAGCCAGCAGCTCATTGTTTCGCTGCCGCTTTACTACTTCGGGCACATCATCGGCAAAGCGATCAATCGCAGTCGTCCCGGGGCGAGGTGAATACTTAAATATGAAATTGTTCTTAAAGCGCACGCGTTTGAGCAAGTCCTTAGTCAGCTGAAAATCCTCATCGGTTTCCCCCGAAAAACCAACAATAATATCTCCCGCCAAGCTTACATCAGGCATAATCGCTCTGGCGCGCTCAACGAAATCCAAATACTCCCCGCTGGTATATCCACGATTCATCAGCTTCAGTACGCGATCCGATCCCGATTGAAGCGGAGCGTGCAAATACTCACAAATCCGTTCACAATCAGCCATGGCGTGCAAAATATCTTCGCCAAAGTCTCGCGCATAACTCGTAACAAAGCGCAGCCGCAACACCTTGGGAACTTCATCGTGAATGCGTCTAAGTAGATCAGCAAAGCTTGTAGTGCGATTACCCTTAATTACCCCTTTGCTTGATCCATTTGAGTTTGCCTTAAACGCAGCAGCGCCCGGCCCAACCTGATCTAACTCACGACCATCAAGCGAAACCGCAACTCCATGTGTATATACATAATGATTGACCGTCTGCCCTAAAAGTGTAATTTCGATAACACCCGAATCCGCTAAACGCTTACATTCATCCACAATATCAGTAGGAGGGCGATGCACTTCTGCGCCACGTGTATATGGAACCACGCAATATGTGCAGTATTTATTACATCCACGCGTGATCCTAACGTAAGCGCTCCTCCCCAATTGCCCACCTTCCGGGTCAAACGCACGCGAAAGATCAAGCAATTGGAGATTATCTTCAGCCGCGGCAAGCGTTGCTGTTCTGCGAGTGCGATTGCCTTGAAGCGCAACTCGATCCGCAAGCTCCACCGCCTGGGTTTTCATTGCGTTATCAATAAGCATGGGCAGCTTATCCAGCTCGCCGGGCCCACACATCAAATCGATTTGTGGATAACGCTTAATCATGTCCGCGCCCTCGCGCTCAGCCATGCAACCGATCACCCCCACCACCACCTCCGCACCTTCACGTTTGTTTACAGCAATAATTCCCAGTCGACTAAGAACCTTATTCTCCGCCTGCTGGCGCACTGAACAAGTATTAAAAAGCACAACATCCGCAGCTAGTTGATCGGTAGTAAACGTATAACCAAGCGCTGACAAATGCCCGCGCACAAGTTCGCTATCAAGTTCGTTCATCTGACAACCGAACGTCTCAAGATAAACGCTCCGCCCCAGATCGATCTTTGGTGTTGGTGTATCAGCTTTAATCACAGCGGCCTATCGTAGGCAGTTGAAGAAGGCACTGGGCACCAGGCATTAGTAAAGCCGCCGGCGCCGCCCGCTTAAGCGGGCGGCGTCTTGAAAAGTGAGGAATGTAACATGAGGGATGAACCAAGGTGCCTTCTAATCCAAAATAAAGATTTTCCCTTTCCGACTGCCGCCATCTGCTATACACTGATTTTCGTTCTGCTGCACGGGGGCACCTTATCCGGGGGCACCTTATCCGGGGGCGGCCAAGGACTTGCCGATAGGCGTCAGTGTGCATCCTCTTATTCTGAAGGAGCTAAATGATGTCCTTGAATTTCAAGAGTACCAACCCCCTGATCGTCTTGGCGATGTCTCTAGCGGCCGCATTTGGTCCGACAGTAGCGGCCGACACAATACACGTCCCCAGCGACTACCCGACAATTCAAGAAGCCATTGATGCGGCTATGAATGATGACGAGGTGGTGATTGCACCTGGCACATATAACGAAACAATCAATTTCCTCGGAAAGGCGATCTGGCTGCATAGTTCGAATGGATCTGATGTAACAATCATCGACGCACAACAAGCTGGGTCGGTGGTAACCTGCAACAGTGGCGAGGGATCGGATTCGGTGCTACATGGTTTCACGATCACCGGTGGCAATGCTGACTTCGGTGGTGGGATGGTAAATGACCACAGCTCCCCAACGATAACAAACTGCAATTTCAACAACAACTCGGCAAGTGTGCGTGGCGGCGGGATGTATAATATCATCAGCAACGCATTGATTGTTAACTGCAATTTCAATGAAAATACTGTGGCAAGTGCCAATGAGTATAGTGGCGGAGGCGGGATGGTGAATATTGGCAGCTTCCCGACGATCGTCTTCTGCAACTTCAGCGGAAACACAGTCGTTGGTGCTGCACAATATAGTGGTGGCGGAGCGATCTACAACTTAATGAGCAGCCCATACATATCCAGCTCTACTTTCAGTTCTAACTCAGTTGACGGTGATGGAGGCGGGATACAGAACCGTGAATTCAGTAGCCCGACGGTTACAAACTGCGCCTTTAGCGGGAATTCAGCAATTGGTGACGGCGGTGGGATGTACAGCATTCAATTCAACGACCCAATCTTGGTAGATTGCGAATTTTTCGAGAACACAGCTGGAAACTCCGGCGGTGGGATGTGCAATATAGAACTCAGCAACTCGATGCTTACCAATTGCCATTTCTCGAATAACACAGCTGAAGGCACAAGTAACAGTACTGGCGGTGGTGGAATGTTCAACAACGGAGGAAATGCAACGGTTGCCAGTTGCACTTTCGATGAAAACAATGCTGCCCATAATGGCGGTGGGATATACTCACTAAATAGTACACTAATCCTGAGTAATAGCACGTTTACTGATAACACTGCTAATTGGGGAGGTGGTATACAAATTCAGGAAGGCATTGGATCGTCGGTAATTAACTGCAGTTTCATGACCAATTCAGCAACAGCAGGCGGTGCCGCTCGCAACATATCGAGCAATCCGATCTACACTAGTTGTGTTTTCAATTGGAACTCCGCTGATAGTGGCGGTGCAATGCACACAATTAGTAGCAGCCCGTTGATATCAGATTGCATCTTCACCACCAACACTGCAGAGGCCCATGGCGGGGCAATTAGCAGTGGATTATTCAGTAGTTCTACGTTTATAGATTGTACGATTTCAAACAACATGGCTCAGTTTGATGGAGGCGGGGTGTATAACCTTCAAAGCTGCCCCAGCTTCTCGGCTTGCAATATTTCTGGTAATTTTGCGAATCGCGGCGGTGGAATATTTAATAATATTAACAGCAGCGCAAATGCAATCAATTGTCAATTTTACGGAAACTCCGCAAGGCGCGGCGGCGCAATCATGAATAGGTTTGGAGGCAATGGATCGCTATTTAACTGCACGATTGCAAGCAATTCTGCCAGTCTTGGCGGAGCGATATATAACGAAAACAATGTACCTAGCTACCCGACTCTCACGAACTGTCTCGTTTATTACAATGAGAACGAGCAGATTCTAGATTCGGGCGACTCTTTTACGACAATAACTTTCAGTAATGTGCTAGGAGGTTGGGAGGGAGTGGGCAACATTGCTATCGATCCACTAATCATCGATCTCCAAGACGGCAACTTGCGACTACTGCCCAACTCACCATGCATCGATGCCGGAGACAACAACGCTGTGCCGAAGGAAATCAAAACAGACTTAGACGGCAATCCACGATTTATCGACGATCCATTTACCAAAGACACCGGGATCGGCGGTCCACCGATTGTGGACATGGGCGCGTATGAATTCCAATCAAATGTCTGCCCATGGGATTTGCAAAGCGACGGATTCGTGGGCGTCAGCGATTTGCTAATCCTACTCGGCTGGTGGGGTCTTGATCCCGAAGGCTTTCCTGACTTTAACGGGGATGGTACTGTTGATACTAATGACCTGCTGCAACTACTCGCCAATTGGGGGCCGTGTCCGTGACTGAATGATCAATACTTCATGAGACCGTTCTTTCATGTATAATGCTTACTATGCCAAGAGCGCTTACCATACCAATACTCGTGTTACTCGTCTGTAGCTGCACTTCGGGAGTCGCACTGTCCAATATCCCCTTCGAGCCACCCAGTGTGGATGATGTTGTCGAGGAGGATCCCTGGGCGCCGTTGAACCTCGAACCGGTTCCATTTAAGGGCGGAACACTCCATCTCGACCCAAAGCTTTCAGATCAACGTGATGCAATCAAGACCGTGCTCGAGAGTTTCGTCACAGAACTCGCGGAGAACGGTAACAGGCACAGAATCTGGAAACACAAGGCACATGAGTCGATCGAACACATCAATCAAATTCTCGGCTTTGAGCCCGATGCAGAGCAAGTAGATGAACAAAGACAATTGCTCAACGTTTTCAAAGGAGGAGTACTACCCATTGAATTGGCACCTGCTTCCAGATTTCGGTTCTACTTCGGGCTCGCAGAGACCAACAAGGCCTATCTGCGCCGTGGCGGTATATTGCCGAACTTCTCTTACGACCCTGACACAGACAAAGCTAGCTATAACTTTGAAGTCACAAGTACATTGAACGACGATGGCTCGCTAGCCTTAGCGCCTGTGGAATGGCTCGCGTACGTGGTTGACGAGCCAGCCACTGCTGTTGACAAGCTGAGAGAATTTCTGTCCAGCTTCCAAGCTGTGATTGGGCAAAGCAGGTTAGGGGTTATCATTCTGACTAAGAGTACGATCATCAAGATCATTCGTCCGGCCGATGCACTTTCCCGTTGGTTCAGTGAAGGCTTTACCTACGCGATCACTTTAGAAGTTATGAAGCGACTCGGTGAAGACAAAGCTGCATCCGACTTTGCAGCATTCTTCAATACCAAGGATTACGCCGATCTCGAGCACAACATAAACCTACGGTACTGGCCTGCTGATAATTTTGCCTTCGAAAGACAGCGTAACTGGAAACCGGTCGCCGATACGCCATTCGGTAGAGAGAAACAACTAAAGGGCGCACGAAGTGTCTTCGCGACATACGAAGCCCAACGATTGATCGAGCATCACGGAATCGGGTGTGTGAAGGAGATCCTGGATCATCTACGAGACATGGCTCAGGTTCGCTCAGAGGACCTGATCACGGCAATACGAGATGCCACCGGCGAGGACATGAACGAACGGTTGCGGCAGTACCAGCAGTTCGAGACAGTAGACGATGGCATGGACGTTTATCAAGTGGAGTATCTTCAGGCTAGTAAGCGCGGCGATTCTGAAGCTGCGTTCTATAACCTCGTGCGCCTTATTGAGCTGCGGTTGGTGTTTGAAAATCTTACCGTCCTCCAGTTGTACCCCAGAGCCGCCGAACTGTTGTGCAAGATGGGTGATCAGGAAGCTGGACAAGTTATGCTCCAGAAAGCTATTAACCTCAGTCAAAGGCTTGGGCCGGGACCGCAGCTTCAGTTGCAAATGTCGATTGTTAAACACGCACTTGCCTTTGACGATCTGACGATCTTTCACGATATGGCGGAAGAGTTGCTGCAAAAACAACCAGGATTCGCGCCAGCTTTACTTGTCCGTGTGCACAGGCTGAAACACGAAGACAAAGTGCAAGAGGCCAGTGACCTTGCCCAACAGCTACTTGATTCAGTGGTGTTTACCTCCGAACAGCACAACGCCCTCCGCCGCATCATCGAGTGAGCATTGCATGCGTTAATGCCTAGTACCTTCATCTAGAAGAGCCACAGGGATTGCGCCCGGAAAGTCGTGGGCGCCATTAAAGCGTATCGCTTCATTGCTCAAGACTGATAAGTCATCCCTTATGGCCTCTCCACCAAAAGTCACATGCTCTTTGTTGCACAACCGATATTGAGCGGATGATGCAAGCTGGACGCGGACTAATATTGATCGTTTTTGCGCTACTCACACTTGGTGTGGTGATGGTCAACTCTGCTGGACTAACCGTAAACGCAGAGCAAAGCCTGGATCTATCGCAGGTTTTGCTGGGTCGGCCAACGATCCTGGCACTAATAGCTTTAATAATGATGCTGGTGGCTTCGCAGCTGAATATCGAATGGCTTTACAAATCTAAAGGCTTGGCATCACCAATTCCGTGGATGATTCTTGGTTCATTACTTCTTCTTGCTGCGGTTCATGTGCCGGGTATCGGTAGGGAAGTAAACGGGGCGCGAAGATGGATCACGCTTGGGCCGATCGGCTTTCAGCCAAGCGAGATTGCAAAGTGGACAATGATTATTGTCATTGCCTGGTATGCAGCGCGTCGAGCTGAATCGCTAGGCAAATTCTTCCGCGGATTCCTGCCGCCAATGATTTTTGTCGGCATAGTTTGCGTAGTAATCGCTATGGAAGATTTAGGCACAGCAGCACTTATCGGTATGGTGGCAGTAGTCATGCTCATCGCAGCCGGCTCTAAACTTTGGCACGTGGCAGTTCTAGCTCCCCCGGCAATTGCAGGACTAGTCGCAACCATCATGGCCAACCCTTATAGACTAGATCGATTGCGCGCCTTTGTTGATCCCTATCAAGATCCCCAGGGCATTGGTTACCACATGATTCAGTCCATGGCAGCGGTCGCAGGCGGAGGCTTAGCGGGACGGGGCTTAGGTAACGGAGTACAAAAATTCGGATATCTCCCAGAAGATACAACCGACTTTATCTTTGCGGTAATTTGCGAGGAATTGGGATTAATCGGCGGCCTTGTAGTTGTATCACTTTACGCAGGATTGCTATTGTGCGGCCTATCAATAATACGCCAAACCTTAAACCCCTTTGCGAGATTGGTTGGCCTGGGCGTAATGGCAACCATCGGCCTGCAAGCACTAATAAATATGGCTGTCGTCACCGGAACCGCACCAACAAAGGGAATCGCCCTGCCACTGATATCTTCTGGCGGAACCGGCTGGGTGTTAACCGCTTTTTGTATAGGGCTGCTTATATCCATAGACCGAACCAATCACAAGACTAGCCCGCAGCCACTAGAAAATTTACAAACCGTACCTAACCCAACTTAACGAGCTTCTCATTTGCCTGATAAGACGTTTTTATTTGCAGGCGGCGGATCAGGCGGGCACATCAGCCCGGGATTAGCTGTGGCTGAGCGACTACTAGAGCTGGACCCACAAGTTAAGTGTATTTTCGCTTGTTCAAATCGGACGATTGATAAAGATATGCTAACTCAGGCACAGGCAAAGTTTGAGCCTTTACCCGCAACAGGTTTTTCACCACACCCCTTGGCGTTGCTTCGATTTGTAATAAATAACCGAAAAAGTAGAAGCTTAGCAACACAAATAATCAAAGAGAAAAATGTCAGTGAAATAGTTTCAATGGGTGGGTTCGTTTCTGCTCCAGTAGTAGCCGCAGCGAAATCTTGCAGTATTTCTTCGACGCTGGTAAATCTCGATGATCCGCCGGGCAAAGCTAATCGTTGGATAGCGCGAAAATGCGATCGCGTTCTATTAGCAACTGAAGTTAGGCACGCTAGTGGATTTGATTACGCGATAGTCGGTATGCCGATTCGACGAAATTGTGTTGCTGATGATCAACAAGCAATTTGCAAGAGTAAATTAGAGCTTGATCCGGATAAGTTCACGTTACTGGTTACCGGCGCTTCACAAGGCGCGACAAGTATTAATAAGTTTATGGCCACGTTTGCAAAGTCTATCTCGGAAAAAAATACTGATTGGCAGATATATCACTTAGCAGGTCATGGTTCTGCTAGTGACCTGAAAAGTGCTTACGAACAAGCAAACCTACTCTCAAAGGTTGATGAGTTTCAAACTAATATGGGCCTGGCATGGGGCGCAGCTGATTTAGCTATCAGCAGATCGGGGGCAAGTTCCGTTGCTGAAGCCTGGGCCAATGCTGTACCGACTGTCTTCATGCCCTATCCATATCACAGGGACGATCATCAGCGCTTAAACGCTCAGCCCATGGTGGACATCGGGGGTGCTGCAATAGAAACGGACCGAATTGATGCCGCAGAAAACGTCAATTTCGTGGGCAAAACCATCTTAAAGTTGATGGCTGATGAAAATAAAAGAAGCGCAATGCGAAGAAACCTTGTGGATAACGAGCCTAAGGACGCAGCTTTAGTTATCGCAAAGATATTGCTGGGGATGGACTAACGATGATTGTGACTCTGGGTAATAATTGTAAAAAAGAGAATCAGGTTCCATCGCCACCGTCAATTGCTACAATACATGAGTCTCCTGTAATTTACTAACGGAACCAACAAATGGAAGCGACAATCGGCAAAGCCAACTGCATCGTGCTTACGCCGAAGCCAGAGCACGTAAATGAAGAGCTTAAGCAACTGCTTGAAGCTCGCAATTGGCATGTAAGACAGACAAATGTGCCGCTGCTGGCTATGAGCGACCTTTGCCTGCTTGAGCGAACGCAAGCATCACGTTCAGCTTGGGGTTTATCACGCAGCGAAGGCATCGCTCTGATTGTAGTTGAGCCAGAGCATTGGCCTGAGCTTCAAACCATGTTGGGTGCGATTGCTCAATACCTGCCGATCGTTTCGATTTGGTCGTATGAAAAGGGCAAGTTGCAATGCGTTTCTGAGCCAATCGAAAATAATCAAAGCCATGATGAGTTTGAGACTAATCCTGTAATTAAACATGATGAAGATGATGGCGTTACTGATTTACATATATCAGGCGATGAGCTAGCCATGCTCCTGGATATTGAAGATCAGGAAAACCAATCATGAGCGCCTCAAAGCAATCAACAAGATCATCGCGTAGTCAAGTTTTAGTTGTGGCTAATGAAACTGATTTCACGCGCTATTGTGTTGGACTATCAACCGAAGCAATCGGCGTAAGCAGCATGTTTGAAGCGCTTGGTGAAGTGACAACTGCTCACGCAACCAAGCCTATTTCAACGGTTGTTATTTCACTATCTGCTTTACCAAATGGAATCGCTTATGCACCAGAAGCGTTTCGAAGAGTTGATCCGGCATTAAGGATAGTTGTTATTGCTCAAAGTAAAGGGCAATTGCGCGAATTAAATATAAACGTAAAAGACTTTGATGCAGTGCTTTTTGAACCAGTTACCAGTGATGATTTGCAGCGAGCGTTGAGTGAAGAAATACAACCATTCGATGACCCACCGCGTGAATCTAAAAAGCAAGTTGAGCCAGTAGTTACTGAGCAGGAGCCGAGCGAGCTTACCAATGCGGATCTATTAACCGCTATTGGTGAAAAACAAAAAGGGACTCAAACACAAGCTACCACGACAGAATCGCTTGGCGATATAGACCTGGTAGAAGCCATACAAAGTGAAAGCTCAGGCGTTCTTGATACTGCACTTACGCTAATAAGACAACAAACTAAATGGGATGATGTGAGGTTGGATGATAATTGTGCAGATGATGGCAGCGCATCAGCGGAAGTTGAACATAATGATGAGAGCATTGGCTGGCTTTGCTCCAAAAAAACAGATGCGCAAGCGCTTACCCCTTGGGCGGATTGGCTGGCGCGCTGGCTGTCACTTGATAAGCGTTATCGCGATTTTCGTTTGCAATCTCTGCGTGATGATTTAACCGGAGCCTGGAATCGAAGGTTCTTTGATCGATTCATGGAAGATATCCTGCAAGAAGCGTCAACAAAACGCTGCGCTATCAGCTTGATGGTCTTTGATATTGATAATTTTAAGCAGTACAACGATCAGTTCGGCCATGCTGCGGGCGATGAGATACTCCGCGAAACGGTTCGCCTTCTTAAGTCAATGATCCGAAGTGGCGATCGTGTTTGTAGATTAGGTGGCGATGAGTTTGCGGTAATATTTGCAGATCTGGCTGGACCTCGTGAAGCTGGATCAACGCCACCTGATACGGTTGAAAAAATAGCCAATCGCTTCCAGCAACAAATTTGTAAAATGAATTACCCAAAGCTTGGCATAGATGCACCGGGAACACTAAGCATTTCCGGCGGCCTGGCAACTTATCCCTGGGATGGCTCAACCGTGTCTGTGCTTCTGGATCATGCAGATAAATTAGCACTATTATCAAAGAAAAAAGGTAAGAACGTTCTCACATTCGGGCCTGGCGCCAAACAGGTCTGCCAATTGTTGGAAGATTCGGATTAGCATTCCTGCCGAGGCATACTACTCGCTGAAGTGAAGTTGGCCCCATGTCGATAATCATTATTAATGACCAAACGCATAGTCATACTGTCTGATACACATCTTGGAAGGCCAAGCGGAGCTGCGGTTTCTGCAGCTGCACTTAGACCACTTTGGGATGGCGCATCCAACCTCATCATAAACGGCGACGTTGCAGAAGTTCATCATCCCAAGCACTGGGCTCAAGCTGCTACGCAACTCTTACAACTACTTGATTTTTGCGACAAGGATAACGTGTCTCTTACGCTTCTATCCGGCAATCACGATCCATTTATCGGAGAAGTGCGACATTTGCATTTGGCTGACGACCAAGTATTTGTAACGCATGGTGATGTACTACATCCAGCCATCGCACCTTGGAGCCCAGCTGCGGGAAGGATGCGAAAAGCGCATGAGGAGGCGCTTGCAGAAATTGAACCTGAATCGCGCAATCACCTTGAATCGCGACTGGGAGCTTCACAAAAAGCTTCACACGCAGAATGGAGTGATCTGGAGGATGAAGCAGGTCATTCGAGTTTATTTGCAATGTTGATTCGGCCATGGGCGATTATCCAGGTGCTGCACTATTGGCACGTATTCCCACGCCTTGTCAGCCGTTTTGTTAAGGACTATTCGCCGCAGGCTCGCTTTGCGATTCTTGGTCACACACATCGGCCGGGCATTTGGCAGATTGATGGCCGAGTGATTATCAATACAGGTGCGTTTGGATTTCCCGGTAAACCGCTGGCTGTTTGTTTACAATATGATAGATTGGAAGTTTGGCCGATTCTTCTTCGCGATGGTTTGTATGAATTTGCAGCTGAGCCTATCGCCAGCTTCCAATTGCCGGAACTATCTGAAGAAGATGGTGATTATGCACCATTAGCGTTAAATACACGTCCAGGTAGTGAACGATCTAAAGCTGCTGCAACGTGACGCGAAGCTGCAAAGAGCGCGTTCATATCAATATTGATTTGGTAACCCATGTTCGAGCACATATATACCAGATCTTCTGTTGCTAAATTGCCTGCTGAGTTTGGTGCGTAAGGGCAACCACCAATGCCACCACACGATGTATCAAAGTTTGCTACCCCAAGTTGCAAAGCTGCTAGAGCGCACGCCAAAGCTGTTCCGCGTGTATCGTGCAGGTGAAGTGTTGTTTCGTATGGCTCTAGAAGATCAGCTAATCCTTCGTAAAGCGCTTGAATATCTGTGGGAACCGCTACGCCAATTGTTTCGCCAAGATCGATTTCATCCGCGCCAAGATCAAGGAGTTTGCTTGCAAGTGCGCGTACTGTGCTTGGTGCGATCGGACCTTCATAAGGACAGGCAACAACGCAACTGATATAAGCACGAACAGGTAGATTCGATTGCTTGGCTAGCTTAATTACTGGCTTAAAGCGGCTAAGAGTTTCCTGGATTGATGCGTTGGTGTTCTTTTGGCTAAAGGTTTCTGATGCTGCGGTAAAAACTGATATTTTTTCAGCCTTAGCTGCTAAGGCGCGCTCCATCCCCTGCTCATTAGGCACTAATGCGGAGTAAATAACATTCTTGTTTCGCGTAATCCCAGCAAATACCTCATCTGCATCATCAAGCTGTGGAATCCAGCGCGGGCTAACGAAACTGGAAACTTCAATTTCCCCAACGCCGCAGGCGGATAGTAGATCAACCAGCTTGATCTTGTCCGTAGCGGATAGGATCTTTGCTTCATTTTGCAATCCATCACGTGGCCCAACTTCTGTGATGCGGATTTTTCTGCTAGGGGAATCTGACATATGTAAATGACGAATTTTAATTGATAGCTAGTGTTTGTTCTTACGAGTCAACACAAATGCAAATATACCTATTACCACAAGTGTTAGCACGCCACCTGCTACGAAAAGA
Organism: Planctomycetota bacterium; assembly: GCA_022574595.1. GTDB lineage: Bacteria > Planctomycetota > Phycisphaerae > Phycisphaerales > SM1A02 > JACZRS01. The sequence goes on along the minus strand of JACZRS010000015.1, from coordinate 52,326 downwards.
ATCAACTCGGAACTTTCAATCTTAAACATTTTCGCTAATAGCATCACTAAGCCTTAGATTCACCCGTCGGCGTTTGGTTTGAAGTTTGCATATCAATTTGCTTTTGCTCAGCCGATCCCTTGTAAAACATAAGATCACATACAGTAGCGGCAACTTTATCTGATTCTGCTTCTACTATAACGGTATTGCCTACTTCTGCTTGAACAATAGCGATATGCGCAAAGGCAATCGGAGCAGAACCCAGCATTGGGCTTATTGTAGATGAAGTTACAACTCCAATTGTTGAATCCTCATCATCAGATTTGTATACCTGTGCGCCCGCATCGGGTAAAGCATCGCCTTTAATTCGCAGCCCAACCAGCATACGCTTGGGTTTACCGAGGCTTTGTATGCGCGCCACGATTTCCTGGCCCAGATAACAACCCTTGGTGAAACTGACCCGGTTATTAACAACACCTGTTTCATGCGGAAGATTACTGGCTGCGAAATCAACATTAAAAAGCGGTGTGCCCGCTTCTATGCGAGCTGTATTAAAAGCAAACCAACCAATGGGGCGAACACGTTTGTTGGACTTATTGTCCTCAGCAATTAGCGCTTCATATACAGTCGCAGCATCATCTCGCGGCACAATAAGCTCTAAGCCAATCTCACCTGTTTGATCGCGTCTGACGATTATTACTTCTATCGAATTTATTGAGATGGTTTTCGTTTGCAGGTTTTCCAGTGTGAACTGAGTATCGCCACTCGCGGAGGCGATTACTGCGATTGCTTGTTTGCCATGGATAGCTATGTGGTGATATTTTTCGGTGGCATCTTCGAGTTTTACATCTTCGAGAATGATGAACTGATTAAGCGTTTCTATTGCCTGCTCTAGCTGTGTAATATCGACATCTAGAAGAATGTGATCCCCCAACTCCATTAAGAGTAGATCCGCATCAATACGTCCTTTACGGTTCAGCCAAAATGATTCTCTTGCTTGACCCGAAGAAAAATCCTTAAGTTCCTGCGTCAGCATCCTGTTAAGAAAATCTTTCCGCTCTGGACCTGTTACTTGAATTGTCCCGCGATGTGGGCTGTCAAATATGCCTGCTCCGGTTCTGATTGCTGCGTATTCAGCATGTAGATCCCCGAAGCTACCCACAAGTTCGCACGATACCTGATGGGTTTTCTCAACGGCTTCCGTGGATGAATAGGTGAAAAACTCTGCAATTAGTCCAGAAGTACGCTCGCCGGTGGCTGCTCCGGGTCGGTGGGCAGCTTTAGCGGAGCTGGCATCTGGGCCTACATCCGGGCCTTGGTATGCTTCTAGCAGTTTGCGGATTGGGCTTTGGTAGATCATTATGCTTTACCTTAACTGTATATCTTAGGACCATAGCGAATCTAGAATTCATTTACCTAATTTAATTCAAAATATCACAAGAGAAACAATCAGCAATGGACATGAAACTGCTTAAAAATCTGTGCGAAACGCCAGGCATCCCCGGCCGAGAGGAACGCGTTCGAGAACTGATCAAGAAAAATATCAAAGGCTTATTCGATACTGTAACAACCGATGCCATGGGCTCTTTGATTTGTACACGAAAAGCCACAACAAAATCGAAGAAATCGCCAACCCGCGTGATGATCGCAGCCCACATGGATGAAATTGGTTTCTATGTCAGACATATAGATGATCGTGGCTTCATCTGGGTAAACCCAGCAGGCGGCTTCGACCCCCGAAATTTGTTTTCGCGCAGAGTTATGGTCTGTTGTGACACAGGCGACTTTGAAGGCGTGATGAATCCAGGTGGTAAGCCCATACACATTTCATCGCCAGAAGATCGCAAGAAAATTCCCGAAACCAGCGAATTCTTTATCGATCTGGGTATGGAAGCGAAAGCAGTTTTGAAGAAGGTGAAGATCGGCGACTATGTTGTAATGAACGAGCCCTTCTTGGAACAACCCGTAAAGATTGTTTCAAAAGCGCTGGATAACCGCATCGCATGTTTTGTTGCAATCGAAGCGATTAAGAAAATTGCAAAAGGTAAGTCCGCCAAGCACGCATGTGAAATTGTTGTTGTGTTTACAGTTCAGGAAGAGGTCGGCTTGCGCGGCGCACTAACATCCGCCAACGCTATCAAAGCAGATATAGGTATTGGTCTCGATACAACTCTAGCCTGCGATACACCCGGAATTGGCGAAACAGATCGAGTGAGCAAACACGGCGACGGTGTAGGCTTAATGATCCAGGATTCCTCGATGATTGGGGATTACAAACTCACTGAAGAATTAGCCAAGGTCGCCAAAAGCAAAAAGATCCCTTATCAAAGATGTATTCTTCCAAGAGGCGGACAGGATGGAGCAGCAATCCAAAAATCCGGTAGCGGCGCACGAACCGCTGCGATAGTTTGCGGCACAAGATACATCCACACAGTAACCGAATCAATAGACAAGAAGGATCTCAAAGCCACAGTAGATCTATTAGCCGCTTGGTTGCCTACTGTTAAGTGATTCTAATAACAGATTCCTACCATTTTTCTTTACTATGTGCACGCTTACTTAAAATTGAATGGGAGGAGTTCAGTAGATGTCTAAACAATACAAAAGAGAATGGTCAGGAAATGCCGGATATGTTAACTGTCTTCTCGTCACAATACGACGAGCAAAGATCGAATCTGTAAGCTTGTTGGATAATGAACCGGTGCCAAATCTTATAGAATTGGCCAGAGATAACACAGATTTGAAAGACTGGCTTGTTGCCCAGCAGTTTTCCTTTGATCGGCTTAATCCAATGAAAGTGGTCGGAACGCTCAAACATGCAGCAGGCTTTCGTTGGTATCGTCGAAAAAAGACCAAAGGAAGTATTCACGCGCTTGATGTTGGTAGTGGCGGCAAACCAATTCCTGTTAATTATGAATTGCAATTGGAGAAACTGCAAGATGGTAATGAGTGCGTAAATCTCACTCTTGTCAATTCAGAAGATAAGCAAATGAAACTATGAATGCCACCCAACCTTCAACCACATCTTAAAGGTGAACTAGTCGAACTCAGGCCGCTTTGTGCGGATGACTTTGATGCGCTATATGCTGTCGCTGCTGATCCGCTAATCTGGGAGCAACATCCCGCAAATGATCGGTATCAAAAAAAGGTCTTCGAGGTTTTCTTCCAAGAAGCTATGGAATCCGGCGGTGCGCTTCTTGTCATTGATCGCATTAGCGGCAACGTCATCGGATCATCGAGATACCATGGCTACGACCAGGAGCAAAGTGAGATCGAGATCGGCTGGACATTCCTGGCAAGATCCCATTGGGGTGGTACTTACAACCGAGAACTAAAACACCTCATGCTTGAGCACGCGTTTGGCTTCGTAGACAATGTGATTTTAATCGTAGGCATACATAACTATCGTTCACAGCGTGCCCTAGAAAAGATCGGCGGCTTGCGCAGGGGAACTCATCTCGAAGATACAGGTATCGAGAATTATGTCTATGGCATTGAAGCTTCAACGTACAGTTTAGCCGCGACCCGACAGGGGAGCGTTTAATTAAGTTACATTACAAGACTAGACGTGCTGGTCGGTAACCCGCCGCTAAAACATTTCATTTTATGTTTTGACGTTTACTAAAGTGCGGTTTGGCAGGCCTTTGGCCTGCAAAACCCAAGGCGCATAGCACATTATAAAACGGCAGGCCAAAGGCACTGCCCTACGCTGAAAGCGCCTCGGCACCAAAGGTATTTTTAAGCTTGTTTACAAAGGGCGGATTCGCGGCTAGCGTGGACGAAACGTTTGAATAATCCAAGCCCAAGGTTTTCATCTTCAGTTCGCTCGGGATGCCACTGAATGCCCAGATAGAAATCTCGATCATTATCTTGAATCGCTTCGATCACTCCATCGGGAGACTTAGCAACAATACTTAATCTACCCGGCTGGGTTAGTGCTTGTCTGTGATGAGAATGAACAGTGCCTTCACCAAGTGAACCTGCAATTGGGTGATCAATATTGCCCCAATGTTGATCAGATGTTTCTAAAGAATCGGGTAAGAATTGATCTAAGCTTCCGCCGTTATGTAGCCCCATTAACTGCATACCTAAGCAGATACCGAATACTGGTTTGCTATTTTCATCATCAAGTGCATCAAGTAGCGCCAACTCGAAACCTTGTCGCTGAGCAGATATTGGTTTGGCTTGTTTGTGTGTTGTGATCCCCCAATGTTCCATAATTGGATCGTCGCCACCACTAAGGATTAAGCCATCACATGCCTGGACATACTGCGCAGCAAATTCGCTAATACAAGGAAGCAAGATGGGCGTACCACCAGCAAGCGCAACCATCTTGGCAATAGCGCACTTGGTGGTGTATCTATCGTCTTGGAAATCAACTGTAATTCCGATTAGAGGTAGACGCATTCTTACCTAATACGATATCGGCTTTGGGGCAGATATTTACAGAATCACAAAAAATGACTCAATTATAAAAAAACCGCCGACCGGTGTCTCGACGGTGGGGGCAACGTCGGGCGGGTACCGGTCGGCATGTGTAAAGGAAGGAGGAGAGGAGGAAAGGTTTATGTTGTAATTCAACCATTATTTCGCATGGGGAAACATGCGGTTTCAAAGTCTTTGTAGGAATTAGGTAAAATGGCCCTGTGAAGGATCTGAGATAGATTTTTAGTTGCTGAACCTTAATACGCTCTTGAGCTTGAAAATCTAGGTTTGAGCGTACCAAATAGGTTCTTTATGTGGGCCTAGAGTAGGTCCAGATGCTTGATTCTGTGCTTGTTAGGGCTATCCTGACCATCTCGTCGCCAAATCAATAAGGATTAGGCTGCGTCCAAACGCATCCATGACGACCTAAAAGGATTTCCCATGAACCGTTCGTACCGAACCCCTACACGCCGTCCCAATTGCATTCACAATTCCCCTGATGGGAAAATGTTTGCTGATTACAAGGACATTGATGATCTTCGTCGCTTGATGACGCCTAACGGAAAGATCTATTCTCGTAAACGTTCAGGCGTAACGGCTAAACAACAGCGAATGATCGCAAGCGCTATCAAGCGTGCTAGATATATGGCTCTTTTGCCATATACCAGCGCCACGCTTTAGTCGGCTCTGTATAGCTGTATAGCACTATTATCAAAATGTATGTACTGAAGGGCTTTAACTGCGCCAAGGCAATGCCCTATCGACCAGGGATTTAGCTTTTTGGGCAATCCACATAGCGTAGAGCTTCATCCTCAATCGCCTCAGTCCGTGATCGTGATGATCAACCTTAAGCCCACGAGAAATCCAGCCGGATGCAAGTCTCAATCGCCCTTCTTCAAGGGCAGCTAATGCAAGATTGTGCATTGCAATTACACACTGGTTATCAAGACGAATCACACGCCTTGATGCAGCAGATCCTCCTGAGCGATCACCTTTTATGAAGCGTGCTCTAGCCAGATTCATCCAAAGCTCAGGATCATTATCCTGCTTCTTAATAGCCAGTTGTAGAATAAAACAAGCTTCATTGGCCAATCCTGCTTGAAGCAGCAATTCGCCAAGCGAAGCAAGTTCATATAGTCGAACATGATCGAGATCTCTCGCTCGAATGATCTCTAATTCTTCAATAAGAAATGGCTTGGCATCTTGGATTCGGTTTCTGCGTAAGAAAGATGCAGCCAAGGCTTCACGAACTCGTGGATATTCAGGGTCGAGCTTGAGCACTAATTCGAATTCGAGATTGGCCTGTTCGTATCGACCAGCTTTAAGGGCGATCTCTCCTAGATGGTGGTGTGCATCAACGTTGGCTGGTTCAAGCTCTAGAATTCTGCGGAATTTTTCTGCGGCCTCGGGCACTCTGCCCATGTCAATCAGCAGCTCGCCATAATCAAGCAGCGTATCAATATTTCCTGGATCGCTTCTTAGATCACGTAAGTACATTTGAAGCGCGCGTCGATTTCTTCCGGTGGCAGCGTAAATCGATCCAAGCCTCGATCGCAATCGAGGCAGCGAGGGATCTAACCTAAGCGCCTCGCGAAAACACCATTCCGCCCGATCGTGATCTTCCTTTATTACCAAGCTCTCAGCCATCATGGCCAGGCAATGGGCGCTAGGTTCTTCCAGTTCTTGTTGAGCAAGATAAAACATAGTCTCCGCTTCATCGTGCTTATCCAAATGGGTGTAGCACTCGATTTGGTGGGCGTAACCAAGTTCGCTTTGTGGGTCGATTCTCAGGGCTTCTGAGAGCAATTCAATTGCCCGCTCGTACTGCTCTAAGCGAATAGCGACAATTCCCGCAGCCATGAGTGGATCAGCCTGGCCAGGCATTAAAGAAGCAGTTCGCTCATAACTGGCAAATGCTTCCGCATCTCGACCCGCAGCTTCAAGCGTCAAACCCAGATTAAATAGCCATTCTGGCTGATGTGGGTTTAAGGATAAAGCCTTGCGGAGTTCAGACTCAGCCTCAGCCCATCGGCCATGCTCGTACATCTCTAATGCACGATCTGCGTGTTGTTCAGCATCAATCCACTCGCTCATGGGCATCCATTACCTTGACTCATTTTTCCATTGCTTAACTGACAAAAAGTAGCCGATACGATTCTGTAAGTACTATTATTAGTGTAGTCTTGCCCAAGCTGTACGATATGTCTACCCAATCTACTAGATTTCGAGGTCGGACCTCGATTATTCTCTGTCTGGCTGTTATGCCCAGCCAACTTATCTCTTGTAGTTTAGACGATAAAGCTGCTCCAGGCCTTATTTCTGACGTTTTGGCCATTCTTCCTTTTCAGGACGACCAAGACGGCCTCACTTCACAACAGTCAAATCAGCTTCGGATCTATCGAAGTACGCTCATGGCCCCAGTCGCAAGTGGGACAGATTCAGCTACCAGACAAAGTGCAGCTGAAGAGCTAATTGCCATGAAGATACCCCAAGCATTTGCTGTACTCACAGCAGCCTTGGGCAGCGATCAAGAGCCAGTTGTAATTGCTGTTATTAATGCACTTGATAGTGCTGCTGAGCCAGTAACGGAACTACTTCCAGCAGCAATATCGACTCTACAAAATGGTTCTCCAACTGTAGTATCAAGGCTCAGCATCGTGTTGCCTAGATATGGCAATTCTGCTCTTAAACAAGTCGCAGACGCGACGCTTGATGCAAGAGCGGCATCCGCCCAACGACTTGGCCCTATTTCAGCTTTGGGATCATTTAGAAGCCGCGAAAGTGCGGGTTACTTGATGCAGCTTCTTGAACGACAACCCACCGAACCGCAAGATATTTTAAACGGAGTTTGCGATAGCTTACAAAAGCTAACCGGCCTGCCGCATGGCCGAAATGTAAATCGTTGGCGCACATGGTGGGCGGAACACAAAAACGAACCTTACGAAGATTGGCTGCGCATCATGGTGCAGCGTTTAAGTTCGCGCATTACTCAGTTAGAGCAACAAGCACAACAGCAACAAACTTCTCTTGACGATGCTGCTAAGAGAATAGCTGAAGCGGAACGCGAATTATTTGTTCGACTATCACCTCAAGAACAGTTTGTCCGCTTGCAACAACTTCTTGGTGAGCCATGGACAGATGTGAGGCAGTTTGCGGTTGATCGAGTAGAGCGATTGCTTCGTGATAGCGAAATACCACCCGTTGATGTACAGGACAAACTTGCTCAGCGACTAGCAGATCCCGGCGAATCTCCGACTCTGCGCGTATCAACTGCTCGATTGCTCAATGATCTTAACTACACATCAACGGCGGAGTTGGTGGTTGCAGTTCTTGCACATGAGACCGATCCAAGTCGAGCCGCAGCGTATTTGGAAATCCTATATAAACGACCCACCATTGAGGGATTTGAGCTTGCTGTGAAGTGGCTAAGCCATACAGACGCGAAATCTGCTGCTGCGGATGCGCTTTGGGCGCTAGTTATTAACGGTTCATTGAACCAAGATCAGCTAACCAAAGTAAGCGTTGCCATCCGTCAGACCTTGGGCGAAGATGTTCAAGTAAGTGGAGCTAGATTGTTAGCTGGCCTTGGACAACAACCCGATGGCGCACAGTTGGAAACTTGGCTGAATTCGGATGACCCCTTATTGCGCAGCGCTGTTGCTGAGGGACTTGCTCATGCAAAGATTATTGATCCGTTAAGACAGCACGCAGCAGATGAGGCTGTCTTCCCATATCTAGTAAAGTTACTAAGTCGTGGCCCATACGATGTTGCGACATTACGAGAGCTGGCTGCGTTAGTTGCGCCAACTGCGCAAAACCAGATGTGGACCACCACTCTTGTTACGTTTAGCTCTAAGCTCCCCGCCAATTTGATGTTGCAAGCTGATGATGTACTAATCGGGATTACTCACATTGATGAGACTTTGCGCGGGATTATCCTTTCGCGCGGGGCGCAGTTATCTGAAAACGCATTGAGCGCAGACGAACGTTGGCCATTATTTATGCGATTAAGCGAACTTTGGATTGTAACGGGCAAGTATCAACAAGCACACGATCTATTGCTGCGAATCGATAAAACGGTAACGCTGCCTAATCTAGCGCAATTGAGATTCAAAGCTGCAGCACTTGCAAATCAATATGAACTGGCGTTTGGCATGGCAGGCGATTCCGCAACTTGGGTAAAATTGCTCAGCGAAACTGTAGAGGCTGATCCACAAGTAGCTGCAAGACTACGTGATGAAATTAGTCGCAGATTTGCTGATGGTTTAGACGAGCAAACCAAGGCCATGTTCGATGCAGCAAATGCCAAGATTATAGATGAGTCTGGGAATTCAGGTGCGATAGAAAATGAATCGGCTGGGTGATCGAGCAAGCGAAAACAATAATCCAAGCTGCCACGCGCATTGTTTCTTTTTCCGGTGCAGGGCTTAGTGCTGAATCAGGTATTTCAACATTCCGTGATGCACAAACCGGCGGAATGTGGGCCAAGCATGATCCCATGCGCTTAGCTTCACCGCAAGGCTTTGAAGAAGATCCCAAACTTGTTATTCAGTGGTATGGGCAAAGACGAAAAGATATCGCTGCTGCTGTTCCTAACCAAGCTCATTGCGCCCTTGCAGCTCGATCCGACATTATAAACGTAACACAAAACGTTGATGATTTGCTTCATAGAGCAGGCGCAGCACAGATCATTGAACTTCATGGGACAATCGCGCGCGATCGCTGTCATAGCTCATGCGGGTTCAATGAAGCTGTACCGATGAATGATCCACCGGTTCTTCGTGATTGTCCAAACTGTGGATCGCAGCTTAGGCCTGCCGTGGTGTGGTTCGGCGAATCATTGCCAACAGATGCGTGGGATAAAGCTGAGCGAGCTTGTAGTGATTGTGATGTATTACTTGTAATTGGTACGAGTGCTGCGGTTTATCCTGCTGCGGGCTTAATCGCATTAGCCAAGTCAGCAGGTGCAAAGATCATCATTGTTAATACACAAACAAGTGATGCAAGTCATCTTGCGGATTTTGAATTGTTGGGTAAAGCCAGCGAGGTTGTACCGCAACTGCTGCATTAAACTGATGCTCGGCTTTGCACAATTGCCAAGGCCTGTTAGGGTTTGCATCATGGCAAAGAAGAAAACTAAAACTACCGCAAAAACTCGCACTGAACGTGATTCCATGGGCGAGATGAAAGTCCCCGCTTCTGTACTCTACGGAGCATCAACGCAGCGGGCTGTACTTAATTTCCCAATATCAGGCCGAACTGTCCCCCCCACTGTCATTCATGCCTTTGGGCTGTTAAAGCGTGCCTGTGCAGAAGCTAACCGCGAACTTGGCAAGCTCGATCAAAAACGAACAAAGCTGATCGTTGAAACGTGCAATGAGATCATCGCTTCAGTTGAAGATGATCCTTCCGATGCGGGGATGATGCAGCACTTTCCCGTCGATGTGTTTCAGACCGGCTCAGGCACTTCTACCAACATGAATGTCAACGAGGTTGTATCAAATATAGCTTGTAAGAATGCGGGTAAGAAAATAGGGGCTAAAGACCCCATCCACCCCAACGATCATGTAAATATGGGGCAGTCGTCAAACGACACATTCCCCACCGCAATGCAGGTCGCAGCTGCGCTTGCGATTTATAATAACCTCATCCCTTCACTAAAAAAACTAACTAGCGGGCTGAAAAACAAAGCTAGAAAATGGGACAATGTTGTAAAAATCGGCAGAACACATTTGATGGACGCTACGCCCATTCGCGTTGGACAGGAATTCTCAGGCTTTGCAGCTCAAGCGGAATATTCTATTAAAAGAGCAGAACGCGCCATGATACGCTTAGCCGAAAATCTGCCCATCGGCGGAACAGCAGTAGGAACCGGAATCAACACTCACCCACGCTTTGGCAAACTCGTCGCAGCACGACTCGCAAGAGCTACGGGAGTGAAATTTGCTGAAGCACTCAATCATTATGAAGCCCAGGCAACGCGCGACTGTGTCGTCGAAGCATCGGGCGAATTAAAAACCATCGCAGTAAGCCTTTCAAAGATCGCAAACGATATTCGCTGGCTTGGTTCAGGCCCTCGCTGCGGGCTATATGAACTATCCCTGCCCGCAATTCAGCCAGGCTCATCAATAATGCCCGGCAAAGTAAATCCCGTAATCTGCGAATCGGTAATGCAGGTTGCATGTCAGGTAATTGGCAATGATGCAGCAATAACAACAGGTGGCTTAGGAGGCATCGGTTCACTTTTACAACTAAACGTGGCAATGCCCATGATGGCTAGCAACCTGATGCAAACAATCGAACTTCTTGCAAACGTATCAAGTGTATTTGCGGATAAGTGCATTAAAGATTTATCGTTAAACAAAGCTATTGCAACGGGTTTAGTAGAAAAAAGCTTGATGATGTGTACATCGTTAGCACCGGAAATTGGTTACGATGAAGCAGCGAAGGTTGCTAAAGGTGCGTTCGCGTCTGGCCAAACCGTGCGCGAATATGTGCTTGAGAAGAAACTCGTTGAACCCAAACGGCTCGATGAACTTCTTGATGCGATGTCTATGACCGAGCCAGATTCTGATTGACAAATTCGCATATTACTTCATCATGCGCTTTTGCGTCTACTAAATGTGCATCGCTATGGCCTGCACCATTTGCTGTATATAGCTGGCCATACTTTGAAGCGTCAACAATCATTTGAGAGTCCTGTGCGGTTGAAATTTTATCTTCGCTTCCATGAATCACTAATAAGGGACAGCGCATACAACCTGCATCTTTAAGTACGCTATTTTGTTTTAGTCCTTGCAGGGTAAAGCAAACAACAGCTAAATCACTAATAGGACGAGCAGGATAACCCATGCTCAGCAATCGGCCGCGCAGTGTTTTATTAAAATCTATATATGGCGCGTAAGCGATAACACCTGCGATCGCATCAGCAACTTTATTTTCACTTGCAGCCGCTGCGATTACGATACCTGCGCCCATAGATCGGCCTACCAACAAGAAGTTTGTTTCACCTAACCGCTCAAGCAACGCGATTAAGTCTTTGTGCTCATCGCAGCCGAGTCGACTTTTACAATTTTCAGAATCGCCATGTCCACGCAAATCGTAATAAACCAAGCGATTACAAAGACCTTTCCAAGGCTCCAAACTGCTAAGCATATCTATCCGCGATCTACCCCAGCCATGAATGAATACAGCCGTAATATCCCCCTTATCAAAAGCGATTTCCCAGATAGGTAATTTTGCACCATCCGCTAGATCAAGCGTCCACTCCTCGAACGGCAGTTTCAAATCGCCCGGATCGCAAGGCAAATTCCTAGCAACCGCATAACCCGCAGTATGCCTTGGAGGATGCGTTGAGCCATGCACTAGTATCCCAACCAGCACGAATAATAACGCTAATAGCGCTACAAGAAGTAAAATTGCCAGGCCAAGCAGATCTTGCATAGCCAGCAGTCTAGCTTACTAATCTTCCGAGAATGCTACACTGCACCTTAGAAATGAAATCATCGCTAAAAATCGGAAACTCAGCTGAAGTCACCGCTCTGGTCACCGAAGATATGTGCCCAGCTTTTGATGGCATCGTGGTGCATAAGGTTTATTCCACCTGGTCAATGGCCTATCACATGGAATTGGCTGCCCGCAAGGTACTGGCCCCACATCTAGATGACCACGAAGAAGGGATCGGCTCTCACCTGTCGATTGAACATCTTTCGCCAACTCCCCTGGGACATACCATTCGAGTAGTAGCTGAGGCGGTGGAAGTTGATGATAGAAAAGTCATTTGTGAAATCTGCGCTTATGATGGTGAGCGCTTAGTAGGGCGTGGCAGACAAACGCAGCGTGTATTACCTAAGAAAAAATTAAAATCCCTCATCGAACGAGCAAAACGATGACTACTTCAATCCTTGAGACAAAACCAATGACCAGCGAACAACTCATTTTAGCAGAAACCGATGGAGCCGTTGGCGTTATCACCCTTAACCGCCCCAAGGTTCTTAATGCGCTTAACCCCGAATTGATGCATCAACTGGCAGAGCAAATGGAAGCGTTCGATCATGATGAATCCATCTACGTTATTGTACTCGCAGGAAGTGAACGCGCGTTTGCAGCAGGGGCGGATATAGGGGATATGGCCGATCGCTCTACTATCGAAATGTATATGCGCGATCAATTCGCAACTTGGGAACGCGTTAAGAAAATAAAAAAACCCATTGTCGCTGCTGTGAGCGGTTTCGCATTAGGGGGCGGATGCGAACTGATGATGCACTGTGATGTAATTATTGCATCAGATACATCACAAATTGGCCAACCCGAAATAAACCTTGGCGTAATGCCCGGTGCTGGTGGCACGCAAAGGCTTACCAAAGCAATAGGTAAAGCCCAGGCAATGGATGTGATTTTGACCGGCCGATTTCTAAGCGCAACTGAAGCTCTGGATGCTGGACTTGTAAGCCGCGTTGTGCCTGTTGAGCACTTCTTTACTGAAGCTCTCAAGGTTGCAAAGAAGATGGCAACCAAAGGCCCGATCGCACTTCGGCTGGCTAAGGAAGCTGTGCTTAAAGCTCACGAAATGCATTTGAGTGAAGGCCTCGAATACGAACGCAAGCTGTTTTATATTCTGTTTGCTACCGAGGACCAAAAAGAGGGAATGCACGCTTTTATGGAAAAACGTAAGCCGGAGTTTAAGGGGAAGTAAGAAGCGTTCAGCGTTCAGCAAGAATTAAGAAGGAATATATGTAATGCCAGCTACTGCTACTGAAAAGACATTTGAAAAATTAACGGTTGAAGTTTCTGATCACATTTGCACGATCACGCTCAATCGCCCTGAAGTTTACAACGCATTTAACGATCAGCTTTCATTTGAATTGCAGGATGCATTAAAGCAAGCAGCTCGTGATAAGGATGTGCGCGTACTTATTATCACAGGCGCGGGTAAAGCGTTTAGCTCCGGTCAGGATCTTGGTGATCTAAAGGATCGCTATGTGCCTGGTTATGTTCCGGAGTTCAGTAAGGATTTGGATCGACGTTACAATCCCATCGCAAAACTCATTTTCAATATGGATAAGCCAGTCATAGCAGCGATTAACGGCGTGGCGGCAGGCGCGGGTTGCAGCATCGCGCTTGTGTGTGATCTAAGAATCGCATCAACTTATGCATCACTAATAGAAGTGTTTATAAATGTCGCGCTAATTCCTGATACGGGTAGCACCTACATACTGCCAAGACTTGTAGGACTAGCAAAAGCCAAAGAACTCTGCTTCACCGGCGACAAGATTAGTGCAGAAGAAGCATTAAAACTTGGGCTGGTTAATAAGGTTGTAGAAGCGGATCAACTAATGGATGAAGCAAGAGCCATGGCAAAGAAGCTCGCAGCAATGCCCAGCCGCGGGTTAGCGCTAACTAAGCGTCTATTAAACCAATCATTTGATAACGATCTTGATAGTCAATTAAAAGCAGAGTCATTCGCACAAGACACCGCAGGAAAAACCCAAGACCATTTCGAAGGCGTAACCGCATTCCTAGAAAAGCGCAAACCGGAGTTCACGGGAAAATAATGTTTAACCGCAAACCAACCCGTTTAGCCGCGACCCGACAGGGGAGCGTTTGGAGAGTGTGCAATGGTATTAAGTCACAAAAACCAGCCCGTTTAGCCGCCACCCGACAGGGGAACGTTTAGCCCGTGGTTAAGGCATACCACATCATCTTCTGCTCCTACGGCTTTTGGCTCCCCAACGACCCCAGAGGATCCTGGTCAAACTTCATAGGCGCATGGGAATTGCTCCGCTTCGGTAAAGCAACAAAAACTCAAACTCGCCAATCCGTTGCAGGCCACAGACACGACCAGGAAATGCGCGAGGCTGCTAAACGTAAACTAAAATATCCACCAGTTCAATTTACCGGCAATCAAGCTAGAAGTATTGGCTTCGGATTCGCAGACTTCGCACAAATTAGTGGTTTAAATGTTCTAGCTTGCACAATCCTGCCCGAGCATGTGCATATGGTAATTTCTCGCCACAGATATAAAATTGAATATGCTACTAATCTGCTAAAGGGTGCTGCTTCGCACAAACTTGCAAGCGATAACTTGCATCCGTTTGCTTCACTTGCGAATGAAGGTGAGCGATTGCCCAAAATGTGGGCGCGTGGACAATGGAAGGTGTATCTGAATTCATATGAAGATATTGTGCGTGCAATTAAATACGTTGAAGATAATCCACTAAAAGAAGGTAAGCAGCGACAGGTATGGGGGTTTGTGCAGCCAATCTCCGCGCTAAGCGCTCCCCTGTCGGGTCGCGGCTAAACGTGTTGATGATAAATATGAGTTCAAAAACGGTTGGTGTTATTGGCGCAGGGACAATGGGTGCGGGCATTGCACAGGTTGCGGCAATGGCCGGCTGGACCGTCGAGCTTATGGATGTGGATGAAGCGACGGTTCACGCTGCAATAGCAGGTATAAATAAACGTTTGGATCGACTGGTTGAGAAGGAACGTTCAACACAAGATCAGCGAGATGTTGCTGCAAAGAACTTGCTTGTTGCGAACTCGCCAGATTGTTTCAGCAATTGCGAACTTATTATTGAAGTGGTTGTTGAGGATTTGGATATCAAAGCCAAGGTGCTGGGCAATATCATTCCCGCATTAAATAGCGACTGCATTATTGCGACAAATACTTCATCACTATCGGTAACAAAGATCGGCGAAGCCATTGGGCAATCTCATCGAACCGTAGGAATGCACTTTTTCAACCCTGCTCCAATTATGAAGCTGGTTGAAGTTATTAAGGGTGATAAAACTGATATTGCGATTGCAGATCGTGTTGCGAAGATTGCAGAATCATGGGGTAAGAAAGTTGCGCGGGCAGCGGATGTGCCTGGGTTTATTGTGAATCACGTTGCTAGGCCGTACTACCTTGAAGCATTTAGGATCCTTGAA
The DNA here is from genome assembly GCA_022574595.1 of Planctomycetota bacterium. GTDB lineage: Bacteria > Planctomycetota > Phycisphaerae > Phycisphaerales > SM1A02 > JACZRS01. The sequence continues at coordinate 36,990 of JACZRS010000015.1, read as the reverse complement.
GATGGTTACGCAACACCTGAGCAAATTGATAATGCCATGAAGCAGCTTGGCGGGTTTCGTATGGGGCCGTTGGAACTTACTGATCTGATCGGGCAGGATATTAATACCGCAACATCAAGAAGTGTTTGGGAGCAGCTTGATCGGCCCCCACTGTTAACTCCTAGTAGTTTGCAGGAGCAGCTTGTTGCGGATGGTTATTTGGGGAAGAAGACGGGGCGCGGCGTTTATGACTATAGTGGTGATTCGCCTTGTGCTGCGATTGATATTGATTTAATACCGTTAGGGTTAAATGAACAGCAACGCGAAGCCGCAAGCGGGTTTGTACGCGCTGCGACAGATGAAACTGGTGATGAGCTTCAACAATATGTCTTTGCGCGAATACTTTCTGCGTTATTCACTCAAGCGCAGCACGCTTACGACAGGGGTGTTGCGGAGAAACAAGATATCGACACCGCACTAAAGTTTGGCGTAAACTACCCCAAGGGCCCATTCGAATGGGCACAACAAATCGGCAAATCTTATTCCCCCTCCCTTCCAGGGAGGGGGCTAGGGGGTGGGTAAAGCAGTGAACAAAACTTCCAGTAAACAAAAACAACACCGCATACCCCCAGTCTTGCGCGCAAGAGCAGCAGAGATGCGAAATCTCCCAACCCAACCCGAAAGAATACTTTGGCAACTATTAAGAAAAAGCCAACTCGATAGTCTTAAGTTTCGCAGGCAAGCTGTAATAGGAAAATACATTGTCGATTTCTGCTGCCCTGCACACAAACTCATTGTAGAAGTTGATGGTGAAAGTCATGTTGGTCGTGCAGATACTGATGAAGCTCGAACTCGATCGCTTAAGAAGCTAGGGTACCGCGTTATGCGCGTTACTAATGATGATGTGCTTCAAGATCTTGAAGCTGTTGGCAACGCGATATTGCAAGCTGTTGAGAGTATTGATAGTGAATTGACAAAAATACCCACCCCCTAACCCCCTCCCTAAAAGGGAGGGTGAATATGAACCCTGAAACCTGACTCCTGACACCTAAAGCCTTCTTCTCCCTTCTCCGCTATCATCTGCCTATGCGAAAAGCTGCCATTATTACTGCCCTCCGCACGCCCATTGGCCGTTATGGCGGAGCACTGGCTTCGGTTCGGCCTGATGATCTGGCTGCGACCATCATCTCGGCTGTAATTAATAAATCCGCTATCGATCCATCGCTCATAGAAGATGTCTACTTTGGTGCAGCAAACCAAGCGGGCGAAGACAATCGAAATGTGGCAAGGATGGCTGCATTGCTTGCGGGGCTGCCGGTGACTGTCCCCGGCTGCACTGTTAATCGCCTCTGCGCATCGGGGCTTGAAGCCATCAACATCGCTGCGAGGATGATTGAAGCGGGTCACGGCGACGTGTTTATTGCTGGTGGTGTTGAGAGTATGAGTCGAGCGCCGTTTGTTGTCGCAAAATCGCAAGCGGCGTTTGATCGTAACGCAGAAATGTACGACACAACAATCGGTTGGCGGTTTACAAATCCTAAGCTTTCAGAACTTTACCACCCATACTCCATGGGTGAAACCGCTGAAAACGTGGCACGTAAATTCAATATCAATCGCCAAGATCAAGATAAATTCGCATTTGACAGTCAGCAGAAATGGGCGGCTGCCAACGCATCGGGCAAGTTTGATAATGAAATAGTCCCAATTGAAATTCCCCAGAGAAAAAAAGATGCGATTATTGTAGATACGGATGAACACCCTCGGCCTGAAACTCCCCTCGAAAAACTTGCCACACTCAAACCAGTATTCGCAAAGGATGAAAAAGGAACCGTCACAGCAGGTAATTCCGCTGGAATAAACGATGGTGCTGCGGCTGTTTTATTAGTTGAAGCTGAAGTTGCAAAATCCATGGGGCTATCGCCACTTGGCTATGTAGGCTGCTCCGCAACTGCGGGAGTTGATCCTGCTTGTATGGGATTAGGTCCTGTGCCAGCCACAAAAAAAGTCTTAGAGCGAGCCAAACTCAAGCTGTCTGATATTGATATTATTGAATTAAACGAAGCTTTTGCTGCCCAGGCACTAGCATGTATTGGCGAACTAGGATTAGATGAAGCGAAGGTGAACCCAAATGGTGGCGCCATAGCCATCGGCCACCCGCTAGGCTGCACCGGTGCCAGGCTTGTCACGACACTGCTTCATGAATTAATTCGCACGAATACAAGCCTCGGCCTGGCTACACTATGCGTAGGCGTCGGCCAGGGTATAGCAACGGTGATTAGTAGAGATTAGATAGATTGATCGAAAGGATTCTTCAGTAATGTCAGGAAGCTCAAACGTGGGAATGCACATTGATCATAATGTGAAGGAAGATCCGGAAAAAATAGCTGAATTTGAAGCTAAGATCGCAAACGGAACACTCCTTGAAGCAGACGATTGGATGCCACAAGCTTATCGCACAGGCATGCTAAAAATGGCGGAGCATCATGCCAACTCTGAGATAATTGGAGCATTGCCCGAAGGTGAATGGATCACACGCGCTCCAAGTTTGCTGCGCAAGCTAGCATTGACCGCAAAGGTTCAGGACGAAATTGGCCACGGGCAAATGCTTTATAGAGTCTCGCAAGACCTCGGCAAATCGAGGGATCTAATGCTGCGCGACCTGATAACCGGCAAGACCAAATACCACAATGTTTTTAATTACCCCGCGCCAACCTGGGGTGATATCACCATGATCCAGTGGCTGATTGATGGGGCTGCGATCCTAAACCAAAAGTCCCTCGCAGATGGAGCCTATGGCCCTTATGTCCGCACAATGAGACGCATCAATATGGAAGAAGCGTTCCACTTCAAAAGTGGCGAAGATATGGTGCTGACTTTGATGACCGGAACACCTATGCAGCGCCAAATGGGCCAGGATGCCTTTGATCGTTGGTGGTATCCCTCGCTTATGTTCTTCGGCCCGCCAGATAAACCGAATTGTGAAAGTCTGCCACCCATGCGTTGGCGGATGAAAACCGTTAGTAATGATAATTTAAGGCAAAGATTCATTAATCGCTTCGCACCGGCAGCACTTGACCTTGGACTAAAAATCCACGTTGTTGAGAAAGATGAAAACGGCTTGGTGATAAGTAAAAAGATTGATCCAAACCTTAAGCTAGATGAATCGACCGGCAATTGGAGCTTTACAGAACCGGATTGGGAAGAGTTTTATCGAGTAATCCGCGGTAACGGCCCCTGCAACAAACAGCGCCTTGGCCTACGACGATTCTCTTATGAACAAGGCCGATGGGTAAGACAAGCAATTCGCCAAGGCAGTACCGCAATGCCCCCGGCTGCGTAATTACGGGGAGAAGAAACTATGCCAACTTCTAAGAGAAGAATGAACATACCATTGCGTACAGATGAGCTCCAATTCCCAGAGGAAGGGGATATGGACTCGTATGTAATTTTCACGCAGCTTAAAGATGGCGGCCCGCACATTTACGCTGGCTGGGTCAATGCAATAGATGATGAGATGGCCCTTCGCTTTGCCTGTGAACATTATGGCCAGGACCAGGAATGTGTAAATATCTGGGCCATACCCCGAGAAGCGATTGGCAGCACGGAATCGGCTCTGCCTACATCTTCAGAAGCCGGCCCATTGCGCACCTTTGAAATTTTCACGCAACAAAATGCTGGCGATCAATATGTTTCTGTTGATAGAACCCAAGCGAGTAATTCTCAGCAAGCACTAGAACAAGCCAAACAAACGCTGCCAAACAGCGATAAACTTCAGAGCATTTGGGTTGCGCCCCAGGATATGATCCTTATTACAAAGCATGATGAGGTTATTTGGAGATTTACCAGCCAGGATTATCGAATGGCTCGCGGGTACGCAAAGAATGTGCGAAGCAAGTGGGAAAAAATCCGAGCTGAACGCGACCTGAAGGAATATGAAAAAGAAGATCTGAAAGAGATGTTTTGATAAACAGCCTGACGCCAACGGATAGCAATCCGTTGGGTTCTTATGTAGATAATTTAATTTATTGATGACATGAACACACTACCAGAAAACCTCAAAAAACCACTCACCAATCTGCTCCTATCCGTTGCGGATGACAAGTTAATGCTGGGTCATCGCAATTCAGACTGGACGGGTCTTGCGCCTATCCTCGAAGAAGATATTGCGTTTTCCTCCTTAGCTCAAGATGAAATCGCGCACGCGCAAACGCTTTATGAACTAATAAGCTCACTCACAGGTAAATCAGCGGACGAAACTGCTTATGGACGATCTGCTGATGAATATCGATGCGCTACAATTGTCGAGTTACCTGATGACTACAACTGGGCGGTTGCAATCGCTCGGCGTTTCTTCTGCGATCACTTTGATCTACTTAGGCTTAAACGATTATCTAAATCTTCATATAAACCGCTTGCAGATCTTGCGAGCAGATTACATGCAGAAGAAAAGGTGCATGTGCAGCACGTTGATGCGTGGATGGTTCGATTAGGTCATGGCAATGATGATTCAAAGCAGCGTCTGCAAGATGCGCTTGATACTATTGGGCCATATGCACCAATGCTGTTTGAGCAAGTTGATGGCGAAGCGGAATTAGTTGAAGCAGGTATTTACCCGCAGCTAGAAAATGAAATGTTTATTATCTGGTGTGATGATCTCCAACAAGTAGCACAACAAAGCGGGTTAAACCTCACGCTTGCCGCACCTGATGCGGATGCCAAGGGTGGACGCCGAGGCTTGCACAGTGAGCATTTTGCACCTTTGTTAGATGAAATGTGCGAGGTATATCGCCTTGAACCAGGCGCAGCATGGTGAGGAATAGCTCTCAGCCGTCAGCTATCAGCGGTCAGCGGTCAAGCCAGTGCATATGATAAGTAAGACTATGCTCGACAACCAAACCATCATGGATGTTCTGCGCACGATTCCTGATCCGGAGATGCCGATCAGCATTGTGGATTTGGGATTGGTGGAGCGTTTGGATATACAGGAAAATAGCGCGTGTGTATCTATTGACATATTACCTACTTTCGTTGGCTGTCCCGCCTTGCCGATGATTGAAAAAGATATCAGGACCAAAGTACAGGCAATTGAGGGGGTTAAGGAAGTTGTAGTCCGGTTCGTTTATGATCCGCCCTGGTCGGTAGATAGAATTAGTGATGTAGGTCGAAAATCATTGGCTGAGCATGGCGTGACGGTTCCTGAGACTGGTTCAAAGCTTCCTGTCCCAGGCCACGATGGCACGGTAACGCTTCACACTTCTGCGATTGCTTGCCCATTTTGTGAATCTAACAATACTCGCTTGGAAAGCTCATTTGGGCCAACTCGGTGCAGAATGATCTATTACTGCGATGATTGTCGCAACACATTTGAGCATATGAAACGTGTATGATCTCGATAGCCAATAGCTACAGCTCAACTGGAGTCAAACGCTCTTGGCCGCTAGGATGCTACTGAACTTGCCGCATTTTCATGGCCACCATACACAAGCTATATAATTGATAATGCCCAAAGACACGATTCATCAAACTCAGAAAGTAACGCCTAGCGCACCCGAAATAGCAGTTAAAAGTTCGCAATTTTCGCGGAGACCGACAATCACACCACCCAAGCCACGCAGAGATATTTCCACACCATCCATCGCTCTTGGCGAGATACCCAACCTTCAGATTCTCAATGAAAAGGGCGAAGTCAGCGATCCCGCGCACGAGCCAAAGCTCGAATCCGCAGAGCATCTGAAAATCTATCGAGCCATGATCCTGGCGCGTAAATTAGATACGCGCATGTTGACTATGCAACGTCAAGGTGAAATGGGAACTTTTGCCCCGGGTATGGGTCAAGAAGCAACTCAAGTCGGCCAAATCTATCCATTATTGCAAAAAGATTGGTTCAGCCCATCTTACCGCTCATTTGGGGCGCAGCTTTGGCGCGGCTGGACTATTGAAGGGTTGATGCTGCTTTGGAATGGCTATGCTGATGGATTTAATATCCCAGACGGTGTTAATGATTTGCCGTTTTCGATCGTGATCGGCTCACAGGTTGCAACCGCAACCGGCGTAGCAATGGGCCTAAAGCGGCAAAAAGACAACGCGGTGGTTGTAACAAACTTTGGTGATGGCGCTATCTCACAGGGTATTATTGGGGAATCCTTTAACTTCGCTGCGGTAGATAAAGCTCCAATAGTTTTCGTTTGTGAAAATAATGGGTACGCAATTTCGATGCCCGTTCAAAAACAAACCGGAGCAGATTTCCTGGCCGGACGAAGCCTAGGTTACGGAATCCCCTCCATGCGCGTTGATGGAAACGACATTCTTGCCATGATCGTTGCCATGAACGGTGCAGTCGATAGAGCGCGACGTGGTGAAGGTCCAACTTTCCTTGAAGCTGTAACCTATCGCATGAGCTTGCACACCACAGCGGATGACCCCAAGGTTTACCGCAAGGATGAGGAAGTTGAGTATTGGAAAACACGCTGCCCCATAGCGCGTTATGAAAAGTACCTGATAAATAAAGACCTGCTGAGTATTGAAGCAATTGAAAAAATCGCAACTGAATGTGAACAGGAAGTTTTGGCAGGCAGAGAACGCTTTAGAGAACTCGCAAAAGCTAATCCTCGTGTTGTATTTGATTACATGTACCAAACGCTCCCAGCAGAACTACAAGAACAAAAACAAGAATACCTGAATAAATTAGATCGCAAAGAAACTGATCAATAATTTCCTACTAATGCCTAGTGCCTAGTGCCTAGTGCCTTCTTCCATTACCACGTAGGGTCAAGCCCTACGGCTAAACTTGATGCCCTGATGCCACGATGCCTTGATGCCTTCTTAACTAGCCTTCTTCCATTACCACGTAGGGTCAAGCCCTACGGCTAAACCTATTGCCTTGATGCCACGATGCCTTGATGCCTTCTTCAACAGGATTTCCAAATGCCGCAAATGAACATGGCTGAATCTCTTAACCTCGCTCTTGATGAGTGCATGAACGCTGATGAGCGCGTCTGCATCATGGGGGAAGATATTGCGGTAAATGGCGGCGTGTTTCGTATAACAAAGGGGCTATTGGAAAAATATGGCGAAGATCGTGTGATTGATACACCACTTGCCGAGAACGCCATCATTGGGACTGCGGTTGGTATGGCTATAACGGGACTTAAACCAGTAGCGGAAATTCAATTTTCCGGCTTCACCATGCAGGCGTTCGATCAGATCGAGCAGAACATGGCCAGGTACCGCAATCGTTCGCGCGGTCGCTACCCAGTACCAATGGTTCTGCGCACGCCTTATGGTGGTGGAATTCGAGCAGTAGAGCATCACTCAGAATCACGCGAAGCCTATTGGGCGCATACGCCCGGCCTGAAAGTTGTGATTCCTTCGGGTCCAAGAAACGCTCGATCACTACTTAATGCAGCAATAAATGATCCTGATCCGGTTATTTTCTATGAACCAAAAGCTGTGTATAGAGCTTATCGTGAGGATGTACCTGATGAGCCCGAAGCAATTGAAATTGGCAAGGCCCAGGTTGTGCGCACGGGGTCGGACATAACATTGATCGCTTATGGTGCGATGATGCGGCCGACGCTCGAAGCAACAGAGGACCTTGTTGATCTTCATAATGTTGATGTTGAAGTGATTGATCTACTTTCAATTTCGCCAATGGATACTCAAACGCTAGTTGATTCGGTTTCAAAGACAGGCAGATGTGTGATCGTTCACGAAGGCCCGCGCAACTGCGGCATAGCTGCGGAAATCATCGCACGCCTAAACGAAAAAGCTTTCGAACATCTTGAAGCTCCTGTCAATCGAGTCACGGGATACGATATACATTTCCCACACTTCCAGGTAGAGCAGCATTACCTACCAGATCCAGACACAATTATCCAAGCGGTAAAGCAAACGTTAGCGTACGAGTAGCCCCAAATGCCCAAAGATTTCAAACTCCCTGATCTTGGTGAAGGTGTTAAAGAAGGTCAAATTGTGCGCTTGCTGGTCGCTGAAGGTGATCTGATTGTTGAAGATCAGCCTCTCATGGAAGTTGAAACGGATAAGGCTTCGGTGGAGATTCCATCTCCTTATGCAGGTATAGTGCAAAAGCTGCATGTTGCGGAGCAGCAGATAGTAAACGTCGGTGAGGTGTTAGTTACGATTGAAGAATCAGGGTCTATGCCAACAAGTGCAGCCAAGACTTCGCAAGCCTCCAAGCAGCAGGCAATTTCTTCTACATCGAGTGCCCAAAAAGCAGGTGCGCTTATTGCAGCAACTGCTATATCTAAGCCAGGAAGAACAAAACCAGCCTCGCCAGCAGTTCGCAAACTTGCGCGCACACTAGGCGTTGACATAAATACTATTGAAGGCAGTGGCCCAGGCGGTCGCGTACTTCGATCAGATTTAGATAAAGCCACAGCTAGTCCTTCCCTCCCAACACCAACCGTTAGTGTGACAAGCGTAGGTGTGCCTGTAGCAAAACCATCAAGATCCAAATTGCCGACCATGGCTATGCAGCCTATGCCCGAACCGCCTGGCACATCGGATAAGGATCAGTACGGCCCTATCACGCGCCAACCACTTTCCCAGGCGCGCAAAACCATCGCTGCGAATATGACCAAGTCTTGCCAAACTATCCCACATGTAACGGACACCGATGAAGCAGATGTAACGCTACTTGATGAACTGCGCCGCACTCACGACAGTTTGGAAAGTTCGGTGGGTAAGTTAACACTTTTGCCGTTTGTTCTTTGCGCTGCTGCGATGGCGCTGCGAAGGCATCCGATATTTAACGCCAGTTTCGATGACCAGGCGGGTGAGATAATTTACAAGCGTTACATAAATATAGCAGTGGGTGTTCACACCAAGCGTGGACTTGTGGCACCGGTGATTCGTGATACCGATCAAATGGGTATTGCACAAATTAACGCAGCCTTACACGAAATAACAGAAAAAGCGCGAGCCGCCAGCTTTGCTGTAAACGATTTGCGTGGCGGAACGTTTACTATCTCAAACGCAGGTGCCATGGGTGGCAGTCGTTTTTCGACTCCGATCATTACTCAGCCACAGGTTGCAGTTATGGCGCTTGGTCGCACAAAATGGCGTGCATGGGTTGTTGATGGCAAGGTTTTGCCACGATTAATTATGCCAATTAGCATTTCATTTGATCATCGAATCATTGATGGTGGATCCGAAGTGGCTTTCCAGCAGGATATTATCTCAGCTCTGGAAAACCCCGCTCAATTGCTGCTATAAGAATGCGTTTGAGCCTGAACTTTGTTCAAACGCATAAAAGCACCTATAACTCTTATTATGGTTGTTGGTGAATTCACACAGGAAACGAATCTGGTTGTAATAGGCGGAGGGCCGAGCGGATATACCGCTGCCTTTCGCGCTGCTGATCTAGGTATTGAAACCATCATCGTCGATGCATCGGGCGGGCTTGGTGGTGTATGCCTACATAACGGCTGCATCCCATCAAAGACAATGCTGAGTATTGGTCAAACGCTTCAACTAGCAGAACAAGCAGCAAAGTTCGGCATACATTTCGACAAACCAAGAGTCGATCTCGATGAAGTCCGTAAATGGACAACACAAACAATCGAAAAGCTAGGCTCCGGTCTTAACAGCATCGCCAAGAAACATGGCATTGAAATCATAAAGGGAACTGCGCGTTTTGAAGATCAGCGCCAACTATCCATCCATAGTGGTTCATCATCAAGGATCCGTTTTAAGCGCGCTATTATTGCAACTGGCGCTATTCCCGTTTCAACGCCAGATGATTGGTGCAAATCGCCACGCGTGATGGATCCAAGTGAAGCGCTGCAGTTTAAGGAGATTCCTAAATCGTTATTGGTGATCGGCGGCGATTATATCGGAGTAGAACTGGCAACCATATACGCAGCTCTAGGTAGTGAAGTAACTCTAGTAACTAAAAATGATCGAATTTTACTTGGCGCTGATGCGGATCTTGTTCGACCCTTGACAAGAAGATTAAGCGAAGTAATTGCAAGCATCCAAGTCAATACCAATGTCACCAGCATGAATGAAGTAGCTGATGGTATCAATGCATCGTTTGAAGATGATAGTGACCCTGTCAAGTTTGACTACGTTATCGTTGCCATTGGGCATATAGCTAATACCCAAGGTTTGGATCTAGCTAATGCGAATATAAAAACTGATGCCCAAGGCTACATTTCCGTTGACGAACAACTCCACACTACAAATCAGCGGATTTATGCAATTGGTGATGTGACAGGCTCACCACTACTTGCAGATAAAGCAATCCTCCAGGGGCGCATCGCAGCCGAAGCGATCGCGGGATGGGGTAGTGTTTATGAGCCGCAAGCTGTGCCGTTTGTTGTCTTTACCGATCCACAGTTAGCTTGGTGTGGCTTGACTGAAACGCAGGCAAACGATGAAGGCATTGCACATGAAGTAATCAAGATTCCCTGGGGAGCGTCGGGCCGAGCTGTGAGTTTGGGGCAAGACAATGGGATGACCAAGCTTATTTATGATCCGGACACAAAGCTCGTGCTCGGTGTTGGGATTGTTGGTATGGGAGCTGCGGAAATGATCTCGCAGGGCGTTCTTGCAATCGAAATGGGAGCAGTAACAACTGACCTTGCCTCAGCGGTCTACCCGCACCCAACCATCGGCGAACTATTAGGTGAAGCAGCACTAAGAGCTGAAAGCTGATAGCTGATAGCTAATTATCCCTGCTCATGCTTTGGTTTATAGACCAGCTCAGGCACACGCCTGCGATCTTGCTCAACTTCTGTCAAAGGTTGAACTTGGTTTGATGTTGCGAGATAGCGCTTAGCGAGATGTTGATAATGACCTGTTCCGACTGATTTCCATTTAATTTCATCATCTTTTAGTTCGCGCATAATTTTAGCGGGGATTCCGCCAACTAAAGTGCGAGGTGGAACCTGCATTCCCGCTTTAACAAAGGCAAGTGCTGCAACGAAACTGTCTTCACCTATCACCGCATCATCCATTATTACCGCATTCATTCCAACAAGCGCGTTGCGCTTAATTGTGCAGCCATGCAGGATTGCGCCATGTCCGATGTGGCCATTTTCCTCTACTACAACATCCTTAGATGGGAAACTATGGGCGATACAGCCATCTTGAAGGTTTGAGCCTTTATTTATGATGATTCTGCCTATGTCGCCGCGCAGAGATGCGCCTGGACCTATCAGGCAGCCGGGGCCGATTATCACATCGCCGATCAATACCGCTGTTGGATGAACAAAAGCGGTGGGATCAACGACCGGTGTTATTCCCTCAAACTCATACGCTGGCATGAGCTTCAGCCTCGACTGCAACAGGAATACGGCTTTGAATAATTCTGAAACGATTAACCACAAACGCAGTATCACAAAGCGTTGCATTACCCGATGGGTTGGCGCCTGTAACGTGAAAATCACTGTAGGCAGATGATTGGTTCACCCAGATTTGCCCTGTCAAGTTACACGATAGCGCTACGCCTGCTTCTGCTGTGGCGTTTTCGGTTTTCGCGATAACATCCGGGTTAGTGCTGTAAAGTGAGCAGGTGATAGCCCCATGTTCGCGTGATGCTTTGGCTGTCAGTTCTATGCTTTGATCCGTGTTTTCTGTTTGGACGATGTAAACGATCGGGCCAAACATTTCACGCATGTATAGTTTTTCCTGTGATGCATCAACCTTAAGTATCAAAGGCATGCGGGCTTTGGCATCTGGGAACATCTCATTTTCAACTGGCACAGAATCATTGAGCACCTCTCCCCCATCTTTCTTGGCTTGCTCGATTCGCTTTAGTGTTTTCTCGCTTTGAATTGCACCAAGAATTTCTGAGCCACGTTTAGGATCACCTAGCAGCCAGGTTACCGCTTTTACAATGGCCTGAGCGATCTCATCCGCAGTTTTATTGCCATCAGCAGTTTGCACACCACCTTTAGGAATAAAGATATTCTGACTTGTAGTGCACATCTGCCCAGAATAAAGGCTTAATGAGAAGGCTATATTGCCTGTCACCGCTCGAAGATCATCAAGGCTATCGATAATGACACAGTTGACACCAGCTTTTTCTGTATAGATGACCGCTTGTTTTGCGTTATCTTCAATCCAGTTGCCGAACTCACTTGAACCGGTGTAATCGATGATTTTTACTTCAGGACGAGTGACTAACTCTTTGGCAACAGGTTCATCCACACTATCCGCAACCAGCGTAACTAAGTTGGGATCAAAGCCTTGCTCGCTTAAGACACTGCGGGCTATCTCAACAGTAATCGCTAATGGCAGAATCGCTGCGGGATGGGGCTTTACTACAACTGCATTACCTGTAGCTAAACTTGCAAACATTCCAGGATAGGTATTCCAGGTTGGGAATGTAGCGCATCCGATCGCAACTGCTACGCCGCGAGGCATAATGCGAAAAGTTTTGTCTAATACGATCGTGTCAGTCTTTGATACTTTCTTGCTCCACTTAACATTTGCAGGAACACTTGTCATAGCTTCATATGCATAAGCAATCGCTTCAAGTCCACGATCTTGTGCGTGTGGCCCACCTGCTTGAAAAGCCATCATGTAGGCTTGACCGGTTGTGTGCATTACCGCAAGGGCAAACTCAAAGCTGCGTTTATTTATCTGGTGCAGAATTTCCATGCACACACCAACGCGCTGCTGCGCATCGGCTTGCTTCCATGAATCCATCGCAGCAACAGCAGCAGGGAGCAGTACATCAAGATCAGCTTTGGGATATGTGATTGCCAAGGCAGGCCCAAATGGTGAAACTTCCGCACCGATAGTTCCGACCGTACCCGGCTGATCTATAACAAAGGGTTTACCAAGCCGAGCTTCATACGCAGCCTGGCCGTCTGCCTTGGCATTTTCTCCATATATTTTCCCGCTGGGTATTTCTGGATATGCGCTCCAATAGGTTCGTTCATGGTTAGCTTTAATAGCCCGGTCCAAAGTTTCACGATGCGTTTCAAATAGTGAATTGCTCACAGATCTTTTATCCTTCTTTTAAATTGGCATAAACGAGGTCGGTCTTACTACGGCTTCTTACGCCTTAGCTAGGCATATGGTAAATCAACAAGGCCAACTGTGCAGGATATGCAGTGGCTTATCCATAATCGCTCTGTCCAATAGTGTTAAAAACCGCAGCTTATTGCAGATTCCATGCAAGAACTAGAGCAATTTACCGGCCATGGTGAGAAATCAGCTGATTCTATGGCTATGAAGAATTAGCTCAAATGCTTAATCCAACGATAGCTGGCATTTTAGAGTAAGAATTTGCTTTAAGATCGAGGCTAGTTGGGCGCCAAGGTAACATTGCGCTCTTTGTAGAGTTAGCGTATGACTGCCAGGCATCAATCATTGGGCCGGGTGATAGTGTGCCGATCATTAGCAAATCCGCATCGGATTCACTATCAACAGCCTTGACTCCCATTTCTCTTAATACTTTTTCTACTACCCAGCAATTCTTGCCTTTGTGTACGAGTGCAATTTTTTGTGTGGGTTGTAATTCTTCTAAAGTACTACGCACATGAGAAACACCTGTGAATCGATCAAACAAATCATTAGACATGGGTTTGCGAGGTTGATCAGTAAGAGTAGCAAACAGCTCTTTGATGCCTTGTAGATATCCTGATTCAGCGGACTCTTTTTTAGCGATCTGGCCGTACCTTACAATTGTTTCCCGCAAATCATTGGCAAGACAATCATCGGGTGCGTATCGCTGCGTTACCCAACCATTGTTGCGCACAAGATGCTTGAGTATGACATTCATGTCACGCCCTGTGGAAACTTTTTCGTGCATCACAGAAAACCGCATATCGTGAATTACACGATGGCCTGCAAGCAGGAGTTTGGCGCACAGGTCATATTCCTCAACGTAATAATGAAAACTCTCTTCGTAGCCACCAACTGCAAGGAAGGCATCGCGTCGAATTGCAGCACCGCAACCGATTATCACTTCTGGAAGGCCGCCCGCTTCACGCTGTCCGCTGAGCAAACGAATGTCCGCTCCGATAGCGGCAACATCGGTTGGTGCGTTTACAAGAACCTCTACGAATCCATTATCCAGCGGGTATGAATCATCATCGAGCATAATCAGCCAATCGCCGCTGGCGTTTTGGGCAGCGATATTGCGTGATGCCGCAGCCATATTGGTCTCTAAGCCAACAAGTTTGATGGGCAGACCGTTAGGTAGGTTTTGCGGAACTTTGATTGTCGAAACAGTTGCGTTATCAACAATGACAATCTCACCACCACCAAGAGGCGCAAGATCCTCCGTTGGCAGCTTGTTAATTTGAGCAAGCGTTAGCTTTAAACGTCCAGGTCGATTATGAGTGGGCAAGATGTAGCTGATCACGTGGTAGGCTCACAACTTCTGCTTGGGGTTGAGTTGAGTAAGTAAGTTGTGCTTCACATAATCTGCGGATTCCCTTTCGCAGATCAACCGTCCCGATCACAGCGTTACCAAGCTGCTGCGATTGAGCGCTCGCGGCAATTGCGCCTACAGTAGCTGCTAGTGTAAGATCACCACCAACGATTCTCGTTAGTGTTGCAGCAGCAAGTAATGCATCGCCGCAACCAAGTGGATCTATTGCATGTGCAACAAGTGCGGGAATATGCTCAGCTGCTAATCGAGTTTTCCAATCATCAATACTCGCTGATGCGCCTGCAGTTCTCTTAAATGCAATCAAGCCTTCGCTGCCAAGAGTGATTATTGCTGATTTGGATTCAGTTTGATGCAGCAATCTCCACACCACAGCTGTCATTCCCTCATCATAATCATGCAGTGCTTCGCGCATCTCCAATTCACTTGGGCAGATTAGATCCATCTGTTTCATCGAAAGAAGATTTGAGCGCCTGCCACTTACATCCCCGGCTAAGAAATCCGTGCACAATCTAAGCAGCAAACATAGTTCAGTCATAGATGCAGCAGAAAATAAGCCTTGCCCAAAGTCAGTTATTATTACCGCTTCAGATTGCTCAGCCGCTGCTTCCGCCATTGCCAAAAGCGTGCTTTGACCAGTTGCATCAAGGGTAATCGGCTCACCTAGATCTAGTTTCATCACCTTAGTAGAGCCAACATTAAAGCGCTGCTTTTGGATTATCTTTCCCGGTTGTTCAATCCACTGAGTATCAACTCCAGCGGCAGTTAATCTTTGGCGAAGCGCTTCCGCTTCCGGGCTATTTGGTAAAGCTGTTATTAAAGTTGGTTTTGCACCCATAGCTGCTAGATGCTTTGCAACAATCGCTGCACCGCCATCAAAGCTGCGATATTCAATCGGGCGCAGAGTCATAATCGGCCCTTCGCTAGCCATAGCAGGTCGATCGCACATTACATAGGTATCAATAATCGTCTCACCAACAACTACAACGCGTTTTCCTTGAAACGATTCCAGCAATCGTGAAATAGAATCCGGATCTATACGCTGCTGATCAATTAGTTGACGAAGCCTTAAGTGTACTGGATCGGTCGATTGCTCCAGCACGTTAATAAGGGCTGTGGAACTGAAAACCACATCGCCGGATGAAAAGACAACTCTGCCTCCGTAGCTATCTACGACTTCCCGTTCTTCTTGAAACCTGGGATCGCGATTATGTTCGTACTCTCTACCCTTAACAAAAACATCTGGTTGAATTAGTCCGAGCAAACCCGTTGCGGTTGGCTGTGAGTTCACTACTACCCAATCCACGCAATCAAGTGCTGCTAGATTCTCAGCACGAAGCTCCTGTGGAATCAGTGGCCGACCTGTCCCCTTGTCCACAATCGAATCACCAGAGATTGTTACCAGCAAGTGATCGCCAAGCTTGGCTGCGTGTTGAAGATGCCTCACATGGCCAGGATGAACTATGTCAAAGCAGCCATGGCAAAGCACAACGCTCTTGCCCGCACTCTGAGCTGCGCCAACCAATGCCTTTATTTGCTCCAGGCTTACGATCTTCGATGAAGTTGCCACTGCGTCCTAATCGGCTTTTCTCGGCTGACAACGGGATTTTCAATGGCATATTCACAGGTAATACAGTCACAATTTTGCTGCTGAATTTGAGGCCTACATGACTATAAAATCATGCTGGGCTATCTGGGTAAGTCGTGTTTTACCAATGGTTTAGACAAATTCTACTTGACATGGACTGGCGAGCCTGCATCTTTATATAGGAGTCTTTTCCTGAACAAAATATGGTTCAGCGCTTCAAGAAATCAAAGGCGTAAGCCACACTTTTAAGGCAACGAAGAACCAGGGAGAATTGAAGATGCTGATTCATCGATTTGAGGTAAAGGCTGCCATTTTGCCAACTGCATCTAAATGGTTCGCTGCTGTAACAATTGCTTGTCTAACAGGGGTTGAGCATTCACTTTACGCCCAGGATTGTGAAGCTATACATAATGTAATTAGTTTCAATGCAGCAGAAGGTCTACTTCCTAATGAAATGACTCCAGCCTGGCTAACAGGATGTGGCCATTCACAATGGATCGATGGTGAAATTTTAGGAAATGTGCTTCACGTTCTTGACAATTCTAATCAAACATCTGATCCGCCCAACGGCCTTCGCTCCGCCTATTGCCAATATGATGTGTTTGATTGCTCAATACAAGATGCAGTATTTGAAGTTGTTGGCCAAGCTGAACTTGGTGCCAATTCCACTCCGCCGCACAACATTGACATAGTTTGGTTTAGTGGTTTTCAAGATCTCGAAAAGTCACTTACAATTGCAATTACAGCTAACTCAGTAGGTTTTCACACTTCTACTAGTCCTGTTGATTGGTTATCAAGTGATGGCAAAGTGGCAAAATTTGATCTGGACACAACCGATACTCTGCATACATACCGTGTAGAAAAACATGGACAGTCACAAGCTAAACTCTTTGTTGATGACCAATTGAGAGTTACCTGGGATTATGCAGAACTTGGGAACGCTAATGGTCCAAATCGAGCACATTTATCTACAACCTCAAGCCCGGGTGTTTCAGAATTCTCGATCGAGTCATTTCGATATCGTATAGGAGCAACAAGCTTCGACTTTGACCCATCCGTTTGCGACGCTGATCTCAATGGTGATGGCACAGTCAATACTTCCGACCTACTCAATTTGTTCGCATCATGGGGGCCGTGTGATGCTTGCGGGGCAGATCTCGATGGTGATGGCATAGTTGGTACAAGCGATTTACTAATAATCTTCAGCTTGTGGGGCCCATTGGATGAAGGTTGTATTGACGACGATGGCCCCAGCTACGGCAACATTATTGTAACCGGCGACGCTTGCGACCCCGAAATCCCTCCAAGTGCTTACAACATCGTTGATTTGGGAAACAACCATTTTGATGTTTACCTCCAGGATCTATATGCGCCTTACAGCACGAGCTTCTTTGAGTTGCATCCGACAAGTGATGGGCTGACTATCGAACACTTGTTCATCGACGTTGAGGGTCCGCCGGCCGGATCACCGGTGGTAATTCGAGTCCTGCCCAGTTGTAACAACTCTAATCTGAAGTTCAACACGGTTAACAATATCCTGGAGATCGCTGATGGCGAGCACTTACTCAACAGAGTTGATGTTGCTGGGGATGTGGGGCTGATCATTGTCGAGGCAATCGGGGACATTTTATTGGGTGGCGATGTCACCGATGACATTATCGCGACGACACCTGATAACAACACCCGCGGGATAACCAAGGTCAAGGCTGTTGGCAACATCTACGGTGATATTCTTGCTCCGTTTGGCCGAATCGCTTTTATTTCCGCTGAAGGTGACATAGGCACTCCTCAATCTCCTATCTTGATCGAGGCCAAGCATTACTTCAGCAACATCACCAAGGCACATAACCTTTATGCTCATATCAACGGTCATGTAAACGATGGAACGGGGGCAATCTCAATGATCTATGTTGACAGATTCGTTGGCTCTCTTAACGTTCGCACCATGAGTTCACAGCCATCGGGTGGGCTGCTACATTTCGCAGTCGAGCTAGATGCTCCCATCACATTCGTACAGGGATACACCGGTTCGAACCGCACTTTGGAAGTACCAGTCGGCGGATTGACAACACAAATCATTTTCAATGCTGATAATATTCCAGGGGCGGTGTGGGACGCACCGGTCAAAATTGGATTCGACGGCGATCCGGAACAAGTCATACTAACCGGGCCTGGCTATACATACACCGCCCAATCACTCGGCGGCGGATCGATAGGCTTAGCACCGTTTGATCTTCACGATGAGTCCTGTGAGCCAAGCAACGGCGAAACGGTATTGCATTATAGAACTGATCCCCCACTTGTAGTCAAGTTGCGACACTATGGGCCGATTGCGCTTAATGCCAATACACCCCTGACCATTGAGCGCAGAAATTCTGGCTCTACTGATCCGTTTTCTGGGCTTTCGCCGACAAATTTTGTTTTCAATGTAGATCCAACTGATAATAACTCACTACTTGTAACAGCAGCGCCTGGGAAAAACGGCTTTGAAGCAGGTTATGAATATAAGTTAATAGCCACGGCCAATCTGATGTGTGATCAGGTTATGGACAATCCACCTGTTATTTGGGATAGCCTCGATTACCGAATTACTGTTATTTCCCAAAAGTAGCTTTGCCTAAGCGATTTTCAATTTCACTTAGTGCTTCATCGTTATCCATCCAACAAATAATCTTTATCTGCTCGCGTTCGAGATATTGATTTAACACATCTTCTTTTCCATCTTCTACAAGCAAAATATAAAAACGACCTCTCTGGTTTTTAACCAATAAAGCTTTCAAACCTTGTTTGCATAACCTGCTATTTAATGATGGTGTGGCGTAATAGCCGAACTCGGTGCGCGCAACATCATATTCACTTCCCTGCTCCGTAACGAACGTAACTTGTTCGTTAGGTTTAAGTTCGATGCTCGCACAATCTTTTATCGTTATTGCATCAGCTGTACCGACTTTGTAAGTTCGAGGCGGATCAGGTTTCGTTAGCTCCATAACTAAATCCTCTATGCTTTCATACACCAGCCGCAACTACTTCATCTTGAAGATGGTTAGGAATATTCCAACATCCGTCTGAAGTTCTTTGCCAAATGTCGGGGTTGCGATACTTCTCTATCATCTTGCTAAGACTATCCGAAGATATTTCCAGATAATCAGCTACGTCGTTAAGAATGCTATTAGAAATATCTATTAGATCATGTTTAGCTACAAGTAGCTTGGCCTTTTCGCGGGTAAGCCGTCCATTGCGAATATCCTCACAGGCATGGTCGGTAGCACGGCCATAACCAAACTTCATTACTTTCAGATACTGATGGATTCTGTGAATCTTCTCATCCAAACCTACGAAATTGCGATACGTTCCCTCAGATGGTTCATTAAGAGTATTGAAACCATAGCTTTGTGCTATTTTCAAATGCTCCTGCGAATCCCAACTAAAGTAATGACTTAAGAACTCCGCACGGGTATTTGAGGTTGCAATTTCATCGGGGTAATCGTAAAAGCGCAGCTCAACAAAGGGTATATGGTATTGTTTGCTTATGAATCGCGCATCTTGGCCTTGGTTAGCGGCGTAGCGATCAAACCATTGGCGCGTCATGCAGTTTCCCCCAACTTCATCGGATTCCCCGCTATATTCAAAGGCTGCGTTTTCACCTAGCACAACTAAGGGGATTTCATATTGCAGAGCAACATGCTGCGGATACGCATGCAACAGCGTGTGGCTAAGTAAATCGGGATCACCGAAATCTTCCAGGCCGAGGCGAATCAATCTTTTATGCAAAGGCTGCCTTGGACGGAAGATAACAAGGTCTGCGCCCATTTCAGCGATACATTCCAGGTTCTGTTTACCGATTTCTGTTTTGATACCGTAATCAACATTAACTGCAAGGATCCGCAGACCCCGATTTAGCACACGGTGAACTTGTGTAATGCTATCTTTACCACCACTGACTGGGACAAGCACATCGTAATGTGGGGTGTTTGCATCTTTCGCTTGCTCAAGCAAGTTATTAAATTGCTGCTTCCTTTGCTGCCAATCTATTCCGCCTAGCACTTCGTTTTTTTTCTGGTGCGCACTGCATGCTCCACAAATTCCGTTTTCATCAAACGACAGGTGTGGCTTAGTGCGAGGCATCAAACACTTAGTACAATAATTCATTGTTTAATTCTAATCTCTATCTCTTATTACCTTTGCAGGATTTCCCACTGCTATTTTGTAATCTTCAATACTGTTTATCACGACCGCTCCAGCTCCAATTACACAACCAGTACCTATATGCACATCTTTGTTGATAAAGACGTGCCCGCCCAGCCATACATCGTCACCGATCACTACTGGAGCACCAAAGAAACCTTGCTCTCTTATTAGTTGGTCTTTAGCGAAGTGGTGATCGGAGCTATTAATGTAGACAAAAGCTGCAAAGATACAGTCTTTGCCGATTTCTAAATTGTGTCCGCCGTTGAAAATGCTGTAGCTGCCTAAAACGGTATTTGATCCAACTCTTAGTTGAGCATCATTAGCGGATACCAGCCAGACTTCAGTACCTGTACTTACATCATTACCAAGAATAATTTTCCCATTGCGTCTGATGCGGATATAGGTTTTCCCTCCGAGGGTCACATTGTCACCAATTACTAGATTTTTGAGGCTGGCGTTATGGCGCAGCAGAATATGTATCCACCCTTGCACTTTGAAGTTGTGTCCAACCGTTGCCCCGCGCGCTTTAAGATATAAACGCCAGGCCATGGAATATAATGAGTGAATAATTCCCATAGTTTCTCGTTATGCGACAGTACATGTTTGGCTAGCAAATTCTTCAAGGAAAAACTTGCTGTTTAGAAAGTTAAAGATGAATTTGCTTTTACTGTTTGGCAAGCAAGGCTGGTTGATTATCTGCTCGATACTACTTTTCTTAACGTGATCAAAGATCGGACTATCATCCAGGATAGAGGAGCGTGTTTCTTTATCTGTAAAATCAAGAAAAGAAGTAATCGCAGCATTGAATCCCACTTTTCGCCTCTCACTTAATATACGATCAGGAACAATCCCTTGCATAGCTTGGCGAAGCATATATTTTGTATATCCATTTTGGATCAAATAACGCGTAGGAATTCTTTGGCTTAACTCGAATAATCCCCTATCAAGAAAAGGTGAACGATTCTCAACCGATTGAGACATTGCGTTTAAATCATCTTCATGCAAAATCGCAGGGACTGATTCGTGAAATAATTCGTTTAACATTCGGTTGCGCAATAATCCTTTGCAGTAACGCTTTTCTGAAAACTGCTCATGCCAGGGTTTTGTCAGGCAATTACTAAATGCATCCGCATCAAGGAAAATGTGCCCCCGGAAATCTGGTTTATTTACAAACAGCTTGGGGTCTATCAAATATGGATTGCGCACAATAGGAGCTACATGCTCTGTCCAATCTTTGTTTGATTGAAGTGATAATATCTCATCATCCATTACTTCATATAAGTAAGCATTGTGATGATCGTAGTAGCCTGTAAATAATTCATCCGCAGCTGTGCCGCTTATAGATATTTTATATCCATGCGCTGCAATCGCTTTTAGAAGCAACCAATGTGCGTAATACGAAATTGTGCAAACAGGCGCATCATGTTGAATTACTAACGCTCTTAAATTTTCAAGAAAATCCGTAGTATCCGCAGGTATAGAAGTGTGACGAATCCCCAATTCTTTCACAGCATGATCTACTAATTCCTGTTCATCGTAACGCTCATCCTTATCAACCAGCGTAAAACCATGCACATCGTAATTAAATACTCGCTTTGCGATACTTATTAACGAATTCGAATCAATCCCCCCACTCATCAAGAACGCCAATGGCACATCTGCGCGAAGTCTTAGATTAACACTACGAATTAACTCTTTTCTGATTTGTGATACATATTCTTCCTGTGAGATTTCTTCATCACAAACGAAATTAGGATTCCAATATTTTATTTCGTTCTGTAATAAATCCGCATTTATCGTAAGCACG
The DNA here is from genome assembly GCA_022574595.1 of Planctomycetota bacterium. Lineage (GTDB taxonomy): Bacteria > Planctomycetota > Phycisphaerae > Phycisphaerales > SM1A02 > JACZRS01. The sequence goes on along the minus strand of JACZRS010000015.1, from coordinate 15,060 downwards.
GTCCCAGGCTTAAGTTCACGCACACCTTCATAAAAACCATTGTTATTCTTGTATAGAGCTTTGTAACCATTTACCATATAGCGATAAACATGCTGGTAATTAATGTTCAGTGGCTTTCCCAACAGTGTTCGCAAGAACTTGATTTCTGATGCAAAGTAAATTCCCGTTTCATCTTCAAGAATATAAAGAGGTTTTTCCCCAAACCTGTCTCTACACAACTTTAAGGTTCCATCATGCTGATCATATAGCGCAAAGCTCCACATTCCTTCACATTGCTCTAAACCCGCATCACCATGTGTAATAAGCTGCTGCATCAATACTTCTGTGTCGCTATCTGTTTTAAAAACGCAATTAATAGATTCCAAATTGCGTTTTATCTCACGATAGTTGTACAGCTCGCCGTTAAAAATGAAAGTGTATTGCCCAATGCGATATGGTTGATTTGATCTCGGATCACAATCGATAATACTCAATCGAGTATGTAGCAAATGCAAATGATTGTTATCTGAAAGGCTGTGATAAAATGACGCGCTAGCGTCAGGCCCACGATGCTTCATAAGCTGCAGGCAACAATTGATTCTGTTTGAATCAATTGGTTTCGTTCCGTAATAGCCTGCAATACCACACATTTGGATTTTTTATAATTCAACTTTTTCGCTAGTTAGCATAGGAGGAACGATTTGCTGCCCTGCTTTAACAAATTTTTCAATTCGCTGCCCCACAACTAGGTTTTCGTTACCCGGAGCAATTCCACCAGCAGGTCTCACCCAAATCAGATCATCAGCAACAATTATTTTTCCGGGGGCTAAATCATGTTTGGCAGCTATTGATCTGCGTATGCTATCCGCTGAAGCAAGCTCACAATTTTGAGGAACTTTTTTACCCTCTCCCATTAGACTGGTATATAATTCAACTCGATTTACAAGTTCGCGGAACTCTTTGGGATCCGCAGCCAATTTGTGATCGCGAAAATCAGAATAATTCTTATCGATGGTAAAGTGTTTTTCGATAATTCGCGCACCAAGAGCAACACTCAACGCAGCTGCATCGATTCCCAGTGCGTGATCTGAATAACCCACAGTACAGTGAAAATCTTTTGCAAGCTCAAGTACAGCTCCAAGATTAACTTCCTCATTTGGTACTGGATAGCTGCTCACACAGTGAAGAATTGCTAATTCCTGATCAATTCCTAAATCATCCCACGTACTTTCAATAGTTGATTTGGCTGCTCTAATTTCTTTAATTGTAGCAATGCCGGTCGAAAGGATGATTGGTTTTCCCGCTTGCGCAACTTCCTTTAACAATGGAAAGAAGGTTATATCTCCAGAGGCTATTTTTATTGCACTTACGATTGGCTTGAGTACGCCAACGCTAGGAATATCTAACGGAGTAGATAAGAATAGCACATCAGCTTTTTGAGCATGTGCGCTAAGATCACAAAATTGATCTGGCGATAGCTCAAAGGACTTCATTTTTTCAAAGCGTATTTTGTCTGATTGACTTACAAACTGCTCCGTCTTAAACGTTTGAAATTTAACCGCATCAGCGCCCGCTTGGACTGCTAGGTTTATCAACTCTTTAGCAAGCCTAAAGTCTCCTTGGTGATTGTTGCCGATCTCAGCAACTACCATTACCTTTTTATCAAGATCAAATTCGCCTATCTTCATCAATCGTTATCCCCCATTGCAATTACATTTCTAGCTGCGGTGATAATGTAAAACATAATCAGAGCGAGCTAATACAAAACCTAATTTTTCATAACAACGCGCTGCTGCAATGTTTGCTAACTGTGTGCCAACTCTTAGTTTTTTTGCATTAGGAAATTGAGCTTGCGTAAACCAAGTCATTGCGCCTGCCAAGCCCTGGCCACGCATATTTTCATCAACTGTAATTAAATCAATCACTAAACAATCATCTGCTGTTAATAGTGACAGTAAAAATCCAACGATACGGTCCCCATCGACCGCTACGACCATTGCATCGCCGCGTTCCCCTTGAAAGAATGATCTAGACCAATCAGCTTTTATTTTATTAGCTTGCGAATCGCTAATAGTTTTATCTGTATGAAAGCGAGAATGAATGAAGCTGCGTTTTGCCAACTCCACTACCTGCTGCTCATCACCAGGCTGCGCCAACCTGATATTTGTTGAGCCTGTATTTATAGTAGGTGTGTTAGTTACAACCTTTTCAAATTGTAGATTCGTATCCACCAGCTCAAAGCCGATGCGAATTAACGAATCTACGACATGAGATTTATCAACTGGAATCTTCACATAAGCAAAAACTGGCAGCTCTTGCAATTCAGGCATCAAGGCTTGATAGTCAACACCTTCATCCAGCAGCAACTCTGATGGTACTTGGTAAACATTGCATCCGAGCCGCTCCACCAACCAAGTATCACGGATCAATTGAGCGTGCATCAGCATAATAATTACGACCTGCCTTTATGTCGCAACCAACGAGCTGCTCACCTTTGGCTCTACTAATGAAGGTTCGCCAAGACCTTTATACCACTTAATGTACTCAAGAATGCCGCGCTCAATTGGCCACTTAGGATCATACCCTAATAAGGCACGGGCTTTATCTATACAAAGAGTGCCTCGTGTGGGCATCAGGCGATTCCTGGGTTTGTAGTTCACCGTTATCTCAGGAAAATCACAACTAAGAGCATCAACCAGTTCTCCAATAGAGCGAGAATGGCCGAACGTCATATTAAAAATCTCGCCTCGGCTTTCATCTGTCTCAATAATCTTAAGTACACCATGAATCAGATCATCTATGTAAGTAAAATCCAGTCGATCCTTGCCGTCTCCAGCTACGGAAAGCTCTTTGCCTTTAAGTGCATTTTCTATAAATACCTGGACAACTCTCCGACTCACACATCGATGCCCATACAAAGCGGCCGGTCTTACGATCGTATATGGCAAGCCAAACACTTGATTGTGAGCTGTGACCAGCTTCTCGCCGCTGTACTTTAAAGCTCCATAAATACCCAAAGGATCACAAGGGGTTTCTTCTGTAACTATGCCCTTGGTGAAGTTCCCATAGACCATGCTTGATGAGAAAAATATGAAGTGCTCTACGTACTCGCGCGCGCAAGCAAGAGTGTTTTCTAATGTGTGAAGTGTGTGTTCAAATGCATCATGCGGATGGCGATTTGATCTGTCTGCATGAGAAATCCCAGCCAAATGGATCAGAATCTGAGGTTTTATCATCCCCAGCACATCCTTAAGTGCAGCTTCATCTCGAGCATCTTGTGTGTAAAGAGTAATCCCAGCAGCATTTAACAGGGATTGCCGCTCATAAATCATACGCAGGTACAAGTCACGATTGGGCGTATTTGGATCAGCATTGGAAAATGCAAACAGATTGTTTACACGAAGGCTGTCAACGATGGTTACCTTTGCCCCACGAGATGCCAAGGCCAAGGCCAGATTGTGACCAATGAAGCCAGCTCCACCTATTAGCGCGATCGTACGATCTTTAATCCGGGTCATCTCATCTAACCGTAGCAATGGCAGTCTTGACCGAAGCGACGATATACTGGACGTCCTTTTTCCCCACATGGGGACCAACAGGCAAAGCGATAGATGTCGCACTAAAACGCGACGCCACTGGGAAGCATTTATCGGCAGATCCGTAGCGCTGCCTGTAATAGCTCATATTGGGTACAGGCCTTGGGTAATACACACTGCAGCCCACACCACGCTGCTTTAAGAGATCCATCATTGCCCGCCGCTTGGGTTCAAGGCCCTCGCCGAGCAGTATTGTGAAGCAGTAGTAAGCACTTTGTAGCGGTCCAGTAGTGCTATTTAATAGCTTTATCCCCTGGATATCGCTTAAACCAGCCTCTAATTGCTCATAATTCGCCCGCCTTTTGGCGAGAAATTCATCGAGCCGACCTACCTGGACAAGGCCCATCGCAGCCCCAAGCTCGTTCATTCTGTAGTTATTTCCCAACACCTGAACATCATATTCTCCTGGAATTGGTCGCTGCGAGACTATATTGCGATCAATTCCGAAAGCGCGGAGCATTGAAACCGCTTCCGCTACATCATCTCGGCGAGTGATCAACATCCCGCCCTCAGCCGTGGTGATGTGCTTTACCGGATAAAATGAAAAGCAGCCGACATCGCCAAAGAGACCGACATGAGTTCCTTGTACTGTCGCGCCAATTGCAAGGGCACAATCCTCGACAACGAAAAGGTTGTGTTTGTTAGCAATCTGCATGATCCTTGGCATATCAACGGGCAGGCCAAGATAATGCACAACACTTAAAGCTTTGGTCTTTTCAGTGATCGCTGCCTCGATTTGATCAATATCGATATTGCCAGTCTGTGATTCGCAGTCCACAAACACGCTTCGAGCCCCGCAAAGCTCCACCGCATGGGCTGTCGCGACATGTGTTTGTGCAGGAACTATTACTTCATCATCGCAGCCTATCCCAAGATACATATACGCTAAATGAAGTGCGGCCATGCACGATGAAGTCGCAAGTGCATGAGGCGCACCTGTAAATTCTGCAAATGCGGTTTCGAACTCTTTTACCTTTGGACCATGCGTGAGAATATGTCCTGAAAGAACATCCATAACAGCAGCGCGTTCAGCGTCGCCAATCATGGGCCTGCCGAATGGGATAGATCTGATTTCGCTTTTTTGCTGAGCTTCATCTGAACTAATAACTTCAACCACAGAAGTTTTTGTATCCAAAGGCATCAAATGTACTCCACTTCGATAGTTCGATTTTGCTGCTTTGCTTTATCTATCGCTAAACAAACAGACATGACATCAAATACTTCATCAGCTGAGACTTCAGGTTCAGCAATATCCAAAATACTATCCACAAAACTTGCGATCAAATCACCTTTTGCTGCGCCGGGATGAACATCGCTAATAACTTGTGGCTTATCCGATGGATCGCGCGATGTATATAAAAATCCATCAGGCTCACCATTTACAAAAGTTGCTTTGGTCCCGTAGATTTCAAGGCCATGCCCATGCGGGCGAACGCAACCGAAGTTAGCGGTGATGGTTGCGGTCATCGAGTTTTCAAATCGTAAAATTGCAGCAACCATGTCATCGTGCTTGAAGTTTGTGTTGTTTGAGCAAATTCGATTGCCGAAGGCTGCGACTTCTACAACACGCTGCTTGGTCATCCACAGAAGTTGATCAATAATGTGGACGCCTCCGCCTAAGACTACGGAGTAATAAGGGATCTCACCGCGCCAACCGTCGGTGATCTTTGCCAGCCTGCCGTAGTTATATTGTGCTTCAAGGTGATATAGCTCGCCGAAACTTCCATCCTCAATCATTTGCTTTATACGCATAAACCGAGGCGACCTGCGAAGGATCAGATTTGAGCTTAGTTTCAGATGGGGCCGCTGCTTTAGTGCATGGCGAATATCTCGAACTTCATCTGCGTGAAGGCATAGCGGCTTTTCTACAAACACGTGTTTATCATTGTCAAGTGCAGTAATTATCTGCTGTGCGTGCACATCGTCATAAGAAGCGATCGAAACGACATCAATGGTTGGATCATTTAGAACCTGCGATGCATCAAAAGTAATTAACATATTTGGATATTTAACTGCAAACTCTGTGCGCTTAGCAGCATCAATATCACAAAGAGATACTACCTCACAATTTGAGTTTTCTTTATACGCGGGGATGTGCTGAGCGCCAACACCTAAACCGATCACTCCAATGCGAAGCAGCTTTGTTTCACTTGCGTTTTTTTCGATTGTTAAGTTGTCAGGCATTGCATCCATGCAGCGCTCTCTCTTGCTCGGTTATCCATAACGGAGACTATTGGCTGAAATTATCCATTCAGTATAACAATTTTCAATACTTAGCTGATATGTCAAGCTTGGCTTAATTCATGCAGTTGGAAATCCAAGTGAATCAGATCCTTTAAGTGGTATTCCCAATGCGGCCTCTGCATTGCCTCTATTAGAGTTGATATCCGCTTAAAATCAGCAGGTGTATCAATAACAAAGTTCGCCCCATCCCACTCAATTGGACACTTGATCTCCTTGATCGCAAACTCATCAGGATGCTCGTAGAAATATCGAGTTACATGCTCAAAGTGTTGGCGGAGATTCATTTTGTCAACTGTTTGGCAATAGACCTCGGTGGATAAGACTTCCACGGATTGGCCATGCGGGAAAGTACGATTGGCAACATTTGTGACTAAGTCCGCAGCACCTTGGCGAAAAAGCTCAACATGTTCATCTACCAATTGTGGATCAATTAGTGGGCTATCCCCGCAAATTCGAACAAATGCATCGAGCTTGTAATTTACAGCTGCATCTTTGAAGCGCTCAGCCACATTCTCCAAACTGCCGCGAAAGCACCCAACAGCTGATTCCTCACAGAATTCTTCTATTGCGTCATCAGTATTATCCGTGGATGTAGCAACGATTACGTCTTGTAGCCCCAAACATTGCCCAATACGCTCTAGCAGGTAGTTTAGAACGGATTTGCCTTGGATTTGCTTCAGCACTTTGCCGGGCAAACGCGTCGAACTCATACGTGCCTGGATGATTACCCCTATGCGCATGGGTTTTTTTGCCTACAATTAGCCATTATGAAGGAATTTGACATACAAACTTTCAGGGGTCTGCTTGATATTTCAGTTCCAGTATTCATCGCTCATTTGAATTGCAAGAAAAAACGTGATTCAATTCGAACATCTAAATCATCTCTAAACCTAAAAGAAGAATAATCTATTATGAATAAATGGGAAATGTGGAACCAAAGATGTACGTTACAGAATTCTCTTAAGGAGCCAGCGACTATGCGCCATACTGTTCTCATTTCTATTACTGTAATCTGCATCTGTTTCTCACAATTTGCATCCGCTCAAAGCGACCCTAACCTTTTGCCCCAGCTTGATTTCCGTCGCATTGTCCAGGACGCCAAGGCCAAGGTTTTCCCAGCGGTAGTATTCATAAAGTCTCTTCGAGAAAGTCATGAGGCTGGCGAGAAAATATCCCAGGAAATCTCAGGCAGCGGTGTGCTGATTTCTCCTGAAGGGGAAGTATTAACCAATTGGCATGTTGTAGAGAAGACAACATCTTTGCGATGCCTGCTTTACGATGGACGGGCTGTAGAGGCGGAGGTGATTGGGACTGACAAGTCTACTGACCTTGCGCTTATTAAATTGAAACTCAAACCCGGCGATGAATCTGTTCCATTTGCAGAATTTGGAGATTCTACCATTCTCAAAGAAGGTGATTTCGTCATGGCCATGGGCGCACCTTGGGGACTTAATCGCTCCGTATCCATCGGGATCATTTCTTGTACTAAACGATATCTGCCTAAAATCAGCGAATACAGCTTGTGGCTACAAACCGACGCTGCGATTAATCCAGGTAACTCAGGCGGACCACTGGTTAATACCCAAGGCCAAATTATTGGAATCAATACACGGGGCATGAACTTTGGTGATGGTATGGGGTTCGCAATTCCAGGAGAGATCGTTGAATTCCTGGTAGGCGAACTGCGAAAATCCGGCGAAGTTGCCTGGAGCTGGACTGGTATTCAACTTCAGCCCCTTAGAGATTTCGAGAGAGATACATACTTTGACGCAACCAACGGTGTAATCGTTGCTGAAACAGATCCCCAAAGCCCCGCCAGGCGTGCCGGTTTGAAACCGCGTGACCGCATCGTTTCGGTTAATGGTCAACCGACCAACGCATTAACGGCTGAGGATCTTCCAAGTGTCAGGCGCATGCTGGGATTGCTTACTAAACATGAGCCAGCTCGTTTTGATATTCGCCGAGGCGATGAAAAACTTATTGTTGAAATCACACCACGAGAAAAAGGCAAAATCGAAGGCAAGGAACTCGATTGCCCACGATGGGATTTCACCGTCAAAGAAATCAATCAATTCGATAATGAAGCGCTTTACTTTTATCGAAAAGAGGGTGTTTTTGTTTACGGTTTGAAGTATCCGGGAAATGCATCTTCCTCGGGTATTAGAGACAACGACATTCTTTTGAAAATCGATGGCCAGGATGTCACAACTCTCGATGATGTTAAGAGAATACACAAAGCTGCGATTGATAATGTTCAAAACCAGCACCGTATAATGTTCATGATGCTGCGCGGTGGCTTGATGCGTCAAATTGTACTGGACTTCTCCAGAGATTATGAAAAAGATTAACTTATCAAACGAATAGTCATTACCAGTATGCCCCAGGAGGATACACCGATGCGAAAACAAATTCACATTTCAATCTTGCTTGCGGTTCTTAGTGCTGCGACTATTGTAAATGCGGACGACAAATCCGAAGCTGATTTCACCCAAATTGCCAACTCTGTGCGCAGCGGCCTGGTGCAAGTTAGATACAAATTGCAATTCGACAAGGGTCAAGCGCCAAATGGGACTGGCTGGTCGTATCTTTGTCCTAATTGTAGCAATACGCATTACTATGATCTGGAAGAAACTATCAGCGAGGAGCGGGAAGCTGAACGAGCAGGATTTGCACTTTCGCCGACATTGATAATTAGTAGTGATCCGCTTCTGCATAGTCGATTCATTAAGCACACTAGTATTCGCTTTGGTGATCAAGTTGTTGATGCTAAACCAATTGCATTTGCCATCGATCAGGCTGCGGTATTATTAGAAACCGCTACCCCGTTAAAAAATGTTCAGCCGTTTGAATTTGATTCGCAAGCTGAAGGCCCATACTCAGCCATCACATACGGACAACAAAATGGTGATTGGATCGTAAGTGTTAGACCTCTTTCTAAGCAATTGCACCAGCGAGGTAATGGTGAAAGATATTTCGCGGTACCCACGAATTGCCTGATCGTAGATAACGACGGTAAGCCGGTTGGCATGTCAATGATTAGCCAGATCCCGGACGATGATTCGTGGAAAGGCTCGCCTGTTGATTGGAAAAGTCTGGATATTGCTAACCTCGAGCAAACTCATGCTTCGATTGATTCGCTAGCGGATTACTCAATTCCGCGTGTTTCACTTAGTTTTCGCAGCCCACGAAAATCTGACCAATCAAATCCATACGCTAGATACGGCAGAGGATATGGCTATGAAGACGACTCAACTGAACGCAATGTCGCAGGCCTAATGCTGGATGAGCAGCACATTCTGATCCTCAGCATGCTTAAACCAAAAGTTACTGCGCGCTTGGAACGGATCATGGTTCATACTCCGGATGGCGAGGCAATTCCTGCAACATTCGTTGGTTCACTAAAAGACTATGGCGGATTTGTTGCCAAACTTGAAAGTCCCGTAGCTTCAACATCGCCATTAAGCAGACAGGACATCCGTTCATATCGCAAACAACTCCTTCTTACATCTGAAATTGCAATTCAAGGCGAAAACAGAGTTGCCTACTATTGGCATGACCGCATTCGCTCGTTTAGCCTCGGTTGGAAAAAACATATCTATCCCGCGGTTAGCTCATACCCTATTAGTAAGTTTCTCTTTGATACATCAGGCCAAGTTGTGGCGATTCCAATTTCCCGACGAAAAAAAGTGGCGGATGAAGATCAATGGGGAGGCGAGCAACCGGTCATGACCGCTGCCAAATACTTGGCGGAAGTTTTTGATGATCTGACAGCGCATTTTGATGTGAGCAATATCCCACTTTCAGAGGAAGAGCAAAATCGACTCGCATGGATGGGTGTGGAGCTGCAAGCTCTTGACCGCGAACTTGCAAGGGCCAACGGCGTATCTGATCGAACCAATGATGGTGAAATCGGAGCGCTGGTTACATTTGTTTATGCAAACTCTCCCGCGTCTGAAGCTGGTATCGAGATGGGCGATCTGTTGCTTCGAATTCAGGCTGAAGGTCAACCCAAGCCAATTGAGCTTCAGCTTCAGGATAATTACATGTTTGCCATGAATATGTTCCCTTGGGACCAGCTTGATGACATGCCGGAAGCTTATTTTGATCAGATGCCAACGCCCTGGCCATCTGCTGAAAACACCCTCAACCGCAAGCTCACTGATATAGGTTTTAGCACCGGGTTTTCCATCGAAGTTTGGCGTAATGGCCAATTGCTTAACTTTGATATGTCTGTAATTGAAAGTCCCCCACACTATGCCTCGGCTGCACGTTATGAAGCTGAGTCTTTGGGCGTGACCGTGCGCAACATGACTTATGAAGTTCGCAGGTATTTCCAGAAGACTGCCGATGATCCTGGAGTGATCGTTTCCAAGCTGGAGCCGGGCAGCAAAGCCTCGATCGCTGGGCTTCGGCCATACGAAGTCATTACTAGCGTTAATGATATTCCCATCATGAATGCAGATGATTTTGAAAAAGCCATTGCGGATCAGGTTGAGCTTCGATTGTCTGTGAAACGTATGATTCGTGGGCGTATTGTGAAAATCCAAATGGAGTCTGCCGCGGCTGATGAAGGTGAGTAGTATTAGCCATTGGCGTTGATTACTTGCTGGCAATATCTGACATCTCAATGATGTAGAAGTATGATGCTGCGCGTCGATTGAGAGCAAATAGTATTCAAGCGCCCGTAGCTCAGTTGGATAGAGCACCGGTTTCCTAAACCGGGGGTCGCAGGTTCGAGTCCTGCCGGGCGCGTTTCGGCGCAGCCCGCTTCAGCGGGCGGCGTCCCACAGGTAATACCTCTCGTTCAGTCTTCTTCCAATATGCGGAATTCACCAGGCCAAAGATCGGGACCGTCCCAGTCGCTAATCGGCACAACAGTAATCGTTGCTCGATCAAACTTTATAGTTGCATCCGTTAATTGTTCTCGCAGCGCCAACTGTCGCAGGAAAACCTCAGGCTGAGCTGCGCCTGTTCGATAAATGCAGCGGACCCGGTACCGTCCCTTATCAGAAAGCCTAGGGCTGACAAACTTGCTGGGATAGCTGTCACCTACCCAGAAACGGTGCTGCAATTTCACCCGATTTTTCTCACTGGTCGAGATCATTACGTCTAGCTCAATCACAAGCACCGCGTCCTGATCTATCGCAAGATATTGGTGACCAAAAACATATGTTTCCTGTAAATTGCCACTGATTAGGAACGGCCGATCCGCAAGCGTGATGATGCGCCCGTTCGTTGGGGAGGGATCGCCCAAACTACGACTAACTACAGCGGCGATTACGCCTAGGTTGTCCGGTTCTTCTTCAAGCGGCGAGATTCTAAACAGCGCGTCGGGAGCTGTGTCTGCTGAGTAGAGCGGCTTGAATCGATCGTTAAAGACATTCAGTTTCCCAGCGGAATCGAACATCCCAACGAACTGTCCGTAGGTGCTACCGAAAAAGAGAGGTCGCGGCTGGGTATAGATTCGGAAAATACTTCGCCCGATGAAGTCCGTAGTTTCTTCAGTCAGTTGCAGATAGTCCATCACCGAAAGTGCCAGATCACTCTGGCAGAATGGCTCAGTTATCATCTGTGGCTTCTCATCAGGGATGATCGCAATCGCGAAACCCCAATGGTGGCTCATGCGGCGAGTGATGGCGTCCGTAGATCCAATAAGCCCCAACGATTCGTCGCTTGTCACGATAACAAGAGTGTCTTGAAGAAGATTCTATGATTCACATTCGCCCAGAAACCATTTCAAAGCTTCATCTGCGTAATAAAAGGAACGGATGCGCTCAGTTTCGTCAGCATGGCTTTTGTATGAATCGGGCACGAGGAATGGATGGTGTGTGCCAACGGTAAGCAATGTAACAAACCAAGGGTCGCTCTTTACTGCAAGTGCTTTTAGCTGATCGATAGCTTTCTCAAAAAAAGCAAGATCATCGACACCCCATTCATTGTGTTTGTAGGAGTGATCGAAAGAGGCATCGCCGAGAACAGTCTGAAAACCCACAACTGGCATGAAGCGGTCCTTCATCATGAAACCGAGCGGAGCCGCCTGGATATATGCAGTCGAATACCCGTTCTTCCGCAGCACCTCAGGCAGGAATGACCGAGTTGTTTTACCGCTGCCTGCGATCTCTGCCATTTTTGGGATAGCCGTGGTAAGCCGCGGAAAGTCGCCGGCAAGTATTGAATACAAGCCGCGATTGGTCTGTCCTTGATGGGTCAGGAAGTTACTGTAGCACAGGTTCGTGCGCGCAAGTTCATCGAGATAGGGCATACTTATATTACTCTTCACCCCAGTAGGCCGACAGATCGCTTCAATGTGAGCGCCGCAGACGCCTTCTAGAAGAATAAGTAGAACATTCGGCCGCTCGGTACGACCAATATCGATGCGCCGTTGTCCCGCCAGATCAGATGCGAATGCCTGGTTCACGATGGTTAGTTCCGCATAAGAAACATCAATCCCCGCCAGGATTCCAGATTCACCGATTAGGTCTAGTGTTGTATCGTCCGCAAGCGCTTGTGCCGATGCAACGAATACTTCGATGAGGGCGCTCTGCTGTCTCCAAGGCATTGTCTTGATTCTTGTAGGCCAAAATGTAACGGCCATCATTAGACCAACACAGCAGACAAAAGCGCTGACGGTGCGTCTGGGCCAATCATGCAACACTTTTAGACGCCAACCAACCAATAACGCCGGCAATAGTCAACGTCAATAGAAAGATCGGATGGGTAATGTGCAATACGGAACCCAAGAAGAATGTTGGATCTAACAAGTAGCTGATGTGATCAAAGTTCGGCAATTCCCCCAAAACAACGATGTGCTCGTAGATCGCGTAGTGAAGGGCGCTCTACAACGTAAGCATTATGACTGATGCGATTCTCAAAGCTCGCGCAAGGGGGGTAAGTAGGGCGATGAAACAGAGTGCCACCGCGATGTCGGCTATTAATCCTCTTGCATCATGGGAACGGAAATCTTGACCTCGCTCGACGAGCAGAAACACGCGCCAGAAAAGAGGAATCAGAATCACGTAGGCGGTCATCATACTATGACCACTTGTACGTATTGTTGTTCGTTCCTTCGCTGTCATCGTAGATTACTTTACATGGACGAGGCTTGTTGTCAATGATGATTGCCATCAGACCCCGGTTGAACAACGTAATCTATGTAATGCTCGAGGATGATCATCTGCGCGACATCTACTGCCCGGTGACATGAAGCTGATCTCCTTGGTCAAGGTGACCTGACCGAGCAGGTCGGCTGACTCGTAATGCGCGATGTCGCCAGCCAAGATGAATAAATCGGACGCTGTCTAAATATTTAGGAAGCGTCCGTTTAATTATAATGAAGATGGGACGCTGCGCGTCTCCCGCTAAACATTGTAAAGGAGTATCTTCACTAGTGCCTATTGCCTTCCTCTACTTACAAGGCCCCCAATTGGCGAAGAGGGTGAGCAGATCGCTGAGTTGATCTTCGATCTCTGCTTTGACGTTGAGCAATACACGCAGGAGCCGCATTGATGGATGGCCTCGAAGCGAATGACTAAGGCGCAACGATCACGCAGTTACTCATTTAAACGTTCATCCCGTCGGCAAAGCACGGGGCAAGATCTAAGGCAGGGGCCTGCCGGTAAACCGAACCGGAGGGTAGGAGCCGCAAAAACCAGGTGTGCTAGCGTTTACCCTGGCTGACCAATGCGGCGGGCCGGTCAGCGGGTTTGACGGGATGACACGCTCCAGAAAGTACTATACCAGGGCGAGAAACGGTGTTGAGTGCCCCAGCCGCTCGGGAAAACCCTAAAAAACCCGCTTTGGCGGAGGAATCTTCCAGATACTGTGCCGGCGCGTTAGTATATCAACGGTTGCTTGGGTGACACCTGTCTCCGGGGGCGACCTAGACATATTGCATGTGCCACCCTGTGCGACCTTTTTGGCAATAGGAGGCCCAATGATGTACGCATACTCAGTATCAACGAAACGTTCAGTCGTCGTCGCCGTAATCGCGCTTGCCGTGGTCATAAGCGAACAGCGCGCCCACGCCCAGCCCGGCTGGGTGCTGTCGCACAAGAAGATCAGCGATACCCAGGGCGGCTTCACCGGCATCCTGGATGAAGACGATCACTTCGGCCGCTCGCTGGTCATGCTGGGTGATCTGAACGGCGATGGCGTGGGCGACGTGGCCGTGGGGGCGGACGGCGATGACGACGGGGGCTGGCAGCGCGGCGCGGTGTGGGTGCTGTTCCTCAACCCCGACGGAACAGTGAACGACCACCAGAAGATCAGTGACACGCAAGGCGGCTTCACCGGCACGCTGGGTAATGGCTATTACTTCGGCCGGTCGGTAGCCTCGCTGGGCGATCTCGACGGCGACGGCGTGGGCGACCTGGCCGTCGGGGGCGGGTGGGCGGTCTGGGTGCTGTTCCTCAACACCGACGGAACCGTGAAGTCCCACCAGAAGATCAGCAACACCCAGGGGGGCTTCCTGGGAACGCTCCACGATGACGACAACTTCGGGATGGGCGTGGCCTCGTTGGGAGATCTCGATGGTGATGGCGTGGGCGACATGGCGGTGGGTGCAAGCCGGGATGACGACGGGGGCCCGAATCGCGGCGCCGTGTGGATCCTCTTCGCCCTGCGTTCTACGCCGCCGGCTACTAGGGTATTCGTCACGTCCACCACGACGGATGCAGATCTCGGCGGGATCGCGGGTGCGGATGCGACCTGCAATGGCCTGGCCTCCACCGCGGGGCTCGGCGGTTCCTGGGTTGCGTGGTTGTCGACGACGACGCTGGATGCCGTCGATCGCCTGACTCCCGGCAGCGGTCCGTTCGTGCGCGCTGTTGATGGCACGAAAATCGCGAATGACATCGCAGATCTCACCGATAGCAGCTTGGATGTCGCGATCGAAGACGATGAGAACGGAACCGATGTGGGCTTCCGCCCCGTCTGGACAGCTACGGCTGCGGACGGCCTGTACACGGGAACGGGCGATTGCAACGGCTGGACCTCAAACAGCTCTACTTTCCGAGCCATGACCGGCAACGCGAGTAGAAGCACCTCTTCGTGGACAACAATTCGTACGGATGACTGTGACCTCTCTAGCGCACGCCTGTATTGTTTCGAGATCACCGAGGCAACGGCAACCCCGACGGCGACGCCAACCCCAACACCCGAGCCGGGCGCGATTCTTCAACTTCTTGCTGGCGCCAGCATGTTGCTCGCGCTGGCGAAGCTGCGGGGAGTGGGGCTGGGGCGG
>JACZRS010000014.1 GCA_022574595.1 Planctomycetota bacterium | reverse complement strand
CAACACCAACCCCGCGATCCCGATCCCCGAACCCAGCGCGCGGAACTGCAGAGCGGTCCCGCGCCCGAGGATGGGGCGAACCGACGGCGTCAACCGGTATTCACTCGGAATCGACCTGAGCCTCGCCCCTTTAGCGCGTTCATAGGACGCGTAGAGTTGGAAAAGCAGAAGCACATACAATCCAAGCGCCGCATAGACGAACAAGACCGCCGCAAAGACCAGACTGCCGGGACGAATCGCTCCGATCAACATCAGGAGCATGCTCAGGCTCAGCAATTGCGCATAGTCCCGCGATGCCTTGCGCTCATAGAGCTTGATCAGCGTCAGCCAGACAACGAATCGCCCCAGAACGCCGAGAACGTCCTCCCGATGCTGGAAGAAGTCGACGAAGACATTGATGGTGACCGCCAGGACGAGCACGTTGGAGGTCCAGCGGGGAAGCGATCGGCCGCGCGGGCCTTCCGTGATGTACCAACTCATGGCCGCCAGCGCGCCACAGACCAGCAGCAAGCCGACGCTTTCTTGGGAGACGAAGAAACCCACGATGCTCAGCAGCACCACGGTCAGCGCCATCGCCGGGAATCCTCGAAGCAGCTTCATGCCGCCGCCTCACGTTTCTTGGACTTGACCTTCGTATCGTCATCCGGCGCGTCGGCCTTGGTCCGTGCTGCATCCCACCCGATCGGCCGCACCGCGAGATTCTTGAGTTGGCGAGCCGTCACGTGCCAGGCGTTCGGTCCGCCCAGCGACGCCTCCACCCGATCAGGATGCACGACGACTCGACCGATCCGCTCGGGGTTGACCGTAGACTGGGGCGTGCGTGGCTTGCGCGCCGCATCCAGGTCTATGCTCGCCAGCGCCGCCATCAGTTTCTCCCGATGCCACACGTTTCGCCGGACTTGGATCGAAGGCCCGGCGGTGCCGGGCAACGAGAGTCCCACCTCGTACCCATTGTGATCTGCAAACTGAATGAGCGAGGCGGCGAGACTGATGGCCGACTCCTCCAAGTCGCGGGCCGTTTCATCGGCATTGGCGCCCCGTTCGAGCTCGTGCGTCGCCCGGGTCAGGTTCACGACGATGCGAACTTTCGGGGGGGCCGGCGTGGTCCGCTCGATGCTCACAAGCTGGTCCAGCGCTGCGCTTCGCTTCCACGCGATCTGACGCATGCTGTCACCCGGGCGGAACTCGCGCATCCCGAAGTAGTCGTCGCCCGCGCCGGTGTGTCGTGAAACAGTGGCGCCCAACAACCCCTGCGGCGTGACCGCTTTGAGCACCCCGCGACGCAACTCGTACAGCTGCGGATAAATCAGTACGTGCTGCGGGCGCGTGATGGTAATCGATTTCTTGATGATCCCGAACGGGAACGTCGTCCAGATTCGCAGTGAGCCGAACTCGGCCTTGCCCCGCCGCCGTGGCCAAAACGTCGATTCGCCGTGGACCGTTTCCCGTGGCCCGACGTGCATCACCCACGCTCCCACCCGATCCATCATCGTGTTCCAACCAGACCGGCTCCGAACGGCTCGCTCCTCGATGTGCACGTTGAACACGGGAAAAAATCGACTGCCGTTGGTCAGGGCGTATCGAACCATCAACGGTTCGCCCACGAGTCCGTGCGCCGGCAGCAGCCGCCTGATCTGCAGGCCGCTCATCATCATTCCGGAGACCAGGCCCGAGATCACCAGCGCCGACAACATGACACCGAGAATCCAAAACAGCACGTTGTTCTGATTGTTGATCGCGGTGAACCCCACCACGACCGTCAAGACCACGTACAGCAGCCCGGGGAGGTGCAGGTGATACCGGCGTTTCATTCCCGGCTCCGCCGCGTTTGCGGTACGTCAGCCGGCGAACCTTGTCGTGCAAGCGTCGATAGCCGTGGCATCCAACGCGTCGGCCGACGGAACTGCTCATATTGATCCATGAGGTCTTCGTGGCGATCCGGCTCCGAGTAGCCGGGCGTCATCGTCACCAACAACTGCATTTTGGGGTGCTCCATCGTGAGCCGCTGCTGCCAGGTGGCGTTTTGGAACCCCGGCTTTCTCGCGACCAATAGCCACTCCTCTTCCATCCAGCCCGCGCCCAATTCATACACGACGAGCGAAAAGTTCCCGTCGAGGTCGGTCATCGCGCTTGCCACGAGTTGAGTTGATAACCGGCCGGGATCGCGGCGCAGTGTCACCCGCACCCCGCTCATCCCCGACTCGCCCAACCGATTGTCATCCGCGCCCACGAAGGCCATGTGGCTGATCGGCCCGGCGATCACCTTGCCGTGAAGTACATACGAGCTGCATCCGCTCAGACCCGCCAGCGTCGAGACGAGTAGGCCGTACGAAAGAAGCTGCGTCATTCGCATCATTGATTACCCTTGCGTTCACATCCGCCCCAGGCGGACCACTAACGGCAGGGCCCGTTCCTCTTGCGATACGCGTTACGAGTCTGTTTCGCCGTTGCCTTGATCCGCGCCCGCCTCAGAACGATCCGCAGCCGGACCGTCCGCGGATTCAATGGCCTGAACAGGAGCGACGGCTGGTGGTTGCTCCCGCAGCCCCTCGACGTGGGGAAGATCATCCAGGGCCCCGATGCCGAAAACCTTTAGAAAGTGCGTCGTGGTGCCGTAGAGCATGGGTCGGCCAAGCTCCTCCGCTCGTCCCACGATCTTGACCAGCCGGCGCTCCAGCAATCCCCGCAGCACCTCGCCGCACCCCACCCCGCGAATCGCCTCGATCTGGGCGCGGAGGATCGGCTGGCGGTAGGCGATGATGGCCAGGGTCTCCAGTGCGGCCGGGCTCAGTCGAGCTTGGGCCCGATCATGGTGTAGCTTTGCCAGCAGCTCCCCGAATATGGGCAGCGTCAACAACTGCCAACCCCCCGCCAGCCGTTGAGCCCGAAACGACCGCCCAGTCCGCTCGTATTCATCGTTGAGCTGCTCGACCGCTTCGCGAATCGTCTTTTCCGGGCCGGGACCGGCTTGGTCCAGCAGCTCAGCCAGTCTCGCCTCTGACAACGGTCGATCCGAGCTGAGCAACAGCGCTTCGATCTGCGCCGACAACCGCGTGTGCGCCTCAGCCGGTTCCAACTCCAACGTCGCTGCCTCCGCGATTCCGTCGCCGCGCTTGGTCTGCGGTTCGCTCATCGTAGTACTAGCGTATCAGCCTAGGGCCGGTCGGGAGCCGCTGTGGATCAGATCGCTCGTCCGCGCGCC
Source organism: Planctomycetota bacterium (assembly GCA_022574595.1). Lineage (GTDB taxonomy): Bacteria > Planctomycetota > Phycisphaerae > Phycisphaerales > SM1A02 > JACZRS01. Next base: position 121,510 of record JACZRS010000014.1, on the reverse strand, counting down.
TCAACCGCCGCGGCCATGGCCTTCTTAGCCAAGGCCCGCTGCTGATCGCGAACCACTTGGGCGCGGTCCTCGCCGGCCGCGGTGACCCGGGCCGTCGCCTCGGCCAGCTCCGCCTCCGCTTCCTGCAGCGACAGCCGTTCCGCCGGCGTGGCCCGATCCGTCAGCAGCGTCAGCTCACCATTTTGCACCTGAGCGAACCCCCCTTCCACGAGATACCACCGGCTGCCGCCCTCGGGAAAATCCAGCCGCAACGAGCCGAAGCCCAACCGCGACAGCAGCGGCGATTGACCCGTCATCACGCCATGCTGCCCGTCCCAAGCCGGGAACGACGCATACGTCACCTCGTCGTCAAACACCGCCTCGGTGGGGGTGACGATACTGCATCGGAATGTCGTAGCCATAACGGGTCGCTCCCAGCAGGTCCGATCACGTCGCGATCGGGTCGCACAGTCTAACCATCATCGCCGAGCCTTCAACTTTCGCCGAGGCGTGCAATCGACGAGGCCTGGTCACTTCAGTGACCAAGTGGCGTGACACGTTGTGCAATCGTTGTTGTGCACCGGCGTCAACCGCGGGCGCAAGACGCAGACAGTCGTTCGCCGCATGGCGCCGCGCGGTATGGTATGACCGGCCATGGCTATCGCACACGTATGTCTCGGTTGCGGTGCGGACCTTGCTCGCATCCGTGTGATTCGCGATCCGCACTACCGTTTGCCGATCGTGACTTGTCCGGGTTGCGGCGAAGCGTGTGTCCGCCGGCTCGATCCAATCCTGCAACGCTGGCGGGCATTCCAATCTCTCGCCGAAGCGCTGTGCGCATTGATGGTGCAGGTACTCATTGTACTTTTGCTGGCACCGGCGACGGCCGGGGTTGTTGACGTGGTGCCGGACTTACTCCCAGTGGTAATCTCCGGCGATCTGTTTGACCTTCTGTACGGTCAGTCGCTTGCCGCACTGGTCATCGGCGTCACGCTGCCGGTATTGACCGGAGTATGGATGACCACCGGGCTGGGGCATTGGCGCCCGTGGCTCGCGCGCGCGGTATGGGGACTGCTCATCGCAGCCTTGTTGTCATGGGATATGCTCCGGCTTGCGTCTGAAACGATTGGCAACGAACTCGGAATCGTTTCCGGAATCGGCGCTAAAGCCCATCTGAAACTAGCGTTTTACGATTGGATATTGCGCGTCGTCGTACTCTTCGTCTTCTTGATGATGACCTTCGCCGGCTCTCCGCTCGGCGCCGTGTTATTGAAGATCCATGCTCGGCGGCGCACTCGCCGGTGGAGTCGAAGACGCGCACGACTTCGCAGGAGGATGCGCGGCGGATGAGTGATTCATCGCAAACCACAACTTCAGGACGGGAAGAGCGCGTCTCTGCGCTCGTCGGTGATCGTTTGTGCACGAAATGCGGGTACAACCTCACCGGCCAGGCGGTTGTTCGCGAGCCGCACTATGGCATGCTCATCGTCCGCTGCTCCGAATGTGCGACGGTCGCGTCCGTACAGGAGTACCCGCTGTTGGGCCGCTGGGCCGGTCGGTGGGCGATGCTCGGGGCCGCGATGTGGTTCGCCGCCTCGGCCGTGTTCCTGCTTGCCACGGGAAGCGCCATCATTGGCTCTGCAATGTCCGTCGTCGAGACGGCATCTCGTCCGCTGGCCCTGACGATCGCTGAGCACCATCTCGCTTGGCTCAAGGAGCAGGATCCCGATTCGCTTGGGCCGCAACTTCAGTGGCAACTAACCGCGGGCCCACAAACGTACGTCAGTCTTGATCCAAATTGGTGGGCCACACAGGACCCCGCGGCGCTTCTTGTCGAGGCCGGAGGGTGGACGGGCGGGGCCGATTGGTCCGCACTTGGCCGTTGGGGCTGGTTCAGTGTCTACATCCTCGCCGCCGGCTGCTTTTGGGCGGTGCTCCTGGCGCATCTTCGACGCAAGTGGCTCGTGCTTTTCAGCGTGCTCCCGGTCGGCATCGCCAGCCTGTTCGCCATTGCGATCTATGTCGGCGACACGACGGCCGCGGGGGGTTGGACGACCGCACAGTCGGTCGCCGAGCAGCAGCTTGGACCACTCTACTGCGGGTTGTCGATCGCCTTCGCGCTGATACCCCTGAACCTCGGGCTCATCTTCGGCCGACCGTTCACCCGGCTGCTCATCCGCGCTCTTCTCCCGCCGCGCTTGCGCAACTCATTGGCCCTGCTCTGGACAACGGACGGGCTCGATCCGCCGCGCGCATAGTCGGCCCCGGGGCACAACCGGCCTCACCGACGAATCGGCTTGCTCTATGAAAAACCCCGGCCTTCCGCCCGGGGCTAGGCGTTCAATCCCTCATGCCAAGTGCCCAGTGCCTCATGCCTTCTTCTCCCCCTCGATGCCATCTTCCTAATGCCTAGTGCCTAGTGCCTAGTGCCTTCTTCCTCACGGACACGCCCCCCAGGCGCCCAGCAAGAAGAGCAGGTCCTTCACGCCAACGTCCCCGCTGTTGTCGAAGTCGGCGGGACAATCTCCCTTCAGTGGACACGCCCCCCAGGCACCCAGCAAGAAGAGCAGATCCTTAACGCCAACGTCGCCGCTGCCATCGACATCGGCCAGGCAGGCGGTGTCGATAAGCACCGGGGTGGCCGTCAACGAGAACGACTGCGGCCCCTCAGGCACGTCAAAGCCGCGGACGTCGATCCGCCATGTACCCGGCATCGGGTCAGCGACCCGCACCTGCTCGATGTTGTTGAGGTGATCGGCTTGCGACTGCACCGCGGGGAGCATCGGCGCGTCCGGATCGAGCGTCCACGGGTAGCGGCGGGCACCCTGGGGATCGTACACCTCGAGATCGAGATCGTTGATGAGACGCGGATCCAACGTGGGCTCGGGTTCGATCGAGGGAGCACCCGGCGCGTCATCCCACACGAGCGTGGCCTGGAACAACGGCTCATCGGCGGGGACCTCCACGTCGAAGGAGACGACCTCGCCGACGTTCAGCTCGCCTTCGACGAAACCTCGATCACGCATGTGGTCGATCGCATCCCTCACCCGCACCGAGCCGTAGCCGGATCGGAAGTCAGGTCCGACCTCCTCGATATCCACCGCGGTGTGCACCAGCAGCGCCTTGGCGGTGGCATTGCGAAAGTCGGGAACCGACGGCCCGAGCGTGCGGTAGTCCTGAAGCAGAAGGGCGACGAGCCCCGTCATGGTCGGGGTCGCCATCGAGGTCCCACACGCGGTCCAATATCCGCCGCCCAGTTTGGTGGAGGTCACGCCCCCGTCGCCGCCGACCTGGCATCCCGGCGCGCAGATGTCGGGCTTGAGCCGGCCGTCCTTGGTGGGGCCGAACGCCGTGAAGTCGGTGACCGTGTCGGTATCGGAATCGACAGCACCGACGCAGATGGCGTTCTTGTTGTTTGAGGGCACCGAAAGCGACATGTATTCGACGCCGCACGGACCGCCGGGCTCGAACGAGCGCGGGTTGCCGGCCGCCCAGCAGATGATGATCGGATCGCTGAGATCGCCACGCGCCAGCGCATCGATGGTGGCGCTGGCGACACCGTATTCGCCGTAGAGCGGGCACCCCTGCTCGCCGAAAAAAATGAGGTTCAACCCGATGGAGTTGTTGGCGACGCTGGTTCCGTACAGCGTCTTCGCTTCGACGTAGTCATGTTCGATGTCGCCCGGGTTGTTGTAGAACAGATTCCATATATCGTCGTAGTCGGGGGGATCGGGAAGCTCGAACCAGATGTGGTAGGACTCGATGGTGACGTTCGGGGCCATCCCGCGGTACATGCCTCCGCTCTGGAATCCGTCGCCACCGATCGTGCCGCCGACGTGGGTCGCATGAGCCTTCGGGGGCCCGGTATCACGCTCTGTCAGACGTCCGCCGAAGTCCGGGTGCGAAGACTCAGCGACCCCCGTGTCGTAGAGGAGCACGCTGACACCGGTGCCATCAAGGTCGTAGGGCGGGGCCTGCACGATCTGGGCTTGCGTGAGCACCCGGTTCTCGGCGTTCATCGGACCGAAGGCGGGCAGCGCAGGCATCAGCCGAAAGACCGCCGAGTGCTCCGCGAGGACCGGGAGCTGTCCCGGATCAACAAACACGAGGAGACCGTTGACGGCCTGCATCGTGTCGACCACCAGACCGTCCACGTCGGCCATGATCTCGCGTCCGACGGTTTCGATATCGATGTGATTATGAAGCAGTGCGTAGATGCCGACCCGAGAGACCGTGCCGTCCTCCCGCCGCGCGGTGATGGCCCACGCCGGCAGCATCCCTTCTTTCAGGAAGCCGCTCAGCTTGCGAGATGCGTCCCAGGGGCTGACTTTGACGGCGATCGGCACCCGCCCCGCGGCGTTGCGCGACTGCTCGCCAAGATAGGTCGCCCGGGAGAGCGATCGCGTGATCCGAATCCCGGCTTCCAGCAGAGCGCTTCGCATTTCCGTATCTAGCGGGACCTCCAGCCGAACTTCGACGTACCGGTTTTCATCCGTCGTCTGATCGACGGCGGGTCCGGGCTGGGCCTCGGCGCGCTGTCCGCTCATGACCACTGCAAGCGCGACTAGGGTGACGATGAGTAAGCGTTTGGTTGAAACTGAGTATTCGCACATATTTTGGGCTCCTTATGCCAAAGCGCCTGGCGTGTAACTAATAATTATGACAATAGCGGAGCATTTTGTGCCTTGCAAGTACATTTTTGAAAATTCGCACGAATTTTTTGTGGGAAATATTCAAAGTATGCTATATGCTTTGAGGTGAAGGGCTGAAGCTGTGGCCCCTCTGGGAGTTTGTATTATGTCTCAAATAATGGTTCACCAATCGAAAAATAAGCATTTTAAGACGTTTGAACAGCAATCAACTGCTGTGATGCACCGCCTGCGAGCATCGCTGTCGGTGCTCATAGGAGCCGTACCCAGTACTGAAGAACTACGCAAGGCGACTGATCTACAAAAGGCGCTGGGCATCGGCAACACGCTGGCGTGGCAAGTCTATAAGCTCGCCCATGCCCGCGATCCTCTGGTAGAGGCAAGCAGTGTCCCTGGAGCGGGGGGAATGAAGCGTCTGTTTGAAGCCGCAGCGCAGCACGGGGTTCCCGCCAAACACATCGAGGACAGTGTGGCTGCCATCAAGGAGTTTGACGAATTGGTCAAGTTTCATGCCGGGGATCGCATGGCATTCGATTCGATGATCTCCGGCATGACTGAAGAGGGAGCGCAGCTGGTTGATGCCCAGCAGAAACGCGCGGCGTTTAGAGCCAACAGCCACCTCTGGGGCCTGCAGGCCAGGACGCAATTGAAGTGCACGATACTCAATCAGTCATTGGATTCGACTACGAACTTGGATCTCGCCCAACTGCAAGGCTATGTGAACTTGCGTCGATTCAGACAAGCAATACCACTACTCATATCGGACATCCAACTAATCAAGGATGACGAGCACAAGCACAACATTCTGCCTCCATATCGTCGTGAGTCGTTGGCTGGCGACGGTGCAACGACGCAGGGCGCTCCCTTATTAAAGAAATTTTGCAGTCAGCCACCTCCAGAGATTCGCACAATCCGATCAGAAGCCGGTGACGTCCAGACGGAGCTTGTCGCCTGCGGTGTCGGCAATGAATCTGCGGTCACCTTCATGTTCGGCGATGTCGTGCGATCGGTGCCCGGACCTTACGCCGGCGATGCACCTCCGGGCCTGCGAAGCCATGCGTGGGTTCGGGTTCCCGCCGAGGTCCTGATCCAGGACGTTCTGATTCATGAAGACGTATTTGGTTCCTTGACGACGAAAACAACCGTCTTCGGTGACCACAATAGGTCGCCTGCTTCATCCACTTTCGATCTATCGGGAGCCAGTCTTCTTGGTACAAAGGAATCAACCGTATACATGGGCAAAGGGCCTACCGCTTTGCAGACGCCGGATGTGCCACGGTATCCGGATATGGCGGAGTACGCTTTCGATCGGCTGGGATGGGATGGTGAGAAGTTTGATGTCTACAGGTGCCGTGTTGAGTATCCAGTAATGCCATCCGCGGTAGTCATGCACTTCGATTTGCCGGAGAAGCCTTAAGGCCTTGTTGTGGGCTTAAATATGTCTACAAGAAAGGGCAGCGGTGTCTATTATGGGCCATTGACCTGCCCTATCCGATAATAGCCTCACAATGGCCAATGGAATACAATATGACAGTAGGTGTCCTTCTAGAGGAGTGCGGTCTTTTTTGTGCTGAGGAAAACCATGCGCAAGCTCATCATTCTGGTTATAGCAGCGATAATACTGGTTGGCCTGACTGGCTGTCACAAGTGGCACTACTCAAGCAACATCGGCTTTGGAGTTGGACACGGTTATGGCTACGATTATGGCTATGGGTATGGCAGCCATCATGGTGGACACCACGGGGGTCACGGCGGTCACCATTAGCAGTCCCAGGTGCTATCCCACTGTAATTAGCAATTAGTACAATTAGGATAATTACCCCTAATTACTGCTAGACAAGCTCTGGCTATACACATTATCGACTTATTTGTCAGCTATTAAGGCTACTCACGCCCATAAAGTAGCGTTTTATATGCTATTCATGTAGGCATATCTTCCTAAAACACCTTTTATGTCTGACTTCGCCTTTTACTAATCTCGCCTGATACGGATCTTGGGAATTTGTTGAGATTTGCCTTGCATTGATTGCCAAAGGCATTACCTTTCAAGAATCAGATACTATCCTAAATACGGGCAAGTACTGAGCTTAGATTCATGAGATAGGGGTGATAGTTTGAATAGGCTGAACCTAGGAATTTGGGTTAAGCGCAAAATTTAGAGAGAGAACTTTATCTGTATATAAATGCAAGATCGAGTGTAATATCTGCTTGGCTGAAAGGTTTGGCAGAGATTTTATGACCGCAAGGGCTTGCGGTCAGGTTTGATCATCTTTCACTGGAATCGTACTAATGAACACCCAGTTCGGTACCCGCGGTCCGATCTGAAGAAAGTGGAAGGTTCTCGAGAATATAGTCAAAAGAGGAGAGAAAAAGCTATGAAAAAGATCATGATGATTGCCGGTGTCGTTTTGCTGACCAGTTCAGCATGGGCAGGGCAAAAAAGCTACGAAGGTAGCGGTTTCGAAGGTTGGATTGACAACGGTGGTCCGGAGAACCCTAACCTTTCCGAAATTTTTGTTAGCGATCATGGAGAGATATTGTCCATGGATATCGTTTCGCTAATCGACTTCAACCACACCTGGGCGGGTGACCTCATAATTAGGCTGACCCACAAAGATACCGGCACAAGCGTAACGCTACTCGATCGTCCCGGCATTCCCGAGTCCAACTTCGGCGCTAACGCTGACTTTGCGGGCAACTATGACTGGCAGGATGGCGGATTCGTCTGGGATGATATGACTTTTGACGGTGGCGTGGTACCTACAAATGTAATCTTTGGCCCTGTCACTGGTGCTCTCTCCGACTTCGCAGGAGAAGATAAGTTCGGCACATGGTCACTGACTATATCCGACGGTGCGTTTCTCGATGTTGGATCACTAGGCGGTTGGGGCTTTACAGTCACAAACGTTCCTGCTCCAGGCGCATTAGCGCTTCTGGGATTGGCCGGTCTCGTCGCTCGTCGCAAGCGAACTCGCGCCTGATCAATGCGACATAATAAGCTTGTTCCAAGACCGCTCGGCAATTGCCGGGCGGTTTTCTTTTTGCGCCAAACCTCTGACAATCAATGGCCTACCATCTTGCAATTCAGATTCACCAGAAGCGCAGCAGGCCGATAGTGGAGATTATTGCTTGGTCTCACTTTATCCTGCTAAGGGTTGGTATAATTCCAAAGCATATAACTAATTCTGCGGAAGGCTTTGCAAAAGTCGATTGGCTGTAAAATTGTTTGGATCAATCTGTTGAATCTGACGTAGGTACTTTCGCGCTTGGGCGAATTCATTATTTCGCAAAAGTATATCCACTAATACCATGCGAGCATCCATTGCGATTGGATCGAGCTCAACACACTTCTCAAGAGCCACTCTTGCTTCTGCAAATCTACTCTGATTATACATAAAGCTACCGCGAAGTTCATAGGCGTTTGCGAACTTGTTATCCAAAGCTAATGCATCACCCAATGCTTTATAAGCTTCATCAATATTGCCTGAGAAGAATAATATTCTGGCGCGCAGACATAATATTCTTAAAGAGTCAGGAGCTAGTTCTAAAGAATGATCAACAAGTTTCTGCGCTTTATCAAATTTATTTAACGTCGCATATCCTTCAGCTACAAGTCCCATCGTATTGGAATCGCTAGGCCGACGCTCAAGTAATTGCTCACCTAGCGCTATGAGTTTTTTAACATCATCACCCTGAGCAAGGCGCATTTGATTCTCTAAATATCTTTGCGTTTGCGCCAAGGCGTGTGAATCCATAAGCCTACTATCAAATACAAGCCAACCTCTATATTGCGGCTGTCGATCAGCGATTAAGCTGATTGTGCGCGCTTCATCAGCTTTGGAATTTCTACTTAAAGCGCGGCTTAACATTCGGTAAGCCATGTAATCGTTGGTTGTCGCCTCTACTGCTTGACGAAAAAACCACTCCGCTGCAACTGTATTATCCCTGGCCATCTCCACGCGCCCCAGACCAATGTATGACAGCGATTGATTGGGCAGCATCTGCCTGTACTTTTCGTAGTTGGATTCTGCTTTGTCGAGATCGTTGTCAGCTAAATATAAAGAACCAAGTCTTGCATAAGTTGTAGCGTAATCTTTGTCATCATTTAACGTTTGCTCTAAGAAAGAAATCGCAGCTTCTTCCATTCCCAGTGCTTGCGATTCGGTTCCTGCAAAGTATCGCCAAAGAGTGTTTGAAGGGTCGAGTTCTAATAGCGCAGCAAAGCATTGCAGCGCCGGCTCATGCTCTTCAAGGGCTTGAAAAATCATTCCCATATCCGCTAACGCTTTGGGATTATGCGTTGTTACCCACGATGTATAGGCTTCGAGCAATTTGCGCACGGGAACTGGATCTGCGCCACCAAAGTTTGGTGGCTCAGGTAAGCCTGCTTTTTTAAAAGCGCTCTTACACAATTCTCGATCTAACTTAGCAATAGGTCCGCCGTTGGGCCCTGTCTGAATTATCAGCTCATTCAATAAATCAATCGGCTCATCATCCCTAATTATCGGCGAACCAAAAATGAAATATCCCCATCCGCTCAGGATGATCACTACTGCAATGAGATTTCTTGCGCTCATCATGGTTTTTCATCCATAGGTAATTGGTCTTGATGAAGAGTCAGCAATTGATTCACGTCTTGATTAATCAATGTTGTTTGCTGTCCATTTGGCCAATGCACCACTACACGATCAACTATCTCCGCATCATTAAGTCCAAAATGCACACGATGATCGCCGCTGCTTAGATAGCTTTGTTGAGGTCGAATCTCGCGGATGTAATTTTTGTCGCCAATCGTAACAATGACTCTTGCGCCTATCGCGGATCTTCTATCTAATCCAAGACGCGCATCGATCATCAACCAGGCGTTTTCATTTGATGTATTATTTCTTAATAGTCGAACCGGTCCGCCGTTATTTGTTACAAGCAAATCTATGTCGCCATCATTGTCGAAATCACCTTTGGCAAGTGCTCTGCCTACGTTATTAAAAGCTATTCCTGAAGCTTTTGTCGCATCAACAAACTTTGCATCAACTAGTCTCACAAATTGATTTGGCTGCGCGTAGGGGCTAGCGCCCGGCTTAGGATCAGTATCTAAATTGACTTTCCCATTAACGAAGTAGCCATCTAGATTGCCATCGTTATCCTGGTCAAAGATTGCCAGTCCAAAGGTGGTTGAAGGCACGCTCCACTTGCTCATCCCCATAAGTGAACTTACATCCTGAAAATACTCTTGATCATTGCGCAGGACCAAGTTCATTTGCTCACGAATATTTGTTACGACGATGTCAATATCCCCATCCTTATCAAGATCTTCGCCCGCAGTTCCCATACCTGCAATCGCTACTCCCCCTGCGTCATACGCGCATCCTGCAAATTGTGCGCCATTTTCAAATGTTCCATCACCTTGATTTATCCAATAAAACGCAGGCGTTTGATCATTTGCTACATATATGTCTGGCCAGCCATCATTATTAAAATCGCTAACAAGCACACCTAAACCGTTACCAAGTTCAGCAGCAATACCTGCTGATTCACTAACGTCTTCAAAAGTACCATCGCCATTATTGCGGTATAGATTGTCGTGTGAGGGAGCGTTATAAACCTGAGGATTACAATAATCACGAACACCTAAAAGGGTATAGCAAGGAGTTTCCCTACCTACAGTCCAGCTAACATAATTCGTAACATAAAGATCCAGGTTCCCATCTCTGTCGTAGTCAAGAAAAGCTGCACCTGCGCCAAAGCCAGTATTTGCAACTCCGATTTCTTGTGCTACTTCAACAAAACCCCCATTGCCATCGTTTAACAACATTGCGTTTGGACCAAGACGCGAGATAAATATATCGACATCACCATCATTATCAAAATCTGCACACGCAATTCCATAAGCAGGTCCAGTCACTGTTGCGTTGGCAGCATCCGTTACATCAACAAACATTTCACCATCATTACGAAATAATCGGCAGGTTTGATAGGGGCCAACACCATCAATAGTTCCTCCACCTGCTATAAAAATATCAAGATCACCATCGTTATCGTAATCAAGAAAGCCTGCGCCCGGCCCCATTTCTTCCGGCAAATAAAAGTTCCCACGCGCAGCATTATCATGCGTAAACTGCAATCCCATATCACCTGCTACATCCGTAAACAGTGGTTTGAGTTTCTCGATAGACTGATTCGATTCTTCATTTGCTGCATATTTGCGAAGCACTTTATCCGCAATCTCACTTGCAGATAAAAGCGGTTTGTGAAATACACCAAGGGCTTTCAGCACTACGAAAATTACAGTGACTAACGCCAAGAATGTAAGAATGTGAGAGAAAATTGGCCTTCGCACTTGTTGGTCACCGTATCTTATTTATGCAAATTCATTGCTATTCGAGAGCATCCTGCATTTGCTTTACTAACTGCTGAGCTCTTTTTTCATCAAGCGAGCCAGAACCCCAAGTTATTGCCAAGCCAGATTCATTGAACTTTGGGATAATATGAAAGTGTACGTGAAGGACGGCTTGATGCGCAGCCGATCCGTTGTTTTGCAAAATGTTATACGAATCAGCACCCGTGGCTTTCATGACTGCCCTGGCCAATCTGGGGAGCACTCTTCCTATCGCCGCAGCCGATTCATCGGAAAGTTCATCAAGTTGGGCTTTTTGCTCCTTGGGGATGACTAGAGTATGCCCATCACTTAATGGACCAATATCTAAAAATGCAAGTACATATTCATCTTCATAAATTTTATAGCAAGGTATCTCGCCATTTATGATTTTGGTAAAGATGTTCTCTTGATAATTGCTCATTTATTCCCTCCTTTTTTATCCAGTGAAAGCTCCTCGATGTCCGCTTGGTGTTCTACTGTTGGATCAATTTGTAAGTATTTACTTAGGAACTTTACACCTATATAAAACGGAACCGTATCCAGCAAAGCAACGACAAGCTTAAAAACGTAGCCTGAGCCAATGTAAATCCAAAGCTGAGGCCAAATCGGTTTCGATTCATCGACGGGTAGTAGCCCAACAAAAAAGTGGGTAATGGTTATTACAAGGAACATGTCGAGGAATTGACTAACTAGGGTTGAGCCGTTATTCCTAAGCCAAAGATGCTTCCCTTTTGTTATGCGTTTCCAAAAGTGAAATAAGTACACATCAACGAACTGGGCTGCTAGGTACGCAACCATTGATGCGAGCACAGCTCCCATGGTAAGTTTACGAATTGTATAGAACGCAAACGCATAATCATCTGGATGGGGTAAACCCGTAGATGGATCCAATTCAGGCGTTGGGGGCAACAATCCTCCAATCCACAATATGAACAGCACCCATATATTTAGGAAGAATCCAACCCACACCAGGAAGTTAGCACGCTTCCTGCCATATAGCTCACTAATAAAATCCGTACACAGGAAAGTAAGCGGGTAAGGCAGCACACCTATGGCTATTGCGAATGGGATTTTCATTCCAAATAATTCGAATGACATATCGATGAATCTTGATGTGCCCAGGATATTCAGCATCGTCATCGACCCCAGAAACAATCCTGCAAAGACGAGAAACACTCTTTCACGCCTTGCGTGCAGGTGAGATGCTTCGATGGGGTGGAGGCTTTGTTTATGGGTATTCAAGGACATGATCCACAAAGGATAGCTGCTAGCTTGGCACATCCGCAAACTAGCGTAGAATGTATGGCCATGCTTGACCTGAACGAGCTAAGTTTGCCCAAGCTATTTAGCGTGCTGACAGAGGATGGCTCTCTTGATCGGGTGCTTCATGCTGCTGTGGCTGAGGATCTGGCCCAGATTGGAGATGTGACTACAACCAGCATGATCTCTCACAGCTGGGAAATTAAAGCGGCTGGCGTAACACGTCAGGATGGAATCGTAGCTGGACTTGCTGCTATTTCGCGGACCTTAGAGCTTTTTGAAGCGCACACACATTTAGAGCTTGTAGCAAAGGACGGTGAACCGTGTACAGCTGGGCAGGTTCTTTGGAGAATGACTGGGCAAATTACTCCGATCTTAGCAGCTGAGCGCACATTACTTAATCTAGTTGGAAGACTAAGCGGTATTGCAACAATTACCAAGCAATATGTAAATGAAATAAAAGGGACCAGCGCGGTTATATGTGAAACGCGAAAGACTACGCCCGGCATGAGACATTTAGAGAAGTACGCTGTTCGATGTGGTGGGGGGACACTTCATCGACTGGGGTTATATGATGCGGTATTGCTGAAAGACAATCACCTCAGGCACTTAAGCCCTTCAGAATTCGCACCCACGATAACAAGGGCAGCAAAGTATGCACGCAAAAATTACAAACTCCGCTTTGTTGAAGTTGAAGTAGACACCCTCAATCAACTTGAACTGGTTTTAGCTATCGAATCGGGCTTGATCGACATTGTGTTATTAGACAATATGGCAATTGAGCAACTTAAAGATGCAGTAGCTCTACGCGACAAAAAAGCACCATATATATTGCTGGAAGCCTCTGGAGGTGTAGATATGTCAAGTGTACGAGCTATTGCCCAAACTGGTGTGGACAGAATTTCCGTCGGTGCAATAACACATTCTGCGACATGTATGGATGTAGGTTTGGATCTGCTTTAGATGATGATTGATGTTCCACTGGAAAAATGGGCTGATCGCTTGGAGTCTGTGATCTCAAGCAAATGCCGGGACCTGAAACGTGTATTTGTTTTAAGGGAAACTGATTCGACTCAGGATGCAGCCAAGCGAATGGATGCCCAGCCGGGGGATGTCATTACTACATTCCGGCAAACTGCTGGACGGGGACGGTTGGGACGAGATTGGATGGATACAGAGGAATACGGGGTTGCGGTGACAATTGCTACTTTGCCCTGCCCTGGCGAATTACTTGCTCTACAGTACGCAATAGCTGTTGCGCGCTCGGCTGAATCAATTCTAAATCAGCAAGTTCAGATAAAATGGCCCAACGATATACTTGTTGATGGGCGAAAACTTGCAGGCATCCTCATTGAACAGTCAAGCACAAGGGCTTTAGCAGGAATAGGCATTAACGTTTCACAGACAAGTTGGCCTGATGAGCTTGTCGATCAAGCGGTAAGTTTTTCTCAACTTGGCGCATCAGTTGATCGTATAGAAGTTCTTGAAACCCTACTGCCATCTATTGAACGCGCACTTACTGCTGATGCTGAGGTTATCGCACTCGAATTTGAGAAAAGGGACGTTCTTACAGGATCCAATGCCACATTTAAGCGCCCAAATGGGACTATTCAAGGCAAAGTGGTTCGTATAGACCCCTTGAAAGGTCTGGTCGTGAATTCGGGCTCCAAGGAGATATTTTTGCCCGCAGCGACTACCTCAATTGTCTCACATTCAGCTGAATAAGGCTTTTTTTGCTGACTAATCTTAAATGTGAGGTATACTTGGGGAACGTTGATGTTTGTCGCCGATGAGCTTTTACCTATGTATAGCAAATTTCCTACAAAACTCGCTTGTATCGTTGCTGCGATATGTGCTACACCAGTTCTTGGGCAAGATAGTCCGCTTAAGCCAGTTGAAGAGACTGTTGAAGATATTTCGCAGCTATCAACCAGCTTCCGATATATCGAGCCAGGCCTGCTTAAACCATCTGGATTTGATCAGGTGTATAGGTATTCAGGCAGAACGGATTTTTTCGTTCGTATTGACGGTGCTACGCATGCGGTATTTCCCAAGTCAACCTATGTACAAACCAGGAATGGTAAAAGACCAACAGTTCCGCCCGGCACGGTGTTTTATATCGGGGACCAGCTTCTACAAAGTACCCTAAATAGCAAAGTTCCTCAGACCACACAAACCGAGGATCTGGGCAATGATGAAATTTCTGGGCGTTTGATGTGGCGTGTGCTGCCTCAATTAAATAAGCCAACCCAGCCTATGCCAAGAACTATAGGCATAAATAGAGTGCGGGTAGTAGACACCATCGCAACTGATAAACGATCAGTGAGCAAGCTCAAAGAAAGCGATGCCCCGGATATTGTTGCAAACTCAATATACCGAAATGATCGCATTCGCGCTCTGATGAAATCGGCTGCGGATGCTGCTAATAAACGCATTGAAGACTCAGGATCTATCTAAGCTAATTAACTATAGAGTTGGCTTTCCAATCAGGCAGCCTTTGGTCCATCATCGTCTGAGTCAAAGTATCCTAGACAATCAAACTCTCGCGCGAGGTCTTCCATACGCTGGCTCATAGTACTTGCAAGAGCAAGAGTATTTCGTATCTCCGCAGCAGCTCGGGAAGATTCTTCCACAGCCCGGATACTTTTGCGCTTGCCCTTTGTTTGATGCATTAACTTTACACGTGCTGAAGACCCACTAGTATCAGAGTCCAGCCGACATAACTGAAGTTTGGGCATGATTAGAGCCCCCCTTGCCTCCGAGAAAAACGATCTATATTCCTACATACAATGAAATTGTCTATTACAAATGGGTTGAGTGAAGGCTCTGCCTTACCAACAGCGCATTTTCCACCCGCAAAAACCATATATCTTAGCTATATTTACAGCACTATCGGACCACATAGAGAATTAGCCCCGCAGCTAATACCCTGCAACTTATTTATAGTGTGATAATAAGTGACCGCAATGTGCTATATCGACTAAGCAGCTTAGCGTTGAGGCGTCACGAATACTGGATCAGAATCAGTAAAAATATCGCTAGGTCTAACCGGGCGGCGACTGATGAATGTTACCAAAATCACAGCACCCCCAAAGCCCACCGCAAACATATATGAAGCGTACTTCATACGCTCATCCAGAATTGGTGTTGGGTTAAGTGAAGCGTACAGCACTTGATTACCCTGCCTTCTTGCCCCAACCGCTAGTGTTTTCAGACCATCGTAATTGTCCCTTAGAGATTCATCTGACTGGCTTATGAACGTTGTGGCTAATGTGTCAAGTAGGGCTGCCAATTCGTTTTTGTCAGTACCAGCTAATGTCAGAGTAATAGCGTCTGGCTGCAATAAATCAACTGCTAAATTTTCAGCCAGGTAAACTCGCAGAGTATTTACATCCGCATATTGATCTAATCTGCGCGCAGCCAATCTATTTGAGAGCATACTTGTAAACTCAGCATCGGTGAGCATATTGGTATGCCAATCTTGCCATAACTGCTTTTGCTCACTGGTTAACGCCGCATTTGATTGACTGCCCGCTTTGAAGCTAACCGAAGCAGAAACTGTAGCTGGGAAATAGTGATTTGCTGCTAACCAACTCGCACCTGCGATAATCACAGAAGCTACTGTTAACCATCCCAGGGTTGTGATAATTTTAACAGGGCCAGTCTTACGTTTTATGTAGTTTTGAGGTGGGACAATCACTGGCTTTTCGAAAGGTGCCTGCACACTCGGATGAGATAATGGATTTGTTCCTCTAAAAGTATCTTCCTCATCTAAATCAACCAATTCTAATTCGTTTGAATCACCTGGTGCTTGAATGTCAGCTATTGTTTCTAATTCGTCATTTTCATTTTGGCTATCTTGTACATCAGCCTGTTGGTGTAAAAGTTGCACCTCTGCTTGAAGTGCTTGGATCTCTTGCCCAACTGGGCCAGATTCATCTGCAGGTGCGGTAGTACTAATTGCATCTGTCAGAGCTTCGGATGTTTGTTTATCGTTAGCAGTATCGATTGTTGCTCGTTCCAATTGAATGCGCAGCAACTCGTTTTCAGATAATAGTTGCTGAACCCGCGCTTCTGACTCATCAATTGATTGCTCACCTCCGATTTGACCGCGTGCCTGGTGTAGCGCTTCAACCAGTTCCTCAATGCGCTCATCTTTCCTCTGCATCAAATGCGGATCAGCTTTGATTCTTATGTCAGCCAACTCAGATTTAAGCTGCTCAATTTGCTCTTGTTGTTGGTTTATTGTTAAATCTGCTTGATCTCGTTCAGCAAGTTCATCTTTTAGTAATCGAATCTGATTCTCAAGTTCACTGCCATTTTCCGCTTCATTATCTACTTGCTGTTGAAGCTCACTCTGCTGTGATTCATATTCATTGCGCTTCTTTTCAAGCTCAGCCTTTTCTAGTTGTAAGCTCTCTTTCTGGCTTAGAAGACTCTCACGTTCTTGCTCTAATTCTCTCTGCAGAGCAGCAAAACTTTGCTGCTTTTGATCAAGCTTGATTTGCCTTTGCTGAAACTCAACTTCTCGTTCTTGGGAAGATGCGCTCTGGTCTTCTTTTTCTAACCGGAGAGCTTGCAGAGCATCCCGCTCTTTTTTTAATCCCTCGCGCTCTTGCTCTAACTCTCTGAGCTGAGCAGTATAGCTTTGCGACTTTTGATCAAGCTTGATTTGCCTTTGCTGAAACTCAACTTCTCGTTCCTGGGAAGATGCAGCCTGTCCTTCATTTTCAAGTCGAAGATTCGCCAGAGCCTCTCGCTCTTTGTTGAATTCCTCTCGATCCCTCTTGATTTCCAGTTGGGCTTGCTCAATTTCAGCATGCATTGCCGCTGTAAGCTCTTGTTGCTGGTGCTGCTGATGTTGCTGATGTTCTTCATCTGCTAATGTTTCTTCGCGCTGCTCAATAACTACACGCTGCTCTTTTAAGCTTTCGAATTCTATTTCCGCTGCTTTTTGTTGTTTGGCTAATTCTGCCTGCTCTTGTTTATGTGATTGGCGTTCTTGTTCTATTTCAGTTTGCTGATCAGTTAATTTCAACTGAAGCGCTTCTAACTCGCTTGCTCTTTCTTCAAGTTCTTCCTCGCGTTGCTTAAGAGATCTGCTGTCACTATCAAAGGATAATTCTGCATCTTCTAAAGCCCGTGAGCGTTGAGCAATCGAATTGAGTTTCTTTTCATGGGTTAGGTGCAGGCCACGCAAACGCTCAATTTGCTTTTCGACGCCGCTTAGGATTTCAATAAGCTCATCACCACTGCTGCATTGGGCTTCAGCGCTTTGCTCAGACTGATCATCCTGCATCGATGCAGTCAGCGTGGACTCTTCTGTTTTGGGTTGATCTATTGGATGTTCTTTCTCATCTGCCAATATCGATGGGCCGCCAAATATCTGAGGCATATCGGAATCCTGGGTATTGGCTTGATGGTGTTTGTCGTTATCCTGCATATCGCTACTCTCGCCTTGATCCGCGTGCTAATACCCCATTGAAGGACACACTGGATATCGACGCGGGGGCAGTCTCGCTCCAGTTACAGGTCCGAGAATCTCCGCCTTAACGAAAAAATCTGCTCCTTGCATGATTCGCAATAACCATGAATCGGCTTTATTGCTTGCCTTAGGAGATTGCTCATCGCAAACCAACCAAGGAAACTTCTCCCTCGCACATTTATGTCTAGGATGCCTCCCCCTAAACAAGGACCAAAATGACTACCGTAGCACTACCTAGCACTGATTTAGTCTCAATCTCAGTTGAGACTGCTGTATCAGATCCGAGAATCGAGCAGATCGTCCATAAAGTCAAAGCTGGGCAGCGCTTATCTGTCGCAGATGGTGAGCTGCTGTATGAAACGCCTGACATTTGGACCGTTTGCTCCCTGGCAGATTTAGTCAGAAGGCGAATGCACAAGAATATCGCCTACTACAACATTAACCGCCACATCAACTACTCCAACGTCTGTGCGCTTAGCTGCAGCTTCTGTAGTTTCTACCGCAAGAAAGATCAGGATGGAGCCTACGAATTATCCATCGACAAGATCCGTAATGAAGCAATCAGCGCTGCTAAGGCAGGCGCTACCGAACTACATATCGTTGGGGGCTTGCACCCATACCTTCCATTTGAATATTACACGCAGATGATGCAGGTGATCCGAGAGGAAGCACCCAAGTTACATATCAAAGCATTCACCGCAGTTGAGATAGTTCATCTTGCGCGAATCTCTAAACGGGGCAAGCAAAAATACCAAGGCATCAAAGCGGTATTACGGGATCTAAAAGACGCGGGACTCGGATCATTGCCCGGCGGGGGAGCTGAGGTATTTGACGATCGCGTCCATGATGAAGCATTTAAAGGAAAAATCAGAGCGGGAACCTGGCTTGATGTGCATCGAGCTGCACATGAACTGGGACTAAATACAAACGCAACCATGCTCTATGGCCATATCGAGCAGCGAGCAGATCGCATCCGCCACATGGATATTCTTCGAAAAGAACAAGATCGTGCGCTAAACAATTGGGCCAGAACGCAGAATATAATAATGCAGGAAGATGATGCGGTTGTTCTAACTGGCCCGGATGAGATGTATCCTTCTAACAGACTGCCTGATCCAAGCGACTTTGACTCTGGCTATTTCCAAACAATCATTCCTTTGCCGTTTATACCAGATGATTCTGCGATTGAGCATTTGCCAGGCCCAACCGGTTTGGAAAACCTGCGTACACTTGCCATATCAAGATTGATGCTGGACAACCTGCCGCATTGCAAAGCTTTTTGGATCATGCACACAATTGAACTGGCACAGGTAATGCTCCAATGTGGTGCGGATGATATAGATGGCACAGTGGTGTGGTACGACATTACCAAAGTTAAAAGTACATCAACCCATCAAGAAGCAAACGTCTGGGATCTTCAGCGCGCAATTCGCCAAGCAGGTTTCACGCCAGTCGAGCGCGACACCCTTTATCGCCCAATAGAGCGCGATGGTGACACTTGGCAGGTTGTTGAAAATAAATAGCATTGTGCTTTAGCTACTAACGCTTGCCTATCGCCCACCATAACTCGGGCATCTTTAGCGTTCCCGCAACCGCAAACATCGTGGTAGTGCCTACAAACACTACTGCTAAAAGTGTTACTAGTGATCCCGTCCATGTATCTTGTGTTCCAAGCCAAGCTGCAACGAACCACGCAACAATGAACATCACCATTGTCGCAAATATGGTTTTAGTCCAGCTTAATATCACCGCTTTATCAACAATGTTTTTTATTCTGCTATTTGCCCGCCACAGTAATAATGACGCTTGTATTACAGCGCAGATTGCCGTCGACCAGGCTAATCCCGCTTCCTTTAGAGGCGTCCAAATCAACGTGCAATTAAGAACCAGATTTAGTGCAACCATACCTACTGCAATCCGCACTGGCGTTTTCACATTACCCATTGCATAAAAAGCGCGCGTAAGTACATGCGTCATTGAATAGGCCCAGACCGCTGTTGCGTAACCCAATAACACGAACGCAACACGGTTAGAATCGCTTGCCGAGAAATCGCCACCCTGGAGTATCGTTGCGGCCAGTGGTTGAGCAACGATTATGAGTCCTGCGCTAGCGGGCAAGCCAATAAAAACTACTAAACGCAGGCCTCGCCTTAGTGTATCTGAAAATGCGTCTTCATCGTTAGCTAAGCGCGACAAGGCGGGGTAAATCGCAGTTGCAATGGCTATCCCAAAAACACCAAGCGGGAATTGATATAACCTTTGCGCGAAACTAACCGCAGCCATGGCTCCTTGAGTTAATGGGTAATCGAAACCGAATATGGTTGAACCTACAGTGCTGGGGTAGCTGGCAATTAATGCATCAAAGAAAGTATTGAGTTGCAGCACACCCAGGCCAAGGATCATTGGGCCGGCTAAGCGCATAATTTTCTTTAGCTCACTGCGCGCTAATCTAAGATCCCTCGTCCACCATCCCCTGCCACGCAGTGCAAACAGCATCCATAGAACTTGAATCACACCTGCTAATACAACCGCTGCTGCGACGAAACTGACATGGGTTTGTGCATCTATATCCTTTGTTGCTGCGATCCCAGCAATTGCGGCTGCGATTAAACAGATATTCAGCACGATTGGTGCTGCTGCGCTTGGGCCAAACTTCCCATGCACTTGCAGCATAGCTCCGAAGATCGCAACCACACAAACCAATGGCATATATGGCAGCATGATCATCATCAACCGCAACGCAAGATTGTCATCTTTACTATAAAGCGAAATGATGTATAGGCCTAACTCTCCTATTAAAGTCAAGCAGCCAAGCGCAACAACAAGGCAGGCAATGACAAGGCAAGCCAGGCGCTTAGCCACTATCGGATCAGATTTATCCAGCTGCGCGTATGTTGGGATAAATGCCGATGCAAGCGCGCCTTCTCCAAAGAGTCTGCGAAACAGATTTGGGATAATAAAGGCGAAGAAGAACGCGTCCATAACACCGGCTGCGCCAAAGACCCGGCTCAAGGTCGCATCGCGCACCAGACCAGTAAGTCGACTCAACAAAGTCAGCAGCGAAAAAGTACGCGAATGTTTCTCAAAGCGCTCAGCCATGCAAATAGCAGTATCGTCAAGAAACCAAAAACCCCGCCACACACCCGTTTAGCGGGAGACGCGCAGCGTCCCATTCCTATTTTACAAATCGCGCAAACCGCAATCCACACTCAGGACAAGTGCCCACGCCCTCCTCAATTGTAATCCCCTTCAATTCATAGCAATATTCGGCTGTTCTTCTTTAATGATGCGCGCGAAGCGCAGCCCACATTCCGGGCAAATACCTATGCCCTGTTCTAACAATATACCTTTCAGCTCATAAGCGCACTCGCGACATTCAATGTGCTGATATATATAGCTTCTTGAAATTAGATATCTTATCCAACGAAAAATTCCATGATACATTACAACATGTGTCAAGATCAGTGTAAGAATGAACTCGATACCGGAGCCAGTGAAGTCAGCCACTATGCTAAAGAATATTATTACAAACGGAAGCGTAATCACAGGCACAAATTTACTGATATATTTAAGAAATTTGACTTGTTTGCTAGTATTTTTTATCTGTATTTTACGAGGTGAAATCCACTGACCGTGATGCAAAATAGCGCTGCATTTGGAGCAATTGCCCCAACCATTTTCATCAAATTCAGTTTCAATACAGCACGTATCACAGTTAAAGCAAGGCATTTGTTTTGAATATACTGGCGCAACTTCAAAGACAAGCCAAATACGGTTTAATCTAATTGGCAACGCTATCGCAAATACTAGAAATATGAAAATAATGATCCATATATATGGCGCTATGTGCAACGGCTGCAATGTAATTTGACCGCTAGTTGTGTTCCAAACGACCAATAGAATAATTATTGAACCGGCAGCTGCAAATAAAAAGCTAATGAAGGCTTGACGCACTGATCTCTGAATATACATGCGGTGATACTCCGCATCATGTAGCGCACGTCGCTTGACATATCTAAAATAGTTGCGAGCGATCTGTTCTCCTAATCCCTTATAGGGTTGCAGTGACCAAGCAAAATACCAACCTAGATTTACACCGAGAAAAGTTGCTGCCAAATCAGTCAACTCAAGTCGTTCTTCCGCATTAATAAAACGAGTAAAATACGCTATACCTTCATCCGCCAATGGCAAGAGACATGCAAGTAAACCTAACAGTAATTTCGATTTAACTAGATTTAGGCGAAACCAGAAAAAGCTGACAATGGCATAAATAATCAATAGAGTTAATAGAACAGTTTTCGAGCCGGGAATAAATACCGTTAAAGCAAGCGTGGGCCAGCGCAGGACTATCGACATTGCAATCAAAGCTAGAGCTATAACCAGCCACATAACTTTTCGTCGATCTAAATTGGCAAAGCTCCTTCTTGCCACGGTGATAAACTCCTTTTCTCTCCCTCTCTTATCTTATCACATTATTCATCTTCCTCCGTGGTTCTCCGTGGCCCTCCGTGTTTCAATTCTTATTCTTTTTTGTCAACAAAGCGCGCAAAGGTCACACCACATTCCGGACAACGACCAATCCCTCTGTCGATCGGCGTACCTTGCAGATCATGATCACATGCGCGGCAGAATTTATCTTGTCGATCATAAAATCTCGCCTGGCGAGATCGGTAGATGCGCAAAGCAATCGCTACGATCAATGCAATTGCAGTGAGATCGATAGTAATAATGAAATCGTCCGACCAGGAATTCCATGCGTGAGTTATTTGCCGCGCCAACTCAAATTTCCCGTGTAAGAATGTAAATCCAATTATACCTATGACAATCGCTGCAATTAGTGCAGCAGCTACGCCAACCGCTAAGCCTGCACCTTTGAGCATCGCTGAGATAGGCAGCTGCATAGGCTCCGCCCATTGACCGCGATATACCGCAGCTTCACACTTTGGACATTTACCTTTACCATTATCATCAAACTGAACATCCTTGCACGAGGCATCACAAACAAAGCACGATGCTTTGAGATTTTCAATTGCTGCGCAGCGGCTGATCATACCGGTTAGCGCAACATATATACCTGCAACCGCACCAACCACTCCTGCAACAATAGTACCAACCATCAATTCGGAATCATTTAAAAGAGTTTTAACGGATAAGACCCACGATAGACCAATGGGTATAGCGATTATTACCGCACCGCCTATTGCAGATGCGATTAAAATAATTAAGTTCTTTTTTTGCTTTAGTAGTTGGTGAATAATGAATTGTTGTTGCGCTAAGCGCAAGCGATTTGCAAAGCCGCCGATTGGCCCTAATGCCCAAGTCAATGCCATGATTATTGTAACTCCCATTACACCAGATAGAGCATCACCCCAGGAAGATTCTCGGCCGAGGATTGGTAAGGATTGCGAAAACTCATCAAACAAAGTCCAGGCAAATGCAATTATCCCGCACAGGTAGAGTTTTTTTATCCATCTGGTTTGTATAAATAAGAACGCCAAACCGCCAAATGCAAGCATGTGCATAAGTTTGTCCGGCCAGGGACTTTCCTCCGATCCCAATTTTAGACTTGGCCAATGTGTTCCGACTGTTAGCAAAAGAGCATAGATAGCAAATGCTATCTTCCAAAGACGCGTTAAGTGGGCTGAACTATTCAAGTTACTATGGGCCACTGTTTTCAGCTGTGCCGACAGGCTCATCTATTGCTGCTGGTTCATCCATGATTTTATCAACTTTTCCATCAGCTTTTGGAATAAACTCGACCGTAGAATCGGCTTTGGGTGTTGTTTTGTACGCAGCTTTTGCAACTTTCTTCTTTGTGGTTTTACGTTCGGCCTTTTCAAGCGCTGCGGCCTCAACTTTCCACTGGTGGATAAGCCGCTTTGCCATCTTGCGGTAGTCGGCTGCGCCCGCACATTGAGGCGAGTAGTCAAAGATGGTTTGGCCGAAGCTTGGCGCTTCTGCTAATTTGATATTGCGACGTATTGGTGGGCTGAGCAATCTGCAATTGCGCCAAGGCACATCTTGATCGCGCGCAGTAACAAAGAATTCTTCAAGATCCGCAACCACTTCTTTAGCCAGCGTTGTTTGCTTTTCGTGCATACAAAGTGGTACGCAGGTAACTTGTATTTCGGGATTAACCGATTGGGCTACCATGGCTACGGTTTCCAGCAGTTTTCCCAAACCCTGTAAGGCAAGAAAATGCGCTTGGAGCGGA
Source organism: Planctomycetota bacterium (assembly GCA_022574595.1). GTDB lineage: Bacteria > Planctomycetota > Phycisphaerae > Phycisphaerales > SM1A02 > JACZRS01. The sequence goes on along the minus strand of JACZRS010000014.1, from coordinate 97,547 downwards.
ACGAAAACTTCATCAGCAAGTGCGAGTGCGTTTAGAGTTAGTAATCCCAAGCTCGGCGGACAGTCGATCAACACAACATCGTAGTTATGCGAAATGACTTGGAATTTCTCGAATAGGATCTTCTGCTTTTGTGGATGGGATGCAAGTTCAGCTTCAGCAGCGGCCAGATCAACTTCAGATGCAATTACATCGAGATTATTTGCGCTATTTATAATGCACTGCTCAGCCAGGCAATCCGGATCAATCAATAGGTCGTATACGCTTTTTTCGACTTGCTGGTGATCCAGGCCGAGGTGTAATGTTAAATGGGCTTGTGGATCGAGATCAATTAGGCAGACGCGTTTACCCGCTGAAGCGATCGCAGCACCGAGATTGACGGTAGTTGTTGTTTTGCCAACACCGCCTTTTTGGTTCATAACCGCTATTGTTCGCGTCTGTTCTTTGGCTCGGCCTGTAGTGTTTGCCATGGTGCTAAAGTATATCGACTAAAAAAAAGTTTCCCGTCCATAACAAGAAGAACAATGGATTGCACATAAAGGCCTATTGAGCTAATAGTTAGGTTTACATATTCGCTTTTTGCTTGCTTATGAACTCTATTACGGACATAGCTGTTTGCATTCGCCGCTGGGACTATTCGGAGACTTCCCAGACGGTGAGCCTGTTCGGCCGCGCGCACGGCATCCTGCGCGGCATTGTAAAAGGAGCCAAGCGACCTAAGGGTAAATTTGCCGGCGGGATCGATCTGCTTACCCATGGTCAAATCGTTGCCATCGTTAAACCCAGTAGCGATCTGGCAATTATCACTGAATGGACACTTCAGGAAATGTATCGCGGCCCGCGCGATAATCTTGATGCTAATCGAGCAGGTCTTTACATGGCTGATCTTGTCCACCACATGCTGCACGAACACGACCCCCATCCGAAACTGTTTGATGCGTTCAGCAAATCTCTATCTGCCCTTGAAGATACCAAACGGATTTCTCTGACGTTGCTAAGTTTTCAATGGGCGATACTTTGCGAAACCGGCTTTAAGCCTGAGCTCGATCATGATGCGCAAACGGGCGAGGCATTTGAAGGCAATGAATCAACCTATGCATTTTCTTCCGCAGCAGGTGGAGTGGTAGCAGATACCGGTACAGGTGATCGCTGGCGAGTAAGAAGCGAAACAATAAAATTGCTGCGCAATATTGCAGCCAACCAAAGTGAAATGAATGCTCAGTCGGCCACTGTGGATAGAGCCAACCGATTATTAGCAGTCTACATCCGCGAAGTAATCGGCAAAGAACCCAACGCAATGCAATGGGCTTTTCCGGAGAAATAGTGTTGACGCACAGTTTCTAAAAGGGTGCCACTCCCGATGGAATCGGGACAAGTTCTAGCGAAGCGCAGCGGAGTCGTCAGTGCGTTTGAAGTTCACCGCTAGAACGACACGCACGACTCGAAGACTCGCTGTGCGTGGCACCCAAACTCTTCCTTTAGCCCCGGGTTTCACCCGGGATCGAACTTGTTTGATCGCATTTTTTTTATTAGTTGTTCGATTCAAGAAGGACGCTGCGCGTCTCCCGCTAAACTTGGTGTTGGGGACGAAGGCCGAAGTTGCCCTGCCACACATGGTTCAAATGGGAAGTCACGGTTTACTTGTTTTAGATCATCTAGTGTTACTGCGTTTATGCGTGCTAGTTCTTCATCGAGTGACCAATATTCGCTGTAATATGTCCACAATCTACCTAGCCTTTGCATTCGGCCGGCAGGAAGCTCGCCGCCTAGCGTTGCGTTGGTTGCGATTTTGCTGCGAACTCGAAGTAGATCATCATCTGTTAGAGAGTCTGCAAGATTATTTTGCTGCTGCGAAATAATCTGCTCTACCTTCTGAGCATCTTCGGGGTTGCAAACACTATGAACTAGAAACTGCCCAAGCTGGTCGTGGCCATCGTATTCGGCTGATGCATCTTCTGCGATGCCGGTTTCTATTAACGCCCAGTGAAGACGTGAACCATCTGACCCGCCTAGGATTTGTGTAAGAATAGAAGCAGCATATCTGCGATCATCTTGCAGGGATGGTGCGGGCGAAAGCATTAAGCGATAGTGACGATTAACTTTTTCTGAATCAATGGTTAACTCACTCGCAGTTATGTCCTCAGCCTGATACTCACGGACAGTCTGTGTGCTGTTCCAATTGCCACATTGATCGGTTAGCTGAGATACCACATCGTCGAAGTCCATTTTTCCTGCTAAGGCAACAACAGTATTATCCGCAGAATATCTGCGCATAAAATATTCCTGCATTTGATGGCGCGATAAATCAGCAACAGTTTGGCGAGTGCCAAGTACACGATGTCCCATAGGGTGTGTCTTGAAATATGCTTCCATTACTTTTTCGTATAAAACCCAAAACGGATGATCCTCGTACATTGCGATCTCTTCGATAATGACACTTTTCTCATCATCGAAATCAGCTTGGCGAATAGATGGGCGCATTATGTCGGACAGAATCTCCTGAGCTTTGCCTAAGTGTTCAGGGAGCATGTGAGCGTAGAAAACTGTCATCTCGCCGGACGTAAATGCGTTATGCTGCGCGCCGAGGTTGTCAAAATCCTGATCGACTTGTTCTGCGGATCTAGATTCAGTTCCTTTGAACATCATGTGTTCGAGAAAGTGACTAACGCCCATCACTTCGGACTTCTCATCACGCGCGCCTGTTTTTACAAAGAAGCCTATTGCTGAGGTGTGTGCATTGGGGTCGCTCTCTGCGATGATGGTTAGTCCGTTGTGGAGCTTTGCTTGTTTAAAATCAATAGCCATGATGCACAGTGTAGCCACTGAATAGCTGCGTGTAGATAATGTTAGCTTTGGAATTGCGTGGTTTGGAGAGGGGGATTTTAGCTGCGTCTAAGAACTGCACGCATACGATCAACTGGAGGATTCTCATCATCGGTAAACGCACAAATCGGGCTATCAAGCGCAAGGCTAGCTTGCTCACACACATCAAGAAGCTCAGATTCAGTTAATGGCCAGGGCGGTTCAAGTTGAGTTTCACATGCAACATCTGACCTTCGACAAATAACCAGCAATCGGCCGTGTGCTGCAAGAAGATCAGCCATGGCCGCCACTGCATTTTTGCGAATATCCATAGCCAATGATTGAAGTGTGTTCACTTCGACAACCAAATCAAAGCGATGCCTCCACTTCATTGGAAGGTCAAGCAGGTCGGCATGGACATAGCAATTAGCGTTTTCCGGATCGATCGCCTGCGCCCAGTGAACTGCGGTATCACTGCAATCAAACGCAGTAACATCGTAGCCGCGGTGTAGCAATTCACGTGCATCATCACCTAAACCACAACCAACAACTGCTACACGCGCGCCGCAACGAATCAGTGATGGTGCCACCGCATTAAGCCAATTGACTAATGCGCTAGCTGGTTGCCCATCCGCCCAGGGAATGCGAGAAGTCTCTCCCGCTGCCTCAGCATAGATAGACTCAAAATAATCAACCGTTGTCAAAACGGGTTGTGCAGTGGTTGTCATAGCGAACTCCAATCGTCCCGAAAAATGCCCACCTATAGACACATCCAAGATAACCGATATGAGGCAATTTATCCACAATAATGCCTAAGTAATTATCTGTCAGCACCTTACAGCCGTTATTCTTGCCCCGAATTTGGGCCTGATAATCCATATTACCCCCAAATTATGCTTTTACGCTGTATTTATGCCTTCGGGAGCTGGATCTCAAATACGTTATTTATTGATGCATATTGACGATAGCCCAGCCTTGCGACCGGCTCAAAACGCAGCACATCAACCAAACCATCATCATCGATTATCTCATCCGCAATATGAACGCCAACCACTTGGCCTATCACCATATGACAAGGCACACCATCATCCTGTGGCATTTGAATCGTTTTCCAATACTTACACTCAAGATGAATTGGCGCACCGGCAACACGCGAAGGCTTAACCAATTTCGATGGCTCCTTAGATAGGCCCGCCAATTCAAACTCATCAACATCAAAAGCTACCGCAGCTGAAGTTTGTACCATCTGCTCTGCAAGCTGCCTGCTAACAACGTTCACCACAAATTCCCCAGTAGCCTCGGCATTTAATAGTGAATGTTTAGCCTTACCCTCCGGCCCTAATCCACCTGGGGAAAACATAACATGAGGTGGCAGGCCCGAAACAGCGTTGAAATAACTAAATGGCGCTAAATTGGCTTTGCCGTTTGAATCAATAGTCGAGATCCAACCAATGGGTCTAGGCACAACACAAGACTTAAAAGGATCCCGAGGCAAACCATGATTATTCAAACAAGTTTCATAAAACATTGCCTAGTTTAGCACTAAAAAAACCAGGCCGCAATTCTCACGTTTGCGACCCGGACCTTCCCTCTTATCCCCTCTCCCCCTGGGAGAGGGCTAGGGTGAGGGATCTTTTTCTGCCTAGTGCCTTCTTCCATAACGCAGCGGGTCAAGCCCGCCGGCTAAACGGGTTAATCTTGATGCCTTCTTCTACAAGAATCCACACGGATTGCTATCCGTGGGCGTCGCTTATTATGCAATCTTCTTTACGGACACGGTCCCCAATTGGCGAATAGTATGAGTAGGTCATTGGTGTCAACGACGCCGCTTTCATCGAAGTCGGCCGGGCCGGCAGTTCCCCATTGTGCGAAGAGAGCTAGTAGATCATTTGTACCAACGGATCCGGAACCATCGAGATCCCAGGGGCAAGGGCTGTCTATGTAGATGGCCGCGGAATATATATCTTCGTTAGTACCTGCATTGAAATTGTCGTCCCGCGCATCGGTCCAAGACACATGTGCGACACCGTCATGCACGGACAGGCCGATGTATTCCAAATAGTTTCGCGAATCGCGTTGGGGGTTGTTGACGGATTCGTCCGACTGTGCTGTGGTTACTTGCTGGTTGCGAGACCAACTTGCTGCACCATCGTGACTTACGGAGGTGTAGATATCGACGAGTCCATTTGTCGCCACGTCGTTGCGAGCATCGTACCAGATGGCTACAAGCGTTCCGGTTGTCTGATCGACGGCAATGCGCGGCATGAATTGGCTCGTGGTTGTGTGATCGTCATTGACTTTAATCCGATCGCTCCAATCTGCACCGTTACTGTCGGAGTACCGAACATAAATATCTGTGTCATCGGTCGCTGTATTTATACGGTCTGTATAGGTAAGGTACAATCTTCCAGTGGCGCGATCCACATCAACCGTAGCGACTGAAAAAAGGCCGCGATCTGGTTGTGCGGGAATCTCGCTTGTGGGCGCGGCGAAGTCGGTGATCTGGATGGTTGTCACAGTGGTATTACTATGAGAATTGGCAAGCGTTACACCATCGAGAACGTCGTGCTGGATGATGCCGGTGCCACTATTGTTTAACTCGACCTCCCACACCACATGGAAGTTGCCAGCGGTATCGGCCACGGCCCAGGGCAGAAAGGTTCGCTGCAGAACTTCATTGATAAAGTTGCTATGTACCGTAAAGCTGGCGCCGGCATTAAGCGACAGGGCCGCCTCGATGCTCTCGGGCGGATGCACACGTGCATAGACAACAAGCACGGCATCAGCGCCATCAGCGCTGCGAGTCGTAACCATAGCAGTGTGCAACCTGCTCGAACTTGGATCAGTTGTAACTATCGCTGATTGGTGGTAATGCTGACCCCCATCACTGCTTCGAGTCAGCACCACCCGGCTTGGCGGCCCCGACATGCTGTAAACGATGTAGACATTTCCATCACTATCAAAGGCAACGTTGGGATCGAACCGAATATCATCAGGATCAAGCCCATCCGCATTCTCGTCCACGAAGTTGGCGGTCCATGTTGCGCCTCCGTCTAATGAGTACCACACCCCAAGCTTGGTGAGATCCGTAAGCTCGTTGGTAACGACAACAATGTTCAGTGGATTGGTGGGATTAAGCGCCACGCCCACTTCGCCTTGGTAGCCGGCCATGTCACTGACGTTGACATCTGGCCCGGTCATTACCTGAGCCATGATGGAAGAACTTGCGCCAATCGAGAGCGTTAGAACAACGATAAAATGGTGTAAAAGTCTCCTTGATTTCATAGCTGCCTCCATAGCCGACTTTTCATATTTGATCTTTGCATGATTTACAACCAAGCCTTCGTGTTACGAGTGTAACACCCATTTCGCCACAATCGCAAGATATTTTTCTAAATGAACGGTTTGAGCTGCGACTAATCGAGCAAGCGTCGCTATTGCCCAGTACCTAGTGCCATCTTCCATATCGTAGCGGGTCAAGCCCGCTGGCTAAACGGGTTTTTTTCTCGATGCCACGCTGCCTTGATTCCATGATGCCTTCTTAGTTGTGGATCATCCGCCCCTCGGTATCGAGCGCTGCTTCGTGGATTGATTCGGCCATGGTTGGGTGTGCGTGGACAGTTGAGATAATGTCCTCAGCGGTTGCTTCGAGGCGTTTTGCTAAACCTATTTCTGCTATTAATTCCGATGCATCTTCCCCGATAATGTGCGCGCCGAGAATTTCGCCGTATGGTTTTGAGATAATCAGCTTTACAAAACCTTCAGTTGCTCCGACTGCGATTGCCTTGCCATGGGCTTTTAGCTGGTACATACCAACTGTGTATTCGATGCTTTTTTCTTTGACATCGCGTTCGGTCATTCCAATAGAAGCGATCTGTGGATTGCAGTATGTGCAGCCGGGGATTGAATCATAATCAACTCCAAGCGTATGGTGGCCTGCTATACGCTCAACACAAGTTGCAGCTTCTTCAGATGAGACATGCGCCAGCCAAGGCGGACCTATTACATCGCCAATTGCGTAAATCCCCGGCAGCGAAGTTTGATAAGTTGGTTCATCTACGCCCAGGTAATCAACTTTTATATGCCCACGCTCAACAGCTATACCAAGGCTCTCATCAAACAAACCATCAAAGCGCCCGCCGACTCCTATGGCTACTAAAACAACATCACAGTCAATCGTTTGCGATTTTGTCTCATCCTTAGCATCAACAATCGTAACCGTATGCCCACCACCGGATTTATCATCAACGGCTTTAACGGTGTGGCCAGTATGAAAAGTCATTCCCTGTTTAGCAAATACTTTCTTGGCCAACTTACAAACATCATCATCTTCAATCGGCAAGATGCGGTCGAGAATCTCAACCACAGTGACTTTAGTTCCAAACGCATTATAGAAATATGCGAACTCCATTCCGATAGCGCCCGAACCAACGATCAGCATTGACTTGGGCTGCGTTGGCAGATTCATGGCATCGTATGAAGAGATAATTGTTTTGCCGTTAAAGGGCGCAAAGGGCAGTTCCTTGGGCGCAGCTCCGGTAGCGATTATTATGCGATCAGCGGTTAGTATTTGTTTAACTTCACCGGTTCCGGTGCCGCCGTAGTAATCACCTTTTGCCTCATGTATCTCTATTTGGCATGGGCTGTGTGCAGTCTTGCCGGAGATGATCTTTGCGTGCCCCTCGAAGTGATCGACTTTGTTCTTCTTAAGCAGGTATCCCACGCCGTTATTAAGCGTTGAGGTCATGCTGCGGCTTCTACCTATGACTTTCTTCCAATCAACCGAAACGTTGTCGAAGTTGATCCCCCAATCAGAGCCATGTGTGACCGCTTGCTGATATAGCTCCGCATTATGTAGTAGCGCTTTGGTGGGGATACAACCCCAGTTCAAGCACACTCCGCCTAGCTTATCGCGCTCCACACATGCGGTTTTCAGGCCCAATTGGCCTGCCCGTATTGCTCCAACATATCCGCCAGGCCCACTGCCGATGATTATTAAGTCGTAATGCTTAGCCTCAGCCACGTTTGATCTTCCTTCTAAAAGTAGCTTTTTTTCGTGAGATTTCCGTGTCAGTCAAGCATTGTACCGACAGAGAAAAAGCTGTGGGAATAACCAATAAGAAGCCGTTTTAGGCAATTGAAACATTGCCCCATCAAAGATCCCAAGAATACTACAGAGGCAAGGTCGAAAGCTTCCTTGATCCGCAGTGAAGATCATTGACGGGCCAAAGCCGCTCCCCTAGCATCGGCTCTCGTTTTTGACAATTAGGAACCCTATAAAAGTGCACACAGCCGTTATTAGTGACATCCACGGGAATCTACCCGCCCTGAAAGCGGTGCTTGAACACATAGATGGGCAGAATGTTGATCGAATCATCTGCTTGGGCGATATCCTAGGATACGGCCCATACCCGGTTGAATGTGTGGACATTGTGGCAGAACGCTGCGAATGGTCGCTTATGGGCAACCACGATTTTGGGGTTCTTTACGAGCCAACCAATTTCAATGTCGCTGCTGAGCAGGCTGCCTATTGGAGCCGCGAGCAGTTTGAACTTGAATCAAATAACGGCGACGCCAAGAAACGCTGGGAGTTTCTAAGTCAGCTTCGAGTTCGCATAACAGAAGGCGATTTCCTATACGTGCATGGCTCACCCAGAAGGCCTATTAACGAATACCTTTTCCCTGAAGACGCAATGAACTCGCCTGTGAAAATGCAGCAGATCTTTGATCTGGTTGACAAGTATGCTTTGGTGGGACATACACACGTGCCCGGCATTTTCACCGATGAACCCGACTTCTATCCTCCGGATGATCTGGACGGCGTGTACAAATTCAACGATGATGAAAAAGTTATCATCAACCCCGGATCAGTTGGCCAACCACGCGATTTAGATCCAAGAGCCAGCTATGCCATTCTCGATGACGACAGCGTTCGGTTTTTCAGGCTAGAGTACGATATCGAAGCAATCGCCTCGAAAATCCGTGCCACGCCAGAACTGCTAGACTGGCTGGGCGATCGCCTGTTCGAAGGGCGATAGTGCAGCAATTGTTTTACCTTTTTTATTTAGCTGTGTAATCGACTATCGATACTTTTATGAATCCTCGCCTTAGACGCATTCTGATACCGCTTATTGTCCTGGCTGTTAGCGCATTCGTTGTGCTACAAATGTTCAAAGGTGCGCCTCCGAAGCCACCGACACCTGTTAATTCACAAGCAGCTACGAAAACTCCTGCCAATCAAAGCTCAGACGATTCGCAGGAAACCATTGCTACAACTATTGAACCGGATTCGCAGGATGATTCCTCGCAGAAGTCTACCGAACCAGCAAATTCTGAGGATGGTGGTAGTTCATCTAACCCGAAGTATGCGGAATTAAAAGGCTTAAAGGCAGTCGCAGCAGCTTCACAAACTACATTCGATGAATCGTGGATAACTCTTGGTTCACTCGATCCAAGAGATGCTCAGATGCAACTAAAGCTAGATCGCTTAGGTGCAGGAATAGGCCGCATCACATTTTCTGAACTTTGGCAAGTCGCGCACCAGACTCGAGCTGCTGAAGCGCATTACGAAGCGATTGATAACGGAAACCCCAACCCTCCACCACTACCATCTGATGATAATCGATATGTACTTCAAACAACACAGACACTTCGGTGGATAGACAAGAATGGTGCAATCAATAAATTTGGCATACCTTTATTGTCCGCAAGCAAAATCGTAATCAACGGCACCGTTATCAGGCTCCTAAATAAAATTAGTGAATCAGACATCTGGACTGTCACCGGTCCCGGCTCTTTCAAGACCTCCATTCTCGATGAAAATGACAATTTGATTGCTCAGATACATAGGACATTTGCTTACAACGGCTCATATGACATCCTCCTTCAGCAACGCATTACTAATCACACAGATCTCCCTATTCAGGTGCAGTGGGTCCAATATGGACCTGGCGATCTGATTCCGGATCGATCCGCATATTTAGATCGCAGGCGAACGCGCTTCGGATACTTGCCGTTTCCTGCAACTGAACCCGACTTTGTCGACTCGAGTGATAATGATGTGCTGTTTGAACGCACAGATATTATAAAGAGGGCTAAAAAAGCAGCAGAAGCAAAGGCTTCGGGAAATATCCAACGAGAAATAGAGTTTCGATCGCTTTGGCCAAATAAAACCAGTAGAGAAAAAGGCTACAAACTCTCATGGTATGCCTCGGTAAGCCGCTATTTTTCCTTTGCTGTACACCCTGTTCTTGATAAAAATGCTCAAGGATCCAAGTCACTTGAAAATGTGATCCAAGAGGTGCGGCCAGTAGTAACAAGTACCGATGATCCAAAAACGCAACTCATCTTTACAGAATTATTTAGCCCTGTTGTAACTATTAAGCCGGGTCAGGAAACCGCCTTTGATCTTGGTGTTTATGCTGGACCATTGGACCGCCATCTGCTTGAGGATGAGCAGCCATACCTGTCCCTGCGCATGAGGGGAATGATCCTCTATCAGATGTCCAGCTTCTGTGCCATCTGCACATTCCAGTGGCTAGGAAAATTTCTGCTCTTGTTCCTTTCTTTAGTACACTCAATCACATTCGATTGGGGAATCTCAATCATCATTCTGGTTTGTGTTGTTCGAACACTACTTCACCCACTAACAAAAAAAGCTCAAATCAGCATGCAGCGATTTGGCAAGATCATGGGTGAACTCAAACCCGAGCAGGAAAAACTACAGGCCAAATACAAGAACGATCCCAAGAAATTGCAGCAGGAACAGATGCGCCTCATGAAGGAACATGGGGCAAACCCCATGCAATTGCTTGGCTGTTTACCTATGCTCCTCCAGACCCCCATCTGGATTGCGCTTTATGCCATGCTGTACTTCGCTTTTGACCTACGTCATCAGCCAGCATTCTGGGGGCTTTTTCAACAAATTGGTGGTTGGCCCTTCCTGGCCGATCTTTCCAGTGCGGATCACTTCTTTTGGCAATTCGATGAGCCGTTCTGGTTCCTAATGTGGAACATAACGGGGATTAATTTGCTGCCCATTCTTATGGGTGTGGTGTTTTTTATTCAGCAGAAATATATGACGCCGCCACCAAGCGCAACTACGACCAAAGAGCAATTGCAAACCCAGAAAATTATGAAAGTGATGATGGTTGTCATGTTCCCCGTTATGCTATATAGCGCGCCTTCTGGACTTACTCTGTATATCTTCACCTCTAGTCTCATCGGAATTATTGAAGGCAAATACATTCGCGCACATATTAAAGAGATGGATCTCAATCCGCCCAAGCCTAAGGATAAGTCCAAAGGTAAGACCAAGGGTAAAGGTAAACCCAAAGATCTTCAGGCCCGTGCCTACGCCGATGCCCTGACGCGAGCAAAGGCCAAACGCCAACCTAAGCCAAAGAAATATAAGAAACGCGATTAGGATCGCAAAACCCTTAACCCAAGAAACTTCGCTTTGCTGTGGATGTTTCCAGCACAATTCTGGCTATAGCAACTCCGCCTGGAACCTCCTTGCGAGGAATTATCCGCATCAGTGGCAACGACACATTTGTTCTAATCAACCTAATTTCTGACCACGAAATAACTGCAAAGCGAGCAGCCCACCTCTGCCGCTTGCGGCTTGGCGCTCTCAACCTACCCGCAATAATCCTCACCTTCCCAGCCCCAAATTCCTACACAGGCGAGAATTCTGCGGAAATCCAAATCCCAGGAAACCCCGCTCTACTTACTCGCATCATTGATGAGCTGCTAACTAAAGCAAATAACAATAAATTTGATGCGCGCCTAGCTGAGCCAGGCGAATATACCGCCAGAGCTTTCTTTCACGAAAAGTTATCCCTAACCCAAGCCGAAGGCGTAGCAGCAATAATCGCGGCCCAATCAGATGCTCAGCTTCGAGCTGCAAAAATGCTTTTAAGTGGCTCACTAGGTTCTCTTGCGCATAAACTAGCTGATCAACTCGCAGCCGCATTAGCGCTCGTCGAAGCTGGTCTTGATTTTACGGACCAAGAAGATGTCGTAGCAATTTCAGCTGATGACTTAATGCAGAAGCTTACTGTGATCAGTCAGCAAATTAATACACATCTAAGCAGAGCAGTCGGGAGCGAACACCTGCAAGAAATCCCTTGGGTGGTACTTGCAGGCAAACCCAATGCTGGCAAATCCACTTTGTTTAATGCCTTACTCGGAAGAGAACGGGCGGTTGTTTCTATTACCCCGGGAACTACAAGAGATGTACTCACCGAACCGCTCACAATCCAAACAACAAAGGGAAAAGCTGAAGTCATGCTCGTTGATATTGCGGGTGCTGATCAGGATAATAATGCTCTAAATCAGCAAATGCAGGCTGTAGCAGAAACCGCAATAGACCGCTCCGAACTAATCCTTCTATGCGTGCCAGGCAATCAAGAGAATTGTGATGAACCTGATGATAAAACAATAGTCATCCGCACCAAGGCAGATCTATTTCAAATCACCCTTTCGCCTGAAGAAATTAATGTAAGTGCGAAAAACAACATAGGTCTTGAAGCTGTGCGCAATGTAATTGCGGATCGCCTTACAGACCAAGCTATAAGTCTTTCATCTGATGCGATAATTTTACAGCCACGACATGAAGCCGCGCTTCGAAGCTCACGAGATCATCTAAAAGAAGCATCAAATCTAATTGAAACGGGTCTTTTAGGCGAAGATGCGGGGGGACTTAGTAACCCCGAGTTAATCGCAGCATCCATGCGCTTAGCATTAAACGACCTATCACAACTAGCTGGCGAAGTCTCGCCAGATGACGTGCTAGGCCGGATCTTTGCTACATTTTGCATAGGTAAGTAAACAACCCCAAAATCCTATATTGTCAAGCTGGCTATGGTGTCTAGCAGATGCTTGTACGATAGAGTAAGTCCTCTACGATAGTTATTTAACCAATTAGTTAAATATAAATAGCATACTAAATACTGATTTGAGTAAATGGCTGCTATTGTGAAAGCCACTGCCACTGCACCGCGAATGAATCATGACAGCCAGCAGTACCACCCGTACTGCTGACGGAACTACGCCAACAAGACGCCAGCGTTAGAGCTACCACCAACACCAACACCAACACCAACACCAACACCAACGCCAACAATACCACTAGCACTAGCACTAGCAACAGAATACATTCCCCTTGATAGATATTTAACCAATTGGTTAAATAAGGGTAACATATTAAATACTGAATTGAGTAATTGGCTGCTGTATTGTAAGCCGCTGCCACCACTGCCACCAACTGAACTACCTTCGCCGGCGGAACCATGATTGCTAGCATTACCACCCGTACTGCTACCGGAACGACCACGATACCGGAACGATCGCCAACAAGATGCCAGCGCTATCCACCAACACTAGCGCTACCACCAACATTACCGCTAGCCGCAGAGTGTATTCACCCCAATACACATTTAACCAATTGGTTAAATAAGGGTAACATATTAAATACTGAATTGAGTAAGTGGCTGCTGTATTGTAAGCCGCTGCCACCACGGCCACCAACTGAACTACCTTCGCCGGCGGAACCATGATTGCTAGCATTACCACCCGTACTGCCGCTGGAACTACCGCCAACAAGACGCCAGCGCACCACCAACATTAGATGCACCCATTATTGAGTACATTCCCCTCGATACTTATTTAACCATTTGGTTAAATAAGAGTAATCTACTGATGCAATGCAACTAGCCGCTGTCAGGGGAATGACGGTTAACGCGACTGCCATGGCTTTTATCTGTGTGTTTCTAAGCGGGGGCTCTGAGGCTCGGGTTCCGGGTTCCGGGTTCCGGGGGCCGGGGTTCGGGGTTCGTGGGTTATTCGGGGGCATTGAGGTTGCCAAGCGTTACTTTGACCTTAATTAGCGTGCTCGAGTAAGCCATACGCAATTCCTGTTCGAGTCCTTGACGCAGCGCTCGATCAAGTTCAAATTTCGCAGCTGATGATTGGCAAACCACATGGGCAACCCCCCCACGCATACCTGTAACTCTGCTTTGGGTTTCCAATTGCGTTGGCACAATCTGCGACCAAACATCAACAAACAAGCCCGCCTTACGCTGAGCCTGATTCGCTCGATCTTCAAAGGTCTGAACCAGCTCAGTGATTGAATTATCCCGCTCCGGCCGAGCGCGAAACTTTCGCAACAAATCAATCTGTTCTTTGAAACCATCCACGTGGATATGGTACCCGCTGATTGCTTGACATAGCTAATCGCGAGAAGAGTTACGACTAATCAACACTGAAAAATGTCGGACGCTTTGTCTGAGAAAGTATGCTAAATCGCTGTTTTTAGATCATGAATTGCAGATGATCAAGGATTTTCGCTTAACTATTGTCTTTATGCTGCCTTTGCATCCGTACTGCTGTGATCGTGTATTTTACCTACGGGCGATGCTACTACTTCTGCCTGTTGGAGGCGCAATGTAAATGTTGTGCCTTGATTGGGCTGAGATTGTACGGAGATTGTTCCGCCTGCTGCTTCGATCAATTCCTTACAGATTGCAAGGCCTAGGCCTGAGCCTGTTGATTCAGTACCAGCCTTGCTCATGGTAACGAATGCCTCAAATAGTGTCTGTGAAATCTCCTGCGGAATCCCAGGTCCGGAATCCATTACAGAAATCTCAACAAACCCATCAGAGCTAATTGAAGATGAAATTACAATTCGGCCAGGCTTGCCAGCCATGGCTTTGATCGAATTCAGCAAGAGGTTAATAAGCACTTGCTGCAATGAGATTGGCTGCATATTTACGCATAGCTGAGGATCAATACTGATCTGTAGATCCAGACCATCTTTTGAGGGCGTTCTGGCAAGGCAGGAAATAGCAGACTCAAGTACCTCAAGTACATTTGCGCCTGATACCTGTTGACCAGGTCTTGCGAACCCAAGCATCGCCTCTGCGATTTTGGCGGTAGCTTCCACGCCAGCGATAGCTCTTTCTAAAGCTTTGGTTTGCAGCTTTGAATCGCCAGGATCAGCCTTAGCCATCTGGGCATAGCCAAGGACAGGTGTCAGCAGGTTATTGATCTCATGAGCAATTCCAGCTGCGAGTGTCCCTAGTGTGGCCAGTCGATGGACGTGCTCCATCTCCCCATGCAATAGCTTCAAGCTTTTTTGAGCCTGATCTATACTATTTGTAGCCTGCTGGCTTATTCTTTCTGCGCTTCTACTGGCCATAATCCTCGGCCTTTCAAAAAGCCCCCTAGGAGCCTGTGAGGCGTATCGGCAATGGCCCGCCTCAACTCAAGCCTCACTATAAAGGCAGTGGTAGCAAGGAGATAATGACGCGGCCCATCCTAATCGGGCTTGATAGGGGGATCGGCCAGACTATGCGGGTTGATCTGATCAAGGTGTTGCCTGAGGATACCCAAAGTGTCTGTCTTACAGGAAACGATCAGATTCGCAGCAAAGTTGTCCGATAACTATAAATCAACAAGCTAAGTAATTGTTGATGTTCCACATGGAACATTCCCTTAAACTGGTAGCTGCACTTTGAAACTAAATGGAGTTAGATTGATGAGCAAGAGCAAGGATGCCACACGACGCCGCCTGGGTAGGGGACTGAGCAGTCTTATATCAAGTCCGGTGCCGATTGATCAAACTGCCACCCATAAGCAGTCATCCAGAAGAGTCAACCAGTCACAAGACACCCCCACTTCCGCTATTGAAGCAACAGCTTTAGAAGTTGGTGAAGCTCTTTTAATGATCGAACCCTCTCAGATCCATCCAAATCCACATCAGCCTCGCAAGCAATTTGATGAGGAATCGCTCAAAGCCTTAGCCTCGTCAATCCAAACCGATGGCCTAGTGCAGCCGATCATCGTACGCCCGAGACCAGAAGGTGGATATGAGATGGTGGCTGGTGAGCGAAGACTCAGGGCTGCTCAGCTTATTGAGCTTCATACAATTCCAGCTCTGATCCGTGAAGTTGATGATGAAACATCAGCTGCACTGGCTTTGATCGAAAACATTCAGCGTGATGATCTCAACCCAATTGAGCGCTCAGAAGCGTTCTCTTTACTGATTGAAGATTATGGATTAACCCATCAGGAACTAGCGGATCGCTTAGGAATGAATCGCTCTACAGTGACTAACTTCCTTCGATTGATGGAGTTATCCGAAACTGAAAAAGCAGCTTTGCGTGATGGGAAACTATCGACAGGGCATGCCAAGGTTTTGCTATCAATCACCAGCCTGGCCCAGCGATCTGCCCTGGCCAAGCAAACAATCAAGCAAGGCTGGTCTGTTAGAGAGCTTGAACGGCGCACAACAAGTAGTGACTCGCCGCTGCCAAAAGCAGCTAAGAAAGATAAAGATCCTCATCTACATGATCTACAGAAACAGTTAGGCGAGCATTTAGGAACCAAGGTTGTAATTCAACAAGGTAAGAAAAAGGGGACAGGTCGCCTTATTGTCGATTTCTATTCCCTTGATCAATTTGACGGTCTATTGAAGCAGCTAGGCTTCACCTGTAAATAAGTAGTGCATCCAATCCACTTATCTAAAATCAACCGCAGGACACAATACATAGGGTCATCCTATCATTATATTTAACTAAATGGTTAAGTATTATCGGGGCGAATGTCCACAAGATAGGCTGCTAGCAGCCCCTAACCAAAAGCTATGCCGGTGGCGATCGGGCGGTTTAGCAGCAGCCGTGCTGGTCATCATGGAAGCGGTCGCGGCAGCACCAACTTCTGTAACCGTAACCTTTGGGATCAAGTTGGCATAATACCTATATTTAACCAAATGGTTAAAAGATATGTGTCTTGGCGAATGCTTGTAAAAGTGGCTGGCGGTGCTACCAATGCTGCTGGCTCTTTTGACGATGGCGATAGTGTCAGCAATCACACTGGCGATGGTAATAGTGGTAAACTAAGTAGCAATTACTGCGATCGCTTTTGGTAGGATCAGCGGTCATGGTAGTTGTATTTGTACCGCAACTTCCATAAAAGCAATCATTTACAGCAAGGTGAGATGTATCTCTTGTTTAACTAAATGGTTAAATATACTTCGGGGCCAATGCAAACTAACGCTAGTGGCTCTGCTGGTAGTAGTGCTGATAGTAGTATCGGTTGACGTGCTGGCTATCGTAGTAGCGGTCGCGGCAGCACCAACTTCTGTAACAGCAATCATTCAATCAAGTTTGCAAGTTATCCATGTTTAACCAAATGGTTAAATATGCAGTGGGGCAAATGTTCGCTAGAGGTTGGAGCAAAGAGTCAGAGTTGAGTAGGGTATTGGCAGCAGCTTCAGGTCAAATTCTAGTATCGATACTGCGGAAATGTAGTTGTTTACAGCATTGATGGTGCACTCGCAATTGTAGCCAGGCAGAAGCAATAGTTGATCGCTTCAGGTCAGTAAACCGTCTATATTTAATCAAATGGTTAAATATGTGGCTAGGCCATTGCTTGCTAGAGGTGGGGACAATGATAAAGTGCAGGAGTTGAGTCGGGGAATTGCAGCTTTGCAGACCCAACGTGAATTACGTTACTTAAGAAATGCAGTTGTAGCCAGCATCGACACTACACCCATAACAGTTATCAGTCCGCGACAACTACGGACACTAGTCCCCAGCAAGAACCATTAGCATCAAGTTGATACATCACTATATTTAACCAAATGGTTAAATATGTAGTGGGGCGAATGTACGCTAGTGGCTGAGTTAAAGAGTTGGAGTTGAGTTTGGTATTGGCAGCAGTTTCAGGTCAATTGCAAGTAGCGTTACTTAAGAAATGCAGTTGTAGCCAACGTCGGTACTACAGCCGCAACACTTGCCAGTCTACAACAACTCTCGCCAGCCCTCAGCGACAGCTAATTGTGCCAAGTCAGTAATTCATTTATATTTAACCAAATGATTAAATATGCATTGAAGCGAAATCGAGCAAATGGTAGTTAAAAAGAGCAAGAATTCCCAGATATATACAGCTAACTTTAGTCCAACGATGCTGTCGAATCCGTCATAGGCAGCGAACCCATATAAATCAGTTGCCTGGCACAGCAACAGCCGCTCGCATCAAGCATGTACATCTCTTTCATTTAACCAAATGATGAAATATATGGCGAGCCATTGTGTGGTAGAAGTGGTGACAGTGATAAGATACAGAAGTTTAGTCGGGTGCTTGCAGCTTTATCCGATCAAACGCACCAAAGCGATGCTCAAGAAATGTCACTGAACCCCTCACCAGAATAACACTCACAGCGGTCGCCTATCCAATACTTCAAATACAGCAACAGTTAATTACTTCAAGTCAATAAATCACCTATATTTAACCTAATGGTTAAGTATGTGGAGGGGCAATTGGCAAGTGATAGAAACTGGCAGTTCAGCAAGTGTCTGCAGCTATTTCTGATCTAACGCCAAAAGCGATGCTCAGGAAATGCCACTGAACTCCTCACCAGCATAATACCCACATTGGTTTCCTATCCAATACATCAAGTACAGCAACAGCCATTTACTTCAAGTCAGTAAATCACCTATATTTAACCTAATGGTTAAATATAATTCTAGGGGAATGCGCTCTTAGAGATAAAAAACAGTCGTTTGTCGGGTACTTGCAGCTTTATCTGATCTAATGCTAAAAAGGCGATGCTCAAGAAAATGTCATTGCACTCCTCAACAGCATAACACCCACGGCGGTCGCCTATCCAATGCATCAGATTCAGCAACAGCCATTTGCATCTATTCAGTAATTCACTTATATTTAATCACATGGTTAAATATAATTCGAAGCGTATTCGTGGTAGTGGTGGCAGTGGCAGTAGAGGCAGCGACAGGGGCAGGGGGAAAGGTGGTGATAAAGTTCAGGAGTTGAGTCGGGTATTTGCAGCTTTATCTGATCCAACGCGAAGAGCGATTCTCAAACGCTTAATTAGCGGCGATGAGTCGGTGGGGGATTTGGCTAAGCCTTATAAGATTTCGCTTCCTGCAATAAGTAAGCATTTAAGAGTACTTAGCCAAGCAGGCTTGCTAACCCAAACAAAGAGTGGCAGAATGCGCCTGTGCAGCATCCAAAAATCTCCTCTACAAGATGCAGTTAGATGGCTATCGCGCTTAGAAAAGTAATTGAACTAATAAAGTAAACCACATCTATTAGCGCGCGATTATTGCGCTAAACGCGCAATCATAAACAACTACAAAAGTGGACCGGTAATCCAGCCGAGATGTTAAACGCTCCGCAATGCGATTTATTGCGCGTTGCTTTTTTTGCCATGTTTGGCCCAGCATTTGCAGTAACAGGAACGTTGGAAAATGGATGACATAAACTCAAAGTTGTTGATTATGGATTCGCCCACACTGGAAGAAGCCAACAGAATCGTCCAAGAGTCAAGGGATCTATTTAACCGCACTTTGGCGAGTTGGGCATCGGATGTTCTGAGGCTTCAGCGTGATGGTTTTGATAGGCCTCGTTGGCGTTCAGGTGATCCCGACAATCAATGGAGCAAAGCTGCGTAGGCAAATCGGAGCAAACAGATGGGGACTATAACAACCGGTGTTGGCCTCATCAGTGGAATCGACACTGCAAACATTATTGATCAGCTGATTGCGCTTGAAGCTCTTGGCAAAATTCCAATCCAAAATCGCATCACCTCGTTGCAAAACAAGCAGCTTGCATTGCTTGATATCAACGCACGATTGCTGAATCTGAAAAACGCATCCGCTTCCTTCCGCACAGATTCGATTTTCAAGTCCGCACTTGCCAGTAGCAGTAACGAGGAAGTTATGACGGCCACGGCTGGCAAGCTGGCTCAGCCGGGCAATTTCAGTTTCATAGTTAAGCAGCTTGTAACATCAAGCCAAAAGCTTTCGCAAGGTTTTGTAGATAAAAACACTACTCCGCTAGGCTTAACCACCATCAGCTTTGAGTTCGGCAATGGACTTGTAGCGCCGGATACCGATCTTGTAGATCTAAACGGCGGGGCGGGCGTTGATCGAGGCAAGATTCTGATAACTGATAGTGACAGTAATACAGCTACGATCGATCTTACCGCAGCTACCACAATCAACGAAGTGCTATCCGCTATCAACGATGCCTCTGGTATTTCTGTAACCGCGACAACCTCAGGCGATGGGATTGTTCTAACAGATGCTTCAAGTGGAGGCGGAAACTTCTCCGTAGTTGAAGTAGGCAGTGACACCACTGCTTCGGATCTTGGAATCCTTCAGGATGTTGCTTCGAGCACTATCACCGGTTCTGCTATCCGTACGCTGGGAACTTTATCATCATTAAAATCGCTTAACGATGGCAACGGCGTTCTGATTCAGAACAACAACTATGATTTACAAATAACTGATCGCAATGGAATCGTTTTTCAAATCGACCTGGGGCGGATAGATTCGCCTATTATCGATGCAACGGAATTAAAAGACTTAAATAATGGTAAAGGCATATCAATAACCAAAGACAGTACGGATTTTCAGATCCGCACTATGAGCGGAGTTCTTGTAGATATCGATCTAGGGGAACTCACTGATGATAATGGTGATGTAACAGATAGTGAAGTTACTACTGTTCTTGAGTTGATGAACAGAGTTAACTCACAGCTAAATGCTCACGATGACCTTGCGGATGGCGATGTTATTATGAACATCAACGCTGATGAAAATGGTTTTACAATTACCGACATTACTGTTGGAGGCAGCACATTACAAGTAATAGAAGGAATCGACACCACTGCTGCTGATCTAGGCATCGAAGCTACTGATGGTGTTGTTGGCGAAGATGCTGATGAAACAGTTGATGGCATCATCTCGGGTTCGATTGTACCCAACCTGGTTCAAGACGCGGCAGCAGTAACAATAAAAGATGTTATTGATCGTATTAACAATGCGGTCGAAACTATAGATGGTGATCCCAATACAACCATTGCTGCAAGAGTAGCTGATGATGGTGTTAGTTTACTTATCGAAGATAGTTCAGGTGGAGGCTCAAATCTAACAATCACAGGGGCGGTGACCGGCCCCAGCGCAGCAGCACATTTGGGGATTGAAGCAGATATTGCAGCCGCATCTGTAAACGGTACTCGAATTGTATCTGGTATAAACTCGGTATTCGTGGCCAGTCTAAACGGCGGTGCGGGGCTTAGTGGTAATGACTCGTTAACCATTCAAGACCGAGATGGTGACTCTGAAACATTCGATCTATCAATAGATCATGACTCACTTAGCGATATTATCGATTCAATTAATAATAATTCAAATAATGTGGATGTTACAGCAAGTATAAACTCCAAAGGTACAGGGATAACGATTACCGAGTTCTCCGGAGTCACTGGCACGGGGTTCAACTTCACAATCAGTGGAAATGCTGCTGCTGAACTAAATATCGCTGCGGACCTGGCGGATGGCGAAGGATTAGTTGTCGAAGGAACAAACCTGCAAAAGCAGTATGTTTCAGAAGCTTCCAAACTTACCGACCTTAACTACGGCAGAGGCATCGCAACCGGATCATTTAAAATTACCGATGGCTACAACCAATCAGAAACGGTCAACATCGCTTCCGATTCAGTAACCCTTTATGATATCATTCAAGAAATCAATTCGCGTGGCATAGCTATTAAAGCTCGAATTAATGACAACGGCGATGGCCTTATTCTTGAGCATGATCCAGATAATGCGTCTCCACCTCGAGATGATGATCCATTCATTGCAATCAGAGTAGATTCGCAGGGCAGCACCATTGCAGCAGACCTTAACATTCTGGGCGAAGCAGCTGAAGTTGGCAGTGACGCGGTCACCGCTGTTGACGACATTGATGGAAGCTACGAAAATGTAGTAACTCTGGAAGCGACCGACACGCTTGAAGATGTTGTCAGCAAGATCAATAAGGAAAATATACCGGTATCTGCTTCGGTTATTAATTCCAGTACGGGCGCGACGCCGTTTCACCTTACGCTTACATCCAATATTGCCGGCCGCGCTGGTGAACTCATAATCGATACTGATGTAGATTTAGGATTTACCACACTGACACAAGCACAGGATGCCAAGGTATTCTTTGGAAATGCCGATCCATCCAGTGGCTTTCTGATTCAAAAGAATTCCAATACTATCGATGATGTCATACAAGGCGTAACACTAGATCTGATTTCAGCAAGTGATTCGCCTGTTACCATTACAGTCAAGCGCGATATCGATACCATAGTTGATTCGGTTAAGAATTTTGTTACTACGTTTAACGATGTTATTGGGCGAATTAATGATTATGATTCCTACAATACAGAAACTGAAGAAAGAGGGCCGCTATTAAGTGATCCTACTGTTTCGCGCGTTCGGGATGCACTGCACAGGCTTGTTCAAGGAAAAGCGCTAGGTCTGACAACACAGTTCCAATTCCTATCTTCTGTGGGAATAAAAATCGGCAGCTCCGGCACAGTAACATTCGATCAGGACAAATTCCTTGCTGCGTACGAAGCTGATCCTGATGCGGTTGAAAATCTCTTTGCAGCCTTTGAATCGACTGCGGTCACGGAAAAGGATCTTGGTGGTGGGGTGACAGTTGAAGTTACGGATGAGGACATCACACAGAGCGGGTTCGGGGATTTGTTCGATCAATTGCTTAAAGGCCTTACAGATCCGATCGACGGCACAATAACGCTTGCGGACGATGCCTTTGAGGATCAAATCAAGCTGGCGGAAAAACGTCTCGAGCGATTTGATGAGCGTCTTGAAGCCAAGCGCGAAAGGCTGGAAAGACAGTTTTTAGCTATGGAGCTTGCCTTGGCGCAATTACAGAACCAAGCAAGTGCACTGAATTCAATCGCTAATAACGTGGCCCTGGCCAACAGGCGTCCGTCTAGTGGCAGCGGAAATAATAATTAAAATCCCAGGGTGAGCAGGCTTTGGCCCTCAGATCAGCCGATAAGCACTGCACGATGATGGCAACCCAACCAAATGCTTATCTGCGAACCAAGGTAATGACCGCAGGTCCTGCTGAATTGAAGCTGATGCTGTTTGATGGGGCTATCAAGTTCGCCCAACAGGGTAAGGCTGGCATCGAAGCCAAGGACTATTCCGCAGCATTTGAGGGAATCAGTCGCTGCCAAAGCATCATTATGGAGCTGATTAACGCATTGAATCATGATGCGGACCCCAAGCTGTGCGCGAGGCTGGCTGGGCTTTACACGTTCATGTACAACCGTTTGACAGATACAAGCACTAACCGAGATCCAGTGATCCTGCAAGAGGTTATAGGACTCTTGGAATATGAGCGTGAAACCTGGTCACAGCTGCTAAAGCAGCTTGCGGAAGAGAACGCCCAGGCAAGCAAAATGCAGGCCACCCCCAACGCCACACCCGCCGATCCCAAGGCCACGACGCTGCCTCCCAATGGATCGCTAATAGGCGGAACCGTAAGCTTTCAGGGATAATCCAAAATAGGCTGAATCTATAACGACCGAGAACAAGCGGATTCTAGGCTGATTTTGCTAGCAATTACGGTTGTCTCGATCAATTTCTCAAGCCAGTTTATCTTCATCATTTGATGCCAAACTTGCATTTGAAACTGAACTTCCCTGGCATATTGTTACGTAAGCAGTGCGGCTTGACCGTTTACAAGCCGATCTAGCAATAGCAGCTCTCGGAGGGGCTGAGATTCGCTCAAAAAATGCGACCTAAGCACCAAGGCTTTGGTAGCGGGTGTTAAGGCCCAAAATGTGCTGGGGACGTAATAAAACAATCCTCTTAAAGGATCTTCAAATGAGCAAGGACCAACTAATCGTCATCGGTGGAGGTGGTGGATTCATCGGCGGACATCTCGCAGCAGACCTGCTGAGCCAGGGATACACCAACATTCGCTGTGCTGATATCAAGCCAATAGATGAATGGCATCAAGTTCATGATGCAGTAGAAAATCTGCAGCTGGATCTATCTGAAAAAGATAGTTGCAACCAGGCGTGTGATGGGGCAGCTGAAATCTACCAGCTCGCAGCAGATATGGGAGGCATGGGCTTTATCGAACTCAACAAGGCCAAGTGCATGCTGTCTGTGCTTATCACAACTCACATGCTTATGGCTGCCAAGGAAAAAGGCGTAAAGCGATTCTTCTATTCCTCATCCGCTTGTGTATATGCACAAGGCAAACAAACATCAGAAGATGTAATCGCACTTAAAGAATCCGATGCTTATCCCGGCGATGCTGAGGATGGTTATGGCTGGGAGAAGCTCTTTAGCGAGCGAATGTGCAGGCACTTCCGTGAGGACTTCGGTTTAGAAACACGGGTAGCGCGCTATCACAATGTTTATGGACCGGAAGGTTCGTGGGAAGGCGGTCGTGAGAAGGCTCCTGCTGCTTTATGCAGAAAAGTTATCCACGCCAAGCACACAGGCGATCATGATATGGAAATTTGGGGTGATGGCAAACAAACACGAAGCTTCATGTATATTGACGATTGCGTAAAGGGAAGTCAAACACTTCTACATAGTGATTGTCTTGAACCTATTAATATTGGATCAAGCGAACTGGTAACTATTAATCAACTAGTTGATATTGTTGAGGAAATTGCTGGTATTAAGCTGAATCGTAATTACAATCTCGATGCACCAAAGGGAGTCAACGGCCGAAACTCGGACAATACTTTGATCCAAGAATACTTTGGCTGGGAGCCGAGCATTAAACTCCGCGAAGGAATGGCAAAGACCTACGCATGGATTCACGATGAATACATGGCCAAGTATGGTGCTGCTACGAGTAAAGCGTGATCCAGCTTTTCTTACTCCCTCTCCCTTTGGGAGAGGGCTGGGGTGAGGGTCTTGTTCTATTATTCGGCTGAGGATTTCGCCCTTGTCGACGAGTGAGAGAAAAAAAACGCTGTTAATACTCAGCCAGGTCTACCCACCTGATCCTACCAGTGTGGGTCAACACATTGCAGACGTTGCAGAGGCCATGGCCACGCGGGGTTATAACGTTGTGGTGATGACAGCAAATCGTGGCTATAACGATCCAACCGTTAAATACGAAGCGAAAGAGCTAAGAAACGGCGTGAATGTTCGCCGCCTGCCACTATCCTCATTCGGCAAAAAGTCGATTTTTCTTCGCTTGCTGGGGCAAGGTTCGTTCCTTCTGCAGTGCATTGTCCGCGGGTTGTTCGTAGGTCGACTGTCTTGCTTGTTGGTGAGTACATCCCCGCCGATGTGTTCTGTCGCAGCACTGTTGATCTCAATTGTTCGGCGTCGACCCATCACCTATTGGTTGATGGACCTCAACCCTGATCAAATGATAGAGATGGGATGGATCAAAGAGTCATCGCCAATTGTGAAAATCTTTAATTGGTTTAACCGCAGAATCCTTAGAAGATCTAGCGGGATTGTGGTATTGGACAGGTTCATGGCCAAGCGTGTGCTGCTTAAAGCAGATGTGAAAGACAAGCTAACGGTGATGCCGCCCTGGCCCCATGAGGGACATCTTGAAGCGGTTGAACATCAGGACAATCCCTTCCGCAAAGAGCATGGACTCGATGGCAAGTTCGTGATCATGTACAGCGGTAACCACAGCGTATGCACACCTCTGCGCACCGTGCTCGATGCAGCGCTTAGTCTTGGGGATGATCCGAGATTGGTATTCATGTTCATCGGCGATGGTACGGGTAAGAAGGAAGTTGATGATACCATTGAAGAACATAAACCCAGTAACATTCGCTCGCTGCCGTATCAGCCTCTATCGCAGATCAAGTATTCGTTATCCGCAGCAGATGTTCATCTGGTAGTCGTCGGACCTACTGAAGTCGGTGTTCGACATCCGTGTAAAATCTATGGGGCGATGGCCTTAGGTCGTCCGATCCTGCTTCTAGGCCCTGATCCATGTCATGCTTCTGATCTGGTGGATGAGAATAATCTGGGTTGGCACATTCAACATGGCGATGTCCAAGCAGCGATCAGCATGATCAAACAAATGGTCGATCAAGATGTTGGTGTATTGGCAGAGATGGGACAGCGCGCCAAGAATATCATCAACGAACAGCTCTCTCAGGAAATACTTTGCACCAGATTCTGCGACATTATCGAGGGCGGTTTGCAACACAATACCGCCCATTCCCGCATCCCAGCGCATTGATACGCCATCAATAGCGACTATGTGTTAACAGAACCGGAGCCTCGCAATGGCACAAGCGACCGTTTCCAAATTCTTCGATTCATACGCAGGTGACTTCAACGCCATATACGGCACGAAGAATACAATGTTAAATCGCCTGCTCAACAAATACTTGCGCGCAAGCATGAGGATCAGGTTTGAAAAGGTGCTCGAATCCTGCGATCCAATCCAAGGCAAAAGCGTGATAGATATTGGTTCGGGACCAGGTCATTTTTCCATCAGCCTGGCGCGCAGCGGAGCTGATCACGTTCTTGGCATTGACTTTGCCGAAAGTATGAACAACTTGGCTAAGCATCATGCCGAGCAAGCGGGCGTAGCGGATCGTTGCCGGTTCGACTTCGGAGACTTCCTTTTATATGAGATTCCCGAGCAGTTTGATTACGCCATCGTCATGGGTTTCATGGACTACATTGCTGACCCTAGCACGGTCATCCGCAAGGTGCTCTCAGCAACTCGAGGCAAGGCAATGTTCAGCTTCCCCTCAGCAGGCGGATTCCTCGCCTGGCAACGCAAGCTGCGCTACCGAAAACGATGTGAACTTTACATGTATACAGCTGCGCAACTAGAGGAACTCTTCAGCCAAGCGGGTGATCACACGGTTAAGATAGAACGCATCGCGCGTGACTTCTTAGTAACCGTCACGATCAAGGGCTCGTCAACATAGGATTGCTCCGAAGATGGGCACATGAACCACGACACCAACACCATCACCAACGCACTGTCATTTGACATTGAAGACTGGTTCCACATGGTGGGGATCGATGCAGTTGAAGATCCTGATACGTGGCCTAGCCTACCCTCGATCGTAGTTGAACAAACAAATTGGATCGTACAAACGCTAAGCGAAGCTGATGTCAAAGCTACTTTCTTTATGCTTGGATGGGTAGCTGAGAGATACCCCCAATTGGTGAAGTTAATAGCAGATGCTGGCCACGAACTTGCAACTCACTCATATTGGCATCGAAGAGTATTCGAATTAACCCCTGACAATTTTCGTGAAGATCTAATGCGTTCGATCGAAGTCATCGAATCAGCGGGTGGCAAAAAAGTGCTAGGCTTTCGCGCGCCTTCGTTTTCAATTACACCTGGTACTGAATGGGCCTTTGACGTGCTGCACGATGTCGGCTTGAAATATGATGCAAGTCTTTTCCCAGCCAAGCGTGGGCACGGAGGATATCCTTGCCCTATGAAATCGCACATGTTTACCGAAGCACCATCCGGAAAGCCTATGCCTGAACTGCCTATGAGTGTAATGCAAGTCGGTCCATTACGATTACCATTTTCAGGTGGTGGTTATTTGCGGCTCCTTCCTAAGTGGGCTATTTATAAGGGATTTAAACAACTAAACTCTGCGGGCGAGCTTGTTGTGGTGTACCTGCATCCACGCGACTTTGCACCTGATTGTCCTCGTGTTGATATGCCTCTGCACAGAAAATTCAAAAGTTACGTAGGACTAAAACACACAAAATCAAAGCTAAAAGCAATGCTTAAGCGATATCGTTTTGACACGTGCGAGTCTATCCTTCGCAACCAAAAACTGTTAGCTGATTAATTTATAATGCCTACTAAACACCCAACGCCAAATTCTCGTAACAGCTCGCTTAGCCTGGCCAATCGGTTTGCGCGTTTGGCGTGGGGGATTGTTTATAGGTTGTTGTTTCGACCATCGCCGCGAAATTTTCATTGGTGGCGAAATATGCTTTTGCGAATGTTTGGAGCGGATTTACACCCAACCTCTCGCGTCTATCCACGCGCTAGATGTTGGGCTCCTTGGAATCTTTGCATGCATGAAAACGCATGTGTCGGAGATGATGTTGATTTGTACTGTGTCGCATCTATAACAATTGGTGCCAACGCGACCGTCAGTCAATACAGCTATCTTTGTGGTGCAACTCACGATTATGAAGATGCTCAGCACGCACTGGTTCCTAAACCAATAACCATCGAAAGGCGAGTCTGGATCGCTGCTGATGTATTCATCGGGCCAGGTGTTACAATCGGCGAAGGCACGGTGGTAGGCGCACGATCTTCAGTATTTCGTGATCTACCCCCGTGGGTCATCGCTTCTGGAACACCTGCCAAGCCCATCCGTGATCGCAAGCTTGGACCCAATGATTTCCAAGATCCACCTGATGAGTCAACTGTTAACGAAAGGCCTGTGCAATGATCGATGTGATGATCATTACGCATAACGAATCGATCAACCTGCCGCATTGCCTACGATCACTCAAGGGCTGGACGAACAAGATCTTTGTCGTTGATAGTGGCTCTACCGATGACACACCTCAGATTGCTCAAGCGTTAGGTGCAGATGTAGTCCACCACGATTGGGAAGGATACGCGGCCCAAAAGAATTGGGGGCTTGATAATTTACCCTTCGAATCTCCTTGGATTTTGATTCTGGATGCTGATGAAGTAATCACAGACCGCTTACGCAAGCGATTGTCTTTCATCGCTTCTGCGCCGGTTGATGATGTCACAGAAAACGGTTTCTTCATTAATCGCCTCACATATTTCCTGGGTAAACCCATTCGCCACTGTGGGTTTTTCCCAAGTTGGAATCTGCGATTTTTTAAGCGTGGCATAGGTCGATATGAAGATCGCCAAGTGCATGAACACGTGATTATTGATGATCCGGTTGGTTATGTGCGTGAACCCATGCTGCACGATGACCGCCGAGGTTTGGAACACTACTTTGCCAAACACAATCGCTATTCGACGCTTGAAGCCCGTGAGATATTCAATGAAATCACAGGACGTATCGGTGATCGCCTGAGCGCCAACGTTGCAGGTGCGAGTCGGCGCAATCGTTGGCTAAAACGCTACATCGCTCCACGTATGCCTTTTCCGGGACTAATTCGATTCCTTTATATGTATATTCTGCGCTTAGGGATTCTTGATGGGCGAGTTGGCCTTGATTTTTGTCAGTTCATCGGAGCTTACGAACACCTTGTAGCGATGAAGCTGCGCGAGCTTAAACGTTTAGCAAAAAATAAAAAACAGATTCCTATTTCTCAAGTCCAAAGCGGATTAGCAGTAACTGAAGGCAATTATCCGACAATCAAACCTCAATCGTTGTCGGATAAAGAGAGCATTTCCCAGCAGTCAACAGCAGCTCCAATGCAAATGCATCCGGAAGCAAGCCCCTGGACTTTTAAGGAAAAACTCGGACGGGCCATTTGGATGTTAATAGGTCGGCCTATCTTTCGTTTGAGTTTTCACAATTGGCACAGATTGCGCGTTTCAATTCTAAGAATCTTTGGAGCAACTGTTGGAAAAGATGTAGCAATTCGTCCGACTGTAAATATCGAAGTTCCCTGGATGGTAGAAATCGAAGATGGTGCGACAATAGGTGATTATGCGATTCTTTATAGTTTGGGAAAAATTCATATTGGCAAACGATCAATCATTAGCCAATATGCACACCTTTGCGCAGGCACTCACGACTATACGGATCACTCGTTTCGATTGATCCGTTCACCTATTACTATTGGTGATGATGTTTGGATTGGTGCGGATGCATTCGTTGGGCCGGGCGTTAGTGTTGGTTCGCTTAGCGTTATTGGCGCAAGATCAAGCACCTATAAAGATGTAAGTGCGCAGCAGGTGTATGTAGGTAATCCCGCCAAACCCATCAAGGAGCGAGTGCTGAAATGAACGCCAATGCTCCTAACGCCACTACCGAAGTTGGTGATCTAAAGCAACGACAGTTCCTGAAGCTTACGCGTACTGAACGTTTCAAGTCGTTTGTATGGTCACTTGTTCGCTTAACATTGTTTCGCTGGAGTCCGCCACCACTAAACGGCTGGCGAAGATTCTTGTTAAGAATCTTTGGCTGCAAAATACATAGCTCCGTAACCATGGCACCATCTACGCGTATTGAATTTCCGTGGAATTTGAACATCGCTCAAAATGTAGTGATCGCACATCGCGTAATCATCAACTGCACGGGGCAAGTGACAATCGGTACAGGTACGCTAATAAGCCAATACGCTCATCTATGTACCGGTACTCACGATTATACCAAGAGAGACATGAATATACTCAGGTGTCCAATTAGCATTGGTAAGAATGTCTGGATAGCAGCCGATGCTTTCGTTGGCCCGAACGTGACAATAGCAGATGGCTCACTACTTGCAGCAAGGTCCAGTGCCTTTCATGACTTACCTGCCGGGCAAGTGTGTATTGGCGAACCCGCAAAACCAACCCGCCCATGGAACCAATAATGCTACTGTTTGCTTCAAAGTGGCACGGGCGAGACGCCCGTGCCACTTTATTTTCAAAATTAGTAGTGAGTTCTCCGATCTACTTGCCCTAATGAATTTGCCTACATAAATTGTTACCCAATGACATTGCGACTTTACAACACACTGACCAAGAAGGAAGAGGAATTCACGCCGCTGGATCCAGAATCCAAGCGCGTGACGTTTTACGCTTGTGGCCCGACGGTTTACGACTATGCGCATATCGGTAACTTCCGCTCGTTCTTAAACGCTGATGTTCTGCGCAGAGTACTTGAATTAGTTGGTTACGATGTCAAACAGGTCATGAACATGACGGATGTTGGTCACATGACCGATGATGAGCTTGCTGATGGTGCAGGGCAAGATAAAATGCAGGTTGCTGGACAGCGCTTACTTGAAGCAAAAAAAGCTGGCACACTGCCAACTGATGCAGGTGAGATTGACCCAACCGATCCTTATGCCGTTGCAGATTTTTATGTTCATGCGTTTATTGAAGATTCACGAAAGCTAGGGCTAAAGATCATCGCCGATGCAGACAAGCAACCGGAGCTTATGCCACGCCCAACTCGCTATGTCGAGCAGATGATCAAGCTCGTAGAAAAACTGATCGAAAATGATCACGCATACGTCGCATCCGATGGCGTGGTTTATTTTAGCGTGCAATCATACCCAGCTTATGGGGAACTCTCAGGCAACACGCCTGACAAAATTCGCTCAGGTGAAGGTGGCCGAGTTGATGAAAAAACGCAATTAGTAAAAAAACACCCCGCTGATTTTATGCTTTGGAAACCTGATGCCAGTCACGTTATGAAGTGGCCAAGCCCTTGGGGTGAAGGCTATCCAGGTTGGCATCTTGAATGTTCGGTCATGGCGGTAAGCCTTTTAGGCCAAGAAACCAACGGCGTAATCGATATACATTCAGGGGGCGAAGACAATATTTTCCCTCACCACGAATGTGAAGTAGCACAAACTTGCTGCTCAACCGGCGAATCTCACTTTGCGCGTTATTGGTTTCACACACGATTTCTAATCGTTGAAAACCAGAAGATGTCAAAGAGTAAAGGAAATTTCTACACGCTTAATGATTTACTCGCAAAGGGAGCTTCGCCGGCTGCGGTACGTTTGGAATTAATTAAAACTCATTACCGCAGCCAGTCGAATTTCACCTTCCGGGGTCTTACCGATTCACAAAGACAAATTGATCGTTGGGCGAGATTAAAAACTTGGCTAGAAACGAATAAGAATGAATCGCTTAATCAACCAGGCCCACTTACTGCTGCATTACCTGCTTTTATAGCTGCACTATGTAATGATCTAAATATATCAGGCGCAATCGGCGTACTTAATGATGCAGCTTCCAAACACGATGTAGCAAATTCGCCAGAAAACTCAAAGGGCAAATTTACATACGCAGCGGAACTTGATGCACTCAACCAAATGGATTCCGTTCTAGGCGTGCTAGATCTGCAACAGTCTGCCTCTTTATCCGATACCGATGTTGATGTGAAGCGAATCGAAGAGTTAATAGAAAAACGCAACGCAGCTCGCAGCTCAAAGGATTGGAAGGAAGCGGACCGAGTTCGCGATGAACTAGTTGACATGGGCATCGCAATCAAAGACAACCCAACCGGCACCACCTGGTCCAAGATCGTAAGTTCATGATCCCCCCCATGATCCCTTGATCCCACAATGCCTAATTCTCCTCCCATCATTGGCTTAGTCGGCGGCATTGGGTCCGGCAAGAGTACAGTCGCTGGAATCCTGGCTGAGCAAGGTTGCCTGGTGGTTGATTCTGATCAACTTGCGAGGCAGGCCCTTGAGCAGCCAGAAATTCGAGACAGGCTGGTTTCCTGGTGGGGATCAGCTATTCTCGACGCTGATGGGCGTATTGATCGCTCAAAAGTAGCTTCGATTGTCTTTTCTAGTCTTGATGAGCGTAAACGCCTAGAATCTCTCGTCCATCCTTGGATAGAAAAACAACGATTAAGTTTATTCGAGTCCGCGCCTCCTAAGACGCTAGCTCTGGTTATAGACGCACCACTACTAATTGAAGCAGGGCTGATTGCCCAATGTGATGCGGTATTATATATAGATACTGACAGGGAGACACGCCTTGCTCGCCTGGTGAAATCACGCAACTGGGACGAAAAGGAACTGGCCCGCAGAGAAGATTCACAATTACCACTTGACGACAAGCGATCCATTGCCCATCATATAGTAGAGAACAAAGGCGACCTTCAGTCACTAACCGAAATCGTTCGCCAAGTCCTAAGAGAAATAATTAACTCCCACCGACCATGACACAATCATCATGCGGTGCGTAAGAATATAAACACCCCCCCAACGTAAATTTTCAGCTCTCAACGTTAGAGTGCACAACAAGCGATCCCCAAAGAGCTATCGCAATATCCACCCCACCAATGAATTATAAAGTTTTCCAACGCAGCTCTAATACATAAATCAATAGCGCTTTGCACAATAGTAAATTCACGCACAGCGTTTTACCTGGAGTAATTGTTCGTAATGGCTACCAAGAAGTACCGTAAACGTAAAAAGAGAAGTTCCAACAACCCCGCAATGACAGTAACCCTTCAGCCGGGCGAAGTCCCATCGGATGAGGAGCTTGAAGCTGAAGCAGCTGCTCTTGAGGAAGAAACGCAGAATAAATACGAACTTGCAAAGCACGATGAGCTTAACCTCTCAGCTTTGCAGCGAATGTCCACAGAAGAACTTGCCGAATACGCCAAGGAAGCGGATATCCGCGACTTCGTTTCCTTACCTAAACAAAAACTCGTCTTTGAGGTATTGCGCGCCCGAGCGCGAAAGCAAGGCTTAATGATGGGCGAAGGTACTCTTGAAGTACTGCCCGATGGCTTTGGATTTCTTAGAAGTCCCGAATATTCCTATCTCCCATCAGCGGATGATGTATACATAAGCCCATCGCAAATCAGGCGCTTCGGATTGCGAAAGGGACACGTTGTTCGAGGATTGATTCGTCCGCCTAAAGAAACTGAAACATACTTTGCCTTGCTGCGTGTTGAAGAAGTCAATGGACAAGATCCACAGAGCTTGCTCGATCTTCCACGCTTTGAAAACTTAACACCACTTCACCCGGATAAACGCTTTAATCTGGAAACCACAGCAGATTGCATCGAGACCAGAGTCATCGACTTAGTAACACCTTTAGGCTTTGGCCAACGTGCGCTTATCGTCGCTGCACCTCGAACGGGTAAAACCGTGATATTGCAGCAAATCACCAAAGCCATTGCCAAGAATCACGAAGATGTGAAAGTGATCGTTCTGCTAATCGACGAGAGGCCGGAAGAAGTCACTGACTTCCGAAGAAACACTCCAAAATCCGTCGAAGTTGTGGCTTCAACATTCGACGAACACGCCAGCCGCCACATTCAAGTTGCGGAAATGGTCACAGAAAAAGCCCGGCGTCACGTTGAGCATGGCGGAGATGTAGTAATTCTACTCGATTCAATTACTCGACTGGCACGTGGATATAACAACGCTATGCCAACTACTGGAAAAATCGGTACCGGTGGCGTTGATACCAAAGCCCTGATAAAACCCAAGAAATTCTTCGGCTCAGCAAGAAATATAGAAAACGGCGGCTCGCTCACAATCATCGCAACCGCACTCGTTGATACCGGATCAAAAGCGGATGAAGTGATTTTCGAAGAATTCAAAGGTACAGGTAATGCGGAGCTTCACCTTTCACGCAAGCTCGTAGAAAAACGCATTTGGCCGGCCATCGATATCCCAGCTTCGGGAACCAGACGCGAAGAATTGCTGCTTGAACCCAAAGAACTCGAACTCATCGGCCAACTGCGAAAAGTTGTTTCCGATATGAGCGTCGTTGAAGCAATGGAATTGCTAAGAGGCAGACTCAGCAAAACCAACTCCAACGCTGAATTCCTTATGACCATGAATTTAAGGTAACAGTCCCAGACGCCCACGGATTTCCGGGGGCAATCCGTGCGGGTTCTTATTGAATGCTCTAAGCACTTAACTAGTAGGCAAATACGCTACGCGCCGACTTCGCATTATTGAGTAAATCGCAACTGCGATTACAACCCACCAGATGATGCCTCCGATTATTACTCGCAATAGGCCCGCAACGGTATCGGAAAGAAATCGCAAGCCGCCGCTCCAGGATGTGCCAACGCTATCGGAAAAGTATTGGCTAAGCGATGGTTCAGGTTTTTCTTCCGGTTCGGGTGCATCTTCCGCTCGAATAATGACAAGGATTGTCGCAAGTGAAACCAGTCGGCTGAGGCGCTGCTTCTGAGCAGTTAACCACTCTATAGATTGGCGAACTTCATTGATGCGGCTGCGCAGATCCATGATTTCCTTTAGTGGTGCATCATCGCGCTTTTCCAATAGCTCAAGCAGTTCCGTCTCAATGCGTTTTTCATTTCTTAGGCGCGCATCCAGATCAACCACTCTACTTGTGACATCTTCGCCGCGCATATCTTCGGAATGAACTTTGCCGAGTTTGCGAAGTTGGTTAAGCACTATTGAAAGTCGATCAACTGCAACGCGAAGTGTTATGTTGGCCCGGGCTTTATCGCCCGATCCGGTGAGAGAAGATGCTTCGGTATATTCGCTGTTTGCTTCAGAAATTAATTGAGCAGCTTTGAGGAAGGTTGCGCGAACATCATCGGTGCGCAATTCAATAGTTGCTTTGCGAATAACTTGGCGGTTGATGGGCGGTAGTTCATTGCCATCTGCAATCTGCACTACCCCTTGACTATGCCCAACTCTACTCCTACGTCCAGGCATGTCGCCGTTACCTGTACTAAATCCGAAGCCACTACCGCCGCCATATCCACCGCTCAGGTTTAGTGCAGAGCTGATATCCATCAGAGCCGGCGCGGGCTCAACGCCGTAGCGTGAAAGGGAGAGATCCGTATCTTCCCAATCGCCAGCCATTGAGGCTTCAGACGGACCAGGCACTTGCTCAGATTGAGGTTTAACCTGCGTATAGGCATTCTGTGCTGCCCCCAGTTGTCTGAGGTTACTAGGGCTTGATATTCTTTGTGCAACACTAACTAATTCCGGCCCATAAGCAAACTGTAATGTTGCTGCTGTCGCTGCAATAACAATTACCGCAGCAGCAATTGCTGGCAAACGAAAACCCAAAACACTCTTAAGAGAAAAGCGTGAAGATGTTGCACTCTCTTCGCTCTCAGTTAGCGCCTCTCGCCAAAGCTGTGTTTTCTCCCCATCCCAGCGCGTCAACTGAGCAAGTTGCTCATCTAGTTGTTTATCGTTTTCTTCAGTCATGATATATTGTCTTCCGCTAAAAGCTTGCGAAGTTCGTTAAGTGCTGCGTTTAGCCGCGACTTAAGTGTGCCAACTGGAATATCTAATACTTCAGCTGCTTTTTCATGTGTCATGGAATCGTGGTAACAAAGAAGCAGAGTTTCGCGCTTGGCTTGATTCAGTTTGCTTATAGATTGGTGCAACACTTGTTTTCGTTCTCTATTTAGTAAATCCTGCTCAGGTGATTGTTTGCTATCAGTTTCGTTTTTTAAAGTCTCATCATCTTGTTTGATTTTTCGTTTCGCTTGAAGATCTCGACAACAGTTGATGGTTATTCGATACATCCATGTCTTAAAACTGCTCGAGCCGTTGAATGTACTACCGTGTCTGATGACACGAACCCAGGCGTTTTGAACCGCATCACACGCGGGCGTTTGCGAACCCAGCAGGCCGCTGGCCAAACCCAGAAGCTGAGCTTCATACCGGCCCGCAAGCTGAGCCAGAGCATCACGATCACCTTTGACAAAGGCTCTTAAAAGTTGTTCATCCGTATCTTTTTGGGCCATGGTTTACCAGTCAATTCGCCAATTAGACCGCAGCCGAGGCATATTGGTTCGAAGAATTATGGGCAATTATCAGAGGCGATAGGGCAGCGTATGTCTTATAACTGTTAACTCAACTTTGAAGTTGCATTTGAAATATAGAGCATTTACTGTCCACAATGGCTGCTCACTGCACCACAATGCGGTTTTAAGTTGAAATGCTAATTTAATGCTAAAATATCAACATTTAGCATATGCATGCCCGATCCACCGCTTATACTAATTATTGATATTTTAGTATATAATTAGCTTTTGCATGGAGACCCATTGTGAAGATGCCCATGTCGCCACCTGATTGGCGGGTTTTATTTGAAAAAGTTCAGGTCGATAATCGCTTGCCTCATCTATGGGAAGTAGTAAATGGCCCTTCACACAAAGGTGCATATTTGCATTGGGACAAACTAAGGCATCTTCAGCCGCCTGAGGATCTATCTCTTGATGAATGGTGGTTAGCTCTCAAGCTAAATCGCAACAGTATTCGAACCCTTATACCGCTACAGGATACCCAAGAACGAACATTCTCTTTCCTCCTCCCCGATCCAATACCACAGTGGCTACACGAACTTGATAAGAGGGTTGGTGGATCTGTCGAAATTTCTGACCAGATCACAAGTTCGGATACTCGAGATCGATACATAGTGAACTCTCTAATTGAAGAGTCAATCACCTCCAGTCAATTGGAAGGCGCTGTGACCACACGGGAGATAGCGAAAGGAATGATCCGAAGCGGAAGACCTGCAAGAGATATTAGTGAACAGATGATTCTAAATAACTACAGGACAATGCAGTACATTAGAGGATTAAAGGACAAGCCACTAACACCCTCGCTAATTTGTGAGATTCAAAAACGAGTAACAACGGACACATTGGATGATCCTACAGCCGCTGGGCGCATCCGCCGACCGGATGAGAAAATAGATGTTGCTGACTTGTACGATGAAGTCTTTCATAATCCACCCCCTTCGGAAGAATTGGAACAGCGCATGCAGGCAATGTGTGATTTTGCCAACGGAAAGACTCCCGACAGTTTCGTTCATCCAATCATAAGGGCAATATTACTGCATTTTTGGCTTGCCTATGACCACCCATTCAAAGACGGAAACGGCCGAAGCGCTCGTGCAATTTTTTATTGGTCAATGTTAAACAATGACTATTGGATTTGTGAATTTATCTCAATTTCACAGATCATTCGACGAGCCCCAACACAGTACTATCGTTCATTTCTCTATACGGAAACCGATGACAATGACCTAACATATTTTATACTTCATCACCTTGGGGTTATTCGCAAGGCTGTAGAAGAACTATACGCCTATATCGACAGAAAAACTGAAGAAACACGCTTGTTAGTAAGCAAGATACAAGCTATTGATTACCTGAACCATCGCCAAAGAGCGCTGATAAGCCGCGCTCTGCGTCATCCAAATGAAACCTTTACAATCGAATCTCATCGAGTCAGCCATAATGTTGTACACCAAACTGCGCGCACGGATCTTCAAAGCTTAGCTGAAAGTGGATTGTTAGATGCACGCAAGCATGGAAGAACATGGGTGTTTAAACCTGCTGCTGAACTTGAGAAGAAGCTACGCAAATTAAAAGACCCAGCAAAGTGAATCCAGGCTTGAGCAATAGGGTGATTCAAGTATTATCAAGCGGCTATGAGAGGCTTAGGCGAACTCTTAACACTTGTGGGCCGTAATCTAGGAAGGATTGGACTATCATCCATGCTAAATCGCTGCAAACTCGCTACTATGCTCCTGTTACTAAACAATTGATGAGGAGAACACTATGGCCGGGACTGATGTGGCCCAACTCGAAGCTGCTGCTGAAAAATTTCGTGAAGATTACAAGAAAACTAAACAGCAGATCCAAAAAGTAATTGTCGGGCACGAAGAGATCATTGATGGCGTGCTGACTTGCCTTTTCGCCAACGGCCACGCTTTGCTTGAAGGTGTGCCTGGACTGGGTAAGACATTACTTATCCGTTCGCTTTCTGAAGCGTTGAAACTGGATTTTTCGCGCATCCAATTCACGCCCGACCTTATGCCTGCGGATGTGACTGGCACAACCATCGTGGTTGAATCCGAAGGTAGCCGCGAATTCAAGTTCCGCAAAGGGCCGATCTTTGCGCAAATTGTTCTCGCAGATGAAATCAATCGCGCTACGCCTAAGACGCAATCAGCGTTGCTCGAAGCCATGCAGGAACACTCGGTAACTGTGGGTAGTGAAACTTACAAGCTGGATGAGCCTTTCTTTGTAATGGCTACACAGAACCCCATAGAACAAGAAGGAACCTATCCACTACCTGAAGCCCAGCTGGATAGATTCTTCTTTAAGCTGGAAGTTGGTTATTCCACGCGCGATCAATTATCTGAAATCATTAACCGTACAACTACGGGTAATAGCGAGACATTACAAAGCGTCTTAGACGGCCCAACGATTCTTGAATATCAAAAACTCATACGCAAAGTCGTAGTCGCCCCACATATTCAGGACTATGCGGTAAGACTGGTTCTATCAACCCATCCCCAGGGCGAACTTGCTACTCCGATTGTTAATCAGTTCCTTCGCTTTGGCGCAAGCCCTCGTGCAGCTCAAGCTTTGGTGCTTGCAGGCAAGGTGCATGCTTTGCTTGATAGTCGAGTCAATGTTTCGATCGAAGATATTCGCAAAGTGGTTTTGCCAGCAATGCGCCACCGATGTCTGCTTAACTTTGAAGGTGAAGCGGAAGGCAAGACCACCGATGAGATTCTCACCAACATTG
Organism: Planctomycetota bacterium; assembly: GCA_022574595.1. Classification (GTDB taxonomy): domain Bacteria; phylum Planctomycetota; class Phycisphaerae; order Phycisphaerales; family SM1A02; genus JACZRS01. Next base: position 58,752 of record JACZRS010000014.1, on the reverse strand, counting down.
TCGAAACCGTTCCGACAGATGTAGCGATGGGGGTTGCTTAAGCTGGTTAATAAAATGCAGGCCGTCAATCTCAACGAAAAATTCAGCCTGTTTAACGAGACTTGGTCCCCCAAACTCGTTGGCGAGCTTAACGGGCAGCATGTCAAGCTCGCAAAGATCAAGGGCGAATTTGTTTGGCATAAACACGATGATGCAGATGAGATGTTTCTTGTTGTTAAAGGAAGTATCATCATCGAAATGCGCGATAATACTATAACGCTAAGTGAAGGTGAGTTTTTTATTGTGCCGCGCGGTGTTGAACACAAACCAATCGCAGAACATGAAGCTCACATATTGCTATTTGAGCCTGCGGGAACCCTAAATACCGGCAACGTAGACGACGATCGTAAAGTTAACAATCCGCAGCGGATTTAGTATGTCCAAATCAACTGACAATCTACAAACTGCGATTCGTTTCGCCCAGGCGCTTGATGAGAGTGATGATGGAACGATCATCTCGGACATGCTCAGTGTTGATTGCGTTTACACTGTTCGAGATGAAATTCACCTTGGGCCTGATGCGATTATTGCTACTTATGTTGAAAATGATAAAAACGCTCAAAGCAAATTTGATCGCGTTGAATATCAAAGTGATGTCGAGCCATTAGGTAACATCCAATTTGCCATAAATTATCTGGATCGACTGACTCATAGCGGCCGAACCCACGATCATCGCTGCCAACAAATTTTAACATTTAACAAAGCTGGGCTTATCTGCCAAATAAAGCATGTCGATCTGCCCGGCGAAACTGAATCGCTGAAATCGTTTCTCGATAGCGTTGGGGTTAATCTAAATGAAGATTAATTTGCATCGACAGTGTCAGAATAGGTTTATTCGGCCATAATCAAGCGTGACATTCTTAAGCCCATTTGCAGGTCTACTCGGAGCAGCAATAGCAGTCCCCCTATTACTTGCGCTATATTTTCTAAAACTTCGCAGGCAAATGCTACGCATCCCCAGCACGCTTCTGTGGAGCAAATCGACTGAAGATTTACAAGTAAACGTTCCATTTCAGCGTTTGCGTTCATCGCTACTACTATTCTTGCAGCTTTTATTACTAGCATCATTACTCTTGGCTTTAGCTCAGCCAGTCCTGCAAAGTGAAGCTCCCCCATCATCTAGAGTGATTTTGCTGATTGATAATAGCGCTTCAATGAGCGCAACTGATGCTGATGAATTCACTCGCCTTGACGCAGCCAAAGCAGCAGCAAACGAAATAATTGAGCGCTTAGGTAAAAGTGGCCAAACCAGCCAAATGATGATTGTTGCATTTGCTGCCAACGCGCACGTTGTCAGTAGCTTTGAATCGGATCGTCGCTTGCTGCGCGACGCGATTGATTTAATTAAGCCAACTGATGAGCAAGCAAACTTAGAAGCAGCGTTAGAGCTTGCAGGCGCGTTTGCCAGCCGCGAGGATAATCCTGACGACCAACCACCAACTGTAATGCTGATATCCGATGGCGGAGTTGCACCACCAAGTAAATCTCCTAGCTTTAATCTAAAAGCAGGGGAATTGCGCTTCGTTCATGTTGGACCAAAAAACGATCAAGCAATTCGCAATGTAGGCATAGTTTCATTTAGCGCAAGACGAGATTACAAAGATCCCGCAAAGGTTCTTATATTTGCGCGACTGGCTAACGCTTCAACTGTAGCGATCGAAACGATTGTAACTCTTCGTGTTGATGGAACATCAGAGCAAGTTGAGCGTTTAGAAATCCCCGCAGCAAGTGATGGCTCTATTGGCGAAGCTCCCATGCGTTTTGAGCTAGAATTAAATTCCGGCGCTGTGCTAACATTATCAAGTAATTTTCGCGATGATTTAAATGCAGACGATATCGCAGCTTTGGTTGTACCCCCACCCGCCGCCTCACGCATTGCGTTAATTCACCAAGGCGATGCGCCCGATGCTTTTATTCATGATTTATTAGCTGCGACTCTACCAAAGCGACTTGTGTCGCTTTCTACAACTTCCCAAGAGGTTGATGGACTGCGTGAGCGACTCGAAGCCGACTTTGATCTTGCAGTATTTGATCGAGTTGCAATTGCGAAGTTTCCCAGCATACCCACCATCAGCTTCGGAGCTTCGCCGGGCGGTATCATTACAATTAAACCTAAGCGAGAAGGTGGCAAGCGAATTCTAAGTTGGGATCGCCAACACCCGATCATGCGCCACGTATCGCTTGATGCATTGAATTATTATGGGTTTGGTGGTTTTAAATTGCCTGATGATTCTATTCCGCTAGCAACGGGACCCGATGGCCCGGTGATTGCGCTGATAAATCAAACCACTGCCAGGCACATACTTGTCGGGTTTGAAATTGAAAATAGCAATTGGCCCATCATCGTTAGTAATCTCATCTTCCTGCAAAATGCAATCGACCATTTAACCTTAGCGGGTGGATCGGTTGGCGGTTTAACTTTTCGCCCGGGCCAGGCAATCACTGCTCGTACGGAGCCTAACGTAAAACAAGTAACTATCACAGGACCAATAAACGCCCAGATCGAAGTTAATGGAGGCTCATCAGTGACTCTTCCCTTGTTTGGCAGTGTTGGCATTTACAACATAAAGGGAACTTTGCCTCCCATGCAGCAGATTGCCATCAGTCTACTAAGTGATATTGAGACAGATATTCGCCCCAAGCAATCCATAACGGTAAATGCCCAGAAAACCCAAGGCGGAGCAATCCAAGCCGCAGCTCCACTACCGCTCTGGCCATGGCTTGGAGGGATCGCCCTTTGCCTTCTAGTTATTGAGTGGTTGGTTTATTGCAGCCGCATTCGTGGCTAGTGAAATTTTGATCACAAAATAAAGGCCAAAACAAGCAAGCTTTGAATTATTTTGCCGACCCAGCAACACAAATACAGGAGAAAAGGTTATTGTGTTGTCGAAATTGGGACAACTACTCCAGGAGTCAACGATATGAACTTTACCAATACAAAGATGATCTTAGCAATATCAGCAATAGCATCTGCATGCTTATTAGCCTGCCCAAGCGCAGCTCAACAAGAAACTGAGACGCAGACAGCATCCGGTTCCAATACCGATCTGAGCTTTAAAATACATCTTGGCCTGGAGAACTCCTTTAAGGCTGGCCTCGACCAAGGTGGTGATCTGAGTATATTTAGAATCAGAGCAGGCGTTACTGGAGAGACTTCTTTAAGCCAGGAAACGGATCTCACGGTAAGTCTCGATTATGGAGTCGACCTATACAACTTCGATGGTACTACTGGGTTCGGCGGAGTTGATCCTTGGGAAGATATTCACACATTCGGTATTGCTGCGATTTTTACCACGGATATGTCAAACGATTGGAAAGTCTTTGGCGGGCCTGTCTTCCAATTCGCACGAGAGGACAATGCTGATCTTGATGAATCATTCATAGGTGGCGGCGTGATTGGCGCGACTTACAAAGTTGACTCGGACTTAACCGTCGGAGGCGGGTTCGGAATTGTTAGTCAAATTGAAGATGATGCTCGGTTATTCCCAATATTTGTACTTAATTGGCAAATCAGAGATGACTTAGTACTAACTAGCAATACCAGTGGAGGAGCGACCGGCAAGAGTGGGATTGAACTTGTCTATGACATAGGTGGTGGATGGGAAGCAGGGATTGGCGGGTACTTCGAATTCAATAGGTTCCGTTTAGATGATGAAGGTATCGCACCAAATGGCGTTGGTGAAGAAACTCGAATCCCAATACAAGCTCGATTGTCATGCGAGCTTGGTGATTATGTTGATTTAGATTTCTTCGCTGGCTTTAACTTAACTAGTGAGGTTGAACTTGCAGATACAAGAGGATTGGTGCTGGGTAATGACGATTTGGATGGTGCAGCATTAGTTGGGGTGATGTTTAGTCTGAGTTTCTAAAACGTATGCTGCACAGTTTATCTATCTGATCCTGAGCTAATTCTGCTGTAATCAGGCATAGGAATTGGCCGAGGCGATACCGGCTCTATTGGCAAATCATTCCACTGTGATATATCTATTTCTATGCGCCCGGGATCAAGCTGCCAGGGCACGGTTGTGTTAGGGCCAAGCTCGATCATTTTCGAGTTGCCATGCGTTCGCGCAAAGCCAAGTTTGATTCGCCCGGGCGATTTTCCAACCATCCATGCATCCGGCAAGACCAAACGGCATATCCAACGATCAACGTATGAATTCCTGTGAATCTGAAGTGTTCCGTCATTACTTCCAGCAAAAAGTCTATGCCAACCATATTCCGGCACGGTCAGCATCACCGTTGGCCCGCCATCAAACTGCGCTGGCCCGATGAATATAGTTACCGCTTCAGAGCCGCGCACTTGGTCAAGGTTGGACGCGTGTGTTATATTTACTTTGTTGGTTGCTTCTTGTTTTCGCCAACACTCTAAAAATAATTCCCAGCGATTATTAAGTTTTCGAATCTGTATTGTTGTTCTTTGATCTTTCTTAACTACATAGCGGAGCTGCGCCCGCGCTTCAGTAAGTGTAAGTGGCTGCCTTAGTGTTGCAAAGTAAACTCCGGGAGGCGTAGCTACGGGCACTCCAGATCCCAATGTAATCTTCTCGCTTAGATTATCCATTTCAATTAAAAGTATTGTGGGAGATCTTTCAGCACTAATATGTAAAGTGCCAGGTAATTGAAAGACTTTTTTCGCATTAGGGCGATCCACATTAACTCGTGTTACCACACGAGGTTCAAGTTCCGCTGCTATAACCTCGCTATCACTATTAAGCCAACGAAAACGAACAACCTGGGCCTTAAAAGTGGGGTTTGCAAAAGCTATTTCAACTTGATCGCCTACTATGCCTTGCGGCCACATTAAGCTCAGATCTTTAGAGTCCGCCCAGGCAAGTGCTGCATTTCGTACATCGCGATCACTACGACTCTTATTAAGAAGTAGATCAAGCAGCGCGTCCAGCTCTAGTGGATCATTCACCCAAACTGCAAACGCTTGATTTAAATCTTGACAGGTCTGGGTAAGTAGATCGCGGCAAGCACCCGCAACACCCGAGCTGCTGGACGCTAGTCTTGTAAAGGCTATTTGCCAAAGGTCGGAATAGTGCTGCGCTACCATTGCTTTTATTTCACCCATTGCATCGGGAGTTGGTGGATGGACCCCACGCCGCTGAGCTAATAAAACCCAACGAAAATACTCAAACGGGGAGCTTGGATCAGGTAAATCTGGCGACCTGATTAAAGATAGCGTTGCTGCATCAGGGTCAACTTCGCCAAGCGAATCAATTATTGCGGGTGGATCAAACCATTGTGGCCTTAACCGTTGGCTGCCGAGCTTCAATTGCCCATCTGCATCTAATGGTAAACGCACAACAAGAAATGCAGCTGCGGTATCAGGTAATGAAGAATCATCACTTTTTACGATCCTGCGAACCGCAACACTTCTTGGATCAATTGTCCAGTGGCGAAACGATGTGGTTGTATCGTGATGAACCCAAATTACTTGAGCTTCTAGTTTTCTACCATCAGATAAAACCAGCTTTAATGTAGATGGCCAATTTTTCCCATGTTGCCGGGCAGTTAGTGATAGCAGTAGAACCCCGCCACGAATTGCTATGGGGTTGCTGATTGTTGATCGAATCCCTTTTACTGATGCAGCATTGACTGCACAAGGAAAGCCCAGTAGCGACGCCAGCAGCAATATCATGAACCTGCTTTTGATAATGAGCTTTATTGAACTTTTTGAAGGATGGTTCATAACCTATACCGTAGTTCGGCGATGGTTAATTAAGCAGCAGGTCTCTTCGATAGCGCGCTGAAGGTTATCATTAACCACATGAGCATCATAAACAGAGCTGGACTCTGCGAACTTAATTTCACGCTTAGCTTCAGCAAATCTTCGCGCGATACTTGCTTCGTCTTCACGCCGCCTTTCCTTTAGCCTCCGCATCAACTCTTCGTCACTAGGGGGTAAAATAAATATAGAAAAGGCCTGTGGCATTGCTTCTTTAACTTGCTTGGCGCCTTGAACATCGATATCTAAAATCACGATTTGGCCAGCTTCTACTTTATTCTCTACCGGTTCGCGAGGTGTGCCGTAGCGATATTCACCATACACTTTAGCGTGTTCCAGGAAGTCGCCATCCGCCACTTTTTGATCAAAATCATGTTCTGTGATGAAAAAGTAGTCGCGCCCGTTTACTTCGCCATCCGCTTGTGGGCGTGTAGTTGCGGAAACGCTGAAAACACCACCTAATCGCCGCTCTAACTCGCGGGTGATTGTGGTTTTTCCCACACCCGATGGGCCTGAAACCACTAACAAGAGTCCGCCGCTTTTTTCCGATGCGATATTCATTTGCAAATGTGTGTGTCCTTGCGATTCCTTCATATCAACACCAACTGAGCTGGGCTTTGAGCCTTATCAATTATATTATTAGCTAGCTGCCGCCTAAGCATCTTGTCAGTACTGCCATTCGCACTGCCACGCCGTTGGAAACCTGCTGGAAAATCACGCTACGATCAGGATCGTCGGCTACTTCCGAGTCAATCTCAAGACCTCGATTCATAGGACCGGGATGCATAACTATGGCATCAGGTGGTAACTTTCTTGCTCGATCAACCGTCAGGGCGTATTGGCTTCGATAATCTGATGTTATTGCATTGCCACGTTGCCTCTCGAATTGAACTCGCAGCATCATTATTGCATCAAGGCTTGGCAAGACCGCATCTAAGTCGTAGCTCACTTCCACGCTTCCTGGCCCGGTGGCAATCTGCTCAAACGTCTTGGGAACCAAGTTCGTTGGCCCAACCAAATGCACATTAACCCCTAACTTCGTCAGCCCATGAATTGCAGAACGAGCAACGCGGCTATTTAGAACATCGCCAACTATTGCAATGGTTTTACCAGTCAGATCATTACCAAATCTTTGCTGAATTGTCAGTAAATCAAGCAAGCCCTGTGTTGGATGTTCATGGCTGCCATCACCTGCGTTTATCACAGAACACTCTACTTCGCGAGCAATCTGAGCAGGCGCTCCAGCTTCGCGAGTGCGCACAACTAATAAATCCACACCCATTGCCTCTATGGTCCTTGCTGTATCAATTAGCGATTCACCCTTACTTACACTTGAAGTTGAGCCAACAAGGTCAAGCGTTTGGGCTGATAGCCGCGTGGCCGCCACGGTAAAGCTGCTTCGGGTTCTTGTGGAATCTTCGAAGAAAAGGTTAGCAATGATTTTGCCATCTAATTTGGTTGATGGAGTCACGCGTCCTGCTGCTGCTTCAGTGAAGCTGGACGCAACTTCCAACAGCAGAAGTATCTCGTCCGCAGATAACGACTCGAGGCTCAATAGATGTCTGCGATCAGTGCTTATAGCTGGCATGGCTCGCCATGGTAGCACCAGTAATCGTGCCTTCCCACTCAGACCTTGTAAAGCCTATGCACAAAATGTTGCAAATAATCCTTATTGCTCAGAATCTCCTGATCATTGGATTGAGTTTCTGGGCGTCATTCGTGCCTCAAGAAACTGAGCCACTTCTGCCTTGGTGGTTTTGCCCTCAATTACATTGAGTGTTAATTTCATGAATTCGTTGATACCTGCATTTACTGTGTATCCGTTGATATCCAAGAATACTATGGCTGCAATAACCGCTATTCGTTTGTTGCCATTCTCGAAAGGGTGGTTCTTGGAAAGGTGAAAAAGGTAAGTTGCAGCCTTCTCAGCTAGCGTGGGATGGAATTGGACACCCCCGAATGCTGCCATCGGCTGCGCTAGCGCTGACTCCAGGAGCCCCGCATCACGCAGAAAGCTATTGCCGCCGTATTCGACAATAGCTTTCTTGTGTAGCCGTAGTATATCTTCAGTAGTTAGATATTCGCACCGTCCATTATTCAGTCAGCAAGACGTCGAAGCAACTCATCGTACTGAGTAAAAGCTCGATCACCGGCAGCATCAACAGACTCCTCGTGGAGTTGCTTGACACGTTCGAGAATCTCCCAATCTCTTGAGGACACAATATATACACATGGTCCTCCGCCTTGACCACGCTGTACCTGTACGGTCTCACCTTGGTAGACGACCTTATTGAAGCAATCAGTTGGAATGCGGGCTTGAGATGCGGTTAGTGTAACCATAATACTCTCCGATGTACAAAATGTACAATATGTACATAGAAGTATCGCCACTTGTTCCGCATTAGTCAAGTTATTTCATGGGACACGTATAAAAACAGCGCAAACAAAGGTCTATTGAGGATCGCGGCTAATTATAGGACCCGTTGTCAATCAGCCTTAGACACAACTCTTGTCTTCGATTGAGGCAATACACTTGACCAAAAATATGGCTTTATCGCACTTGGCCGGCCGTTACCAAGCTGGGGTCTGCGACCATTTCCAGTTCGATCGCGGTTTCTGATTCAGCACCGGATAGCTCATCACGGAGACTGATTTTCAGTTGATATCTGCCCAGGCCTAAGCGTTCGGTTAAGGTAATAACCTGAACCACAAAGAAGTCTTTTCGCTTATTTTCCGTGACGTCAACGACAGGCCGCCAGTCCTGCTTCCAAACCGGAAGTCCGTCCCGATCGTTATAAATAACCAGTTTCTGCGAAAGCTTGGTTACCCATTTGCTGTTTTCGTTTAGCTCACTAGTGAAGTTATCAACTTCAATATAGACAACCGCTTGTTGCTTTGTTTGTGAGAGAAACGCATATCCTCCAGCGGTGTTTTTCCCAAAAGCTTTATAGGCTCCAAATCCACTTACGCTGGTGCAAAGCATTGGATGATGTAATTCAAGTTGTGGTTCTGTGCTTAGGCTTGCTAAAAGCTCAGTTATGCCTGTTACTACTGCCTCTTCTGAATCAGAACCGTTTGCCAACTCCTGACCCAATTGCGCAAAGAAATCTTGAAACCGTTCAAAGATCTTGCGTTCACCATCTGTTAAGCCGTTGATTGCTTCAATAGTTCCTTGTGACAGCACACCATCAGGATCGATTAATGGTAGTGCAGCAAGAACCAGAAGCTCGCGCAGCGGGTTGTTGCTATAGCTGGAGTGATGGAAAACTTCTCCACGAAAATCCACAATCATTTGTCGAAGTGCATCACTAAGTGAATACGAATTGCTTGGCTGTTGGTTAGCCTCGGCTGTAGTCACAGAGCCTACTGGTCGCGGCGAATCTACCTTTGCTAAAAAGCCTTGGTTAATCGCAGGTTTACTTGGAGTAGTCTCATCAGGTACATCAATTATAGTTACAGGCTCAGGAGTGCCCGTTGCAATTCGCTTACTTTCCTGAATAGATATCCGCCCTATTGGCTTTTGCCATTCCACTGGTTTTGCCTGAGCTACCTCAGCAGATTCCTGAATCGGCATATCAGGGCTTTTCCGCGCCTGCATTTGCTCTTGCTGACGGCGATAAGTCGGCTGCTGACTCTGGAGATTTTGCAATGCCTGAACATCACGCTCAATCAGCCTCGCAAGTTCACTTGCTCCACTTGATTCACCATCAGCAGTCTGAGCATAAAGCCCATCATTGATGTGAACATCGCCAGCAACTTCAGGGCGCGCCAGCGGCTGCCTCATCGAAGGCAGATACTCACACCCAACTACTACTACTGCTAATAGGCCAACTATTTTCGCACCTGAGCGAACATCCATGTTCACCGTCATTGCCTCCTGCAATCAATAGATAACGATTCTGGTCGAAAGCTCTAACGACCTTTCCTTAAAGGCAACCAATCGTATCGGTTACATGCACGGTTAAACGTTCAACGTTCCTGATGTAACTGCCCAGCCCAACCTTTGACCTTCTATCAGTATCAATTGCAAGCTGCAAGAGCTGCGCAAACTTATTTGGTTCTCCCTTTCGAGCAACATCAATAATGCGATTGCCAGATGCACCCCACAGCTTTAACTGCGAAATAATTGCGCGCGGCGATACTCCTTGGCGCAGAAGTTGCGCAGCTGTATGTAATCGGCGCAACAAATCACTTACCGCCCACATCACCAGCTCCTTTGGAACTTGCGAAATTTCCAGAAGCTCGTGAAGCTTGCCAAGCGCTTCCTGGCATCGACCGGACATAATCGCAGACTGCAATACCCACGCCTGTTCTTCCCGGCTTTGGCCAACCAATTCCTGCACATCCTTGCGACTAATCTGATCATCAGGACCAACAAAAGCGCTTAGCTTGGCAAGTTCAGTATCCAAGCGCATTAAGCTACTGCCCAGACGCTCAACCAATAAAACCGCAGCATTTCTCTGAATCTCCCGCCCATGAGTTGAAGTTGCTCGCTTGATACACCATGAAACAGCAACAGCGTCAGAAAGTGGATCGCATTTTATTTTCGTGCCCACCTTGGTAATTAGCTTGTCGATCTTGCCCGGCCGCCAGCCATCCGCCCTAAGCAGAAGCGTTGCATCATCAACCGGAGCCTTGGTATAAGCCTCAAGCGCTTTACGATAACCCTCACGGGCTAAAAATTTGTCTGCTTCATCAACAACCACAAGCTTGTGGCATTGCATAAGCCCATAGCTGCGAAGCTCGTCCAATACATCGGCGAGACTAGCTGAAGATCCCTCAAAGCTAAATTGCTCATAGTCACCAAATGATTCACTTAGCACGCTACCAAGCTCAGCAGTTGCCTCCTCCTTTAGAAAAGATTCCTTGCCATGCAGCAAGACAACTCGCATCGAAGCGTCAAATCTAGCATTTACTGAAGCTTTCTTGGCCATGGAACGCCATCATACCCTCATTTTCGTTGCATATGAACGCCTAAAACCACTAAAAAACGGCGATATACTTCCTACGTTATTCACCTGAGCCTTCAACCGCTACGATCACAAATAGATCGAGGAAAAGGCGTGCTAGTACTACACATTCTTCAAGGACCGGATCGGGGCAAAAAGTTCGAGTTGCCCGCCGATGAGCCGCAGCTCATAGGCCGATCCTCCGAATCGCTGCCGCTGACAGATGGCACAGTAAGCAGGCGTCACGCAGAATTGACACCCGATGATGGACGATGGTTCTTGCGCGATCTCGAATCCGCAAACGGAACATTCGTCAACGGCGAAAAGCTCGATGGCAATCCCCTGCAACTTTCGCCCGGCGATCAGATTCGATGCGGATCAACACTAATACTCTTTGCAATTGCGCCTGATAGTGATAGGCCAAGTCGCATCCGAATGGTCGGCTCAACTGAAATGGATGTCACCATTGAGCAACAACTCGATCCCAATGAAGAATCAATGATTCTCGCTGAACCTGATCCTGTTAAAGCAGCGATGGATCACCTGCGCGTAATTTATGATCTCACCGCACTGACCGCAACAACAATCGATCACGATGAACTACTAAATAAAGTTATGGATCTGATCTTCGAAGAGTTCAAACCTGATCGAGGATTTATACTTCTAAAAAATCCAAACTCCGATCAAGTCAGCCTGTTTGAACCGGCTGTGATTCGCTACAAAGTGCGACCCAAGAATGTAGATGAAGGACGAATCCCCGTTAGCCAAACCATAATTCAACATACAATCAAAGAAGGGCGCGGCGTACTTTCAACTAACGCAATGTCTGATACACGTTTCAGCGCAGGTGATTCAGTACAAGCATACGGAATCAGGTCAGCGCTCTGCGTGCCAATTGGCGCCAACGAAAAAATCTTTGGAGTAATCTCCATCGACTCATCTGTAGCCAATTTTACATTCAGCGAATCGCAGCTTCGTTTGCTTAACGCAATCGGGCAACACACTAGCTTAGCCTTGACAAACGCGCAGCTGGTAGATTCTAAACTGCAATCCCAAAGACTCGTTGCCATCGGACAAACCGTTGCCTGGTTAAGCCATTCTATTAAAAACATCCTGCAAGGCTTGCGTGGAGGGGCTGATGCGGTTGAACTTTCAATTAATAAAGGTGATTTACAGCTTGCACAAGAAGGTTGGCCGATCCTTTCACGAAATTTGGATCGGATCTTTAACTTAACTCAAAACATGCTTGCATATTCCAAGCAACGTGAGCTTGATCTGGATCTCACACGCATTAACCCCCTATTGGAAGAAGCTGCGCAATTACTTCAGCCGCAATGTGATCGTAAGAGTGTTGGGTTAATTATGGATCTTGCCGAAGACATGCCTCCGATTCCTATTGACGCTAACGCCATGCACCAGGCTGTTATGAATCTATTAACAAATGCGCTTGATGCAGCCCCAGCTAAAAAAGGTGTTATTACACTAACTACAAGATTTATAGAAAAAACCCACGAAGCCCAAATCACTGTTTCAGATAACGGCCCGGGCATTTCCAAAGATCGACATATCGAGGTGTTTCTAGCCTTCCATTCAACCAAAGGTCAGCGCGGCACAGGCTTAGGTTTAGCCGTAACAAAGAAAATCGTAGAAGAACACTCCGGCAAAATAACAATCGAATCCGAGCCCAACCAAGGCGCAACGTTTACTATTACTTTGCCTAGTGATATTGCAGGTCTAGATTCCGGCGATACAAGATTGCCCCGCCCACTCCCCACATCCGACCTGGACGCAGATCTATAATCCGCACCCCGTTTAGCGGGTTATCGCAGCGTCCCATCTTAGAGCAAACGATAACGCATCGTAGTTCCCGCGTCACTCGGGCTGAGGACAGCCCGGCTCGCAAAGAAGCCCCATCACCTGACTTCTAATAGTTCATATCTCCATAAGAAAACACGGGCGAAATGCCCGTGTTTCCGTTCATTGTGTGGCAAGTTGCAGCGCCGCTGCCACGTTGCATTACTCGGTCTCAGGAGTTGGATAAGAAAGGTCGGGTCTGGGATAACCTTCTCTACGCACCATCTTTCTGATACATGAGACAGCCTTCTGCCCAAGCTCCTTAGTCTGCTCAGCCAGCATGGTCTTGATTCGCTCTTCATTGACGGCGAACTCGGCCCGGCTCTTACCCGTCTCAATAATCACAAATAGCGGCAAGTCCGCACCAGTCACACTCTGGTAGACATTCCAGCCTGTATCAATACAGTTCTTTTTGTAGATCGCTACAAATTCTTTGGCGACCTCTTCAAATGCTTCCTCTTGGCCGGGTGTGACATACATGAACATGTAATTGAAGAACTTCACATCTTCTGATTTGAGTGCAGGGTTCTCGGGGGTGTAGGACAACTCTGCTCGATGCTTCGTGAAAAGTCTTTCGCGACTTACGGTTGCGGCATCAGCTTTGGCTATCAGCGATTTGAATCGTTCCTGGCCGATTGATTCGATCGCTTGCTCCCAATTCTGATGCATGGATTCCATCGCACCAAAGTTCTCAAGCGGATGGACAAAAACATAGCCCAGTTCAGACCCTTGGACCGCATGGAAGCTGACCTTGGCCGGATCGACGTTGTAGTCCGACAGCTCTCTGATTATCTCCTTTACCGCGCCCTCATACTGCTTGACCATGGCTGGCTTAACGTGCGCGATCGAGATCATGAACAGCTCCGGCTGCTCCGGCTGCTCCTGCTTGAACGTCTTTTCCTCCTGTTGGGACGCAACGAAACCTAAACACACAGCGCACAATAATCCTGCCAATACAAAAGAAATCTTCTTACTCATCAGTTGGCTCCCTCATATAAAAAGGATTGCACATATTGTCATCCGGGCAAGCCACGCACTCACCTCGGCATTTTGCGATCGGTGTACGCTGCTCCTTGATGTATCAATGCAGTGACAATGCTGACTCGTTCCTGGAGCAGCCCACCTGTCACATATAAAAGCAGGTATCCAGTATACCAAAACAACAATCACCATGTGGCGCAGCCCCCAAAGGCTCCAAAAGGCCATGAGACCTCGCCAGTGGCCATTTCCAAAGCATTATTAACTGTTATTGCCACATCAAACCAGCATTTTGAGCATGGTGCTCGTGAATCCGCTGTTACACTGGTTTGCCAATCACTGGGCGGCGGAGCCTGGCGAAGGCCAAATGGGAAATTTCAGATAGTCCAAGTGGAAGTGGGCTTGCGCCAGACTGAGACCGGACGGTTGGATGGAGTTTTCAGTAGGTACAGGGAAATATAGAGGGTAAGAGGAACAGGTTAAGAGATGAGCCATTGGAAGTAATTATGGAAATAGGGCTTGACACATAGTATTACGGTCGTAATACTATGGGGATGCGGTATTCAAAGGACCACATGCAGAAGACGCGTCAAGCAATCCTCGATGCTGCCGGGCGGGTATTTCGTCGGCTGGGATTTCATGGAGGTGGAGTCGATGCTGTAATGGCTGAAGCTGGTTTGACTGCCGGCGGCTTCTATGCCCATTTCAAGAACAAAGACGCCCTCTTCAGTGAGTTCATTCGTGATGGCAATGAACAGCTGAGCAAGAAGCGGTACGCGGACCGCTCTCGCTTCACCGGCCGCGAGTGGGTGTTGGAGTCCCTGCGACGCTACCTCTCCAGGGTGCATTTCGATGACGTCGAGAAGGGTTGTTTCCTGCCGTCGCTTATGTCCGAGATCAGTCGGGCCGGTGAAGATTCGAAATTGGCTCTTGAGGATGGCTTGAATGACTGGATACAAACACTCGCATCGGAACTCGATGAAAAAGACAAAACTCAAGTACTTGCCCTCATAGCAATGAGCGTGGGTGGTCTTGCGCTCTCACGATGCGTGAACAACCAAGAGTTCGCCGACCGCATTCGAGAAGCGTGCATGGATGCTGCGGATGAATACGGTTTCACATGTAAAGGAAAGGAAAACACATGATTGACCAAGGCAAGTCCTCAACGTCCTGGCTTTTCGCCAAGGCATCATTGTTCACGCTGTTGGTACCGGGGACCGTGGTAGTGCTTCTGCCGTACCTGTTCCTGGCGGACGCCTCGCTGAGCGCCATAGACTTCCTGGGGATAGGGCTGCTGGGCCTGCCTCCGCTCATATTGGGGGCCGCACTCTATCTCAGATGCGCCTACGACTTCGCTTGGTCGGGACGGGGAACACCCTTTCCAATCGATGCACCAAGCCAACTTGTGATAAGTGGGCCATACCGCTACTGCCGGAATCCGATGTACGTCGGGATCCTCACGATACTCGCCGGGGAGGCCCTGTTATATCGCGATCTTCGCCTGCTCTTTTTTCTGCTGGCGATGACGGTCCTCTTTAACATCTTCATCTTCGGCTACGAGGAACGCGCTCTGAGGCGCCAGTTCGGCGAAGCGTATTCGCGCTATTGTGAGGCCGTACCCCGGTGGATCCCGGATTGGTTGGGTTTGAAAGCACTCTACTACAAGACCTTTGCTCGTGTCGCCCTGCTGCCATACGTCGGTGGGACCATCATCCATGTCCTTCGGCTCATTTACGACTTTCCGATCGAACAGATGCCCAACTCGGTCGATTGGGTCGTCGTCGTCATCGGAGGGTATGCCGGTGTGGGACTCATCGTATTTGCCAACCGCGTCCCCTTCGAGAATCTGTGGGACAAAGTCGGCTACGGGTTGCTGATCTTCCATCTCGATGGATCCGTAGTTGTTCACGCGTACATGTTGTTTACTGGGAGCCACGATGCCCTGCGAGTCTTTCCTTACTGGTACAGTTTCCTCGCGGTCGGGTACTTCATCGGACTCGGGCTCTACGTCCGCCGTTTGAACAACAGGCTGTACAAAGAACGGCGCTCGTAGCCAGCTCGTCGCTTGTGGCTCGGCATCTTCCCGATGTGGTACAGCGTTGTCGCCGTGCTCATGTACAGCAGCTTCGCGTATTGCCTGAAAACACGAACCGTTAGGGCTCACAATTTCGATTCCTGAAAGGACTTCCATGCGTCTAAGACACACTCTGTTTTGCACTGTTCTCGTCGCCGCTCCGACCGTCCCGGACCCTATCGGCGTCGGCGGCTTGGCGGCGTTGGCTTCAATACCATCACCCTCCTTGCCGGAACTTTGGTTCAAGTCCGTGTCTATAGCAAAGCCAACGTGTTCCTGGGGTTCATAACGACTCCCGCCGACCCCAGCGGCGCCAACTTTATTGGTGTGTGGTCGCCGGATCCAATCGGGCGCATCAATATCTACGACCCCAACTCCAAGCCCGAGGGCGCCGACAATATTCAGGCGTGGGGTGAAGTCTTGCCCTGCCCGTGGGATCTTGATAGTAGTGGTACCGTTGGCACAAACGATCTGCTTGAACTATTTGCACAATGGGGAACAGCCGGTCCAGCCGATTTTGACGGTAGCGGAGCTGTTAATACGGCAGACCTTCTCATCCTCTTCGCCAACTGGGGGCCGTGTCCGTAAGTAAAACACGCTAGGTATGAAGAAGAGGTGTTCAGCTGCAAGCATTTGGGCTTGGATTTCGCGGGAGGGCCATAACACGCATGCGATGAAAGCTGCACTTTCGACGAGGTGCTCGTCTGAGATCACGCGCGGAAGTAGATTTAGAGCCAGTGGAGTTGATGCCACGTACCGTTTTTGCGCTCGTTTGATCGGGCCGTAAGCAACTATCCGTGTGCTCGCCTCGGACGCGAGTATCCAAAATCGGGATTATCCTTGACAACGGACCCTCTGCCGGTCCATGATAGGTGACGGGCGACACACATACGGAGGCCAACGATGTCTTATGGTCTAAAACGCAGTGCGTACCTGGCAGCGGCGCTTACAGCAAGCGTCGTCACCTTGAGATCTCACGCCACGTGGTCGATCGTAATCGCCGACAGCGAGACTAAGGAAGTCGCGGTCGGAACCGTAACTTGCTTGGACAACTTTGATCTACTCGCCCTCGTGCCCGTGATTGTAGTCGGCCGAGGAGGCGCGGCGGTGCAAGCGGCAGGGGACTTCAACGGCATCCGTAGGCCGATCATCTTTGAGCACCTGATACACGGAACGGACCCCGAGGAGATTCTGGCCCTTCTTGCGGAGATCGGCGGGCATCAATCGCGACAATATGGGATATCAGACACACAAAGCCGCATGATCACGTTCACCGGCTCGTTAACGTCTCAGTGGGCGGGGGGCGTCGTGGGGACGCAGGGGACAATGGTCTACGCGATCCAAGGCAACATCCTCGCTGGAGCGTGTGTTGTTCCTGCGATTGAAGCAGCGCTATTGAACACAAGCGGCGATGTGGCCGCGAAGCTCATGGCGGGAATGCAAGCGGCGCGATTTGCGGGCGGTGACGGACGCTGTTCCTGCTTGCCGAACAATCCCACCAGTTGCGGCTGCCCGCCGTTGGATTTCGTTAAGTCCGGGCATATCGGCACCATGGTCGTGGCCCGGATCGGCGACACCGACGATGCAGTGTGCAACGCGAGCGGCTGCGCAGACGGTGACTACTTTATGAAGTTCAACGTCCCGTTCCAAGCGAATAGCAATCCCGATCCGGTTATTCAGTTGCAGGAGATGTTCGACAAGTGGCGTACAGCATTGGTAGGAAGACCGGATGCGGTTCAATCGCTTGTCGAATTCGACCCGGAGCAGATTCCTCCAGATGGCGAGTCGACGACGACGATGCTCATCACACTGCTGGATTGGCAGGGCGAACCCATCACACAGCCCATCAAGTTGCTGGCCGTAAGCCATGCACCGGAGAGTGCCGACATCTCAACGATTGGAGAGCCCATAGATAACGACGACGGCACGTTCTCCGTGCCCATTACGTCCGGGATCCGCGCCGGCATTGATCGGTTCCTTGTCGAGGTGGACGACGGCATTCGGCCTGTCACGCTCATGCCTAATTCGTCATTGCAGTATTTCGCGGCGGCCGACCTCGACATGAATGGCACAGTGGGTACTTCGGACTTGCTTATCCTTCTTTCGAATTGGGGACCATGTGTTGATTGCGATGATTGCCCGGCCGATCTCAACGACGATTGCGCCGTCAGCACAGCGGACTTGTTGATCCTGCTAGCCAATTGGGGCTGATATTTAACAAATACCGGTTGGATACAGCTCGGCTGTGGTACACTGTTCTCGACCGGCTGCACGGGGGCACCTTTCTCCGGAGGCTGCCATCCCGATGGAATTGGGACGACGGGCGCTAATGAGCGGCCTCTACCTTGATGGAGGATGAGCGATGCGGTTTAAGTCAAGCTTCACAACCCCGGTGGTCGCTGCGATTAGTTTCTGCTCCATTGGTGGGACAACGCCCGCCCTCGCAGACATCATCAACGTCCCTGGCGACTACCCGACTATTCAGGGCGGAATCGACGTCGCGGTGAATGGTGATGAGGTCGTCGTCGCCGACGGCGTCTACACGGGTCCGGGCAACCGCAACCTGGACTACAACGGCAAGTTGATCACTGTCCGCAGCGCAAACGGCCCGGACAACTGCATCATCGACTGCCAGGGCTCCGAGGCCGATCCCCAGCGCGGCTTCTACTTCGACAGCGGCGAGACCGCCGACGCTGTGGTGGACGGTTTCACTATCACCAATGGCTTTGTAACGGCTGCTGCCCCCGGCGGCCCAAACGGCGGAGGTCTCTTTCTCCTCAACTCCAGCCCGACGGTGACAAACTGTGTTGTCAGCGGCAACACGGCATTTGACGAGTTTGGGCACGGTGGCGGAATGTTCATCGATCTCGGTAGCCCGGTGATCAGCGACTGCACTTTCACCGGGAATATGGCCGAGTTTAGAGGGGGCGGAATCTACCTACGCGACGGGAGCATGACCGTCACGAACTGCACGTTCCAGGGAAACTCTACGCCTGTCATCGGCCAACACGGTGGCGGCGCCATATTCAGCCGCGACAGTTTGGTGAACTTGGTTGACTGCGACCTACACGAAAACGAGGGCTACCACGGCGGCGCTATTGCGTTCGTGCAATTCAGTGGGGAGGGTGCCAGTCTTACGCTCATTGGCTGCTCGGTTACAAACAATTCAGCAGTCGCGGGTGGGGGTGTACTCAATCACAATTCTACCTCGCTACTAATCAACTCAATTCTCGCTTCCAACCAAGTGAATGGCGAGTTCGGGATTGGGGGTGGCATTGTCCTGCTCTCCAACAGCTCAGCGCTGTTAGTGAGCACAACGATCGTTGCCAACTCGGCCAGCGAAGGCGGAGGGGTATGGATGGGCGCTAGCAGCGCGCAAGTTAGAAATGGCATTTTGTGGGACAACATCCCAGACCAGATCTCGGGCTCGGCAGTCGTCAGGTACAGCGACGTGCAGGGGGGCTGGTCCGCGGGCTCAAACAACATCGATGTCGATCCGCTGTTCGTTGATCCTGACAATGGCGACTATCGTCTGTCCTCCGGCTCGGAGTGCATTGATGCCGCGCGAAACAGCTACCTGCCCAAGGGTATCGATACCGATCTCGACGGCAACCCACGGTTTATTGATGATCCAAAGACGAAAAACACTGGCTCGGGTGACTGCCCGATCGTGGACATGGGTTCCTACGAGTTCCAAGAAGGGACGACAGACTGCTGCCCCTGGGATCTTGATGAAGATGACAACGTCGGCACCAGCGATCTACTTGAACTCTTTGCTCAATGGGGTACAGCAGGATCAGCCGACTTTGATGGTAGCGGAGCAGTTAATACCGCAGACCTATTGATCCTCTTCGCCAATTGGGGGTTGTGTCCGTAGAAGAAGTCAACAAGGAATCAAGTAGCGAGCCGGGGCGTCCCCGCCCCGAGTGATGTCCAATTAACAGTGGGCAAACGATCCTCCATAGAAGTTTCCGCGTCACTCGGGCTGAGGACAGCCCGGCTCGCTAAACATATCTATATTTCGACGTTTGCTCTTTTCTTCCCTGACACCTGAATCCTGAATACTTAGGTATGCGCCATAAGGGATCAGCCATGAGCCGTAATTCTTCTTCGTGTCTCTGAGTCTCTGTGGTGAATCCCTCTTTTCCCAAAGCGTTCACGTTTGCGCGCAAACGTGCGTGTCTAAACCACCCTAAAACGAGAAAATGTGAAATTTGTGAAGTTCTTTTTCTTTGCCAAGAACTCGATCAATTACGCGCTAAGACACTGGCCGCTGAAGCGGCCGTGCCTTGCCTTATCCCTCATGGCTCAAGACTCAAGACTCTCCAATCCTCATAATTATTGGTCATTCGCTGGCTTTGGTGGGGAATCTTGCCGACACGTTCTGCGGGCCTATCATGCGGCCGACTTCTTTATGATGAATCCTTATCAAGCAAATATGTCACATCACAACCAATTTGAGCCCGAGTTGGATATGAACGACCGCCCCGGTGTGGATCTTGTCGCAGCGGTGCAATATCAGCGTACACGTGAGATGACCATTGATGAGCTGATGCTGGAAAATCGCGTGGTTTTCCTGGTTGGCGATATAAATCAAGCCTCCTCCGCTCGTGTGATGATGCAGATGCTTTATCTTGAGGATCAAAAGAGAGGTCAGGACATCAATTTTTACATTAATTCGCCAGGGGGTTCAGTGGATGACACCCTGGCGCTTTACGACACCATGCAGTTCATATCCTCGGATGTGGCGACGTTTTGTATTGGACGCGCTTATTCAGGCGCGGCGGTACTTCTTAGTTCAGGAGCAAAAGCAAAGCGGCACATTTTGCCGCACGCCAAAGTGATGATTCATCAGCCATATGGCGGAGTATCGGGCCAAACCACGGATATACAAATCCAAGCTGAGCAGATCCTCAAATCCAAGCACACTCTAAACGTAATTATCGCCAAACACACTGGCCAAACCGTCGAACAAGTTGCAGCGGATGGCGAGCGCGATAAGTATTTTACAGCTGAAGAAGCAAAGAAATATGGGTTGGTCGATGAAGTATTCGACCCCGAAGCCAACAAGGATAAAAAGTGATTAAGCGATAACTGCTTATCACTTAATAAGTAAGAGCAAGCTGAAATATCAATGTCAACGTTGGTACCAATAGTGATCGAGAAGACCGGCCGCGGTGAGCGGGCGTACGACATCTACTCGAGGTTGCTAAGCGATCGCATAATCTTCGTGGGTGGCCCCATTGGCGATGAGGTTGCGAATCTGGTTATAGCTCAACTCTTGTACCTTGCTAACGATGATCCCAAAGCGGATATCAGTTTGTATATCAATTCACCAGGTGGAAGCGTTACCTCTGGCCTGGGTGTTATTGACACGATGAATTTTGTAAGGTGTGATATTTCGACTTATATAATCGGCCAGGCAGCTTCTATGGGGTCTCTCATAGGTTGTTCAGGCACAAAGGGAAAGCGCTTCACATTGCCGTTTGCCAAGAACCTGATGCATCAACCGCTTATAAGTGGTGTATTGGAAGGCCAAGCTACGGATATTGAGATCGAAGCTCGTGAGATGTTGCGTTTGCGTGATATTATTTACAAGATCTATTCTGATCAGACCGGCCAAACTCTCGAGAAGATATCAGAGGATTGTGAGAGAAATAAATGGCTAAACTCCCAAGAGATGGAAGAATACGGCTTAGTGGACAAGATCCTCAAGCATGCGCTAGCCATCAAAGAAGAGAAGTAAAATCAACTATCCAAGCTGATTTCTACTTGAAATAAACCGGTCCTGCATAGAACGAGTAAAATATAGCGTGATGACAAAGCGACGATCATCGTGGTGGGTGCTGGGTTTGATGTTGATTGCGTGTCTTGCTGGATGCGCTAGTTCTCAAGATATAGCTACTGCCAACGATCGGCTGCGTGAAAAAGTTGTTGATCTTGAAAAACAAATAAAGCTGCATAAAGGCCAAATCGCACATTTGCAGGCTCGGGTAAAAGAGGCGGAAACAACTGCTGCGGCAAGTGAAGAACTGCGCGAAAATACGCCACACGTTGCTGCAATTACGATCAGCATCTTAAGTCATCTTCGAGATATTGACGGTGATGACAAAGCTGATGAGCTAGTTGCATATATCGAGGCTACGGACGGTTGGGGTAGGTCGATTCAGCTTGTTGGGCAACTTTCGGTTCATGCTTTAGTGATACCAGCAGGATATGATGCCATCACGCTAGGCAGGGTTAACCTAGGGCCTGCTGAGGTTCGAAGGGCATACCGATCGAGTATCACAGGAACGCATTACACGATAAATGTAGCCCTAGTGGTACCTGAAGGGGTGAATATTGACGAGATCACTATCAAGGCTGAGTATGTTGATGGATATTCTGGCATTCACTATACCGTGCAGAAGCCGGTGAAATCTGCTGGTCCATTTGATTTTGCTGGTAGCGAATGAAGATAATTGGCTAGATCCAAGCCAAAGTACGCAAGGGCCGATATAATCCTGAGTATGAAATTGCTGGTAGCGATAATGTTGATGGTCATTGTTCTAAGTGCAAGCGGATGCCAGCGCACGTTATTTCCTTCCAACGAGCCTCGAACACAGTTTGATGTTCATGAGCGTATGCGTGATCCATATATCCAGCTGGAAGAGCCTGATGAGTTTGGCAGGCCCCAGCCAGCCCTTCGAACTCGACTTTCGCATCGTGATTAAGCACTTGTTTTGAAGGTCCGAATACTTATTTAGGTGGTCCGATAGCGAGTCGCCTGATATAGAAACACACGAAACTGAGTCTTTGTCCAAGGTTCTAGTACTAATGAATCCGATATATCTAATGACACATTTGACAGGATGGATTTCGTGGTGCCAAGGACAGGCTCAATTCACATGCCCCGACCCTCTAAGCGAACCCAAATTGTATGGGTGAGCTTTCTAGGCGCTATCACATTGGTGACTGGCGTACTTGCACTTGGTGATCTTGGCGGTGGAACTGGCGGTTTCCTCGCGGTCGTACCAGAAAGATTGATTGCCACTCCTCATGCTCAGCATCCAATCCTGCGTATCAACCAGCCTATGGACTACGAACGCTGGCATGGCATCCTAATTCACCACATTGGTGAACCCTCTGGTGATGCTGAATCAGTTCGTCGCAAGCACCTTAGTTATGGCTACAAGAGCATGGGCTACCACTTCCTCATAGGTAACGGCAAGCGTATGGGAGATGGTGTCATCCACGTAGGCGAACGATGGGTAAATCAGCAGCCAGGAGCGCATGCTATAGGTCAGGATGGCGATTATCACAATCAGCATTCAATCGGAATTGCTTTGATTGGCAACGGCAATCGTCGCCCATTCACCGAAAAACAGATCGCAGAGCTGACTCGACTGGTTCGCCAACTCCAGTTGGAGTTAGATATTCCACCTACCTCAGTGCGGCTACACCGCGATATTGCGGGCGAATTAACAAATAGTCCGGGCGAATTCTTCGCTGCAGGACGATTTGAGCAGCAACTGCTTCGTACTACCCATTGATGCTAAGCCAGTCTGGTACTAGGCTAGAGGATTGGATCCAACACGGACCGAAGCGAAACAGGGTCTGAGGATTAGCCAGAGTCCTCAGGCGGTGTCGGCTTGTGCCGATATACGCAGACCCATATCCTTGAACAAGCGTTAGGGATGGGGGAAAAAAAGGCCCCTTCTCTCGTTAGTAAACAGATTCTATCAGCATGTCGCACGAAAACCTCATAGCAGGCTATCGCATCCTGGCCCGAATAGGCAGTGGTGCTGCATCGGAACTCTTCGCCGCCCAGGACCGCAAGACAAAGCAGGTCTGGGCTCTGAAGCACGTCATAAAACGCGTAGAAAAGGACCAACGCTTCATTGATCAAGTGCAGCAAGAATATATTGTCGGGACCAAACTAGATCATAAATACATCCGCAAAATACATCGCTTTGTAAAGCACAGAAGTTTGTTCAAAGTCAATGCTGTTTCTTTGCTAATGGAATTGGTAGATGGCTCATCACTTGAGCAGCAACTACCTAAAAGCCACCTCGAAATTGTAAAGCTTTTTCACAAAGTAGCGTTGGGTTTATCGCACATGCATTTGCGCGGATTTGTACACGCAGACATTAAACCAAGCAACATTCTGGTAACAGATGACAAACAAATCAAAATCATTGATCTGGGGCAGGGATGTCCAATAGGTACAGTTAAGGCGCGCATCCAAGGCACACCTGGATATATGGCTCCTGAGCAAGCGCACCGTCAGGCAATTACCCCAAAGACGGATATCTATAATCTTGGCGCGACTATGTACTGGGTGTTAGTACACGAAGTAGTACCAACTTCTCTTCCACCAAAGGATGAACTGGAAAGTCTTTATACTGGTGCGCTAGATACGGAGTTAATCAAGCCCCCTACTCCGCCACATGAAAAAGATCCATCAATTCACCCCATACTTTCAAAGCAAATTCTAGACTGCGTGCAACTTCATCCGGATGATCGTCCGGAGTCGATGTCGGTTGTTGCTAATCGTTTGGAGCTTGTAGCTGAGCTTCTGGAAACGACAAATAGAGCTAAGAAGAAAAAACGGTCGGGCGAAACACCTAAAAACTTAAGTAAGTAAAAGCTCACCCTTCCATTGGAAGCTTAGTTAGTGATTGGGCATCAGAGCGAGCCCGACCACGCCGCTTCAATTGCGTGAGATCCATACGATGACGCTTTCTAAATAAGAGCCGAATCGGCACTTCACTATAAGGCAATTCTTCACGAAGCCGATTTAACAAATAACGCTCGTATGGTCCTTCAAAAAGCTCAGGCTTGTTTACCACCAATACGATAGTTGGTGGATGAACTGCTACTTGACATGCATATAAAACCTTTGCTTGAGTACCTAAACGTGAAGATGGACCACGCCTGCCAAGGATGTCATCAATCACATCATTAACCTTGCTGGTCTTTTCGTGGTGTGATGCCTGGGCGGCAAGGTTAAACGCCATAGCTATCACATCTCTAATCCCCTTGCCCTCCTTAGCACTTATAAAAACAATTGGTGCGTATTCAAGACCACGAAGCTGCTCCGTTAAGTACTCCAGATAAGATTCGGTCGTAACATCATCTGGAACTAAATCCCATTTATTTATGACAATAATTGTTGGCTTAAATTGCTGCTGAAGTTCCTTTGATAACTTCTTGTCGACTTGAGAAACATCAGAAGTTGCATCAATCATCAAGAAAATAACGTCAGCACGCTGGACCGCAGCTAACATGCGCTTATATGCATATAACTCAATATTGTCAGCCAGGCTCTTTCGTTTTCTGACACCTGCGGTATCTATTGCGAGCATTGCTCTGCCACTGAATTGAAAGCGTACATCGATTGCATCGCGGGTTGTGCCGGGAATTTCTGAAACTATTACGCGTGACTCACCTGCCAGTGTATTTATTAATGTGGACTTCCC
This sequence comes from Planctomycetota bacterium, assembly GCA_022574595.1. Lineage (GTDB taxonomy): Bacteria > Planctomycetota > Phycisphaerae > Phycisphaerales > SM1A02 > JACZRS01. The sequence continues at coordinate 33,663 of JACZRS010000014.1, read as the reverse complement.
CGAATTGCGTTTGCCGATCATGGCAATTTGGATTTCCTGCTGCGTATCTGCCGCATCTGGTTTTTCATCACCAATGCGATTGTAGATTTCTTCTGTGAGCTTCCGAATCCCAGCTCCAGTCTTTGCGGAAACGCACTGCGGTTCACCAAATCCAAGAGAAGCAGCTTCACATGCGTGGGCGGTCCATTTTTCATTGTCTACTTTGTTAGCGACCAGCAGCACCTTTTCTGCTCCGCCATGTTGACGCAGCAAAGTTGCGATCATCTGGTCCAGGCTGGATAGACCACCTTGAGCGTCCACAGTAAACAGGATCACCTGGGCCTGCCGTATCGCTACCAGGATTTGAGCCTCGATGTCCGGCGTCAGAGTCGCAAGATCATCACCTGTCTCGTTGAACCGCTTGCCCTCGACGGTATATACGCCATATCCACCAGTATCGATAATCTCAATAATCTTGGTAGGCGTGCCCTTTGGACTTTCCAGCGGTGGCTCAAGCTCGATAATGGTCGAAACCCTATCACGGGTAACACCTGGAGTAGGGTCGACAATAGATATACGCTCCCTGGCTAACCTATTGAGTAAGCTAGACTTACCCACGTTCGGGCGTCCTATGATACTGATCTTAGATATTGACATTGCGGCTATGGTACGCAGCAAACTTTGCCCGATCCGCTTTTGGCTTATTTGGGGTTTAGAGCATCATTATTGGACCTTGGCTACTAAAAAAGCTCGTTAGTGAACCATATATTGTCTACTTGTCTTCGATTATTTTTTTGGTGCAGCCAAGAGCTTCCGTTAGAGTGATTTGTACTGTGAATAATCAACTACCAAGTAAAACCAATGTAATAATCGATACCGCAGCTTATCTGGGAAGAAAAATCCTTGGCCGAGTGCGCATCGGTTCAATCTCCCTGCTCACTGGTATCTGCCTGCTTGCTTTGGCGAGTCCAAGCCGAGGTGCGAAACCAGCAGATGGATATATGAACCACGCCTCCTTGACGAAGTCCCTTCAGGATCTTGCAAGGGAAAATAACGACTGCGAAATCGATGCCATTGGATCAAGCCGGGAGGGGCGTACGCTCCTTGCCATCACGCTATCTTCTGACGCTGAAATCGCATCCTCCAAACCAGCATTGCTTATAGTTGCAGGTCTAGATGGTCGGCACCTTGTGGGAACGGAAACAGCTTTCCGCGTTGCAAAAAATATACTAGCAAATCATGCGGACATACTCCAGGAAATAACGATCTATGTCATCCCGCGCGTGAACCCTGATGGCGTAGAGCTAAATTTATCATCAATAAACGCTGGCCACATTGGTGTGATGCGCGCAGTTGATAGCGATCGTGATGGGCTTATAAATGAAGATGGCCCTGATGATCTTAATGGCGACGGCATAATAACTTTAATGCGCCGCCTGAACAATCCTCTTGATGATAACGCTACACATTTAGCTGATCCGAGTGAGCTGCGATTACTAAAGAAACCTGATGTCGCAAAAGGCGAGCGCGCAATCTATTCGATTTACCCAGAAGGTATTGATAACGATAACGATGGGAAAATAAACGAAGACGGCCCGGGCATGGTTGACCTTGATCGCAACTTCATGCACGAGTGGCCGGAGCACGCTTTGGATGCTGGACCGTATCAAGTTAGTGAACCTGAATCACTAGTATTAGCAAAATTCGTTCTTGAACATCGCAACATTGTTGCAGCAATAGTGTTGGGCAGGCACGACAATCTCATAAATGTACCTGATGGCAAAGGAAAAGATGTTTCAGGGAAGGGGCCTAAGAATTTAGATTCTAAGGATGTTGCGCTTTACAAGGAAATCTCCAAAGTATTCAAGGAAACTACCGATCAAGAACGAGCGCCAAAGGAAAACTCCGATGGCAGCTTTCATGCCTGGTTATACGCACAGAGAGGTATACCAACATTCGCTACGGTAGTGTGGGGTCGACCTGATCCATCTCCTGAGCCAAAACCAGATGAAGCTGAAGAAGATGATGAAGCTGAAGAAGAAGCAGATGCAGACGAAGGTGAAAATGTTGAAGAAGAAACGCCTGAAGAAAAACCTGATAAGGAAGAACCTAAACCAAGTGATGCGGAAGATGCTGCATGGCTGACTTACTCTGATAGAGATCGAGATGGATCTGGTTTTGTAGAGTGGAAAGCATTTGATCATCCTACACTTGGGGCGGTAGAAATAGGCGGTTTCGTCCCGGGCTTTAAGATGAATCCGCCAGCGGATGAACTTGATGGATTAGCTGAAAAACAAACGCAGTTTGTTCTGGAATTGATCGAACGCAGGCCCAAGCTTGTTATCCAAGGCCCGGATGTAAAGATGCTAGGCCCGGGTGTATACGAAATTCGCTTTGGGATTGTAAATGAAGGTTATCTTCCATCAGCTACGTCTATGGCAAGTAAGGCTAAAGCGATCCCACCTACGGTCGTGCGCATTTCAACTGAACTTGATCAAATCATTGCAGGCGAAAGAGTAAGTCGCAATTGGCAAATTGCCGGCAGTGGCGGTCGATTCACTCAACGGTGGATTATCCGAAGCGATGACTCAAAACAGGTAACGATTGATGTCGTAAGCGCGCAGCTTGGTGATCAATCAATTTCCTTTGTGCCCAGTGAAGTAGCTACTAAGGAGAATGATTAATGTTTATTCGATACCTTTCCCAAATCACAATAATCGTTCTCTCGATTTGTGCAATTAATAGCACTTGCGCAGCTCAGCAACAGATCCCATCCAAGACGGATATCACTTGGAATCGTTTTTATAATTACGATGAGATCAGTGAGCTGCTGCACAAACTTGTTGATGCATACCCGCAGCTACTTTCACTTCAATCATTAGGAAAAAGTGAGCAAGGCCGTGAGATGTGGTTGGTGACTCTTAATGTTGCCAAGACCGGAGCTGATACTGAAAAACCAGCTATGTATATAGATGGAAATGTGCATGGCAACGAAATCCAAAGTGCAGAAACTGTAGTTTATTCAATCTGGTATCTAACAAAAAGCTATGGCAAGGTTGATTCGTTGACAGAACTTATGGACCGTGTAGCTTTTTACTTCCTGCCTATGCAGAATCCTGATGGGCGCGATTATTGGTTTAATGAGCCAAACAATCCTCATTCATCTCGAACGGGTCAACGTCCAACTGATAACGATTTCGATGGTCTTGTCGATGAAGATGGGCCTGAAGATCTTGATGGTGATGGACACATTGGAACCATGTGGCGATTTGATCCAAATGGCACAAGTCGTAGAAATCGCGATGACCCTCGAATTATCGAACGAGTTGAGCCTGGTCAAAAAGGTGAGCTATCGCGCGCAGGTTCTGAGGGAATTGATAACGATGGCGATGGGCGAATTAATGAAGATGGGCCGGGCGGTTATGATATGAATCGCAATTGGCCCAGCGGTTGGCAACCAAACTACATTCAGTATGGTGCAGGTGATTATCCATTTGATCGACCGGAAACTAATGCCATCGGGCAATTTATTACTGCGCATCCCAATATCGCGGCCGGCCAAAGTTATCACAACGCTGGGGGAATGATGTTGCGTGGCCCGGGCGCAAAGCACAGAGAAAATTTATATCCAAGATCTGATAAAGCTGTGTACAGCAAACTAGGTAAAGCCGGCGAAGAGATGCTGCCGTTCTATAGATACCTGGTTATCTACGCAGATCTATACACCGTGCATGGCGGATTTGTGACTTGGCTATCTGAAGGGCTAGGCATCGTAAGTTTTACAAATGAGCTTTGGTCTAACAGTCAGATGCTGCAGAATTCACAAAAACGCCTGGATCAAAAGGGCAGATTGCGCTGGCAGGACCGAATGCTGTTTGGTCAAACTCTTACTGAATATACCGAGTATGACCACCCTACACTTGGCAAAGTTTTAATTGGGGGCGGGACTAAATATTCCAGCCGCATACCTCCGCCGTTCATGTTGGAAGAACTTTGTCATCGCAACTTCGCGTTTACCATGTTCCATGCAGACAATATGCCTCTGCTTTCTTTTCAATGGATTGAAGTAAAATCACTTGGCAATGACCTTTGGCAAATCACCATTGAAGTTGCCAACGAAAAGATAATCCCGTCTCGTTTAGCAATTGCTGCGCAGCGAAAAATTGGTCAACCCGATCGACTTTCAATTACAGGCAAAGGCATTAAAGTCGTAACCTCAGGCAAGCTATCAGATCGATTTGATAAGACCATTGATCCAGTTGATGATCGCAAGCACGTAATACCAAATGATGGCGGTATCCCCGGCCAAAAGCACAAGACATTTCGTTACCTTGTAACCGGCAAGGCTGGGGCTGAGATAAAACTGCAATATACCGCTGAAAAATCGCGCGATATCGAGATATCCATAAAACTTGAATCGGGAGCTGTTACTGAAAGCAGTAAAGACGAATAAACTTGACTGCCATTTCATTTAGAGAATTTGACCTACACTAACCAGCTCTTCATTAAATCCATAGGTGTCAGGCGATGATTCGATTACGAAGTCTTCTATTGCGGTGTTTGGTACACGGTCTGTGGTTTGTAGCTATCAATTTTATTGCCGCTACTACAAGTGCGCAGGACTTGCGCGGCCCACTTGTCGCACCGATTACGACATTAGATTTAATGCATTACGCAGATAGGCTAGATCTTGAAGAGACTCAGTGCGAGGCAATCAGGGGTTTTCACGACGAATACAAACAGCTATATAAGAATCTATATGAGAGTAAAGTATTACCAGCTCTAAGGCGTTTCATATTCCAAAAACTGAGCCAACAAGTTGATCGCAATGATCTTGAAAAGTATCGAGATCGGAAGGACATGCTTTTACGTCGATTACGATCTCTTGATGTCAATTTATTTGAGCATATAAAAAGTGTGATGACACAAGACCAACACGTTCGTTTGCGTGTGATTGAACTTCAGCGCGAACGCAATCGGCTATTCGCTCGGTACGCCAATGAATCACTTGTGCTCTGGCCTAAATTTGACATTATTAAAGTTGTGCATGATCTGAATTTGTCAGAGCTAGACGTAGAAACTGTCGAACCCCTGCTGGCAAATTATGAACAGACACTTACACAAAAACTTCGGGAATTTGCGACATCCAAACAACAGAATTATGTCGATATAGAGCTAGCAATTCGTAGTACAAGCATCAACGGAGATAAGACCCAGCAAGAGTTGGAGAACATCTTAATAGACGCAATTGGCCCGGTCGAGGAACAAGCTCAAGAAATACGAGATCTATACCTTATAACGTATCAGCGTCTTGCCAATACACTTTCAAGCGCAAGTGCCAGGCAGATTCGTGACGCTCTTCGCGAAACTTTGTATCGTGACACACTGCATGTAACTCGAAGGTTGCTGGGAGAGAAGGAAGCAAAGATCGCGATTGCTTCGGAGGATTTATCACCAGAGCAATATGAAGCGATAGTCGCAGTTGAGAACGATAGAAATAATCAGCTTGATCCGATTCTTGAAGAATCACTTCTCGTTGCTCACAAATACTATGGATTAAGATCGAACATTGTAAGTCGTCCAGAGATTGAAGACGAATTATTTCAGGGTCTTAATCGACTTATGTCGCGCGCCAAGGAAGTGGATGAGCGCGCTCGCGAAAAATTGAAGACAATCGTTGGCCAGGAGCGCTACAAAACAATCCAGGCTGACTTGGCCAGAATCAATAGCAAACGCAGACATCAGCGAGGAACTGCCGCAGCGAAAATCGCCGGATTGATACTGCCAATTGGAGTTTCAAAGAATGTGCTTATCGGGATAGCCAGAGCTGATGCACGACAACCCTATCCAATAGGAGAGCAGGATCTCGACGATTATTCATGGCTTCTGTATGCAACCGAAAAGCAGAATCTTGTTATACAGGTTCACTATCAGGACTACATTGAAGAGTTTGAGCAAGACCTCAAACCGGCGATGAGTGCATTCGTAGAGGCCAACAAGAAAGCGTCAGGAGCAAACCCAGATCTTGACGGAATTACTGCTAAGGAACTTTCCAGACAATTGAAGTCTGTACGGCAAGCCGTTTTTGAGCTTGATGATAAGTTCTTTTCTAATGTTAAATTTACTGTAGATAAGGCGCAGGCTACTCGTCTCGAACGTGTGCGCCAAGCACGAACGCGCGAGCTGTTTGGCGTCTGGTACAGACTGGATGCTTATCCCATCTACGTTTCCAGAATCGATTTGTTGTGGCTCGTGCGTTCGTTGGATTTCACGTCAGCAATTATTACCGAATTAAATCCTTTACTTGTTACATACGAAGAAATACTAACTGATCTGTTGATTCAGATGTATGATCAGCAAGTCGAGAGAGAAGACATCTTGCTGGAATATCGCCATGAGAGCAGGCGTCTTCAGATGGCAGAAGTTGGCGAAGAGGAAATTCAAGCTGCGGTTGAACCGAGACTGAATCGAATCTCAGACAGACTTCGATCACTTGATGCCTTAATTGGGCAGCTAAATAAACAAACTTTGTCTACTCTCGAAGATGCTCTTTCACCTAAAGATAGTCGACGACTTATAAATCTCTTCAACCGATTAGCTTATCCAACGGTGTATAAAGATCCAACGTACATTGGCAAATTGCTTGAAGAATCACTGCTAAATCCAAATCTTGTTGATGAAATTCTAATCTCGTTACAGATTTTGAACACTTCTTATTTATATTCGTATGAAGAATTGTCACAGAAAATGATCAATATCATGTCAGAAATCAGTGAGAGTACTCTAAAGGTCGATTCAAGTATTCGAAGCGAACGAGAGGCGAAATTGAGGTTTCTCCTCTTTGAACGTAATGAACTTAACCAACGCGCGATTTGGAGAACTCGATCTATATTTCTTGAAGCCGACATGGATCAACCTGGCGGTTTGCCTGATCCCTCAGCGATAAAAAAGAACATTTGGCGTTTTCGATAGCAATAGGCTTTAAACTGGTGAAGATGTGAAAATTGAGGCACCTTTTATCAAATTGGTGTAATAAAATGTGTAGTTCTCGGAATATATTTATGGGTGGCTATTGTTTCAGCAACTCTTTGTAGAGGATTTCGCGGTGAAGATTACGCTCGTCGTTTTAGTAATAGCTATCGTTGTCGTAGGTAGCGGCGCCATGCTTGTAGGGCCAAAGCTCGTCAGTTCGCTATCTGGCTTAAGACCCGAAACTGATAAGACAGAGGTCAGAACTCAGCTAATGAGTGCGCAAACACTTGTTGAAGTTGTCTCTGCACCTGGCGAACTCGAGCCCCTGTTTAAAGTAGATATTTCATCTGAGGTTTCTGCACGCATAGAAGAACTTCCATTTAGAGAGGGCGATGAAGTTCACAAAGGCGACCTGATCGTAAAGCTCGATGATCGCGATTTGCAGGCTGCGCTGAAGTCCGCTCAAGCCAGGCGTGATAGTGAAGACTACAGACTTAGATCTGAAGAGGCTCGACTTGCTGGGTTATTCAGTAACTTGTCATTTGCTGCTAGAGAATTGGAAAGAAAGCAAAGCCTTTTTGATACTGGTGATGTGAGTCAAAAATCACTTGATGATGCCCAGCAGAGTGCGGATGATCTTGATGCAAACGTTGAAGCTGCCAAGCACACAATTTCTGTAATTGAAAGTACGCGTTCTGCATTGGAAGCTAACATTGCTCGAGCGGAAGATGCATTGGCAAACACTGTCATACATTCGCCTATGGACGGCGTAATAACCATGCTGGATATGGAAGTGGGCGAACAGGTTCTTGGAACCCTTAGCAACATGGGTACACAGATCATGACAATTGCCGACCTGACGCGCATGATCTTAAAAGCAGATATTGCTGAAAGTGACATAGCTGCAGTTGCGGTCGATCAAAAAGCCCGAGTGCATATTAACGCATACCCCGACTTGGTCTTTGATGGAGTAGTTGCAAGGATCGCGCTGCAGCGAACAATATCTCTTGAAGGTGCTGGCGTATTCAAAGCGGAAATCGAAATCGATCTTGCGGGACATGCTTTAAGGTCTGGCCACGCAGCAAATGTAGATATCGAAATCCAAACTCATAAGGGATATGTTGTGGAAAGCCAGGCGATTGTCGAACGCTTGCTTGAGGATATACCAAATGAAATTCGATTAAATAATGATTTAATAGATCGAACGAAGAGAACTGTATCCGTTGTGTATCTGCTGGTCGATGGCAAATCTGTTTGCACACCTGTGCTAACTGGCTCAAGTGATCTTACTAGAACGCTAATACTAGCTGGAGTAAACGATGATGATGTAGCAATCATCGGCCCTTACAAAGTGCTTGAGGACATAAAGGATGATGAAGACTACATCGATGAAAACGATGTGATTAAAGAAACTGTAGTAGATAAGTCAGCATCTGATAACGCACAGGCTAAGAAGAATGGCAACGGTGGTGCGTGATTATCCGCACGCAAAATCTTACGAAGACTTATCGAGTTGGAGTTGAGAGGATTCATGCTTTAAGAGATGTAGATCTTGATATCGAGCCCAACGATTTTGTTGCGATAATGGGGAGTTCCGGTTCAGGGAAAAGTACGCTAATGAATATTCTTGGCTGCCTCGATCAACCGACATCAGGCAAGTACATTCTTAATGGGCGCGATACAAGCGGACTAAATGCAAGGGAACTGGCTCATGTTCGCAATGAGCAAATCGGATTTGTGTTCCAATCATTTGAACTCTTGCCGAGGATGAGCGCGCAGAAGAACGTCGAGCTGCCTTTAATATACGCCAAGACCAGTTGGCTTACTCGTCGGCGCAAAGCCCGCAAAGCTCTTGAGCGCGTAGGGCTAAAAGCTCGCGTGACGCACCACCCCAATCAGCTATCCGGAGGCGAAAAGCAAAGAGTGGCAATCGCAAGAGCGATACTCAATGATCCCGCTATTTTGCTAGCTGATGAACCGACAGGCAATCTCGATTCTGCAACAACCAAGGAATTAATGGGGCTTATAAAGGAGCTTCACGCTGAGGGGCAGACCATCATTGTCGTAACCCACGAAGCTGATGTTGCCGCGATGTGTCATCGCACCATCGTTTTGAAAGATGGGCAAATTGATTCGGATGTTCGCCACGCTGATGCTGTCAGTTCCAACGGCCAAGGGATTTCACCTAAACAGGTCGGATCAGTAAGTGGGAGTAAAGCGGAGGATGCAAGCCCATGCTGAATCCGCTATTTTACATACAAGCTATATTTTTAGCGCTGGGTCAGATCTGGGTTAACAAAACCAGAGCGTTTCTTACAGCACTTGGAATCATCATCGGCGTGGCTGCAATAACTGCTGTTATTGCAGCACTATCTGGACTCAAGACATGGATACTCGATGAGTTTAATACCTTCGGCGCAAGCAAACTATTTATTCTGCACGATCGTCCGGATGGAAGAGATCGTAGTAAATATCCGTTTAGTCTGATTCGAATGAAAATTTCCGAACTTGATGTCTTACAACAGCACTGCCCATCAATTGAAATCTTAACACCGATTACCGGTATTGGTGGTACGATTCAAGCAGGTAATGAAACTATGACCGGAGTTGCTGCCACCGGAATTTGGCCGGAGTGGCATGAAATCGAAAGCCGCGATCTATTGCAAGGCCGCCCCATCAGCGCAATAGACGAAGCCAATGCAAGGCAAGTTTGCCTTATTAACGATCGCGGGATTGAACGGCTGAAACTCGATAAGAATCCCACCAATCAATATATTCTATTTAAAGAAAAACGATTCTTGATAATAGGTGTGGTAGAAAACAAACCAGACAATATGATTCAAGCGGACTTTGGCGCTGGCGGAACTGATGTTGAGTTATTCATGCCCTTTTCAACTGCGGTAAAGATGCAACCACCCGTGTTCTTTTTCCTGGTAACAGCACAAATTAAATCACCAGAACTTATGGAAGAAGCGGCTGCGGAAGTTCGCTTTGCCTTGAGAAGGGCGCGAAATCTAAAGCCGGGCGAACCTGATACGTTTCAAGCTTTCTCTTTAGATGAAGTTGTAACGCAGTTTAAGGCTATGGCTGCGGGAATCACAGCTGTCGCTGGTGGTATTGTTGGCATAAGCCTTCTAGTTGGAGGCATTGGCATTATGAATATAATGCTGGTCTCAGTTTCTGAGCGCACACGAGAAATTGGTTTGCGCAAGGCTGTGGGCGCAACTCCCGCTGCGATAATGATGCAATTTCTATTGGAAGCGATGACTTTAAGTATAATTGGTGGGATAATAGGTCTTGGAATTGGTGAAGCCCTGGCGTTTGGGCTAACTTTATTACCCGATACACCCCAACTGGCCGCAGCTGCTGTCCCACAGTGGGCGGTAATAATGTCGTTTGCATTCTGCGGGACAGTTGGCGTGGTATTCGGAATGTTTCCAGCCATTAAAGCTGCGAGGCTGAACCCCATCGACGCACTTAGACACGAATAATCCTATGACTTTTTTTCAGATCAATAACTGCTTTAATTTATCACTCCCGCGACTATCGTCTGCGTTTGTCATTGTGGTTTCGCTTTTACTTATTGTTGGATGCGATTCTTTTCTCACAGATGACTATATGTCAATCGACACGCCTCTTAAGCGCGTAAGGGAAATCCAATCAATTCAGCTTGAAGATAAATCTAGTTCTGAACCGGTATCGGTAGATGATGCGGCCGCTGAGATGATTGATCTGACTATAAATCCTCCCAAGCCTCCGCCACAACTTGATCTAACGCTCGCAGAAGTTCGCGCTGCTGCATTAGAGAACAACCTTGATTTACAGGTAGAGCTTGTAAGCCCATCAATCGCACAAGCAACTGTTGATGAAGAAGAAGCGAAATTTGAAGCGGTATTCTTTGGTTCGGCGTCGCGACAGAGGTTCGATGGCCCAACCGCTGTTGGAACTGAAGGCACAGAAGCAACCATTGATTCGTATGATCTTGGTGTGCGAATTCCGTTAAGAACAGGCGGGACTGCAACCATTGATCTGCCATTTAACAAGCAAGAAACGAATAATCCTTTTTCGCTGCTTAATCCCGCGTTCTCTTCGGACCTGCGTTTTTCGATTAGTCATCCGCTTTTAAGAAACGCTGGCCAGCGCGTAAATACACATTCGATCCGCGTTGCCAAATACGATTCACAAATCGCCAATGCGCGCACAAAGCTCGAATCGATTCGGATCCTTGCCAATGCGGACCGTACATATTGGCTTTTATATGCAGCTAAACGTGAACTGGAGGTTCGCCAAAAGCAATACGAACTCGCTACTGCGCAGTTAGAACAAGCCAGGCGAAAGGTAACAGCAGGCGATGTTGCGCAGATAGAAATCACCAGAGCGCAATCAGGCGTAGCCAGCCGCCTTGAAGCCATTATTATTGCGCAAACTACCGTGCGCGCAACACAGCGTGATCTGAAGCGAATTATGAATCGGCCGGATCAGCCGATCAATTCCGTAACCGACATAATTCCCACAACTTTGCCGCAGCCGGTGGGCCTTGATTTGCCTGCGGATGAACTTGCAGACTTTGCAGTAGAAAACCGCATGGAAATGCTCGAGCTGGAGCTGCAACTTGCAATTGATGCAAGCACAGTAGATTTGCAGCGAAATGCGCGATTGCCTTTGGTCACGCTTGATTACACCTATAACATTAACGGCCTGGGTAGTTCGTTTGGTAAATCATTTGATCAACTAAGCGATCGCTCATTTGAAGATTGGTCTCTTGGAGTTTCCGCAGAAATCCCCATCGGAAACCAGCGCGCCAAAGCGCGAGTTCATCGCGCGGTCCTACAGCGAGTGCAGCGATTATCTACCAAGCAGCAGCGTGAATTAGCCATTCGCCAAGAAGTCTATGATGCAATAGATCAGCTTGATCAGAATTGGCAGCGAATCCTCGCAGCTAGGCAAGAAGTGATACTTGCAGGACGCACATATGATGCGGAACGAAGGCAATTTGATGTGGGGATTAGAACCAGCACGGATGTCTTAGATGCAGCTACTGATCTTGCGGACGCTCAATCGCGTGAAATCAGAGCTCTTACTGACTATCAGATTTCTCAGATTGATCTTGCCTTTGCGACAGGTACATTACTAGGACGCGATCGGATTCGTTGGGAGCCTATTGAAGCGAGTGATGATTGATCTTCTGCATTATTAAACGAGCGGGATAACCATGAGTGAGCAAGAACCTGAAGTATTGAGTCCGCCAACTGAACAGGGCGATATGCCTGAGCAGGAATCGACTTGGCCTAAAACTATTGGCATCATATCTCTGATCTATGCAATCGGCGGTTTGTTGTGCCAGGTTATTGGTGGAGTCATGGTGGTTGCAAGCGAATGGTTAGCAGGTTTGCAAGGAATCGATATCGAACTACCAGTACTTCTAAAACTGATGCAAGGTGCAATGCTTGTCGTAGTTTTTGTAATTGGGATTGTGATGCTTGTTGGTTCGATAAAATTACTGCAAAGGAAACAGTCTGGCACATCGCTTCTAAAAAAATGGGTAATCTTACGATTGGTTATGGTTCTAGTGGGGATGGTTCTTGCAGTTCTGACACTCCCAGCTCAAGTCGAGATGCAAAAATCGATTCAGAAACAGACAAATGAGATACGTCGCGAAGCAGGTATGTCTGGAGAAAAGATCGATGAAGAAAAAATACAATTTAAGATCGTGCTTACGGCTGTAATCTTCTCAGGTGTTTTCACCATCTATCCGCTGTTTCTTGGCTTTTATTTGTCGAGGAAGAAGATCACTGAAGAAGTCCAAACCTGGTAGAAAAGCTCATAGAAGTACCCTCAGAGCGGTTTATTGCCGATTTGGCATCCTTATAATTAAAATAATTGATACAGATGGAATCTAATGGATACAGCCAGTGTCTATCTATTTGTGGCAATAATTGCGGGGAGGATCCTTGCAATTTGGTAGCCCATTGGAGGCAGTCCTATGACACTCAAGCGTATAAATTCTTTCAGGTGGATGTTAGCGATACTAGTAATTGGCGCGATCCTGGCGTGTTCGATCAATACTGCATCAGCAGCTTCGCCGCTCAATTCAAACAGATTTGCTAAGAGCATGGAGCAACATGTTTCAACTGCATTTATAGGATCCGATCGCAACGGACAAAAAAGCAAAGGTCAAAGCAAGAGCAATCGGGGAGCAAGCAAGCGCGCCAATCAAAGCAAGAAAGCAGCCAGCTCAAGTCGAGGTGCAGGTCAACGCAAGAAAGCGCCTAGCGCCAGTCGAAAAGCTAGTCAACGCAAGAAAGCACCTAGCGCCAATCGAAGTGCAAGTCAACGCAAGAAAGCGACTAGCTCCAATCGAAATGCAAGCCAACGCAAGAAAGCGCCTAGCGCCAATCGAAGTGCAAGTCAACGCAAGAAAGCGACTAGCTCCAATCGAAATGCAAGTCAACGCAAGAAAGCGCCTAACTCCAGTCGAAGTGCAAGTCAACGTAAGAAAACGCCTAGCGCCAGTCGAAGTGCAAGTCAACGCAAGAAAGCGCCTAGCTCGAGTCGAAGCGCAAGTCAACGTAAGAAATCCGCTAGCTCGAATCGGAGTGTAAACCAACGCGGCAAAGCATCTAGGTCAAATAGGGGTGTTGCTGATCAACGACGTAGAGCATCTGAAGCCAATAAGAAAACTTCTAGCGCCAAGCGCCAAGCCAGCACAAATCGCCAAAGAAGAGATGCTAAGCGAAATACACCTCAGCGATATCGACGTTCAAATAGCCATAAGCCCAGCGTTAGCAAATCACCACGAGTTACCAATAGAACCTCCGCAAAGCCATCTGGTAATGATCGTTATTCAAGTTATCCTCGTCGCTCTCAAGAAAGCCCCAAAAACGATACAAATTCCTTAGATCGATCTCGATTATCAAGAACGGGTAAATTCCCAGGCAATAACAGGGATTCTAAGAGCGTTTCCAAAGTAAGCGCTTGGCGAAAAGGTCTTGGTAAAGATAATTCTACTTTCAATAAGCGATACAAAAAGAATAAGAATAGAAGCCAATTGTTTCTGGATCGTCGCAGCAGATTTGACTCACCGGGAGCAGGCGATATTTTTTACGATCCGCCCAGCTCGCCTATAGAGAAGGTTATCTACGACAACAATTACTATAACAATACTTATTACAACTACAACAATTACTACGACCACGGAGACTATTACGACCATGGATACAGCCACTTGACATGGTACGGTGGGCATCATAATTCACATTTGCGCCACAGTTGGTACGGCCACTCATTTGGATTCTGGTTTAACTTTAATTTTCACTCCGGATATAGACATCATTATTATTACCCACATTGGAGCTACGTAGATTATTACTACTATGAGCCTTATTACCCATCGCATTCTTTTGCAACAGTGTATTACGAACCAGTTACACAAATTACTTATGAACCCTTGCTCCCGAGTATTGATGAAGCCTGGGAATTGCTGGCTAATGGCGCGTTTGAAGAAGCGCTGGGCGTGTTCGCTGAGCTAGTTTACGAACTACCCTTTGAAGCAGCACCACGCATTGGTTACGCAATCGCTTCAGGCATGTTGTATCGCAATGGGGCTGCGATTTCAGCTATGCGAAGAGCAATGATCGATGATCCACAGGCATTATTAGATGTTCCGATTGAGCCTCTAATAACCGAGCATTATCAATGGCTGCTGGAACATTATTCTGATCGCGTTAGAGAAGACACGGAAGATATTGATGGGCTATTTATGGTGGCAGCAATGAGATTCATCTTGGAAGAGCCAACCCAAGCGTATTTCGCGATCGATCTGGCAATTCGACGTGGCGATGAAAATCAAAGCGCAGAAAACCTTAAAGCTTTAATCAGTGATGTGATTGAGCAAGGATTCTAAGCTAGATTAGCGATAAGGAACTTCATCTTCAAAGCCAGCTTGAATACTTTGATCCTGTGGCTTGGGCCTGATATCTTCGTTGCGCTTTAAAATACGCGCACATGTATTCCAACGAAGAATTGCATCATCATTATCAGGTGTGCTTAATTTTTCAGCTTTTGCATAATAATCAAGGGCTTTTTGGAACCACTCAAATGCAGCATAACCCGGGGCGCCACGTTCAAGCTGCGCCTTGGCCCAGCGTTCACAGGCAACACCTGAATAATAGGTTCGTTCATATTCATCTGAGATGCGCGGAAGTAGCTCCTGCGCATGGTGAATCGCTACGCGAAGCTTTCTACTGAATTGATCCGTTAGTGTTAGCAGCAAAAGTACAATCGCCTCTTGATTTTCCGAATCGACGCGCAGAACATCACGACAAATGCTCTCGGCTGCGCGTGGCTGATTAAGCAGACGATAGTGCTGCGCCTTTTCAATTGCAGCGGGTACCGCTTCAGGTGAAATTGGTTTTAGATCGAACATGTCTTTCTCTAGGATACCACCGTTAGCTTAAGTGTGGTAGCGCCTCTAAAAACGGGCCAGAACCACACCCGCAACCACTGTCCCCGCCACTGCCCCACCATAGCACAATATCAACAATGCCACGCCTGCCCAGCGGACTCCGAAATCCATCAGGATGTGGCGGATACGGTGCGCACAATGGAAAAACGACAGGAAAATTACACCAAACAATGCAACACGGGTCGGCCACATCGTAATGAGACCTTGCATGCGATCGTATTGTGACTCAAGATCGTCGCCCATCATGAATGGCAAGACAAAGCCGGTCACGAAGATTATCACAGGCACGAATAGGGCGGCCATGACGCCACCGGCCGAAAACAGCGACCACCAGAATGCTTCATTAGATTTCGTTAAATGGCTCATTAAAGTCACGATCCTTGCTGAGTGATGCGATTAACCAAGCGTTGCCCACAGAATGAAACCGGTCAAAACCAACCAAGGCCCGAAGCCGGTTGCAATTGATATTACAACGTCAGGAACTTTATCTTCACCGATGCGCATGGGCATGACTGACGGCGTCAGGTTAAACCAGGTGATGGAATGCCAAACCGCAGCGATCAGGGCTATGGTATGCATCCCTATCGACACCGGATGACGCACAAAACTGAGCAATTCCTCATACCCTTCTGCCCCGACTTGATTGAACTTATACAACCACCAAATCAAGTACACGAGATAGCCTGCAATGCACACGCTTGTCAGTTCGCGCAACATAAACAAGCGGTAGGCACGTGTTCGCAAGAACCAGTCTTTAGGGTATGGTCTAACTAGCGGATTTCTCATCGCTTGCCCCAAGGTAGAAGGACGCTTCTATACCATGCCTTAGTACTAGCGATCTTGGCTTGTTGAATTGCACCAGCTGGGTTTACGTTCTTAGGGCACACTTCGGTGCACTCGCCGACGAACGCACAACCCCAAACGCCTTCTTCAGCACCCATGATGTCTTGCCGCTGCTCATTTCCTTTGTCGCGCGAATCAAGGTTATACCGATGCGCCAGTGCAAGTGCTGCTGGCCCAATAAATTCCGGATCTCCGTCAAGTACGGGGCAAGCAGAATAGCAAAGCATGCAATTGATGCACATCGAAAAATCTTTGTATGCTGCCAACTGGGACGGCGTCTGGAGGTATTCTTGGTCCATCTGATCGGTGTCATCGCGGATGATCCAAGGCTTGACCGACTTGAGTTTTTCCATAAAACCGTCCATGTCGATCACAAGATCACGCTCGACCGGGAAGTTCACCAGCGGCTCAACGCGAATCACCTTAGGAAAGTAGTCTTTGAGGAAGACCGCGCACGTCAGCTTGGGTTCGCCGTTAATCATCATCCCGCAACTTCCGCAAACACCCATGCGGCAACTCCATCGATACGACAGTGTGCCGTCAACGTTATCTTTGATCCAGTTTATCGCATCCAGAACGACCCAATGCTCGTGGTAGGGCACATCATAATTCTGAAAAGTTGATTGCTTGTCCTCTTCAGGACGGTAGCGAAAGACTTCGAGTGTGATGGTTTCTTGTGGCATGGGAATTGAGCTTTAGGAATCGTCAGTTTAGGTTTCTACGCACCACTCTCTATAGGTTTTTCACCATACACACGTTTCGCTGGTGGCCACTTGGTAATAACGACATCCAAATACTCAACGCGAGGCGTACCATCCTCTGTTCGATAAGCCATGGAGTGTTTGAGGAACTTCTGGTCATCACGCTCGGGAAAATCGGTGCGTTGGTGAGATCCGCGCGATTCAGTTCGCTGACGTGCAGAATGCGCAACTGCCTCAGCAATATCTACCATATTTTCCAGTTCCAGCATCGTGGTCAGTTCAGTGTTAAAACAGTTGCTTCGATCATCGAGTTGAATATTCCCCAAGCGCTTGCGGACCATAGCGAGCTTTTCGCATGTAGTGGCAAGTGTAGCATCATGTCGGTAGATTCCCGCTCCTGATTCCATAGCATGGTGCATATCCCCACGTACCGCAGCGATGCGTTCGTTGCCGCTGGTTCTATTGAATATTGCTGCGATCCTAGCTTGTTCGCTGGCTGTTTGAGATTCAAGAGAACTATCATCGAACTTACCACACGATCTGACATACTTTGCAGCTGCCACGCCGGCTCGCTTTCCAAAGACTAGAAGCTTCGTAAGCGAATTTGATCCGAGCCGATTAGCGCCATTGATACTAATACACGCACATTCACCGACCGCATACAAGCCCGGCATAGGTGTCGCGGTGTCGATATCGGTATGAATCCCGCCCATCATGTAGTGAACGACCGGCCGAACCGGAATCGGCTCATGCACAGGATCAATGCCCGCATAGTTCTTTGCAAGTTCGCGAACGAATGGGAGCAATTTGTTGATCTTCTTTTCGCCTATATGTCGGATATCCAGGTGTACTACGTCGCCAAAGGGACTTTCGATAGTGTTTCCCTTTTCGTGCTCCTTCATAAACGCTTGACAAAGTCGATCGCGTGGCCCCAATTCCATGGTGCGTTTTTGTGGATGTTTGGGGTCGTCAACTTCCAGCGGCTCGCCCAGGTCGTAATCTTTAAGGTAGCGCTCGCCGTGCTTGTTGAGGAGCACGCCGCCTTCACCGCGTGCAGCTTCGGTGATGAGGATACCCGTGCCGGGCAAACCCGTAGGGTGATACTGCACAAACTCCATGTCCTTCAATGGCACACCAGCTTTATACGCCAAAGCCGTGCCGTCCCCGGTTTTGATTGCACCGTTAGTGGTGAATGGAAAGATTCTGCCTGCACCGCCGGTACTGAGAATGACCGCCTTAGCCTTGATGCAACGAATCTGACCTGTACGCATTTCAATTGCCACAACACCCTGGCATCGCCCATCTTCAATCAGCAGCTTGGTTGCAAACCACTCATCGTAGCGTTTTACCGCATCGTATTGCAACAAGGTTTGAAACAGCGTGTGCAACATGTGGAAACCGGTTTTGTCGGATGCGAACCATGTGCGTTCTATGGTCATGCCACCGAAGGGTCGGACCGATACGCGCCCATCAGGCTCGCGGTTCCACGGACACCCCCAATGCTCCATCTGGATCAACTCTCGTGGTGCTTCGTCAACAAACAGCTCGACCGCATCCTGATCCGCCAGCCAATCCGACCCACTGATGGTGTCGTAACAATGGGCTTCAAACGAATCATTGTCTTTGATAACCGCAGCCGCCCCTCCCTCAGCTGCGACGGTGTGACTTCGCATGGGATAGACTTTGGATACCACCGCCAGGGAGAGATTAGGATCGAGCTGAGCAACCGCGATGGCAGCGCGCAGACCCGCTCCTCCGCCTCCAACGATTACGATGTCATGCTGTAATGCTTCTGACATTTGCCTCACCAACAAACCCCCTCACCAACAAACCATTTCTTAAAACTGGGTACCCCCAATCAAGCAACACACTCTAACGTATGAGGCCAAATAACGCCACACTCAAGACCAACGAATCATCAACTAATGGTTATACAAGAGATACTAGCACCAGCGAATCGGGTTAGTGTCAGGTCAGAAATGCCTTTATGCCTTGATTTTGCGGTAGCATAGCTTGTGAAGCTATGGATATTGAACAGATAAAACGCATAAAAGAGCTAGCCGTTATTGCGATGTTCTCAGATGACGAACTATTGAACATACTTGTCCTTAAAGGTGGTAGTGCCATCGATATGTTTCTTCAATCTCCTGGTAGAGCTTCACTCGACCTCGATTTTTCAATTGATGGCGATTTTCATGAAGATGTCGAGTCACTTCGCAACAAATTCGAGCGTTTGCTAAGTGAATCGTTCGGCCCAGAAAACTTTATCGTCTTTGACGTGCGTTTTAAAGCAATTCCATCGGCTGATGTAATAGAACTACCATTCTGGGGTGGTTATACTCTCGAATTCAAGATTGCGCCTCCACAAATATACGAGAAGTACAAAGACAAACTTCATAAACTTCGAGGCAAACATGCCACGGATATCGGGCCTGGGCAATTAAAGACTTTTTGCTATAGATTTCAGCAAGCACGAATATTGTGTCGGAAAGGAAAAACGCGGACTCGATGATTTTATAATTTATACATATCCCCCACTTATGCTTGCTTGTGAGAAGATTAGAGCCATCTGCCAACAGGATCCCGAATATCGCAAGAGTCTAGGCAGTCGTCCTGGTTCACAACGAGCACGTGATTTTTTCGACATTCACTTTCTTTCAACTCAATACAACATTGATTGGGCAAATAGTGTAACTTCAGAGTTGCTTCAAGCAATGTTCAAGGCTAAACATGTTCCGTCAATTCTTCTCGGTAAGATTTCAGAATTTCGTGATTTTCACAAGCAGGGATTCCCTTCTGTGAAAGACACTGTATTACCGGGACACAAGATTCTCGAATTCGATGTGTACTTTGATTATGTCTTAAAATGTACTTCTATGCTAAAACCCTTTTGGAATGTATAAACGCCATTCATTAACGTAATCTTTTTCTTTCATGCCATGAACAAGATAAAAATCAAGGCCATCCTTAGGCGGTTGAAATAGTCGGTGACGACGGATATTCTTAGAAGGAAATCCACTTTTCTCAAGATAAAACCCAATTACCCTCTCGTACGGGTACATGTAGTTCATCTTCTTTATTGTCACTGACAGCTTGTTTAAGGATATTTTATTACGAGCCCTTTTGTATGCACCAACTACTTCACTTACGCCTCCCGCGTACATTGGGCGGACAGTGCAGTCAATAAGTGTTCGTTCTATTCCCGTAACGGGAACAACATCTCCGAGGCTGTCCACCAGTTCGACAACACCCAACCTGCCAGTGTGCATTCCATTAACGTAGCAAAATCTGATTCCTTCATACTCAGTAAAATTCTTTGTCATGCGCTGAGGGCGCTTAAAAGCTGCATCGATTCTCTCTTGGACAAGTCCTTCTGCAGATGGTGCGTGAGGCCGCTGTTCATGATTTACATAGATGGTCTTTGGCACTTGCTCGGTTAGATGATGGAGATACAAAGCAGAATAGTGGGACAAGTAACCATTCGGCTTCATGGATACCGCAAGTTTATAGTGTGAGATATCACCCCAAACGAAGCGAGTTTCAGTGCGATGAGGGAGCTTAAAACTTACTTTCCGAAGTTTCGCGTATGCAACAAGATACAAGATGAACTCGCTAACTCGCATTGACATTGCAAGTCGCCAGAAGTTGCGTTGTTTGGCGACTATCTCTCCGAGATCTCTTTGCGTATATATCTTGCGCCCATCCTTTTCAAAGAAGCGGACAATATCAGGCTTCGCTATTGAAATTCTCGTTTGAGCCATTTAGTCTCCAATTGTCATCGACTGTAGTATATATACTACAGTCGACCACAATCAACACAAATGTTAATTCAACATTCGCAATTTCAACACCATGGACACCATTATCCGCAATTCATAAGCTATTGTAAGGAGCCTTACGTAGTATATATACTACGTAAGGCTCCTGCGCTTCATTGTAACGATATCTTCCGAAAGTCCTGTAATAGGCCTTAGTATTGGCTTTTATCAAACTTGATTCTATCAGACTACCTTATCACATTCTATGTAGTATATATACTACATAGAATGTAGTAAGATCCGTTTAATAGAATAAAAATACAATTTGGCCGCTCAGAACCAGTAAGGCAGAAAACCCTGCACCCACCGTACAATGTGGATGACCATCACGAGAACCGCTATTGAGCCAAGGCTGGCTGCGATCCATCGCTTCAGGCGAATCACAGCGAGAAGTAAGCCGATGGAGATTCCGAAGAGGATTATGAACGCAACGAATTTGACGCCGTGGAAATACCAATGATCTATGCCACGCTTGGCTGATGGCTGACTATCAACATAAAGCGCTACAAAGTAGATCAAACTACATGTAATACTCGCTAAGGCCTCCTTCGGGATTAGTCGTCTTAACGATGTTGCGAATGTTGAGTTATCAGTTGGATCAAACGCCCGCCCACATTCCGGACAGGTATTAGCAGGCAACTGCTAAAGGTTGTATTTGCAGTTCAGACAATACATTGCGAACGCTCATAGCCATTAAATCCATGGCAATAGCTATGCAGATACGGCCGCTAATCTTGCATTGTTCGGTACGCCATATTCAAGGCTACCTTTAATATGGCCATTCAACAATCCCATGTTAAAGGCAGCCTTTACTATGGACTCTAGATAGGGCCTTATTAAAGGCAGCACTACATAGCAGATTCATCCGATTGCCCACAGTCAAGAATAGTGCAAATCCAGTCTCCTGTGGCAATTGATGATGTGTTTCTAACAGTGACATAAGGCCATAACATGTCGCCAAAACACAAAATAGCGACACGTTATTGGGACATGTCGCAATAATCGCAAAACTGCGACATGTTTATTGATATCCGCCAAAATTATCTCTCTGAATCATGGCCTGGAATTAGTAATGAAGAATTAATCGGTGGGCAGTCGGGGCCATATGAGCACCATCCGACTATGCCTGTCTCGTAATGTGGATTGTCTCTCTCGATACCAAACAATACATATGTTGGATCATTGCCAACTATCTTACCGGGCCACCCCCGCCACCGGCGATGTCTCACATATTGAGCAACTTGATCTGTTATGTTCGATGAAAAAGATAGGATTTCGACCATTCCTCTGTAGCTCAAGAGGTGCATGGCAATCCGCGCTGCCTCAGGGCTTCTTACACTTAACAGACCACTTTGACAAGCCACGACCAGCGATACCGGCCATAATAGCAGTGGTAATAACGGGCCAGTCCAGAGCACTTCGATGTCATTATGCCTCGATAGCATTTCGTAAACGCATCAAGGTTGACTCCCATACCCATGCACTAAACATGTTCGGCCAGCCACAATACCGAAAGGGGCTTCATTAAGGTTGCGCCGAAAAGCTCGGTATTCTGCAGCAGACAATTCGCCCTGAAAGAACTTGATTGTTGAGCTAAAGACAAGAGCTCCTGTCCATTGCCTGACTTCATCTAGTGAGTGTTCTTCAATAGGCATCAAGTGATCCCAGGTATTAAAGCCAATGACAATTTATCGCCGCGACAATATACTTTCCCAAACCAATGCCCTGCACAGGGGTCGAACATATAGCGCAATCTACGGGAAATACTAACATTTTCAAAGAGGGCGGCGCAGAATGCGGCGCACGGCGCGCACCAAACGGCCATTTTGACCATGATTTGCAACAGTTGATCGATGAATGGAATGACCTGCCCGAAGCTGTACGAACAGACATTCTGACAATGGTCAAAGCTGCAAGCGGGGATCGAGGGGAGGCGTAGCACAATTCGCTCTCCCCGTGCTTTCCGATTACGAGTATAACGCGCACTTTGGGAAACAAGTACACAAATAGCAGTGGTTAACCTTGTCCCCACACTGCCTACAGCTAGCCTGCGCGTACGCGAATAAGCGGCCAAGTTAGCATTGCCTGCGCGTACTCTCAGCCCACGCGCGCGTTCTATTATATACAAAAAAGACCAATCTGTCGGCAAAGTACACTTTCTTGTTTTTCAATGAGTAGCAAAATCGTGCGCAATGTGCGCTAAGAATAATATCAGCGTCGCTTTAACACGTTTGCAATTGTTTGAGCGCTAAGCCTACCTCCACTTCGATTGTAATAGCCTTGCTTCTCAAGCTGGGCAGCTATCTTGCGTAGGCTCAATCCTTCATCGCGCAGCTCACGCATAACCTGTACGGCTTGCTGTTCGTGCTTATCCTCTATCCAGCCAGATCCATTCAACTTATATCCATAAGGCGCGTACCGACTAATTCGCTTGCCATTGGAGCGCATAACAGCCAATGCCTCAGATGTACGTTCACCAATAGCTTCTCTTTCCCATTGGCTTACTGATCCCATTACATTAAGCACTAACCTGCCCGATGCGGTACTTGTGTCGATATGATCGGCAACACTGGCAAACTCGACTCCGGATCGTTGGAACAGATCGACTAGCTCTCCAAGGTCGCGGACGCTACGAGTTATTCGATCCAGCTTGGCGACTATTACCACGCCGACTTTGCGGCCACGAATAAACTTGAGTAGCTTGTCCATGCCAGGACGATCAAGACTCTTAGCACTAAAGCCAGCATCCTCGATAACGTCAACTAGGTGTAGGTCGTGCATTGTCGCGTAGGCTTCGATCTTCATACGCTGAGATTCCAGCGAAGCCCCGCTATCAGCTTGATCGCGCGTCGATACTCTTATGTACCCAATAGCTTTGGATTCATTCATAGCAATAGCTCCAAGAGTTAGTATTCACTTTTCAGCATTGCAGTAATGCAGTCGGACATTGTGCCGCAAGCGTAGAATTGGAAGGTTTCGCCAAGCTCATCGAAGGGAAAATCTGTGTATGGGATCAACTGGCGGACAAACGGCTTAACCTCATCGCTGGGTGTATCCCGCCAACAGGTCAACTCGGCTGCGTTTTTGCAATTATCAGGTAACTTGCGCAATTGCCAAAGCTGGAATCCTTCACAAGCTCGATCTAGTTGTGAGCCTTGATAGGAACTGACGGCATCAAGTAGCCAGTATGCTCCGGCAGCTTCGGCTAGGTGCAACATTCCATCAGTGCAGACGAACTTCAGCCCGCGCAGAGTTGTTGCGTGATACTCCATTGAGCCAATAAATTGGCCAAGGTCTGTTGATAATGACATTGTGTTATCTCCAAAGGGTTAGGTTTATTCTTTCATCGCACCAGCTTGAACAGCTTGCAGCATTGATCGCATATTGTTCTTGTGTTTCTGCGCTAGCTTGATGTACGCAGCTTCGGGTTGACCATCCAAACCTTCAGCCAGTGCAATAGCTAGTACGCGCTTTGCAAAGGGTTTAGCTAGGCCTTGATTTGTCAACGTCAATACAACGCAGCGAGATAGCAATGGATGCGCATCCGCTTCATCTTCAAATAGCGAATCTTGGCCATCCTTAGTAGTTGTAAAGACAACGCAAACGTGCTGATGCAAGCGCTCCAATAAAACTAGAAGCTGGCGGATAGTGTCGCGCCTTAATCCATGCGCTTCATTAACTAAATAAGCTCGACCACCTTTACCACCACCAAACATAGCCATCGACTGTTCGATATCGCGCAGCTTGGCCGGAGTAAGCGCTGTAGCATCAAGCTCGGTCACGAACCAATCATCTGCAATCAATCCTGCAATGATCTTCGCAAGCGTAGTCTTACCAGTACCGGAAGCTCCGGATATCCAGTAAGACTTTCCACCAGGATCGCCGACCGATTCAATCTGCCTAACTGCTTTGGGCTGGCCGACTACTTCGGCTAGAGAACGTGGTCTGTACTTCTCATATAAAGGTAAACTCATAGTAAAGACTCCTAAAACTGGGTATAAACCAGCGCTAAACCGCTAAGATGTAGTCAGCAGCCTTCTGCGCAGCCGATGCGGATTGGATAACTAGCTTCGAGTCGTTGCGAAGCTTCTTGAGCCAGCCGTCGATGTAGCTTGCTGCGTTTTCGATTGTGGTAGCTTCAATACTGCAATGACCGCAAAGAAAAGCTGATCCCATTTCAGCTATCAATTCTTCTTTGGCATAGTTAGCTGATGCGTAGTCAGCCTTGTCAGTAATTCCTGTACGAGCTAACCGATTCTTGCTACCTGTTGAATGTGTCAATTCGTGGAATAACGCAGCGTAGTAATGCTCAGCAGATTTGAACCTATCCGGCTGAGGCATCTGTATCTTATCTGAGCTAGGTTGATAGCTTGCTCGATGCCCGTTGATCTCAATCTCTGGAGGATTGGGCATACCAGCAACAACAGATTCGCAACGCTCAATCGGATTGAAGTCGATCTGTGCAAGTTTCGACTCTGGATACTCCACACCCTCAGTTTGCTGCACATTGAATACCGAATAAAAGCGCAGGATCGGAATTGACACTTGCTCTAGCTTGCGAGTAAGAGGATCTCGCTTTGCAACTTCATACTGCTTATAGAATACAACCCTAGTAGACTTCTCACCCTTCTTAACGTGTCCACCACGTTGCTGGGCTTGCTTGTACGTTAGCCAATAGGATGATTCATACCCTTTGCACCATGAAGTAACGCCAAGTAGAAAAGGATTGACGCCACGATACTGCTTGCCCGATGCTAGATTCCTAGGGCAAGACTCTTCACCAGCCCAAGGCTTATGCCAAGGCACAACTCCGTGCTCTAATAGCTCAATAACTCGATCTGTAACAATTTGATATACTTTGTTTGCCATTGAAATTCACCTTTCTTTGGCCGCGCTCCCGGATGTGCCACCATCGCGGGAGCAATTTTATTTGTCGGCTATGCTTCACAATGAAGCATTAGCCCGTATGACCGATGTACTGTCAACATCCGGTCGGATATTGACAATACTATACACTTCTATCGCCTTTGCAAGCGCTTTACTACTACTTTTTCATATGTTTTTAAGTTTTTTTATCGCAACCTATCGAGCTAATCGCTGCGAGATGTTTACCAAACGGTCGCCTTGACAGTATGCGCAGTACGGTTAACCATGTCATCACACAGTTAACACTTGGCGTTACATGACACATCACAAAGGGGGCCTAGCATATATAAACCGCTGTCAAAAAATTGGGGGGAATATCTGGCGCGTTATGACACGGCACGAATTGGGAATCAGCGAAGGGGGCCTAGAAATACTCAACGGCTATAAAAATAGAAATGGAAATCACAGGTGTTACGCCATCATGCCTGTGCAATCATCCGCACAGGAATGGATGCTAGAAGGTGGTAGGAACAGCACTAAACTCTCCTTATATAGAGAACCTTCCAGTAACAGGCCTGGCGCGTTAGTATGGCGGCAGTTGCACGGGTGAAACCCTGTCTCCGGAGGCGGCCATTAACTGCGGCAGGAGAAAACTGCACGCTGCAATTATGCTCACTCACTTTTAACCGTTCCTCAGTCGGCGGACATCTTGTTTAGCATGCGGTAGCGGAAGATAAAGGCAGAAATCAAATGATATCAAACACGTTTGAACACACAAAACAACTAGTAAAAAATTCCTACGTCATAACTTGGCTATTGCTCGCAATGGAAATATGCAAACGTGTGAGCTGCACTCTGGCTCTTTGCCTGGTATCGTTGCTTGTACTTTCCTGTACTTCAGATAGTCAGTACCAGAACCCAACCGCACTCCAGCCACTTGTGGCCGAGTGGATAAAGTCGCCTGCGAATAATCAGACTATGAAGGTTGAATACCCCGCTGTGTACGACACGTTTCACCAGCGCATCATTGCTTTTGGAGGCCGAGCAGGCAACTGGGACGGCGTCAGTGAAACTTGGGCTTACGATTTCAAGGCCGACACGTGGACAAACATGCTACCTCCCACCGGCCCACCTTGGAGAGCGTCTCACGCCATGGTCTACGATCCTGATCGGGGAAAGATTCTTCTGTTTGGTGGAGACGATTTTACGAAAGCATTCAATGACCTCTGGGAATACGACTACGGTCTGAATACGTGGACAGAGCTAACCCCGGCAAACCCTCCAGATGCACGGCAGATGCACAACATAGTTTATGATGAGAAGAATGAGGTGATGCTTCTATTCGGTGGCAGACGTGCTGGTGGTGGGGCCGGGTTTAGTGATACTTGGGAATATGATCACAAGACCAACCGTTGGCGATTACTCAACCCACCACAATCACCCCCAATTCGGGATCACGTCAATCTGGTGTATGACATTCAACACCAGAAGACGATTCTGTATTGTGGACCCATAAGTCACAACATATCCGAGATTAGCACTTGGGCTTATGATTACGGAACCAACACTTGGTCCAAACTATCCTTAGAGCAATCCCCATCAGGCGATCATTCAGGACTTGTTTACAACCGAAACGCTGGTACAACTACGTATTTTGGCAATTCAGAGATTACTGATAGTCTGGAAGTCTGGGTCTTTGACTATGGATCCATGGTTTGGATCCAGGCAAGTTCGGCAATACTCCCTCTATACAAGGAACATTTCGGTATGGCGTATGATTCAGACCATAACACCTACCTCATCACTGGTGGTTTTCCAGACCACAAAAACTGGATATTGAAAATAACGACTGGCTCCAACTAATTTACCTGTCTGGCAATTCGAACAACGACGTGGTCGCAATCAACGACCTCGATGCGTTTATCAATTACGTCGAGGCTCTGAGCGGAAACCAGATATCCGAAGGGGATGCAAAGGCGCTCACAGCAATGGCTTAGGAGATAATTGACATGTTGTTGGTCGAGTAAAGCGGCATGTCCAACTGCGTCTCTGACCTTCTCATCCTCTTCGCCAACTGGGGGCCGTGTCCGTAGTACAAGCGTATGAGGTTCGGCACAGAACTCATCGGGTTTGCGGTGTTGTGGCCTACGCCCCGCGAAGTCGAATAAGAAAATCGCCCGCATTGCGGCAGGTAGATACGAGCGGATGTGTGTGCTGGGCGAACTCAGCATGGCCAAACGGGGGGCGTAGTGATGCGCCGAATATACACTCTGGCCGCTGCGGGTCTCTCGTATTTCTCAGACATTGCACATCCTCAAGCATGCGAGAACGCTGGTATTGGCCAATCGACGCTGGTATCTCACAATTGCAGGTTGGATTCCGCCTGCCTGTGGTATACTTGCCCCGTTCGGTTGCATGGGGGCACCTGTCTCCGGGGGCTGCCATGGACGGCAGGCACTACTGTGCGGCTACTACCTTGATGGAGGTTAAGCTATGTGGATTAAATCGAGCTTTACAATCCCTGCGGTCGCTGCGATGAGTTTCTTCGTCATCGGCGGGACAACACCCGCCTACGCTGACCTCGGCGATCAACTGGCCAAGCTCCTTGCCGATGATGGCGCGGCGAGCGACTTATTCGGCTACACCGTCGCGATCAGCGGCCCCACCGCCATCGTTGGGGCAGCGTGGGACGACGACAACGGTAGCTTGTCCGGCTCCGCCTACCTCTTTGACACCACCACTGGTCGGCAGATCACCAAGCTCCTGCCCGACGACGGAGCGGAATTCGACTTCTTCGGCATCTCCGTTGCGATCAGCGGCACCACCGCCATCGTTGGGGCATTTACCGACGACGACAACGGCGACGCCTCAGGCTCGGCCTACCTTTTCGACACCACCACGGGCCAGCAGCTCTTCAAGCTCCTGGCCAAGGACGGAGCGGCGGGCGACTGGTTCGGTTTCTCCGTCGCGATCAGCGGCGCTACCGTCATCGTTGGAGCCTTCCAAGACGACGATAACGGCACCAACTCCGGCTCTGCCTACCTCTTCGACGTGAGCAACCCGATGAACCCAGTCGAGATCGCCAAGCTCCTGGCCGACGACGGCGCGGCGGACGACGACTTCGGCGCCTCCGTCGCGATCAGTGGCGCCACCGCCATCGTTGCGGCATGTTTTGACGATGACAACGGCACGGACTCCGGCTCCGCCTACCTCTTCGACACCACCACCGGCCGGCAGCTCTTCAAGCTCCTGGCCAACGACGGCGCGGCGGACGACCAGTTCGGCTTCTTCGTCGGGATCAGCGGCGCCACCGCCATCGTTGGAGCCGGGAGTGACGACGACAACGGCACCGACTCCGGCTCCGCCTACCTCTTCGACACCGACACGGGCGATCAAATCGTCAAGCTGCTGCCCAAAGACGGCGCGGCGGAGGACCGGTTCGGCAGCCGCGCCGCGATCAGTGGCGCCACCGCCATCGTTGGGGCACTCCTTGACGACGACAACGGCACCGACTCCGGCTCGGCCTACCTCTTCGATACCACGACGGGCCAGCAAATCGCCAAGCTCGTGCCCAACGACGGCGCGGAGGACGACAGGTTCGGCATGTCCGTCGCGATCAGTGGCACGACCGCCATCGTCGGGGCATGGTTTGACGACGATAACGGCGACGCCTCAGGCTCGGCCTACCTCTTTGATGCTGCTGCCCCCGCAAAGTGCCCATGGGATCTTGACGGTACTGGCTCTGTCGGCACAAGTGATATACTTGAACTATTTGCTCAATGGGGAACCGATGGACCAGCCGACCTCGATGGCAGTGGTTCCGTCGGTACGAGTGATCTGCTCATCCTCTTCGCCAACTGGGGGCCGTGTCCGTAGTAGGACATACTGCCACGAAACCATGCACCTAGCTACACATTTTGCGATTTGCAATGCTTAGATGGCCTCTGGGTCGTTTAATTGGCTGGTCGTCAGAAATTGCGAGCTACGCCCTTGTTTTTCGGACAGGAATGGATGCTAGTGGTGGTTGTTCCAGCGCTGGGCAGCTGGTTGGATAGCAATGTGAGGTATACTCGCACAAGGATGCTTGAAGCTGCCCTCATCATTGCGTTGATTATCGTCGTCACGGCTGCAGTCACAGCTGCGATTGCAGAAACATTCCGGTATTACCACTGTCCTGAATGTCGCAAGTATTGGGCATTGCGGAAAACAGGGAAAACCAAAGGAGGCCCCCCTCGGCGGAAGAAGGAGGAGTGGAGTTGTCGTTTCTGTGGTTTAACGGTGTGGAGAGACGAACGCCTTTTAGGTGCATAAGCCCGCGCGATACTGTCAATATGCCGAGCCACCTAGCTACCCTTTTAGTAATTTGACATGCTTAGATGGCCTCTGAGTCGTTTAATTGGTTGGACACCAGAAAATGCGAGCTAGGCCGGACTTTTTCGCGCAAGAATGGATGCTGTGAGTGGTAGAGGCTTGCTATGCGAAACTTAGCTTAGAATACTCTCGTGAAACGCCGCCTGTTCAAACTTGCATTGTTCCTCTTGCTCGGCGTGATAGTTAATGTTGCAGTGGCGTGGGGGATCGCTTTGAGGACAGGGCCGGTTCCATTGCTCTCCAATCACGTGCTGGAGATTGAGCCTTCAGGCGTGGCCTCATTATGGCAGCGTCATGCACGGGCGGGCTGGCCCGAACTGCCCGGCGGCGGAACGCTCAGGCGGGTGTACGGAAGGTCGTCACTAACGATCCATGCACCGGCTCCCGACCCCTCAACAACGTCGAGCGGTGTGGAGCCGAAGTATGTTACGCTATACGAAGTCGGATTGCCGATGCGCTCGGTAGCATCAGTCTCCCTAACTTGGCTAGAGGCGGGAGACGCACAAGCCGAGAATAAGGGTGGGTGGGTAATAGGGTCACCCTTACGAATCGTACCCTATATGCCGCGCTGGCCTGGTTTCATCGTCAATACCGCCTTCTATGCCACCGTGCTGTGGCTGCTAATCCTTAGCCCAGCCGCCTTCAGGTGGCTGACAAGTAGCTGCAGGGCTGGAGAATCCTGATGCCCAACACCTACACCTGCGAAATCCTCGATGCCATTTGCAAAGTCTGTAATGTCCACTGCGCTACATGTGGCACTGCTGATGCAATCCAATTCCCAGCTTTTCCTCACCGGTAGATGTTGTATGGAAGATTGATAAGATTATGATCCCTCAATGGGTTTCCACAGCCGGACAAGCCCGTCGAATCACTCGGCGTGTTTGCTTTACGCAGAAAAGCCCCTTTGCGGGGGATAAGAAAAATTACAAATATGTACTATTAGGTACTTGAGGCGGGATTCACCCCTTATACCCTTGCACTTACTCTTGTTATCTGTCAAAATCCTACTTGCCAGAGCTGGTGGCAATTCGACGGCTTCGTGAAGCAATTCACGAACCCGAAAGGTGGACTGCGCCATTGAAACAACTATAATCCTTTGCCGTACTGCTGTACCAGCGCGGCAATGCGAGAATGAATCCGGCAGGAGGCGAAGCGGTAAGGAGCGATGAGGATCAAGAACACGCCGTGCCCAAGCATAAGTAAGGAGTAGCTGAAATGGACTCACCCCCGGAAACGCCCTCGGAACTGCTGCACAGTGGCGCGCATGCAGAATCACTAATCCACTTCGCGGCAAGGGAGGGGCAACTCGTTCTTCGATGGGTTGCGATCGGCTCAGGGGCGGCGATGGTGGCGACCATGGTTGTCTTCTGGTTTTTGGCGATCATCCCCGCGCTCGCGTTTATCGCTTCCATTTGCCTACTTTTCGTCGCCAACGAGGTCGAAGCACGGACCACACGGGGTTCGCAATCAAACACCGAGCTTCTACAACCGCAGGCGTCGGCGGAGTCGCACGATGAGTCACACCGCGACGAAATCCCCCCGTCGATCGTCGTTCGCGAAATCAAGACCGTGTTGAAGATTGTGGTCGGCAGCGGTGTGGTGGCACTGGTGTTGGCCGCGATCGCGTTCGGTTGGCAATGGTTCGGCTTTGGCACACTCCTGATTTTCTGCTACATAATCCTCGTGGCGGCTCCAACCTGGCTCGCGTTGATTGAGGACGAGATCGAAGACGAGACGGAACGGTTAAAGCACGAGCCCCACTGAGCGGCGACACCAAAAACAGCACTGTCGGCGTCCTCGATCTACTAATCCTCTTCGCCAACTGGGGGCCGTGCCCATGATCTCGAATTGAATCGCTATTGATTTCTTTCTCCTGTACCTATTACAGGAAAAACTAAGCGTGCATCATCAATTCTGATGATGCACGTTTTTTCAAATCTCATTATAGTTGGGTAGGCAAATTCCGATGAGCATAGGCAAGAAAAGGATGCAATTACGTTGAATTCGATTGTCGGCATCTATATATAAGGATGCATCTAGTTGCTTACGACGTTTAGCGCATCAAAGGCTA
The DNA here is from genome assembly GCA_022574595.1 of Planctomycetota bacterium. GTDB lineage: Bacteria > Planctomycetota > Phycisphaerae > Phycisphaerales > SM1A02 > JACZRS01. The sequence continues at coordinate 1,578 of JACZRS010000014.1, read as the reverse complement.
CGTCCGAGAAGGGGGCACTATGTCGCGGGAATGTGGACTAGCGGCTTACCGGATTGCCGAAATAAAGCGCCCAGAGAGTCGTTTGGTAAACTTGGCTTAATTTTGGAACCAGACGTGATTGCTGAGATCGGCTCGGCGGAATTCTTCGTTGTTACAGAAATGCCACATGATTTTCTCAGCTGAATGTTTACGCCAAACGCCTCAGGACAAGTCAAGCTATAAAAGAGCGCGCCGAGCCGTGCATGTCGCCGACCCGACGCGCGCGGAGTCAAGCGCACTTCTTACGCGCTCTTGTCACCGTCGCAAGATGTCCGAGACCAAATGCTTCTACCGCGCTGGCCTGAATCGGCGCAGTCGCATCGTTCAGTGAATCAGCGCCAAAGCTAGCGCCTACTACGGTGCGTGCAGGTCGATCGCCTTTGGGGGTGTCAATCAAATGGGCGATCGCTTCGGCAATATCGTGAGGATCCGGTGCGCCAGGTGCTGACAACATGGAGTCGAATTGTTGGAACATAGCTTCGGGGATCTCGCCCAATGAGCCATACTCCGCCACTCGCCCTGTGTCGGTTGGCTGGGTAGCGCTAGCAAACAACTGCGTGGGATAGGCGCTGGGTTGCACAAGAGTTACATCTATTCCAAGCTGTGAGACTTCGTAACGGAAGCTGTCAGTCAGTGCCTCGACGGCGAATTTGCTCGCACCATAAATTCCGAAGAAGGGGAAGGTGACGCGACCCAGGATCGACCCGACGTTGATGATCAGGCCGTCATTGTGGTGACGAAGGCCCGGCAATATAGCGCGCGTCACCCGAAGTAGGCCGATGACGTTGACGTCAAACAACGCCGTAGCCTGCTCGGGCGCGAACGCTTCCGACACGCCGGCCGCCAAGACGCCAGCATTGTTAATCAGGACATCTATGCGACCTGCCTTAGCGATAACTGCTGCGACGGCCGCATCGACGGATTGGGTGTCGGTGACATCCAGTTCAACAACTTCGATGTCCTGACCTCGCAGTGCTTCTGCATGCAAACGGTTTTTGCCCTTGGGATCGCGCATTGAGGCAAACACTTTATGGCCATAGCGGGCTAGTGTTTCGGCAGTGTCGCGGCCGAAGCCAGTCGATGCGCCTGTGATGAGTATGTTCTTAACCATTATGGGTCTCCATTTGTTTTTGGTTTGATTCGTAATGCTTTCACATTAAATTAATGGGTGTGAAACACTTTGGATATGATTTTCCATGAGCCGTTTTCCTTCAACAGCGTGAATTGATCTGTGAAACTGTGGCCAAGCCAGCCGATGATCTCAACCCGCGCGGTGGCGACGGTGTTAGCGAGATCAATGTTGACGATTTTGGCTTCCAGATCCGAGGCCGGCGGGTTTTCAGCAACCCAGTCGAACAGAATATGGATTGGTCCAGCCAGCAGACCGCCACCCAGGTACCCGTGTATCGTGGCGTCTTCGCGAAATGCGGGTTTCATGATCGCCGCATCGCCTTTGCGCCCGCCTTGGGCATAAGCTTGGATGAGGGATGAAATTGCTTCAATATCCCTTTGGCTGTCAGCAGACTTTGATACTGCAGT
>JACZRS010000028.1 GCA_022574595.1 Planctomycetota bacterium | reverse complement strand
CCCACAGCTGGTCGTCGGCCTCGACCAGTATCATCCCCAGTCGCCCCACCTGGTAGTGGAGGGGGTAATGGTGCATCAGTGTTAGTAATTGGCGGAGGCGGCTCTCTATTGGGTGAGAGTGCAGCAGCCACAGCAGCGGCAGCAGCAAGAGCAGCCGCAAAGAGAGCAGCAGCTGCGGCGGCAAAGGCGGTGGCGGCGGCAGGTGGTGCGACAGTATTAGTTACTGTGGGTGGTGTTTGCGTAATCGGATACCTACTTTATGAGATAGATAAAGCTAACGATATTACAAGAGCCGCTGAAGAAATACTCCGTCGGCCTATCCCTTGGCCGGAGGATGATCCATGCCAAGCTCCATACTTAGCCTGCCTGCTCACCAAATTAGCTGATAAGAGTTTTAAAGACAGGTGTTACCATTGTAGGGCGACATGTGTCGGGAATGGTGGAGTATGGCGAGCTAGAACTTGGGACGGTAAGCGATGTATCTAAAACACTAGCCATGAAAGAGTGTTCTGAATTAAATTTTGCCAGTAACAAATTATTCTCAAAGAGCATTTACAAATTGTACGTTTTCTACGAGCATGCTACAATGATCTGTTCAATATGCAACGGATAGGCAGTAAAGAATTTAGGATTTGAGATTTATATGGTAGACAACACAGATCAATTACGCTCTCAGTTAGGAAAAGCACTAAATGTGGTCACCGCCTTAAATGGTATCAAATCATTCGAGTCACTCAGGCAGGAATATGAGAGTATCGAAAAGGAATTCCTGGAAAGTAGTGATGAATCCGATATTCAACTATGCATTAAGCAGCGTGTTAGTGAGAGGATTTTTGGAGATGCTGTGATAAATAATTGTGCTATTGATGATCTTGAACGCTATTTCATTAAAGCAGCGAAGCTAGGTTTTTCATGTTCTGATATACGCATATCATCAACAATAATATATTGCCAAAGCCTCATGAATATCGATCGAATTGCTGAAGCAAAGAAACTGCTCGAGGATCTCTTGGATTTCATAAATGAGATTGAAGATGCTAATCCAGGAACATTCATTAAAGAAACATTCGTGACTTTGCAATCCCTTATATCTCAGTGCAAAAAACAACTCTAGCATAACAATTTGAATTGCATTTTGTTCAGTATAAAGTATGCTGATCGGCTGGATAACTTCCGCAGAGTTACCAGCAACATCTGGTACAAGGATCTAGCCACCGATAGAGAAATTTACAATGTAGATCCCTCATATAACCGTAACTCCAACATCACAGCCGTGGTAGATAACATTCATGTTGATGTATCTAGTAACGGCCTTTACGACACATCTTACACACTGGACAACTTAAACCGCCTGACCAATGCGCAGTGGGGTGATTGGAACGGCACAACACTATCAAACGAACAGCGCGAAAAGATCTGGACTCTAACACAAACCGGCAACTGGGATATGGTTCAACTCGACCTGGATAATGATGATGTTTACGACTCCGGTACTGGTGAATACAAAGATGACCGAATACACAACGTCGTCAACGAACTCACTACTCGCGATATCTATGATGATGCTTCAGTCGTTTACAATCTCGCCTACGATGATCTCGGCGAACTTACCGATGATGGTGAGAATTACGAATACAAATACGATGCCTTCGGCAGATTGATCGAGGTTGCTAATACAACCACTCAAGCGCTGGTTACCGAATATAGATACAACGGCCTGGGTCATCGCATAGCTTGGCATTACGATGTCGATGCAGATGGCACAGTTGAAGATACTTCAGATGATCCAGAATACTTCTTCGCCTACAACGAATCCTGGCAGCAAGTCGCTACCTATCGTGCTGCTGATACCAGCCCCAAGGAGCAGTTCGTTTACCATAACGCTGGTCTTGGCGGATATGGTGGAAGCTCGGCAATTGATGGGGTGATACTGCGCGATAAGGACACCAATACAGCATGGGACACAGAGTCCGATGGCACACTGGAAGATCGTATCTATTATTGCCAAAACTGGCGCGGGGATATCTCGGTAATCGTCGATGATACGGGTAATATGGTCGAATGGGTTAAATACACTGCCTATGGCATCCCGTATGGTGCAATTATTCGGCCTAACCGCAAATCGTTTGTTTTCAACGGTGTACAAGTTGTCCATTAGCCGATCATTCGCCGAAGATACAGCGCTCTGGTAGTCTTGGGTTATGCGTGATTTGCTCCGACCACTGGAATTGATGTTGTTGTGCTTGGCGGGTGTTCTCACTGAACGAGATCGATCGATCAACCTCTTTATTCTGGAAGAGAATCGGATACTGCGTGAGCAATTGGGAAAGAGGCCGCGTTTAACCGACGATCAGCGACGTCGGCTTGCAGTGCTTGGCAAGCGACTTGGCCGCAAGCTGCTCGGAGAATGGGCTTCGCTGGTTACTCCAGACACGATTCTGAGATGGCATCACCGACTCATCGCAGCTAAGAATGACTTCAGTGATCGACGTGGGCCTGGTCGACCGCCAATGATCCTGCTTTTGCGGAAGCTTATTGTGCGCATGGCGCTTGAGAATCCACTCTGGGGGTACGACCGTATCGAAGGTGAAGTGAAGAAGCTCGGCCATAAGCTCTCGCCGACAACAGTGCGCAACGTCCTGAAAGCAAACGGGATTGAGCCGGCACCGGAGCGCAGGAAGCGAACAACATGGCGTGCGTTCCTTCGCGCTAACTGGTCATGTTTGGCGGCAGCGGATTTCTTCACGGTAGAAGTCTGGTCCCGCTATGGTCTTGTGACTTATTACGTATTGTTTGTGTTAGAGTTGTCTTCGAGACGTGTGCATGTGGCGGGCATCACGCGCAGTCCGAATGAGCGATGGATGATGCAGGTGGCTAAGAATCTCACGGATCCCTTCGATGGCTTCTTGTCTAGCAAGCGGCACTTGATCATTGATCGCGATACCAAGTACTCTAGAGCGTTTTGCCAGCTCCTCTCAGACTCAGGTTGCAGACCTCTGCGCTTACCGGCGAGGTCGCCCAACCTGAATGCGTATGCCGAACGGTTTGTTCGCTCTATCAAGACTGACTGCACTGAACGTTTGATCTTCTTCGGAGAACGATCACTACGTTATGCAATCGATGAATACATAGAGCACTACAACGCTGAACGACCCCATCAAGGCATTGAGAATTGGCCGCCCATTGCATTGCCAGTTGGATCTTCTCCAGCGTATCGCTTCGAGTGCCGAGAGCGCTTGGGTGGACTTCTTCGTTCATACCACAGGAGCGCTGCATGAGCCAACACGACTTGCCTCGCTGGCCTCTTCGAATGCACGTTGGTCGCGTTCTTTTCTGGCTGTTGGGTTGGATGAATTCTGAGCGACATGAAGAGTACAAACACTTGCTTAAGGAGAATCGCCGGCTGCGAAGAGCGATTCGAGATCATGTGCGATCAGTACGGAGGTCAAGATCGGAATTTTGATTCGAAAAGAGGAAGATAAGATTGAGGCTAGTCGCACTTCGTTTTATTCGGCTGAATAATTGCACCATACGCCATTCGACATGGCAATACTCACAAAGTTTGTTGCGTCTGTTGTTATTCCGGTGCTTATTCCGGTATTGGTTCATTTAGTCGGTGGTCTAATCAATGCGCCGGACACCTAATAGTCTAAGAACCAACAACACTCTAGATACGACATGAGTACTGCAGCGTTGGTGATTGCCGCATTAGTCGTCGGGTTCGTTCATCGCGTATGGTGCAAGTACTCAGCTGTACTACAAACCACTGCTCAAACCTTGATTGTATGTCGAAATCTTGACCGAGCGCGTATGGTACAATTACACAGCCATACTGCAAACCACTGCCCAAACCTTGATTGTATGTCGATATCTTAACCGAGCAGCCGCATGATTTTCATACTTTAATATTTTCACCAAATGGCCTCAAATCAGGAGCGCTTCTTTCTTTCTTCTATAGATTCATCTTCCCATATTACTGGGATTCCTTCATCTTCAAATAGCGTTTCGATTATCGCCAGTCGATTTGGGTATTCGGGGCGTTGGGGGAATATCACGCCTGGTGAGACATCTTTGTTTCGTGTGAGTTGCGATTTGATGTAATCCCAAATCTGCCGGGACTGGCGTTTTACATTGCGCCTGATCGCGGATTCGGTCATTGCATCCCAGTTTGAATCTTTAATCTCGGCAATCGCCACTAGGCGATCATCTACCACAACAAACACATCGATTCTGCCACGGCGGCCTGAAGGTTTGACGATCGACTTTTCCACGACGATCTCGCCCTCACCTTTCTTCCATTCAGCCTGAACTTTGCGATGAAAGGACTTGCCACGCCGAAGTCGTTCCGGCTCGCTAGGCGAGGTGCTTTTTTGAAGCGATGATTGTTCTCTGCTACTGGCCAAGGCGTATTCTACGTCGCTGGAGTTCATGGTCCAATAAGGGGCATTATGTAGAAGATGCCTAGGGTGCTTTTAAGGTGAGTAGCGGGGCATATGCGTTCGTGCCCATTGCTGCCATTGGGGATTGCTGCGGAGGGCGATTTCTTTTAGGAAATTGGTGGTGCGGTCATCAGTTTGGTTGTGGCGAAGTTGCAAGCGTGTTAGTGCCTGGATTGTTGGTAAGTGATTGGGATAAACTTCCAGTGCAGTGTCGTAGGTGGCGATTGCTTCATCGATTCGGCCTGCACGTTCGAGAGTTAGGGCTAGATTCATACGTGGGTCGGGGTGGCCGGGCATTAGTTTGCGTGCCCATTCAAATTCGCTTGCTGCTTCATAAAGTTTGCTTTGTGATAGATATAAAACACCTAGATTATTGTGGGCAGGTCCGTGGTATAAATCAGCAGTTAGTGCATCGCGCAGTAATCGTTCTGCTTTCTCTGGATCGTGTTCGATTAGATCAGCTGCTTGCTGTGTGAGTTCTTGGGCACGTAAGGGATTGCGTGCGATCCCGCTTGATGCTGAATATGGGCTTAATGTGCGCTGAGTACAACCAACGATAGTAAGTGAGAATAATAGTATTAACAATGGAGCGAGTTTCATAAGAATTATCCGTTGGCTAAATATGTAGCTGTTATTAGGATTGTGATATTATATCTGTCTGCGTTTGATTTGTTGCGGGCATGTAGTAACTCGATGCGAGTTGGTGTCCATAGCTTTTGCGTTAGAGACCATTGGTTAAGAAATGCTCCGAGTTCGGCGACAGTTATTTCATTAAGATTGATGCGTATGGATTGCCTTCGATACTTTGAATCAGGCAGTGCTCCATCGGATTCAGGGCGTAAGCTATCGAAGTGATTATTAGGGATGCCAACATCAGCGAGAGTAGCGTTAACTTTAGCAATCACATCCTGCTCAGGCCGTTTGCGTTCTGAGACGACTTGTTGCTTTGATCGTAAGTCAACGATGCTCTTCGCATCTTTGATATGGTTCGCCAATGTTATTTGTGCAGAGATCTGTTGATCTCTGGCATTAGCAAGACGATTACTGCTAACAGTAGCAAATAAACTGAGCAATCCAAGCCAAAGGCTAAACATGATGAGGGGTTTCATTCTCATTTAGGTAATTGCTCCGGCGTTGACTCAAAGCTGAGTGTTACATCTATGTGGTTGCGATTAGCCTTTGATTGCGGTTGCTTTAATTGCCAACTGGGCAAGGGCGCTAATGCATCTGCAAATTGCTGGACATCAGCCATGGTTGGTACTTTGGCTCGTATGGTGATCGAAGTTTGCGTAATAGATATAGATTCGGTTTGAACATGTATATTGCCTGGCCAAAGCGAAAGCAGATTAGCAAGTAATAATGAAGATCCTTTTATTTCATTACTGACACTATCTCCACTTCGAGTTTGTTGTAAACGCCGCAGTTCAGCGGTGATGCGAAGTGCCCCCGGAATACTTGATCCTGAATCGAATACTTGATTTAATAGTTGAGTTTGTGAGTCGTGAAGGGTTTCAATTTGATTATGTGCAGCGTTCGTGCGTCGCTCTAAACCTACAATAAGCAGGATTGTGCAAATGGTGATAATGCTGCAAACGAGCAGCGTTGATCGTAGATGAAGATTCCTTAAAATCTTGGGCTGATATTCATCTGTTAGCAGATTAAGCTGGGATGGATCACAATCTTGATCTATAAATGAAGGCAGTTCACTTGGTGTTAAAGTAATAGCATCGGGATCAAGCTCATCTTCAAGGAGTTGTTTAGGTAAACCACACGCAACATAGTTATTAGCTTGCGTTGAAAGTGGTCTATATACAGCCTGGATATCTTCTATAGCTACAGCAGGCAAGTAACTTTCAAAGAGATATCCAAGTTGCTGAGATTTTCTGCGCGAAGATCTCATATGTGAACTATTGATGCATGATGCATCGAGGACAGCCCAATAGAATCGCTGCGTTGGCCATTTGAGGTGTTTGTGCTGCTGGTCTGTTGAGGCAATCACGAGCCATCCCCCTTATCTGCCACAAGTTGCAAGTAATGAGTGAATCTGCCGTCCGCAATTACGACAGTATCTTTGGTGATTTTGCTAATGGTACAGCCAAGAATGGACTGGCCACTTGCAACTATTAGAAGTTGATCTGAATCTGGATCGTATATTGCTGCTTTAAGCGTGTTGCCATCATTAGTAATACCGATGAGTTGTAATTTGAGAGGCTGAGCGCGTCTCGGTTCTTTCATTGCCTGCTTTGTCTTAGATTGCTTTACTGGGGGAGGATTCCATAGATTGGCTATGAACGCACTTTGATCAAGAGATTGGTCAGTATCGTTTGCTACTAACGGTCTTGCTTGATGAAGATCAATTGTAATGGGATCAATGCTTGAGTCTTCCTGCAATAGAATCGCCCAACTGGCGCACGCAATAATTGCAATACTGCCAACCAGCCAGGTCAGCTTCATTGTTCGCTTGATCGATCGAATTGGATCATTCGGTAATCGCAAGGCGTTGTGCACACTCCCACGTTGATTTTGTTTTTATATAGATAGCCCACCATGAGCGTTTAAGTGAACCAGAACGGATATCTATTCGGAACGACCAGGCGTTGCTGGAATTCACTAACTTTATAGTCTGTCGCTTCGAGCTTTGGTTTACTTGAAGATCTCCTAGGTTAGCTGCACGGCCTTCAGTACGCGCAGCCAGGACAACTTCGAGTCCACCGCGACCTGCTGACCTAAGCGCTTGTTCTATCACTTTCAGTGGCGCGGTATTGAGATTGATTGTGTTATTACAATGAGTTGCGATTACAGAGCCGATAGCTGAAGGGCTTTTATCAACTTGATAACGCAGCTGGGAAAGACCTCCTTCGGCATCGGATGCCTCAAGTGGATCGATAAATCCTAACGGTTGCGACTTGCTGGGTAATGGAAAAACTCTCAGCTTCTCACCCCCGGAATATTCAATGATAAACTGATCGAGCCCCAGCTGCTGATTGCGTTTGATCTTAACCTTATCAATTGCTGCTTTAACTTCACTTGATAATGTAAGACGCATAGGTGAACCGGCCCGTGCAAGTTCAATCGGCACCATGCCACATTGATCCCAGGCGGTGATGCGCAGCTGGTAATTAGTATCATTTATAGTCCATGCATCATGAAGCACATCAACGCACGGCTCCAGAATTTCCGGGGGAAGCACCACTTGATCTGCTTCTTGGTTTAGCCAACTTATGATTGCGTCATTAGAAGCTGTAAGAAGATCATCCGCTTGTTTGGCAGATTGATCTAATTGGCGATGGATCTTGTTGGTAGATGCAATATTGACCAAGCTAACTGAACTCGTCATAACCAGGATAAGTGCTGCTAGAACAACCAGCAGTGCTGCTCCGCGCCGAGAGTGTGCATAAATTGATGAGCTATTCAAACTCATGGCAGGCGATAGCTCCTGGTAATTATTTGATTATTTTCTGAAATTATGCTCACACTTAGTGTCTGAGCTTCATCATTAATCGTGCAAAGCCATTCTCTCACATTATCGAGCAATAGACGATTATCTCGCATACCTCTTGGGTATTGTGCTTTACGCTGAAGTGTGCCTGCTAATCGATCAATCGAGTAGCGATGGGTGGCTGAACTAGCAGATTGACCTTGAGCTTGTGATCGAGTTCGAATCTCAAGCACATTGTCACTAACTCTGACCTGCGGAGGTGTGTTGCGGCGATGGCGCTCTCGATCAGTTGGAAAATCTCCAATTATTAAATCATCGTGAATCAATTGAAGCACTGCTTCGGCTGCGATCTGCCAGCGCAGCGGTTCGACTAGTGAACTTGTGCGCGTCGTTGTTTGAATCCAAGATACAACACCAAGCATTACGCCGCTAAAGATGCCCAGAGAGACAAGCAATTCGATCATTGTCAGGCCACGCTTCATGGTTGAGATTCCTGATCGTCTTCATTATCAACTGGAATCCAACGAAATACGCTTTTTCCATTACATGAAAAATTCAGCCAGGCATGATTGGCTTTAGGATCATCGCTAATCAAACGGTGCATTATTACGGAAGTACCAATCTTACTTTCCGGCCAATTTATAGTGTGCTCACCAGACTCTGAGAACATATCTGGATCAAGATAAAATTCTGATGGCTCAGCCAATATCTCATCAACAAAGCGTGAGAGTTCAATTAGATCAAAGTGTTCATCTTGATGGCGTAAATCGTTCATCACTAAACGCAAGAGTGGAACACAGGAAGCTGCGAGCATAGATAGCAGCACTGTTGCAGCAAGAACTTCAATTAGTGTTAGGCCGCGTCTGCTGCTCATTGTTGTGCCTTCCCATCAATGATGTAACCAGTCAAACCATTGACATGCCAGGTTATGGATCTGGAACTTGTGGTGATCTGAATATCGTAATCAACACTTCGCCCGAAACTATCAAATGTGATTGAGTTTACTTGTCGTTCTGTAACTATTTGAACGGTGATAGGTTTTGCTAAAGTTATTCGTTTAAGTAACTCATTATTGTTATTTACATACAATTCTACTCCTTGCTGCTGTGGATTGACTTGTATTGTAAGTGAACCAAGATTGCGGCTGAATGCCCGCGCTTGAGCATCAAGTGTTTTAAGCTGCGATACAGTTGCATGAAACTCAGCACTTTCAGTTGATGCTGCCAATCCAATAGTTGCAATACCAACCGTCAATGAAACAATAACGATTACAGCAAGCAGCTCTATTAGAGTGAAGCCCCTTTGGAAATAAACTCCGGATTTCAATCTGAGACGACAGTTCATTGACTATCACCTCGGAGATTTACAGATGTGATATCCGCATCTTCAGCTTCACCATTGGGCTGGCCATCTGCTCCGTAGGTAAGCACCTCGTATGGATGGCCATCCGGGCCGGGAGTTATATATAGATAGTTGCGATTCCAAGGATCCTGTAGCTGCCCAGCGTTAAGGTAGTATGAGTCCGAAGGCTTAGCCTGACCATCAGTAAGTACGGAAAGCCCCTGGTCGTTACTTGGCCATACACCTTTATCTAAGCGATACTTTTCCAATTGGGTGATTACTATGCCTATTCCACTCTTGGCAAGTTCATGCTTGGCTTTACCAAAGCTTCCTGAAAAACCAACAAGTAAAGTCCCAGCAATCAATCCAAGAATCACCACCACCGCCAAGACTTCCACCAAGGTCATCCCTAAGTGCCTCGATGCCATGCTGCCTTGATTCCTTCTTCTATCCATCACAACACCTCTTGCAATCGCAGTAGTGGCAGGATCGCTGCCATAACAACCATTCCGACAAATACCGCCAAACTAAGAATCACACACGGCTCAAGTAATACAGCTAATCTATCTATAAGTCGGTTGGCTTGGCGCGAGTATCGTTCACCAATTCTCTGAAGTAATTGATCCAGTTCACCACTTGCCTGACCAACTTTAAGTAGCGAGCGGAACTGCGAATCAAACCATAATTCATCATTTAGAGCTTCAGACAGATCATC
>JACZRS010000025.1 GCA_022574595.1 Planctomycetota bacterium | reverse complement strand
CCTAGCCATAGCCTTTTCCAATGATTAACATCGATCCAAATCGCTCACTTTCACAGGGTTACACCCCGCACGCCCACCGGACCATGAGCCGTCAACCAAGCGTCGGTCGAATTGGCATAGTGGGCGCCGGTGCAATGGGCTCTACCTTGGCGGCGTTGCTCGGCGATCTCATGGACATCGCCATAGTGTGCCGAAATCCCCGACGTGCCGCGGAGATTATTCGGAACGGTGTCAGAACGTCAGGACTCTTTGAGACGTCGTCTCGGCCCATCGTTGTCCGGAGCATCGCAGACCTGCAAAATCTCGGAGGCGTAACTGTCCTGTTCGTTACCACAAAGACGACTTCCATACCAGCGGTCGCAGAGGAGCTCAAGCCTGTGCTGCGCAGGATCAGTCAGAATCGCAATGGAGCTTTCATCGTAAGCTTTCAGAATGGTATTGAGTCTGCTCGCGAGCTGATGGGACTACTCGACTACCCACGTGTTCTGCGCATGGTGCTCTACATTGGCGCGACGTCACCAGGTCAGGACGGCGCTGTCAAGATCACCCTCGATCAACCTCCCCACTACATCGGTACGCTCGATCCGGCGTATCGTCAAACCTGCTACCGAATAGCGAGCATCTTGAGCAGTGCAGGATTTCACACGTGCGTGGCGTCGGATATCGAAAAACAAGTGTGGCGGAAGGGAATCCTAAACGCAGCAACCAACCCCGTCTGCGCACTGGTCAACGCGAATATCGATCAGGCGTTGCGCTCACCAGCCCGCACGATCGTCGAGGCGCTGATCGCTGAGGGCATCGCAGTTGCCACAGCACACGGAGTTGCTCTTGGGGAGGAATACATCTCTCACGCGTATGACATTCTCGAACATGCTCGCGGCCACACACCCAGTATGGCTGAGGACATCCGTGAGCATCGCAAGAGTGAAATCGGACAACTGAACCGCCAACTCATCGAGCACGGGCGACGGATGAGTATCCCAACGCCAACGCACGAGTTCGTTGTTGCGCTCATCGAGACGTTGGATGCCAAGATTGATGCACTGTGTACCCTGTCATGATGCAGCCGGATCCTGCTGGCAGCTGCTTTATCTTGCCCTCGATACAAAGCTCGATCACGTTGTCGCGATCAAATGCTTGCTCGTATATTGTAAATATTCATCCGAGAAAATCATCCGGCAGCTCAGCAAAGATTTCGACATACAATAAAGATTTGAACAGTGTCTCAAAGTACGGCTAAGTATTTACCCCATACGGGCAATCAGCCGAGCCTCTGCGGACGACCCAGATATAGCCCTGCATTGTCCGCCCTTCGACAAGCTTCACTTGGCCGCGATCTACCCACATCGCACATCCCCACGCGACGGCAATAGTCGTAATTGCTCCCAATGTGAGGAAAAGCATGACCCTTATCAAACAGCGACTCATACTACATTAACGTGGCAACTTCTTTACGATTGCAGAAAACTCTTAATGTCCACATTCCGGACATTTATCGTGATCCATTCCTCGCAGATCGTATCCACACTTGATGCAGAGACCGCGCTTGCGGCGAATCATTCGGCGCGCGGTGAATGGGCCAAGTGTTAGTAGCCAAAGAATCGTAGCGTAGAAGATCGTATTGATCGCAAAACCGGGCCAGATGGGGCGGTACGGTAGTGTTGTAACTCTGAGCCACTGGCGATCGTGTTCCATCACCCATCGCTCGGGTAGTTGGATCCCCCCTTCGGCTGGCCGCAGGCGTAATATTTTTCGTGCCCAAACGCACCACAAGGACAATTGGGGCCAGCCGCGGGCATCTACCGTCCAGTTACCGAAATCGTTTAACTGCGTGATACTACTACTCTGCCATGGCAACAGTTCGTCGCGTGCCCAATTCGGTACAAGTGATTCAGGCAGTCCCTCCAATGCACTCGGACTAGGGCCATGATGCGGCATGCCTCGGTGTGAAAAGAGGTGCATAGCCCCGGGTCTAGTAAGTCGTGAAACCATCCAGAATGGATCTTCGGATTGGCTTTCATCCGGATATAGAGATCGGTATAGCGATGTACCTGAACTCTTGCGGATATCGAGTCTGATCGCACACCCCCACGCCACCGCAACATTAACTATCGCACCGAGTAGAAGAAACAATGCAAGTTTGAACAGGCGGCGTTTCATAGCATCATTCTACGCCTCAGCTTCCCGTCCCCAGCCACATTCGGGGCAGCCTTCCTCTGCTAATCCCTGAAGATCATATCGACACTCCGGACAGAGACCGCTGGACTGAGCTTGTTCACGCCGGTTAGACGCTATTCGTTTGGGCAACCAGCCGAATGAAAATAGAAAAGCTGTCGCAAGGAAAGTAGCTACCACGTTATGTATGTATCCGCTCCAGAGGATGCGCCGCAATTTTCCTCCACCAGAACGAAGCTTGTCAACATACTCAGCATTGAGGTACCACTCGTTCTTTTCGATTAGTTCAGCGAATTGCTGGGGTAACCTTTGCTGTTCCTGAAGAGTAAAAGATCGTGTTTGTGATAAGACGCGAAGAGTTGCGTTGTGGGTCTGTTCCGTAATCGCCCACCAGCCGCTGTACGATGGCCTAGGGTAGCAAGAAGCGAAACCTATTACCTTCTCTTCATCGAGATTAAAGTCGCTAACGGATTCTTGATCCATTAGCTCGGCACCTTGCACACCTTCAACAATGATAGCGAAAGTGCTGTAGTAGCCACCACATTGACGGGGCAACGGCTGTGTGATAATGCTGCCAACAGTTGACCCCTGGCCCAACGAACATGCATCCAGAAACAGTGCGACGCCGAATAAGACGGACACTACAGGTTTTTGAATGAATCGGATGGTGTGCCGGACAATCGTAGATACCAGATTAGTCGTTGATGAGATGAACTCGCTATCCATCTGCAATTCCCTTTTCAATTGCTCTAGCGCACAATACGCACGAGTGCCGATCCGAGTTTCAGGTCAGTACGCAGTTTCAAGCGTTATTACGACTAAATGGTGAATTCATTGCGTCAGTTCTGGCAGTAATACACGCGCTCTTCGAGTGCCGTGGCGTTACAAGCAGAATTTTCCCCCCAATTTTTTAATAGCCGTTGAGTATTTCTAGGCCCCCCTTCGCTGATCCCCAATTCGTGCCGTTGCGTAACAAACCAAGTTTTCCCCCCAATTTTTTGACAGCAGCACATACTTTGAAGGCCCCCCTAACTGATTGCGTTACGACAGAATTGCAACTACGCGAGGAGGAGGTTAACCCAGTACCTCTCTGTGCGAAGGCGGAGGGTATGGTAAAGATATCGCAGCGAAGTCGATATCTTGCGGTGAAAAATACTTGAAAACTTATGGAAAAGTAGTAGTAAAGCGCTTGCAAAGGCGATAGAAGTGTATAGTATTGTCTATATCCGACCGGATGTTTACAGAACATCGGTCATAAGGGCTAAGGCTTCATTGTGAAGCATAGCCGACAATTAAAATTGCTCCCGCGTAGTAGAAGCTACCGGGAGCGCGGCCAAAGAAAGGTATTTCAATGGCAAACAAAGTATATCAAATAGTCACGGATCGAGTTATTGAGCTATTAGAGCGCGGAGTCGTCCCTTGGCATAAGCCTTGGGCTGGTGAGGATTCTTGCCCTAAGAATCTAGCATCGGGCAAGCATTACCGTGGAGTCAACCCTTTTCTACTTGGCGTTACTTCGTGGTGCGAAGGGTACGAATCAGCCTACTGGCTAACCTACAAGCAAGCTCAAGAACGTGGTGGAAACGTCAAGAAGGGTGAAAAGTCTACTAGGGTCGTTTTCTATAAGCAGTATGAAGTAGCAAAGCGCGACCCTCTAACTCGCAAGCTAGAACAAGTCTCAATTCCAGTGTTGCGCTTCTATTCGGTCTTCAATGTTCAGCAAACTGAAGGCGTTGAGTATCCACAATCGAACCTTGCACAAATAGACTTCGATCCGATCGAGCGTTGTGAGTCGGTCGTGGCCAGTATGCCCAATCCGCCAAAGATTGAGATATGCGGTCATAGAGCAAGCTACCAACCTAGTGAAGATAAGATACAGATGCCTCAGCCGGATAGGTTCAAATCTGCCGAGCATTACTACGCTGCATTATTCCACGAATTGACTCATTCAACCGGAAGCAAGAATAGGTTGGCTCGTACAGGAATTACTGACAAGGCTGACTACGCATCGTCAAGCTATGCCAAAGAGGAATTGGTTGCCGAGATGGGATCGGCTTTTCTTTGTGGTCATTGCAGCATTGAGGCGTCAACAATCGAAAACGCAGCTAGCTATATCGACGGCTGGCTCAAGAAGCTTCGCAACGACTCGAAGCTAGTTATCCAATCCGCATCGGCTGCGCAGAAGGCTGCTGACTACATCCTTGCAGTTTAGCACTGGTTTCATTCTACTTTATGGAGTCTTTACTATGAGTTTACCATTATATGAGAAGTATCGCCCGAGCAAATTGTCCGAAGTAGTTGGACAACCTAAAGCAGTTAAGCAGATTGAATCGGTAGGCGATCCTGGTGGCAAGTCTTATTGGATATCCGGCGCATCCGGTACAGGAAAGACTACGCTTGCAAAGATCATTGGCGCGCTGATTGCCGATGATTTCTTTGTCTCGACTACGGTTGGGCGCGCATTCACTGTCAAGGCAATAAAAGAGACTGTCCAGGATTGGCAATTATCAGCTTGGGGCAAGGGTGGACGAGCGTACATTATCAACGAATCGCATGGATTAAGCGCGCCAAGTATCGAATTGCTGCTAGATGTTCTTGAGATGATTCCAGCGCATGTAGTAGTCATATTCACCACTACCAAAGAAGGCCAAGCAGAGTTATTTGAGGATCATATCGACGCTAGCCCATTATGTTCGCGCTGCTTTGATATTGCATTGACGAATCAAGGCTTGGCAAAGCTGTTTGCTGCTCATGTTCAAGGTATAGCGCAGCTAGAAGGCTTAGATGGACAACCTATTGCTGCATACATCAAGCTAGCTCAGAAGTGCAAGAACAACATGCGCGCTATGTTGCAGGCCGTAGCTGCAGGAGTAATGAAAATATGAATGAATCTAAAGCTATTGGATACGTCCGGGTCAGTACCAAAGATCAAGCTGATAGTGGAGCAAGTCTGGAATCCCAGCATATGAAGATCCAGGCCTATGCAACGATGCATGATCTGGACTTAATGAAAATTATCGAGGATGCTGGCTTCTCTGCTAAGAGTTTGGATCGTCCTGGCATGGCTGAGCTTCTCCGGCTGATTCGTGGTCGCAAGGTTGGCGTAGTAGTAGTTGCTAAACTGGATCGGATAACTCGATCAGTGCGCGATCTTGGCGAGTTAGTCGATCTATTCCAACGATCCGGAGTTGAGTTTGCCAGTGTTGCCGATCATATCGACACAAGTACAGCATCGGGTCGGCTAGTGTTGAATGTAATGGGTTCGGTTAGCCAATGGGAAAGAGAAGCTATTGGAGAACGTACATCTGAGGCATTGGCTGTTATGCGATCCAATGGCAAGAGGATAAGCCGACACGCTCCCTATGGCTACAAGCTAAACGGAAGTGGCTGGATAGAAGATGCCCATGAGCAGCAAGCTATCGTTCTTATGCGTCAACTTCGCCACGATGGACTATCACTACGTAGCATTGCTACCGAACTTGAAAGCCAAGGACATTACAATCGACGTGGAGGTAGGCTGAGCGCTCAGACTATCGCTAATGTATTGAAGCGAGGTTAAATAGTTACGTCACACATAGGTATTTAACCATTAAGGTTTGTAACCTGAGTCGTGTCAGTTTCAATTGTGCGCGTTCTGCGCGCGATTCTGTAGGTATTTGAAAACGAAAAAGCGCATTCTTGCGTATGAATCAGCCTTTCTTGTATAACAGAACGCGCGCGCGAAGGCTGAGAGTACGCGAGGACAGGTCTAACTTAGCCTTTAACAGGTTTCGCCTACGCGAGTGGGTTGTAGTAAGCTGCACGGGGAGATGGTTAACTACCGCCTACTGGCTTAATCTAGTGTGCAATTTGCACACTAACCAAGTTACATCCGAGGTTTTTATAGGTTGATTGAGTTTCACTTATCCGCAATTGAGATATCGCCAGGCCGTTATTGGTTTGATAATGCGGGTACGTATAGGATTCATAAACCCTAGGTCGGCGGTTCGAGTCCGCCCATCGCCATTCTAGTTACTACGAACTCCGCATTGCGGAGCCATTTTTTTGGAAGGGCAGTGAAATTCTACCTGTTAGACATCAAAGTGATAATCGCTAACTTGAAGCATCCTAGTACAATAACCACCATGAATTGGACTGATTCACATGATCTAATAGGATTCGATACAGCTCAGATTTGTCTATATGGTCACATCACTAATGATGCAATTCACAATATGCCTAAATTTAGCGAGAAGTATTGCAAGCGATGTGGTGAGAAGACTATCACGACATGTCCCAATTGTAACGAGGAGATACGTGGTGCACTGTTTGATAACTTAGATGGTATTGTTCAGTTACGTAAGACACCGGCCTACTGTCAAAACTGTGGCAAACCGTTTCCATGGACTGAGACAACGATCCAGGCTGCGATCGAATTATCAGTAGAAGATGGCAATCTCAATGAGTCAGAAGTGGTCATTTTACGAGAAAGTATTGCCGATTTAGTATCAGACTCACCACGTACCCAACTTGGAGCCGCACGCTTTAAACGAATTATGGGCAAAGTTGGCGTCGAGACAGCTAAAGCCATCAGGGATATTGTGGTAAGTATTGTCAGTGAGTCAGCCAAAACGATCATTTGGCCCGACAAATAAATGCAATAGAACATAAGATGACAGACGAATCTCAAATACCCGAACTAACTCCCACTAAAGCGGATCGCCCAATGTTTTGGCGTCACCAATATACGATAACGGTTGTTGCCGGGTCGGAAAAGGTGTCAGACACCATATTTCAATAATTCAGGGGGAGGTCGGAGATATTGTACTTATCCCATTTTGTCCCCTGGTAGCTTAAACTCTAAGAATGGAGGAAATGCTATCTTACTTCCAATCGCAACTATTTGCCTTTTAGGCATGTTTGTTTCTTTCATCATTGAATGTATAGCTGAACGTAATAACTATTACGGTGATCCATCATTCGCAAGGTCACGCCCTCCAGAAACTACTCTTGGTATTACATGTCGTCGTCTCGCGATTGCGTTTTTTGTAGGCGCAGCAATCTGTGGAATTATTTTTATGTTCGTAGATTGAGGCTCGGAAAAGAAACTATGAAAGCCGGGTCTGCCGGTGAGTGGTCGGCGGGGTCGTACAATTGCGCTCCATTCGATAAACGCCCTAACACTATACCATTTGCCTTCAAACTACATATATCGTAACCCGATATATCGGGATCCAATACATTGGGAATTTTGCGATTGGTGTTTTTGAGTTCTGCGGCAGCTTGATGCCTGACTTTTCCAATCACAAACATGCGCGCGGGGCGCCCGCCGCTAAACGTTTTGATATTTCGACGTTTTGATGTTTTATCTCGCCGTTAATTCCGTTTGAAGAACGCGACCGGCTCCGATTGAATCGGGACGGCTTTTTGGTGCTTGCCAAATAAAAACGGCACTGACTAAATTAATAGTTAAATCAGTGCCGCTTTGGACCTCTTTATTTTCCTGCCAGTGGGGTTGCGGAATAGTTAATTGGCAATTACTACAATTTCTACGCGACGACTTTGGCTCTTTGATCCCAAAGGTTTGTCCGGGCCATAGCTGGCTAAGGAAATTCTATCTTTGGTTATTCCACGTTGTATTAAGTAATCGCGCACTGCATATGCGCGCTCAAATGCTAAGTGGTAATTACTTTTGTGACCGCTTTTTCGAATGGGGTCAGTATCGGTATAGCCTTCGATGCGAACTGATCGGCTGCTGTAGTTATTGTTAAGAACAGATGCAACTTGGCTAAGAGAATTCTTGGCAGCACCCTTTAGTGAAGTCTTGCCGGAGGAGAACAGCACATCACTTTCAACCGAAACAGTAATTTCATTGCCGCTGATAGTGGCATTAACACCTGCGATTCCTTCAAAGCCTGTGATGCGGCCAGTGTTGCTCATTCCTCTTTCATAGTCATCGATTTGCCGACGAAGCTGTGCGATTCTTCCCGCAGAATCGCGCAAGTCATGTTGCGCATCGGCTAGAGCTCGATCTTGACTGTCTATTTGATTTCTTAGTGATCCATTTTCTTCGATTAGCAGAGCATTTGCTTCAGTAAGGCTATCAGTGCAGCCACTTAGAGTTACGACCGCAATTAGTACGCTAATACCCATCAGTTTTTTTGTTGCTAGACGCATGGGAAAATCCTTTTTCTCGTTTGGTTCCACCAAACCGGTCTCGCCGTTTCTCGTTTACTTGGCACATCCACGTGTGCCGTTAACGTATTTCTATTCACTTATCATTCACGGCCCAGGAGGGACTTGGCCGGGCGGTGTAATCGGCGTCACGGGTGGCGTTGTGGGCAGGCATAATCCTGGCTGAGGCAAGAACGGCATCGTCCTTGGTATCAGCCAATTTATTGCAGGTCGACAAAGAATCACAACTAATGTCGCCACTGCTAGATGCGGCCCAAACGGCAACTCACGCCTGGCGCGCTTAAACATCGCCGATAGACCAATCGACATAGCGACCCAAACTAGGCCAGAAATTGGAGCGATGAAGGGAAAAACCAAATAGCAATCGAGCCCGCCAAGCACAGCCCCTACTGCAGCAAGTAAGTGAACATCTCCCAGGCCTATGGCTTCCTTGCCAAAGCCTAGCGATCCAAGAATACGAACAGACCATATCAAACCTCCACCTATGAGATACCCAAGTAATGCACCACCAAGGGATTGGAAAAATATTGGGGGACATGTAGCTGGCAGAAGTTTTCCCAGATAGTAGCCTGCGACCAGTCCAATCATGCATGGAAGTAGAAAAAGAAACTCAACTCCCATCTCTCTACGAGCGTGTGGATAATTTCCTATGATTTCATCAGCTTTCACATATTTTTCATAATCAGCGAAGCTGCGGCGTATTTTGCCGGTTTTCAGCAGAAAGATGCCAATAAATATCCCCAGCATCCCACAGGCGGAACTCATAAACCACGGCCAAGTGCACGTCGTTACCGTCGGCCAGCCTGTTGCTGTGGCGGGGATGGTCGGCATCATTGGCTGAATAATTGCGGCAAGAAAACCAACGATTGTTAATACCAATGGAATCTGCATGGGGATGGTGAATGTGCGCGCATCAATAAGCGTCATGGCAAGGAGGCCTGCCACTAGAAAAAGATGAGCTATGAAATATGGCGAACTTCTGTATACGCCGCTGTAGTAAAACCAATCACCACCGACACCGCCCCACCATGGGTGAATAATGCTAGGGCCAACGACGTAATACGCTATGTACAAGCCAAGAAACAGCAATGCAACGATAGCTTCTATACACACATATTGTGGGCTGATCTTTACCTTGCAATATCTGCATTTTCCCTTAACTAGAAACCAGCCGATGATCGGCAGATTCTCGTGCCAGGCCAGGCGCGCGCCACAAGTTGGACATCTGCTGGGTGGAGAAACAACGCTCATCCCCAAAGGCAATCGGTGGACTACTACGTTTAAGAAGCTGCCGACTATTGCGCCAAGGGCAAAGATGAAGAATCCCACCGGAACATGTTGATAGAACCAAAGTGGCATGTAAGGATTGTGTGTCTCTAAAACATCTAGTTAGTGAAATAAGTTGGCGTAATCATCAATCGGCAGTTTCCTGCGCAGATATCTTCTCAATCTGCTGCTGCGCTACATCAAGCACATCGCGACATCGCGTTATTAACTGAGCACCTCGGCGATATTCATCGAGGCTCTCTTCCAGGCCAACCTCACCCTGCTCGATGCGTTCGATTATCAGTTCAAGTTCCGCAACCGCCTTTTCAAAGCTGAGCTTTTTAGGGTCGATGCGTGGTGTTTTAGATGTTTTCTTAGAGGCCATATTTTTGAATTTACCTGTTTTGGTCAAATAGGTCCATTTGCCTGGGTGAAATAGGCTTGGTTATTCGTTTGGATTTCTGTTTGCTATTTAGTGCCACGATCGAATCGAAAGTTCCATCGATTAAACGAGTTACGATGTGTTGGTTGCTGGATACATCACCAATTGAGCGAATTAGCTTACCATTATTAGTGGTTGTATAGGAAAAGCCCCTGGCCAGCACCCGATCCGGTCCAACGCTTGCTAGTTGGCGCGCAAGTGAGCTTGTCCGTTCTGTTAGATACTTAAAGTGAGAAAATACGCTGCGCTCGAGGCGTTTGCGATGAGTTAGCAGAGTTTGACGCTGATCCAGGCGGATCTTCATAACTCGATGCAGGCGATCACGCAGTACTGCAAGGCGTTGGCGTTGATCCGACGTGATGATTTCCGGGCGAAGTCTCCCAAGGCGATTTGCTAGTTGTTCAATTTGCGATTGATCTTTCATTACGCGCGAACGTATAACTCTTGATAGATCAAGATGTATTCGCTCTACATTTTGCCTTGCATCTCTTACAAACTCAAGTGGATCCTTAAAAAGTGGATATTGCTGCAGAACTTCCAATCTTTGTTTTTGTTGTTGTACCAAGCGCGACACAAGCGAAGTGAGTCGATGCTGCTGGTGATTTAATTGTTCATTTAGTTGAGTGCTATCAGGAACAAGTAACATTGCTGCTTGTGTTGGAGTAGCTGCTCGAACATCCGCAACGAGTTCAATTACCGATGTATCTGATTCATGCCCAATTGCTGCAACGATCGGTAGTTTGCACTTAAAAGTAGCATCCGCAACTTCGCGTTCATTAAAGGACCAAAGGTCTTCGGTAGACCCTCCACCGCGCGTAACGAGTATTGCATCAATACCGAGCTTATGACTATTTTTATCTACCCAGCGAATTGTGCTAGCAATTTGCTTAGCTGCTTCTTCGCCTTGCACGCGCGTATCAACTATTAGAAGTGAAACAGCTTTGCAGCGTGCAGAAGCGGTTGCGATAACATCATGCAATGCTGCTCCACCTTCAGAAGTAATTACCGCAATACGCATCGGGAACAATGGCAGCGGTTTCTTATGAGCGACATCAAAGTAACCGAGCTTGCGAAGCTCATCACACATGGCGCGAAACTTAAGTTCAAGCGCACCCGCACCTACGGGTTTTAGCCCAGTTACATAAAGCTGCGTGCGCCCTTGTGGTGGGTAGTGGCTGATATGGCCGGTTGCGACAACTTCATCGCCTTCACTGGGCACGAAACCGAACTTCTTGGCTGAGGATGCCCAGGCAACACAGCTAAGCACAGCCTTGTCATCTTTTAAGGAAAAATACCAATGGTTGGAATGCGCCAGATTGCTGACTTCGCCAATTACGTGAATCGTTGCGGGCAAGCGCTGCTCAAGTGTAGATTTTATAAGTTGCGTTGCCTGGGAAACCGTAAGCCTATCCCGCGTGGGCTTGGTTTTTGCACTGTCTCCAGCAGCTTTATCAGGATCAAACGGCAAACGAGTCATAAACACATCATAATATGTTTTTTCGCTAACCTACGATTATTCGATGACAACGCACACCGTAAATCCTCTGACAGTCAACATTGCTGAAGTTCACGGCATTGGGCCAAAAACAGCACTCGCATTCAGGCGGCTTGGAATCAGATGCGTTGCCGACCTGATTCTGCACTTGCCCATGCGATATGAACATGAGCTGGCGGAGCAATCTATTGCAAAAGCATCGGAAATAGTTTCGCCACACCATGGATCTGAAGCGAATATTGCGGTCTGTGGCGAAATCGCAACCGTTCGGAGTTCAAGAGGGCGTCACTCAAGAACTGAAGCAACTCTCGAAGACGATACCGGCACACTAAAAATAACCTGGTTTAACGCACCATGGATGCGTGGTAAATTGCATCCGGGCGCAACTGTTCACGCTTGGGGGAAAGTTAAACGCCACGGTGACTACATGGAGATGGTCAATCCGCGCTGGGAATATGCAAATGCTGATGAACCTCATTCGCCGCGCGGTGAGCAATTTCGCCCGGTTTATCCTGCTAGTGAGGACTTATCTTCGCATGTAATAGAGCAAGCTGTACTAGAGGTATTGGATCCAACGCTATCGCAGCTCGAAGATCATCTGCATGAGGAGTATCGCAAGCAACGGGCTTTTCCAACCTTGGCTGAATCTTATCGAATGGTGCATCGGCCTCAGCATAAGGATGAATCTGCCCATGGCAGGCGGCGCTTAGCATTTGATGAACTTCTTATGATGCAACTGGCGGTTTTTATAAAACGCAGACACCGAAGAGAATCGTTAATAGCTCCATCACTAAAACACAACGCTGCGATTGATGCACATATCACCGCACGTTTCCCATTTACATTAACCAATAGTCAGCAAGCTGTAATAAGCGAAATCGCTTGCGACCTATCGCAAACCGTGCCTATGAATCGCCTGCTTCAGGGTGATGTGGGGTCAGGGAAAACCGTTGTTGCACTCTACGCCATGCTCATGGCCGTTGCAGCAAAACATCAAGCGGCAATGATGGCCCCTACCGAATTGCTCGCAGAACAACATTTTCAATCAATATCTCAAATGCTATCAGGTTCTAAAGTCACCATAGAAGTCTTAACCGGCTCACTTACCGAAGCCGAGCGCAAAAATATATTAAAACGTCTCGCAGATGGTGAGATTGACATACTAATCGGCACCCACGCTTTACTAACTGAATCAGTTCGATTTAAAAGCTTAGCCGTAGCGGTAATTGACGAGCAGCATCGCTTTGGTGTGCATCAGCGGGCCATACTTCGCGTTAAATCCGATGATGTTTCATCAACGCCACACATGCTGGTTATGACCGCAACCCCAATCCCGCGGACTATGTCACTTACACTCTTTGGCGATTTAGATATTTCATCGATTCGCGGTTTACCTCCCGGTAGAAAACCCGTAATAACTAAATTAGTAACACAATCTAAAGCGGATGAGGTCTACAAATATCTGGCTAAGCGCATAGAAGATGGTGAACAGGCGTACATTGTTGTTCCCGCAGTTGAGCAGTCCCAAAGAGAATTAAAAGATGTTCAATCTCATCTTGAGTGGTTATCGCAAGGACATCTAAAAGGAAAACGCTTAGCCCAACTGCACGGGCGAGTTGATCGCAAAACCCGCGAACAAATAATGCAGGATTTTAGAGCGGGCGATATTGATGTGCTTGTTGCAACAACCGTCATTGAAGTTGGCGTAGATGTGCCCAACGCTTCTGTGATGATTGTGGAACATGCGGACAACTTTGGTTTAGCCCAGCTTCATCAAATGCGTGGTCGAATCGGTCGTGGCAGCAAGAAAAGTCTGTGTGTGCTTATTGCAGATCCTAAAACTGATGATGCCAAAGCTCGATTGGAAGCAATTGTTTCAACCGATGATGGGTTTGCCATCGCTGAAATGGATTTGCAAATACGCGGGCCCGGTGAGCTATTTGGTGCTAAACAGTCAGGCTTAGCTCCGTTTAGAGTTGCACAATTGCCGCACGATATAGAGTTATTGCGTTTAGCTAGAAGTGATGCCAAGCAATGGATTGAAGAATTTCCGTCTCTAAAAACGCATCGCGATGATTTACTCAAAAAGCGTTTACTCAAAGCTTACGGCGAAGCGCTGGGGATCGGGGATGTAGGTTGAAAAAGTCGAAACGTCGAAACGTCAAAAAGTCAAAACCGGAGAAGAGACAAGAAATATGATCAAACAAGTACACTTCTTAGTTCTTAATTTCGACGTTTTGACGTTTCGACGTTTTGACATTTATTCTTATGTCTGTAAATACTGAAATCGCAGCAATCTTCGATGAAATGAGCAAAGTCCTCATGCTCATTGGCGCCAATCCTTTTAAGGTTAATGCGCATGCTAATGTCGCGCGCATCTTAAAGGATATGGTTGCGGATATTTCGCAGCTTGTGGATGAGCCTGCCAAGATCACGGCAATTGAGGGTATTGGTAAAGGGTCAGCTAAGAAAATAATCGAATATGTACAAACAGGTTCTATAAAAGAACATCAGGAACTTCTCGATTCAATTCCCCATGGATTGTTGGATGTTCTAGCTATCCAGGGTCTGGGTCCAAAGACTGTGAAACTAATGTGGGAAAAAGCAGGCGTTGTTGATATTAAAACATTGCAAAGTAAAATCAAAACTGGCGAAATTGAAAAGCTCCCACGCATGGGTGCAAAGACTATTCAAAATATCACCGAATCGATCGAATTTGCAGCCAAAGCCAGTCAGCGTATACGTCT
The DNA here is from genome assembly GCA_022574595.1 of Planctomycetota bacterium. GTDB lineage: Bacteria > Planctomycetota > Phycisphaerae > Phycisphaerales > SM1A02 > JACZRS01. The sequence goes on along the minus strand of JACZRS010000025.1, from coordinate 26,987 downwards.
AGGCGATGCTTTAATCACAGCGGAGGAAATTGTTGATTATCTGCGAACAATAAAGGGCGTTAAGCAAGTGGAATATGCGGGGTCACTTCGTAGAGGACGCGAAACTATTGGTGATATAGATATTCTAGCCTGTGGCACACAGCCCAATGTAATTAGCCAAGCTTTCCAAAAACTCCCAGGTGTTGAAAAAGTAATTGCTGCGGGGAAAACCAAGAGTTCAATTCGACTTGCAAGCGGCATACAAGTTGATCTGCGCGTCGTTGATAAAGAATCCTTCGGTGCAGCCTACTTATATTTTACAGGCTCTAAGCAGCACAATGTTCTTCTGCGCGAAATCGCCATAAAGAAGAACCTAAGGCTAAACGAATATGGTCTATACCCTGATGATGGCCAGCACGATAAACCTCCACAACAGCGTGGAGTAAAACCCGTTGCCGCCAAGACGGAACAGGATATTTACAAAGCCCTTGATTTACCCTGGATTGCGCCGGAAATCAGGGAGGATCGCGGTGAGATTAATCTAAGGAAAATGCCCAAGCTTATTGAGCTTGAGGATATCAAAGCTGAACTGCACGCTCACACAATTGCATCCGATGGCAAGATGACGATTGATGAACTGGCGCTTCAAGCGCTGGATCGTGGATTTCATACTATTGCCGTGACCGATCATTCGCGATCTAGCGTGCAGGCCAATGGCCTTACTCCTGAGCGATTAAGAAAACACATCCAAGCGGTGCATGAAGCTAACGAGCGAATCAAAGGCATAACAATTCTCGCAGGCTCGGAAGTTGATATCCACGCAGATGGGCGACTTGATTATGATGATGAATTACTAGCCGAGCTGGATATTGTTGTTGCATCACCCCATTCAGCTTTAAGACAAGATCCTCAAGCTGCAACTAAGCGTTTAGTCAGCGCAATCTCCAATCCGCTTGTACACATTCTCGGCCACCCCACCGGCCGTATTATAAATAGAAGGGAAGGGTTAAGTCCGGATATCAATGCATTAATTAAGGCTGCCCTGAAACACAATACCGCATTGGAGATCAACGCAAACTACTTGCGTCTGGACCTACGCGATATACACGTTAAAGCAGCGGTCGATGCTGGCGCATTGATTGCTATCAACACGGACGCCCATTCACCTGACAATTTTGATCTATTAAGGTATGGCATTCTAACCGCCCGTCGTGGTTGGTTGACACCCAAGCTATGCATAAACACCTGGCCTCAAACTAAACTAAAAAAATGGCTACAATCAAAGCGCTAAACTCCCGCCGCTTGCGGCTTCGCGTAACCTCACATACTAATATAAACACAAAAACCGCCAACCCCCTCCAACCCTCCAATCCATTCCCACTCTTCAAGTAAAATAAAATGTTCGAATCACTATCCGAAAAAGTTCAATCAACATTCCGCAACATCTCCGGCAGAGGCCGCATCGATGAAGACGGCGTGCGCAGTGCTATGGACGATGTGCGCACCGCCTTGCTGGAAGCGGATGTACACCAGGATGTCGTTAAACAATTCTGCGATGAAGTTGTCATCGAGGCCATTGGCCAGGAAGTTACCAAAAGCTTAAAGCCCGGCGAGGAAATGATCGGCCTCGTCCATCAAAAACTCATCGACCTAATGAGCCCGCCCCAAGGTACAAGCACCGACCCCATAATGCTCGTCGAGCCTGCACCAACAATCGTAATGCTGTGCGGCCTCCAAGGCTCAGGTAAAACCACAACCTGCGGCAAGCTCGCTGCCTATCTCAAACAGCGCGGCCGAAGCGTTATGCTTGCAGCCGCAGACCTGCAACGCCCCGCAGCGGTCGAGCAACTTAAAATTGTAGCGGAGCAGGTTGATACTGAAGGTAAAGGCAATGTAAAAGTTCACTTCTATGCGGAACCGGATAAATGTTCTGAATATGGTAAAGCAACTGGTGTAGCGGTCGGCGTCTGCCTGCGCGCACTTGGTGAAGCACGCAAAGCTAAGGTTGATGTATTAATACTCGATACTGCGGGTCGATTGCATATTGATAATGATCTGATGAAAGAGCTTGAGGGAATTAATCGAGCACTTAACCCCCATCAGATATATTTGATTGTTGATGCCATGGTGGGCCAGGATGCGGTCAATTCCGCTAAGGCGTTTCACCAACGACTGGCAGTTGATGGCATAATCCTCACCAAATTTGATTCCGATACGCGCGGCGGTGCTGCATTATCAGTTAAATCTGTTACCGGCGCACCAATAAAATTCATCGGCGTGGGCGAACGCTTTGATGCCCTTGAAGAATTCCATCCACAGCGAATGGCCGGCCGTATCCTAGGTATGGGTGATGTGGTTTCCCTTGTTGAAAAAGCCCAAGCGGAAGTCAGCGAAGAAGATGCGGAAAAATTAGCGGAGAAAATGGCATCCGGCAAGCTGACCATGGATGATTTCGTTAAGCAGTTAAAATCCATCAGACGCATGGGGCCAATGAAACAACTGCTGGGCATGCTCCCGGGTGTGGGTTCAATGCTCAAGAACGTACAGGTTGATGAAAAGCAGCTCGATCAGCTTGAGGGCATGGTTAATTCCATGACCAAAAAGGAGCGCGATGATATTAAGCTGCTAAACAAATCGCGCATCAAACGCATCGCAAAAGGTTCCGGCACAACCCCCACCGATGTAAACAAACTGACAAAGCAGTTTGAGATGATGCAGAAAATGACCAAGCAAATGGCCGGCACAGGCTTCGGCGGCAAGATGAAAGCAATGAAAGAAATGTCAAAAGGAGGCGGCAACCTAATCCCCGGCATGTCAAACATGCCAACCCTAGGCGGCCGCGGCTCAACAAAAACCCTAGGCGTAAAAAGCAAGTTCAAGCAAAGAAAGAAGAGAAAATAAAGTCAGAGCACAAAAGAGATCTCAATTAGATCAACTACTCACACGGTCCCCAATTGGCGAATAGGATGAGTAGGTCTGCGGTATTAACAATACCGTCGCTGTTAAAGTCTGCTGATCCAGTAGTACCCCATTGTGCAAACAGTGCAATCAAGTCGCTTGCGCCAACGCTGCCGCTGTTATCTAAATCCCATGGGCAAGCTGGGGGATCGCATTCATCAGGAAGGCCGTTGTTATTTTTATCAGTTGACTTGCCGTTTGCTATGTCGCAGATATCCATAATACCGTTTGTGTTACAATCGTCTAGTCCGCCATAGATGTATGCCGCTCCCGAATCACAGTGTTCCCAAACATTACATTCACTGTCGTAATAGATTGCTCCGATGATGATGTTCTGGCCATCTGTGTCCGCGGCTGTACCAAATGTATCGTACAGTTGTAAATCTGATCCAATGAGCTTTGCGGTTTCATTCCACTGCTCGGAATCAAATGTGAATATGTAAGCTGAGCCGTGATAAATCTCGCCTACATCATTTAGGTTTGCTGCCACCACAGCCATATTCCCATTTAATGATACTGATAAACCAAATTGGTCAAATGGCCCACCATCAGACGAAAATAATTTATGTCTTTGAGTCCATTGTTGACCGCCGTATGTAAATATGTACGCTGCACCTGTTTGGTTTACAGCGCCATCGGCTCTAAATGCAGATATCAAAGCTGTGTTGCCATCCAAAGAGACGGAGTATCCGAAGAAATCTTCCTGTGATGCATCTTCTGCAATGATCCTTTGTTCTAGTTGCCAAACTTTACTGTCAGGATCCATGCGATAACTATAAACAGCACCTGTTCCATAGCCGAATTCATCTTCAAAAGGTGAGCCAATTAAGACAACATCTTCGTAAAGAGAAATTGAATGGCCGAAGCCGCTCGGATCTGGGGGAATTAGTTTTTGCTGTTCATTCCAAATACCCGAATCGTGATCATATTGAAAGATGTATGCTGACCCACTACCTTGCCCCGAATTTTCATCTAATTTAGCGCCGATGATCGCAACATCCCCATATATAGAAACCGCCCATCCAAAATAATCCTGAGGGTCGGCATCGGAAGCTGTGAGTTTTTGTTCTTGAACCCACAGGCCAAGATCAGTATCAAAGCGGAAGATATAAGCTGACCCTGATTCACACGCTGAACCTCCGCAATCTTCAGCATCATCATTGGCCCACGCTCCAATGATGATCACGTTCTGATCAACAGGATTGATATCAACAGACCTGCCAAACCAGTCCAATGGTCCAAGATCCTCAGGAAATATTTTCTGCTCCTGGATCCATTGGTTTGTATTGGGATCCTTGCGATACGAATAGACCGCACCCGCTCGATGATTCTCGACATGCGCCCAGGCTGCTCCTGAGATTGCGAGATCTCCTAGAATTTGAACGGAAATTCCATATAATTCACCACGCCTGGCATCGGATGCGGTAACTTTTTGGAGTTCATCGGGTAGACACTGTGCTAATGCAGGTGTAGCAATACTCGCGCCTGCAAGAAAAGCTACTGATAGCTGCACGTACCACCAAGATAATTGGCGAAGAAGCCTAGATGTATTCATCATGCCGATTCCTTTATGTTAACGGTTCTATTGCTACCTACTGGTAACTACGCCGTTTTCCATGAAATCTTGCGCGCATTCTTAGTATTTTGTAGAAATAGGATCTTAATACTGGTTTCGTATAGTCAGAACCGTCCTGAAGCAGTGGCAACGGGGATTTTGAGATTTTGTGTAAATGTGTTTTACACGTTTGATCCCGGGTGGAATCCGGGGCTAATGGAGTGCGGGCTGGGAGCCCGCCGCTAAACGTGGTGGGATTGCGGTTTAATTAAGTTTTTAATCTATGGGTAATGGGTCTGCGGCTTCGCCGCGGGTCCAGGCTTTGATCTTTGGTAGTAATACTTCGGTAAATAGGATCTTGGCACATGCGGCTAAGGGGATTGCCAGCAACATGCCGTAGATTCCTAGTACGGATCCACCCGCTAGTACTGCGACGATGATTGTTACTGGATCCAGGTTTGTTGCTTTACCGGCAATCATGGGTGTTAATACGTAGCCTTCAATTAATTGTACGATTACGAAAACCAGTGTGGGCCAAAGGAATACCCCCCACCATCCAAGCCAAATTCCGAGGTCTTCTGGAGCAACACCAAGCTTATCAAATACCAGTAGCCCGACTGCTAATGGGATTCCAATCACACCCAGATATGGAACTGCACAGAATACGCCAACCAACAATCCCAGCGCTATGGAATAGGGAACGCCGCAGATAAACCAGCCTATTGCCAGCATAATCCCCATGATTAGGCTGATAACTATTCGGCCGCGCACAAAACCTGCTACTACGTGATCCATCTTTGCGACCAGTTCAAATGTGTTCTTCCGGTTCTTTTCCGGCACCAGTTGTCCCCCAAATTTTACAACTTCCGGATACCACAAACTGAAGAAGAAAAAGTAGAAGGGAATCAAGAACGCTACAAGGCCGAATTGCACAATTCCGCCGATGGCGCCCATTATTGCTTGCGCGCTATTCTTTGCGATATTCAAAATATCGGGGCTTGATTCTTCCGCAGCACCAGGCGAAAGCTCAGCTAAAAGCTCACTTTTTAATTCATCCTTCATTTTACTGAGCTGTTGATTCGTAATGGTGTTGGCAGGCTGCGCATTACCAGACGCCGAAAGATCCGGTTGAAGCTCGCTGTCTTGAATTTCATCATTTTGATCCTGACTTACAGGTTCCGCATCACCTGGCAGGAATTCTAATAGTCCTTGAAATTCTGTTGTGAATGTAGTGGGAACATACTTGCCTAATTTTGCGACATCTGAGCGAAGCTCTCCGCTGCGTATATCGCTAACGAAGGCCTTAGTCTGGACGATGATTAGTGGTAGAGCGATCGCTACAGCTAGAAGCACTGCGAAGCCCCCAGTTGCCAAGATCCCAGCAACCGCGTGCGGCCTTTTTATCTTGGGATGCTTGCAAAGCCGATCAACAACCGGTTCAAATAGATACGCGAGCATCAAGGCAACCAGAAGTGGAATACTTACCGCTCTGAGCGCATAACCCGCCCAGAAGATTCCAAAGATAGCCCCAACAAACAGAAGATCGCGCACCGCCTGGATTTGCCAAATGTGTAATCGATGGGCTTTGACCGTTTCTTTTGATTCTTCTTTAGCTTCTTCTGGCTTTGCCATGAATCTGAGCCTACCGCGCCTTGCGAATCTGGCAAGTCATCTGATCAAATACAATATCTCTTGATTGTGGAAAACTTAGTTGGAGCCAAGCTTTGCCAGCAGAGAATCTTGGCTAAACGCCTCATCAAAGTCGTAAACCGCCCGAAAGTCTTCCAAATTGTCATCTGATGTTTTTGTCATCAAACCAGCATCGATCATGGCAAAGACAATTCGGCCGAAGTCGTTTGTGCGACAGACTTTCCAGTGTTCGAGCACAGTTGGGGCAAGCAGGCCATATTTTTCAATAGCCATATCTCGTAGTGCTATGCAAAGCTGTTGTCCACAGATGTGCCTTTCAACCTCCGGTACTGAATCAGGATCATCATGCGCCTGCTCGACGGCATAATTAAGCCCCTCTCTCACAAATGCGAAGGCCTCCATGGGGTATGGCCCTGCGGATGTGAGAATCTCTCGCCAATCGATTGTATGGTGATGTTGTTCACTCATAAGTGGATCCAATACCTAGCCTCTATACCCCACAGTATATTCGATGGGAGTGATGATATCGGCCTCGAGCCTCAAAATACACCCTAAAAAAACACCAATAATCGGCTATTTCCATTTTGATACTCCCTCATAGCCCCTTAAAAAGTACCGTAACTGCTTATCCGCCCAAAACCCGGCGTGTGCAACTCCAACTCTTGCGCTTTGCTCAATTTCCGAATCTGGCGCTATTTTCGGCCTTATTAACTCAATAAAAAGCTGCTTGCTCTTTCGCATATCAACACCATCAAGTGCGCAATCTATTTCAAGCGCCTGAGCTAATTTTGCAGGGCCTGAACATAATTGGATTTCGTTCTTGGCTGCTTTGCGGTTGCGGAACATTTGATCAATGCCTTGTGTAGGCTCAATTGCACGAATTAAAACAGCCACACCCTTATCTATATCTATTCTGCCACATACAACATTCATGCAGTAGTGCATTCCATAGGTGAAGTATACATACGAATGTCCAGCTTCTAAGTACATAGATTCGTTGCGTTTTGTTCTTCTTCCGTCAAAGGTATGACAAGCCTCATCCTTAGCGCCCAAATATGCTTCAACCTCAATGATCGTCCCTGCTAGGCGTTTGCCGTTCACGATGCGCACAAGTCGCTGACCAAGCAGTCGCCTGGCAACTGTCACCGGATCTTTGGCATAATCAACAAATCTACGCTGCTTAGTCATTTTTGACTCTAGTTATTCCCCGCTACTCAGCTCTTCAATAACAAACGGCCCTGCAATCCACTGGGGCGCAGCAATACTTTTGAGTATTCCCACAAGCGGATCATCACAATTGTGAATATCGCTGGAAATCGCAATCAGCCCTGCTGTTGGTCCTGGTTCTAATGTTACGAGCGTTTCATCAAATCCAAGCGCTTTAGCTCCTGCACAAGTAGCCATATTTAGTAATTGAACAGGATCCGCACCATCGCGTTTATAAAGAAATCGCATTTCATCTAATACACTTATTCGATCAGGCGTATCCAAACAAAGTAAACCATCAGTGCCAAGCGCAACATTTATCCCTTGCTCAATCATTTGTTGGTATTGATGAACAGGCATTCCATTATGTGGATGGCCGAAGTATGCACTGGCGCGCGGACAATAAGCAACGCTTATAGGCCAATCTTTCATCATTTGAATCTGCGAGTTATCCACATAATTAAGGTGAGCAGCAACAATTGAGTGTTTTTCCAGCACACTTTTTAAGTATTCAATGGGGTAGCAGCTTTGTGCAACGATCTCTTCATCCCACACACCAAATTTCTTAAGCATCTCAGATATAGGCCCTTTTGCATCTGCCAGGAACTCAAGCTCCTCTAATGTCTCAGCCAAATGAGTTGCGATCGGCCTATTAGTCTGCGCAGCAGCTTCAAAAACCCCTATCGAACATGAATAAGGAGCATGTGGCTGGAGGCCCAGGCGTATACCATTTTTTGCTTTAGGACTGGCTTTATCAATCCTTTGCAGTTTTTCCACAGTATTTTTTTCATTTTTTCCTGAGCCGAAAAATTCTACGTAGCTCACTCCAGCCAACTTTGACCCAGCTAATTCTGTGAATGGAACCAAGGAACTGACGCCTGCAATATCCCCTACCAAAGCTGTTCCGCCAGCTAATGACAGCTCAATGCCTCGCTTTGTAGCTGAAGCAATATCTGCATCGTTTTGACATCTTTTCTGGCGAATCTGCTCAATCCAGCTGACAAAATCGCCACAATAATCAATAGGGCCAATATGACTTAAGTCTAAGTGGCAGTGGACGTTAACTAGCGCAGGCATGACTACTGCATCGCCAAGATTTAGGATTTTTGCGTCTGCAACAGGTCCGATCGATTCAGGTGATCCGCAGGCAATTATTTCGTTACCTTCAAGCAGCAAAGCTCCTGGCGCTGCTCTTGCGCCTTTGCCATCTACAACCATTGCTGCTTGGATTATCTGTCGATTTTTGCTCATTTCCAACTCCGCTCCCTTGGCAGAACCATTGCAATCACAAACGTATATGTATCAAACTCTGTAGTAACTTTGCTGCACGTCCGATCTAAATGTTGTAGCATAAGTAACCGTATCTCAGGAATCGCTATGGATTTGGCGTATTGAATATCAACAAACAATTTGGCAACGGAATTTGCGAGGTAATACCCATGAGAAGTGTCTTAAAGACAATGATGGCTGTCTCTCTTGCATCACTGCCCTTCCTGAACGTTGGGTGTGTACAGCAAGACAGATATGATCAACTTAATCTAACAAACAATACCCTCAAGCAGCAAATAAAATCTATTGAAGCTGAGCGTGATTCTGCGAGAGGCAATGTAGACGCAATGCGCCAGAGTCTTGTTGCTGCTAGGGAAAATGCGGAAAGATTGCAAATACGCATCAATGCCCTGGCAAACGAAACCGAAGGGCTAGCAGGTGAAATCGATAAGGTTTACACTCGATACGATAATGCGCAAAGTGGTGGCATTCCTATTCGAGTGCTGATCGCACTAGAAAATTTGGCCGCCAGCTACTCTGATATCATGACCTTCAATAAAAATCAGGGAATGATCCGATTTGCTAGCGATTTAACCTTCGATCTTGGCTCAGTTACACTTAAACCAAGCGCCGCAGCAACGCTGGCAAGTGTTGCGGATATTCTCAATACCAATGAAGCGTCCGGCCTTGAAGTACAGGTCGTCGGACATACTGATAATGTCCCTATAGGCCGACCGCAAACAAGACAAAAACACCCAACGAACATGCATCTTTCTGTACATCGCGCAATATCTGTCCGAAGTGCTCTCATGAGTGCTGGTATAGACCCTGCTCGAATACAAGCTGCTGGATACGGTGATACCCGACCTATAGTCACAAATTCCAAGAAGGGTGCCGCTGAAAACCGCAGGGTTGAACTATTCCTTAGACCGATTGTCCAAGCAGGAGCGTGGAACCAAAGGCCGTTAGCAATAGACAAACCGGACACTGAATTTACACCTGGTGACTTTGACGATTCCGGACCAGATAAGTAAACCAGAAAACATGTTACTTTCTTTCATTGAAAAGCCCGGAGCAAACAACTGCTTCGGGCTTTTTCTATTAAATCACAATGAAGAGCACCAATACAATACAACAAGTGAAATTGCGAGTATCTTCATACAGCCGTAATGAATAGCCCAGCAACAACCATATCTCACATTGGTCAATACATAGTTGATATTGTCTCTGACTTTGGTCGGTTTATGCGCTTTGTTGGGACAACTGGCTCTTGGGTTATCTTTCGCGCCAAGTATTGGTGTCGTTGGCGCCTGCTAGGCCCACAGATTTACGCAGTAGGTGTTGCATCAATACCCGTTGTAGCAATAACCGGAGCATTCATCGGTATGGTCCTGGCGCTCGAAGGCTATGAGCAATTCCATTCGCTTGGCCAGGAGGGAAGGCTGGGCGGAATCATCAATGTCTCGGTAACCAAGCAAATTGGACCAGTACTTGCAGCCGTAATGGTGGCCGGCCGTGTCGGAGGCTCCTTAGCTGCTGAACTCGGAACCATGCGCGTAACCGAACAACTGGATGCGCTGCGAGCCATGGCTACCGATCCCATTGCGCACCTTGTCGTACCTAGATTTGTAGCATGTGTTGTGATGACCCCAATACTAACCATCTATTCCGATTTGCTGGGTGTATGGGGCGGATGGTTAATCACCGTGCAGTTCTATGGCGTGTCACCGTACGAGTATTGGGACTTCACCCAGTTTTTCGTTGATTGGTGGCAGCCAGTATCAGGCCTCATCAAGAGCGTTTTCTTCGGTGCAAGCATCGGCCTTATCGCTTGCTATAAAGGTTTCCATTGTCGCGCTGGCGCAGCCGGCGTTGGACGCGCCGCAACCGAAGCTTTCGTAGCAAGTTTTCTAGCAATAATAATGCTCAACTTAGTACTGGCAAAGGTGCTAAACAGCATCGAAATAATGTTCATAATCAATTGACAATCTGGCACTTGGCAATAAGCATTGGTGAAGTTGGCATCAATAATGATACGTTTGGCCGGTGGGCTTGACCCACTGAGTTTTGGAAGAGGGCACTAGGCATTAGTAGAGAGAAGATTAACCCGTTTAGCCGCGACCCGATAGGGGAGCGTTTGGGGGAAAAGGGAGTCGGGAGTCAGGTAAGTGGAATATAAAAGAAAAGAAGAACCCGCCCCGTCAGAATTAGTAATAACTAGTTGCGCTCTCGGTCAGCTTAACAAGAGAAGAAGATCAACACCACAATTGGCCTCGAGCGGAGACTCCGAAGATGTCAGGGTTGGCTCAAGACTGCCTTGGGAAACAAATACCTTGGTGAAAGCTGGATTGTATTGTAAAATAACAATCGAATAGATTGGCAGGCAAGCAGGTTAATCTAGTTAAGGCTTAAATGACAGGCTCAAGGAGAGGAAATTCGATGAGACATATTAGACTATTACAGGTCCTATTGGTCAGTATGTCGCTAGGCATTTCCCTTGAAGCGCTTGGTCAGGTCACTTTCCTGGAAGAAGCCGAGGGCTATGAGCTTGCCAACGAGTCGTATGGCAGAGGCTGCGCCATGGTGGATCTCGATGGCGATGGACTGCTCGATATCATCACTGGAAATGACGGCAATACCAACGACTTCTTCAGACAACTGCCAGATCATACATTTGAAAAAGTCAACGATATTTGGGGGATTGCATTTGATGAACGTTCCACATGGGCTACCTTGGTAGCCGACTTTGATAATGATGGTGATCCGGATGTCTATTTCGCCAATGGGTTTTTTCCTGGTCAACCGAATCAACTCTTACGAAATGATTTGAATGATAGCGGGATTTTTGTTGATGTTAGTGACCATGCGGGCGATGCAGATATCTCTATCAGAAATTTGGTGGCACAACATTCGACTATAACCGTGATGGACTCTTAGACATATTTCTTACTAGCCCAAATCATGCGGACCCGTGCATCCTGCTCCGGAACGATGGCGGATTGGTTTTTACCGATGTGTCTGCTGATGCTGGAATTATTCATGCCGGTACTTTTCGCCATTGCAGTGCGGGAGATTTCAATAATGATGGCTGGTGGGATATTGCCGTTGGTGATTTTGGAAACTCCGGCACTTCCAATGTGCTATATCGAAATAACCAAGATGGCACTTTCACTAACGTTGCTGCCTCCGCGGGTGTGGATAGCCCTCTTCGGAACTTCGGGATGGTTCTAGAGGATTTCGATAACGATGGTTGGATGGATATCTTCTTGCCCAAGTACCACTACCTGCCAGAGGATGTTAATACTAGCGAACTCTACCGTAACAACGGCGACGGTACTTTCACAAATGTCACACCAGGAAGCGGGATGACAACCCAGACCGACATGGGGCACAACACTGGTGATATTGACGGCGACGGATACCCCGACATTTTCATCGGTACTGGGCACCCTAGCTTCAAATCTAACGACCTGTTGCTTCTGATCACTCCAAACGGCGCAGGAGGGTTTATAGCCAATAATGTCTCTCAAAGCAGCGGTATCAATGCCAATGGCCCGACTCGTTGTCATGGGATTGCACTGGGAGATTATGACTTGGATGGTGCTATCGATATCTACACCAATAACGGTGGGCCGCCGGGTCAAAAAATCTACATTGAAGAAAACTACTTATGGAATAACCAAGGAAATGGCAATAACTGGACATCGCTACGTCTGGAAGGTGTCGTATCGAACCGAAGCGCCATAGGAGCCCGTGCAATAGCCACAACTACAGCGGGACGAGAAGTTCATCGCGTACTTCGTGCGGGTAATGGCTTTGGAAATACCAGTAGTCCTATTATGCATTTCGCTATTGGATCAGATAAAGGTATTGAAAACATCGAAATTACCTGGCCTAGCGGCATCGTTCAGTTGATTACACAGCCACCCATGTCTCAGATCATAGATGTAACAGAACACTTACTTGGCGATCTTGATGGAGACGGTCATATTAGCACAACAGATCTACTTCTCCTGTTTGGATCGTGGGGACCGTGCAGGAATTGTGCAAGCTGTGATGCTGACCTCAATGGAGATTGCAATGTAAATACTGTGGACCTGCTGATTCTTTTTGGTAATTGGGGGTAGATGCCCCGATGCCCTGATACGTAGATGCCTTTACTACCAACACGGCCCCATAGCATCACCTAGTGCTGTTCGATCATCTTGGCAAAAAGCACTGGTGAAGTTGGCACCAATAATGATACGTTTGGCTGGTGGGCTTGACCCACTGAGTTTTGGAAGAGGGTGCTTGGTAGGAACTGGAGTCGGGAGTCAGGGAAGAAAAAACAAGAAAAAGTCGAAAAGTCAAAAAGTCGATATATTTAGCAGCGGGGCTTGCCCCGCAATCTTTGTTGGAAAAGAGAAGAGAAGAAAAGAAAAGATCCTCACCTCGCTTCGAGTCCGCCATAGGCGGATCTACCTGTGGCATGATCGCCTATGGAGACCCAGCCCTCTCTCATGGGGAGAGGGGATAAGAGAAATACAACTCCGTGGCTCTCCGCGTACTCCGTGTTTCAATTCTTATTAGTCTTCATCTTTCAATCTCCTCCAAATTGTAATTAATGGCCAATATCAGTAGATAGGCGGGGATTATACTGTTGCTTGGCAATATAATGGTACAAAAAATACCAATTTTAGGTATTGTTTATTAACTTAAGCGGATTAAGCTATGATTGGAGTCGAATGGAGGAATATCGGTATGTGGAGATATCTTGAGAATCGATTGAAGATTATGTCTTCAATGCATAAATCTTTATTTCGATATACATACATAGCTTTAACTACTTGCATATGTTTTTTCAGCTTTAATACAGCCTCTTGGGGCCAATGTGAGATAGAAAAACTCACCGCTCATGACGGCGTCTGGGGAGACATGTTTGGCTACTCAGTCTGCATAAGCGGGGAATTTGCAATAGTAGGCGCATATGCACATGATGGTGTAGGCAATAACAGTGGAGCCGCTTATATTTATCGATTCGATGCAATAAGTGGGAGTTGGATAGGGCAAGAAAAACTTACAGCTTCCGATGCTCAATCGGGTGAATTTGGTGATCTATTTGGTTTAGCAGTTTCTATAAACGGAGATGTTGCAGTCATCAGTGCAGTAGCGGATAACGATGCGTGTCCAGGCGATCCGAAGTTCTGTAACTCTGGTTCAGCATACATATTTCGATTCGATCCCAAGTTGTCGCAATGGGTCGAGGAAGATAAACTGATCGCATCCGATGGTGAGATTGAAGATCAATTTGGTACCGCTGTTTCGATAAATGGCGATGTGGTAATTGTGGGCGTACCTTTTGCTGATGATATAGGAAATCATTCTGGCAAATCCTATATATTTCGTAAAGATCCCAAAAGCAATGAATGGGTAGAAGAAGCTATACTTTTCGCATTCGATGTAACTTCTGTACTTGGCTTTGGCAAGGGTGTTGCGGTGAGAGGTAATCTAGCAATAATAACCAGCACTACTTTCGATGACGATCTTGAAATCTATTACGGCACAGCATTTGTGTTCCGATATAATACTATTACTGGAATATGGAACGAGGAAGCCAAACTCACCACTTCTGATGCAGCTAATGGTGATGGGTTTGGGCCGGTATCTATAAGCGATGACTTGGCCGTCATTGGAGTATCAGGCGATGATGATGCCGCGAATAACGCAGGTTCCGCTTATGTATTTAAGTACGATGCTAAAACCAAATTGTGGTCAGAAGTAGATAAGATTTATGCATCAGACCCCGAGCCGAATGATCGATTCGGTGGGTCTGTATCAATTAGTGGCGATCTGATAGTCGTTGGCGTACGCCTAGATGATGATACTTGTCCTAAAGATCCGGGGTGTGATTCGGGTGCGGCATATTTATTTCAATATGATCCCAAGACTGATTCATGGATAGAAAAAGCTAAGCTAACCGCATCAGATCCTGGAGATGGTGACGAGTTCGGACGTTCTGTTTCCATCAGCGGCAACTTTGCAATTGTTGGTTCTCATCTTGATGATGAAATAGCCCTCGCAGCAGGAGCAGCCTACACCTTCGATCTCAGCGCATGTCTATGCCCAGCCGATCTTGATGGGGATTCAGCAGTAAATACCCGTGATCTACTAGCATTATTCGCCCAATGGGGCACCGCCGGCTCCGCCGACCTAGATGGCAACGGCACAGTAAACACCGCCGACCTACTTATCCTATTCGCCAATTGGGGGCCGTGTGGGTAGGGGAAGGGGTCAGGAATCAGGAGTCGGGAGTCAGGGGAGAGAAAAGCAAGAAAACGTCGAAACGTCAAAACGTCGAAATATTTTGCTGCGGAGCTTGCCCCCGCGATCTTTGTTGGAAAAAGAGAATATAAGCCCCTCACCGCTAACCCTCTTCCTGGAGGAGAGAGGGATAAGAAAAGGCTCATCGCTATATGACTATGTTGGGGCCGCTTGTTTCTCATAAGAAACCCACGGATTGCTATCCGTGGGCGTCATCATTGCTTACTTTGCACCACAATTGTGAAGCTGCGCTAAAAAGTCTGGCCCCAATTTGAAAACAATATTAGAAGGTCGCTTGTACCGACTGAACAATTGTCATCCAAATCGGCTGGACATTGAGAGCAAGAATCGCACATACCCCAAGAAGCGAACAGTGCAAGCAGATCCGAGGTATTGACAAATCCACTACCATCAAGGTCGCCTAGGTTTTCGCATGTATCGAGGATGCCGGTTTGATCCATATCCAAATCTGGATCAAGAAGAATCTCTGTCAGATCAATCTCCCCATCTGCATCGCAATCAAGCAAATCAAAAGAATAAACTGCGAGAAAACCCTCAAAGTCGATTATGTCAATGAAACTATTTCCATCAAAGTCCATCATCTCACAGCCAGGCTCGATGGGGCCATTAAAGAAAAATTCGAATACATAAAAGTCATTAATGCCGACCGTTCCATCTCCATCGGCATCCCCCAGCCTCTCGGGCGGATAGATCGACCAGGTTTGATTGGTGGGAATATTTGTCAGGGTGCGCGTAATTTGTCCGCCAGGCCAATTGACAACAGCTTCATCTACCACAAGCGCATCATCAACACCAATGTGGATGGTAAGTTCGTTCTGTCCCAGATAGCCATTACCGCCTGCATAAATCTCTCGGAACTGATGGGATTCACCAATGGTTGTATCAATGTTAGCTCCGATAGCCCATGTATTTGTTCCAGAACCAATTAACCTGTACTTGATCCATCGCCTGTTATCGCCTTCGTGGTTTATGAAGAGTTGGACATTGTTCTGTAGATTGTTGACCAGCAAGTCAATATCGCCATCACCATCGACATCTGCTACGGCTGCACTAAACGAAGCACCGCCATTTGCTTGAAGGTTTGCCTGTGCCGCGTTTTCAGTACACGGAAATGTACCGCTATTAAGGAAAAGCGTATTGGCTTGGAACATATTGTTAACATATAGGTCTTGATGAGCGTTGTTATCAAAATCGAAGAAAATAGATCCCCACGACGAGATAGGGTTGTCAACGCCCGCTGCTACGCCGGATTCTAAAAAGTTGATCCCGTTTTGGTTAAGCAAGAGCGGATTATCCATATCCCACCACCAGGAATATTAGTGCAATAAAGATCAGGCCACCCATTATTATCGAAATCACCACAGGCCACTCCCATTGAAAACAGCGCTACGCCAGCGCCTGAGCTTTCTGAGACGTTGACAAGGTTTCCATTTTGGTTTTGCCAAAGTTGATTGCTTCTAAAAAGTGGCTTTAAGTGGCCTCGGTCGTTAGACAGGTACAAATCAAGATCGCCATCGCGATCATAATCAAACCAAACCGCTTGGAAGCCATAACCGTGATCATCGACGGTTTGCTTTATGCCAACCTCCTCGAAAGTGCCATTTCCAAGATTGTGGTAAAGCTTGTTGTCAATGTCCTCGGTTCCGGGCAACTGGCCGTTGTAGTTGCATAGGTAAAGGTCAATCCATCCATCATTGTCAAAGTCACCGAACGAAGCGCTAAAGCCCGCCCCCACATCTCCTACCAATGCTTGTTGCGTAACATCAGTAAAATGAAAATTGCCATCATTGCGCATCAAGACATTTGCTACGCCAAGCATTGCAAAGTACAGATCTAGATCTCCATCTCCATCGTAATCGCCAGCTGTAAAGCCGCTGATTGCAAGCATCAGATATGGCATGCCGCTTTGCTTGGAGCGATCAGTGAAGTTCCCATCTCCATCGTTTTCGAATATTCCGATATGCCCATCTGCAGCCCCAAGAATTACCACATCCGGATCACCGTCATCGTCCAGATCAGCAAATCCGCATCCATATCCATCTCCCCCATTTAGCTGCGGGTAGCTATGCATATTGTAAATAAGGCCACGCGAAATAGCTTCTTCGGTTGATGCATCAATTGGCTGAGGTTTGGCCAAGACTGTGGCTGCCGATTGTATAGCAGTCACCGCCTACGATATACAGAAGACAATTTCCCTTAGACGAATTTTCAAATTCAAAGACATGGATCTACCTCCCACAGTCATACGAGAGCCCAAGCTAGCATATGTTTACAGTAGGTTACAATGGTAAAGTATTTTATAGTAGATCCGTATAGTATTTTTTGACGTTATCAGGCAGGTCCATTTTCAGGCCTTCACCGTTTCGGGCAAATGTGGCTTGGATACCTATTTATACATAACGATTTGACGCTTGAGACTGATACCGCGAGCACTAAACAGGAAAGCCTGCCCCTTTGGGATCTCCTGGAATAGGAATTGTAGATGCCTTATGAATTGTTAAGTATGTGGCCCAAATGGGTAAAGATGGACTTGCAGGCCTTGCTGGCTTAGGCGCAGACGTTAAAGGCGTACTTTTATATTGTTCGCAAATTGAAGCGAGTAGAACAAATAATGATGAAGAGCAAAGACAAAAACTAACCACAGGCTATTAACTGAGGGCTTTCTTACCCAATTTACCACAACATAGTATAAATGCGTAGATGGCGATATATGCATTTTTTCGAATATAAAAATATGTGGGAATTTAGAGTTTTCTGGCCAATAAAAAGCTTGCTAACTTCTGACAAGTGAGTAACCTGAGCTTTTATAGGATGCAGTGAGCGTAATAAAGTCCGATAGATTTGCCTCTGCATTGTTGAATATCGGTGGGATTTTCATGGTAGGTGTATTGAAGGAAGTGAAGTGATTCCAGTTGGTTTAAACACAATATCAATTTCAAAATGTCTACGCGCTATTAGTATTGTTACTTGCAAGTTTTTGTGCGTTTGGATAGGAAACGATTCGTGCGCCGATTCTGCAAGATTTAGAAGTTTATGTTGTTTATGTTAATTTAATCAGATCCTTAGTGTTAAGGATCGAAGGTCAGGAGAAACCAAATGATGAAACGAAGAGGTTTGTGTACAACGCGCACCATTGTTGGCGCGCTAGTCTTAACTATGGGGGCGATAACAACATCGACTATCGCTCAAGAAGTTGGGCCAGTGGTTGGCTCAGATTCATTTAAAATTAACCAAGGACCAATACAAACGGATCTTAATTGTCCGGAAACCGTCGTCGATGAAGACGGTTTAGTCCACATGACGCAAAACGACAATATTTTTGTCGATGGCGAGACTACGGTTGCTTGTGGTATTGCTAAACTTGGGCAAACAACTGAAAATGGCTGGGCAAGATGTTTTGATCTTGTTGCCGAAGGAATTAACGGAGATCTACGGGTCGATGTAGTTTACTTTGGTGTTCAGCAAGCAACAATCGAAGACATTGTGGTAGACGTCAATCTGTATATCAGTAATGTCGGTTGCGACTTAATCCCAGGTGAGCCCCCGGATCAGCCCCCGAATCCACAAGCAACTTTAGTTGCAACTGGTTCCAGACTTGTTGGACCTGCAGATGAACTTGGTAGTCTTAAGCCTGTGTTCTTCGATGGTGTAATAATACCTGCTGGTTCGACATTAATTATCGAAATCGCGAATCAAGCCGATGGTACTGTAGAACCATTCTTTGCCTTCCGACCAAGATCAAATGCTTTGGGCGAATGCGCTCCCAGCTACCTGCGTACTGCATCTTGCGGAATCCCCGGTTGGATTGGCACCGCTGCTATCGGATTCCCTGATTCACAGATAGTAATTAAATGCATTGGTCAGGAAATAATACCTGACGTTCCAGAAGGCGACACCTGTGATGATTGTATTCCAGTAGGCGAAGGTGTTATCTTTGGCTCAACCCTCGATAATACCGCAGAGGACAATATAACCTCCTGTGGACTTGATCCCTTTATCACCGAGTGGTACTGCTACACCGCGTCCTGCGATGGCGTAGCCATCGTTGATACTTGTGGTGATGGCACCGACTACGACACGCATTTGTCTGCGTTTGATTCCTGCGGCGGCAATGAGATCGCATGCAACGATGATGCTTGTCCCGGTTTCAAATCGGAGATTAATTTCCCGGTTGTTGCTGGTGGTACCTATTACATCCGCGTGTCCGGTTTTGGTGGGGATTCGGGTAACTTCGAGATGAATATCAGTTGCCAGGAGCCTGGCGAAGGCGACACCTGTGATACTTGCATCCCAATCGGTGATGGAGTCATCAATGGTGATAACACTGGTTCTACACCAGAGGCCGATCCAACTTCATGCTCATTTGGTGGTCCAAATGCAACAATTGCTGACTGGTACTGCTACACCGCACCTTGCGATGGCATAGCTACAGCGACTACTTGTAATGACCAACCACCAAACCCATTAGACACAGTCTTGGCTGTTTTTGATTCCTGCGGCGGCAATGAGCTCGCATGCAATGATGATGACTGTGGTCTGCGATCGACGATTTCCTGGCCAGCTGTTGCTGGTACGACCTATTACCTCCGCGTAGCAGGTTGGGACGGTAATACCGGTCCCTACACGTTAGATGTCTCGTGTGGAGATGCCCCACCTAAAGGCGAAGGTGACACTTGCGAAGAATGCATTCCAGTTGGCGAAGGTCATTTCTCTGGCACAACCAACGATAACAATGCAGGTCCAGACCTCTGCGGACTTTTAGGTGACGTTATCACAGAATGGTACTGCTACACTGCTTCATGCGATGGTTTGGCCACAGTTAATACTTGTGGTTCAGGCTTCGACACGACTCTGGGTATACTTGCTTCCTGCGGTAGCGATCCGATCTGCAACGATGACTTTTGTGGTCTTCAATCGCAGGTTGTCTTCCCAGTTGTTGCTGGCGAGACCTACTTTATCCGCATAGCAGGATTTGGCGGTCAATCCGGCAACTACGAGTTGGATATCTCGTGCAGTGACGGTGGACCCGGCGACGAGAATGTATGTAATGACTCAGGCGATACCTTGCTTAGCCAAAGCACCAGTTTGAAAATCGTAGCTCCTACTGGTATAGCATGTGGCGGTGGCGGAACTACGACTGAGAATTACTACGCTCGTTCATACACAATGGATTCCGATCTAGGAATCACTTGTGTTGGCTTCGGTGTTGAAACCAATACCGGTAATGTAGCCGCGCACCCCGCTGATATTAATGTCTACTTAGATACCAACGGCGGAGCGCCAGATGATCCTCCTGGTGATCTTCAACTCTTGGGTTCAGCTTCTATAGGAATTACCCCAAGTAGTCCCTTTACCATCGTTTACGGCAACTATGATCCTCCGATTAACGTAGCTGCAGGTGATGTTATTGTCGTTGAATTCCACGTTTCCGATGGCTCTGGTATCACAGGTATTTGGCCCGGTGCTAACCTATTAGGCCAATCTGGACCTGGCTATCTCAAGGCTGATGCATGTGAATTATTCGAATATATTGATTATGCAGATATCGGATTCCCCGACAACGCCTTAGTAAACACTATCGAAGGCTACGGTGGCGGCGCTTCACCTCCTTGCCCATGGGACTTGGACGGTGACAATGTTATTAGTACCGCAGACCTGCTTATCCTCTTCAGTCAGTGGGGTCTTGCTGGTGGTACAGCAGACTTCGACAAAAGCGGTGACGTAGGTACTTCTGACCTCCTCATCCTGTTCGCTAACTGGGGTCCATGCCCCTAACCGTTAGTCCAATACGGTAAATTAACATATGTACCCCCGGCCATCTTGGCCGGGGGTTTTTTATGCGATTTTGTTTTTTAGTAAATAGATCTAGAATCAATACTATCTAGGAGTCACGATTTTAAGGGTCGTAACTGGATTCCCTGGCTGATCTAGTCCTGCATAGCATCCAGTTGCGGTAGCAAGCGTATCATCAAATGTAGAATATAATGCACCAATTGAATTCCAAGATATATTGCAGAGAGATTGCCAGATGAATATTGCTGATTTTAGAAAATTGCTAACGCTGACAGTTGTGATTGCGACGGTCCTATTGAGCCTTGCGGCAACTCAAGACAGCCCATCGGGGCGTCCTCCAATGGGTCCCTTACAGAGGGTAGATCCGCGGCTATATGACTTTGGTATTACAGTAAATGTTTCAACGACTTGGCAGCGCGATGTTACACAGCGTCGTTATTACAACATCAAGGATGCCCCAATAGTAATGCCTGTAATTTTTCAGGGTACATATAGCCGAGTGCCAAGCGATTCTCTGTGGGCAAAATTATGGCTGGATGGTCGCGAGGATAAGACTTTATCTGAGCGCACTCGTGTCGATTCAGGCTTTCCTTATCACTCGCACCTTGCAGTTATGACAATACCTGAGTTTAATGGTCAAACTGTAAGGTGGAGTTTCGGTTACAAGGTTCAGTTATGGTCAAGCAAAATTGATGATGCAATGGCTGCCAACATTCCTTGGCCGCGCGAGTGGCCCAAAGAGGTCAAAGATGGGCTAAAGCGTCAAATGTTTATTGAATCCGATGAACCGATCTTTAAGGAGACAATCGAAAGAATAAGCCAGGGGCAATTAAGGATGGTTCCGCCATACTTAGCCGCTAAGGATATTGTCAAATATTGTATCGAGAATGTTCGAGTAAGTGGTAATAGTGAGCATAGAGGTTATGGAGGAATGCTGCATGGCTTACAAATCGCAGGAGCCTTAAAAGCCACTGAAAGTACCACCTCAAGCGCTAATGATCTGGTATGTGTGTGCGTAGCCATGTTGCGGGCAGCAGGAATTCCAGCACGCCCGGTAATTGGGATAGAAAAAAGCTTGAGTGATCGTAAAGAGTTTGTTTCCTGGGCTGAGTTCTTCTTGCCGGGAGCTGGCTGGATTCCCTTTGATCCTAATGAGATGCGTGGCAAAGGACTTGCTCAAAAGACTGTACATGATCCCTGGCAAGGATTTGGTACTATAAAAAAGCTCAATAGGCGAATTCCACTTTCTTATCACTTTGTGCCGCCGTCTGCTGTTGAATCACCACAATATGCTGCGGTATGGGGATGGGATCCTCGTCCGGGCGGCGATCCATCGAGCGAGCAGATAATTACTTTCAAAATGACATCGCGCGGAAAAGGTGTTGAAGATCCGCAATAAACTCACTCTATCAATCTTCATCGAGTTATCCCCAAGTTGCCCAGTTCAAGGTTATCTATAAAATTATAACAATTTTAGCAGTAGCCCCAAGAATGCCGCCGCTGTGAGTATTCCAACAAGAGTCAACCAGCGGCGCCTCCACCAATCCTCAACTGGAGGTCGGCTCAATGTTCCTCGAGCTAGAGCAAAACCACATTTAGGGCATATCTCTGCTTGATCCCATATCTCTGCTCCACATTCAGAGCAATAACCGGTGTCTTTATCAAGGCTTTGGATATCCTCAGAGCTGGGACCTTCGTCGAACATTTGTTCCGTGTTTATAGGTAAATCCTTGGTTTCTTAAAGCGCAATCAAGTTTGGCGTAATAAACAATCTGGGAAAAGAAGAAAGTATACTTTGGTACGTGTTATCTGCTGATTTTATTTGCGTATTGGGGTCCAGGCCTGTAATTGCGAGTTTGCAAGATTGATTTTAGCAACTCCTTGGTCTATCCAGGTCGTAGGAGATGCAATATAAGGAATAAGGCTAATCAATGTCCCTATTTTGACACTTAATGCGGCAAGCAATTATCTCAGGTGGCTTTTTTAATGTGCATTTTGCACTATTTTTTTGGCAGCTTGCCGACACAAAAAGCGTAAAAACAAGCCAAAAACAGCGATATGAGCCAATTCACCTTCGCAATACATGCGGCCTGAGCGATAATGGTTGCAAAATGTTGTAAAGAATCTTAGGAAAAGTAGCTTGAATTACTCAAATAACCTGTATTATTGTAACTAAGTAAGGATACCTAGGCGGGTCTCCGTACGAAAATTTGACGTCCACTCTGTCAAGGCCACTTTACATCACGCGTGGCTTGGCTGAGCGTTTTCAATTCGTGCAATTATGCGCATACATACTGAAGTAAAAGGAGATGGTACATGTACCAAATTAAAAGAAGGACAAGGGCTGTCTCTAGCCTGAAGATTCTTGCAGCGATTGGATTGGCCCTCGGGCTTTCTTCGTGGGCATTAGGTCAAGATTGTGGGTTGGGTGATTTTGTCTCTGCTGAACCTTGTCTTGCAGATGGAGATACAGATACCGTTAACGGTGGCTGCAACTCCGACCCTGATGTCTTTAGTGAAGCCGCGGTCCTCAACGGATCGGTTTCCGGAACCGTATCGACTTATGTTAGTGGTAGCGCTTGCCCATGGGACTTAGATCTCTCTGGTGCAGTTGGTACCAACGATTTGCTGGCCCTCTTCGCACAATGGGGCCAAGTGGGCACCCCGGCAGATTTCGATGGCGGCGGTGTATCAACCTCCGACCTGCTGATCTTATTCGCCAATTGGGGTCCATGCCCACTTCCACCTGGGAACTTCAGAGATACTGACTGGTATCTTCTCAGCCCGGCAGATTTGTTGGCGGCAGATGTGGATGGCAACGGCATTCTTGAGATATCACACACTGGTTCCTCAGAGGCAGCTGTAGTACTATTTATTGTTGCTATAGGGGATCCACTTTGTGGTTCGGTAGCTGTCATCGGACAAACCGGCTCAGCTGGTGATATCAATAACACACATTGTATCGCTAATACTGTCCAAGCAAGAGCAATAATTGATATTGCTGAACACCCCAATGGTATTGTATATTACATTGCGCCTGGCAATCCTGACGGTACTTCAATCAATACAGGATATTCATGCATTCCAGGCCCAGGTAACGGCTTTGATTATTTAATTAGGCTCGTGGCTGTTGATCTCTTTGTAGCATGTACATTTGACGGCGAGCCTTGCAACGTGCCTACCCCGGGTATACCAGGTTGCAACGATCCTGACTGCTGTAATGAAGTTTGTGAATTTGACTCATTCTGCTGCGATACCGAGTGGGATCAACTTTGTGTTGACACGGCAATTAATGATATTGGTTGCGCGGTTGGCCTTGGCGCTCCTGCGTTAATCGCCTCTGGCTCTGATAACAGTGTCGATGGCTACCTTGACCTATTCTCTGATGGTTATGGTTCAGAAGCTCTAGCATTCGGTGGTGGTCCTGACTGGAGTGATCACTACAATCCAGTTGGTGGGGCCCTGCTAAGCCCTGGATTTACTACCACGACATTCTTCTTCACCGGAGGCACGGATCGTATATGCCTTTCGCTTCACGGTGGTTCATTGGGTGCCTGGCAAGGCAGCACAATGACTGCTCCATTCTTATCGTCAACCGTGGTTACTGATGCGATCGGTGGGGATGGCGTTGCTGACACAGCGGTCTCACACTTTGCCATTGCCGGTGCGCTTACTCTTGAAGTCTTTTGCACCCAAAGCGTCGAGACTTTCCTTGCAGAAGGCGGAACACCAGTTGCCGTATGGAGAGTAAGTTACGAGATTACCAATAATGATGGCGGCGCAGCTACATTTGAAGTCCTCAGGTGGCTTGATGCTGATCTCGATTGGTCACTTGACGCGCTTAACGACGTTGTCGGCACAGGAACAAACGCCGGTGTTGGATGCGATACCTATGCATTTATTCTGGAGACAGGTTCACCCAACTTCGGAATCGCTTTGAGTACTGACGCTCCTGGTGCTAGTTATGTTGGTTCTAAGCTCCTTTGGGATGTTGATTGTGCTGGATCGATACAGCAATTTGGTTTCGGAACTGATCCAAATCAGTACTGGTCAATCTTTGGAGTAGACCCAGGATGGTTCAACCTTATTGCTGGCGTTGGATACAACACCGATGGCGATAGCGGAGAAGCACCAGATAATGGATGTAGTGGCCCTGGTACAGATGGCTCTCTTGGCTTGACGGTACCCGTCACTCTCGGACCGGGCGCAACTACCACAGTTACGTTTATTGAAACCTATGGCGCTATCACACCTAACGGTGTAATTTGCAGTAAGTAATCGTTAAATTGGATTTTTATCTAGAAAACGATTAAAAAAAATAACTACCCTCGGCCCCTTCGGCCGGGGGTTTTTTCTTGCCTATTTACCCAATAGGGCTATTTTGCTCCAATTGGAGCCATTTCAAGCTCGATTTCCTGATTAAAACTAGTATTTTAGATTTTCCAGGCAGAAATTTAGTTGCTTCACGAAAAAGATAGAGTATTCTGGTGTGTGTGCAAGACTGCAATTGGGCTTAAGGCAAGTCGCTTTGGGCTGTTTAGGGTCATCTGATTTCAGTTCTGTGCTTGGTTTAAGTCGTTGGGAGAGGATTAGGAGTTTGAGTGGTGTCAATGGCGACACACAATTGGTTTTTTGCAGCAAAGATTATTTGGAGTTCTTATTTCCGCGTGGTGACAAGTCTTGCGCAGCTGCACAAGCCGTTTGGAGCCAATACCACCCCTTTTTTGTCTGTTAGTCTTTTATTGTTAATAACGTTGTCAATGTTGTTGATGTTTAACCCAGATATTTGCAAATGTCTGTGGTAAGGAGAATTGAAATGACGGAACGTCGAGTTTTGTGTTCGTGGCGCGCCATGTCTGGAGCGCTACTTCTGACAGTGGGCCTGATGGCTATGCCTGCTATGGCCGACCATCCTGCCTGTGCTCCTGGTGCTGGCGATTGCTGTACCGATACAGGCTCACAAGGTTGTGATGATCCTGTTTGCTGCCATGATGTTTGTACTGATGATGCATTCTGCTGTGACGTCGTATGGGATGATATCTGTGCTGGTACGGCAACTGGATTATGCCCAAAGCTTTGCGGAAACCCCCCACCCCCAGGTTGCGATAATCCAGGTGATACCACACTTTCCCAAAGCACAAGCTTGGATGTAATTGCACTTTCCGGTGTCGCATGTGGACTTGCCGGACTTACAACTGAGAACTACTGGGCTCGTACATACTTAATGGATGCTGATCTAGCAATCACATGTGTCACATTTGGTATTGAAACCAATTCGGGCGGAGCACCTCACCCCGGTCATATCGCTATATATCTGGATACTAATGGTGGTGCGCCGCAAAATCCGGACATTGACCTTAAACTCCTGGGTCTGGTTGATATCGAAATCACCGACCCTTTGGCCCTTTATACCGGCAACTTTGATCCCCCAGTAAACGTCTCTGCCGGTGATCAGATTGTTGTTGAGCTATTCGTATCACAAGGACAGA
Organism: Planctomycetota bacterium; assembly: GCA_022574595.1. Taxonomy (GTDB): domain Bacteria; phylum Planctomycetota; class Phycisphaerae; order Phycisphaerales; family SM1A02; genus JACZRS01. The sequence continues at coordinate 767 of JACZRS010000025.1, read as the reverse complement.
CGTCAGTACCGCCAACTGGTATTTGGCCCGGTGCTAACGGCTCAGGCCAATCTGGACCTACCTACATCAGAGCTGATCCTTGTGGCATCTTCGAATATGCAGATTTGGCTGCAGTTGGAGAAGGATTCCCCAATTCTCACTTGGTAAACGCTATCAACGGTAACGAGGGCGGCGATCCTCCATGCCCATGGGACTTGGACGGCTCAGGTGCCGTTGGTACCAACGATTTACTGCTTCTCTTTGCACAGTGGGGCCAGGTGGGTACCCCGGCAGATTTCGATGGCGGCGGTGTATCAACCAGCGACTTGCTGATCCTCTTCGCCAACTGGGGCCTATGCCCGTAATCCATAATTAGGTCTTTACCTTAAGTCGATTAAGTAACCTATCCACCCCCGGCCACACGGCCGGGGGTTTTTTATTTAAATTGCCTATATGGCACCTTATCATTTCTTATTGCAAGTAATTAAGTCACCAGTTGTAAGATGAAGTGACTATTTTTCTTCACATTTTTATGGCAGAAAGTGGGATGCAGATCGAATATATATTTGAGCAATTACCGCATTAAGAACACTAATGCAAGAAGCTATTGCCTACATAATGTCATTTAATTTCATGCAATTGGGTGCATAAATGCTAAAATAAAGGAGATGGTACATGTACCAAATTAAAAGAAGGACAAGGGCTGTCTCTAGCCTGAAGATTCTTGCAGCGATTGGATTGGCCCTCGGGCTTTCTTCGTGGGCATTAGGTCAAGATTGTGGGTTGGG
>JACZRS010000013.1 GCA_022574595.1 Planctomycetota bacterium | reverse complement strand
ATATCTTCCGTTTCGATCCCGATCTGGGCCTTTGGATCCAGGAGCAAAAGCTCACCGCTTCCGATGCTGACAGCCAGGATTACTTCGGTTGGGCGGTTTCTATATGGGGTGATGTTGCCATCATCGGAGCTAGATTTGACGAAGGGCCCGAGGGCACCGGTTCAATGTATGTCTTTCGTTATGATGAGGATTCGGGGACTTGGAATGAACAACAAAAAATCTTATCCCCAAATGGCGGCCGATTCGGTTCATCAATTTCCCTTGAAGAAGATGTTGTCTTAATTGGCGCGTCAATAGATGATGAATTCGGGCTAGGTTCTGGAGCAGCTTACATTTACCGCATGGATCCTGACACCCAAATCTGGGCGCTAGAGCAAAAGCTCGTGCCAAATGATCCTGTGATAGGTGCTTCATTCGGTTGGTCTGCTTCTTTGGACGGTAACACAGCCCTCATCGCAGCACCGGGAGCCGATGGCGTTTGGTTTCTGGAAGGCGCTGCCTACGTATTTACCTATGACGGCCAGCAATGGACACAACAACAAAAACTATTTGCTTCGGATGGCGAACCTCTCGATACATTCGGCCGAACAGTCTCCCTAGCAGGTAACATTGCAGTCGTCTCTGCTCTCCTGGATGATGTTGGTAATAATGACTCAGTCGGTTCAGCATACATATTCACTTTCGATTCCCAACAATGGAACGAAACCGCAAAACTCTATGCATCCGATGCCGAAGCGGGCGATCTCTTTGGCACACACGCAGCCACCGACGGAGAGAACGTTATAGTAGGTGCCAACTTCAGTGATGATGCCTGCGAGCCAGGCCAAAACTGTGAATCAGGTTCCGCATACATCTTCGGCGGACTAGGTGATTGCAACAACAACGGCATAATCGATATCTGCGACATAGCAGATGGCAACGCAGCCGACAAAAACAACAACGGCCTACCTGATGAGTGCGATCAACCTCCCTGCCCATGGGATATGGACAACACCAGCAGCGTCGGCGTCGGCGATCTGCTTATGATGTTCGCACAGTGGGGAACCCCCGGCTCCGCCGACTTTAACGCCGACGGCATAGTAAACACATCAGACCTGCTAATCCTCCTCGCCAATTGGGGGCCTTGTCCTTAATCGCCAACACATAAAATAAACATGACGCCCATGGATGGCAATCTTTGGGTTGTTGTTTTTGAAGGCATATTAAGACATACTGGTATCAAGTACTGGATGTTTTTCTGCGAGTCACGGCGATCCCATCTCGATCCTCGTTATCGGCTATATTACAAGCACAATCAGCTATCACTCCCTGGGCGTAAGCAAGGAAGTTAGTTAGCGCTTGGATTTTCGCCAGCGGCTGATACACTGGTAATCAAATGTCCAATGATCGATACATTGCAAAGCCATGTGGAATGTATTTATTAGAGGATAAAATGAAGTATATTGTGATTTGCGAGTAAATTGATGACAGGATCTTCAAAGCTAAAACTTGCTGGGGCAACTATTGGGTTGGCGGCGATCATTGGTTTGAGTTGGGTGTTTCTGACAGCCTCCGTTGACCCCGGTCCGCCTGCAATTACCAACTTTGACGCTTTAGATGTTGCAGTTTCAGCTCGGATACGCAAATTGATTACGGGTGTTGAGAACTCGCCGCGAGACGCTGTCAGGCGCGGAAAATTGGGGATGGCGTATCAGGCTAACAATGTAAGACAAGCTGCATTAACATCTTTTCAGCAAGCCATCCTACTTGATAGTTCCGAGCCGAAATGGTGGTACTATTTGGCCGTCACTAGATCGCAACTTGGAGATATTGATGGAGCTATATCCGCGCTGGACGAAGTGATCTCGCGCAACGATCAATATGTACCGGTTCATTGGCGTCGGGGCCAATTGCTCAAGGCGCAAGGCGATTGGGACATGGCTGAGAAGGCTTTTAGGCGCGCTCTGGAAATCAACCCCAATGAGCCAGCAGCATTAGTCGGCATGACACAAATTAAGCTGCAAAAGAAGAATCCACGTGAAGCTCTAACTTATCTAAAGCAATTGATGAGAATACTCCCGAATCAGCCTTTCTTGTATCAGCTACTAGGGCAGACTTATCAGCAGGCTGGTATGCACGAAAAGGCCAGGCTCGCTTTAGCGCGAGGCAAGCCCGACAAGCCGCAATGGAAGGACGCCTGGCTTATTGAGCTTGATCAATACCGCGTAGGATTCTCTGCCCAATTCAAGAAGGCGTTGAGGCTGATCGATGCTGGACAGTTGCCACAAGCTATTGCGTTGCTCGAGTCATTGCGTAAGCAGCGCCCAAACGATGTGACCTTGTTGAACAATCTGGGAGCGGCGTACATTGAGACGGGGAATTTCAGTACCGCAATCCGCAGGCTAGAAGATGCCCTTGTCGATCATCCAAATCATTTTGGCACCCACCTTAACTTGAGCTCAGCACATGAGAAACTTGGACAGTTCGATAGGGCATTGCTTCATGTCGAGTGGGCAATTCGATACAATCCTACTCTTGCCAGAGCGCATCTGATTCATGGTAAACTGCTTATGAATATGGACCGTAGCGACGAAGCAATAGTCGCCTTTGCTTTAGCTCAAAAATTCGACGCCTATGATATTCAGAGCCTTGTCCTTTCGGGGCAAATCGAATGCCTAAGACAAAGATGGGCGGAGGCACTACCCTTTTACGAAAAGGCAATTGAGCGGGACTCCACAGATGTCGAAGCATTTTGCGGTCTGGCCCTGGCGTCGATGGAGTTAGGCCAATTAGACAAGGCGCAGCAAGCGCTCGAAAAGGCAAAGAGGCTGAATCCTAACGATCCTTTTTACCTGCAAGTCAAGCGTCGGTTCGATAATTTACGCCGCTAGAGCGCTTAGGAGCTTTTTTTTATGGTCTCAAGATCGTTATCACTTATTGCCGTTATCACGAGCACTTTTATTGTGACTTTGCTTTGCCTTCTTGGCACTGGGTGCAATAACCACCAGCCTGACAATAGCGCATCGAACCGGGAGTCTTCACAGACTAACGCACCATGGTTCGTGGAGGTCGCTCGATCCTCCGGCCTGGTCTTTGATCAACACTCCGGCCATGAGGTGCAATATCTAATGCCGGAAATGTCGTGCAGCGGCGGCGCTCTGTTCGATATGGACGGTGATGGCGACTTGGACGTTTATCTGGTGCAGAGTGGAAGCCTCACTAGTAAGGAAAATCCGGGGGGCGGGAACCGATTGTTCAGAAACAACGGCGATGGTGATTTTGAAGATGTCACCGAAGGTAGCGGCACGGATGATCGCGGCTACGGCATGGGCGTGGCTGCGGGGGACTATGACAATGACGGCGACGTTGATCTCTACGTAACCAATGTCGGGCCCGATGTTTTGCTGCGCAACGAGGGAAATGGACACTTCATCGACGTGACATTAGCCGCCGGTCTGGGTGACCCGAGCTGGGGGAGTAGCGCTGGCTTCATCGACTACGATGCCGACGGCGACCTGGACCTGTTTCTCCTCAACTACATGAACTGGTCGATCGAGAATGAGTTGGAATGCTACAACGCCCACGGCACGCTGGACTACTGTGGCCCGACCAATTACAATGCCGCCGCACGAGACACACTCTACCGTAACAACGGTGACGGTACGTTCACCGACGTGACGACTGCCGCTGGATTCGATGCCGCGTTCGGCTACGGTCTGGGTGTCGCGTACGGCGATTTCAACTCAGATGGCCACTTGGACATCTTTGTTTCCAACGACTCAGTGATGAACCAGTTATGGATCAGTCAAGGTGACGGGACGTTCAAAGACGAGGCTCTGTTTCGCGGCTGTGCTCTGGACGAGAGCGGCATGGCCAAAGCCGGCATGGGAATACACGCAAGTGATGTGGATGATGACGGTGACCTCGACGTATTACTGGTCAACCTGCTCGACGAGGCCGATTCGTTCTATCGCAATGAGGGCGACTATTTCGCGGATCAGACAGCGGCATGGGGCATGGGGCTGGCCTCGCGGCCTTTCACCCGATTCGGTGTGGGGCTGGTCGATTTTGACAACAATGGTTATCTTGACGTCTATCAGTCCAACGGCGGCGTGGCGATGTCATCCGAGTCACCCACAGATGATCCCTTCGCACAGGAGAATATGCTTTTTCGCGGCGCAGAGAACGGGCGCTTCAGCGAGGTACTTCCACGGGGGGGGACATCCAATCGGCTGATCCACACCAGTCGAGCAGCGGTATTCGGGGATATAAACAATGATGGAGCCGTCGATATCTTGGTTGTAAATCGCGACGGCCCTGTGTACTTGCTCAAGAATATCGTGAAAGACCGCGGCAACTGGATTCGCTTCCGGGTCATTGAAGAACACGGCCGCGATGCGCTCGGAGCCACCGTTACCCTAAAGCTCGGCAGCCGCAACATTCGCCGCGAGGTTCAATCAACATACAGCTACCTCGCAGCCAACGATCCCCGCGTTCACATCGGGTTGGGAGATCATGATACAGTAAGTGCCGTCAAGGTTCATTGGCTAGACGGCACAACCGAGTTATTCGGCAACTTTGAGGCCGGCCAAACTATAGTACTCGAGCGCAGCAAAGGTACAAACTGACAGATCGAGAACTAGGGCTCAACACAACATTTCGTACACAAGGACTGATGGGGTTTGTCAGTTCTGATGAGCATGCGTATTGGATTGCTGATGCTTTTCCCTCCTAGGCGTTTGCTACCGGTATATTTTCTAAGCCATTGATAATTTGAGGAATTGGCCATGCCTAATCCGCGGCGCTCTGCTGTTAGTGGCACTCACTGTAATTCGTAAACAAAACAATTCCCACCCATTAGCCCCCGGCTCTGCCGGGGATCGGGCGGATGGTTGCGCGGATAAGATTAAACACGCTCGATCCCGGGTGAAACCCGGTGCTAATGGCCGACTACACCAATTGGGCATTAAACGTTGCCGCGGATGGGCCGGGGTTTATTAAGGTAACGAAGGATGAAGGAAAGCACTGCTTGACAACTTAATTGTTGTTCTATCTAATCTTGCTAATTATCCCGGCCTAGCGAGCCTTGAATTACCGTGGAACGCGCAGGTATCTGAGATGGCCGCTTAGGCAAAGAGGCAATCTGGGCCGGTGTCAGCAAATCGTAAAGCTGTTTCATAAATCGATCATCAAATTTGGTTCGCTTATCCATAGCTTGCTTGATGGGATCATCATCGCCAATACCAAGTTGCATTGTTCCTGGCAAACCACCTTCCATCATTGCCTTTATGCTTTCAATCATTTTGCGGGCACGGCCTGGCTCGTGTTTAAGAACCGTACGCCGAGCTTTTTCGTTTGCGCTTTTTAAGTCTACTAGATAAGCCCCGTGCAGATCTGCGATTGCGGATTGTGTTGCTTGATCGAGATCACTTAGTTTCGCAGCCTTGGTAAAAGCTTTTTGTGCGATGGTTGTGCGATAGATTTCAGGATGAGACTTTTTTAGTGCAGCATCGTAAAATTTTGCTGAGATGTTCTCATTGAGTTGCTGGGAGATTGTTTCTGTAAAGCTTTGATTAGTGTCACGTACCGCTACACGCAGTGCGGTTGCTTTATCAATTATTTTAAGCGCTTTATCCAACTTGCCAGTGCGGATGGCATCGTCAACTTTCTGATTGGCATCGGCAATGAAGTTGTTTCTGCGAAGTAATTTACTGTGCAGGGTGACCTCGTAAGCCTCGAGAGTTTCCGCAATTGCTGCTAACTGCTCTTTGCCTGGCTTTAAGTTTTCTAATACTGCAATTAGATCAGTCTGCTCACCTTGTAGACGACCTTTAGGGAGTGTCTTTTGCCTTGTCAGTGTGCGCTCAAGGTTAGGCCAACGCTGCAATTGCCCATCGGTCAGGTCATTTTGAACAGTCGTAACAAACTCAGCTTTGAGGTTTTCCTTCTTTGCCTTGAACTGTTCGATAAGTTGAGTTAGTTCATCATGGTATTGTTGACGAGCTTCCATTGCAGCAATTGGATCGCCATCCATCATAGGCAATTCGATTCCGCCATCTTCTTCGATCTTGGCTTCGAGCTTGTCAGCTAGTTCCTTAGCCTTGGCTTTTATATTATTAAGTACATCCTCGGGAACAGTAACACCCTCTGGAGTATTCACAGAAACAGTCACGCCCGGCTCTTGTGCGAGTCTTTCATCTGGCCCACCCTCCCCCTCACCCCTACCCTCATCAATGACCATTACTTGGCGCGTTTGTTGACGCTTTCTTGATTTTCCTTCTTTGCCAGGCTTACCCGCTTGTATTTGTATATCAACAGCACCATTGCCATCGATATTTACGTTAAGACCCGAAATACCCTCAACTCCATCGAGCGTATCGTGAATGATTGATCCGATCCCATTTCCACCGAAACCACCAGGCCCATCTTGATCGTTATCAGGTCCTCCGCCTGCAAAGATATTCCCAGATTCAGGCCCCTTTGGCAAACTCTCTTTCAGCAATTTGTTAAATGCTTCTAAGTAATCTCTGAGATATCCTTGAACACTAAAGCGCTGCTCTGCTTGCAGATTTAAGATTTTGTTTATCGTTACCAAGTCTTGCCGCACAAAGTCCGGATCTTTTAATGCGTCAAAGTTGGGCATGCTAAACTGCATAACCATTGGTCCGTCGCCTTCGTCAATAACCATCATTTGTCGGCCTTGCGACCAAGCTGATGTACCTAGCGCGAGCATGCTGGTGACGCAGGCAGCACGAATAACAAAGTGTTTACTACGGCTGATATCAAATAGGCGTAAAAAGTTCATTTGGTGCTCCTCACTATTAGTCACAAAATTCTCAGTAAATGGCTATGCATTGATACTATGTGATGCTTAGTAGGAGAATTCCTGACAGACTTAGTGCAAAATATGTTCTGTATGCTGTGAGAATGAGCTTGGCAAGAGGTAGCCTGGCTAAGCGCTAGGGCTTTTTCTCTTGAGAGGGGTCTTGCGTATTCTTAGCAGTTGATTTTTTGTCGGTAGGTTTCGATTTTGCCGGTTTGGGCACGTCCGGGTAGCCATCGATTTGGCGGTGAATAAAGTCAGGCGCATTTACAATCAGCAATCCATCATAGTAACGAATTGATGCCCAATCGCCCCCATTTTGTTCCCATCCCGACGTATCGATAGTGTCGATTATTAATTGGACTATTTCTTGTGCGCGCTGCTGCATACTTTGGCTTTCAATAGTGGCGCTTGAACCACCAACGCCTATGCTACCGGTTAAGCTTGATGTTGGGTTTGAGCTATACCTTCGCTGCTGGCGGTATAGTTCTTCCAGGTCTAAACTTGGTGCATCTATAAAAAGGGATGTTTCAAATAGAAGAGCTCTTATAGGGTAGGTTCTTACCTCGCGCGTGGAACTAGTACTCAAGCGATCTTTGGTTCCAACTTCAAGAAAGGAGTTGCGCAGCTGCCAAGTACATGCTTCTGATACTTCACACTGTTCGATTACCATACTTAGCAATTCCAAGGCTGGCATATTCTCAGCTTCGATTGTAATTGGCGTTTGGGGGTCTATGCCGTGACCAACTTCATCATCTAAATAGCGCACAATTAAATTGATACCCAGCGCGGTCTTGATATATTCAAATGCATCACGAGAAGGGGTCTTGTCGAAGTTGACTGACAGCTTGGTGTATAGCAGTGATTGGAGGATTTTAACTTTAGGCTTGGGCTTTGCAGCTTCTGCTTGACGCGCTTTTTCTGCCTTGACTGCTGCTATGCGCTCAGATAGTGCTTGCCCTTGAGTCGGTGTCGCCAAGGCAGCAATCGCTACTACCATTAGTGCGGTTAGAGGAATGCTCTTCATGAGACAACTCCAATACAAATAACTAACTTCGGTCTATTGAGACTCTACTGTTCTGATATTAGTTTGGACCCCTTTAAGAGGCTTTTCTGTCAGCATTATAGAACTTGTAACATGGTAGATACATAATACTAGTCAGCATAATCTATGCCTAAAAAATTAGACTTGGCAAATTGATTTGGTAGGTTATTCCAGTCATTAGGGGCCTATTTTCTACATTAGAGAAGATTCCGCAGAAATCTGCCTTTAATCATCGTGTCTTAGGTGGTTTTGGCATATTGTGAAAGAGGCTCGTGAAGTTCCGCCAGATATGACGAATCAAGGGCAATTTCAACTAAAAGGCTTGCAATATGAAACAACCGTATTCTCTTATTGGCATGATAATTCTGGCGTTTGCTTCATCAATAGCAAATTCTAGCTATGCATCTGCTGCGTTAGATGCGCAGGAAGTACTAAAGGCAGCATCTGATGCAGCAAAGAAAGTGCGAAATGTCAGCTATAACGCGAAAATAGAAACTAGTAGTGGCAAGTCCAAGCGCATAGAAAGCGGAAAAGTTCTATTGTCGCGCTTTGACTATAGCGACACAATTGGTGCACGAATTGCGGTTAAGGGAGATAGTCAGCGTGTACCTAAGCGATCTGTTGAATTGTTTGAATTTACGTATGACGGTCAATACGTCAGGCGCGTGATAGCTTCTCGCAAAATAATGATGCTAGGGCATATCCTTTATGGTGGTGAAGGAGTGTTGTCTGCCGAAGGCCGCAATCTATTGCTTGAACCACTGTTATCTATTGACCCCTATGCACCGGAGCGAAAGGCTGAAAGTATTGAACTAGTAGGTCAAAAAGAAATATCCGGCATTTTGTGTGATGTAATAGAAGTTAATTACAAAAAACCTGATAAGACATCAAGATTATTTATTTCAGTTGAGGACCATCTTCCGCGGGCCTGGGAACGGAGTTATCTTTCTGCTAGAGGTAAAGCAATTACTTCCATAATGACAATCACAGATTTGAATCTTGATGTGTTAGTTGAAGATTCAGATTTCCAGGCCAAATTACCCAACGGATACAAACTTGAAATTGCAGGCAAAGCTCCTCGGCCTCCACTGGATATTGGAGATATAGTTCCTGATTGGACTCTCAAAGATAGTGAGGGTGTCAAGCGTACACTTTCAGATTACCGAGGAAAGGTTGTGTTGCTTGATTTCTGGGCAAAATGGTGTGACAATTGCGCTTCAGCAATGGATACCATGCAGGCTATACATGAAGAATTTGAAGATCAGGGTTTAGTGTTTTTCAGCATAAATTGTCGAGATGTACCGGGTACGGATGCTGTCGGATTTGTACGAGACTTGGGTTATACTTATCCTGTATTACTAGATGGCAACTCAATTACCGTCAAATACCATGTTACGGGTATACCTGCGTTTTACATCATTGGCCCCGAAGGTAGACTGCGTTATAAAGGTTCAGGCTTTGGAGATCCACAAGCACTCAACTTGTATAAGAATATTGAAATGCAGCTTAGAAAAATAAATCAATAAGACAATGCATAGCTAAAAAATAAGCCCACCGAAAATTCTCGGTGGACTTTTTTTATTTCAATGAAGTAATTAGCCAAGAGTATTACTTGATATTTACAGTTGCGCCCGCTTCTTCCATCTTGGCCTTGAGTGCGTCGGCATCTTCCTTTGAGATCTTTTCCTTGATAGGATTTGGTGTGCCATCGACGAGTACCTTGGCTTCTTTGAGTCCAAGGCCGGTAGCTTCTCGTACAGCTTTGATGACTTGGATCTTTTTCTCGCCTATTACTTCGAGAATTACGTCGAATTCGACTTGTTCTTCCTCAACGGCATCGCCACCGCCCCCACCAGCCATGATTACTGCACCACCAGCTGCTGGTTCGATGTCATAAGTATCTTTCATATAGTCTGCCAGGTCAACAGCTTCTTTGAGTGTTAACTCAGCAATACCATCACCTAATTTACTGATCTTTGCATCAAACGTTTTTGGTGCTGCTTCTGTTGTTGCTGCTTCTGTTGTTGTCGCTTCTTCAGTCATTTTTTAGATATCTCCGGTCAAAGTTTCATCATTCAATAGGCGCTGCCCTTTGCAGCGTTTAACCCATAAGGGCCAGTTGAACGAGATGATTTAAATTAGTAATTTGTGCTAACTGGCTTTTGAGATGGTCTTTCCATCTTCCAGTCTCTCTTGAATTTCCTTAATAATCCCAAGGATATTAGATCCTGGCGCCAGTGCCGCGCCAACTACATTTGATCCTGGCGAAAGCGCGATTTGGACAATTATTCCGTGAGCTTCTTCCTTGGTTGGTAACTCGCTAAGTCGTTTAACACCAGCTTCCCCCTCAAAGAATTCACCATCAAGGACTGCTGCCTTTAGCTCCATATGCGCAGTTTTTTTAGCCCAATCTACAAGCTCTCTTGCAACTTCAACTACCGAGTTGCCCCCAAAGGCAAGTGCGGAAGGCCCTACCATCGCAGGTGAGAGTGGCTCTAAGCTTGATCCCGCAAATGCCATCTTCGCCAGTGTGTTTTTTACGATTGTAATACGTATATCTTTTTGGCGCAGAGAGTTTCGTATCTTATTATTGTCGTTTGCGTTTACGCCACGAATATCAATAAGCAGTGCGTCTTCGATATCCTCGAAGCGTTTTTTGTAATCTGCGACAATCAATTCTTTAACAGGTTTACTCATCAGACATCTCCAGCCGATCTATGCGTCAAAAGTTGCTTATGGCTTAAGTTCTTATTTGAATGCCAGGCGTCATGGTGCCGCTGATGACGCATTTCTTTATGTACTGTCCCTTTACAGATGCAGGGCGCATTTTCTCAATTCTTTCCATGAAGAAATTGAGGTTTTCTATAATATCTTCTTCAGCGAAACTCATCTTGCCGACAACGCATTGGATGTTGCCTCCTGTATCGTTGCGGAATTCGAGTTTACCAGCGGAATATTCCTTTACCGCAGTTGCCACATCAGGAGTAACCGTTCCAGCCTTTGGTGAAGGCATCAGACCCTTTGGGCCAAGAACGCGTCCTAATTTACTCACCACACGCATCATGTCCGGCGATGCAACTGCAACATCAAAATCCATCCATCCCCCCGCGACTTTTTCGACAAGCTCTTCGCCACCAGCTTCAACAGCACCCGCAGCTTTCGCCTCATCAACTTTATCAGCAGCACAAAAGCACAATACGCGTGCGGTTTTACCCACGCCTTTAGGCATTGAAATTGAACCACGAATTTGCTGATCAGCTTGCCTGGGATCAATACCTAAGTGCATTGATACTTCTACGGACTGGTCGAACTTTGGACCTTTAAATGATTTAACAGCTTTGACTGCGTCGTTAACCGATTGTGGGCCTTGATACTTTGCAGCTATCTGTACGTTTGCAGCAGCTCTCTTACCTTGCTTAGGCATTGGCAGCACCCTCCACGGTTACGCCCATAGATCGAGCAGTACCTGCAATGATCTGCATAGCAGCTTCTATAGAACCTGCATTTAGATCTTCACTCTTTTCCTCAGCAATTGATCGCAGTTGATCAGTAGTAAGGTGGCCGACTTTTTCGGTGTTGGGTGTACCCGAACCTTTTTCAATACCCGCAGCCATCTTGATAAGTACCGCAGTTGGCGAGCTTTTGATCTCAATATCAAAGGACCGGTCGTGGTAGACTGTGATGATGCAACCGACTACTTTGCCGTTGAGTTCTCTGGTTCGATCGTTAAAAAGCTGAATGAACTGTCCGGGATTAACTCCCGCTGCACCAAGTGCAGGCCCAAGTGGAGGTGCAGGTGTAGCCTTGCCTCCAGGTGCAACGACTTTAAGTACTTTTTCAATGCGCTTGGCCATAATTACTCCTACCTCCCACCACGCAGAGAGCCAACTGGGCTCTAGTCCCCTAATTTGAGGCCAAATCCCATTCTCAGGGAAAGGGGGATCGCGAAGTGGTCCATACGGTGTTAGTTTCGAGCCGGGGAGTATAGCCAATGTGTGAGTAGAGGCAAGGCTTGACATCAAGTGATAAAGCGCTTTGCCGAGATAGCATTTTCCCTTGTTTACTAGTGTTTTCCCTAGTTAGAAAGCCAATATAGATATACCTAAAGAAAAGTGCTTTTTGTTGATCTACTTAGCCTGGCTTGTCGTAAAATAAGTACTGCATTTCTCTATCTTGCAGGAGGATCAGGCATGAAACTGAATTATCACAATCGCTTTACTGGCCCTTTCATACTCATCATATTCTTGATGATAACAACCCATACAACGGCTCTGAATTACGGCGAGTATGAAGTTACTGTCAAAGGCGGCTTTAAGGGCACCGAAATCGTCATAAATTTTACAAAAAACTTGAAAAGGCGCGCAAGATTTCGCGCTAAACGGCGTATAGACCTGTGGAACACATACGTCTTATTGGGCAATATGCACAGACTACGCCTCTAGCGCTTGTGTAAAGGAGCAAGACATGGCCCGAACAACTTCACTCACAATGGCCTTAACGTCAATGATCAGCCTAATGATGCTGGTAACAGCCCGCTCAAGGGCACAAATGCCTTGCGAATATGATGTGACGATCATTGCTGCGTCTACCGATTGTGGGATATTTGGGCCTGTAATTACCGTTGGTTTAGGGATAAATGAAAATGGAGCGGTGGTTGGATATTACTATTGTCCGCTCTGGGAACATACCGAAGCGTTCGTTTGGACGGCTGAGGATGGATTTGTCACGCTGAATCGGCCTGAGGGGGTATATTCCGCATCGGCAGTAGATATAAATGACAACGGCGTAATCTGCGGCACAGCATGGATGTTCGATATCGGCCAGCGCGGCTTCGTTTATGAAGATGGCAAAATGATAATACTCCATCCTGTAGTACCAGATGCAGGCTGGTCAAGCGCCAACGCGATCAACAATGCTGGAGTAGTAGTTGGTCAGCGCAGTATTACAGAGAATCTCAGCCCACAAGTAGCATATATGTGGTCAAGGAATGATGGTTTTGTTCATCTTGATGGACTCGAAAAATTAAGTTCTGCGACAGCTATCAATGGAAATTTCATTACAGGATGGACAGCAAATACTGGTGAAATGAAGGAAGGTTTTCTTTGGGACAACGGAAAAGTAACACTTCTTGGTCCAATTCCCGGAGGTTTCACAAGTGAAGCCCAAAGCGTAACCAATAATGGCATTGTGGTCGGAAAAGGTCGGATTCCATTAAAAGGTGCCCCTGTAGGAGCATCCCGTGCTTTTGTTTGGGAATTGGGGAAGTTCACCATGCCAGGTACTCTTCCCGATCATGCTCGGAGCTCTGCCAGCGATGTGAGTGATGAAGAACAACAGGTTGTGGGCAGATCCTGGAATGTAGATGGGGTTCCGACAATTGAACATGGCTTTATTTGGCAAAACGGGATCATGCACAATCTCAATGACTTCATCCCACCCGAGTCTCCTGTATTAATTAAATCTGCGGCTAGAATTACAAATTCAGGACAGATAATTGCAAACGGTGACACAGAGAATGGAGAGATAGTAGCGATCATTCTAACCCCTTCCCCAAAACCATTAGGTGATTTAGATAACGACTGCGATGTGGACCTTGATGACTTGGTAGATCTACTAGACAAATGGGGGGAAAAAGATTCTCCCGCAGATCTGAATCAAGATGGCTTTGTTAGCACTATTGATCTACTAATTCTTTTTGCAAATTGGACTTAACTCAAAAGATCATGAAAGGAGAAAGAGAGGAGAAGGTGTCAGACACCTTCATTTGCCTTCATTTGACATTGTGTGTTGATATTACTAGGCTGTTATAATGGGAAGAGTGCCTCGTATTACCACAACGGGAATTGTCTATCATGTTCTGAATAGGCGTGTGATGAGATTGCCTATCTTTGAGGATAATGAAGATTATCTTGCATTTGAGCGTGTACTTGTGAAATCCTTGCAGCGTGTGGATGCACCGCGATTATTAGCTTACTGTCTTATGCCGAATCACTGGCACTTAGTAGTGCAAGCGGTTAAACACACAAATCTTTCCACTTGGATGCAATGGACATCTCTAACACATACACAGCGGTGGCATGTTCATTACCATACTACGGGGCAAGGGCCGTTGTATCAGGGACGATTCAAGAGCTTTCCTGTACAGGCTAATGAACATTTTTTAACATTGTGCCGGTATGTTGAGGCCAATGCTTATCGTGCCAAACTTGTCAAGAAAGCAGAGAATTGGCAATGGGGCAGTATGTATTGCCGAAAAAATAAAAAGACTGAACTCAATCCATGGCTAAGCAAGTGGCCAGTGGACAGGCCACGTAATTGGTCGGCTTTGGTAAATCGAGCAATAGAAGAGACAACTCTTAAGACGATGAGATATTCGGTAACACGTGGCACACCGCTAGGTACAGACAACTGGAAAGGTCGTATGGCAAAGAACCTCTGTTTAAAAACAACTCTCCGTCCGAGAGGCGGCCAGCCTAAGAAATCTAAGTAATCAACCTCACGTCTTAGGATTCCTCAATACGTATCGGAGATAATTTCGTAACACAAACGGATATGATAGGAGTCTACTGAAGGTGTCTGACACCTTTAATGCGATTGGGATGAATACATCGGTGTGATGATGGGCTCAACTAATCAAGCAACCAAGGACCGCTATCATTGTTGGATGGAACACTACATCAACGATTGCAACAGATGCTATTGTCTAGGTGAGTCCGGCTGTCCCGCACCCGATCCATTTGACGACTAAATCACTCTACTTATAGAAATACATAACACTTACACCAAGCCCAGGCAGCCATCTGCCTGGGTTATTTTATATTGTTAGCTGCTTGTCATTTATAATACCCGGACCTTCGCAAAGCCTCAGGTCCGGCTTAGCGATGCCTCACTTCTACGGACAAGGCCCCCAATTGGCGAAGAGGATTAGTAGATCCGCTGTGTTTACCATGCCGTTGCCGTCGAAGTCGGCTGGTCCATCAGTACCCCATTGGGCAAATAGAGCTAGTAGATCGCTAGTGCCTACCGTGCCGTTGCCGTCGAGATCCCAGGGGCATGTTACGTCTTCGACAATCCATATCGGATCAGCATTGTCAGCATCGGGCTCAGCACCAAGAAAACCATCATTGCTCTGGGGCGACGCATCACTTATTACCTGTCCCGATGCCTCGTTAAATGACCAGAAGCCGACCAATCCAGATGACTTCGGATCGACGCCAAGCAAGTAAACGTCCTCAATCTGCGATGCTGTAATTGCGATGTTCCACATTGCCGGATCGTCGATGCGCCCGGGAAAGAACCAAATAGGCGGCTCTACTCCACCGGGAGGCGGACCGATGTATCCATGCGTACACCCGATCGTAAGATCTTGGAAATTGTCGGCAGAGGGAACACCAGTCTGTACACAGTTGACGACTGTTTGTCCATCGACGTACATGGCCAGGTCGCCTGATGCGGTGCGGGTTGCGGCTACGTGATGCCACTTATCATCGGCAACAAGGAGCTTGCCTGACAAGCTGCAGTTGCTCTGTAGTACCTGGCTGAAGCAGACGTAGGGATAGCAGAAGTTCTGCATTGACGAATCTTCGACCATGAGACGCAGCGAACCGTCTGGTTCTAAGTAGAGATGCCACGCAAGATCCCACGAGTCGTCGTCCTCGCCACGGGCGATGATTGCTGAACGGTGTCCTGGAGGAGAGATTTTAATCCACGCACAGATCGAAAAGACTTCGGTGGGGAAGGATTCGTCGTAGGGGACGGTTACGCGGTCGTTGGTGCCGTCGAACTCGAGTGATACGCCATTCTGAGCCAGGGCAGATTGCTCAAGTGTGGTCAGGATTGCAATAATAACGGCAATAAATTTTACAGGTGAGATTTTCATAGTTGTAAGTCCTTACGTATGCAGCGTGCAAGTGGTTATACGGAGAGGAACTCCTCTGCATCCCCCTGTTCTTCAGACAGCATATTAATTCATTCTTGATAGCGAGAAGGTTGGTGATGCCACGATGCCTGGATGACATCTTCCAAATACCAATTGCCAAATACCTATCTTCAGGGACACGGCCCCCAATTGGCGAATAGGATGAGCAGGTCAGAAGTATCGACTGAACCGTTACCGTCGAAGTCTGAAGGACAGCCCTTGCACGGCCCCCAACTTGCAAACAACGAGAGGAGATCAGATGTGTCCACACTTCCATTGCCATCGAGATCGGCCAGGCACAAGGCGGGGCAATCACGATAGCAGAAGACCGTTAGCTGCGCCACCTCTGTAAGCGCCGTACCGTCGGTACCGGCTGGGTCCGAGACTATCCACTGGAGATAAACAACCTCGTCGATCAACGCCGCTTCGTCTGCAATCGGATAGAAGAATGTCGCATAACCTTCGCCTGCATTCGAGCCTGCAAGCGTGAAGGGGCCGTGGAGTTCCTCCGCGTCAAGAATGCCGTCGACAGGCGGCGAATGTGAGAGCGCGACGAACGCCTCGGCGCCGCCAAGAGCGTCGGCAATACCAATGCGACAGTCTATATTGCCGAGATTCGGGGGTGTTACCGCTATCATACGCGGGGTGATTCCGCCGCTGCCCGGTGTCCCGTTCCCTGTTACTAGAGGATTCGGATCAAGCGACTCTGTGTGAAGTGGGGGGCGGTCGAATGGAGGCTCCTGCGCCAGGACACGCGGATCGGTCAGTCCATTGGTGATGAAATCCACCACGGCCTGCTGAAACATAATGCCCCCGACCTGCTCAGGCATGTTGATGTTGTTGTAGTTGCCGTTGCCGGGTGGAATGCTGTCCTGGTCCTCGGTGAATTGCACATGCCCGGTGTCCTGTGTGCCCGCATTGTAGAAGTCGATCGAGTCCTGGACATCGACGATCCATCCAACATGCATCAGCACAGACTTCAGCCCGGAGTTCCGCAGCGTTGGTGTCTTAAACCTCCCGACATCGGCCGGATTTCCTGTAACGATCATGCGTCCAAGATCATCGGCCGACGGGCGCAGGCCTATGTTGTGAAACAGGTTGTCGGTGAATTGTGGAGGAACGTGGCAGTTCAAGCAGACGGTGTTCCGCGTGAGCAGATCGAATCCCAGTTGCTGCTGCTGCGTCATCGTTCCGGTGTCGTACGGAGTTTGATCCGGAAGCAGGCCTCGCTCGTAGGTGGCGATGGCAAACCCGATCCGCTCGGCCGTGATGTCTGTGCTTCCGAAAGCTGCCTCAAAAAGCTGGGGATAGTTGGGATCGACGGCAAGCGCCGCTTCTATGTCGTCGGTTAGATCTGGTGCAAGTGCCAACGGGCGCACGGACGCTAGCTTGTCGGCGACCAGACTCCAGGTGCGTCCCTCGCTCGCCATCTCGACATCGCTGAGGATCGGTCCGACCGCCTGGCTCTCCAGTGCGCCACCGCTAGCGATGCTGACTTCACCAGTCTGTGGGTTGATGAACGTGCTGCGCGCCCGACCGTCCCAGAAGATGTCGTCCGCGTACATCCCGAAGAACGTCGTCGGCGACCCACGTCCGGTGACCTGAACGTCAAGCCCGAAGATGATGTCGGCGAGAAAGTTGCCGCTTGAGTCAGTGCGGATAACTCCCGGCGAGCCGATGGTGTCATCTATGCCGGTACTGGGATCGTTGAAGCCGAAGATCCCATCTGGCCCCGGATGCATGCCTAGCCGCGGGTCTGACCCACCAAATGCTGGACGGTGGCAGGTGCCGCACGCGACTGTGTTGTCGCTCGAAAGCTGCTCATCCCAGAAGAGCATCTTTCCCAAGATCGCCTTCTGAGGCGTGATTGGATTCTCCACCGGCACCGGGACGGGTGGCAACGGGTCACCAGCGGATGCAATGAAGTTCAGGATCAGGACGGGAAGAATCAACAGGAGCCGGGATGTAAGCATGGGGAGCGGACCTCTTTTCTGATGCGTTATACGGCTCAACGAACGCATTCATCCCTTTGAAGTTGATAAAGCCTCGTCTTTCGATCAGCTCGTCATCTCTTTACCATTGCTAGACGGCTAGCTACTGTTGTCTCTCTTTTCTACGGACACGGCCCCCAATTGGCGAAGAGGATTAAAAGATCAGTTGTATTGACTAATCCACTGCCATCAAAGTCTGCTGATCCATCAGTACCCCATTGGGCAAATAATGCTAGTAAATCGCTTGTGTTAACGGTACCGTCGTCGTCAAGGTCCCATGGGCAGGTCTCCAGAAACACGGTGAGCATGATGGCAGTTGGTGAGCCAGGTGCTGGTGAATTTGTCTGTTGGGATACACGGATGAGGTACGTGTCGGCCGGCAATCCCGGGATTGAAAGACATGCATCGGGAACTCCACAGGGCTGGCCGGCGCAGTCGGTGTTGCAGCCGATTTCCATCATACTCGAATCAAATATGGCCAGGGCTGAATCCGCTGCCGAGCCACAGGTATCAATCTCTAGCGTGGCTGGGCCTGTGGTGATAACAACTTCGTAGAACAGATCAACTGAGTTTGGATCGCAGGAAGAAGTCCCGTCGCTGGTGGCGTAATCGAAGTCGCCTAAGATGGTCTCACCTGATTCAACCGGTTCGGGATTGTCGGGATCACTATTCGGCGGCGGTAACTGAAACTCATAAGCACCCATATCCACGATCGGCGGATCGCCAAAGCCAGTGTCTATCGTATCTGGATCATCAACAAACCGCGGATTGCCGTCGAGGTCTTGCGTGATTCCACCGGGCACAGCTGTATTGTCAGCGGCGTCGGTGCATGGCGAGCCCGGTAACAGGCGCAGATTGTCATCATCGGTACCGGGGATGTCATCTGGTCCGTCAGCATCTACAAACATCGGATCGGCATCGACGTTGCCCTCGCCCACGAAACCACCTGAAACGTTGCTAAACCTGACTACAGTCACTGCAGTGTCATGGTCAACAATCTCTCCTCCGGTATTGAACCAAAAGATGGAGTTGTTTACTGTTGGAAAGGCGCTGAAGGAGTTATACATCGCGCCGCCGTTATCGATGACGGCCAAGTTCCCCTCAAACGTGCAGTTGGTTACGTTCGGGCTGCTAGAAATGTTTCCCATCCCGCCGCCGAAGCTGGCAAAATTCCCACTGAATGTGCAGTTTGTCACGATCGGGTTACTGACAAACTGGTTGAATATTCCGCCGCCTTCTTCTGCTGCTACATTCCCTCTAAACGTGCAGTTCGTCATTATCGGATCGCTGAAGCTGTAGTTGGCCATCCCGCCGCCGCCGAAAGTAGCTAAGTTCCCGATGAACGAACAGTTGGTCATTGTCGGGTTGCACTGGCTGTTAACCATTCCGCCGCCTGAGAGTGCCGTGTTCTCTATGAAAATGCAGTTGATTAGCGTCGAGTTGCTGTTGTTGTTTGCCATTCCACCGCCGGCGTTTTCATTTGCCGTATTCAAATTGAAAGTGCAGTCGATCACCATCGGCGTGCTGAAGTCATTACCCATGCCTCCTCCAGTGCCCGTGACTGTATTCCCACTGAAAGTGCAATTGGTCACAATCGGGCTGCCGGTGTCATTGATCATCCCGCCGCCCTTAAAGGCCATGTTCCCTTCGAAGGTGCAGTTGATCACCTCTGGTTCACTTGTTACTTGGTTGCTCATCCCGCCACCATAGCCGGCCGAATTCCCAGTGAAGGCGCAGTCGGTCACCGTTGGGCTGCTGTTATCGGTGTTGCTCATCCCGCCGCCCCTAGAGGACGCCGAATTATTGATGAACGTGCAGTTGGTCACGGTCGGGCTACTGCCAATGTTGATCATCCCGCCACCTAGGTCGCTGGCCGTGTTATTGCTGAATGTGCAGTCTGTCACCGTCGGGTTACTACTGAAGTCGTTGGCCATCCCGCCGCCTCGGGAAGCCGTATTCCCGTTGAAGATGCTGTTAGTCACAGTTGGGTCGCTGCCGAGGTTGAATATTCCACCTCCAACCCCCGTATTCCCGCTAAACGCGCAGTCGATCACCGCTGGGTTGCTGTCGTTAAAATTGACCATACCGCCCCCGAAGCTGGCTGAATTCTCGCTGAATGTGCAGAAGGCCACCATAGGGCTACTGGCGTCGTGGTTACCAATGCCGCCTCCGAAACTAGAGATGTTCCCGATAAACGAACAGTTGGTCACCGTTGGGCTGCTGGAGAAGTTGCTCATCCCGCCGCCATTTATTGCGTTTCCGCCGGTGATGGTTAGGCCGTCAATGACTGTGTCAGTACTTTCCCCTGAGTCGCAAGTGATGACAGTGGTTTCAAGACCTGTTCCGTCGAGAATCGTCGCCGCCACAACTGCGGGGTCGTTCGGGTCCGTGCTCCGCAAGGTGATCGCCTTGCCTAGGAGATTAATGGTCTGGTTGTAGTTCCCCGTATTTAGCACGATCTCGTCGCCGTCCAGCGCGAAGTCAATCGTCTCTTGGATGGAATCGACGATGGTGAGCTTTATGGTGAGGTTGACTGAAACGGTCTGTCGCTCGTAGGCGCCCATGTCGATGATGGGCGGAGCACCCATGCCGGAGTCCGCGACTCCCGCATCGTCAACGAAGCGGGGATTGCCATCGAGATCCTCCGTGATGCCGATCAGGCCAGAGGCAGTATTGTCACCAGCATCCGTGCAAGGGGAGAATCGATCGAGCTGCATGTCGTCTTCGAAGAAGCGCGGATCGGCATCTATGTTTCCGTCGCCAGCGTAGCCACCCATGACGTTACTGAAGGTGACGCTGGGCGAGCTGTTGGAGTCGAAGATCTCATCCGGGCTGTCACCCCACAGAATGCAGTTTGTCACCGTGGGGTTGCTGAAACCATTGTGTATGCCTCCGCCATTGTTAGTGGCTGTGTTCCCACTGAACGTGCAGTTGATCACCATCGTGCCGGCCCCTGGACCCTCCCCATTGTTCTGCATACCGCCGCCACTGTCCGTTGCCGTGTTCCCACTGAATGTGCAGTTGATAACAGTCGGGCTGCTGCCAAGATTGCCCATCCCGCCACCGAATTCTGCTGAATTGTCGAGGAATAAACAGTTCATCACCGTGGGGCTTTGCCCATTGTTTTGCATCCCGCCGCCGAAGTTTGCTGAATTGCCTAGAAATATACAGTTCATCACTGTCGGGCTGGACCCTTGGTTTACCATTCCGCCACTGTTACCGCCGGTTATGGTGAACCCGTCGAGAATGATACTACACGGTGGGTTACCCTCCCCCCTGATGCAGGACACAACTGTGCCGTTTCCGCCTGCGTCGATAGTGGTCACGTCTGGGCCGCCTGAGCTGCTGACGGATATTGCGTCGCTATGCAGGTCGATGTTCTCGAAGTAGGTGCCGGGCGCGACTACTACCTCGTCGCCTTCCATAGCCGCATCAATAGCCTCCTGAATGGTCAGGTAGTCGCCGGGAACGTGAAGTATGTCGGCCGCTGCAGGGACTGTCCTGCTAATTAGGCAGAAACTAATCGCAACGACCACAAACACTCTATTCACCACTTGGTAATTGCACAACATCGCTAAATCCTCCTTAGTGCTTGGAGTGAGCAGGCAAGCCTTGGCCAGATTCACAAATTATTGAGCAGGCCCAAAGCCCACTCTAAACCTTTGTGGCTGGAGGCCAATAGGAGGGGATGTGGCTGACAGAGTCCTTTGCTGTCCTCAGAGATCACGCGCCCCACCCGCGACCACCGCCGAACGATACTTGCTATATTAGCACACCAAGCAGTTTTAATGTTCAGTATAAAGTAAGAAACAACAAAAAAGCTTAACTGCTGAATTGCTGGAATCGCAGGGGTAAACCACGGCTTAACCAGCACCATCATGGCTCCGAGCCTATATTGATGATTGCAGGCACATAGCCCAATTGGCAAAAAGGATTAGCAAGTCACTCGTGCTGATACAATAATCGCTGCCACACTTTGGCAATCGAAGGCGGTTGAAAAAGAACATAATGATTTCAGTAGCGATTTGCTATTTGAGTGAGTCGGGAATCTTGCAGCAACCGGCTGAGCCTTTTACTAGACCGCAACTTGCGCAGCGCATCTGATCGGGTTTGCAACAAGATGCATCACCCTTGATGTGTCCGCAGCTAAGGCAGACGGCTACCGATTCTGTTGAGCCTTTATCTATGCGACAACATCCGGGCGATCCCTTGGCCAAACCGCAGCCTGCACATTGAGCCTGATCTGCCTGGCAGCAAACGTCTGTTCCCTTGAACTGTCCGCATGCAGTGCATAGTGACAAGGCACCGGGCGAGACTTGGGCGTCCGGCTGCGTCGTGGCTTTTTCGGTTGAGGCGCACCCGACTTGCAATATGCCTATTAAGGCTAGACTGCAAACAAGAAAAATACCTGTCTTTAGAGCTTTTCGCATCTCATGATCTCCTATAAATCTTAATATAAAGTCATTAGCATTTGACGAAGCAATCGGCTAATTGGACAACTGTTAAAGCATCACTCATTATTCACTCTAGCTTCAAATATAGTCGATTTTGGATTGAGGGCGAGCCAGAGGCTAATTGCATGTTTCGGGCCTTTACTGAATGGTTTGTGTTGCGTTAGGGATATCCAGCTAACCGGCTATAAGACGACATTATTCGTTCTAAAAAAATCCAATCGTCAAATACTAATTCTCTGTCGAGAATGCCGGCTAAGTGTATTTGAAAAATGGCCAAGGGAGAGGATCCCAATGGAATTGCCATAAACCTTAACAGCATGAGCAATATCCAGACCCCTCCAGAGGCGGATCTGCGACTTCACAAAGCCTCAGGTGCGGCTTACTCAACGCCGCGTTGCCATGATGCCTCTTTCAAGAAACCCATGGATTGCTATCCATGGGCGTCGGGGGTATCCGTTATGCGTTTTTGCTCAGCCCCAATTGGCTAAGAGAATTAACAGGTCGCTTGTGTTTACAATGCAGTTTCCATCAAAGTCGGCTGCGCAATCTCCAGGAACTTTGCAATGATCACATGGCCCCCAACTGGCAAAGAGGAGAAGCAAATCGCTGGTATTTACGACGCCATCATCATTAAGGTCGCCGAGGGTTTGACAATCGTCAGCTATACCATCACCGTTGCTATCTGCACCATCTAGAAGGTAGTAGTAAGTCGAACCTGAACCTGTGCCATCGTCATCATCACCTTCAGAACCAATAAAGACATTATGATTGTTTACAGCAACAGCAGATCCATATAGATCTACTGGAGCTGCATCGCTCTGCGTGAGCTTTTGTTGTAAAGACCATCCAACAACAACGCCAGGATTAAAGCGGAAAAGATAAGCTGCGCCGGAGTTGCAATCAGGATTTTCCGGACACAGATCATCGTTCCATCTGGACCCAACAACTGCTGCATCACCATAGATGGAAACTGATCCTCCAAACTGATCACCTTCAGCCATATCTGGAGCTTCGAGTTTTTGTTCTTGGATCCACTGCTTCCCGTTGAACCGAAACACATATGCTGATCCTGAATTACATAAGATGTTTTCAGGGCAAGCTGTATCATCTTTTAGCGCGCCAACTATTAGTAAATCGCCACGGATTGAAACACCTAGACCAAACTCATCGCCTTCCTCTGCGTCCGAGGCTGTGAGTTTTTGAGTTTCTTCCCAGCTCTTGCCATTGTAATTAAAAATGTATGCAGATCCGGAATTGAATCCATCATCATTATCACCGCGGGCACCAACCAGGATATTGTCGCCGCTTATTGATACTGCTTGTGCGAATGTATCAATAGTATCTGGATCTGAAGCAGTTAACTTTTGATCTAATACCCATTGGTCAACTACAAATCTGTAAACATACGCCGCACCTGCGTTACAGCTTGGACTTCCTCCACACGCATCATCTTCCCAAGGTGAGCCTATTACTATGACATCACCGTCAATAGCCACAGTCAAGCCGTACTGATCAGTTGGTTCTGCATCAAAAGCCAGGAGCTTTTGTTCTTCAATCCACTTACCTTTAACTTTGCGGAAAACGTAAGCTGAACCGGAATCGCAAAATATACTATCCTCACAAGCATCATCATTCATCGGTGAGCCAACTACTGCGATATCACCACTAATTGCCACAACATGTCCAAAGCGATCCTGTTCATTATGATCCGAAGGCGTGAGTAACTCTTGCTCTATCCACTGCCCATCAATTAATTCAAATATGTACGCTGCTCCCCATGCAAATGCGAAAGGCCCATCAGCATTCCAAGCACCGATGATTGCGTTATTGCCACTAATTGATACGGAGTTGCCGAATAGGTCTAATAGCGCTGCATCGGATGCTATTAGCTTTTGTTTTTCGCAAGGTTGAACTTGGCCATAGGCCGAGCATGCGAAAAAGCTTGCGATAAGAGATGCGCTAGCAACTTGGTGGCTATATTTCATTGCTGAGCTCCTCAAAGAATCTTAATTGTACTCTACATTTATTGTAGATGCATCAAACATGCTTTGCTTTCATTCAAAAAGTAAAAGTGAACAAAGGTACGACAAAGCTGCGGATGACCTTTCCACAACCTCGTCCATCCACCCTCACATTCCCAATTTATTGTTCAGTCCAATAGTCGCTCACTACAGAGTCGGTAATTTCGATATACACAACCGATTTGTGGGATTTGTTTTTAGCATCAGCGAAGATGAACAGCACCGCGCCACCGGATGATTCATGGGTGGTGTGTTCATACTTGAAGATTTGTACGTTGGGTTGGCCTTCGACTTCGTTTCGTTCGGTAGGCTCGCCAAGCGTTGCGATGACCCACGCCTCGGTGGTTTGACCCACTACGATTCGCTCAAGCGTTGTTGGTGTGATTTTTACACCGCTTTCGTAAGTCGAGCTGCCGGATACAACCAGGCATCCGCTGGCTGTTAAAATAAAGGCTGCAAATCCCAGGGCTGCAAGTACGCGTGTGATCCTCATAATTGTCTTCATTGCCTATGCTCCTCTTAACGAAAAAGTGGTTTGACTTACTATTCTTGGGTAATGCTCAATTGATATTCCACATTCCTACACCTTGTCTACTAAGCTCAAACACAGCTGACCACTATGGCATTCCACACATTTGATACTACCTTGGCAGGGAGTTGTTACAAAGAGCGTGCAAGTTCATATATGATGCTCCGCAGGCTCGGACGCAACGGTTTAACTCCAGCCTATTCATCTTCCTTCGGTACATCTACAAAGATCCTCCCATGAAATTTTCGAGGAGGGTTAGCCTGGCCATCCGTGGCAACCTTCAAGGCCCAATTGGTGTAGTCGGCCATTAGCACCGGGTTTTACCCGGGATCGAACGTGTTTAATCCTATCCGCGCAACCATCCGCCCGATCCCCGGCAGAGCCGGGGGCTAAGGGGTGGGAATTGTTTTGTTTGCGAATTACAGTGGGTGCCACAAACAGCATAGCACCGCGGATTAGTCAACGGGCGAGAGAGCCTTGCAACTATGAATAGCACTATCAAAAAAGAGAGCTGGCTTGTTGATTTATTTACTTATCTGGCTGCTGTGGTTGGAAGTAGATGCCAATGCGCCTTCATTCTCACAAGTACCTACAAGTGATCCTGCATGCAAGCATATAAGTGTGAGATCATCGATTTGGTGAAGTGATCCACTTTGTTGATCTAAGCGTTCACTTACTGCATCAATCGTTTCCTGAGGCGTGCCAGCGGCGCAAAGCTTCTCAAACTCATCTAGATAAACTTCCGTAGGTACGCGCGTATTACTCTCATCACCGTTTGCTTGTGGGAACGCCTGCTCAAAACCATCTGAATAAAGTAGCAAGCGATCACCTACGTCTAGCTCAACTTCGGTTTGCTTATATACTTCGTTTTCAAACACACCCAGCAAACCGCCTTGACTTTCCAGCATGGACTTTCGGCCATCTGTGTGCAATATCAAAGATGGCGGATGCCCTGCTCCTGCGATAGTCATGGTGCGCGATCGACAATTAACAACTGCATATACCGCAGTCGCAAATCGTGAACTGCGTTCTTGCCTTCTAACCATGTCTGCGTTAAGCCGACCAAGAACCTCCGATGGCGGAAGTATTTCCCAGGATGAACCGTTGCGTTCATGCGTTCTTAACGATTGACAAATGATCATTGTCATTAATGCTGCCGGAACCCCATGACCTACTGCATCGGCCAGGAAAATTCCCAAATGGTCCTCATCAAGCTGCTGCACATCATAAATATCACCGGCAACATAATTCACCGGCCTCCACAATGCTGCCACAGATACGCCGTGCAATTGGGGAAATTCCTGCGGCAAATAATCGCGCTGCACAGAACCGGCCAATTGCAGTTCCTCGTGAATCTTTGCCATTTCATTATGTACGCCGCCGTGTGCTCGATTCAATAATGCCAATTCTTGCTTTAGGGTTTTTATCTCAACTTGACGGTGAATCAGAGCGTTCAATGTAGCGCAAGTCACCTCAATCGGCGTATTAGATGACTGCTCCATGGCGCCCGAATGAGACATGACCTTCATCACATCATTTATGCAATTACAAATTGCTAGCATTGGAATGTGTGCTTCTTCACACTCACTTAAAAAACGCGAGACTTGGCCGGCTTTAGTGTCCTCATTGACGATGACGATTGCGGCATCAATTTTCGTTATTTGTTCAGGTGCGATTTTCTCAATGGCGCATACTTTAAATGTTGCTTGACGATGCGCGCTAAATGAGCCTTGCAAATCATCATGCAGTTTCTGAGCTTCCCTTTCCGCCCCCCTGCATGCAGCAATTGTAATATTCAAATTGCTCATGGATCTTAGCGCACCCCGATAAACTGCCTCATTGCGACAGCCCATGAGCAAGTCATCGGCCTAGTGAGCCAGGCGCTTAAGCCTACCCACATCAAGCTCGAGCCTATCACCACTTTTAATTTGAAGTTTCGCAAGCCAACCCCCACGAAGCTCTATTGCAAACTGTGCGGGCAGCACACTGTCATAATCAGCCATTCGTGCCCGATAATCAATTTCAGATTCACCATCTCCGATTAGACGCTGGTATTTCATCTCATGCGTTGCAGTCACCACTCCATTAGTATCGAGAAAAATAACATCAATATCAACCAGGCAGTAGCCCATCCAGAATTGCTGAGCCTGTTCATAGCCATAGATAAACAGCATTCCACCATCTTCATCAATATGCTCGCGTTCCATCAACCCGCGCAGGCGCGCATAGCTATCCGATGCAACTTCCAAAGTAAAATTCTCGCCTGCAATAGTTATACGCTCAGTCATTTTAACACCACTGCTATGTTGACAACCCATGGCAAATGCAAATAACAACATGCAGCACCCCAGTAATAAGTATTTCACTTTGAGTCTACTAGCCACTTGCGCAATTCCTCGCCAAATACAACAGGCTCACTATTAAGATCCTCAATTTCAAACGCATCCTTAAACTGTGCTGCGGACATTTCTTGGGGAGTCTCACAAATACCGCTAAGCGCCGCAAGCACCCCAATAACCCGCTCTGCGGAAACGCCTTCCTTTTTATATGTAACTAACCGTGTATCTCCATGCCGCTTTGCAAGTCGTCTACCATCTTCGCCAATTACCAAGGGCAAGTGCCACCACTTTGGCGCTTTAAGCCCTAACGCTTTGTAAATTAATTCCTGTCTTGCTGCGGATGATAATAAATCATCGCCGCGCACCACATCCGTAACACCCTGTCTGGCATCATCAACCACGACCGCTAACTGATAAGCAGGTGTGCCACTTTTTGTCCAAATCACAAAATCACCCACCTCATCAAAGGGTTTGAATATTGCTTGGCCAGCAAACTCATCTGAAATGGATATAGCTTCTTCTGTGACTAAAAAGCGGTAGTTGGTTTGCTCTTCATCAAAGACAAAAGCTGCTCGATCGTTAGGTCTAAGCTCAGGTGAATACCTGATCTCATGCTGACCCAGATGAGGCGCAGCGGCTGCATCTTTGACTTGCTTGCGACTAAGACGACATTGATAAATAAGCCCTTGCTGCTGCAATACACGCATTGCGTCCCGATATGGCTTAAAATCGTGCGATTGAAACAATATCTTTCCATCAAAATCAATGCCAAGCCATGTTAGAATGTCGATGGCTTGATCAGCGGATTCCTTTTTAATACGAGGGCCGTCTAGATCCTCCATGCGCATCACCAAACGCCAACCCTGTTTGCGGGCCAAAGCCCAATTTATGAGAAATGTTCGGGCATTTCCAATGTGCAGGGCCCCGGTGGGCGATGGAGCTATTCGTGAGATGCGGTTGTTCATTGTTTGCTCAGCCGGTTATAGTGCGCTATAGAGTACTTTTTCGCCAGCCAGGTTCATTTTTTCTTGCATTTAACCATGCAATCATTCCTCGGGAGCATCGCGGATGGATAAGCTTAATCCAGAACAAGTAGAGGCCAAGATTGCCGAACTTCCCCAATGGGCGTTAAACGGCGAATCGCTGCAACGAACATTCAACTTCGATGATTTTGTCGCAGCCATTGCCTTCGTTAACCGAGTCGCAGATCTTGCTGAATCAATGCAGCACCACCCTGACATCATGATCCGTTATAGCAAAGTTACATTAACACTCACAACCCATGATGCCAGCGGACTAACCGAAAGCGATTTCTCCTTCGCCCACGCATCAGACAGCTACGTTCCCGCCCCTGAACCAGCATAACTTATGGATAGCAACTTCTTATCCCCTCTCCCCCCGGGAGAGGGCTAGGGTGAGGGTCTTCTTCTTATCCTCTCTCCCCATATTCCAGATCCAAATCCATGGGGTTCTTAAAAATGGTATAACTATTATCCTACCTACCATTCTCACTTTAACTCTTTGGCAAACGGAAAATCACCAAGTGTGCTGCCGAACATCTTCGGCTCACCGTTAAGCTGATATCCGTTGCGCTCGTAGAACGCCTTGGCTGTAATGCTGCTGTTTAATTTTACAATATCCAAACCCCATTGCACAGCTTGCTGCTCCATCGTTGATAACATCGCTTTTCCGTATCCTTGATACAGCACTTCGGGAACGATGTAGCACATCTGCACAAAACCAGCTCGGCTTATCCTAGCGAAACCAACAACATCACCGATTGCAGATACAGCAACCACTGAATAGGCATCAGACGCTTCAATCCACTTCCTGAAATTATCCTGCGTCTTATTAGCCAGCCAATCTGACATCACCAATTCTTCATGGCCGTAATCAGGCCCGCAGATTTCCACAATGGATCGCCGCACTGCTACGCATGCAGCCTCCGCATCATCGGTAGTCGCAGTCCGTACATTAGCACTTGGCTGTATTTGTTTCATCCCTTATCCATCAATATCTGTTAAACTGTACAGATATCACGCCTCGCATTTATTACACCACCAATGATCCACAGGGATGTAGCAACAATCAATAACGCTACAATGTTTAAGGTTGGCCAATCTCCATCACGAATAATTATGAGCGGCTGGTAATAATTCAGGATGCTAAGAAAAACAATGTTCTCTGCTGGCTCCCAGAATTGTGCTAGAAAACTTAGCAGAAATGATGCTAGAAGCAATGAGAAAACAACCGCAATGGCCTTGCCTCGGCGATTACTAAGTGAAGAAACCAGCCACGCCAATCCTCCAACTGCTAGGAACAAACTAAGCAGATTAATAGAGACGATGCTGATCGAACTAACTGGCCAGGGTTGATCGGCTGATACTAAGGAAGTGCCAAGTCGATTACCCGCAATTGCCATGGCTAAAAGAACCAAGCCCGTGGCAATAAATACTACAAGTTCACATCGATATATTTGCCAACGTGATACCGGCAAACCCATCAAAACATCAATAGTCGCACGATCGATCTCTCCTACGGGAAAGCGTGTGGCAAATATCGTTGCATGTGCGCCAAATATCGTTAACACGATTGGATGCACCCAGGCAATGGCAATAAAAACGTGCGGACCAAATTGGTCGCCAATATCTACGCTTAGTAGAGCGCTTAGCATTTTCCGCACAATTTCAATACCCATCCAAGAGTCGGCGAACTGTTCGGAGAATGTGGGTAATACGTATGCAATTAGGGTCTCGACTATAAATACAGCTATCGCAAATGGCGCGGTTATCGCCCATACTTCTCGAATAGTCTTGATGAGTAAGCCTCGATTCACTTGGCGACTCTCTCCTTTTCATAGAAACGGCGAAACAAACTTTCCAAATCAGGATGCCCAACTGCGAAATCGTCATAGCCTCGACCATGCAGCCAATCCAATAACTCATTCACAGATCCATCAAGCGTCGCTTGCCAAAGATGATCCTTATTTGCACTTTGATATAGATCGAGAAAATTTGGCACATCAGGAATATCAGTCCCCAATTTCCATTTTATGGTTACATCACGTTTAGCAAGAGCTTTTAACGTAGCTAAAGATTCATCTGCTACTATTTTACCTTCGCGCACAATTGCCACACGATCGCAAAGGCGCTCGACCTCGCTTAGTGTGTGGCTGGAGAAAAATACCGTATGCCCATCCGAGGCGAATTCGCGCAGTAGCTGCATCAATTGCTCCTGCATTAGAGGATCAAGCGATGCAGTTGGTTCATCAAGGATTATTAGCTTGGGTTTGTGCGCAAGTGCGATGATTAGCCCGAGTTTTTGTCTCATGCCGCGCGACATTCGCCTTACTGATACATTCATCTCAAGTTCGAATCGATCCGCAAGAACATTACCAAAAGTTAGCAAATCACGACCCCGAATTGCCCCAAATACGCGCAACATATCTCGGCCGGTAGAGTTTGCATACAAGCGCAAATCACCAGGCAGGTATCCAATATCTTCTTTAATTTGCTTTGTAGCTCGCCAACAATCCAGGTCAAAGATGCTGGATTCCCCACTAGTAGGTCGTAGCAAGCCCAGCAATAGGCGGATGGTTGTGGTCTTGCCGGAACCGTTTGGGCCTAAAAAGCCAAAGACTTCACCTTGGCCCACCGTAATCGAAACATCTTCAATACCGACTCTGCGACCATATCTTTTAGTTAAATTGTTAGTAACAACTACGCTCAATGAATACCCTCGACTTGCGCAACCGCAATTTAATAACGACCAGGACTTTGCATATATCGGATATCATATATTATTTGTGCAAGGTAGTTGAAGCTTTGTTTAATCCTCGGAGCTGTCTACTACAACATTTGCATTCTCTCCCCAGCGCGGAGCAATCGCCGACTCAGGGCCTTGATGCAACTTAGGGCGTGGTCCATCAGGGCCTGTTAGTATTGGACCTATGGGGCCAGCCACCATCGCCATGTTCGGTTCTTCCGTAGAAGGATCTGGTAAAAACGCTTGCCCTTGCTGCAAGACAACAGCATTGGGGAATTGCTCTTTAACCTCACCCCACGTGGTTTGGGCCCACAGTTTGTTTTCCAGCACATTCAAAGATGTCTCAATCATCGGTCCAGACACAGCCTTGCCAATGGGCGGCCACCATAAACTCTCAGTCTCGCGGTCCCACAACACGAACGCCTCTGATCCATCCCAAAAGTCCGGATCATCGTAGGTGTATCCACTAACGCCGAAGGTATATGTACGTTCGCCAACTTTTCTATCATAAGCAGCTGCGAGATCCGCAAGTGGACAAAAAGCCACAAATATTGGGTGATCGCCAATAGTATCGTTTACTAACTCATGTTGTCGCAATATGTTTAAGGGATAAATACGAGCTTCGTTTCCTATGCTAACCAGCAACACACGTTGATCATCTTCGAGCCATTCGATGGCTGTTTCTATTGATACGAATTTCGGTTCGGTCAAGGCTTTGAAATGCTCCCGCCCTAACGCCCAATGCATCCTAGCTGGATCTAACTGCATTTGTGTGATATCAAATCGTTCATCATTGTCCCCACCCCAAAGATATGTTTTGCCATCTACATGCGTAATAAGTTCTGGATGCACACGAGCCGGATCCATAGCGCCAGGTGCACCTTCGAGTAACCAAAGCACAGTTCCGCGCGTAAGCATGGCAAAGTTTGGCACGGTATAAACTAGAACCGCATGAGTCAGCAGAATGAGAAATAACAATCGAAAAAGTATTCGATGTCGCAGTCGCGCTGATTCGGTCTTTGGCAGAAAGCTGATCTGTTTCACATAAACGTCCTCACTATAAAAGGTTGGCTGATCGTCCAAGAAAACAAACATATAGCGGGGTGAGTTATTCCCATAATTATGGAATAGTGAGTTCCACCGCGGCGGATTCCAAGCAACCTGAGGGATGGGTAAAGATAAGGGGACAGGCTACTTTATTAAATAAGTAGCCTGTCCCCTTATCTTTACCCCCTTATCTTTACTCCTTCTTGCATACGCAGCGGGTCAAGCCCGCCGGCTAAACGGGTTAAACTCGATGCCAAGGCGCTATTTTCTTTTTTAACCCCAGTTATCTAAAAGTATTTCCAGATCGGTAAGTCCCACGCTGCAGTTGTTGTCAAGATCGATCGGACAGTTGACGCAATCAGCGCATGGCCCCCAATTAGCGAAGAGTAAAAGCAGATCGCTGGTATTTACCAAACCATCACTGTTAAGATCGCAGCTTGATCCTTGAAACTCGTACGCTCCCATATCCACTATGGGAACACTTCCACTACCAGTATCAATTGCGCAAGGATCGTCAAGAAAACGAGGGTTACCATCGAGATCAAGTTCGGATCCCTTGGGCAGTGAAAAATTATCACCTGCATCGATGCAAGGTGAGCCGGGAGTAAGTCGTAGTTGATCAGCATAGGGAACTTCTGCCTCAAAGAGTGGATTAAGATCGATATTGCCGTCACCTCCCCAACCGCCTTGGACGTTGCTATGTCGTATAACAGATTGTGACCCCCGGGTATCAAGGACTTCACTTGGAAAATCACCCCAAAGAATCGAGTTTGCAATATTTATTGTACTTTGGTCATTTGCTATGGCTCCGCCGTAACCAACAAGTGCACTGTTGGCGTAGAAAGTTGTGTTAATTATAGTGGTATCGCTGGAAATATTTGATAGTCCGCCGCCGAATTCAATAGCCTGATTAAACCAAAATATACAGTTTAGAATCTGCGAAGTGCTTTGTTCGTTGTACATAGCGCCGCCTTTTCCTCCTGAGTCGTTGTCGCTGAATGTACTATTAACTATGGCTAAGGAGCTGGAGTAATTGGCCATTGCACCGCCATGATCCCATTCAGATTTATTATCCGTAAACCTGCACTTCTCTATTATCAGATTGCTGTCAATGTTATACATTGCTCCGCCCAACTGACTTGCTGTATTTTGAAATATAGCGCAATCAATTAGTGTCGAATTACTGAGTTCATTGTATAGTCCACCGCCAAATCCAAATCCTAATGCCAAGTTATGCGAGAACGTGGTGCCGACTGCAAATAACTCTCCCGCAAAGTTGAACATTCCTGCGCCAAATGCCTGTGCGTAGTTAGCTTTGACTGTGCAATCAACTAGCGACACTTCGCCGTGTATATTATAGATACCGCCGCCGTCAGCAAGTGAGCTATTGTATAGAACGATGCAATTTATAAGTGAGGGGCTTCCCATATCGTTATAAAGACCACCGCCGTCAAGTATTGCAAAGTTGTCATCGAGCAGGCAGTTCTCAAGAGTTGGATTTGCATGATCAACGTAGACTGCACCGCCGAATACTGCTTCATTCTCTTGAAAGGTAGCGTCTTCCAGTTCAAGATTGCCTTCACCGACATATAATCCTCCTCCAACGCTCGCTGAATTACTGCTAAACGTGACCTGACTTACTAGAGTATCAGTGGCTGTGTGGTACATAGCTCCTCCGACTGCTGCATTATTGTTTGTAAATACAGAGTCGTGCAAAGTATGTGTGCCAATGTAATTTAACATTAATGCACCACCGTTAAATGATGCAGTATTATTTGAAAATGTGCAGCCGATTATCTCTGAAGAAAGACAATTTATATAAACTGCACCGCCTCGGGACTCGGTAGAGTTACTTATGAAATCACAGTTTGTTATTGTGATATTAGTATTGCCCCCAACAAGCAATGCCCCGCCCTTATTTTCAGCCAAGTTACCTTCAAAGGTGCAGCTGAAAATGAATGGTTCGCCTCCTCCTGAGAATACGGCAGCAGCACCACCGGAGGCATTATTTAAGCTGAAAGTGCAATTAATGATCACAGGACTGCTGTTCTTTGCATATAGCCCCCCGCCTTGTATTGCAACGTTTTCGGTGAATAAGCAATTGACAATCAGTGGATTAGAGTCACCGAAGTTGTACATGCCTGCGCCTGCTGTCGTCCCGACCGCACCTACATTCCCATAGAAAATACAGTTCGTTACAGTGGGACTACTGGAAACAGAGTTGTACATCCCGGCACCTAGGCGCGCAGTATGGTGAGAAAATGAACAATTGCTAACAGTAGGACTTCCAGTGAGATTGAACAGTCCACCACCAAACTTATAGAATTCGGAGTCGATTGCATTGCCACCGGTAATTACAAATCCATCAATAATCGCGGTTTCGTCGGTTTGGCTTCCTGTTACAACGTGGTAACTATTCTCTTCATTGTTCTCAAACGAGCCGGGTGGGCCGTCGTTGTTTGCTAGATCGCCACTAAGGGTGGTCTCGTATAGCTCTATATCACGGGCATTGGGATCGTCTGTACCTATACCGGCATAACCACCCATGATTGCAACGCTGTTGATTAGAAGAAACGTAGCATCTCTCTGGCCCGTCCCTTTGGGATTGCGTTCGCTTAGATCCGGCTTATAGAAACCTTCCCCAACGTGGATCTCTTTGACTTCCTGATCGGAAGCATAAGCAAACGCATCCTGCAGGAATTGATATGCGGTATCCCAACTCATCCCATCACCACCCGGCGGTGCATCATTATCAACGTACAGAACTACTTCAACTGATGCAGTTGATGCCATGCACAAACTTGTAATAAATAAGCTTACACAAGCACTTCGACAAAGAGAGAGTTTCCACATTGCATTGTTCCAATCGGCATAACAGGGCGAACATTAATCATGGCTTTTCTTGAATGAATACACCATCTAGAAAAGATCAGTCACGCACGCCGCCAGTTATCGTTTATTTCGGCATATTGCCGAGAACTTGTGTTATTTTTCGAGGGCGACCTGCATAGTGCAGCACTAACTCGTCTATTTGATCAACGAAAAGGGCGGCATATCTTGATGCCATGGTGCCTTCATGCCTTTTGTTCAACAAGAACGTACACGGCCGGATGTGACTCTTCGGGGGGGGCCGTCACTCGATGTGTGTAGCTTCTTGCACGCGCCCCCAGCCGCATTCCGGGCAGCCGCGCTCGATACTCACGCGCAGATCGTAACCGCACTGCGGGCAAAGGCCGACATCACGGACCACATTTGGCAGGACAAACCGCGCGGCGACGCTGCACAAGCACACGGATACAAAAGCCGGGATTGCCGCGGACAGTGGGCCGAATATGCCTGTGGCCCCAGTGAAGGTGTAGACCACGATGACAAAGAGGCTTATCCCATAAACAACCGGAACCGCTAACCGTAGATCCTTGGAGGAAAGACACAACGAGACACACGGCCAGCTCAACAACCCGACGAAACCACCGACGACCGCACATAGAAGCAATGTTGGGACCGCATCCAGGGGACCCCACCAAGCAGTCAGCCAGCCATCCTTGATCCATTGCGTGAGCATTGCTGCATCACCAAGCAGGGCCATGCAGACGATGGAGATACCTAACACAAGCAAGTCGCGCCGCACGAGTCGCTTCGTGCGTATCTCCCTCAGCAGACGTCTCATCACCGCGCGCTTTTTCTGCGGTCTTGCTTGCATGCCGAAATAACATTAGCGCTGCAGAGCTGCCAGGCAAAGTATTCCGACGACAAGCAGTTGAATGGGCCCGCACGCCGGAAATATCCCAATGCGGCAGCTCGGATAGGAGGCTGGAATCATCGTCATCCAACCCACTTGACAAACCCGGCTTCATAGGAGGTGTCAGACACCTCAGACACCTTTATTTGTTCCCGGAGGAGAGGGGATAAGATAAGATAAGACCCTAACCCCTTGCCCCTCTCCCGGGGGAGAGGGGGATAAGATGATGGTTACGGGCATGGACCCCAATTGGCGAAGAGGATTAGTAGATCGGTGGTGTTGACGATGCTGTCGCCGTCGAAGTCGGGTGGGTCGGGTGTGGGGACGGGGCCCCAGGCTGCGAACAAGATTAGCAGGTCGCTTATGCCCACACTCTGATTTGCATCAAGATCCCAAGGGCATTGTACAATTACTTGGAATTCAAGTGCGCCTATGTCAACCAGAGGCGGTTTGCCTAAGCCGGTATCTTTTGTGTTGGGGTCATCGACAAACCGAGTATTGCCAGCTAAGTCGGTGACAGTTCCAAGTGGAACAGCTGCGTTAATTCCCGCATCAATACAAGGCGAATCGAAAGACAGGTAGTAATCTCCATTAGCGGGATTAACAAACATTGGATTCTGGTTGATATTGCCAGCGCCCGGCCAATCACCCTGTATATTGCTGTAGCTGACTTCCAGGCCGTTGTATAAACCACTGTATATCGATTCCGGCCCATTGCCCCAGAAAACTGAGTTAGTGATTGAGGGATTGCTCTTTCCACCGAAGTAGCCACCCCCTGCAAGGTTCGCCGCAGAGTTCCCAGCGAATATGGAATTGATGATTGTCGTGCTACCCCAATCGGAATACACGCCACCGCCGCTTAAGCTTGCAGTGTTCTCGGAGATCAAGGAGTTGATGATAGTGAGG
Source organism: Planctomycetota bacterium (assembly GCA_022574595.1). Taxonomy (GTDB): domain Bacteria; phylum Planctomycetota; class Phycisphaerae; order Phycisphaerales; family SM1A02; genus JACZRS01. The sequence goes on along the minus strand of JACZRS010000013.1, from coordinate 107,782 downwards.
TCGCCGCCTTCGGAGTAAATGCCACCACCGTTGCCGTTAGCTGTGTTGCCTGTAATGATTGTGTTTGAGATTGTTGAAAAGCACATTGCACAGTAAAATCCGCCACCGCCACCAGCGTCTCCGGCGTTGCCTGTGATAATGCAGTTTTTGATAGTGGGGCTACTGAAGTAGTAAGCGTAAATAGCTCCTCCGGGGTGGCCCAACCCATTAGTGATGGTAAAGCCTTCAACGATGGTTGCGGGCGTATCAAGTTCGTAGAAGATAAATCCTCGCCCTAGACTCTCGCAGTCGATGATACAGTTTGTTGGGCCGTTTTCTGAGCGCAAGGTTATGGCTCTACCGGCAAACAATATATTTCGGTTGCCGGGACCTGTGTAGATCCCGTCAGCGACAACGACCTCATCGCCAGCTTGGGCTGCGTTGATGCCTGCTTGTATGGTGGGGAAGTCACCAGGGACGTGTAGTATGTCTGCTGCAACGGGTACCGTCCCATTAATAAAGCAGAAACTAATCGCAATGACCGACGAGATTGTGAATCTTGACTTGAACCACATGGGATAACCTCCTTCAAGGTAATAGCCGCACAGTGAAGTCAGCAGTCCCGATTAAAATCGGGATGGCCGCAAGTGTCTCCATGCGACCGAATGGCTTACAGTATCACTATTAGGGCGTATTAAACTAGCATCAGTGAGCTATCAACCCTACACCTGGCGTGATACCCAACCAGGGGGGCTCGGTTAAGTAGTTTAGTAGTACTGTCAGCTTAGACCCTCCACCTCAGCAACTTCGATCACTTGCTCATTACGCGGACTGGGTTTGTTCCTCTGAAGTCTCCACACGTAGGCGCATGTCGTGTGCCCTGGGAAATCTTGCAAAAAAAGAGGAAAACAATTCACAAATCCACTTTACAACGGTACAGGTCCAAACAGGCCAAGATCACACCGGTACTGCGAATCGTATTCGAACGCTTCTTGAACTGGAGCCACGGAAACACTCCCCATTTGGTGAAGAGGATGAGCAGATTGCTGGCGTTGGCTGTGCCATTGGTATGGCAGAAGGCATTAGGCATTAGGAGGAGAATTTAAGAACACTCACCCCCTTGCCCCCTCCCTACCCCCGGAAAATGGAGGGGGATAAGACGCGACCAACGATAGCGGCTTTATGCCACGTTGCCATGATGCCTTGATGCCTTCTTAAAGAACCCACATGGATTGCCCCTGTAAAGCCTTGGGTGTCGGTTGGCTACTCCGCGCGCTCGATTTCCAGGGTTAGGATTGCGTAGCCGTCTAATTCGAAGTGTTCAACGTGTAATGTGATTTTCCTGGGGTGCGTTAGTGTGAACTCGTAGTTGTGTGGTGTTGGTGCATGCCAGGTCCAATCATCTATTACCACTTTGTTGTCGAGCCAGACGCGGATGCCATCATCGGAGGTGGTTTTTAAGCGCCATGTGCCGGCCGGTAGGGTGATACTGGAATCTGCGAATGTACCGAAATGATTGTCAGGCAATTGCTCAGCATCACCTTCAGTTTTTATTCCCGCATTGCTTGGCCCGCGCATAGCAAATGTAAGATCGAGCGAAGCTAAAGTTGCTTTGGCATTTTGGTGGGTGGTTGCTTCTTTTCGCCATGCTTTGACATCTTCACGTGGATCAGTTTCGTAGCTAAAACAAAGTACTTCCCACTGCATGGGCATAAATGTATTGCTTACTCGTTGCGGGCCTGACTTAGTTGTTGTGGTGATCGCGTACTCAACCAGTTTATCCTTAGCGGTTGTGGTCAACGTCAGAGTTGAACCAACAAGATCATACTTTACATCATCTTTATTATGAGCTTTAAGCGAGACGGACTGAATTTGTTCCTTACCAAGCATTCGATAAACGTGACGATCCGCAGTTTTTTCAACCAAAGTTAGAAGCGGAGACTGCCAATCGTATGGCCCCCATTCTGTCATAATTATATTTTTTCGACCCGCAAGATGAGCGCGTGCGCCAATAGGCCTTGTTTCGCCAAGCGGTTCATATTCAGGTAGCGACCAATTTAGCTCAGGCGCATCAAGGTGCCGCTTTATGTTGGATCGACTTAGTTCATCAGCGAGAAGTTGGACTTCGACGTTTGTTACTTCATTTGAGACTATGAAAGTTGTATCAGACTCGCGGAGATGGATTGCAACCTTATCCTTAGTGAAAGTGTTTCCGTAGATCACGTTGCGGAAAGATTTTACGCCGTTGATTTTCCCCCAAGGTGTCTTGGTTAAGCCCACATCGGGATCCCACCAAAGGTGAATGCCGCACGCGTTATTTTCAAAGGTATTAGATTGAATCCAATTGTCCCGTCCATGTTCGATGTTAATGCCGCCGCGTTCTAAGCCATAAGCCATATCGCCGTTGTCTTTGAAAGTATTTTTTACAATAGTTGTAGCCTTGGAATAACCACCCCAGATTCCGCAGATTGCATTTGAAACCATACGGTTCTGTGCAATGGTGTTGTTAAAGGCAAAAGTTAATTCGAGTCCATGCGCTGCAGCGTAGGATAAATCGTTACCCAGGAAGATGTTGCCGCTGTTGCCACGTCCACGATACCACTCGATATTTTCATCGGTCACGTTTGCGCTTTTGGGTGGGACTTTTTCGCCAAGCGCTTCTCGACCTGAAAAGGCAAAGATACCGTCGCCGCCATGGGTTATAGAATTTTCTGTAATAACATTGCCGCTACATTGTTCAAACATTAACAGTCCGGCCGAATCTTGTCCACGGTTATATACACCGTGGCTATAACCTCGTATACAAAAATCAAATGCGTTTCGTGAGATTATATTATTACTGCTTCGCCATAGTGCTAATCCCCAGCCGGATATGAATGAACAATCGTTATCGTAAATTACCGAGTCGTTAACGCGATCCAGGATGATGCCGTTTTGTCCGTTTCTTGCGTAGACTCGCGTGACTGTCACATCGTTAGAGTCTTCTATATAAATGCCAGCACCATAGTTAGTGAGCCATTGGTTATTATCGTTGTTATGTGGATATAACCAATCAACTCCATCTTCTGCTTTAGGTGTTGAACGTAGTCGCTGCTGGTAGTTACCTGAAATATCACAATCTTCGATAATGAGATTGTTTGTGTTGGTTGCGTAAATCCCACCTTTGTAACCTGAAACATGAGCGTTTTTAAGCGTAACATGTTGGCCGGTAATTCGTACACCTATTCCGGTGAAAGTATCAGGCATCTGAGTAGAGTTTGCACCATGTAAAATTGAGCCGTTAAAATCTACAACGATATCATTGCCGGTAATGTGCAAGACGCCGTTATTGTCTGTGTCAATAATGTAATCTGCATCAATACTAATTGAGCAGGATTGTGTGATTTGAATATTATCCCGATCTACCACAACGATCGGCGGCACCGCAGTAGCAGTACACATTAGGCCCAACAACAACATCATCATCAAACTCCTTTATAGAGGAATATGATACAGCCAGTTGGCCTGAAATAAATATCGAAAACTATAGTTTTTCGACCTCAGCCATTTTATTCTTGCAGACTTCATCTATCTTTGAAATGTGTTTCTTGGTGTGATCTTCAACTTCAGTTTTAGCACCTTTGCCCGCATCTTCAGAAACGTGATTGGTCTTGTCCTTTACCAATTGTTCGATATGTTTATTAGCATCACGGCGTTCATTACGCACAGCAACACGAGCGTCTTCAGTCATTTTTTTAACCTGGACTACTAACTGCTTTCTGCGTTCAGCAGATGGTGCAGGAACATTAATGCGTATGGTTTGGCCTTCCTTCATGGGATTAAGCCCAAGGTCAGCTGTTTCGATAGCTTTTACAATTTCCGAGAGAGCGCCTGGATCGAAAGGTTTGATCATAAGTTGAGTTGGTTCCGGAACACTTACCGCAGCTAGTTCGCGCAGTTCCGTTGGGCTTCCATAGTAATCGACCTTAACGTAATCGATTAACGCAGTTGTAGCTCTGCCTGTTCTAATCCCGCGCAGTTCATTTTGTAAATACTGCACAGATTTGTCCATGAGTTCTGAGCAATGTTTTATAATTTGGTTGATATCCATCGCGTTTTCTTTCGTAGCTATTTATTAGTTTGTTATCAATGTCCCAATTTGCTCACCGGAAACTACTCGGCGAATGTTACCGGGCTTCTTAAAGTCAAACACGACGATCGGCATATCATGTTCCATACACATTGTAAGTGCGGTCAGGTCCATTACGCCTAGTTTTTTCTCGAGCGCTTCAGCGAACGTTAGCTGTGCATAGCGTTTTGCTTCAGAGTCTTTTGCAGGGTCAGAGGTATATACACCGTCAACCTTTGTTGCTTTTAATAGTACATCAGCGTTGAGTTCTGCTCCGCGCAAGGCAGCACATGTATCGGTGGTGAAAAAGGGATTACCCGTTCCGGCAGCAAGGACGATTATGCGGCCTTTTTCGAAATGCCGTATTGCCCTGGCCCGAATAAAAGCCTCAGCTACTGCTGGGATCTCAATAGCGGTCATCAGCCTGCAATCAAGGCCGAGTCCGATCAGAGCCTCGCGCAAAGCCATTCCATTGATGACGGTTCCGAGGATGCCCATATAGTCAGCGGTTGATCTGTCGATTTGTCCCTGCTCAGCTAGCATAGCCCCTCTGATGATATTTCCACCGCCCACAACGACTGCGATCTGAATCCCACTTGAGGCAGCATCGGAGATTTCCTTGGCGATTGCATCGAGTTCGGAGGCGACAATTCCGCCCTCTCCGGGCTTTGAGAAGCTCTCACCGCTGATTTTGAGTATTACGCGTTGATATGGGGAGTTTGGCTGGCTGGGCATTTAAGTGATCCTAATAGATAATCGAGCGAGGATTGGACACCCTCACGCCGATCCGGTCAAGCTAGCTGACCTTAGGCAGAAGAACGCCACGGCCCTATTATATAGCCAATGGGCCTAATTACGGGCGAAACCGGTCGAGTCATGCCTCGTATTGTGTTCTTGTGAATAGTTCAATTAATAATCCGAGCCAAATTAATAAGCTAAAAGCTGAAGTTGCCAATCTGCATGCAAACGTAGCTGAATTGCAGCTACGCAGAGATGAGACGAGCAGGAAACGCCGCCGAAAAATATTGTTGATAGCTGTGGCATTATCCATTGTTGTTCATTTGAGTTTTATGGCTTATTTGAATCTGCTTCGACGTGGTGGAGCTGCTGGTAGTCCGACTGAACCGCTTTTAGTTGAGTTTGCAACTTTACAAGATCAAGAATTGACCAATATAGATGAGCCAATATTCGATGATTTGCATCTTGAATTGAGCGCTGAACTGGATGACATGGCAGAGGATTCACCCTCTGCTGATCTTGCAGTTGATGCTACTGCTGCAAACTTGGAAATTTCAAATGCAGGATCAATGCCTACGCTTGGCGGGTCCGGTGATGGAAGTGGTGATGATACTTTAGGCGGTGGAAGTGCAGGCACAAGTTTCTTTGGAGTAAGCTCGCGCGGCTCAAGGTTTGCCTATGTTGTGGATGTTTCAGGTTCAATGGGGCAGCAGCGAAAGATTCACATTGCAATGCGCGAGTTAGCGCGTTCAATCAGCGAGCTGCCTGATTACGCATATTTTTATGTTGTGCTTTTTTCAACAGATGCGCAGATGCCGCCAATGCAAAGCGGTTGGACGCGCGCCAGGCCTAATACTGTACGCAAATTCGTTCGATGGTTCGGACAAGTAGAGCCTCGCGGCGGTACTAATCCAAGACCAGGCTTTGAGAGAGTTTTTTCACTTGATGAACGTCCTGATGTTATCTATTTCATGACAGATGGCAAAATCCCAGATTTCAGTGCCGATGAGCTGCCATCTACTAAAAGCCGGGGCAAGAATGTGGTAATAAACACAATCGCATTCGGTGATCCAGCAAGCCAGGATTTACTCCGCGCAATTGCGCGGCAGACGGGCGGGATATATCGATTCGTCACAGCGGGGGATAATTAAACAATGAGATTTTGCATCACGATTATTGCGATGTTATTTTTCGCGCAAGCAATCTTGGCGGATACGGTTTATCAACGTGGAGGAGTTCCACCAATTCAAGGCAGGATTTCAATCGATGATGCTGGGGTTAATGTGATAACTGAACTGGGAGCTAAGCACTATGTTCCTTGGGATCGAGTTAAAGATGTTGATAGTGAAAAATTAGAACAAACATTAAAAAGCAAATTGGAAGTAGCAACTGATCTTTGGCGTGCGCGTAGCCGAGTACAACGAAACGATACAACCTTGGCTGAACCATTGTTTGAACGGCTATTTGAGCAATATCGAGGGCAAACGCATGAGACAGCGCTAGTCGTGGCGGAGGGATTATTGCGTTGCAGATTAGCGCGAGGGGATCATATACTAGCTGTTATCCCAGCATTAGAAACTGCTCGGCTATTGCGCGCAGAGGTCAGTACCGATATTTACTCGATGCTTCAGTCTGTCATGGATGATAAGCGATCTTTGTGTCCACAGTTAGCGCCTGTCTGGCTGGGCTCACCCTTGTTAAAAAAGCTGGTACATGACCTTGGAGAATTTGATGCTCAGGGCGATGAAACAATTGCAGCAATTGCGAGTCTATATAAACAGGCTGTGCAGCAAACCCTGGGAGAACCCCAAACGCAAATTCAAGGCCAACAATTGACCAACCATGATGGAGTTAAGTTTTTAAGTTTGCTGGTTTTCTGTCGAGACAAGGAATCAGATAAGCGCAATAACGCACGAGAGCGATTGCGTCGTAAAATTACTAATGAGCAGCATTGGACCAACGCCTGGTCGTATATGATGATTGGACTATCTCTAATATCTGAAGATGGCCAAGGCAGACAGCTTCAGGGCGTAGTAAATCTGCTGCATGTGCCCGCACGTTTTGTTCGCTCTCAACCCTACTTAGCAGGTTTGGCATTATCCGACGCTTCTATTGCGCTAAAGGCTTTGGGAGATTATGAAGCAGCGGATGCTTTAGGTTTAGAATTAAGACGATCCTTACCTAATCACCCGATCCACTTGAATACGCTTCCTGAAAAATCATCAAAATAGTTGGAGTAATAGTAAACGCAATGTCTAATTTCATTTTTATCTTGGCCCAAGCAGTTGCGGGCGAAAGCAAAACTTGGCTGGACACTATCCAATCAGGCGGTTTGGTTGGATATGTGATAATAGCGCTAAGCGTAATTGCCTTAGCACTAATCGTAATGCACCTGGTTCAAATCAGGCGTAGCGCCCTTATTCCCGATGTTCATCTTGAGCAGATTGATGCAATGTTAGCTAGAGGTGATGTTAATGGAGCTTTGGAATACTGTCTTGATCCTCCAAATGTTTCATATTTAACGCGCATACTTTCAGCAGGTTTAACTAGATTTCAAAAGTCAGCATTTGGGGTCTTTGAAATAAAAAACGCCATTGAAGAAGCGGGTGAAGACCAGACCGCCAAGCTATATCGATCAACTGACGCTCTTGGGGTTATTGGTTCGATAGCGCCCTTATTAGGGTTGCTTGGTACCGTTTGGGGTATGATTGGCGCTTTTGAAGCTTTGCAACATGGCGCTACGCCGGATCATGAGGCGTTGGCTGGAAATATCAGCTTGGCATTAGTGACAACATTAATGGGATTGATCCTGGCAATCCCGTGTGTTTCGCTTTATCGATACTTTGGTAATCGCATTGATGCTTTAGCATCAGAAGCTGCGATGGAAATCGAACGACTTGTATTGCATCTTGAATCAGGCGCTGGGCCTCAGGCAAGCGCCAGGCCTGCTTCTAGTGTGCCCCGGCCTACGCAGCCAGCGCCTGCTCCAGGCTCTAGTGCTACTACAAAGCCTAACGACGGGAATAAGAAGTGAGATTTGTAGAAGCAGAAAGACGTAAGCGCACCATAAACGTTGAACTCACATCAATGATCGATGTGGTCTTTTTGCTGATAATCTTTTTTATGACTACTGCTCAGTTTGCCAAGATGACGCGTGCAGAGGTTTCATTGCCACAAGAATCAGGCGAACAAGACCCTACGCCGGTAGAAGCGGGACTTGTGATAAATATTACTGAAGGCGGAGAGATCATAGTTAATGATGCATCACTAGATCTTACGGAACTTGAGTATTTAGTTAAGCAAGAAATTGCCAAGTATCCTGATCGATCTGCACATCAGTTAAAGCTACTTATTAGAGCAGATAAAAACGCGGAATCAGCCAGGCTTAACCAGGTAGTTACATTGCTTCAATCACTAAATATCGGAGCAGCAAGAATCGCTACGGAAGTACCAAGGTGAATATTGAGAACTTATAAGTGAGAATTCAGCGAAAAAAATCTTCACGCAGAGAAAAAGAAATCACGCTCAATCTTGCCAGCATGATTGATGTGACGTTTTTGCTGTTGTTATATTTTATGGTGACAACTGTTCTGGCGCAGCCGGAAGATCGCTTAAGCCCGGGCTTACAAACACAGCGTGACAGCTTTGTTGGTAGCAATAGCGATTTTGAGCCACAGATAGTAGAAGTTAAGCTTGTAGATGGTGCACCGGCGTTTGTGTTAGGCGCTCGGATATTTCGCAATAAACAACATCTATTAGAGGCTCTTAAAGCTTTGCCTAAAGCTCCGGGAGTATTTATCAACGTATTTGATGATGTGGATGTTGCGCACGCCACAGCTGCCATGCAAGCAGCGCACGATGCTGGTTTTAAGAAGGTGACATATGTGCCGGCCAAGTAGGGGTGTATTGCTCGTTATCGTTTTCCTGGCAACACTCGCTACTAACGCAAGGGCGGATGATGTTGCTGATTACCTTGAGAGGTTGGGTTTATCCAAGCTCCTGGCAATACATCTTCAAGAACAGCTAGAAGCTGCTAAAGGTGAAGAGCGTAATGATTTAGTGATGCGACTTGCAACAATATATTCACAGTTACTTGAAGCTGCTAGCGATCAAGCTGATCGAATTGATCTTGAGCAGCGAGCACAAAAGTTACTTGCTACAGCTCCCAAAGAAAGTACGGATGAGCTGCGCCTGGCGCTCTTTAGAGGTTCCTTTAGGGCTGCGGAGAAAATTGCAGAAGATCACAGGCTCAGGCAAAGTACTCCACAGCAAGTGGATCAAGCCAAGGAAACGCTTACCGGCCTTATACCGAAATTGCGCGATTTGCGCATGCATTTGAGGAAGCAATCGGATCTTGCGGAGCGCAGGTTAATACGCGCAAGTGGTGCACAGATGGTTACTCTTGTCCAAGAAGCGAAAAGATACCATAGGTTGTTAGCTCAGTGTAAGTTTCTAAACGCTTGGGCGCTTTATTACCAGTCATGGCTACACCAAAGATCAGAAAACGCCAGGATAGCGGAAGTTCTATTTGCGGATTTATTAGAAGCTGAATCATCACGCCCTCAACCTGAAGATATCTCAGTGGATTTGCGTTCTAATGAAGCCATAGCGCGTTCGATTCTGGGAATGGCTTTATGTAAATCGCTTACCGCAAGCTCTATTACAGCGATCAGGTGGGTGCAACTTTTAGAGCATGAACAAACATTCGGTGAGCTGCGCACTCAAGCTCCGGTTTGGAAAATAACTGTACATCTGGAGCATGATGAATTTCGAGCAGCACGATCGATATTAGAGAATGTGCAGGCAGACGAGCAAGTTCCACTAACTTGGATCCGATTGGCTGCGGTTTATGCACTTGAAGCTAAGAGTCAAAATGCTGAAGCGGGAAAGCTTGCGCAATGGGCGGTCGCACAGTTAGCAGCTAGAGGAGAATTGCAGCAAGTATCAGATTTAGCGCAGCGCTATGGTGCGGATGCGCTTGGCAGTTCGGGATTTGCTATGCGTTATGTTCGTGGGGTTGGGCATTATCAACGCGCACGAGACTTGCACGGTTCGCAGCGGCCAACCGTAGAGATGAGATTAGTAGAATTATATGAACGGGCAGCTGTTGAACTTGAAGCGGCCTTATCCGAACCGGATGCGTTCCGTTATACCCAAGCAGCTGCGGGTTGTAGATGGCTTATTGCCTGGTGTAGTTACTTTCAGAGTCGATTCCTGGATGCACGCAGTGAATTTGAAGAAGTTATTGATGAATTGCCAGCTGAGGATGCGCCTGAAGCTTTGTGGATGGCCATTATTTGTCTGGACAATATTGTTAAAGCTTCAAATAGCCCATCACTAGCGGCAGAATTATCTTCACTTATCAGCAGGTTTTTAGCGCAGTATCCTTCAAGCCCACGGGCACCACGTTTAATAGTTAAACGAGCGGCTGCCAGCAAGTCTACATCACTAAAGGTAATAGAGGAACTGCTATCGGTTCCAGCAAATAGTGAAGCATACGAAGATGCACGAAAACAAGCAGCACTAGCGCTATACAAACTGTTTCGAGATTCATCAGGCACTCAACGTAGTACCTATGGCAAGGAATATCTGGTTGTGGCGGCACCATTATTAAATGATGCGCCTGATATGGATGCAGCAAGCAACGAACAATACATTTCGAGGTGTCGGCGAATCCTTGAAGTAGCGCTTAGTGAAGAAGTTGCACAACTGCTCGTCGCAACAAAAGCGTTTGATGCTCTAGATAGACTCGAATTTGACTTACTTCCTTATCAAGATGAAATTGATTACAGGCGAGTGCAGGAAAGTTTGCTAAATAACAATACTTTTGCCGCTGCCAGGGTGGCCAGAGAGTTATGGCAGCGTAATCAAGGATCAATATGGTCGCGCGGGGCACAACGAACAGTATTTAACTCGGTGCGCCAGCAGCTAAAAAATAATACTAATGTTCCAGAAGCCTTGGGATTAATCGTCAAATGCGGGCAGCGGATTTTGACTGAATTTGAAGCTCAGCCCGATTCAATAAAGCGCAGCAGCGTGTTGGCATATCACATAGCGGTTGCCGATGCTCTAATGCAGCAATTCAAAGAATACGCAATCCAGCAAAGCGCACATGATGCATTAATACTCTATGAAAAGGTGCTAAGCGTGCGCCCACGGGATGCACACGTTTTAAGAGCTGTAGCTGAATTATCTGAAAAATCAGGAAATAATCAGCGTGCTCTTACATGTTGGCGAGCTTTAGTTGCGGGCAGTGATCAAAGTACAGAATCATGGTATGAAGCGAAATATCACCTTATATTAGTTTTAGCTGAGATGGATTTGCAGCGAGCCAGAGCAGTTATGCATCAACTGAAGCTGTTGAATCCTGATTATGGACCTGAGCCTTGGCGCGCATTACTTGCGGCTCTTGATAAACGCATTAATTCGCTTGAAGGGCGCTTGCAGTGACTATGGATCCGATGCAGCGTTTTATTGGTGTAAAAGGTAATTCTCCCCCGTGGGAATTACTTGATTTACCTCAAGCGAAATCTTCTATAGAGCAAATTGATGCAGCTTTGCGCAAGAGGTTAAGTCAAGTTGAGGCTCATCCGGAAGGGCTAAATGAAGAAGCAAGTGAAGTTCGCAAGCAATTGCGCGAAGCGGCAAGTCTGCTAACAAAAGTAGCTAAATTTGGCGTAGGTATTGTTGATTCGAAGATAGCGCAGCGGCCTCAGCCACAAACAGTCAGCAAATTACCCTCACGCAACACGCCTGGCTGGATGCCTCGTTCTGGCGCTCGCCCTAGCTCCAGTGAACTTACGATGTTTGATCGTCAAGTAATGGCTGTGCTGGTTGGTTGTGGCGGCTGGAATTTCGCAAGTAGAGCGAAGCTGGTTGCACTTGCTGCTGGAAACGGCCTGAGCGTACAGGGTTTGGTAAGAGTTGTTACAGGCTTAAGTGAATATGCAAAGTCAGGCGGGCCGCGCTTAGGTGTTGAAGAAATTACATCTGGCCAGGGGCGCATTGAATCATCTCTTGTTGCCGCTTCAATGGATATCCAAGAGCCTATTGCTTATATTCCCCCAAGCAATCAACTTTTAGAAGATCATACCTGGACCAAGATCAAGCTATCATTCTTGTTCGGCACAATTACACTGATAGTCATGCTTGTAATAGCTCGTGTTGCCTTATTTCCAAGTAAAGATACGACCACAGATAATATCAAGTCGCAGTTGCCGGTGGTTGATACTTCCTTAACGGATGAAGCAAACGCAATCCCAAACCCTGATACTTCAAGCAGGCGAATAGCAAATTTCCAACAAATCCCTACTTTTCTAGGTGAATCGGTTCCAACAGCAGCGGCAGAAGCGCTTAATGAATGTGCGGAGTTTCCGGATGAGTTGGATTTGATTGCGCGAAAAATTATCATTGCTAAAGAACCATCGCTGACTGTGTACCGCGATTGGAAGGAAATAATCGAAACTATAGGTGATGCCTGGTTGTTACTAGATGCTCGTATGCAGGAAGATTTGGACTCAGCGATCCTTGAAGTATTTTATGCTGCTGCGGATAAGCCAAGTGTTTCCGATGAACTATTATCTGCTCTAACACCAAACACAAAACGGTTTTATGAGCCGATTGAGATTTGGCGCGGCATGTGGATGGTCTTGACTTTGCAGAAAATTAGTGAGCGAAAGGATCTTGCGCCCGCGGTGGTAGATCAAGCACGCCTGCAACTGGATGTTGCAATTGAAGATCAATTCCATGTTACCCAAACAGGCAATTCATCAAGTGCTCAATTGTGGCTAGACCAGGCAGCCCACAAATTAGTCGATGTTTTAGAGTTTGAAGCTGATATATATAACTATTGGGAATGCTGGCTTCGCGCTCAGAGATATTTAGCACAAGGCGAGCGACTGAATAGCGCACTTTTAAGAACCGTAACAGTCATCATGCAAACTTCGACGGATCTATCCAATCCGGGACCAAGCATTAATGTTCTAGGCCGATTGCTCTCGATGGCAGATTTTCGCGCAAGTAATATGGTAAAGCAGAGCGTCAAGGCTTTGTTTGATGATCCAGATAATATTGGCAACGATGATCTGTGGGTGCTTACAAGTTTGTTAGCGCAATCCCAAATAGCTTCATGGTTTAGCGAAGATTTGGTGTTAGCCTACGATGCAGATTGGGTTCGTAGGCGGCGTACTGCTGATCGCATAATGCTGAGATGGCCTGACGAAGCGGATAAAGTTGTTGATTTTGCGGATGCTGTAGGTGGTTTGTCTGTTGATGCAACACTTGGCCCACGATGGATAGCGTTAGTAGAGCAGATTCTTTCAGACCCGTTGCCAAATCGACGCAAAGGTTTAATGAAGCAATTGCTTATTAGCAGTTGGCTAAACGAAGCAGCAGCTAGACTAGTAGCAAGCAAAACCATAGTTGCGCGTGAACTTATATACCGTACAGAATCTGCGATTGCATCGCCCAATTCTGATGTACTTGCTCGTCCCAAATTCTCTCGAAGAGATAGCCTTCCAGGCCAGGCAATTGGTAATGATGCAATGTGGGCGGTTACATTTGAGCAAGAGGGGCGCAATACACCCCAGAAGCTTAAATTACTTCGCATGTTGCGTGATGATGCAGGGACGGACCTTGGGCCTATCGATGCGGAAGTATTTGTGAATATTATTTATCGAGGTTCACCACAGGAGGTGCGCGCTTTTGCCGGCTCGGTTCTTGTGGAGCAATTCTCAAACGGCCCAAATGTTGCTTTGGAATTGCTTGATCAATTTCCAGGTGTAACTTCAAGCGGCGTGCTTTCTGATGCTATAACTCGTTTGACGGGACAACTGCTTGGCCCCGTGCGCTCTACTTCCTGGAAATCAGAAGCTCGCTTAGCCTTAGTTGAGCATTGTTTGCGTTTGCAAGTGGTGGGCAATTCTCAGATAAATCTTCTTAGTGAGTTAATCTCAGAATCTTACATAAACAGGACCGCAAGTCTCAAGGGACACCTTAGGCCGATCGCAGGCGCAAATTCACCAACCGATGCAGCTCAACAGCTCGCCCAAGCGTGGCGAGATCGTGCGATCTCAGCCATTGTTTCGGATCCGGTACCGGGCGATCTTTCATCAATAGGGCGCAGGGCGATATCGCGACTATCTTTAGCCCAGGGTACCTTACAGCAATTCGTTGCTCAGCAATTAGCGGTTTTAGATTTACTTGTTTACATTACATCTGCTGAGCAGCCAGAACTTGCAGAGCGCTTGCGATCGCTGCTAGCTAGCGCAACTGTAAGGCGTAGTGGGATTAACAAAGTACTAAATCAAGCAACAGATATAGAACGCACAATCATGGAGGTTTGGAGCCTGCGTTTGGATGTCAGCACCACTGGTGGAGGTAGGCAATGAATATAAAGCTCAGGAAATTGCTTCTTATATTGTTAGCATTAATTACAATTGCTGTAATTGCTGCGGATAAGCAAGAGAACGCATCAGCAACTACGATTGATGAGGTAGATCAGTGGAAGCAGCGACTGGAATCCTTAACTCCAGCAAATCCTCTTGCGTATTTCGAATTGGCTGAGGAAATCGCAGATGCAGCTAACGATGAATATCACCGCAAACTTGCTCAGCATCTATTTGCGCTATCAGGTGTGCTGGATCCTAAGAATCTTGGGCGAAGCGCGTGCCTGGCTCTTGCGGATATGGAAAGCAGAGTCCACCACAAACAGCGCCTTTTAGCTCTTAGCGATCTTCTTGATGAAAGAGGAGGTAGTGTAGCTTGGGTGCAAACAACACAGGTCAAGCAGATTAGCCCCAGTGCAGCATTGGCGGTAAGCGAGGCTTTATCGCATTACAGAAAAGGTAACGGCAACCGCGCTATTGCTGCTCTTAATACTCCGGGCGCAACTGAATTATTAGAAGCAGCAGGCGGAGTCTTGCGCGGTGGCGTGCAGCGGTTTATAGAAGACTGCAAGCTCTATCGCAGCGGTAGAAGCCCGACAATTGCAGGTAATGATCTTTTATCCATGTTGCAGCTTGAAGCAGCATTGCTCGCTGGAGATAATCGAACATGGTCAGCGGATGAATTGTTTACGGATGCACGACCACTACTTGAAGTTGATCCAGATAATCTGCAACAAACACTTTTAGTTGATGGGTCAAAAGCGTACTACCGAAACCGCCAATGGGTAAGCGCTGAGATGGCGCGTTAAAGGGTACTTCTAATGCCAAAGCTGCTAGGGGAAGTTACTGCAATACTCATGGCCAAGCGCCCGACGGCTGGTCAAGTTAAAACGCGGCTTGTCAAGGAAGGCTGCTTGTCTGCGGATGAAGCATCACAGCTTGCATGGGAAATGCTCTTGTGTACTGCTAAGCGATTGACGGGGATTAGCAAGACTGTCTTAGCAGTATCGCCTGATGATGATGCCCAGCAGCTTGCATCTGATCTGGCTGTGCAGTTTGATAATGTAGTTGGTCAAGGAGATGGAAATCTAGGCCAGCGTCTTGATCGAGTTTGGAACATAATTGGAACTGATAAGCCTATTGCGTTCTTCGGTGGCGATGTTCCGGATGTGCCGCTTAGTCATTTGGCTGAGATTCCTGGTGCACTTAATAATAATGATATTGCCATAGGGCCAACGGATGATGGCGGCTATTGGACTCTGGCAGCCCGATCATACTTTCCCCGCATCCTGGAGGAAATCGACTGGGGTAGCGATATGGTCTACGATCAAACTTGTAATCGAGCCGCCCAGGCTGGTTTAAGTATCACAAATTTGAAGCTGTGGTACGATGTAGATCGCCAGGAGGATCTGGTTGCTCTTCGCAGCAGGTTGCAGCAGATTTTAAGTAGTTCGTTAGAAGATGAAAAAGATTACGAAGCACTTGGCAGCTTGGCTCAGAGAGTAGAAAAATTGCCGCTATCATGGGCGTCAACAAAATCGTGAACAGTATGACCGAACCGAATACAACAAGACAAACACAAATTGCCAATGCTGCTGAGGAAGAATTGGATCTGGTCGGTGCTAAGATTCTCCTTGTAGATGACAATCAACAGAACCTCGAGTTGATGCAGGCTTATCTGGAGAGCCTGCCCTGCAAGTTAACTACAGCCCGTGATGGATCGCAGGCATACCAATCCATTTTGGATGACCCGCCTGATCTGGTTCTGCTTGATGTGATGATGCCGAGGATGTCCGGCTTTGAGCTTTGTCAAAAAGTTAAATCAAGTCCCAGTACCCGCGATGTGGTGATCATTATGGTTACCGCATTGCATGAAGTGGGAGATTTCGAGCGCGCAGTTGAATGTGGTACAGATGATTTTCTAACCAAACCGGTTAACAAATTAGAATTGTTAACAAGAGTTCGATCGTTGCTTCGTGTGCGTTTACTTAAAAAGAAGCTTGACCAACTTTCACTTAAGCAGCGCAGCTCACCTGATGATCGTGATAGCCCTAGCGCAGCACACAAGCTTGACGATACATAATCGCCAATTCAGTAAGTTTAGTATTAGCGTTCCCTGCTTCTTCTCTTCTTAAAGTGTCGGCTAACTATCCAACAACTTCATTTAGCAAGTAAGTCTAATCAGAATTAGAATAACGGGTTTCGTGTAACAATGACCGGTGTACCCGCAGGGCGTATCCATGAACTATTTCTGCCTCGCGGTTCCAGAGTAATTTGCAGGTGGTCTAGATAACCTTGCAGCGCTTTTGGCTCAAAAGCTGCAAGCCATTCAGCTCGCGCGGATTGATTTATCTGCTGGATCGAGTTTATTAGTTGAGTCTTGCTCATCATTTTCGAGGCTCCGAGTAAGGTGGTGGAGGCCTGTTCATCGGCGCGAGTCTGGAAGTTTGTGCAGGTGATAACTACAGCGGACCGTAGCAATATGGCTCAGAATCGCAGATAGGGGTTTATTAGGAAATATTTTGTCTATGTATTTCAGCCTAGGCTTTGAGCAAAGGCGCGCTGCTCCGACGAGCAATCACAGCGGAGCGAAGGCTGGGAAGTCCGATGGAGATATATCCAACTGCAAACAGAATCAGGAAGGGCAAGCCGATCATCAGGTAGGGCCTGGTGAAGCTCAGCATTACACAAACAATCATCATCAGCGCCAGCGCAAGTTCTATCGATCCTGCTGGAAGAGCAAAGCGCTTATTTTTAATAATCGGATCCGGCTCACTATCTTTTTCGTTGGCGTACTTAGGTGTTCTAACAAATGGGCTTTGATACCTTATGAGTGCTTCGATCGCTGCCTTGGTGTTTAGTACATTAATACCAACACCAATAGCCATCAGCGCAGGCAGTCTTAGTAGGGTTCGCCAAAAGCTGAGTCCTTGCGCGCATTGAGAAACAACATAGAACGTGCAAGCAGCAATCATGCCAAGTATGAGGAAAAGTCCTCCCAATGCCAGTGCGATTGTTGGCTGCATTTCGTAAACAGGAAGTGCAACATATAAACCCGGCAGGGCCAGGAGCACCAACATCAGAACAGCCAGGTAGGGCACCGGTGAGGTTAAATGAAAAAACGCTTCGATCTTTGTTGCCAGCGGAATCTTGCTGCGAAAAATTTGAGGCAGCAGCTTGATGCCGGTTTGCATTAAGCCTTTGTTCCAGCGATGTTGCTGACTCATAAATGCGCTAACGGTTGGAGGCAATTCGCCCGGGCAAGTTACGTTTTGAAGGTACTTGAATTTCCATCCAGCAAGTTGCGCTCTATAAGAAAGATCCGTGTCTTCGGTAAGAGTATCGTGCTGCCAACCGCCCGCATCTTCAATGCACTTGCGTCGCCAGATTCCTCCGGTTCCGTTGAAGTTAAACCATCGTCCTCTTGCAGCTCGTGCGGTTTGTTCAATAACAAAATGACCATCCAGGAGTATTGCCTGAACTTGTGTTAAAAGTGACTGATCACGATTGAGATACGACCAACGAGTTTGCACCATGCCTATTGATTCATCAGTGAAGTGGTGGATGGTGTTTTTCAGAAAATCCTTTGGCGGAACAAAATCCGCATCAAACACCGCAATGAATTCGCCGGTAACCGATGACATGGCATCTTCAAGCGCGCCACCCTTAAAGCCGTAGCGATTTTCACGGTGGACATACTGAACATCATTACCAGCTTCGACCATTCGCTCACAGCAGCGCTTGGCGATTAATTGAGATTCATCTGTTGAATCGTCCACAACCTGAATTTGCAGAAGTTCGCTTGGGTAGTCCAGTTTGCAGCAAGTCTCGATTACTCGCTCAGCTACGTGCCGTTCGTTGAACATAGGTAGCTGAACAGTAACTTTGGGCAGCGCTTGGAAATCCTTGTCTGGCTTGGGCGCTGACTTCCAGCCTTTATCCCTGATATATGTCCATACCACCCAATACCGATGTAGGCCATATAGACAAATAACAGCCCAAACTGTGATGTAGTAAATCAGTATAAATTGGACAAATGGGCTCATAGGGGCTCTAACACATTGTTATCAAGATGGCTCTTTAGGGTCTATTGGCCCTAAATTGCTACCGGCCTCTAGACAAGTAATAACTTCCGTAACATATTTCATTGTTCCAAGAATCGTAGATCAAGACCATCGTAAGCCAAGGATATAGCTCACTTCTGATTCAAGTCCATAAAAATCAAGGGTATTTGCATGTCTCAGATAGCTTATTTTCGGACGGCCATGACATAAACTGGATGCGTATCCTATATATAGTTGACAGTACTAGCCATAAAGCATCAGTATTGTCAAAGGACCAACTGGATCGGGCATGAAACGCTAGTCCGTAACAACCCAATAACCTTCTCTGAGGGTGCTCCCAAATGAAGTACCATACGAAGACAGCCAGGCTCTTGCGGACATTAGGAGTATTGCAATGGATCAGATTCTAGAATTATTGGATGATCACATGTATGTGGTGGTTGTGTCTTTGGTCGGGTTAATATTGCTCGCAAGTTCTCTCATCAAGGCAGTTACATCAATTTTCACGACTGGCGCCCGAGAGAAAAGCCGCAGAGAGATAGCTGCCTATATTGCTGAGGGATCAATCACCCCCGAACAGGGCGAGCGACTTCTCCGAGCAGATGTAAGCTCACAAAGTCGTCCCAGAGCATGAGTTGCAGCTTTTACACAGTAGATCAGAGATCAAAAGGGGATAGGCTTACTTTATCAGATAAGTAAGCCTATCCCCTTTTCTTCCTCCGGCGAAGAAGCGATGTCCACGGAAAACGCATATTTCAGACATTGAGTGCAATAACTATGTCAAATGTTTATCGAATCATTTAACTGTCAGTTGAATTCCGAACGCCGTACTGTCTAAGAACTCGGCCGCGACGTAGGATTCCTGTATTGATTTGTGTAGTTCGTATGAACAGAAAATACCTCACCTTCGCGAAACTCAACCGAAACCCATGGAATTGCGTACCAACCAATTGCAGCAGCTTCGCCATATGTGAAGACGTCATTGGTATCGCCAACAGTCTCTAATTCCTTTGCCGGACCAAAGATTTGCTCGACCTGGTCGCGCGACATTCCGAGTTGAATCTTCGTACCGTCATACTTCTCCATAAGCTCGATGTGACGAAGAGCGTACCCTTTTGTGGAGCGGTTTCCGATTTTGGCCAGTATGAGAGCCAGGTTGAATTCCTCATGCCTGCGCGCTCGCCGCGAAGCTTCGATCTTCTTCTTAGCCGATGCAAGGTACTCTTCGGCCGACAGGCCTTCAGATTTCAACACGTACTCGATGCGCTGTTCCCGACTGATCGGTCTCCAGGTGCGGAGTCGTGATCCGTCTTCCAGTGTAACAACGTCAGAATCTTCCCATTGGCGATGTAGCAGTTCAACTATTCTCGCGAGTTTGTTGTCGATAAACACAAAATAGTAAGCTGCGTTAGGATGAACTTTCGCGACGATGCACGCTACGTTGTTGCGGCCATCGTGGACCGTAAACAGATGCTTGGGAGGAAGATAGGGACTAAGGTTGATGCGGTAGGACTTTTCCCTGCCTTCAAGGGCTATCCGTCGGGCTGCCGCTTCTTGTAGGATAACTCTCAGTTCACGGACAGTAATTCCATTCTCTATTTTGTCAGCGAATATGCAGGTGGGTTGGGCATCATCGCCATGTGTGGGTGGAGTTTTGACGGACGCTGGGCCAGGGTGCGCGGCCGGCTTCAGGCTGCATGCCGGTTGTGAGACAAAAACGCACATCGCGATGACGGATATAGGTAGCATCTTCATGTTATTGCTCACTTTTGTAGTTCGCAGTAAAGACGGATGTTTGTTCAGAATACGCTTCGGACTGGAAAATTATACCGCCGCCATCGCAGTCAGGAAAGTCCGGGGGATCCACATTCGATACAGCAACAGGCCTATGACTTGGGACTGTTCGATACCCCGTGCGATAACTTTGATGGCAATTGGATGAACTTTTAGGGGGCTTATTTATTTGCTTGCTATAAGTTTAAGCCGGCTAAGCGTGAAGCAAAGTGCACTTGGCAGTATCATCTTATTTTAAGAAATCGCCAAGTTAGGAATGAATCGTAGACCACACTGGATCTTTATTACGTAGCCGCCTGCCAAACCGCATTTGTTTGCCCGATGGATCGCCGCAAGTACTCGTTCGCCATGAAGTACTTCGAGTGGAATTGCCCGGACCGCTATCCGCTTATACGACCCTGTGGTCAATGAGATGCTCTGGCGTTACGGTATGCTCAGATGAGCCTTGCGCCTTTTATCGGCCAAATAATCCAGTAAAAAGCCAACTGTTTTGACTGTGCTTAACGTAGCAATGGCACACCTAAATTGTGTGACTATCCTCTTATTAGTGTTTGACCGAACTCAAATATATTTGCTATTGGCTTTTCTCTTTGGAGCGGCTCTTTTTTTGAGCGCTATTTCTGGTTGTGAAAGCTCGGAGGATGATCCATCAATCAGAGATGCAAACCATGGGGGAATTGAAAAACCTTGGTTCATCGAGATAGCGGAGCAGTCTGGTTTGGATTTTGTGCATACCACCGGAGCTACCGGTGAATATTTCTTCCCGGAAATCGCTGGTTCCGGCTGCGGTTTATTCGACTATGACAACGATGGTGATTTGGATGTTTATCTTCTTCAATCTTTCGCGCTGACTGATATAGATGAGCAAGCCCTACCAAGCGAAATTAAAGCCAGTAAAGGCCGAGGCAATAACCGTTTGTATCGCAATGATCTGCAAACCAATGCGGATGGGTCGACGCAAATTAAATTTGTAGATGTTACCGATCAAGCGGGTGTGGGAGATCAAGGCTACGCAATGGGAATGGCTGTGGGGGATATCGATAATGATGGCGATCTTGATCTTTATGTTACAAACTTTGGGCCGAATAAACTTTATCTTAATAATGCGGATGGCACATTCACAGATGTTTCGGCTGCTGCCATTGATAGCGAAGATCGTTGGAGCACCAGCGCATCTTTCTTTGACTACAACAAAGATGGATATTTAGATCTGTTCGTAGCCAACTACGTCAATTTCTCAATTCGCGAAAATAAGATTTGTCATAGCGCAGGCGGAAGGCGCGATTATTGTGGCCCGCAAACTTATAACGCGGTTCCAGATCGATTGTTTGCAAATAATGGCGATGGCACCTTTCGTGATGTTACCGAAGAAGCAGGGATCAACCTGGCATTTGGCAGTGGGCTGGGTGTTATGTGTGCGGACTTTAATAACGACAACTGGCCGGATATTTATGTAGCAAACGATGGCAACGCCAATCAACTTTGGATCAATCAAGGCGACGGCACGTTCATAAACGAAGCGCTGCTTGCAGGGGCTGCGTATAACGCTGATGGAATGAGCGAAGCAGGAATGGGAGTAAGTGGGGGGGATTATGATCTCGATGGCGATTTGGATATATTCCTCTCTCACTTACTAGGCGAACACAACACACTTTTAGTAAATGATGGCAACGCATCCTTTGATGATCGCACCGAGCAATGCGCGCTTGCTTCAATGAGTTGGCCATACACAGGCTTCGGAACTGCATGGGTAGATATTGACTGCGATGGCGATTTAGATGTCTTTGTAGCTAACGGAGCAGTTAAGATCGTTGAGGAATTAGCAACCCAGGCCAATCCCTATGGCAATCTAAACCAATTAGCGCTTAACTCAGGCCCGCCGAATTTTACTTTCACAAATACTACTAGCCAAGCTGGAGTCGCACTTGAATTAGTTGAGACTTCTCGTGGTGCAGCCTTTGGCGACATCGATAACGACGGTGATATCGACATACTTATTTCTAATCGTGACGGCCCCGTTCGACTCTTAATAAACCAAATTAGTAATGAACGATCATGGATTACTTTTAGCCTGATAGCAAAAGAAGGGAATCCAAATGCCATCGGTGCGGATGTTAAGTTAATAAGAAATGTAAGAAATAATTTGCACCGTTATGTACATGCAGATAGCAGCTACTTAAGTGCTAATGATCTGCGCCTACATTTTGGACTTGGTGCTGATAAAAGCGATCAAACAATTGAAGTGTTGTGGCCAAGCGGTTTGCACGAGCGGTTTACTAAATTATCGCCGATGCAAATTCATAAGATTATCCAAGGTCGCGGCGAGGTATTGCCGTGAGAATTGCAGTAAGAAAACGATCAAGCAATAAAATGCTGATAGTGATGGGAATTTGTGTAATAGTTCTTGGCTGCGACCAAGAAAAGCAATTATCTCCCTTGCCGGAATTTCCTCTAGAAACTCTTGAGCCGATGGTTAAAGAGCAATTCAGCAAAGCAATACTTGCGGCCAGGAGCAATCCCAATGATGCCAAGGCCAGTGGGCGCTTGGGAATGATCTTTCATGCTTATGGATATCACGTTAGCGCCAAGCAATGTTATGAGAGTGCAGTTCAGCTTGATACAGAAAACTGGAAGTGGCATTACTACCTTGGTTTAGTACTGGCAGAAAATGGTGAATGGCCCGAAGCATCAGCGGAATTTGATGCTGTTTTAGAGTTGCGCCCAGATGATTTACCTGCACTGATTTATAAAGCAGATGCCAATCGACAGCAGAATTTGCTGGAGAGTGCATTAGTTGGTTACCTCAAAGTACTTAGATTAGATATTGATATTGCGATTGCTCATTATGGCGCAGCTCGAACGCTAGTGAGCATGGATGATCTTGAAGTAGCATTGAATCATCTGGAACTTGCTATTGAATTAGCACCTGGTTATGGCAGCGCACGTTACTTGTTAGGGCAAACTCTGCGCAAATTAGGTAGGCCAGATGAAGCGCGGCAGCAATTACAATTAGCTCAGGAGCAGCGCGATGAATCTCCGCCTCTTAGAGATCCTTTAGCAGCTGCGCTTGATGATCTAAAAATAGGCGCCAATGAAGCGCTGCATCAAGGTATTGAATTGCTCCAAGCAGGCAAGATTGACCAGGCAATTACCCTGCTCAAAGAATCCATATCAATTGACTCAAATTTAGCTGAGGCTAACGCTCAACTTGGTGCAGCATATTTGCAGAAAAATGAGTTTGAATTAGCCAAGTCGTTCTTGCGTCAAGCCATAAAAATAGATTCTGATTTTGCTGATGCAATTTATAATCTTGGTTTAATAGCCCATAGAGAAAAAGAACTGACTGAAGCGGTAGCACGATTTGAGGCAGTAGTAAATCTCAGGCCGGACCATTTTGATGCACATCTTGGGTTGGGTATCGATTTAATTCCGCTAGGCCAAACAGATTCCGCAATCCAGCACCTTTTCTTAGCATCATCCGCAAAGCCGCTGGACCCTCGTCCATATCTAAGATTGGGAACTGCTCTTTCGTCGCTTGGTAGAATTGATGATGCAATTGACGCTCTTGAGATAGGGCATAAGCGCTTGCCAGATGATCTGACGCTTGCTTATAGATTGGCCTGGATACTTGCGACTTGCCCAGATGAACAGTTGCTTAATCCTCAGCGGGCTTTGGAATTGTCTCTTAGGGTATGTTTAGTTACGGGTAAGCGATTGCCCCAGCCTCTTGATGCACAAGCAGCAGCTCTAGCATCGCTGGGCAGGTTTGATGAGGCAATTGAAATCGCTAATCAGGCTAGACAAAGTGCGTTAGCCGCTGGGAAACAAGCACTGGCTGAGCAAATTGCTACTAGAATCGAGCTATACCGATTGGAGCAGCCGCATCGGCAGTAATACTACCTTTTCAATTCGATTATTGCCTCATTTTCTTGGGCGTATGAGCATAAAACCAGCCATAGGGGCCAGAAAATAGAGGTGCTTGAGAAACTGGTGACATCTGATCGAGTGCTTTTTTATATCTCAATACAAGTAAAGAAGTGTTTTAACGAGTAAAATTCTTTAATAAATACCCCTAAAACCGTCAAACCTATATAAATATCTTGGCAAGGCTTTGTTTGATAGAGTAAACTCTGCAGGTGCGCCATTACTAGAATGCGCCTTTTAAGGTTTGGACGATAGTTGGGTGGCTTCTAGTTGTCATTGAGTTTGTCAAGTTAACCCCGACCAACGTAAGTCAAGTAGTCGAGACATAATCCAGGGTCACCAATACCCCCTTTTTCAGCATCAGGAGATAATTATGAAACGAGCAATGCTCTTAATTACTTTAGTGATCTTGTGTGCAGGAACCACCGGTCAAGCTAGAGCTGACGGTATTCCAGGCACAATGAACTTTAGGAATGTGACCGGTACTAATGTCGTCCAGACAACTGGAGAAACGTCTAATAACGAGAAGCATATCGACTTCGGCGATTTCGATGAAGATGGAGATTTGGATGCAGTTATCGCAGTCGCCTACAGCGATTTCGGCAATCGTCGAAACAAGCTATATGAGAATATAGATGGCGTAATGACAGAAGTCACAGGTAGTGGAGCTATTCCAGGCTTCGGTATTACTAAAGTTTCTCGTGTTGCTTTCTTCCGTGACTTCGATATGGATGGTCATTTAGATATATGGATCATCAATGACTCGAACTATCAAAATGGAACGGGCAATGATCAGCTTTTCATCGCAAGTTGGATTGGTGGCGAGTTTGTCCAATTCGTAGAGGAAAACAATCGTATCCCCGGTAGCGCTCTTACAGGAGCAGCATGTTCCGGCTGGTCTGCTGACTTTAATCAAGATGGCTTTATGGATGTGTATTGCGGAAATTATCCCAACTCAGCACAAGACAGACTTTATACTAACAGCCATGGCAATGGTGTCTTTGCTAATATTACAAACACCCATGTTGTGGCATCTAATGACTATGTAGTAGATGTCAACGGTGCTGATCTAAATGGTGATGGCAAGTTGGACCTGTTGATTTCTCAATTTGGTACCCACCAAAATAGGATCTACTACAACGACCTTAATGATGCCGGTAGTGGAGTCGGAGACTTTAGCTATACCGGTTCACAGCAAAGCCTTGGCAACCCATTGGCCAATGAGAATTCAATGGATACAGCCGACTTTGATGGTGACGGCGATTTAGATATTTATTGGACTCAACAAACAGGCAGCAACGGAGATCGAATTCTTCGAAATAATGGTAACGATGCTGGAGGCAAAGCTACGTTTTCAATATTGAACATTCTACCTCCATCAGTTACGAATACTGTGTCTCGAAAGGTAGATGTAGCGGACTTCAATAATGATGGCCGTATTGACGCTTTCGTAGCCAGGGAAACCGGGGCCGGACGTCCGACAATTCTTCGAAATGTAACTGTGTCCAACATCATGCAGTTCGTCGATTGGACTCCCGCAAATGCATTCCCAGTGGGTAACATGCATACCGGATGGCAAGCTGCCATCTTTGATACAGACGGTGATGGCGACGTCGATATTTTTCTTGGCGGTTGGGTTGGCGAGCACTTGTTTGAGAATATTGGTATAAATGGAATGCCGGAATCAAGAATAGGTGGCGTGCTGCCTCCCTTTTATAACCAAAGTCCGATCGCCATAGTTGGTGGGACAAGCGCTGGCGCTTCTGATGTGTTTGTTACATCAGAAAACATTAGCTCCTCATCATTCATCTCAGTGGTTTTATCTGGCCCGGACGATTACCATTTGCAGGTAATACGTACCAGCGATCAAGTAGTGGTGGCGAATTCAAATCGCGGCGGCATTGGCGTAGAAGAAGCCTTACAGGTCGCAATAACCACTACCGGAACTTACGATATCGTTGTAAACGGTATGGATTGTGCCTTTAACATTATTGGCGACTGTGGTATTAGCACAGAGGATCTTCTCGAATTGTTCGCAAACTGGGGTCCCGTAAAACCCGGTAATCCTTCTGACTTAGATGGTAGCGGCGATGTCAGCACACAAGACTTGCTCGACCTTTTTGCCCATTGGGGTTCCTCTGATTACATCCTCGAAATTCTATCTCGCACAGGACCGTAATAGCAACATGGCGTACGGTTTACATAAACCTAGTCGCTCACTTAGTAACACAATCCTCTCGAACTTAGGTTCGGGAGGTTTTTCAATGTTTTTTGGAGATATATAAACCGCCACTTGGTGCTTAAAAACTGTTAAAATAGGTAAGACCTGTTGATTATCAATCGCACTTTTATCGAAGCAAACTATATCACTGGAAGCAATATTGCTTTTACTACTAGTCATGGGTAAATATCAATTGACGTACCCTAATTGATGATGCAATCTATAGGATAATTGTGCGTGTTTTTCAGCTTTAGGATAGGTCTAAACTTGAGTAGCCAAAATATAGAACACCCAGACAGATTTCATCGAATAATCAAGTAAGTGCTAATTACGCTTGAAGTACCGGAGATGTCAATACAAATGTCCTATAGCGCCGCCAAACGTCTATCTTCTGTCGTAATAATGATTAGCGCCTTTATCTGTGGCATGGTATTGATACTATTTGCTGCTAATTTGCAAGCTGCTCCCGGTGGTGGCCAGTTGCCGGTTGGCACGACACTTAACGACTTCTTCATGCCTGGATCGCAGCCGGATCCGACTGGAACGCTGATTCTTCCATTTGTTGATGCTGATGTTAATTGTCTTTTTTGCCACGGTGGATTTGATATACCTAATCCACCACTAAATTTAGAAGGCGAACCCTATAGGAATTGGCTAGGCAGCATGATGGCCCAGGCGTCGCGCGATCCTGTCTTTTATGCAGCTCTCGCTGTTGCAAATCAAGATGCAGATTTTGGTGGCGATTTGTGCTTGCGCTGCCATGCTTCATCAGCTTGGCTTGGTGGAAGATCTGTACCAACTGATGGATCTGCTTTTATACAAGGTACTGTAGATTTTGAGGGAGTGTCTTGCCATTTCTGTCACCGCCTGGTTAATCCTCAATACGTAAAAGGTGAAAGCCCAATTGAAGATATTTCTATACTCATTGATCTTGATCTTGAAGGCCTACTACCAGAGCAACCAGGAACAGCTAGATATGTAGTTGACCCACTGGATGCTCGTCGTGGTCCTTTTGATCCTGCGGGTCTTCCGTTTAATCCCCACCCTACGATTTTTGAGGGTCAGCCTCAGCCACCGATCCTTCAATCGCCGTTTCATTCGCAATCAGAGCTTTGTGCAACTTGCCATGATGTTTCCAATCCGATTTTTATTCTTCAAAAGGATGGTTCATACGCACCAAATGCGCTTGATGCAGCTCATCCGACTATGGACAAATTTCAAATGTTCCCGATCGAGCGAACATACAGCGAGTGGCAGCAAAGCCAATTCGCCAACGGTGGGGTGGTAATAAGTGATGGCCGATTCGGTGGAAATTTACCTGATGAAACACCACTAGAATCTTGTCAAGATTGCCACATGCCCGATCAGCAAAGTCACGCTTGTCGAATACCAGGTTTTGCGGAATATGACAATATGCCACAGCACGCACTGAATGGCGGGAACACCTGGGTACTTCGAGCGGTGTACGAACTTGATGAATTCGGTGAGTCCGGCCTTAATGATGATATTGTTGATGCAGCCCAGGCGCGCGTAGAAGGCATGCTTAGAAATGCTAGTGATATGGAGCTGACCATAGAACGTGATCTACTGATCGTTCGTATCATCAACTACTCAGGACACAAACTGCCAACCGGATACCCGGAAGGTCGGCGAATGTGGATCAATGTAAAGTTTTATGATGAAGCCCAGCAGTTAATAGATGAGTCAGGTGCCTACGATTTCGTTACCGCAATCCTCGATACTAAAGGCACTAAGATTTATAAGCGATTTCACGGACTCGATGAGACCATGGCTGCAGTAACCGGTCTGCCTGTGGGTGAATCACACCACTTTATTCTCAATAATACAGTGCTATTTGACAATCGTATTCCACCGATTGGATTTAATAACGTAGCGTTTGAAGCTGTTCAAGCTGAGCCTGTTGGCTATACGTATGCCGATGGACAATATTGGGATGATACTGCCTATCAGATACCCATAGATGCTGCCGAAGCGATTGTGACGCTATATTTCCAAACCACATCGCGTGAGTACATCGAATTTCTACTTGCTGAAAACACAACCAATGATAAAGGACAAATCGCTTATGACCAGTGGATAGCACAGGGAATGAGCGCGCCGCTTGATATGGATATGGCAATCATTGATCTAACCGGCGCAAATCCAGCCGACCTAAATGGCGATGGTGTGGTTAATACAAGCGATCTTCTAATCTTGTTCGCCAGTTGGGGTCCATGTGCTGTTTGCAACCTTCCGGGGGATTGCCCAGCCGATCTTGACGGAAACTGTACAGTTAATACCAGCGACTTGCTAGTACTATTCGCAAACTGGGGCTAGTCGCAGACATTAAGGTTATATCTCTCTTATCCCCTCTCCCCCTGGGAGAGGGCTAGGTCTCCATAGGCGACTCGAAGCGAGGTGAGGGTCTGGTCTTTTCTTCTTCCCCCTCTTCTCTTCCCCTCTTCTCTTCCCTAAAACCTGACACCTGACACCTGACACCTGACACCTGACACCTGACACCTATCAAGACATTAAGCAGATTTATTGCTTTATATTATCATTTGCGCGCAGGATTTCCGGCTAGATGGCGTATATATCATTGGAGGAATTAGCCATGATTAACCAACAGCAATTGCCCAATGCCGGCTACGCATCCAAAAAACTCAATGTTCTAGCTGTAATCCTGGCTTTAAGCGTTGTTTATGGCGGCGTTGGGGGTCTTTGTGCGTTCGCAGGCGGACCGCCGCCGGAAGCGCCGGAATATGAGGTTACGGTCATACCCGGGCCGTTTTGTGGGATCTTCGGCTATGAGCCTGCGGTTGGTTGGGGAATCAATGATCTGGGCAATATCTGCGGCTACGAACGAAATTGCGCTTCAGATTGGGAGCCATTCTTCTGGTCGCCTCAGACCGGTCGCGTTGTACTTGAGATTCCCGCAGGTTTTGAGCAAGGCCGAGCCTTCGACTTGAACTCTAAAAACCAAGTTGTTGGCGAACTACTCACGATCAATGTTGTTCCTCATGCAGCCCTTTGGCAGAACGGTGAAGCTATCGAACTCGGTATTCCGCCTTGGGGCAACTTCAGCCAGGCGCGAGCGATAAACGATAAGGCTCAAGTAACGGGACAGTGGGGTAATAGTGCAATCGGACCTCTTCACGCTTTTCTTTGGGTCGACGGCGAGATGCTAGATTTACAACTTCCAATTGGACCGCTTCACGCTGGGAATGATATTAATTCAGTAGGTATGATCACTGGTTGGATGGGTAATGCATTCTTCATCGACTCGCACGCATTTATCTGGGACGATGGAAAGGTAACAGACCTCGGTGTTATTCCCGGCGGATTTACTGGAGAGGGCATAGCTATAAACAACCACGGCGATGTGGCTGTGCAGGGACGCATGCTCAACGACAATAAGGAAGTCATCATCCGCTCCTTCCTCTGGCGCGATAGCCAGTGGATTGATATCGGAGTCTTGCCGGGTTGTGATATCACCCGAGTTCTCGATATCAATGATGCGGGTCAGGCCATCGGCTTCTGCGAAGGTCCTGGCACCTTTGGTCATTTTCTATGGGAAGATGGGGTTATGTGGGAATTAAACGATATAGTACAGACAGACGATCCCAATTTTGATTTCGTCTCAATACCCCGGGGAATCAATGCTACAGGCCAAATCGCCGGACTAGGAAACCATTTCGAATTTGGTGCAGTAGCGGTACTCCTAAGCGAGATTGTCCCACCAGTAGGTGATCTAGATGGAGACGGTGATGTCGATGTTTCCGACTTATTGATCTTGCTCGGCTCTTGGGGACCATGCGCTGATTGCAACGATTGCCCCGCAGATTTAGATGAATCTTGTTCAGTCAGTACGACTGATTTACTATTGTTATTCTCTAATTGGGGATAGAAAGGAATTATTGAGGGAAAGAACCCATGCCCGGATAGGGGCATGTCCGGGTGCAATCGACATCGAGTCTTCGAGTCGTCGGTGCAGTTGGCACGATATTCTTTCAACCATAATGACGACTACGCAGCGCTATGCTGGCAGTGGCACACGCAGTAATCCGCAAGCAAAACAACTCCCACCCATTAGCCCCCGGCTTTGCCGGGGATCGGACGGAAGGTTGTGCGTATACGATTAAGCAGGTTCGATCCCGGGTAAAACCCGGTGCTAATGGCCGACTACACCAATTGGGCCTTGAACGTTGCCACGGATGGCCAGGCCCAAGCCGCCACAATCGTGCTGGCATTAATACTTAATGAGTAAGTTCATGGTTTAGCGGCAAAGGTATTTTGCTAAAATAGATTTTAATCTACTAAGCCTGCTGGATGAACATTTAGTGGGCTTATTTAATTGCTGAAAGTGCTGCTTATTTTGATAAGTGTGAAACCAGGCTAATTTAATACTATCATCATATCTTTGAAATTACACTAGAAGGGAAAATCGTTGTCCACTACAAACCTTTATTACGCTGCTGCTTGCCAAACTTCGTTTGATTGCCCGACCGATCGTAAACAAATAGCTCAGCGCACTACGCGAATGTGCGAGATGATTGAGCACACCATCATCGGCTATGAACCATTCTTTGATGTAAGGCTGCTGGTCTTTCCTGAATTTGCACATGCTGCGCCGGTCTTTGACAGTGTTAAGAAGCTGAGCGATAGATTAGCGATTCCAATCCCCAACGAGCACACAGATCGTTATGTAGCAATCGCAAAAAAATATGGCTGCTATATACAAACGGGTACGTTCCTCGAAATCGACGACTCTTACCCCAATGTTGTTTTCAATACCACAGTTCTCATTGGTCCCGATGGAATCCTCTCGAAGTACCGCAAAGTTAACCCGTGGATCCCTTGGGAGATCCACTCTTCCCCGCATGATATTGCTGATTACAAAGATGAGCCCTTCCCGGTTGTGGATACTGAAATAGGAAAGCTAGGTGTGGCGATTTGTTACGATTGGCTCATTCCCGAATCGATCAGGCAGATCGCTTTTAATGGAGCGGAAGTAATCATTCGTGTTTCTGCGTACATGGATCCTTGGGGTGCTACTGAGCCGATGGATTGGTGGACACTTTTCAATCGCGCTCGGGCTGCGGAGAATACGGTTTATGTTGTTGCATCTAATCAAGGTGCGACATTAAAGGGCTATCCGCCGTTTAGTTGGCCGGGCGGGAGTATGGTTGTTGATTATGATGGGCGCATACTTGCCCAGGCGGATCCCGGTGAGGGCGAAAAAATTGTTGTTGCACCTATTAATATTGATTCATTGCGTATTGAAAGAAAGCGAAGGGTTGGTCACGATATGCTTGCGCATTTGCGAAGCGAGATTCATCCATATATTAACAAGCAATATTTAGCGCCAGGAGAGAGTGATAAGCCGCTAACTGGTGATAGTATTCGCCAAAGAATTGCCGATGCTAAGAAACGATTGGGAGAGAATTCGTGAAGATGCTAACGAAATATATTGCGGTAGTAATCCTGATAATAGTTTGTGCGTTTGAGATTAGCTGCTCCAAGCAGGAGGATAGTGGCAGCAAGCCTGTTGCTAAGGCAATCACTCAACAAGATATAACAGACAATAACCGTGCAGTTGGATTGATGGGGAAATATGAATACTCAGAAGCCTACAGCATTTTCGCAGCACTAATTGCTAACCATCCCGATTGGCTAGATGTTAAAGTCAATCTCGCCATCGCAACTTTAAATCGTCAGCAAGAAGGCGATGAAGCAACTGCATTGAAACTATTGCATGAAGATATCGCAGCAGATCCAAAGAATCTACGGGCGTTATTCACAGCTGCGCTGCTTATGCGACGAACTGGTGAGCCTGAGAACTTGGCCAAGGCTTTTGATTACTACAAGACTGTTGCTGAGGCTGATCCAAACGATGCGTATGCAGCTTATCAGGTCGGAAGCGGCTATAGAGATGCAGGCGACTATGAACAGGCACTTAGTTGGTTTGAGCGCGCAATTAAACTCGATCCCTACTTAAAAAGTGCATATTACGGCTCGCAGCAGATGAATATTCGCCTAGGCAATACCGAAAAAGCCCAGGAGATGGTT
This sequence comes from Planctomycetota bacterium, assembly GCA_022574595.1. Lineage (GTDB taxonomy): Bacteria > Planctomycetota > Phycisphaerae > Phycisphaerales > SM1A02 > JACZRS01. The sequence continues at coordinate 75,499 of JACZRS010000013.1, read as the reverse complement.
GCGATCTTCCAACGACTTGGCGATAACCCGCGCGCCAAGACAATCAAAGAGATTTATGGGCGGATGGGGCCGAAAGCCAATGCACTCGCGATCGGATTGGATAAAGTCGAACCCAAGCCACGACCAACTGGGCAACTATTTGCGGATCCTGTAGCGCTATTAGATGATGGCGAGCATTTTACTTGGAATACTTCGCCACGCGATCGGCCTATGAGTATTACTGTCTGTGATATCAACGGCGATGGGCTTGTAGATTTATTTATTGCCGATGCACTGCGCCAAAAAAAGGCGGTTAATGCGGTCATTATCAATCAGGGCAATGGCCGTTTCGTCCTTAATACCAACCACGTTTTGGCAGCTATACCAAATGTTAGAGCAGCGCTATGGGGGGATTATGATAATGATGGTCTGACAGATGTGTATTTATGCTGCAAAGGTCCGAATCAACTGTGGCGGCAAATCAAGATCAAAGTTTGGGAAGATGTAACGGACGCTACTAAAACCGCCAACGGCAAATTTGACACAGTTGATGGAGCATTCTTCGATGCCGATCATGATGGTGATCTCGATATATTCTGTGTCAATGCCGATGGTCCAAATGAACTGCTGAACAACAATCTTGATGGAACATTTCGAGCAATCGCTCAAGAGCGAGGTATAGCTGGTGATGGTCGAGCATCGCGGCAAGTAGTGATCGCAGATTTAGATAGTGATCGTGATGCTGATATAATAGTAGTTAATGAGACTCCACCACATGAAGTTTACCTAAACGATCGATTGTGGGAATACCATGAAGCAGAGGGTCTTGGTGTATTTCGCAATACACAAATGTCTGCTGTAGTAGGTTTTGATCTGGATGCAGATGGCTCTATTGAGCTGTTGTCACTTGAACCTGATATTGATGAATTCCATTGGGGTTTGCGTTGGAATAGAAACTCAGACAATAATTGGACTGCAACTAAACTTATGGAGCCGCCTGATTGGAATGGTCGTGGCCAAAAGCAATCTGCTCCATTCACGCTTGCATTAAGTGATATTGATGGCAGCGGAGTGCCTGAAGCTATAGTTCTAAATAAGGGCAATATGACTGTATGGGATATTAACGGAACTGGTGGTGTGATCTGGGGATTGGTTCCTCATGATGATGCCGAGGTAGTAGGATGGGCCGCTGCTATTTTCGATCATACCAATGGACCTGCAGTTATTGGTATACCAAACGGTGGCGCACCATTTATAGCTTATCCAGGCCCAGGCCGCCATAAATTCGCTTCCCTCAAATTTACCGGTAAAGATGATAAAGCTAACGAAACGCGATCAAACGTTTCGGGAATAGGTGTGCATGCGGAAATACGCATCGATTCAATGTGGACTATACGCGATACTTTTCGTAATTCTTCAGGGCCAGGCCAAAGCTTGCAGCCTATCGCTGTAGGCCTGGGAGGATATGACAAAATAGATTTCGTGGCAATGGATTGGTCCGATGGCGTACTCCAAACTGAAATAGATCTAGAAGCAGGCAAACTACATATCATTGAAGAAATACAAAGACAAAAATCCAGTTGCCCGGTACTTTATGCCTGGGATGGTGAAAAGTTTGAATTTGTCAGTGATCTTCTTGGGGTAGGGGGTATGGGGTTTCTAGTAGCTCCCGGTGAATATGCACCACCACGGCCTTGGGAAAATTTTCTATTGCCTATGGACGCGCTTAAGCCGCACCAAGGTCGTTATAAACTAAAAATTGGCGAACCAATGGAGGAAGCCTGCTATCTCGATTCAGCAAAACTCATCGCCTACGACCTACCATCCGGTTGGAAGATGACTCTTGATGAGCGCATGAACATCCTCGGCCCAGAACCGACCGGCAAAGCGGTGTTTTATCAAAAAGAGATTCAGCCAATGCGCGTTGTTAATGATCGAGGCGATGATGTAACCAACTCAGTGTTGCAAGCTGATCACAAAGCTGCACCAGTTGGCAAGGTCGATCATCGTTTTATTGGCCGCTTGATTAATGAGCATGTCATAACACTAGAATTTGCTGAATCACTTGATGCAAATGAAGGCCAACCAACCTTAATAGCAGACGGCTGGGTTGAATATCCATACTCCCAAACTATGTTCGCAGCCTGGCAGGCTAATGCTGAATATCTCGCGCCAACAATCGAAGCTTTAGGTGCAGATGGCAAGTGGCAAATCGTATTAGAACAATTTGGTTATCCCGCAGGTATGCCCCGCCAAATGAGCGTTCCACTAAATAACCTTCCAAGCGGTACAACAAAACTGCGAATACGCACAACGCAGGAAATATATTGGGATCGTCTTAGCATCGCATATGCTCAGCCATGCCCACAAGCAAAACGAACAGAATTGCCATTGGCGGAAGCCCGGCTTGGGACGGTTGGCTTTCCAAATCGAACTACAGCACAGCAGCGTTTACCACATTATGATTACAACAATCGCTCACCCTTCTGGGACACACGCCACATGCAAGGCAATTACACAGCCTTCGGCAACGTCAACGAATTAGTCCGCTATGGCGATGACACCCTAGCAATCTTCGGCCCAGGTGAAGAAATCCACTTCGAGTTCGATGCAAACCTCAAAGCTCCACCAACAAACTGGACGCGTCGCTTAGTTATAGAAACCCAAGGCTGGTGCAAAGACATGGACCTATACACCAAAGACGGCGAGACAGTCGGTCCATTGCCGCAGATCACCAATAACGAAAATCCCAAGCGCGAAACTTTGCACAAGCAATTCAACACCCGCTTTGAAGAAGGTAGGTGACTTAGAGCTTATTAAGACAGCAAGCTACGAACCCCTTCGAATTATTAATTATTCCACGACAGCAACAGACGTATGTGCATGGGTGCAGCAATAAACTCGTCTTCCGCAAACAGATTTCGTAGTTTCCACAAGGCTTCGTTTGACAGCTCCCGTCTGGTTATAAGTGAGTCAGTGATTGGGTGTGGACCTAGAACTTCCCATGGATCCCTTCCTTGGGCAATTGCCTTGCTTCTGATATCGCTTAACCTATCTAACTCCCGCTGTGATGGTGGCGGTAATTCCAAAATATCAATTATTGATGTGCGCAACACGGTTTGCTGCTTTATATATTTCTTTGCAATAGATCTAACTTGATTTCTACGGTTAACATCTAGAAGTTCAGATTCGGTTAGATACCCAAATACCAATTCAACTGGACAAGGCGTAAAGAGAAAAGGATAATTCTTCTTCTGGATCGCTTCGGTGAATTGCAACTGATTATCGGGTGCCAACTCATCAGCAATAAGTTGCGAAAATTCCTTATTCGTATTCACAACTGATAGGACAAGTTCATTCTCACGCCGAAACGCTCTTATAGCCCGTCTACGCTTGTTCTTAATTTTGGGATCGTTATTGATTCGTTCTTGCGCGCTAATACCATTGGACCAGATTATTCTAACTAAGCCCGCACGCTCTGAATTCCACTGATCTATTGCTATATCGAGACGAGATAGATAATCTTCTATCAGTGAATTGTCATGTAAGAAATGATCTTCATTTATAGATACTTCTTCCATGATCTCAACTAGATTAATTAGCCAAGGTATCGGGGATCTGACACTCATTTGAGATAATAAACGTTTGCGTTTAAGCGTTCGTTCTATTTCTAACCATGTTTCAACGCGTTCGTCAGCAAGGGCTATCTTTAGATCATCACGAAAACTCTCCTGCACAATCTTATATTCAGCTTTGATCTTCTGTTCATTTTCAAACAACCCAAAATCTTTTCCTTCATCAACCCATGCATCATGTATATTTGGATTGGCTTTTAGGTACGCCTTCTCCTGCTCCAGGCTAGTGTAAAACAATTGCCGATATCGCTCTCTTATAGTATTTAATTGCAGGATGTATTCATCGTAAAGCGTCCAAAGTATTGGCACCGTCTCACTGTCTTTTAGATCAAGTGTGATGAGGCAAATTGCAAACTCTTCACGATCCAGCATTGGCAATGACTGTTCTAAGACCGGGAGTTGTTGGCCATAGCACAAGCTACCAAATCCAATTACGACCAATTGAATAATTGCCAGGAAGTAATGTTTACTATGCTTCACACTCATCCGCCGCCTTCTGGATCAATTTGCATATTGGATTTCTCAAGGAGCCGCAAAGTTAGCTGATCAATTGGTTGTAAAATGGTTTTGTATCGAAGAAGAGAAGCGTTGTAACGCGCTACTATTTCCACTCGGGGATCTTCAAACGGTCGGCCAACACCTTCAATAAAAGATTCAACCCATGATTCCCATGCAGCTTTTCGGTTGGCAGGCGATAGCATCTCATCGTATAGAGGCTCAACGTAAGATATAGCATTTTGTTCAGCGCCCATCAATGTTTGTAGAGCTTCGACTAACTCATTGCTGAGTGGTTGAGATGACAAGTTGCGTCGCGCTTTAATTAGAATCTGTGTACAGTTCGGCCGATCAGTATAGATGTATGCATACAGGCTTTTATTTATTTGGGATGTAAAATCATCTGACAACTTGCTCGGCAGCAATTCCGCGAGACTGATCGCTATACGCTTATTAAGATTGCGAATTTGTTGACTATAATCTTGTGTGCATGCAAACTGCTCAGCCATATGTTGTATTTCATTAGGTTCAATTGTAATATTTGATAATGCTTTGTCGCGTAAACCCCGAAGTTCTAGCCTGGCATATTTTTTATAGTTAGGTGGTATTATGTCCAATGCCCGCAAAATGCCATCTAACTCCAAGGTGTATTGTTTTAGTATTCTCTGTATATCCACATCTTGATCTACAACTTGACGAAACTGAGAGCGATGCAATATAGATGCGAGATCGAGACTTGCCCCGTATGTGTCAGGATCCAACCTTCTGTCTCGATGCCCGATGATTCGTTGTCGGAGGTGATGCCTCGCTAAATTGTCTACATCATCTGACTGCTTGTCGAGGATAGAACTAAGGCCATGGAAATACCGCTCTTCAAGTTCTTGAAGTGCTACATGAAATTTCCTGTCAAGCATAAGACGATCAGCATAGACTTTATTGCTGAAATCAGGTGAATACAGACGTACACCTAATGAAGATCCGGAGCTAGCGTGAGCCCACGAATCAATAGTTAAATATGCTTCACAAGTTCGATCGAAATCCATAGTGTGAGCATCAAACATCTCTCTCGCAGAAGCAAGTTGTTGAGAATTAAATTCAAGGATTTGGCAATGCTTCTGAAATTCACCGTGGGTAATTTGGTATGGATCAGGATTCAGACTGGCAATCGATTGTGCGCTGGTAATGAATACCACGAACAACCAAAGTGAAAAGCCCGAAGTGCCAAAATATCTGTTCATATAACCTATAATTACCCTGAGTTGTATACTTTGTCAATATCGCATAGTACTAAATATCCACTTTTTATTTCGCATATCGACTAATGAGCTTGAACTGATCGTTTGAGAGTATTGTGCGCAAAGTCAGTCGCACCAGCTCATTTAATTGTTGTCTTTCAAAGCGCAGTCTTTGAAGTGTTGCTCGTTGTTTGTTTGATCCGAAAGGCCAGAGTTCTTGGTTCTCATCTACCGACCAACTTACATTGTCACCGACTGTTTCAACTATACGTCGAGTGAATTTTCTGTACGAGTTCTTGTATTCCTCTTTTACTGTTTTGATTGATTCGCTTTGCAGTTGATTTAGATCTCTTAACTGGGTTGCTTGCTGAATTAGCCTGTCCGCTACTGATGAATCACGTAGCACTCTACCAAAGGCAGCCTTATCAAACGCTTTCTCAAGAGCATCTCTATCATCTTGCGCGAGCAAGTCTAAAGCTTGCTTGACTGTATCGAGATTCAGCCTAGCTAACTGCTGCTGAATTCCTCGCCGATTATCCCTAGCCTCGTTTAGATCGCTTTCGTTATCTTCCATTGTTTGAAGATCGATAATTTTCTTATAGGCTTGGAACCGAGCAGTAAATAATATATCTGCGCGCGGGTTATATTCCGTCAGCAAATCATCTAGAGTAAACAGAGCATCGTTAGGTAGGCCTGTGTGGTAAAGAACATTAGTAAAATCAATCTCGCCAGCACCTGATAGATTTATCTTATGTGTTAACAATTTGCGCCTGCGAATCGCTTGCAAGGATTTGAGGCAGGCTTGGTCACTTTCTGTGTTGGTAAATGTATTTAACAACGCAAATATGTCTGTATCGAGTTCGGTTAACTTTCTAACGGAACTTTCAGATGGCAGCCAATTGAACTTATGTTTCTGGGGATCAACACCATTATGCGATTTCGATACTACTGCTCTTGCGCGTGGTAGATACATTGCATACACGGGTTTTATTGCATTGAACTGCATCTCATTGAGTGAGAGGAGCAATTTGTAATGATTCAGATCCTTCTGGAAAATAGGCGCGAACGAGGTCGAAGCGTAGCCGGTTGATTTAACCTCAGACTCCCGAGAATTGCCAGGCTGAGTTGATCGTAATACTGATGCAGACGTCTTTGTCCACAATATAAAACCTGCCTCGCTCAACTGTGTCTTGAAGAGCTCTTTTTGAACTTTGAGCAGCTCGGACACTCTTTGCCGCGCATCCGATCGGGCTTGATAGTAGGTTTGCATCGCTGCGCCAAGGCCAGGCACATACGGTGAGTGTCGCTTGTTATTTGTGTTGTCTGCTGTGATAAGTGTTTTTAGGGTAATCCGCAGTTGATTAATCGTTTCTGTTAGTTGGTAATCCAGAAGCACACGATCATCATCTGTAAAGTCTACAAGCTGCTGCCTAACTTTCTTGGCATGTAGCTCAGCTCGGATAATGAATTGGGCATGAGGATACATTGCCTTGACGCTAGCAAGTCGCCACGCATCTACTCCCGAGTTTGTTAGTAAGGCCTCAATGCTGCGACTTGTTCGTGAATTTAGTTCATCTACAGTTTGCGTCAACTTCAGACTGGGTTCAGTGAGTGCATTTCTCAGTTCATCATAAGCTAATCCGAAACCCTCGGTGTCTAGCTCATAATTCTGCTCAAGCAAGCCAGCCAGCACATCACCCTGAATGTCCGGCACATCCTTTGCGAGTTGACGCACGATTGCTGTCAATCTTTGTTCATAAGTCTTTATTACAGTATCGAGCAATTCACGGTCTTTGTCGTTTAGTTCGATGATTCTGCTTGAAACATTTGAAAGATCTATAAACTTCCTGCCTGTCGATTTAAAGAAATCAGAAATAGGGGCTGTTTGTCGAATGCGATGGCTTCGTGCTCGCTGGAGATATTCGAGCTGCTGTTGGGACATTAACGCCTGCAAGGAATCAAACAAGGCTGAATCCAGCCTGGTAACTTTTCTTCGAAGTAGTTTTTGTTTCCTGATCAGGCTCTTGAATTGCTTGACCATACCTGCAAGATCGTCTGCTGTAACACGATCAGCGAGTTGCTTCTCGATCTTAGTTGCTCTGAGATGGTTATAGTCATCGAGATACGTCTTAAAGAGTGAAACGGATTCAATAAATTGCGCTCGAGTCGGCTCACATGAATCAAGATATATCTCGAATTGACGGACTACAATCTGGTTAGGTATCTGATCCCTCTCATCTGCTGCAGCAGCCGGCATACTCGCGCTCGCAAGGAGCGTGATCAAAGCGCAGATCACCAAATCCTGGCGATATTTGCAGCTATAAGTACGCTGGGCCGGAGTTGTTGTCTTGCTAGCTAGCATTGCCTTTACATATAGATAATACGGATAATCTATTCAGTTTGATCCGCGCAAAGGTAACAAATCCCAATTTCACCAATCTTTTCTCAATACCTTATGTGGGACTCGAACTCAAAACCACTTTGAAGAAGGCAGGTAATACTATTATTACTTCAAATCAGGAAGAGGATTGATCAGCGAGTTTGCCTGGCGAAGCTCCTTGCGAGCATTCTTTCGTAATTCGCTTATCTTAGTAATTTGAGCAACTTCAGTTTCGCTAATTGCGCTTAGATCGCCCTTTAGAGCCTCGGGTATAAACAATGAACACATACCACGCGCCGCAAGCAAGTCTGGAAGAAAGATGATTGCTGACATTCGAGCTTCATTTTCACTTATTCCTTCTATTTGAATGGGCTCTTGCAAAGAGACCCACCAGTTACTTCTTGTTTCATTCCAAGTTACATCCATATCTGTTCGCGCAACCTGCAATGCTTCGAAGAGAATCAATCCAAAGATTAACTGATCCAAATTCCACGCTGCTATAGACTTACTACTCCGACTCGCACCCTCTTTTGTTGTAATACTGTTCCAAAAGTCTATGGCGGAAGGCAGTCTCTTGTATGCTCTTGTTGTGCTAGCGAAATACCCAAATGGATCTTTCTTACTCATCAAATCAAATGAGAGTGATAGAGATTTTCGCAATTGCTCATCCCAAGCATTGTGGATCAAAATCTTTTCTATGAGAGTAATCTCTTCTTGAAAAGCCCAATGAGAAAGTAGACTGCTTGCCATTATTGGATCATGTGCTAGATGTGCACTAATTCGAAAACATGTGGCAACGCGATCTACAGCATCTTTTAAGTTTCCTTGAGAGAGATTAAATTGCGCTTCAGCATTAAGTAAGAGGATGGCTTCTAACATTCCCGGCAAATAGCTGGGGATCAATGTCAGACTATCTTCCGCTTGAGATGGCTGCCCGACCTCAAGGACTGTTTTAATACGAGCTGGCGCAAAGTCACAATTACTAATTAAAGATGCCTCTCGAAATAACTTTAAAGCTTCTTGTGCTTTTTGCATTGATTCCGCTAATTCAGAACCTTCTTCAACTGGGGAGCCTTCAATAATTGCCTTGATCACTTCATTTGTCTGAGTTCTACCAAGCTGATCTAAAGTCTTAGTTCCACGCAGATACCAAAAAGCTGCATTGGCAGATTCATTCATTGATAATTCATCTGCAACTAGTATCTCTAGCGTTTTGATTTGTTTTTGAATCTTACTCTCAACGCGTTGTATTAGTATTAATCCTCCGATCGTAGTAGTTCGAAATTTAGGTATAAGTGCAGCAATCGGGGTCCCTTTAATTTCACTATTAAGTTCTTCAAGTTTCGCCCGCGTTTGCTCCGAATCACCCTGCATCATTATCTCTACTGCTCTATCTACTACATCATGAGCTTGATCGATCATCCCTTCGAATTGTCCTTCTTCGAGATTATCAAGATCAAAGTTATTGTTTCCAAATAATGCAGCGTATTTTTCCAATCTATCGGTATCCCCTGATTCATAAACTGCCTCGAACCACTGCAACGTTTGATCGTATTGGTTTGTCACTGTCTCAATAACATTTATCTGATCAGTCTCTCCTAAGTCACGAAGAGAATTAAGCATATGTACTCCATCCGATGGAGAAAATACTCCCTGATCAATAGCATGTTGTGCAGTTTCTGAAGTTCTACTAATTATCCCATATGCTGGAGACTGGCTTCCCTCCATCAGGTCCTGCGATAAATGCTGGGCCATCTTATATGTAGCTGCCAACGCTCGCGAAGCTCCTTTAGTATTTCCATCACTGATATCTACCATAGCCTGAGCACGCATCATAATTGCGAGTCGTGGTACACCAACTATGTTGTGGCTGGAATAAGGTAGTAATGTTCCAGAGCCATAAGTCTCTGCTTTATCCGGATCAATCTCGCTGTAGAAATTGCTGTATTTTTTATGTGATCCGCGCAAGACGAGCTGTTGAGCTTTATTTAATTGTGAGAGCAGTTTGCGCACACGATCATTTGGGGTAGAAGTAGGAGTATTTGCAAACACCATTAACGCTTTCCAATCATCGTTTGATAGTGAATTGGTGACATCTATGGCCCGCTGATACCATATTGCAGCATTATTCTGGCCTTGAGAGGCTAATGTTTGAGATGTAGGCAAACTGATGATGAATACAAAGAATACAATGCGTATTACAGTTTTCATTGTAATAGCCCTCAGGTTGTTCTCTTGCTAGTTAACATTGCATTTACATGTAGATATTACGGACAATCTAATCAGCTTGATCCGTATGAAGGTAACAAATCCCACTGATTCCCTATTCTGCCTCAATACCGAAGGTGGGACTCGAACCCACACGCCCTTGCGGGCACTGGATTTTGAATCCCCTGATATCCATTGAAAATAAAGGACTTATGAGCTGTCTTAGCAAGTGCTTAACATTTACGAGCTAATAATAGGGGTTATGCTGTTGTTTTAACAATTCTGTGTTTTAACAATTCTTCTTCTTAACGAACAACCTCTTACTCTTTTAAGATTTAGATTGCGTTTTTTCCCTTTAGGCGATGTATCACAAAAGCCCCTGCCAGCACCATGTAGCAAGGGGTTATGTGTTATGGAGTAGTAAGAATGCCTAGTGTTTGGGGAAAGGGTGATTCTCTAAATAACGAATTGCGATTTAAGAAAGTGAGTTGATTGGCTGGAAAGTGGGCTGGGTTAACTCTATCCACGTGTGCGCCTACAATTACGCGCGCGTGCGAGAGCCTCATTCACGTTTCAACACTGTATTTATCGTCTGTGCCGATAGCACGCTACCAGAGCGACTACAAAAGCCTCTACGCTCAAGCTCCGCCCCAATACGTCGTAGTGATAGTCCGTCCTGCCTTAGCTTGTGTATCGCCCTACAAGCCTTCTGTTCGTCCGCATCTTCAACTACGCCATTACCATTAAGTTTGAATCCATAAGGTGCGAATCTGCTGATCCTCTTGCCGTTGGATCGCATAACTGCAAGCGCTTCACTGGTTCTTTCACCGACGGCCTCTCTTTCCCATTGACTAACCGATCCCATTACATTAAGCACCAACCTACCCGATGCCGTTGACGTATCTATATGATCGGCAACACTGGCAAACTCAACTCCGGATCGTTTGAACAGATCGACTAATTCCCCTAGGTCACGAACTGATCGAGTAATTCGATCTAATTTGGCAATGATTATCACGTTGATCTTGCGGCCACGAATAATCTTGAGAAGTTTGGCCATACCCGGACGAGCAAGAGACTTAGCACTAAAACCGCCATCTGCGATAACTTCTACCAATTCCAGATCATGTATAGCTGCATACGCTTCGATCTTTATACGCTGAGCTTCAAGACTAACGCCATTATCTGCCTGATCGGTAGTGCTAACTCGGACATATCCGATTGCTTTATTGTTCATAGCTTCATTGCTCCAGATTCAACGGATTGCAGCATTGATCGCATATTGTTCTTACACTTCTGAGCCAGCTTGACGTATACCGATTCCGGTTGGCCGTCTAAACCTTCAGCTTGTGCAATTTCCCGTACCCTTGCTGCAAATAGCTTGCTTAGTCCCTGATTTGTCAATGTCAGAACGATGCAGCGACTAAGTAGCGGATGGCTATCTATTTCATCTTCAAACAGCGCTTCTTGTCCATCCTTAGTAGTTGTAAAGATAATCGTTACATGACTTGGCAATCGCTCTAGCAATACTAATAGCTGGCGGATAGTGTCTTTACGCAGACCATGAGATTCATTGACTAGATAAGCTCGTCCGCCTTTTCCTCCACCAAACATAGCCATCGACTGCTCAATATCTCTTAGCTTGGCTGGAGTTAGTGAGGTAGCGTCAAGCTCGGTGATGTACCAGCTATCAGCAATTTGGCTTGCGATAATTCTGCCAAGCGTAGTCTTGCCAATACCACTAGCACCAGATATCCAGAATGCTCTACCGCCTGGATCGCCTACTGATTCGATCTGCTTAATAACTTTGGATTGGCCGATTACTTCTGACAGTTTGCTTGGCCGGTGTTTTTCATACAAGGATAAACTCATAGCAATACCTCCAGTTAAAGTGATAGAAAAGCCAAGCGAAAGCGGTAGCAATCGCAAGGCGAAGTTTGTTAGTTTGCTGTAACGCTGAGAATCAAGTCAGCGCTCTTCTGTGCGGCTGATGCGGATTGGATAACTAACTTTGAATCGCTACGAATCTTTTTTAGCCAGCCTTGGATATAACTTGCAGTATTCTCAATCGTTGCGGATTCGATATTGCAATGACCGCAAAGAAAAGCAGATCCCATCTCAGCGACTAACTCTTCTTTGGCATAGCTACCGGATTTGAAGTCTGGATTTTCAGTGATTCCCGGACGTGCTAGCCGATCTTTGCTTCCGGTTGAGTGAGTCAATTCGTGGAACAATGAAGCGTAATAGTGTTCGGCCGATTGAAACCTATCTGGCTTAGGCATTGTGATCTTATCTGTACTAGGCTGATAGCTTGCTCGGTGTCCGCTGATCTCAATCCGTGGCGGATTGGGCATACTTGCGACAACCGACTCACAGCGCTCAATAGGATCAAAGTCGATTTGTGCTAGGTTCGACTCTGGATATTCCACGCCTTCTGTTTGCTGGACATTGAAAACATTATAAAAGCGCAAGACTGGTATATTGACTTGTTCGACTTGCTTAGTTAGTGGATCGCGCTTAGCTACAGCATATTGCTTATAGAAGATAACGCGCGTTGACTTTTCGCCCTTCTTGATATTCCCGCCATATTGTTGGGCTTGCTTGTAGGTTAGCCAATATGACGATTCGTAACCTTCGCACCACGAAGTAACCGCTAGCAAGAAGGGATTGACACCCCGGTAATGCTTACCCGATGTAAGATTCTTTGGGCATGAATCATCCCCAGCCCAAGGTTTGAGCCATGGCACTACGCCACGTTCTAATAGCTCAATCACCCTATCCGTAACGATTTGATATACTGTGTTCGCCATTGAAATAATCCTTCTTTGGCCGTGTCCCCGGTAGCTTCTAACTACGCGGGGACAATTTTAATTGTGAACCTACCTCACGTTGAAGCAAGCCCATATAACCGATCTGCTGTAATCAACCGAGCGGTTAGTGACATACTATAACACTTCTTTCGGCTTTGCAAGCGCTTTACTGCTAGTTTATCCTATGTTTATTAAAGTTTTTTTATCGCAACTTATCGACTTGTTATATGCGGGATCGCTCCAATATCTTGACCAGACCCCCACGGTCTGTGGTATACAGGTTCAGTTAAGTACCTAATCGTGTAGCCATTGCAATCAGTAACGTTACCACATCCCTTACCCCTACTGACCCTATCCTTGGTTAACTGTAGATAGGCCGATGGGGGGGTCTATATATACAAATCGCCGCCAAAAAATGGGGGGAAATAAATTGGTTGTTACGCCACGACTTGATTGTGGTAACCATCGAAGGGGGGGGTCTAATATAGCAAGCGTTTCGAAAAAAATGGAGGGGAAAAATTGGGTTGTAACGGCATGACTTATGGTGTTAGAATACTCATGTGAAACGCAACCTGTTCAAACTCGTATTGTTCCTTTTTCTAGGCGCATTGATTACGATTGGAATATCATGGAGTTTTTCGTACAGACAAATTACAAGCTCAATCTGGAGTAACATAGACAGAGGATATACATCACGCCGCCACACTGGCACCAGCCATGACCTGCAGCTTTATCGTTTCAAGCGTATTGGTGTTATTCGTATTCGTGCAACTGTAGCTAACTGGGCGTCCCTCTATCTTCCGGGGGATACAGTAATCCCCGCTGATAGTCTGATCCCTTTATGGATGTCATTGGACGACGAAACACAAAGAATACAAGATACGGTAAGAAATGAAATCGTGGTGGAAGCGTCTGGTTGGCCGGCTTTAGCCTTACGCGGTCGTTTCATAGTTGTTTGGCGCAAAAAAACGGGATCAAGCAAGTATGAGCCAATCATTGAACGTGAACGAACAGGCATTCTTATTTTGCCATCAAAGAACGTTGATCATGAAATGCTTGCAACATGGCGTTTGATACCGTTATCGCCAATGTGGCCCGGCTTCGCAATCAACACAATTATCTACGCTGTGATTCTTTGGATACTGTGGTCAAGCCCGTTTGCTGCAAGGCGAATGATCCGCCGAAAGCGAGGCCACTGTATCAAATGCGGCTACGACCTGCGTAACGTTGAGCATGAAAAGTGTCCAGAGTGTGGATACGAACTAACCGCGAGTGCGAAATTATGAAACGTCGCCTGTTCAAACTCGTCTTGTTTTTTCTCCTCGGAGCGATAGTTAATGTTGCTGTGGCGTGGGGCTCGTCCGTTTTTATTGGCTTCGAGGAGACAATCAATTACATTCGCGCCCATCGAAGATCGCCTGTTAGTACTTGGAACATCGAAACGTTCCACAGGATTTCTGCGTTTCGAGTAAAATGGTTCCGCTCCCGTAAATTAACCCCTAAAGTCTATTACTCTGTAGGACCACTGCCTGAGGACCTCGTCCCGACATGGATCAGGTATGATCCGGAATTGAATGAGAACCGCAGGATGGAATTTTGGGATGCTGAGGCGCGAGGATGGCCACTGCTGGTATTGTGGTCTAAGGCAGCAACTTGGTACGAGGCATTGGACGGTACTAGCCACCGTCTGCCTATAGAAGGCGGAATTGAATTGTCACTCTCGCCGTTCGCAGGTAGTATGGCAATTATTCCTAAGGTTCTCCCTCTCCGCCCTATCTGGCCCGGCTTTGCCATCAATACAATTTTTTATGCTGCAATTGTGTGGCTGATGTGGCTAAGCCCTTTTGCTGCTAGGCGAATCATCCGCCATAAACGCAACCTCTGAATCAATTGCGGTTATGATTTACGGGGTACAAATCACGATATATGCCCGGAATGTGGCTGGGGACGGGAAGCTGAGGCGTAGAATGATGCTATGAAACGTCGGCTGTTCAAACTCGTGTTGTTCCTCTTCCTCGGTGCGATAGTTAATATTGCAATCGCATGGGCGTGCGCGGTTTGGATCAATCCTGCAAAGTTCGATCCTTGGCCGGAAATAGGATTTCGATCTTCAGGCCAATATACATGGAAATTGATACAAACTAATGCACCAGGTATGACTCTTTATTCGAGTACACGGAGTTGGAGTAAGGAACCATTTGACATACGCGATCATGGTGCTGCACCAGAGGAGATGATTCCTTCATGGTCTGATTTAGGAGAATTAAGCGAAGACTTTAAGAAGAAAGTTGCTCGCAAACCTGATTACATTATCTTAGAGAAAAGATGGATTTACTGTTATGGCTGGCCGGCCAGAAGCTTATGGAGTTACTGGTATAATATTGATCCGACTGATTTGCCACACACATATGGAAGCGAAGGGTATATTTACCAATTTGGTTCGTGGGATAACTTCGTGCCGCGCATACTTGCCACACGCCCAATCTGGCTAGGCTTTATACTAAACACAATCTTCTACGCTGCGATTCTTTGTCTAATAATCCTTGGTCTATTCAAACTTCGCTGCACCATTCGCCGCAAGCATGGCCACTGCATCAAGTGCGGTTACGATCTGCGTAACGTCGAGCATGAAAAGTGTCCGGAGTGTGGGGCACGAACTTGGCGTGAAAGCAGAGTATGATCATAAGCATGAAGCATAAACCGCGCACTGTGAGAGAATTCTGATTGTTTAGAAGGAGGCTAACGACATGCTAAGATTGGCAAGAACAGTTCTGTTGCTTCTACTGGCGCTTGTGATACTCGCAGGATGCCCGAATCAGAATCAGAATCCAGCAAGACCGAGAAACTTTACGGCTGAGGAGATTGAAGCACCTGTATACGACACCTATTATGAAACTTTTGGTGAGGGACAGGATCGCACATACGGCACCATTCTCTACACAACGCAAGGAATGAATGGTCCACAGTTGGTTGATGCTAAGACTGCAGCAACCGTTTTTCTCCCGATTGTAGAGCATCCCGACATGATCCTGCATATTGCTTACAACGCCAATCCAAAGACCGATCCACCACCCATGCAACTTCAACTCCTCGGACGGGTCGATGCGGATGGCCGGGCTTCCGGAGACTATGGTGATCCAGTTGTACTCTGTGACCTGAATCAACAGCAAGTGAACTGGGTGTTTGTAAACGAGATACCTCAACCCCTGATTGATGAAATGATACAAGTGGCGATCGATGCGGGCTGGAGTAAAGATTTAACAGTACCAAATCAGTTTGGGCGGTTCATCCTCGTAGACGCGGACGGATACATCCCGCCGACTGCAAACGCTGAAGATAAAGTGATTGATGATGAAGCAGAGCCGTCAGATCAGCCGCCGGATTGAACTCCTCGGTCGTAATTCTCCTCGGAATGATCAGCATGAAACACCGCCTGTTCAAACTTGCATTGTTTCTCATCCTCGGCGCATTAGTTAATGTTACAGTGGCGTGGGGGTGTGCAGTCTGGCTCACGATCGATGTCAATCAATTCCCAGACAAAGTAGAGTTTCGCGATGAAATCAGTGGACCGGGATCATCCCTATGGCGGGTGCAACAAATTAAACGCTCAGGCGCCATGCGCATTTTGACGCTTTGGGTAGCCGAGTCTGATCTAGAAATCTTAGCGAATGGAAATTCAGGTTCCTTGCATCTACCTGCATGGTGCCTATCCAAAGATAGACTTAATTCCGAAGCAACGACGATCGCGATCATGGATGCCCGCGGATGGCCAATGCTGTCGTTGTCTTCTGCCGTGAAAAGTGATGCTCCAGAATTGCTTGAGAATATGTCTAGCGAAGCCGAGGTTCTGTGGGGCCTGCGTTTATCACAGGATAGCGCACAAATTAGCGCCTTGCTTTATGCGAACATACTTCTACCCACTCGTATTATCTGGCCTGGATTTGTTATCGATACGATTATGTATGCAGCAATTGTTTGGTTTGTTGTATTTGTGCCGTTCGCCACGCGCCGATTGATCCGCCGCAAGCGCGGTTTGTGCATCAAATGCGGCTACGACCTGCGCCACGTCGAGCATGAGAAGTGTCCGGAGTGTGGGGCAGCAATTAGACGCCACCGATAGCATCAATTCTTACTCTCAATTATGTCCGTATATGCACGTTTCTGCGCGCCGAGGCTTGAATATGGGCTAGGAGTCGTTTAGGGTTGCGGCGCGTCTAAATCCGTTGTGTGGCCACTTTTAGACCTTAGAAGCGCTGCTGTACAAGGTATGTAATGGCGTAGCCTTGCGTTTCTATCGTTTTCTGTCAAAATCTAAATTGCCAGGGACGGTGGCAATTGCAGGGATGCCCAGACGCTGCTTACCCCCAAGTTACGGCCCCGCGCGTAATTGAAAGCTATGATGAATTAGGAGAACTTCTCGATGACCCAGGATTGGCCATATCTACTAGAGGTCCGGGCGTGGGCGACAGAGGTGGATCCGCTGCTGACAGCGATTCCGATAGCACAAGGCCAGGAGGAGATGCCGAGCCTGGACCAGTACAACCTCCAACTGGCGTCCCGCCTACAGTGGCTGGCGGAGCAGGAGGGGTACAACCAGGCGGACGCGGAGAACCTGATACAACAACATTTGCCGGAGGCGATATCGGTACTGGCGGTGTCAAACAACCTGTCTCATCTGATGATGTATCTAGTGGAGGGCGTCCAAGTATAGATGAAGCTGGAATTACTCCTACCGACGCGATTCCCGGTGAAGGTGTCGAACAACCCGCAGGCGGTGCAGTTGATCAAGGAAGTGTCCCTGGAGCATTGGATGATGGAACTGGCGGGGTAGGGCTTTCTAACCTTAGCGACAAAGACTTGGCAGAAGCCCAACGGCTCAAAGAAGAACTTAAAACACTACTTGGCGAAACCAGAGGACGTACCCCGACGCTTGGCTTTGACCCCGAAGAGGCTGCCAAGATATTCTCTGTTGGCGTTCGCCTTGGCCATCTATATGTGAAATCTGGTATGAAGAAATTTGCAGAATTTGCGAAAGCATTAGTGCGCGATATTGGCGAGAAAATAAGGCCATTTCTTAAATCAATTTACTTGGGAGTACGAAACTTCCCCGGCACTGATACCAAGGGGATGACACCATATGCGGAGCGTAGTCTTACTAGCAATAGTTCTAGGAAGCACTAACGGTGCAATCCCGTTGGTCTGAATCAGCAGTCGTGGGGTACTCATACACTATTTCACCTGAACCAAAGTTGAAAACCCAAACACGGCGAAATGGAGAGCCAGACAACTCGTTCATAAGTAAGCTCTCAAGCTGAGGTAACCACAGCTTTATTAGGATGATCTCCTTGGATTCCGTAGAAGACTAACAACTCCTTGGGGGATGAGCCCTCATAGTTCCGACTGAGTTTGTTTGCGATTGTTTCAATTGTGGTATCAAGATAGGTACCGGCCCCTGAGACGAAGAATGTTGGTCCCAGTAGTTCATCCTGTCGGACTCTCACTAGTCGAACGATATTCGTCGCTGAATTCGGGATAGTGAGTTCACCGAGATACTCTCTTCCGGCCCCAATAACCCACTGAACGATCGTTGATACTATATTCTCTTTGGCCCTTTGTGACGCTTTTTCATTAAACGCAACAAAAACTGACCGTTGCTTGAGAATCTCTTGATCATCGTGTGGCAGCTTTTCACAAGTTTCACGGAATTGTTTCTCTAATTCAAGTTTTGAGTAGAGTCTCCTTGCTACGGCAGGATAAACTATTTCGGAGATCTCGAAGGCCAGTGGACTTCCACCTTGAATCTCACACAAAATATCTGGTTCCGGAGGCTCACGTTTCCGAATTGAATTCGGGATGATTTCCAACGTGCAGGCTGACATGAACGAGTAAAAGACAGCCAGTTCTCCTTTTGCGTGCCGGTCAGCCACATGTCACTCCTATACGTCACTCAAATCCACATCTAACAACTCTGCCAGTATACAAACTGCTCCAAGCAAATCTTCGTGATTGACCGTGTACTCCTGCCGCTCACTATCAATCGCTTCTAAGCTCCAATAGCCCTCACCATTTGCATGTTCAACGCGGTATGTAGCACAGTGGACATTGCAGACAGCGTTGAGGATTATAGCCCTTTTTTCGCTGTTAAGTCGTCTCATGTCTCTATTATGACAACTCCAATCCGTATCGTCAATCTTATTTTTATCGATTTTCGATAAAATGATAAAATATGTATTGACGATGCTCTCAAGGTATGATATAGTTAGACCAAGATGGACCGACAAGGAATCAATTCGGTATGGATTTTGAATTCAGGAACGACAAGCTTGAACGCCTCTACTACGAATACGATGGAGGATTGGGTGGTTTCCCGGCAGGCGTCGCTAAAGCGTTCTTCCGTGTTATGGACACCATCGATTCGGCTCCAGACGAACGAGTGTTTCGTGGATTGGGTGGGCTTCATTACGAGAAGCTACAAGGCAAGCGGTCACATCAACGATCAATGCGACTCAATAAGAAGTATCGACTGATTATTGAGGTCAAGGAAGGGCAGCATGAGAAGAAGATTATTGTGGTTGGCATCGAGGACTATCACTAAATGAAACGACGACCCGCACTAGTACCACCGCCCGGCGACACAATCCGCGAGGAGTTGGATGCGCGCGGATGGACGCAACAGGATCTCGCCGATCTCATGCAACGGCCGCTCGCTGCTATAAACGAGATCATCAACGGGAAGCGAAAGATTACTACGAAGTCCGCAGGTGAGTTGGCATCATCTTTTGGCGTAGAAGCTCAGTTTTGGCTCAATCTGGAATCTTCGTATCAGCTTTGGCTCTCTGGTGCATCCAAAGGCGTTAGCGATCGCGCTATTCAAATGAGCTATGCGCCCATACGGGAGATGCAGCTTCGTGGATGGATACCTTCCACAGGGACCGTCATTGAGGCTAGCAAAGCGGTCTTTGACTTCTTCGGAGTTAAGTCTTTCAAGGAGCGGCCACGGTTAGAAGCCGTGTTCAAGCAGTCAGCAGACGAGATCACAACCGCACACGTAGCATGGTGCATACTGGCGATGCGTAAGGCGTCGGCTCAATGCGTTCAGCCATACCGCGCGTCGCGGGCGCAAGAGTTATGTGGAAGGCTGCGAGCACTCGCGGCACATTCAGAGGAAATCAGGAGTGTGCCCGCAGTGCTCGCTAAGTACGGGATTCGGTTCGTCGTGGTGAAACATCTTCGCTCGACAAAAATAGATGGTGCGACACTCTGGCTTAATAAAGCCCGCAGCACTGTCCCAGTTATCGTGCTATCTCTACGCATTGGCCGTATCGATAACTTCTGGCACACTCTGTGCCATGAGTTGTCTCACGTCATAAACCGAGACTCTTTCAGAATCGACGTGGACTTGGCGGATACCCGCATGGGAGAGGCAGCGAACGAAGTTGAGGAACGAGCCAACGCCGAAGCTGCATCGATGCTTATCCCGCCAGGGGAAATTGAATCGTTCATCCTGCGTAAGAGACCGTACTTCTCCGCTAAGTCAATCATCCAGTTTGCTAACAAAGTTGGTATCCACCCAGGCATTGTGGTAGGACAGCTACAATACCGCAAAGCGATTAAATACAGCCACAGCAGCAAGATGCTGGTTCAGATAAGAGACACTATTATAGAAACCGCCGTTTCAGATGGATGGATTCCGGCGGCCTGATCGGAGATCAGACATGTACGACAAAACGAAAACGCACTACAGGCAAGAAATAGTCGCGGACTATCGCGAAGCCGGAGAGCCGTGGCCCACTAGTTCTAAGACTATCGCATCGTGGGCGATCCGAAACAAGAAATGGGAAATGCCGCGCCGACGCGCTATTGACGTGTGCGCTCACGAGTTATCTGAGGCAATGCGGGAGGAGTACTTTACTGACCCGCAGGGTCGTCGGGTTCGTAAGAAGCACTGCCTAAGAATGAGTGAGGAGCTTCCGGACGGAACACACAAGCAAATGACGCTGTGGCTCGACTTGGAAGATGACGCGCATCGTCGAGATGACATTGAGGAGGCGTTTCAACAACGTCGATCAATGATCTTCACTGATTGCCAACACCTCAAGACGGACGTTGATTCTTATAACGACAATGGGAATCCCGGGCTAGATATTCAATTGGTGTTCGACTTCACCGACGACCTTATTGAGTCCGAGCAGCCTTCTGTATACGAGAACATCATCGCCTAGCCGTCTCGGCCCCAGCCTCAAACGCTGCCCGCTGTAGCGTCATGCCCCGCTCATCGACGTTCTTAGTGCTCTTGGACCACTCAGCCCATGCGGCCTCAAGATCAGCGGGCAATGAATCCGCCAGAATCGCCTTGCCGACCACTTTGGCGGATTCCACGTTGGGGTCGGAATTGATTGGCTGATCAGCCATCGCCCGTATTATACACTACAAATACTCCCCAGCTGAGAGTGAACCAGTACCTAATTCTCTATTTTATTAGCTTAATACAACGGATCATACTAAAATAACCTCTTTGCAAACAGTTCTGAGAAACTCCCTAACCATTAGTCGGCCAAAGCTCAGTCTGCACAATTCGCTCGACCAAATTCTCGACGTCATCAGCGACGTTAAAAAGAAGACACAGCCCCAGCCAGCACTCAGCAGCTTACAGAAAATCATCATGTACAGCCGATGATCTCAGCAATCGGTGTCATCTGATCCAGGTAATCTTGGTTCGTATTCTTTACACAACCGGCCATCCTCAGTCGATCACTTGTTCAGATTCAATTACCATCCAAGCAATCAAGTGGATATCTTCTTGTTCGATTGGCGGTAATGGTTCAACTGCTTGATATGGCTCAAGTCCAATACGCGCAATTTCTTCTACAAGCGCATTCGATTTAGCAATACCTGTGTGATCATCAGATTCGAATACAGCGCGCAGCATCTTCTCTTCCCTTCGGGAACATGGAGCCTCAATTGCATCAAGCACATTCTTAAGGTCATCCTGATCTAAAGATACCGGAGGATGTTCACGCAGATATTGTGCAATCTTTTGATTGATCTTCGGGACTCGCGGATGCAGATTCGCTGGGTCCGTTTCATAAGTCCATGAATTAAATATGTGTTCACGTGCGAGTTGCCAAGCAGCAAACGCAGTTTGTTTTAGATCTGTGGGCATTACTTTCGGCGTCTCGGCCGTACATTCGATCATACGAAGGCATGTTCCAATTTCCTCAATGATCTGTTCAGAATGCCCCTGCTCACCATACGGAATAAACCGCAGATACACGCGCTGCCCTACTCTTGCACAAAAGAAATGACCCCGCTTGGGACCCCTAGCCATTCCTGAACCTGCTTTCCAAGGCAATTCACGGATTTCATCACCTCTCTGCAATAGTGCTTTGCGAAGTTCCTGTCGATACTCCTCACCAGTTTGTGCAGCTGAGTCCGTACCACCGTCTTCATAAAGGCTGTTATTTCCTTGGTGGAGTTTCTCTATTTCTTCTCGTGTCTCGGCAAAGGACTGATCCCCTTCAGCGCCTCGTTCTATTGGAGTTGCTTCAACGCCAACGGATGCGGCTGCTTGTGCCAACTTCCGACGAACCCTCCCTTCTAAGTTCAGTAGCCGGTCCAACTGGGCATCTGGAAAGAATGTTCGTAGGAATACTTCCTCATGCTCGCTACCGATTCTATCAATTCGACCGTGCCGCTGCACCAACCGCATAGGATTCCACGGCAAATCGAAGTTGATAATGTTTCGGCATTGCTGCAAGTTCATTCCTTCAGCAAGTACATCAGTAGTGATGATTAGATCAAAACGATCATCTTGCCGGTTAGCAGGCGCTCCTGATGTCTTAGGCGCAAAACCAAATACAGCTTCCTCCCGATTGATACCACCGTGAGGAATGTTACCAGAAACCGACACTCTTCTATCAGCATATCTCCGCAAACGAGGATGCTTCTCCAGCGCTCGATCGAGATATGTTTCGATCCATTGTATTGTGTCGCTGTAGAAGGAAAAAATCATCACTTTCATTTTCTGGCCTGCGTCTTCTGCATCAACAGCCTGTTGCTCAGCCTGAACTACGATACAATCAAGCTCTTCTAAGAGTGCTGCGAGTTTCGGATCATCTTCCGGCTTCACCGACGCCGCTTCCCTGTGCAGCTCGTCTAGTAGTTGTAGATCGGACTCAACATCCCGGCGTAAAGCCACCACGTCATACTGATCCGAAGACTCGGTCACTCCTGGCGTTTCAAGTAACTCGTCAATCGCTTCATCATCAAGAGCAGATAACTCTCGCATGAATTCTTTGCGAATCACTTTGCCATCGTCTAATGCCTGCAAGAACAGTGTGTGTTGCTCTACCATCCGACCAGTGGTACGCGCAAATGCATGTATTGACGACTCGAAACGCTTTAAGAGAGCAGAACGCAGCAAGCCTGAGATTGTAGGATCGGGCTGGCTGTCTCCACTTAGCAAATAGTTGTCCGGGGTGTATCGAGCCAGCGTAAGTCTGGGATGTCCGTCCGCTGGCATCAGAGCATCCTCAAGTTCACCTAAAAATCCAGGCAATACTTCTTCAAGATCGTATGAGATTGTTGAAGCAATAGGCTTTGGGAATCGGATGGGCATGTGCCGACCGTCGGGCATAATTATCAAATCATTTTCATAGTGTTTCTTTATAAATTTTCGGGTGCGCTTAACTGTTGTAGCGTCGATTATTGGATACAACAGATCCGGACTCAAGCTGAATGGATCTTCGCGCATGGCTTTACTAAACCGTTCACGAATCGAAAGTACTCCTCGATCAGCAAGAAGTGCATCTTGTTTCACGAAATACCTTAATAGGTGATAGAGATCCCAAAGCGAGTTGTTGACCGGTGTCGCAGACAACATCACAACATCCCGTCGCTGACCCATTAGCAACTGACGCAATACCCCAGCTCGTGCCGGTGAATCTGGATTTCGATAGTTGTGTGCTTCGTCGATAACCACCAGTGCGTAATCATCAATTGGATTAGGCAAGGGGTTCCCTTTACCACCCAAACTCGGATCATTGGCCAATTGCTCGAATGACACAGAATCAACAAGAAGCTGATGCTGATTTAGGAATTGCCGCCACGTACTATCACGCAGGGCTGCTGGGCAAATTAGCAGCACGCGCTGTCGCCGTTCACGATAAAGCCGAATAATCTCTCCAGCCGTGAATGTCTTGCCCAATCCAACTCCATCGGCGATCAAAACTCCTCCACACTTTCGCAGGATCCGAAGTGCTCGCCAAACCCCGTGTTGTTGAAACTGAAGCAGTGGAATGTCGCCCGATTCTTCCTCTTCTTCACCTAGCTCTTCACCATACAATTCGTAAAGAACGCGCAAGAAAATCAGATATGGCGAATACTCTGCCATGAGACGGTCATACAACCCGGCCAGGTCATAAGGCTCCGCTCCTTCCCACAACTCATCAAACCAATTCTCAATCTTACCTACAACCGGGTCGGAGTATTGACCCAAGTTGAGTTCTAGATTACGCCTAAGTCCTGAAAAGGTCAGATTGCTTGAGCCGACAACACTACCTCCACCTGCTAAACGAAAGATGTATGCTTTAGCGTGTAAGAATTGGCGCACAACACGGCGCACTTCAATCTTGTTGCTATGCAGCATCTCCAATAGCCTGCGCACTGCTGCATCAGTTTCCTCATCGAATGGAAGCAAATCGCGATCATGTTCTAAGCCTTTATCAAGTTGACTTAATGCACCGTCAACCAATTTCTTCGTAAATGCTGGTTCTGGAGGATCACCTGGCGCTCGGCTAGGCCTTTGTGATTCGGGAACTGGCTCTGCGCCTAGCATCAATCGCACTTGACCTACTTTATTTAATTCATCAGCGATAAGATTGAAACCATGAACATTGAAAAATGCAGTGGCAATATCTACACCGAATGGTAACGCACCTTCAGTATTAAGCGCTTGCAGATGATCATGAAGCGCACGGGCCATGGTATTACCCGCACGGTTATCTACAAACAGCGGCCGTGTTTCAGATAGTGCTGGATGTGTTAAGTCTTGCTCTAGTTGCTTATCCTTCCCGCTCTTACTCATATCACTTCACCTTCTCTTTCCACTCGTCAAAATGCTTCAGTGTTTCACGGAGTCGATCTTGATAATCCCAACCTACATGGAAGGTCTCGAAGATGTGGACTAAGTGTTTTTTCTTTAGGCCATATAAGTGTGCGACTACTGCATCCAACTCGTGGATCATGTCTTGCTTTTGATCATCGGGCAATGGACCGCATTCGACACCTACAGCTTCAGCCCACTCTGCAAATCGATCATCAGGACATGCAAGTCGTCCAGCAAGTGCCACTGTACGCTGCCAAAGTAGATCGCCGCGTGATGGTCTGGGTATGGGAAGAGGATTGAAGACGAAAAAATTTACGTGAGTCTCTACGAACCTACGTGCATACCAATCTAGTGGGATAGAAGCAAGTACACCTAACAAGTACGCTTGATCTTTCTCATCTCCCCTTGGCCATAATAAGTATGGAGCTTGATTCGTAATAACAACATTTGGCGGGACTAGTGCAAGCCGAACAGTGCGACTGTCTGTTGCTCTTGTAACATCCCTGAAAGCTATGCGCGCTGAATGGCAAGGTAAAGTTATGGGATTATTGATCCACTTTGGATCAAATTCACTAAACGCTGAACGTAGATTCCTGTGACCGCGACTTCGCTTTTGTTGAAGTACAGGCAATACTACTTCAGAATCTGCCCAACCGTAATAGATTCCGGTATCCGGCTGCCAAATATCGAATGTTGCTCCCTTAAACACTGGCCAGAATCCATCAGGGCATTCGGAAGATTCAACATCCATGTATTTCTTATCGTTGGTAGCATGTAATTCAGTATATGGGCGTGCGCGCCATGACTTTTGGTTATTCAAGCCTACTGGAGGAGCTTTCCTTAATTGAACAAAAACCGGTAAAGATTCTTCAGTAGGAAGTAGAGGCAATGAGGCTGAATCAGTCCAGGATTCGATTTGCTCTGCGGGGAAGTCAGCAGAGGCTTGCACTGATCCTTCAATAAACGAAGTAAGACTCCTGAATGGACCCTTTAAATGTACATTCTTTCCCTGGGGTGATTTATTGCGTGCAGTTGTCAAAACTATAGAGTACTGTGGATGGACATCAGGAAATACCCATTGACTATTATTAACTAGTGCTGCTAATGAAAGCGGATCGGTATTTCGAAGCATACCTAAACGGAACTCAGTCGAGCCTTTAGCATTCCATGCTGATCGTGGTAACACAACACCTAGCCACCCACCGGGATCTCTGGTAAGTACACGAAAACGCCAACAGAATGCTTTGTAAAGATCAGGATCACCCGTTCCCATCCCTGGGTAAACACCACAGGTAAGTGCATTACGGATCACTTCCGTCTCAAGTAATTCTTTTTCATATTCCTCTACCAGATCAGGTCGCTGCTTTCGTAGTTCGGCTTTGCGCGCTTCCTGCTCATTCTGGTTCATGGAGCGGAGACCGGGGAAATGTCTCGCCCAGAACGCATGTTCTTCCAGCGTTGCTTCTTCCCATGGTGGATTCCCAAGGATCACATCAAATCCTGGGTATTCATTGGCAAAGACTTCAGGAAATGCAATCGGAAAATGTAGAATGTCTAGATCCGCCAGACTCTTGATCGCAGCTTTGTGATGCTTAGAGCCTGGGAGTTTGTCCTTGATCTTGTCCCAATTTCCCAGATCGATGGGTATATGTTCATCATTCATACGCGCAGCAGTTACGATATCACACAATGCCTTTGCCGGTTCGCATTTTTCTCTGGCTTCAGCTATAGCGCGACGAGCGCGCTTTAGATCGGCAACTGTTGCATCAGTGATATTGGCAAGCCGCCTGAGTGGTTCAATCGCTTCGCCTACCAAACGCTGAACATCCAATGTAAATAGCGGCAATTCATCGTCGCGTGCTTTGGCTTCAATCTCACTAATGCGCCCGATGCCGACTAGAGAATTGCCGCGCACCAAGTTGTGATCTAAAAGCGACAGAGGCAAGCCGGGTACGAAAGTATGTATCCAGATCGAAAGTCGCGCCAGATCGACTGCGACTTGATTTATATCTACACCATAGATGCATCGCCTTGCGATCTGCCTGCGCAGAAGTTGGTTGTCTTCGATGTCTATTTCATCAGCAAGTGATCCGAGCGCATCCTTTGCGGCTCCTCGTAATGTCTGAAGTTCGTGA
Source organism: Planctomycetota bacterium (assembly GCA_022574595.1). GTDB lineage: Bacteria > Planctomycetota > Phycisphaerae > Phycisphaerales > SM1A02 > JACZRS01. The sequence continues at coordinate 48,516 of JACZRS010000013.1, read as the reverse complement.
GTTACGCCGGAAAGTCTGCGCTTTGATAGATATTGTGTAAAGGCGCGTTCAATACGATCTACTGCTGCAACAAGAAAGTGACCCGATCCCATTGCGATATCTGCAACACGAAACTCAAAGAAGCGTTTTGCGGCTTCATCATCGTCAAGTTTATCAAGCCGCGCCAGGTGATCTACCAACGCTGGTTCAAGCGCTTGATCGAGCAAGTAATCTACTGCGAAATCCTTAGTGAAGTAGGAGCCTGAAGCTTTGCGCGCACCGGATCGGTTGTGGATATAGATGTGGGTTTTCGTAACCTTGGATTCTTCATCACCAATGCATGGTCGATAAACGAATTGGTTCCTACCTCGCTCATCGTAGGTTAGATTTGTTTCTGCAACAGAAAGCTCTGATTCGAGTAGCCCCTCGTAGATCGTTCCGAATTCACGAACACTAAGCGAACGAAAATCAACGGGTCCCCATCCTTCATCAGTCTGGATGATTAGCAGATCGCGTAGGACTGGACCCATCACACGATCAGGGAGGTTAATCTCGGCCAGCATTCCACCGATACGAGATTCTTCTGATTTGGATGTAAATAGGCCACCATCATACTCCGGCACACCCCATTCTGAATTGCCTTTTTCAACAGCACGGAAGATTAGATTTACTTCATCCCACCTGGCAGTTGTTTCGTCAAAGCTGTTATTGTCGAAGACATCATGGCCGGATTTGTGTAATTCGAGTAGATCAATAGCTTTTTGTTTGAGTGAGCGGCGCTGATAAAGCCCGTTGTGTCGGTATGGCAATAGATCTTTATCTTCAGCATATGCAATGAATAGAAGTCGAAAGAGGATGGTCAGCGCCATTTCATACATATCTTCTAAGTCTTGCGCAGTTGGTTTGCTATCTCCTCTAGCTTTGGCAATTCCTTCTGCAAGGATTGGTATGACGGAACCATATATACGATCACGGATGTTTTTGGCAAGTTCACCTGCAAAGCGATGAGATTCGTTGAGTAGATGCTGAAGTGTGCCATCAGGGGCGATGGCTTCTGCTGAACAAAGCAGCCAAAGATACGCAGCATCATCGTCACGAATGAGCCCTGTATCTATTTGGACAAACGTTTCATGGCGACCACGCCGACCAACTCCGACACCGGTCTTAACGGGGTAAATGCGCAACTTGCGATCTTGCACGACGACAACATAAGGGAGGTTTTCTCGTTCGGCCACGGTCATGGCGTAGGACACCGGCGAGAGCCCACTGAATCGGTCGGTGTTAATATCAGGGGATTCTGTGGTGTGAAGAAGTACTGCTAGCGCAAGCCTCTGACCATCAGGTCCAGCGCGCAGTATTGAGGTCAATTGATCACACGGTTCAACGTTAAAGCCCAGGCTATTGAGTAGTGTATTGCCAGAGCGACCCAGCAACGGTCTTGCTTTTTCTTGCGCGGAGTTCCATTCATTCAACAACCGCGCACCGTGAGCCAATTCATGCGTAGCCAGGAACCCATCGTTTCGGATGCCCGGCAAGGGCGTTTCCGGTTTAACAGCTTCCAGAGCGTCTCGAAGATAGTGCAGAACTGCATGACGATCAGGTAGATCTAATGCTTCGCGGCAAACGCGCTCAACTTGGCCACGATCCGCATTAGGGTACACCGGAGGATCGATACCACTTGCACCGCAAATAGTTGCTCGCTCATTGTGTAAGACAATTACGAGAAGAGGTGCTGCGCGGCGATTATTTCGTTGTTTCCATAATGACCGCACGGTAGGTAGCTGAGGTTCGCGCGGGCAACGAACAATCATCACTTCTAGAGCTGAAGGCCCTTGCCCAAGAGCGAGCCCAATAACAGTGAACGGTGAGTTTGCTGGCAATTCGACCTGTCGAAGGGCGATATCTGCTAAGAAGCCATTAGAGGTGTCTGTAGTAGAGCCGGAATCGGGTTGGTAAGCGGTTCATCTAGCCATCGAGCAAGATTGTAACGTCAAAGCGCCAAGATCAATGGGATTCGTCACTTGCGTAGTTTCCTCAACAGGGTTAGTGTACCAACTCACGTGCTACAGCAAAGAACGTCCCTCCTAGTTGCAGGAACATCACTAAAACCCTCAAATCCCCGTCTTGGCAGTGAAACCATTTTGCATTAATTGGGTGGGTCTTTATACTCGTAACCGGAAAGCTCGGCGCTGGAGCCGGGCGAAGGTCAAATGGGGAATGTCGCTTCAGGAGACTTGCGATGAAGAACCGAACCGTAGTCATGAACAGTCGACACGCCGCATCGCTGCGCCTTGCCATCCTCGTCGCCTTCACGTTCACGACGGTGGTCGGTGCGGGATCAATCGACCACGACAGCGTCGCCCTGTGCATCATTGATCACGATTGCTGCCGTGTGATCGTGCCGCCGATGATCCCACGGAGTGGTGAGCCGGCCACCGCAGGGTGCAGCGACACGGACGTCATCGATGTCCTCTGGTGCTACACCCCGGCCGCGCTGGCGGTGGCCGACGACGATCCCGACCAGCTCTTCGGCGCGTGCGCGTTTGCGGTCGCGGATGCGAATAACACCTTCGCCAACACCGGTCTCCCGTTCAGCGTCCGTATCGTTGGCTTCGCCGCCACCCATTACGGCGAATCCGGCGATCATCTGGCGCTGCTCCAGGGCACCAACGACGGGGTCATGGATGAAGTCCACGCGCTCCGCGAAATCGCCGCGGCCGACATCGTCGCCCTCATCACCGCGACCGGCTTCTGTGGTGTCGCCTACGTCGCACCAAACAACGCCGCCTACGGGTTCCAGGCGGTGACCGCCGGCTGCCTCATAAACCTGAATCCGTTTCGCCACGAACTCGGTCACAACCTTGGTTCGCAGCACTACTACACTGACAGGTACGGGTACTTCTCTTACTCCTCTGGCCATCGCTTCACGCCAGACGGAGGGACGGAGATCGGCACCGCGATGGGCGGAAACAACATTCCTCACTATTCCAATCCCGACGTGCTCTACGGCGGGCAGCCCACCGGCGTGGCGATCGGGCCGGATGAAGAGGCGGACAATTTCACGGCATTCTGGCAGACCGTTCCGCTCGTCGCGAGCTTCCGGTGCAGTTATGACACCTGTCCCGGCGATGTGACGCGCGACCTCGCGGTCGACGTCGCTGATCTCCTCGCGCTCCTAGCAAGCTGGGGGGTTTGCGGCGCGTGTCCTGCAGACTTTGACGGCGACGGCACCGTCGATACATCCGACCTTCTCATCCTCTTCGCCAACTGGGGGCCGTGTAAGTAGTCTCCATTACCTTGCAGTAATGAAGCGCGCCGCACGCTTTAATAAAAAGCGAAGCCTTTGAACCTCAGTAACAACTTGCTAACAAGAACCTCGATGGATTCACGCTGGTGCGGATAGTTGTATAATCACAATTATGGGTAAGTCGGTAGCTCCGACTCTTACGGCCCTTCACCGCAGTCTTGCATCCTTGCGCTGCGGTGTTGAGGTCGGCCCAAGTAAGGATGTGGTAATGAAGACATCACAGGCGACTAAAAACAAGCAGCAACGTGTACGGCTGGGCTGGCTTTTGGACACAATGATCGAACACTTAAATGCTGCGCCACCAGAATCTGCACTTGGCGGTATAGAGAAGTACGAAAACGAAGCTGCTGAGCTTATCGAATCCACAGGATTAGCGGAAGAGGTTGGAATTCCTGATAATCGTCTGCCTGTGTTTCAACGTATAATAGTCGAGTACAACACTGATGGTCTCGATGAGTTTGCAAAACTTATTGAGAAAACAAGTGGTAGCAAAGTAGAAGTTACCGAAGAGTCATTTCCAACTTGCATAAGTTACAAATACGAAACAACAGATAACGTTGCAAGTTATAGCCGGTTCGATTGGTTTGCAGCATCCGGCCTTGGAAGTGAACGAATTCCTGATCTACCACCAGGCTATAAGAGTGTAGTACTTCCACCCGATCACCCACTTTTTCCTCTACAGCAGTTTGCGTCTAAAAGTACTTCATTGCGTGATGAACCTGACGAAAGATATATAAAGGGACTTGTTGCTTGCCTAAAGGGATGGAGGGCGCTAAATAATGCGCCATCTGAGCATGGAGAAGTAGGCGCTGACGATGGCGGAGTATTCCCTGATCCCATTGAAAACCACGACCTCGCAATGCGATGTGGCTATACAGATTTAGCAACAATGTCTGATCAAATTAAGAAAGCCTTAAGTGATGCGGGGCAAGCCCTTCCAAAGGTTAGAAGGGGAGGATCGCTTTGGTGGTCGCATTGCCAACTAAAGAAAGCTTTGCCAATGCTACCGTTAAGTAGGCTTAAAAAATTTCTCGAATCTACCCCTATTTAGCAAATGGGTATCAAATGGGGTTTTGATACTCAAATATGGGTATGAGGATTATTCGCTCTCAACTAACTTGATGTTCGGACGGCGCAGTACAAACTGTCTGTATGAATAATCAAGACCCCCAGATTAAATTTGTTTCGTCCCGAATTTGCTCACTGAGGCTCGGTATTCCGGCTACTTGGCTTGTACAGGAAGCTAAAGCGAAACGCATTCCTTGCATTAAGCCTGGTCGCCGAATGCTCTTTAATGTTAAAGCTGTAGAAGCCGCGCTGTTGTCTCGCAAACTCGAAGCGGTATCAAGTGAAAGTAGTAATATTGCCTCGCAATCCCGCCAACAATAAGGCTACAGCTAGAGATGAGTCCCAAGCGAATCGGCTGGCTAAGGTTGTCGCTGGTTCTAACCTTTTTCCCATGAACTCAGAAAAGTTACAAACTATTCTTAATACGCTAGAGGGCGTAAAGCAACTCAGCGAAGATAAATACCAAGCATGTTGTCCTGCTCATGATGACAATAAACCTAGCCTAAGCATATCTGAGGGCGCAGATGGGCGAATACTATTGTTCTGCCATAGAGGTTGCGAGACGACAGAAATTCTGCAAGCACTTAATTTGGAATATAAAGACTTGTACCTAACCAACGGGCAAGCCAAATTAGCCAAACAGGTACGAGTACAGCAGAGTTACGACTACACCGACAAAAACGGTAAACCGTTATATCAAGTCCGTAGATATTCTGACAAGTCATTTTCGCAACATAAAACAGATGGCCATAGCGGCTGGATGAACAAACTTTATGATGCGAGGAAAGTCTTATACCAATTGCCGCAACTTGCAAACGCATCATCCGAATCCTTCATTTATATTTGCGAAGGCGAAAAAGACGTGGATAGGCTCATTGGTGAGGGCTTGTTTGCAACGACAAATTCGGGTGGCGCTAGCAACTGGGGAAAAACGGATAGCACACCTTTGCATGACCATCACATTATTTTGTTGGAAGATAATGATCTGGCAGGAAGAAAGCGCGTTGGGGACTTAGCAGTTAAAATAATTGATGTTGTAAAGTCTGCAAGAATACTTGCGCTACCCGACTTACCCAAAGATGGTGGCGACGTTTCCGACTGGCTTAATGCAGGCAACGACGTTGAAGACTTAGATTCGTTAGCTGTCAATACTCCACTCTGGGAACCTTCGCTAGATAAAATTGCAACAGATATTGTATGTCAGAACAGGCTATGGCAATCATTCCCAGTTGATGAACTGCCTACGCCTTTGCGCGACTTTGTAACTGAAGGTGCAAAGGCTACCGGCGTTGATGAAGCGATGTATGCCCTGCCTGTCCTTTGTAGCGTTGCATCTGCAATAGGTTCCACCAGACGGCTCCGCATTAAGCGTAATTGGAACGTACCCGCAATCCTTTGGGGCGTGGTAATCGCTAAGAGTGGTTCGAACAAGACCGCACCATTTAATGATGCAACGCGGCCCATGCACAAGCAAGATTCACAAAGCATAAAGGAATACGAGAAAGTCTTAGCTGAGCATGAAGTTGTGGAAACCCGATACAAAGCTGACTTTAAGCGTTGGGAAAGAGAGGCAGCATCGAGCGCAGGTGCATCTGCTGAGCCACCTACTAAGCCAAGCAAGCCAACAATGCCCCGTCTTGTGATAAGTGATACAACAGTCGAAGCAGTTGCCGCGTTGTTATCAGATAACCATCGAGGATTATTACTCGCACGCGATGAACTGTCAGGATGGCTTACAAGTTTCAACGCCTATCGCAATGGCAGAGGTGGAGATTGTGCGTCATGGATTGGGATGTATCATTGTGAGAGAACAATCACAGATCGCAAAGGTGGGGGATCAGGTGATAGGAAGTTAATCGTCTGCGAACATTCCGCCGTTTCGATTTGCGGAACGATTCAACCAAAGATAGCTCGGCGTGCTTTGACAGATGAACTTTTTGAGAGCGGTTTAGCTGCTCGCGTCTTAATGATTGATCCGCCAATACACCCTAAGGTTTGGTCTGATTCGGATATGTCGAGTACGACTGAATACAGCTACGAAAGTGTATTTGAGTACCTACTAAGCCTGCACCACTACGTTGATTCAGAGGGCATCGAAACACCTAAAGATATCTGTTTCAGTCCTGAAGCTAAGAAGATATTTATTAAGTTTTGGGAACGTCACGGGCAACTGCAAAACGAAAACGAAGACGAACGCATCGGGGCAGCCTTCGCCAAGCTTGAAGAAGTTGCGGCACGCTTGGCCTTGATATTCCACTACGTCTTATTAGCAGATGAAGACCCTCGGATTGAAGATCCTGACCTTGTTGGCGTTGTTGAAATAGAAGCAGCTATCAAAATAACCAACTGGTTTATCTTCGAGACTGAACGGGTATACACATTGTTCGATGATGATGAAGAAACTGCAAAATCTAAAATGTTACTCGAATGGGTGCAGCTTCAAGGTGGGAGCGTAACTGTACGGCAGGTAATGAGTAGCAATCGTAGAAAATATCCCACAAGTGAATTAGCTAATTATGCCCTTAGGGAATTAGTCGAACGCGGATACGGCTCATGGGACTGGCTTAATTCTGGCCCGAAGGGTGGGCGACCAATTGAGCTGTTCGTTGCTGAATCTTGCGCAGCTCTTAATGGTGAGATCAGCAGGCTTTAATGACAACCACTAACTCCACCATCTTGAATACAACAAAGCCCGATCAAAGGGTGGGGATTAGTGCAAAGACAGTTTGCGCAATGTTCGATGTGTCGCTGCGGTCTTGGCTGAGATGGGACGCTGCGGGCAAAGTTCCCAAAGGAAATAAGATCGGTGCAGCGAAGCGTTGGGACAATTTGGAAATTAACTGCTGGTGGAATGATGGCTGCAAATCCAGGTCTGAGTGGGAGAAGGTAAAGAAAGCCGTCATGAAGGGTCAATCTTAATAATGAATACTATTCGATTATCAATCCTTGCACTTACAATGAACTCATGTATATTGCTCTTGGAATCTAAGCAATCCCTTTGAAAATTGAAAAAGTCGTCTGTCAGAGTGCGTACACCTTTGCTTAGGTTCCAACGCCTCTGATGGGCGGCCTTTAATGGAACCTAAGCATGACCAAGCACACAAACCAAGGCTTCTCATTAAGCCAGCCTGTATACACAAATCGAAGCGGGAAGAAGTGTACATCTTCCAAGTACCATGTTCGATTCAAAGATCATCGGGAAGTATGGCGGCGACTACCTGCGTTCACCGATCACAGTGCATCAATATCCTTTGGTCGCAAACTTAGACAACTGGCGGACATGAGATCGGTAAACGAATCACCGAGGGGCGAATTGGGGGCATGGGTCGATAGTCTGCCTGATGATGCGAGAAGTAAATTACTTGACTGGGATTTGCTCGACATCACGGTTTCGATGGCATCCAAAGTATTGACGGATCATATAGACGAATGGAATGAATCAATACTTGCTGACGGTCGGACAGAGAATCATGCGAACATAACAAAAGTACATAGTCTGCGGATCATCAATGCTTGCAAATTCTTCAAGTTTCGTGATATAAAGGCGGAGCCTGTTAAGCAATACCTGGCACTGCAACAACGCAGTAACGGCATAAGCATCGAAACCCGCAATAGTCACCTGCGAGCGATCAAACAATTCTGCAAATGGATGGTAGAAGAAGAAAGAGCAAATGAATCACCGCTAATGGGACTCAAGATGCTAAACGCTCAAACCGACCGCAGAAGAACCCGAAGGGCTTTAAGTATTACTGAACTAAAGAAGCTCATTAAGACCACTAAAAGCGGGCCGATGCGTGGTAAAACCAGCGGACGAGAAAGGGCATTGATCTATTGTCTTGCCTGTGAAACCGGACTCCGAAGTTCAGAGATTCGTTCACTCAATACAGGTAGCTTCAGCCTCATTACATCACCACCAACCGTAACAGTAGAAGCCAGTAACTCTAAACGACGCAGGCGAGATACTCTTTCATTGTCTAGTGAACTAACAACTGATCTCCGCAAACACCTGGCAAACAAGCTTCCCAATGCCAAAGCCTTTTCATTGCCTAAACGATCAGCAGATATGCTCAAGGATGATCTGGTTAGAGCAAAAATTGAATATGTTGATCCCGATACAGGTGCTTATCTTGATTTTCACTCTCTAAGAGTAACCTGTGCAACTCTGTTAGCTCTCGGCGGAGCTTCACCTGCAACATCACAGGCAAGGATGCGACATAGCTCAATTGAGTTGACCATGAATACCTATACAAAGTTGGGAATGAGTGGACAGGATGAAGCTCTACAAGCCTTGCCGAAGTTCTCGACCGGAGCATAACCGGATGGCTGAAACACATAACCCTCTGTGGCAATACTGCTACGGGGGGTTATGTGACACATTGCCCTAATACAAAATGACAGAATTGATGGACTATCCACAAACTAAACAGAGGAGATAAAACGCAATAGGGTTATATCGTTGAATGAGGGAAAAGGGGGATTGGAAGTTAGCTGGAAGGGTAAACCAAATTGGTACGCAACAGCGATTCCAGTGATAGGGGATTCCAAAATGACTTAGCAAGGGCTTGACAAATTGGGGTCATTTTATGTCATCTGCTGACATTTCATAAAGAGCAAAACCGCCTTTATCAATACCGAAGGTGGGACTCGAACCCACACGCCCTTGCGGGCACTGGATTTTGAATCCAGCGCGTCTGCCAATTCCGCCACTCCGGCTAAGGCCCAATTTAAGGCTTGGTAATGATCTTCGCCAACAACCCTTTGTGGGTCAATTGCTGAGATCATGGGAAATCCATCATTTGGCTGAATTATGGGTTTGAAGACCGATATCTGCCTTCTTTGTAATTCTACTACCTGTCTTTTAGCCAAAAACATCGCCTGAACAAGCTAGAAGTACGCAATATCCAGGATAATCGGCCGTTGATCTAATACCCTAATAAGGGTTCTAAAAGCCCCAGATGGTATTTACGTCTGGATAAAGGCATCTTGTACGGATAAGAAGGTTCGATTAGCGGGTATGGGGAGTATATTGTCAGTAATACTTGAGGAAGAAAAGAGCTATGAATATATCCTACAACCCAAATGTATCTTTATCTCGACTGCTAAGGCTTGGACATAGGCTTAAGTCGTTGTGCCTTTTAGCACTTGTAGTATTTGCCATACTTCTTGCTGGCTGCAGTGATTCCAGCGGATCAAGTGAAGCACAAACCGGCCAAACGAAATCTGATGCTGTATCAGGCGATTCTGTGCAGCTCACTTCTAGTGATGTCGTAAATACTGCAATTCAAGATAGCGCCGATGTGTTGCCAGATGTACTTGCTGATTTACAAGAAACAGCTCCGATAGTATTTGAGCCTGGAATATTAAATCTTGGCAGAATGTTACCGCGCGAATTGATCACCACTAGATTCAATATTCGCAACTTAAGCAAAAAGCCTATTACTATTAAGTTTATAAAGGCAAACTGTGCTTGCACTAAGCTTGATAACTATTCAGGCCGGGTTATTCCGCCGGGCGAAACTATTGAACTTGAAGCGCGCACAAGGAGCAGGTCAGTTTCAAGTACATTTACCAGTTCAATTTCATTCCTGTTTGAAGATTATATTGGTCAGTCAACACTAAGTATGTATGGCGAAATAACCAGGGCGATCCGCGCCGCTCCTCCGTATCTTGTGTGTACCATAAATCAGAAGATTGGTCAACGCGTTGAAAGTGGTTTGGTTGTAGTAGAATCACTCGACGGTAAACCGTTTAACATACTTTCTTCCAACGGCGTAGAACCGATTTATGAAGGCTTTGATCCAGATTTTGACGAAGCGCAAAGCAAATATACTCTTGCATGGGATATTTCACAGTATAACAATGTCAATGTTCCAGGTTGGTGGATAATTGAAACCGATCACCCTGAATGCCCGGTGGTTGATGTAGGGATTCGCCACGAGTCAAATAGACGTAAAACGCCACCCCCAGGTTCTTGGCGTGTGCTTGCTCATCATGTTGTAGTTGGCGGTATAGAAGCAGGTGAATCAGCAGAATTTGACGTTGATATCCAAAATCGACGCAACACAATAAGTCCAAGAAACGATGTGCTGTCATTATCAAGGAATTTTAAAGCAAAAATGGTCTCCTTTATTCCTTATGGAATTATTCCTAAGGAATCCACCATGAGAGTCCGAATCACACCAACTCCTGGATATGAAGGATTGCTAAACGGCAAGATTCGGTTCACGATCAGCAACCAAAAGTTTACGGTAACTATAATAGGTAAAGCTTTGAAAAGTACTGAGGAAAGTGCTGAGTAAGCGTAAGGAATGATTTGTAGCTATCATCACGGTCTCGCAGCAAAACAGGAGACTGGGTTATGAAGGTTTGTGTAATCATTCCCGCAGCAGGCAAAAGCCAACGCTTTGGATCAACGGATAAGTTAGCGCAGGATCTTGGGGGAAGACCTTTGTTAATGCGCACAGTTGAATTATTCACCACACGCCCAGAGGTTTCCTCAATTATCGTAGCAGCGCCACCTGATAATATTGAAGAATTCCGCGATAAGTACGGCGCAGCTCTGGGTTTTCATGGAGCACAAATTGTTTCTGGCGCTAAAGTCGAACGCTGGGAAACTGTTAAGAACGCTCTTTCATTTGTGCCGGAAGATTGCACACACATAGCGATTCATGATGCAGCCAGGCCTGCGGCTAGTAAATCACTATTAGATCGGATCTTTGAAGCAGGGCGCAGTCTTGACGCTGTCGTGCCTGCTGTAGAGATTACCGCTACCGTCAAACGAGTATCAGATAAACAAACAGATGTAGCTGACGATGAAGATAGTGTTCTGGTCGATGCGATTCTTGGCGATGCAGGTCGCCCCACAATTCCTGCTCGACAGATCAAGGAAACAGTGGATAGAACTGGACTAGTTGAGGTGCAAACGCCTCAATTATTTAAAGCTGATCTTCTGCGCCAAGCCTATGCACAAGATGATCTATCAAACGCCACGGATGACTCCATGTTAGTAGAGCGCTTGGGAGAGAATGTCTTCGTGGTGGAAGGGGATATCAGCAATGTCAAAGTCACAAGGAAAGGCGACATAAAACTTGTAAGAGCATTGTTGGGATTAAAGGCACCTTCGCAGCGACCAGTACATAAACGCTTTTGATAATTTTCCGATTAGTCATTCGCTCTTATGAATTGATGCGGCATCTTGTTGTGGCGGCTCAAATCGTGAATTAACGCTTGACTTTTTAGCTGAAAGATGCTTTACCAACCAATCCACAGACGCACTAACCATCAATTCTCGACTAATAGGGTCATGAAACAGACGAGTTGAATCTGGTATTTGAAGAAGTTGGTGCGTTACAATAAATTCATGATCCAATTGCGCAACTGAATCTGTCAAGACCGTATCGCGCTCAGCATGAATGATAAGAGTGGGGGCAGTCACGCGCCTTGCTTCTTTATGACGATTGCCTATTACAGGTCCGCGCAAGACCATGGCTTTGATCAGACTATCATTGGCTGCATGGCACAACGCGACCAGTCCGCCGTTGCCCGCACCATTGAGTCCGATGCTATTTTCATCTACCTCATCAAGAGTTTGCACAAAGTCATATATTGCTCGTAAATCCTCTATCATTTGCGGCAGCGTTACATCTTCACAATCGCCATCTGATCGCCCATGACCTGAAAAATCCATGCGCACGCCAATCACTCCACGTTTAGCAAGTCTTCGACTGATTGGTACGGAACGCTGACTTTTAGCATCACTTTGAAGATCGTGTGTAAAAATTACAGCTGGGTAGGGGCCGCTGCCGCGCGTAACCCCTGGAGGGAAATCCAGTTCACAGTGAAGCTCCTGTTGGCGAGCATTTTTTATACGCAAAATAAAAGTTTTAACGCCGGCATGTTGGTCTGGTTTGGAAAACGCCCATCTTTGAAGAATTGATGCGACTACCGAATCAGGTATATCTTCAAACACTTTGTAGAAATAATTTATACCTCTGAAGTTTGATGGGACGTGTGGGATAACAACTGCATCCGCATTATCGTGTAGTTGCCAAGTTGCTTTACTCATCCCAGCCGGGGCAGCTACTATAACTTTGCGAGCGCCACGATCGCGCACAGAAGCTATTGCAGCAAGCATAGTTGCTCCTGTTTCAATGCCGTGATCGATGATTAAAACAGTTCTATTTCGTACATCTGTTTCCGGCAAGATGGCACGAAAACGCGCTCGGCGTGTTTGAAGAACCTTAAAAGCCGATCGAGCTGCCGGTATCATTTCTTTAGTAGTCAAATGATGCCAGCGTGAAGCGGATTGGATCATGGATATTCTTCCATGCTCATCTACAGCGCCAACTATTTGTTCTGAATCATCAGGGGCATGCAGCTTGTGTATTAACAAAATATCTAATGGTGCATCAAGAGATTCTGCAACGATCGCTGCAATCTGCAGGCCACCATTTGGAATTCCTAATACCAGCGGCTGTTCTTCTTTAAGGAACGCCAGGTCGCGTGCAAGTTCGTTCGCTGCATCACTACGGTTTTTAAATAACCGCATTTGTCTACTCCTGCAGCTTCATTTTGCCAGAAAACCAGCGACAATGCCAGTAGTTCGTCCCTTAGAAATGGATAATTAGTGGTAATCAGCCTTTAGGGTCATCCTGTGGCCTTTGCAGCACTTCCTCATCTTGCAGGGCTAATTCCAAACACCAAGCCGGGCCAATTATTTTGCGATTGCCAATGCGTGCAGACATAGTTTTCCCAATGAGAGATGGCTTAACTTCAGTAATGTAATTCCAGGCAATGCTTGTTGGTCTTGCGCCCAGTTTTTGTAGAAACTTAACAGGCGCAAGATGAAGATACTGCTCATCAACCGTTGTATGTATACAGAAACCAAGGTTGAGCAAATCGATTCTATAGCTTTGGAAGTTTTTAGTTACCGCATCAGCAGCAGGCCTTTGTGCTGGATGCGATTTTGCAATGGGTTCCCACATCTTTTTCATACATATTGCAATTATACTACTGAAAATTATGAAATCACCAATGACAATTGCAGTTATGATAAGTGCTAAATTCATACGGTAGTGGTTACTGTTTGGCGCTGCTTTTGCTGCAATAGAACTTGCTTAAGATATTTGCCGGTATGACTTCTTTTGGATTTGGCAATTCGCTGTGGTGGCCCAGTTGCCACTACTGTTCCTCCACGATCACCGCCTTCAGGCCCAAGATCAATAACCCAATCCGCACATTTAATCACATCCATATTGTGTTCAATAACCACCAATGTATTACCTTGGTCCGCCAGGCGTTGAAGAACACTGAGCAGTTTTTCAATATCCGAAAAATGTAATCCTGTTGTAGGTTCATCTAATACATAAAAGGTTGTACCAAATGTTGCCAATCCCAATTCACTGGCTAATTTGATTCTCTGCGCTTCGCCGCCGGATAGTGTTGTTGAGGGTTGTCCAAGTTGCAAATAGTCGAGCCCTACATCATGCAAACATTGAAGCATTCTTAAAGTCTTGGGATGTGCTTCAAAGAACGCGACTGCTTCTTCAACCGACATGTGAAGCACATCTGCAATAGTTTTGTGCCTATAAACGATTTCCAAAGTTTCTCGATTATATCGCTGGCCTTTACATACCTCACAAGTAACGAAAACATCAGGCAGAAAGTGCATTTCAATTTTCTTAACACCCTGACCTTGGCATGATTCACAACGTCCACCTTTGACGTTGAAGCTGAATCTACCAGGTAAATATCCACGTATTTTGGATTCTTTGGTTTGTGTAAAGAGTTTTCGAATATCGTCGAAAATGCCTGTATATGTCGCAAGGTTTGACCGGGGAGTTCGACCGATCGGTGATTGATCAACTTGAATTATGCGATCGAATTTGCTCAATCCTGTTACGCGCGAATGAAGACCTACAGATACGCGCGAGCCGTTTATGGCTTTTCGAGCAGCTTTATACAGAATGTCATTGACAAGCGTAGATTTACCTGACCCCGATACACCTGTCACGCAAACCAAGCCGCCGACAGGAAAAGCCACATCAATAGATTTCAGATTGTTTGCTCGAGCGCCCTTTACAACAACTGCATCTGATTCGCTAAGCGTTCGTCGCTTATTGGGAATGGCAATACTTTTTCTGCCGGATAAATACTCACCGGTCAGGCAGCGGTTCTTTGCGATGATCGTGGCAAGATTGCCTTGGGCTACTACTTTCCCGCCGTGGCGGCCTGGGCCTGGGCCTATATCCAGTATGTGATCCGCAGCTCTAATCATTCCTTCATCGTGTTCTACTACAATAACAGTGTTGCCAATATCACTTAGGTGCCGCAATGTAGTGATAAGCCGATCGTTATCGCGTTGATGCAAACCGATGGTCGGTTCATCTAATACGTAACAAACACCAACGAGTCCAGACCCTACTTGTGTAGCTAAGCGAATTCGCTGCGCCTCTCCGCCTGATAGCGTACCTGCAGTTCTATCCAAGGTTAAATAATTAAGCCCAACAGATGCAAGAAAACCCAATCGAGCGTTGATCTCTCGAGTGATTGGCTCAGCAATTTGCTGTCTTTCAACACTGAGCTTTAATGTTGACATGAAATCAATCGCAGACTCGATTGTCATGGCTGTAACTTCTGCGATATTCACATGGCCTTGTTTGGAATTTACTTTAACGTGCAAAGCTTCAGGTCTAAGCCTATATCCCATGCAAGATGGACAGGATGCTCCACTCATATATCCGCGCAATCGCTCTTTGACGTAATCGCTATCCGTCTTTTGAAAACGTCGATGAAGATTTGGAATCACACCTTCGAAACTAAAGCCATACTTTGCTTCATCAGCCTCGGTCGAGCCGTGCATCAGGATCCGCTTAGCAGTTCGATTTAGTTGTTCGAAAGCGGTTGTCTTCTCAATACCCATATGTTCGCAGAACCAGCGGATCAATCGGCCGTACTGCATGTTCATGCGCCTGCCGTTTTTTCGCCAGGGTACAATTGCGCCATTTCCAAGAGCAGTTGTTGGATCTGGCACGATTAACTCGTCATCAAATTCGCTGATTACGCCTAATCCATCACAATCTGAACATGCACCATAAGGAGAATTAAACGAAAACAACCTGGGCGCAAGTTCTTCGATACTACATTCGGGGTGTTCGCTGCACGCAAGCTTTTCACTAAACCGATATTCCTCCCACGAACCATCTTCATCAATAAGTGCTATTAGCAAGCCATCACTAAGCCGAAGAGCGACCTCTACAGAATCCGCTAATCGTTGTCGAATATCGTTTTTAATAACAATTCGATCCACGACTGCTTCAATGCTATGCAGTTCAAATCTGCCTAATCCTAATGGATTGTCGCCGCCTTCTTTTAGAGCTTCACGCATATCCACTATATTGCCGTCGACTCTTGCTCTTACGAAACCATGCTTTTGTAAACCTTCTAATACTTCGCGGTGATATCCTTTTTTACCACGAATTACCGGAGAGCAGATCATCATCCGAGTATCGTCGCCGAAATCAAGTAGTGAGTCTACAATCTGCGTTGCGCTGCTTGCAGTAATGGGCAATCCACAAACGCGGTTACTTTTCTGATTCTTCGATGCATTGCCGCTCTTGGCATTCCCATGCAAGTGCCAACAAGTTGGCGTTCCGCAGCGTGCAAAGAGCAAGCGCAGATAATCGTAAATCTCTGTCGTTGTTGCGACTGTTGATCTTGGGTTATGGCTCGAACCTCTTTGCTGAATTGCAATCGTCGGCGGAAGCCCATCAATTGATTCGATATCTGGTTTTTGTAATTGATCGAGGAATTGCCGAGCATATGAACTCAGCGACTCCATATATTTTCGCTGCCCTTCTGCGAAGATTGTATCAAATGCCAGTGAGCTTTTTCCTGAACCGGATACACCGGTGATAACCACCAGCTTGTCGCGCGGAATGTCTACATCTAGTGACTTGAGATTGTGCTCACACGCACCTCGAACCTGGATGTAGTTCTGCTCCGCCAATGGGTACTCCATAACTAGCTTTAGTCATTATTAGTCGTCAATAAGCAAAAATAAGAGCAAATAGCCACGATTTACTCTGCATTGATGATAGCCCAGTTTCAAGGGTTTTAGTGTGAGGTTTATCCAACTTCTCTACGCTGAAAGAGAATTACAGCAATACAAAGAGTCGCAAGTATGTATAGAGGCCCATAGATGAAAGTTAGGGCCACATATTCAAGAGGGATGACATGGCCTTGAGTTACTCCATCGGAGAGCCAGAACATCTGAAAGTTGGGCAAGATTGCGTAGCCAATCCAGTACATTACGTACTCGAGCCGTTCGAACAAGCCATCGGCCATAAAAATTAGTGGCACGGTCGCCTGCTCAATTTGCTCAGATATTTCATTGACTTCACCACTAGTTAATTCTACTACGCGAGTTCTAGTAATTGTCTCGGTCAGGCCTTGAATTGACGCGCGTTCCAGCCAGGTGTCGTTCATAGCTTTCATCTTTTGGCCAATAAAGTGATTGGATAGCATTCCAATCATGAACGCGCCCAGCGTCACACACAGGGTCATTACCTGCCCTAATCTAGTAGAAGCGGCGATGGCAATCGCAGTCAGAACCAAAATTGCCATAAGTATCGCAATTAGAGCTAGCCAAAGTTGTAGGTCGAATTCCTCAACCAAGGACTGTGAATTAAACTGTGGATCAAACATTAGCGCGAAGAAATACGCCAATGCCAATAGCGGTGTAATGAAGCAAAGCGCTGAGCTAGAGAAAACCTTGCCATAAAAGTAGTTACACCAAAGTGCTGCTCCCATTCCGATGAAAACTGCCCCGATACCAAAAATGATAACCGGCACGTGGATGGGGTCTCTTACCGTCTGCTGAACCTCATGCATTTCCACCAGCAGAAATACAAATGACAAGTAAATTGTTGCAAGAACCAGGGCTGCAGCAGCCCCCAGATACTTGCCCAGAACGAATATTGCCCTAGGCACTGGCTTGGAAATAACAGTCAAAGCTGTGAAATTCTCAATTTCTCGGTTTAAGACATTCGTAGCAATAAATGCGGCCAAAAGGGCTCCGCATAGAAAAACCGTGGAAAGCCCCAGGTCGATCATCATTCGCTGATCGTCCTCCATCGTGAAGCCTGACAAGAGGTTACAGAAAACCAGGGCAATCGTGGCTATGGCCAAAACCACCAGCATGATCGGCTGGCGTATGCTCTCAAAAAAAGTGTTTCGGATAATTGCGAGGGTCTGAGAAAACATGATTAATATCTTCGCTGAGAGACTAGAAGCGGCAGCCTAGCGCCATTAGAGCTTATAGGCCAGCGATAGGGAATCGGACCTACAACGAGGAAATGAAGATTTTTCCTTCCAAGAAACGAACCACAGCAGGCCGATCGTACGTACTTCATCCGATCGAGGTTCATTGCAGGCGACCTTCCATGCTGCAAAACCGTCAATTCTCGCTATGCTGCTCGATTCTTTTCGGGTGCCCGGGGGAGAGTGGGGAGTAGATCGGCGTCTCGGGCATTTCTTTTCTGTCTTTTTTACTACAAGGTCGAGGCAAAAATGAGAGTCGACCATCATGCTTACCGCAAAGCCACTAGGGTTTCTGGCTTCGGTTTCATTCTTCAAGCCATCATAGCTATCGCTCTTTTTGTGTTTTCCATAGGCCTCTTTGGGCGTGGCACGGGTGATGTAGTGATATACATTGCCAGTGTCTTTGCCATAGGAGGCCTACTGGTTTGGCTGAGCTTGATAGTTATTTTCTATCAGCACACGCAAGAGAGGCTTGAATCACTCGAAGGGGACGAAATTGCAGCCGAGCTGGCTGGCACTGGCTCAGTTTTCGATTCTTCCAGAGAACACGATAAACTTGCTTCACGTCGGCTAAAGCTCATGCATAAGTGGCTGATGCCAATCGTGAGCCTGCTTGTGGCTGCCTACCTTAGCTTAGCTGCATGGAGGATACTCAAATTTATAGATGCTCTAGAAGATCCTGTTGGGGTTGGCGATTTTGTTCTTACTCAAGCTAAGGGATGGGCTGCAGCACTATGTCTTGGGTTCGCCACTATCTCATTCATCTTCTCACGCTTTGTAGCGGGAATGGCACGGCAGGAGGCATGGCAGAATCTCCGAGGTGGGGCTGGCTTTATGGTTGGCAACTCACTGGTTCTGATGGCCGTGGCCGTGGGGATAATCTTCCGAATTTTTAAGAATGATCAAGTCATTGGTTTCATTGCCTATGCCATACCAATCTGTATGTTCATAATGGCAATAGAGATCATTTTTAACTTCATCCTGAATCTCTACCGCCCTCGGATTGCTGATGAAGTTCCAAGACCAGCTTTTGATTCCAGAGTTCTCAGTCTTCTCTCTGCGCCTGATTCGATAGTTAAATCCATTAATGAAGCAGTTAACTATCAGTTCGGCTTCGACATCACCAGTTCTTGGGGTTATCAACTTCTGCTTAGGAGTACAGCGTGGCTTGTGCTGTTTGGTGTGTTTTCGCTTGCAGCCCTAAATACCATGGTGATAGTTGAACCACACCAGCAAGCAATCAAACTCGCCGGTGGACGCATAGTTGCCAATGAAGTCCATCAATCTGGAATAATGTGGAAATGGCCTTGGCCTATCCAATCTGCTCACATTATTGAGGTAGATCGAATACGCGAATTGCGTCTCACGGCGTTTCAGATTTTCCCGACGGATATTGATGACTGGGCTAAAGAGCCTCGTATGAATAAGGATCTTGAACCATTCATTGTTGGCCCTTCTATTGAAAAGGATGATGAGCCGTCCGCAGCCCAGCCGGTATCACTGAATAATGAAAGCGCAGAAAATGTAGAAGATGCTGCGGACACTCTTGGCGATCTTTTTTCACTGGTTGATGCGGAGATCACCCTTCAATATCGAATCAAGACTGATGGAGTTCTTGATTACCTCAAATTCTCTTCAGAGCTTCAAGGGCCACGGGAAACTCTAACCCATTTCGACAAGACACTTAAGTCGATAGCGTTGCGTGAAATTACACAGCATCTCTCAGGATTGTCATTAGAGGAAGTGATTGTTCGTGCAGAAACATCACTCGTCCGGGATCTAAGATTACAAATACAGCAAGCTTGCGATCAATTAAATACGGGGGTGTTCATCGTTGCAGTTAATCTTCCTATGCTTAGGCCATCCGGAGGGGCAGGTACATACTTTGAAAATTTAGCAATTGCAAAGCATCAACGCCGGCAAGAAATTGAAAATGAGCAGGGGGTTGTAACCAGAGCGCTTGATGCGATCATTGGCCATACAGATAGAATTGATGAAATACTTGATGAGTTTAACAAATGGGATCAAATGCAAAGAGATCATGATGTAAGCGCCAATGATTTGCGAACGCAGCGTCTTCTTGTTGAGCAGTTAATAGAAGAAGCGGGTGGGGAAAATGCGCAGAAAATCGCACGCGCAGAAGCGCAAAGTTGGGTTACCTTGATGAATGCCCGAGCGGAAGTCTTTCGCCACAAAGGAAACATAGATTCATACCGCGCATCACCGAATTTGTTTATGGAGCGAGAAATTATGCGTGTATTCATTGAGGCGCTTGGTGAAAAGAGGAAGTATTTCCTCGTTGGCGTTGATCCAGATCGAATTAATTTGGAAATAGAAGTGCAAGAAGAGCCTGCACGATTCAATATCAGTCCTCAGACTCCGGCTGAAGAAGGTCAGTAATATGAAGAAAACTATTGCAGTAGTCGTTGGGGTAATGCTTCTAGTTATGCTTGTCTTGTTTAGCGCAACTTATACAGTGCGTTATCATGAGGTGGCAATCAAGACTAGATTTGGGAAAATTGGCGAAGACAGCGTACAAACAGAACCAGGGCTGCATTTTCGTTTGCCACTGTTTGCTGAAAATGTGGTTAAATATGACACACGAATGCAACTATTGGAGTCCCCGCTGAAGACAGTTGCTACCGCAGATGATCAGCAGGTCATGGTTCGGGCTTATTTAATGTGGAAAGTTGATCTTGATAATGTTAAAGAATTTTACCGAAGTTTTAAATCAATACGCGAAGCAAATGATCTAATTAAAGGGAATCTTAGTACTTCACTAGAACAGAAGATAAAAGGTTATGCGTTTGGCGATCTTATTGGTATCGATAGCCGTTTGCCAGATGCAGAAGTGGCAATTCTAAATGACTTAAAGCGTTCGGTTGTTCCTATGGGGATTGATGCAGTATCTTTAGGAATTAGTCAAATTGTATTGCCTGCTAAAACTTCTAAAGCTGTATTAGATCGTATGCAGGCTAGCGCTAGGACTCTTGCCAATACTGAAACCGACAAAGGCAGCTCTGAAGCTGCTGGGATTAGATCTGAAGCAGATACTTTGGTTTCTAAGCTCTTAGCGTTCGGCAAACAGAGAGCAGAGGAGATTAATGCTGCTGCTGAAGAAAAAGCTGCGGGCTACCTTAAAGAAATGAATGAAGATGTCGAGCTTGCAACATTTCTTCTTTGGATAGAAACTCTGGAGCAAAGTTTGCGTAATTACGTAACTATCTTTTCGACAGATGATTTTGCGCCTTGGCATCTATTAAATCTCAAGCGTATGGGCGAAGCTGAGATTATTCCTAAGCCGAGCAAGTCTTACATTGAACCAGTTTCTAAATATGAACCTGAAACTTCTGAAAACAGTGATGAAATTAAGGTTGTAAAGAGAGCTGGGAATTAACTATGGCTGATGAAACAAACCTAGAACCTTCAGCGTCAGATAATGATCCCATAGAGGATCAAGCTGTACCGATTGAAGAAGATGTTGGGCAAGAAGAGGAGCAAATAATTCCTCGCCGCGCCGCGTCTGCACAGTTTATAGTACAGGCGGAAGTTGGATCTGAAGCAGCATTGCGTGAAGCCATGGATCCAGCCAATCAATCATTGACGGATGCGCTTAAATTATCATTCCGCGTACTTCAAATTGTCATCGTTGCATTACTCTTACTATTCATTTTCTCAGGTTTTCAAACCGTTGATATAAAGGAAAGCGGGGTCATGCTTCGCTGGGGTAAGATTGTTACTTCTAAAAATACAATCGCTCTAACACCAGGAGCACATTGGACAATTTGGCCATACCCAGCAGGCGAATTTGTAATTTTCGAAATTGAGGATCGTGATGTTCAGATGAGAAAGCTTGTCAGTCAACGATTACAAGAAGTGATGGTCGAACCATTTTGGCCACTAGTTCGTCCAGAAGAAACGAGAGAAACAGCAATTGAAAATGCCACTCTTTCGCCAATTGATCCAGCCAGTGGTGGATACTTAATAACTCGCGATGGTGATATTGCTCACCTAAGAATTTCCGCAAAGTATGACATAGACGATCCAGTAAAATTCGTTCGAACTCTTTCGCAAGAAGATGCGCAACAAGTAGTTGCACTTGAATTGCGGCGCGGTGTTGTTCATGTAATGGCTGCTAGCAGCTTGGATGAGCTTATCGATTTTCCTGAAGATATTAAAATGCGGGTGCAGACACTCGCACAATCCGCACTTGATAAGTTTGGCATTACGCTTGATCATGTAACTATTATCGAAGCAAGCCCTGCATTTGCAATTGCAAAGGAATACGGCGCACTACCAGCTGTACGTGAAAATGCCAAGGCAGCAATACAAAGTGCGCTCGAAGAAAAAGTAGCTGCTTTGATCGATACAGCTGGCCAATCATACAATGAATTGGTTCAATTGATTGAGTCATACGAAAACGCAGATAAACAATCTGATAATGAAGAAGCGGCAAAACTCTTAGCTCAGATAAATATTTATTTAGATGGTTCTGATATTGGCGGAGGCTTAAAAGTAGTTATTGATCGTGCAAGAGCGCATGACACGGATATTGAAAATACTTTGGGTGCGGATCTCAGAAAATTCAAAAGTATTCTTCCGGAGTATCGCGATAATCCTAAATTTGCAATTGATCGGAGATGGCTCAAAGCATATCAAACAGTATTAGGACGACAAGATACTGAAATGATTTATGTGCCCATTGGGAAAGGGAAGATCCTTGTTAAGATAAGAACTCTGGAAGAGATTTCACAAATCCGCCAAAAATTACTTTTGGATAAAAAAACACGCCAGACTATTTTGGATTCGCGGGGAAGTCGCGGAAAGTTTTATGAAAGAGCGGATGATTATGAGCTTAATAGTTCCAAACCTTTGCTTAAAATCAACGAAGATGGCAAAGTTGTCCCGCGTGCTGCGGACGATGAGTAAACGAGTATCTATGTAATGGTTTCTCTTGAAAAGTCCTACAAAGTGGTTGAAGCTGAAGGCTTATCAAAGGTCTTTAAAGACTTTTGGATGCGTACTAAAGCTAACGCGGTGGATAACGTTACCTTTGATATTCGAAGCCACGAGATATTTGGATTGTTGGGGCCTAACGGATCTGGCAAGAGCACAATCATCAAGATTATTCTGGGATTGCTCCACAAGTCCCGCGGCAATATCAGTGTCTTTGGAAAACCCCCCTCAGATGTAAGCATAAAAAGACGTATTGGGTTCTTGCCCGAAGAATCGTATCTGTATCGTTTTCTAAACCCTCAAGAAACGCTTGACTACTACGGCAAACTATTTGGACTGGATCATAAAACTCGCAAGCGAAGAGTTGGCGAACTGCTTGATATGTTGGGATTAACTCATGTAGCGCACAGGCCCATTGGAGAATTCTCAAAGGGTATGACTCGACGTATTGGAATCGCCCAAGCGCTAATCAATGACCCGGATTTCCTAATCCTCGATGAACCAACATCAGGATTGGATCCAATCGGTACGCGTCAAGTTAAAGACCTCATTATCGAAATGGGAAAGCGCGGCAAGACTGTGCTTTTAAGTTCACACCTGCTCGGTGATGTTGAAGATGTCTGTGATCGTATGGTTATGTTATATGGTGGGAAAATTCGCGCACAAGGAACCGTTGATGAATTATTGTCCGACACCCAAAGCACAGTCATTCAAACACCTCGCTTAGCGCCAGAAACGATTGTCTTGATTGAACAAGTCATCGAAAAAGCTGAGGGTAAAGCGATTGACAGTGTAAAGGCGCCACGTCAAAGGCTTGAAGAGTTCTTTATGGAACTCGTTGAACAGGCCAGGCATGAGCAAGTTGCAACTTCAGGTGTAGTTCATGGTGGATCCACCGCAGAGTTTCTACGAGCAGAAGAGGCTGAAGGTGGTGATCTCATAGAATCGCTGGTTAGTGATCAGGAAGATGCTGCTCTGGTTAAGCAAGTCGAGCAGATCGAGGATAAGCAAGCGAAAATCCAGGAAGAGCAGCGTGATGAGGTGCTTGCAGAGTTACTTAGCGATAATGTACCCGAACCATCTTCAGCAACTCCTATTCGTGTCGAAGCACCCAAGCCGCCGCAAGACGTTGATGCCTCGGTAATTGATTCACTGCTCGGTGATGCAAATGCTGATGATTCTTCTGAACAAGTTAGCAAAGACGACACGTAATACCAATTAGACTCATGTTATTTCTAGAGCTATATCGTCGGCTTGACCTTCTTCAACGCAAATTCTCGTTTCGCATCGCTGTCTCTATAGTGATACTTCTTACAGGTAGTGGATTATTTGGCGCATTATTAGTTAAAAGCTCCAGCATAAATTCGCAGCGTCTTGCAATCGAAAGCGCCCTGCGTGATCAGAATTTGATAAATGGAGATTTCTATGCGCTTTCGCTCAATGAAATAGGAACGATCACGGTTAATGGCCGAACGTATGGTGGTCAAATTATTTTGGATAACAAAGCCCGAGTCTTTGATGAAGCCGGCAATATTAGGAATCCAATGAGCTTGGCGGACTTCCTTGTTTCGGATCAACAAACGACATGGCTGCCAGAATTTCTGCTTAAAAGCCCAAGCACCACATGGATGCTTGGGTTAATTACCATCGCCTGGCTGATGCTGATTGTATGGATGGGGATTCTAATACCGTTTCTCTTAACGTTACTAGGGACAGCAATACCTGTGAGTATTTGCTGGATGTTTGGTAATGAGGCAGCAATGCTCGCTTTTGCGGGGATGGGCCTATTAACTTTTACATTCGTACTGCTTTCGCGGGTTATGTTGATTATTTTCTCGGGCCCATATCAAGTGTTCGCAGTTGCGCACACGATTATTAAAGAAGCAACACGCAGCAGAATCTCACTTGTGTTTGTTATTTTGTTGCTCATATTACTGCCTATGCTTCCGATGTGGCTTGATCCTGATACGCCTCTTCGGTTCAGGTTGCAAACATTTATTAGTCGAAGCCTTACACTTACTTATGTACTGGCCGCATGCATGACGCTTTTTCTATCTTGCGCAACCGTGGCATTTGAAATAAGGGATCGTCAAATTTGGCATCTGATGACCAAGCCCTTAAATAAAATGAACTACCTCATTGGGAAATGGCTCGGCGTGATGAGTGTGAATCTCATCTTACTCATCGTCTCAGGTGTGTCGATATTCAGTTATATTCAGTATCTCAGGCAACTTCCAGTTGTTCAGGGACAAGCTGGGGTTGATGATCGCATTGCAGTCGATCACGAAATTTTAACTGCGCGCATAGGGAAATTACCCGACTATATAACATTAAGCGGAGGTGAACTTAGAGATCGTGTAAAACAATTAATCGAGCGTGATCCAGATCTCTCTAGAATGAAGGATATTCCCAATTCGCGCAGAGTTAAACTTGCTAAACAAATTCAGGAAGACTATCTTATTTTTCAGCGGAACGTGCCTCCTGCTGGTGAAGGAAGTCCAGGCCCAAATCAACAAACATATATATTTACAGGCTTAAATGAAGCCAAGAATCTACAAACAGCATTTTCTTTGAGATACCGCTTTCATATTCTCCGCGATGATGAGCATGAAAAATTTCCTGTTGCATTTGTTTTTAATGATCATGTACAAGCCGCTATCTTTAAGGAATATATACCCACCGTTCCGCATGTTCTAACTATTCCGGTCACACTTGCTGATGGCACGCCATTGATTGACGCAAATGGAACGTTGCGCGTAACAGTTGTCAATCTGTATGAAACCTCAAAGGAACAAAGAGGTAGAGGCTCGTTAAATTTCGATGCTGAAGACTTTGAGCTGCTTTATAAAGTTGGATCATTTGAGGGCAACTTTGTTCGATCTGTAATGTTTACCTGGGTGAAATTGGCATTCTTAAGCATGCTAGGACTTGCTTGTGCATCGCTGCTTAATTTCCCTGTAGCTTGTCTGATGTGCTTCACAATATTTATTGCCGGCTCGATGGGTTCATATCTTGCTGAATCGATCAATTATTATTATCCACGCGAACTTAGCCAAATGGATTGGTCAGATATTGGGATGGTGATAGTATGGGCCTTTAAGACGGTAATACGAGCTATTGCACAGAGCGTTGAATTCTTGCTAAGGCAATTTAGCGCGCATGATCCCGCAGGATCACTTGTTGAGGGACGCGCTATCCTTTGGAGTAGTCTTGCCAGTGGCATCTTCTGGCTGGGAATAGTCTGGTCGGGAATTGCCATGCTATTTGGCTACCTTGTATTACGAACACGCCAACTAGCCATTTACAGTGGGCATGGATGATTGGATGTTATTTATTCTTTTAAGGAGGATAAATTATGTTTGGTGACAGAATGATTCAATTCATTGCATTGGTGATAGCCATCATCAGTATCACTGTCTGTGGAAGTCTATTACCCAAATTGGTTGACATATCCGAAGAGCACACGCTTCACTACACAGACATAGCGGTTGAAAGTGCACCACCCTTCGTTGTGCTAGGGAGTATGATCGGGGCAGTTCGCGGCATCATCGTTGACTACCTTTGGATTAAAGTAAATTTAATGAAACAAAAGGGGTTATTCTACGATGTCATGGCCGATGCTGATATGATAACGAAGCTGCAACCCCGATTTGCCGCGGTGTGGGCTTTTCATGGCCACAATATGGCATACAATATTTCAGTTATTCACAATACGGCTGCGGAGCGATGGGAATGGGTTATGGCGGGCATCAATCTGGTGCGCAACAAGGGGCTTCGGTATAACCCCAATGACTTACAACTACATCGCGAATTATCGTTTTGGTTTTCACATAAAATTGAAGGCGTAGCTGATGATGCACATTTCTATTACAAGAAGGAATTGTGTAAAGAATGGCACTACCTATTAGGCCAACCTCCCGCAGGTCATGAAGATAGGATTGCCTGGATTAAGGAAATTGCAGATGCTGCGGAATCTTTGGAAGCAGCAGAAGCACGTACCTCTGGCATAAAAGCCTTGGTAGAACGGCTTCGTTCGCAGCTATCGCCATACGATCAGCGGTTTACATTTTCGTTAGATCGCAAATTGTTGCGCGTTTATGGGGAGTGGATTAGTATTAATGAACAATCAGCAGTTGCGCTAATAAAGGGTACAAAGGAAAGGCGTTTGCGCGATGATCTGTTCTTTAAAATATTCGACGAAATTGCCAAAGATCCAGATGCGCATGACGCATGGAAAACTCTACTTGCTCACATTAGAAAGCGGGTATTAGTTGATGAATACAACATGGATCCGCAGCTTATGTACGAATATACCCGCGATTATGGCCCTATAGATTGGCGACACGGTTCTGCACACGCTCTTTATTGGGCGCTAAAAGGTGCAGAGCAAGGGGGAAGTCGCGTTATCTCAGAAGCTGATGCGTATAGTGTTGTTAACAATGATCGCGCACAGATTCAAGCGATGCAGGATCTGGCTCGATGGGGCAGGATCAATTTTGATCCATTTTCAAACGATATTCCTGGTCGTTACCCCGAGCCAGCTTGGATTGGGGTAATTGACAAGTATTGGGAAACGCTATCAATCAAACACAAAGAAACAAGAGGTCCCGGCGTGGATCTGTTCATGGATTTTCATAAGAATTTTCTCAGCTCTGCTGTTCGGGAATTATATCGTTCCGGAGAAACAGTACTGGCGCAGCAATTTATGGATCGCTTGAAAAGTCTGTATGGCCGAGGTCAATTTGGAGATCCAAAATTCAGCTTGCCCATGAGAGAATTTGCTGCACAAGAAACGCAAGAGCAATATGACATGCAGCCGTTCCTTGCGCCTAGCGAAGTTGCAGCTGCATTAAGATACGCAGTGCTTTATGGTTGGGGGCGTAATCGCCCTGAAATATTCAAGGAAGCTAAGCGTTTTGCAGATGATGTCTTAGAGTTTTATACAACTACAAACTACAATAAATTCGTTACAAAGATGGGAACAGCTCGACTTGCAGATTTAATAGGCACGCTCGAAGGCACATTGGTCGCGGTATGTCAGCAAGTTATGACCGATCCAACAATTGGCTTTTTTGATAGAATGGTAATCTACAATCGCATGCCAGCTGAATATCAGATACAAATTTATGATGCAATTTACCCTTCGATTGTAAGGGACTTGCAAAATAGCGATGTAACAGCACAAGTGTCGATTGATGTTGCTTTACCTATCCCACCGGGTATCCAAGCTTACCGGCAGCAGAAAGCTCAGGAAGAAAAAGAGAAAGGGCAAATTAAAACACAAGATTCACAAAAAGAACGCAAATAGGCCAAAAGCTATTTTGAATCTGCTGGAGGAACGGGATCGTAACCCGCACCACCAAGTGGGTGACAACGTAAAAGTCTTTTAAGCGTTAGCCATACTCCACGTATTGCCCCATATTCTTGCAAAGCTGTTATTGCGTAGTGCGAACATGTTGGTTGAAATCTACATTGGCCTCCGAAGAACTGCCCGAATACCGCTTGATAAAACTGCACGAGGAATATCAACGGCCTTGCAAGAATGCTCACTTTTGATCTGTCAATTCTGAATTTATTTTCCATTGTCGATGTAGGGATCCAATTGCCTTAAACAAGAGTCGCTGATATTCCGCTAGTGTAAGCGTTTTATGAGGTTCTACTCTCACAACAAGATCATAGCTTCGCGGGAGATCGTGTTGAAGAAGGCGACTAGATTCTCTCAACAGACGTTTAATGCGATTTCTAACGGTTGCGCCTCCGACCTTTTTGGAAACTGCAAGGGCCATCCTTTGGTGTTCCAGCTCATTAGGTAGTCCAAATAGAACAAGCGGACCTGCGGACTTGCGGATTCCCTCTGCAAGTACAGTATTTATGCGCTTAGAGCTTCGAAGTCGAAGTGGGCTACCTCGATAGCTAGGCTGTTTAGTCGGAAACGATGAGTCCGACATCTTTTAATCCTTGTCCAGTTCCTGTTGGTATTTTTGCATTAATCGATCACGTGTGATTAGGCCACGCACTAAACCTTCTCCATTATCTTCAAGCACTGCAAGGCTATTTACATCATACCTTGAGAATTTGTCTAAAACACGATCAAGCGTTTCATCCGCAGTTACCGTAGGTAGGTCTACGCGCTGAAGTTCATTGACTTGCAACAATGGAATAGCCTCGGAGTATAATAGCGCTTCCTTTAAGTCCGCAGCCGTAACAAGTCCAACATAATGATCTTGCTCATCGACAACAACAAAATCACTGACAGATTGCTGTTTGGATAGGTCAAGTAGGTGTTGGGCAGAATCATTTGAGTGTACTATAACTGGACTTACCATGGCGTTTGGTACATCTTCAACAGACAATCGCCTTAGAATTGTAAGATCGCTCATAGCGCCTATGCGTACACCACGTCTTGCGAGTTTGAGCGTGTAAATACTCTTGCGGGATATTAGTTGTGAAACAATTGTGCTGAATACCGCAGCCAGCATGACCGGAAGAATGATTTGGTAGCTACCTGTAATTTCATAAACTATTAAGATTGCAGTTAGCGGTGCATGGGTAGTAGCAGCAACCACAGCTGCCATTCCTACAAGTGCATAATGTGCTGGGTTCGCATGGGTGAACCAATCAAGCGCATCTACCAAAACACCAAATGCGCCGCCGACACCAGCGCCTAGTAGCAATGAAGGCGCAAACACACCTCCCGAACCTCCAGAACCAATCGTCAAACATGTTGCGAGTATCTTCAAGCCACATAGGGCAATGATTGCTAAAAATACCGCACTAGCTTGATCACTCGCATAATATTCATGGCCAAGAAGTTCACGAATGACTGGATATCCATTACTAAAAAATGGAGGAATCTCTAGATCACCCTTTTTCATCAATACATATATAAAACCCATCAACCCTAATAATGCAGCACCAGTAACAGGTTTAAGGATTGGATGCAGCTTAAATTTATCATAAAGATCTTCGGTCCAATATAGAGACTTAATAAAGGCCATGGCTATTAGCCCGCACACAACGCCCAATAGCAAGTAATTAGGAATCTCAATAGCAGTAAATGCACCAACATTAAAATCCGCTGCTACTGCAAAGAGAGCAGGGCTTTCACCAAGCATTGATTGAGTAACAACCGCAGAAAAGACCGATGCGATTACGATTGGCGTAAACGTGCGCAATGAAAAGTCACGCAGTAATATTTCCAATACGAAGAAGATACCCGCAATCGGAGCGTTAAACACCGATGCAATTCCCGCAGCTGCACCACAGCCTAAAAGTGTCGCTGTGTTTTGAGGATTGATCTTCAGCAGTTGGCCGAACTTTGAGCCGACTGATGATCCAATCTGGACAATTGGTCCTTCCGCTCCCGCTGATCCACCTGATCCGATCGTGCAAATTGCTGAAAGCCATTTAGCAATTGCGACTCTTAACTTTATTCGAGACTTGTTGCGGTGAATCGCGTGCATTACCTCAGGTACACCGTGTCCACGTGCTTCATTGGCCAGGTAATAGACAATAATTCCCGCAAGTAAAGCTCCTCCCATAGGTACAAGCGGGATCATCCATTTCATTGCTTCTTGTGAAAGATTATCTGCGGTATCTTCCAAATAATGGATGGTCGCCATAAAAGCCAATGCAACAAATGCGGTTAGCGTTCCGATTACCGCAGCTAGAAATATGAGATACCAATCGCGTTCAAAGCCAAGCTTTGCACTGAGTCGTCGCAATCGTCCTGCAAGGTTCACAAGCTGTCCTTATAAGGAAAGGGAAAGTTAAATGACCGCACAGTCTATACATGCGCCAGCCTTGCTCAAGGTTCGGCGTTTTCAAGCCTTTTACCTTGCAGATGCTTGTAGAAAAATTCGATAGTCAAAGATTCCAGTTCCGCGTGAGTAGCTCGAAGTGAGTTATGCTCACCTCCCTCAAATTCCACTAATTCCGCCATGGGGCCTGCATCAGCTAACCTCCGACCATGGCTGATTGGAACAAGCGAGTCATTACTTCCGTGGAAAATAAGGATAGGCATATCGATCCGGCTAATAGCATAAACAGGTTTGTGGCTATCTTTGATGAGAAGTCTCGCTAGTCCTCTACCCAGGATATTAGGTGGATCACCCCCGACAGCACTGGCAGCCACCTCTCTCCAACTGGCAAATGACGACTCTAGTACCGCCGCCTTAATCTCAGGCCTCTGAGCCATTACATTCAGCCCGATTGCTCCTCCTAGTGATTGTCCATACATTCCTATCCGAGAATGATCAATGTCTTGCCTTGCTAACAGTGCTTCCAGTGCTGCGTTAGTGTCGTCAATGAGCGGTTTGCGACTTCTCGCTGATCCCTCACTTTGACCATAGCCTCGATAGTCGAATATGAAGAGGTTAAAGTCAGCCTGTGGGAGGTACTCAGTAAACCAAATATGTGATTCGATATTGCCAGCATTTCCGTGTACGTGAAGGATTGTTGCTGCTTCAGATGGGGATGCTTGATTCTGAGCAGGGATGAACCACCCATGCAGCTTCGTTCCATCTTCTGAAAAAAAAGTTATAGATTCTACATTTCGGAAATTTGGCGGGGGGGTCATGGTGCCCGGTGTTGGATGATAAAACAAGGTTTCCATGTAGCCTGTTAACCATAACAGGATCACAGAAATAGCCATAACCAGGCATAAACCTCTCCTAAAAACCCTGCGTTTGGATCGATTGGGCCTTTTGCCCATGCAATAACTCCTTTAGGTATGCTCAGAAGCATATCCAAATGGCCAAACTTGGGATATCTCGCCTTGGTAGCTATGTTGGGGTATACTTTGCGATTCGGTGCTATGCGAAGCCATTTTCACCATCACACTACTACGGATATATACAACAAATGATTGAAGCGCTCAAAAGCGATGAAATCGTCCTCAAACTAGGCGGCCGATTCAAACTAACTGCCCTTATACAGAAGCGACTTAAGGAACTTATCATCGATGGTGAGAGGCCATTGGTTGATCGCGACGGCCGTACCGATCTGGAACTCGTAATAGAAGAGATCCTTCAAGATAAGATCACGCCAGAATACTTTGATAATAATGGCAATATTGTAGATTCCCTGTAATAGCAAAAGTCAATCGCCGACCGCTGCTATTTGAGCCAAAGCTGTGGCTGATCAAGGTAAACCTCAATCTGATGCAAGTACGAGTCGGCATGTAATTGTCGGACTTAGCGGTGGTATTGCGTGCTATAAGATCGCGCATGTTGTCAGCACATTGGTGCAAGCGAATGTGCAAGTTACAGTAGTGATGACTGAAGCTGCAACTCGTTTTGTAACGCCACTAACTTTTCAATCCCTATCTGGCAGGCCTGTGTATACAAGCCAATGGGAACACATTGAATCACAAGATCCGCAGCACATTTCACTTGCGCGATCTGCAGATTTGATGCTCATTGCACCGTGTACCATGGACATGATTTCTAAGTTAGCGTATGGTCGCACCGATGATGTTATTAGTCTCATTGCATCAGCAGTGGATTGGTCGCGTCAAACAATTTTGCTAGCTCCATCAATGAATGAAGTGATGCTCAATCAACCTTCAACACAGCGCAACCTTGCCCAGCTTAAAGCTGATGGTTGTCAGATAATCGAACCGGGTGAAGGTTGGCAAGCTTGCAGAACAGAAGGTAAAGGTCGACTGGCTGAGCCGGATGTTATTCTCGAAGTGGTAATGAATAACTTGCAAAAGCTCTGACCCCAATGCAACTCTGGAAGTCTGCTATCAATTATTATCCTTAAGGTAGGTATTATGTCAAAAAGGAAGTAATAATTCTATATCCATGTCCGAAAACTGCCAGACTTTACAGGCTGCCTATGCTAAATTCTGATCGTGAAACTTAACGAAGATAACTGTTACAAAGCTTTGATTGCTTGCGACCCACGATTTGATGGTCTCTTTTACGTCGGTGTATCAACAACGGGAATTTATTGCAGATCAGTTTGTCCCGCAAGAAAACCTCACCGCAATAAATGTACATTTTTTCCAAATGCAGCATCAGCCGAGCGAGAGGGATACCGCCCATGCCTTAGATGTAGGCCCGAACTTGCCCCTTCATTAGCTCCCTTTGATTCAAATAAAACCATTGCGGGCGGCATCATTTCGCGAATCCAATCTGGAGCACTTAACAACAGCAATGTAGAAACACTTGCATCTGAGTTTGATCTCAGCTCGAGACAGATTAGACGCTTACTTCTCCAAGAAGCTGGGGTTACGCCCATTGAATATGCACAAACTTGCCGCCTTCTTTTAGCCAAGCAGCTATTAACTGAAACTCGTCTTCCAATTATTAAAGTAGCTCATGCAAGTGGATTTTCTAGTTTACGCAGATTCAATCAGTCTTTTCTCTCGCACTACCGTTTGCCACCAAGTCAACTTCGCAAATAAAACGGAAAAGTCAAATCGCAGGACAGTGTAATTCTTCGCTTAAGCTACAGGCCACCACTTGATTGGCAGAGCATGCTTTTGTTTCTTGCTCCTCGCGCTATTCGTGGAGTTGAGCATGTAACTGACAGCACATATGCGCGAACAGTTTCGCTTGGTGAATATCAAGGATGGCTTAAAGTTAAGCAGTCCAAGTATAAAAATGCACTAAGCGTTGAGATCTCACCTTCATTAACTAATGTGCTGCAAAGTGTCTTGGCTAAACTGCGAGATTTATTCGATCTGTACGCAAGGCCAGATGTTATCGATTCACACTTAGCGGAAAGTAAGCGATTGGCTCCATTAGTTTGTAAACGGCCTGGGCTTAGAGTCTTAGGCGCATTTGATAGCTTTGAACTTGCATGGAGGGCCGTACTAGGCCAACAAGTTTCCGTAACTGGTGCAACAACTTTAGCGGGGAGATTCGCTCAAACATTTGGCGAACCAGCCTGCACTCCAATTAACAACCTTAATCTGTTTACACCGACTGCATCACGAATCGCAGCATTGACTCCAAATAAAATTGCAAAGCTAGGTTTGCCGTACAAGCGTGCTGCGACACTTCACAATCTCGCAAATTTACTAACAGACGAACCAACACTTCTCGATCCAGGCCGATCTATATCACTTGCAACTGATCGACTTATTGCTCTGCAGGGAATAGGCCCGTGGACATCCTCATATATCGCAATGCGAGCCTTGCGTTGGCCTGATGCGTTTCTCGAGAGTGATCTGGGAATTAAGCACGCGCTAAAAGAATCATCGCCAAGTAAAATTAGAAAAATCGCAGAGCCCTGGCGGCCATTTAGAGCTTACGCCGCCATGCACTTATGGTCTGACCTTAGTAAAGGAATTCGTAATTGAAAAACCAACAAGTATTTTATAGCACGCTTAAAAGTCCCATTGGCGAAATCATCGTTACCGCAGATGAGCAAGGTATTACAAGTATTTACTCACCAACGCGCGAAACAATAATTACACCACTTGAAAATGCAAAACGACATGATAAAAAACTCCGTGATGCAACCGATCAACTCCGTGCTTACTTTGCAGGAGATTTACATGAGTTTTCACTTACTCTCAATCCGCAAGGGACTACTTTTTCAAACAAGTATGGAAACAGCTTGAAGCAATCCCGTACGGAACAACAATATCCTATAGCGAACTGGCAATGCAAATCGGCAAGTCGAGCGCCAGCCGAGCAGTAGGTATGGCCAACGGCAAGAATCCGATCTCGTTCGTTGTACCATGCCACCGGGTAATAGGGCAAAACGGTTCGCTCACAGGCTATGGAGGAGGCCTAAAATTAAAACGCTGGTTGATCGAGTTTGAAAAAGCACATTTAGCGGTAGTGGGGGTCAACTAGATAAGAGAGTGATTGCCGCTCAAAAATATCTAGTATATTTCCCTTGACTGTGCCAGTATAACCCTGTACAAGTAAATGGTGGAACATATTGTCCGCCAAAGAGTTAGCACTAACAGATGATTACACAGATCATTCAATTTCTATACCGCGTCATCGGCTTCAAACAGCCGCGATTATCGGTCGCTATGGAATCCTGTTGCATCTGTACACGGGGTTGCTGAGGCTGTTAATCCAGCTGCGACGGCACCCCACCTTCCATTGAAATTCATGTCCGCTGATGGCCTAATGTAAGCAATTTTGCTTATCAGGTAATTGCGCGCGGCAACAAACTAATCCTATTAATCTGACCCCGCATCTGTGGCCATGTTCAGCCGCATTGCAATAAAAGGACCGCAAGTGATAAACAATTCGGCTACATTTAACGGAGCTCATAAGCTAGCCCGGAGTACGAAAATACCATCTACATCAAGCCAGGCATCCTGCGTCGCGATACTCTATGAAAACGATGCCTGGCTGGGAGATCTATTTAAGGAGCTTCATAATCAACAAGTACCCTTTGAACCTGTACGCTTAGATGATGCAGCTGTAATACTCGATGAAGCGCCTATGTTCCCAACAGTTTTCAATCGCGTCAGCCCCAGCTCGTATATTAGGGGTCACGGCCCGGCAATAGGATTTGCCAAGTCCATGCTTGATCTTATAGCAGCCAATGGACGCAGAATTATAAATGATGGACGGGCGTTTCGGTATGAGACAAGTAAAGCTGCTCAAGTTATGCTGTTTCAACAACTTGGTGTAGCAACTCCGCGCACACTGCTATTTAACAGCACCGGTAGCGTTCTTGAAGCGGCACGCTCTTTCACCTTCCCAGCACTACTCAAACCCAACTGCGGCGGCAGTGGTGCTTTCATTAGACATGTCAAGAGCTACGAGCATTTAGTTAATCTACTTGAATCTGAAGATGATCTTTTTGGGCCCGATCACCTGCTTTTACTTCAGGAATATGTTTCCTCGCGCGATGGAAGCGTTGTACGCATCGAATTCGTAGATGGACAACTTATCTGCGCCATGCGCGCCTTCCCGACAAATACATTTAATCTATGTCCAGCTGAATCGTGCGAGCGAACCGCAGCCAATCCAGCGTCATCACAGAAAGCAGCAGTTCGATTTGAACCATATCCCGATATTCCACCTGACTCTGTTGCCCAGGCACGCGAAATCGCAAGAGCAGCAAATATCGAAGTGGGCGGTGTTGAATACATCGAGGCTGTCGATGGCACTCGTGTATTTATTGATATCAACGCGTCATCGGTTTATCGACAAGAAATCTGCGAGGCCCTAGGCACCAACGCCATAGCAAGCCTCGTCGAATTTATTTCACGCGAATATCACAAGGAACTCGCCAAAGATCGATTCATGCAGGCAACTAAAGCTTCGGCAAAAACTTCTAAAGCACAACAAAATGGAGCAACATTATGATTGCTATTAACGGTTCAGCAGATGTCGTCGTCATAGGCGGAGGAGTAATGGGTCTGTTCACCGCCTATCACCTTGCCCAACAAGGGGCAGGCCGCATCGTACTATTGGAAAAAAGTCACATTGGTGCAGGCTCATCAGGTAAATCCGGTGCTATTCTTCGCCAGCATTATTCGCATGAAATCACAGTAAAGCTTTCACGCGATAGTCTGAAGTTCTTTAAGAATTTCGCCCAACATAACGGTATTGATATTGGCTTTCAACAAACAGGTATGGCGTTTATTTGTCATGCAAAGGATCGCGCAAGTCTTGAGGCCAATGTTAGTCTTCAAAAGAATCTGGGTGTCAATGTTGAGCTGCTTGATGCTCCGCAATTGCGAGATATGGAACCACGTGCTGTGTTTGATGATGATGTTATTGGCGCATTGGAAACCGATGCTGCCTTTGTCGATCCCCAACTCACACTTGAAGCCTTAGCGCATTTGTGTCAAAGCGACGGAGTTGATGTTCGCCAAGGCGTAGGTGTTGTGGATATTCTAGTTAACAAGAATCA
Organism: Planctomycetota bacterium; assembly: GCA_022574595.1. Classification (GTDB taxonomy): domain Bacteria; phylum Planctomycetota; class Phycisphaerae; order Phycisphaerales; family SM1A02; genus JACZRS01. The sequence goes on along the minus strand of JACZRS010000013.1, from coordinate 12,044 downwards.
ACAGATCGAAGGAGTCAAAACCACAACCGGTGAGACCATCGAAACCTCGACTGTCATAAACTGCGGCGGACCCTGGGCGGGAATCCTCTGCGCACGGCTTGGTATTGATGTGGCGCTTAAGGTTATCCGACCCCAACAGGCATACTTCGCTCCCTCAAAATCCTTTGGCCGGGAGAAACTGATCTGGGGTGATCTTCTTACGGGCATGTACTGGAAACCAGAACCTGCCGGTTGGACGCGCGTAGGTAAGATGTCATACGAAGGTGATGAGGAAGTGATCGACCCTGATAATTACGATGAAGGGGTAAGTCGGGGCTTTATAGAATTCTGCCGAAAGCAAATGGGCCAGCGAATACCTGATTATCGTGAAGCTATTTCATGGGGTGGATGTGGTGCTCTTTACACGGTTACGCCAGATGCTCATGCGCTCATCGGCGAAGTACCTGGTATTAACGGCTTCTATCTGGTTTCAGGTTTTAGCGGCCATGGATTCAAGATGGGCCCAGCCGTCGGCAGAGGTGTTGCCGCAATGATAACCGGCGCTGATCCCGGACCATTTGATGAGTCGTTCTTTGCCATAGATAGATTCGAGCGAGGCCAGCCTGTCACCAGCGCCTATGCCTATGGCATTCTCGGCTGATCAATCGCTGTGAATCAGTGTTCAATCTCAATTGATTCGCGTCCCGGTTGTGATGCCAGCAGTTCATTGATCGTATAACTTGAGCCACATTCCGGGTATGTGGTTTGGCGAAGTCCGGTGAGGTTGTAACCACAATCTGGACAGACAACAACTTGAAGTTCACTGATGCTGATTCGTGCCGCTCTTTCTTCCTTTGACTCTCGCCAGATAAAAACAGTAAACATGAGCCATAAGAGAATCGCAGTGGCTCCACCGATAAATGCACCAAATGTATCATCCACAAATGACATCATAGATCCGATGCACACGGCAATGATTATCGCTAGAACAGCAGCGAGGAGTGTCAACTTAATTCGCTTTTGAGTCCATCTAACAGGCTTTCGCCAAATAAGCGTCCAATACCCAGCTACAAATGCAGCTGCAATCATATCTGTAACGATGAAAGACATCACATCACCCCTACGAAAAATACGCGATTCGTGGATAGTAAAAATCACAACCATATAGACAACTGAGGCCATTGGTAGCATCAAAAGGGCCAACATGATTCGGGATAGAAGTCGTGACATCGTCTATACTCTACTCTATATACACCGGCTCATGGATGATAGCTGTCGGCTGATAGCTAATTCCTCATTGACCAACTAGCTTTAGTTTGGAACAATGTAGCAATAACCGGACAGGTGGCGGAGCGGTTGAACGCGCCAGTCTCGAAAACTGGTATACCCTTCGGGGTATCGTGGGTTCGAATCCCACCCTGTCCGCTTTTTTGTTTGGGGTTAAAACAATATAATTGTGTAAGAAATTTATCATTTCGATCAATGGTAGATGTACTTGTTAAAGAATTGTGCGTTAGTGCAATACTAGTGGCGATTGCATTAATAGTGCAGATTTACTCTGCAAAATAGCCTATAATGCTAACAACATGACAATTCCCAATTTAGATTCGTTCAATGCCCGACAATCTTTATCCACACCACTTGGCGAACGAGCTATTTATCGCCTTGATGCACTAAACAGCCTTGGTGATATCAATCGTTTGCCTTATACCATCAAGATTTTGCTCGAATCTTGCTTGCGAAACCTTGATGGGCATGTGGTTACTGAAGATCACATCAAAGCTTTGGCTTGCTATGACCCCAATAGTGCAGCTCAGCAGGAAATACCATTTACGCCCGGTCGTGTGGTCTTGCAGGATTTTACGGGTGTGCCGGCTATGGTTGACCTTGCGGCTATGCGTAGTGCTATGTTGCGTATGGGAGGCGATCCGAAAAAGGTTAATCCGCTCGTTCCCTGCGATCTAATTATTGATCACTCAGTGCAAGTAGATGCATTCAACTCCGTCCAAGCCTTAACAATTAACGGCGAAATGGAATTTTCGCGCAATCGTGAGCGTTACGAATTTCTTAAATGGGGGCAAAGTGCATTTGATAATTTCAGGGTCATTCCGCCAGGCGTTGGTATTGTTCACCAGGTTAATCTCGAATATCTCGCCAAGGTAGTTTGGGATCATAACCATGTGCTATATCCCGATTCATTAGTCGGCACCGATTCGCACACCACAATGATCAACGGCCTGGGTGTTCTCGGCTGGGGGGTTGGCGGTATCGAAGCCGAAGCAGTAATGCTCGGCCAACCTATATATATGCTCATTCCTGAAGTTGTCGGCCTTCGCCTAAGCGGCAAATTACCCGAAGGATGTACCGCAACCGATATGGTGCTTCGCATAACACAGTTGCTGCGTGAATATGGTGTAGTAGGAAAATTCGTTGAGTTCTTTGGGCCGGGCCTGGGCGATATGCCTCTGGCAAACCGTGCGACAATTGCAAATATGGCGCCTGAATATGGCGCGACGGTCGGCTTCTTTCCGGTTGATGAGCAAACACTTGTTTACATGAAACTAAGCGGACGATCGAGCGAGTTAATACAAACCGTCGAGCAGTATTGTAAAGCTCAAGGCCTCTGGCGTGATGAATCATACGACATCACATATTCCGCAACACTAGATCTTGATCTAAGCACTATCGAACCTTCACTTGCTGGACCCAAACGGCCGCAGGATCGTATTGCGCTCAATGATATGCAGACTAGTTGGCGTCGCGCGTTAACGGATACCTTTGACAAGACTCCGCCGCGAGTTGCCATGGCCCCAAGCTCGTCAGATAATGATGCCGAACTTGCACGTGAAACTGCATCTGTAGCGACGCTAGCCCCACAAGAAAATAGTGTATCTGTAGAGCTTGATGGAAAACAATTCAATCTAAAACACGGCGATGTAGTTATTGCAGCAATCACCAGCTGTACAAACACCTCAAACCCCAGTGTGATGATCGGAGCAGGCTTGATAGCACAAAAAGCTAACAAGCTTGGCCTGAATCGCAAGCCTTGGGTTAAAACATCATTAGCACCCGGATCAAAGGTAGTAACCGACTACCTGAATCGTGCTGGGTTAATGCAAGATCTCGAAGCACTTGGCTTTTATCTGGTCGGATATGGTTGCACAACCTGCATAGGAAACTCCGGCCCACTAGCTGGACCTATCGACAATGCGATTACTGAAAACGATCTTGTCGTAGCTGCGGTCCTATCCGGCAATCGCAATTTCGAAGGTCGTATTCACGCAAACGTAAAAGCAAACTATCTCGCTTCTCCGCCACTAGTCGTCGCCTACGCAATTGCTGGTACCGTAGATATCGACCTAGCGTCGCAGCCAATAGGAAGCGACAAACAAGGCAATGATGTATTTCTCAGTGATATTTGGCCCAGCCAGGATGAAATACAACAAGCCATCGCAAGTTCGGTAACTAGGGATCAATTTATCGAACAATATGCTCATGCCACCGAGGGTTCGGAGGAATGGGAAGCGATTGAAGTATCAGGCGGCGAGCAGTTCGATTGGCCTCCTGAAAGCACATACATCCAGGAACCGCCATTCTTCGTCGATATGCCTGATGAACCCGGTGAAATTGCTTCGATAACTAATGCACGATGCTTAGTTAAAGTTGCAGATTCTATAACCACAGATCACATCAGCCCCGCAGGTTCGATCGGCTCTGATAGCCCTGCCGGTGAATACCTCAAAGAAAACGGCGTGGCGGTAAGTATGTTCAATAGTTACGGCTCACGTCGAGGTAATGATCGAGTAATGACGCGCGGCACATTCGCAAACGTTCGATTGCGCAATCAACTTGCGCCCGGAACCGAAGGCGGATTCACAACAGATTTTACTACCGGAAACGTTACCTCTATCTACCAAGCATCACTCAACTATAAAAAGAGTGGAATATCGCTCATCGTTCTTGCAGGCTCTGACTACGGTATGGGATCATCGCGCGACTGGGCGGCAAAGGGAACACTACTGTTAGGTGTCAAAGCAGTAATTGCAACGAGCTTCGAACGCATCCACAGATCGAATCTAGTCGGCATGGGTGTGCTTCCACTAACATTCAAAGATGGTCAAAGTGCTGAAAGTTTGGGTCTAACTGGTTCAGAAACTTTCGACATAGATGTGCCAGCCGATCCCAAGCCTCGTCAGGATATAATTGTCAAAGCAACCAATAGCGATGGCAAAGTAACGAAGTTCACAACCACCTGCCGCATCGACACGCCGGTGGAGGTTGACTATTACCGCAACGGCGGAATTCTGCACACAGTCCTGCGAAAAATGGCGAAATAAATAAACCAAGCAATAATGAACACGCAGCCATTAATAGCATCGCTAGAGTGTTTTCCAGATGTTCTATCTAAATCCGTGGCTGGTTTGTCCCATGATGATGCACGTTTTAAACCAGCAGATGGTGCATGGTCAATACTCGAAATAGTAACACATTTAGCGGATGAAGAAGTTGAGGACTTTCCTGCAAGGCTTCGAACAACACTTGCCGATCCCATAAAACAATGGAATCCAATCGATCCGGAAGGTTGGGCTAAGCAGCGTAATTATAATGATGGCAATCTGAATGAGCAAATTCAAAGGTTCATGTCATTACGCAAAGATTCCATTGCATGGCTTAATTCACTAACCGATCCACAATGGTCCAACACTTTCAAACATCCAAAAGGTGATATTAAAGCAGGAGATTTACTAGCAGCTTGGAGCGCACACGATTGGCTGCATCTACGCCAAATCGCTAAGCGCAGATTCCAATTATCACAGCGCCATGCAGGTGATTACACTACCGAATACGCAGGCGCTTGGACGGCATGAATCTATGCTCTCGGCCCCTAACGATTACTGATTTAATGGACTTTCAAGCGGTTCAGACGATGCTAAACAAATAATAACTGGACGATTCACATCAGATATGTATGCTGGGCGTATTATCGCAGTTTTATTATTGTCAAATAGACTTAGTGTCATTTACGGTGATAGAAATGAATTCGCACTCTCGCCTCACTTCGTCTGAGAATCTCCAGCAAGGGCATGGAAGCAACCTTTATCCTGTAACGCTCAAACAGCGCTTCGGCGACTTGCAAATAGATTTGGATGTGCCTGAAGGTGTGTGGAATCCAACACCGCATGGAATCCACCTAGGAAATATGCTCCTTGGCATTGACTTCACCGGGAAGAACGTGCTTGAACTGGGTACCGGTTGCGGCATACATGCAATCCTCATTGCACACCGGGGTGCTGCGCAAATGACGATGACAGAGATTGACGCTGTTGCTATCGAAAACTCCAAACATAATTTCGCAAAGAACACTATAGATATCGAAGCAGAATTCATCGTTGCTGATTGGACGGCTGTTCCTGGCGCATCGCACGAAGGCAAAGCTAAGTGGGATTGCATCGTAACAAACCCACCCTTCGCAAAATCAGGCAAACATTATCGCCGTTATTTCATCGACTCGTTAATCCTCGATGCCCACAAACTCGTAAAGCCCGGTGGAGAACTGATCTTCGTTCAATCAAGTATGGCTGACATTCCGCGCAGTGTGCAACTCATGGAGGATTGTAAAATGGCCGTGCACATCGTAGGTGAAACCGAGGGTCCATTCCGTGATTATTACTATGAAGATGATACATTTATGCAAGAAAGTGCCAACGTTCAAAACGGATTTGAGATTCGTGATGGAGTTCACTACGAGCGGCTGATCGTGTTTCGTGCGGTTTTACCGAAGTAATGATTAACCTTGGTTGGTGTGCCTCACCAAAAATAGTATTGGCAATATCTCAAAATCTGGGAATATAGGGATTTGCTGCTGCGTTAATTGTACAGATACAGATGCTTTTTGTCGTAGCTAATGTATACCGATATCTCAGCAAAGGTTGCTCCTATGTCTAACGATTCGCAGTGCGGCAATGATGAACGCTATGAATGGACAGCTGGTCGAATACTTTTAGCAGGAGTTTTCATAGCCATTGCAACTGGAAGTCTTACAGTTTTCGCACGTAAAATATTTATAGAAGACGTACAGTTTTTTACATCAAGATCTGTTGTAGCAACTACACAGTCTTCTGTAAGAATGGCTACGGGTATAGGGTTCAATTTAGATAATTTACAAGTTCCTCGAAACGAGATTCTACACGGCGGTCCGCCAAAGGATGGCATTCGTGCTTTAAACGAACCGGTCAACGTGCCTGTACTTGAAGCCGAGTTTATTAACGGCAACCATCGTGTAGTGGGTGTTGTTGTAAATGATCAAGCGCGTGCTTACCCAATTGGAATCCTAAGTCGGCACGAAGCGATTAATGATGTGCTTGGCGATACCCCAATACTCATTATATATTGTCCACTCTGTGATTCTGTCAGTGTTACTAGTCGTCTGTTGAATAATGAAGTGCACGAATTTGGTATTTCTGGAATGCTGCGCAATTCAAATGTATTGTTGTTTGATCGAGCGGACGATTCATTATGGTCACAGCTTGGGTTCCAAGCGATCAGTGGCCCTAATGCAGGTAAATCGCTAACTCATCTGGATAACTGGGAGTTGACAACTTTTGAAGATTGGGCTGAGCGGAATCCAGACTCAACCGTGGTCAGCTTCGATACCGGACTAGAACGCGGAAATTACAACATAAGCCCCTATGGCGATTATGCCCAAACAGACCACCTCATGTTTCCAGTTGACGTAAGTGACAAGCGCCTAAATCTTAAAGAGAGAATCATTGCAATAAAATTTGGTAATACCGCCAGGGCATACCCGCTTACTGAAATTCAGCGATCAGTTAACGGCGTTGTCAACGATACCATAGAAGGAGAGATATTCATTTTAGAGTCGAGCGATCAAACAAATACTGTGCGAATCGTTCAAGCACCGGAAAATGCGCTCATTGCACACACTTTCTGGTTTGCATGGGCTGCCTATGAACCAAACACTGAAATATACAAAGCCCCCTAGCTCGATTTTGCGATCCTGACTGCTACACACCTGGTTTTTAGGCTGATAGCCTCTGATATTCAGAGAAACCCTTCTGCAGGTATTTCGTAGATTTTAATGTAACTACTGCGACTTTATTCCGTACAATAATAGTTATAGCTACATTAAATACACCAGCAACTCTTTTACGAGTAATCCTGACTATGAAGTTATTCAACCGTTGCAATAAATGGCCTGAGGCTCGATGCATCTATTTTCTATTGCTGATCCTTATCATAAATTGCATTGCTGCAAAGCCAGTCTTTGCGCAAGGCATGCCGATGTTCACCAACCCCATTGGCTCAAAGCAATTGATGAAATATGCGGATCGCCTTGAACTAACAGTTGATCAACGTTTGGCCTTAGAGCCCATGCACGATTCATATTTACAGATATTTCGTGCATTACGTGATGAGGATATGCAAGAATTTATCGACATCCTTTATGACACAATGTCAGGTTTTGTCAGCAATGGATTTTCTATTCCCCAGCGAAGCACTTTGGAGCAGATTGTCAGAGACTTTCTAAAAGTCGAAAAAAAAATAGCTGCAATAGATAAATCTCTATTTAATGAAATCGCATCTCTTCTCGATGAGCAGCAACACTTCCGTCTTGAACGCGTAAGAAAACAACGTCGAATAGATGCGCTTCGCACAATTATTTTAGAGATTGGCGGCGAATTCAATTCCGGCGCACAAATTGACCTGACTTACTATGTAGAGAATCTTGATCTTACAGACGAAGAAAAAGCTCTGGTTAATCCAATTCTAATTAGCTATGAAAGTACGCTCCTAGCAAAGGCTCGTAAACTAAATAGCGCAATTAAAGACGCAACAGTTACTTTCCTTGATGCCATCGATGAGTTGGGGCTTCGTGACCTGGAGCCGCAAGAGTTTATGCAACTGGGAAATGATGAGGAATTTCAATTATCCGTTAAAACAATTTTTGATGAATCTAGCATCGAATTCCAGAAAGCTGTCTTTGAACTAAGTAAACTTAACCTAAAGACTCTTAGAAAACTATTCCAATACTTAGAGCCACAGAATAAGCAAGATCTACGCGATAAATATTATCAACGTGTTTATAGGAGTGCGTATAGCGGAACAACTGCTTGGCGAAGACGATTTGATGATGCACTTAAGCTTAAAGCTTTGCCGCCCGAACTTGTTGAACCAATAACACAAACCCGTAACGATACAATAAAGCAACAGGATGTGATTATTGAGAAGATTGTTGATGTTGTTGAGAAATCAAGAGAGTATCGCACGTTTGATGTCATGAATGACAGCATGAATAATTCTCATGAACAAGAAATCGAAGAACTGCAAAGACTAAACTGTTCTCTGGAATTAAGGTCGATCCAAGAATTAGAATCACAATTAGGACCAAGCCTATATGCTGAGTTAACAAACGAAAATGACAATGCTAACAAAGGGCAAAAACAATTGGCATCAGTTGTTACGAAAGATAATGGCCGTGTTGTGGTGCAAAGAGAATTGGCAATGGACATTTCTTCTCATGCGGACCGCGCACAGAAAGATCGATATTTGTCTGACCCAATAAGCCCTTCTGACTATAACCACTATACAAGCATGCTTGAGCTTGAAACTGAAGATCAATACATTGTAGATATTCTATATCAGAAGTATCGAGAGAATTATGACAAATTACTCTATGAGCCTTTGCGTGATGAAGCTAAAGAAGATGAAACTCAACAAGCCCAGGAGACAAACAGTGCTGTAAGTGAAGATGAGATTCGTCAACAACGAATTGATGAACTGCAAGAGATTGATAATCGCATATTTGATGATGTTGCGATGACAATCAACTCAGAGCATCAGAAAAACACGCTACAAAGATTGCATCTACTTAGAACTCGCACTATTTACAGAAAATTATTAAGAACATATAGCCCGAGTTGGCTAGATCATCAAAATACAGCTGATTTAGTGCATCTATTAATGATAATGCAGATAGATGGACTGAATTTTAGTGAATTCAATGCCACTCTTGATTCTTATGAAAACCAAATGCTTCCTCTGCTAATAGACAACCTTGAGCTTACGAAGAAATCCAATAAAAGAATGGATTCACTTAGGCGAGCGAATAAGGCCAATGCGTCGCCCGCAGTAAGTCAAGCGATGATGGAGAAGTGGCAAGAACTTCAACAAACCCTTGCAAAGAACCATTTGCAGCAAACACAAATTAGCGAAGAACATCTCAACGAAATCAAATCTCAACTTCCCATTAGTGTGGCACAACAGCTGCAGTATTCCTATTATGAAACGGTATATCCTAATATGTACAGAAAATCAAAGAGTGTGGATCGTACAATCAAAGCAGCACTATCAATGCCAAACATCTCAGGTATGCAGCAAAGTCAAATTGATGTGATTGCGGATAACTTTCATAACAAGTATATGAAGCTTGCTGAGATAGGTATTGATCTTCAGCGTGAATTAGATTCTGATCGCAGCAACTTTTCTATGGGTATTCCCAGCCGCGATATGGTAATGCGCGAACTAAGTAGAGAAAAGCTGGAGTTCGATCGAGATGAAGCATGTGATCGCGCCATAATGCAATTACAACTAGTTCTTGGTGAAACTCAACGCCAAGCACTTAAAGAAATAACCAAATGGTAGTTTAACCGTCCCCCCGTTTAGCCGTAGGGCTTGACCCTATGTAGCTGTGGATGTTAATTACGAAACAACCGAATTGTCCACAACATCTTAGTCTCCATCCCTCATATCTCGAAGATATTTCCATTTCTGGTATCTTACATACATGCGGATATCCCTTCGCAAACATTTAGCAAGACTAGGCCCATGGCTCGATGATGTGCAGGAAACATGGATTGGCTGGTCGCTTCCCCCAGCTAACCGAGCTATTAAGGATGCTGGCTGGAAACCTGATTCTGCAATTGTTTATTGCAGCCGATGTGGTACTACTGTAGGTGATGGTGAAGCGACAAGTCTTGGTTGCGGTTCTTGCCGTGGTAAGAAGATCAATACTAATGCGACAGTTAGACTGGGGCCATATAGCAATGAACTTAGTGAGTGGGTTCGATGCATCAAGTATCAGCGCTGGCCTGAGATGGGAGAGGAATTGGGAACAATGTTAGGAAGCTCGTTAAGAGATTCAGGTTATGTGGATTTCACGAACGGCATTGTTGTACCAATGCCTATGCCGTGGCAAAGACGTATGTGCAGGGGAATAGATCATGCTCTTGTAATAGCCGGGGCTGTAGCTTCGCAACTAAAAATGCCGCTATTTCGAGTCTTAGCCAAGGACAACGGAATTCCTCAGGTAGCCAAATCATCAACTGAGCGTATTCGATCAGGAGGCAAAGGCTTCAAGTTGACCCGCCGGCTTGGAGGTTGGAAATTGAGTGGCGTTCAAGTGATTCTAGTTGATGATGTTCGGACTACCGGAGCCTCTATTCGAGGAGCTTCGAAGATATTAAAGAAAGCTGGATCAACGAATGTCATAGCAAGTGTGATTGCAGTTTCCGATGAGTTAGCTCGTCGTGAAAGATCAAAAACACTACCAGAAAGCCCATTAGCTCTGCTTTAGGCCCAGAATAAAGCATCTTTTTTGCGGGACCGATATCCACCTGTAATTTCTTATTAAAGAAATAATATGCCCTAATTTGACAGGCAACAACGGAATGCTAGTATCTGCTCTCCGTGTCGCGTTTGCGATTGCGGTTATGGTGTGGGTATATCCTGCGCCAATGCTATCGTTCGTTGGCAAGTAAACAGTTGGGTAAGCCGCGAGGATGTGCCCGGGACTTTGGTTTGTTCACAACAGACCCTTGAACCGGGATCCCAAAGTGGCCGAGCTTCACAGCACCGGTCACTTTCGAACATCCTTGTGATGCCGACTGGTCAATACCCAAAACGACCAGTCACACGCCGTCGTTGATGGCAACGGCAGCGATGTTCGTAGATTCTAATAGCGGGTTCGCCGCCCGCTAGCGTTGGTCTTTGGGACCAACGTGACCGTTTGGTTTCGTGTCAGCGCGGAACCAAAGGCCAGGCCAAACAAGTGTAATCTTTGCAGTTCATTTCGGTGAGCTGTGCTTATAACACAACAAATTGAAGAGTTTGATCCTGGCTCAGATTGAACGCTGGCGGCATGGCTAAAACATGCAAGTCGCACGATTAAAGCCCCTTCGGGGGTGTATAAAGTGGCGTAAGGGCGAGGAATACGTTCCTACGTACCCTCAGGTCGAGGATAGCCCAGAGAAATTTGGAGTAATACTCGATGTGGTCCCCCATTTAATAGTGGGGGATCAAAGACTTCGGTCGCCAGAGGAGCGGGGAACGCCCTATCAGGTTGTTGGTGAGGTAACGGCTCACCAAGCCAAAGACGGGTAGCGGGTGTGAGAGCATGACCCGCCGCATCGGGACTGAGACACTGCCCGGACTCCTACGGGAGGCTGCAGTAACGAATATTCCGCAATGCGCGAAAGCGTGACGGAGCAATGCCGCGTGCAGGATGAAGCCTTTCGGGGTGTAAACTGCTGTCAGGGTTTAGGAACACAATGACCATACCCAAAGGAAGGGCCGGCTAACTTCGTGCCAGCAGCCGCGGTAATACGAAGGGCCCGAGCGTTAATCAGAATCACTGGGCTTAAAGCGTACGTAGGCTGACGCGCAGGCACTTTGTGAAATCCCTCGGCTCAACCGAGGAATTGCTTGGTGAACCGCGTGTCTTGAGGCAAGTAGAGGCTGTCGGAACGATAGGTGGAGCGGTGAAATGCGTTGATATCTATCGGAACGCCGAAGGAGAAATCAGACAGCTGGGCTTGTTCTGACGCTGAGGTACGAAAGCGTGGGGAGCGAACGGGATTAGATACCCCGGTAGTCCACGCCGTAAACGATGTGCACTAGATCGAGGGAGCTCTGACGCTGCTCTCGGTCGAAGCAAAAGTGTTAAGTGCACCGCCTGGGGAGTACGGTCGCAAGGCTAAAACTCAAAGGAATTGACGGGGGCTCACACAAGCGGTGGAGCATGTGGCTTAATTCGAAGCAACGCGAAG
>JACZRS010000012.1:21238-144599 GCA_022574595.1 Planctomycetota bacterium | reverse complement strand
ACGGGGCCCGGTTGTGGCAGGTCGATCTCCTCGCAGAGGGCGGGATCAACCAGTTCGTCAACTCGCAACAGCCCTTTGCCCGCGCAACCCCTTTGGTTCTTGCAATGGCGGTGGGCCGGGCGGACATTGGGGTATTATACGGGTGCGGAGCGAGGGTTCGGTCGGAGGCGCGGTGCCTGCCGACGAGCGTACCTCGACGTCGCTGCGGTGACGATCGGAATCGTTGCCCGGAGGAGATTCAGCCATGCGTGCACAACCATCCACCACCAACGCCCTTGGGGTCTTTGCGGCGTCTGCGATGTTGCTCATCTGTGGGGAGGTTTCGGCCCAGACGATCATTCCCCTCGATCAACAGAGATCGGTGAACACGTTTCTGATTGTTCCACAGTGCTTGGACAAGACCTTTGACGAGGACTCGGCCAAGGGGTTTGAACCCTTTGACAGTGTTGTGGAAACATTGCTCGGCTGTGATTCCGGTTTCGGCTTTGGATTGGCCAGTCAGCAGTCGCAAATCGGCGCTTCATCCATGACCGGCTCCGGCAGCGGCACGTCCACAGCTGGCGGGCCGGTTCCTAACGTCATTCATGCGTTTGGATATTCCATCTTCCAGGTGACCTTTGAGTTGCCGTCGTTGAGCAGGTTTGCTCTCGATGGCACGATGTCGGCGGAGGCATTGCCCGATGCCAACGACGGAGTCATTGTTCTGGCCAGGTTGTGGGAGGGCGCGATCGGAGGCGTCCTAATCTTTGAACAGTCCATCGAGGCCCCGCCCGGCGGAGGAATCAACAAGCAGGCCCTCGAAGCCGCCGGCACCCTCGAACCTGGGGTGTACATCCTGGATGTTCAAGCCGGGTCGTTCATCGACAACGATGTGCCGCCGAGCCGGGCGGGGCAGGCATCATTCGCCTTCACCTTCGACGTCACGATCCTCGGCGACCTCGACGAGGACGGAACGGTCGGCGTCCCGGATCTCCTCCAGTTGCTGGGCGCCTGGGGGCCGTGCGACGTGCCGTGTCCGCGGAGTTGCCCGGCCGATCTGGACGACGACTGCGTGGTCGGGGTCATGGACCTCCTCCTCCTGCTGGGCAACTGGGGCTGAATTGAAGCAATTTTTCATGCGTAGGAGAGAGACGAAAAAAAAACGCGACCATGAGGCGGCCTTGTTTGGAACAAAGTCTCAGACGATGGGAGACGGTCATGAACTTTCAGCTGCGAGTCAGAGGTGTTTTTCTATGTGCGTCGGTAATGATATTTTGTCTCGGGATCGTCGGTTCGGCGCTCGCTGATACGATCACGTTCAGAATTGTCGCCCTGACCGGTGATCCCGCTCCGGGGACACCGCCGGATGTGGACTTCAGCCTATTCTTCCGCGATCCCGTCATCGACGGCGCGGGTCACAGCGCCTTTGTCGCCAGATTGACCGGCCCGGACGTGGGCGACTCCAACGACGACGGCATATGGACTGAGGGCTCTGGTTCCTTGGCGCTTCTGGTCCGTGAAGGTAATCAGACCCCTGGATTGCCGGATGGTGTGCTTTTCGCCACCTGCCATGCGGGGTTTCTCTGCTCTTCGGTGATGAACGATGTTGGCGACACGGCCTTTCTCATCTCTTTATCTGATGGGAGTGGCAGCATCTGGGTGCATCGCTCGGGCTCATTGAACTTGGTGGCCCGAACGGGCACCCAGGCGCCCGGTCTGCCTGCCGGTGTGAATTTCGCAGTCCTACGCGGTCCCGTCCTCAACGACGCCGGGCAGACGGCGTTTTCCTCCTTTCTCGAGGGTCCGGGCGTGGATGCGACGAACGATTTCGCCGTCTGGTCAGAGGGCTTGGGTTCCGTCGCGCTCGTAGCCCGACTGGGCGACCAGGCACCCGGCACGCCCGAAGGCGTGGTATTCGGCGACGGCTTTAATCGCCTCAGCTCATGGGCAGTCGGGGGCGCGGGGCAGACGCCGATGCAGGCATACCTCTCCGGCCCGGGCGTGATCCCGGGCACCGGCGGCAATGCCCAGGGAATTTGGTCGGGCGGGCCTGGCTCACTGGAATTGGTTGCCCGTGCCGGTGATCCCGCCCCCGGACTGGGTGAGGGAGTGAACTTCGACAGGTTCTCAAGTGCGCTCACCACCATCATCAACGGCGCGGGCCAGACGTCGTTCTTCGCTTACCTGATCGGCCCGGACGTGGATTCGACCAACGATCAAAGCATCTGGTCGGAGGGTTCCGGCTCGCTTGTGATGGTCGCTCGTAAAGGCTCGCATGCCCCCGGCACGGCGAAGGACGTGAACTTCTTCCGTTTGATTCCAGGCGCCATGTTGAACGGCGCCGGACAAACGGCATTCGTGGCCTATCTGATCGGGCCGGGCGTGGATCAGACGAACAACAGCGGTGTGTGGTCGGAGGGCTCGGGGTCGCTGGAACTAGTGGCCCGCGAGGGTTCACCAGCCCCCGGCACCGCGGAGGGCGTGATTTTCAGCTCCATCTTTCCGGGGCCGGTGACGAACGCCGCGGGCCAGGTAGCGTTCACGGCCTCGCTGACCGGCAAGGGCGTGGACGGCTCCAATAACTTCGGCGTCTGGGCCGAAGATCGCAACGGCTTGCTGACTCTGGTGATCCGCGAAGGAGACCGGATCGAAGTGGCCCCGGGTGATGTCCGGACTGTGTTAAGGGTGTTCATGACCACCGGCGAGACGTTCGTCTCGGGGGGCGAGGACGGCCGCGGAATAAACTTCAACGATGCCGGGCAGCTGGTCTTTCGGGTGATCTTTACCGACTTTTCTGGTGGCATCCTCGTGTCTTCGTTTTCCACGCCGGGTGATCTGGACGGTGACGGAAGCGTTGGCGTCCGTGATCTGCTAATCCTGTTCGCCAACTGGGGTCCCTGCGCTGACTGCGATGATTGTCCAGCAGATCTGGACGGAGATTGCGTTGTTAACACAGCTGATCTACTTATACTCTTTGCAAACTGGGGATAGAATGAGAATGCAGCTTTTGTTAAATTCATGCTGGCAATCAGTTCCACCTGATTCGAAGAACCGGTGGCGGCCGCTTTGCACGAATTCGGTTTTGTGATATTGACTGAGCTTTTACCGCCCGCGGAAAGGAATCATCAATGAACGGTTGGTTCTTCCCAAGCATACCCGCCAGGATTCTCCTATTCACCGTACTTGCGACATCAGTACAAGCTGATTCTCTGCGGATCGTCGCCGACACCGGACAGCAGACACCTGACGGTGGGGGAGAATTCATCAGCTTTTCATTGCTCAGCGGAAACAGCCCGGTGATGGGTAGCGGCAGCATGGTCTTTGTCGGCCACCGTGATCAGGACACCGGAATCTATGCTGAAGTCGGTGGTGAGCTTGTTTCGATCACCAATACAAGCACGCCGCCCCAAGGATTCGATGCCCCGTTTGGTGTGTTTTTCGCCGCTGGCAGCCACCCCGCCATCGACGGCCAGAACGTGGTCTTTTCCGGGGCCGACGAAGTGGGGTTCGACTCCGAGTTCATGGCCATATGGGCGAGAATCGATGGCGTGTGGCGCTCGATTGCCCAAAGCGATGAGCCGGCTCCTAACGGCGAGACCTTCGTCACGTTCCGAGGCTTAAATGGGGTCAGTCCTTCCATCAGCGGTGAGAACATTGCGTTCGGGGCAGTCACGACGTTTTCAACCGGCATCTTCGCTTACATCGATGGATCTTTGCGATTAATCGCCGACACAAATACACCCGTGCCAGGCGGACCGGGCACGTTTCTAAACTTTGGACTCCTCAGCGGAACCAGTCCATCAATCTGCGGTTCGAACGTGGCGTTCGGGGGATGTACCGAAGACGGGCAGGGGATTTACGCCTACATCGACGGATCGCTGCAGGTTATCGCAGATACGAAAACGCGCTCTCCAGATGGCGGGACGTTCGTCATTTTTGCCATGCACGAAGGCGCCAGCCCGGCCATCAGTGGCCAGAACATCGCTTTCGGCGCGCAAACAACCAACGATTTCAACGGACATGCCATCTTCGCTTACATCGAAGGCTCGCTTCAGCTTATTGTCGATAATCACACCGATGTCCCTGGGGGTGTTGGGCCGTTCACACATTTTGGACTCTTCAGCGGCGCCGAACCCTCTATCAGTGGAGAGAACGTAGCGTTCGGTGCAAAAATCCCGAGCCGCAATGGTAACAATGGATGGGGCATTTATGCCTACATTGATGGCGCGCTCAGGACCATCGCCGACACCGACACAATTGTGCCAGGTCGCGATGTCACTTTTAGCTCATTTCGTTTGACCCAAGGTACGAGTCCTGCTATCGATGGGGAGGAGGTAGTTTTCGGCGGTTCTTCATGGGGCGGCGAGGGCCTCTACGCCAGCATTCCTGATCATAGCGCGGACCTCGACGGCGATGGTACAGTGGGTACAAGTGACCTGTTAATCCTTTTCGCCAACTGGGGACCGTGCGAAGTGTGCGAGGCTTGTACTGCTGATCTCGACGGCAATTGCACTGTCGGCGTAAGCGATCTTCTCATTCTGTTTAGCAACTGGGGCTGAATTGAGGTAATTTTTCATGCGCAGGAAGAAACGAAATACAACCGGGACCTTTAATGAGGCTGCCTTGTTGTGAACAAAATCTCAAACGATGGGAGACAGCGATGAACTTTCAGCTATTAAGTCAAAGGCATTTTGTATGTTTGTTGGTAATGACATGTAGTCTCGCGATCGTCTGTTCGACGTTCGCTGATACGATCACGTTTAGAGTGGTCGCCCTGACCGGTGATCCCGCACCGGGCACGGCACTGGATGTGGACTTCAACAGTTTCTTCGGTGATCCCGTCATCGATGGCGCGGGCCACAGCGCTTTTATGGCCAGATTGACCGGCCCGGACGTGGGCGACTCCAACAACGACGGCCTGTGGTCTGAGGGGACGGGTTCCTTGGCGCTTCTGGTCCGTGAAGGTAATCAAACCCCCGGATTGCCGGATGGTATGCTTTTCGCCACCTGCCATGCGGGGTTCTTGTGCCCTTCGGTGATGAACGATGTTGGCGATACGGCCTTTCTCATCTCTTTATCTGATGGGAGTGGCAGCATCTGGGTACATCGGTCGGGGTCATTGAACTTGGTGGCCCGAACGGGCACACAGGCGCCCGGTCTGCCTGCGGGTGTGAATTTCGCAGTCGTATTCGGTCCCGTCCTCAACGACGCAGGGCAGACGGCGTTTTCCTCCTATCTCGAAGGTCCGGGCGTGGATGTGACGAACAATTTCGCCGTCTGGTCAGAGGGCTTGGGTTCCGTGGCGCTCGTAGCCCGACTAGGCGACCAGGCGCCGGGCACCCCCAAAGGCGTGGTTTTTGGCGACGGCAATCAAATCCTCAGCTCATACGCAGTCGGGGGTGCGGGCCAGACGCCGATTAAGTCAATCCTCTCCGGCCCGGGCGTCATCCCGGGCTCCGGCGGCAACGCCCAGGGCATTTGGTCGGGCGGGCCTGGCTCGCTGGAACTGGTCGCCCGTGCCGGTGATCCCGCCCCCGGACTGGGTGAGGGAGTGAACTTCGACACGTTCTCAAGTGCGCTCACAACTATCATCAACGGCGCGGGCCAGACGGCGTTCTTCGCCAAACTGATCGGCCCAGGCGTGGATTCCTTAAACGATGGCAGCATTTGGTCGGAGGGTTCCGGATCGCTTGTGATGGTCGCCCGTGAAGGCGCGCATCCTCCCGGAACGGCAGAGGGCGTGAACTACCTCAGTTTGATTCCAGGCGCCATGTTGAACGGTGCCGGACAAACGGCATTCGCGGCCTCTCTGATCGGTCCGGGCGTGGATGGGGCGAACAACGTAGGTGTGTGGTCGGAGGGCTCGGGGTCACTGGCACTGGTGGCTCGAAAGGGTTCACAGGCCCCCGGCACCGCGGCGGGCGTGACGTTCCTCTCCATCTTCCCGGGGCCGGTGACGAACGCCACGGGCCAGGTAGCGTTCACGGCCTGGCTGACAGGTGAGGGTGTGGACGGCTTCAATCACTTCGGCGTCTGGGCTGAAGATCCCGACGGCTTGCTGACTCTGGTTATCCGCGAAGGAGACCAGATCGAAGTGGCCCCAGGTGATGTGCGAACTGTGTTAAAGGTGTTCATGACCTTCGGCGAGACCTTCATCTCGGGAGGCGAGGACGGCCGCGAAATAAACTTCAACGATGCTGGCCAACTGGCCTTTCGGGTGATCTTTACCGATGGTTCTGGTGGCATCATCGTGTCTTCGTTTTCCACACCTGCTGACCTCAACGAAGATGGAACAGTTAATACAGTAGACCTCTTGCTCCTATTGTCCTTATGGGGACCATGTATCCATTGCGACAAATGCAATGCGGATCTCGATGACAATTGCACGGTCGGTGTCAGTGATCTTCTCATCCTTCTGGCCAATTGGGGGTAGGCAACCATGCTTGGACTAATCCGGTATATCGTATGCTATGTGAATGATCTGCCAAGACATCGTGTCAAGATCTTCCGTATCGCACCGATTCCCGGCGGACAGTGGATGCTACAGGTCGCTCGGAACCTGATTGACGGATTTGATGGCTATCTACTTAACAAGCGGTTTCTGCTGGATGACCCAGGCCGCTGGGTCACGATATACACTATTGATCTATGAGTCGAGGCGAAGTTCACTGACATATGAACGTTGAAAGCAACTTTACAAAGATAGGAGATCAGATATGAGGTACCATCTGCTTACCGTCGCTTTAGCACTGTTGGCTTTCACTCAGGATGCCGCCATCGATCAGATGGGCGACTCGAGGGCCTGGAAAGAAGTTAGACGCCTCGAAATTCCATCCAACCTGACATTCTCGGGCACGTCCTTCTCCCTCGGTGGAATCGTAATCTGTCCGCTCGAGCAGGACAAGCTTGGCGTGTTTCTGGCATACGCCGTCGAAACGTTGCCCGAACCCGAGGACCTCCGTGTTGCCTTTATCGACAAAGACGGCAAACGCCACGCAGCTTTTTCCAATGGTTACGGTAGCAGCGGATCAGACGTTAAAGGCATTCGGGCACACCTATTCGTCACACCGAAATCCTGCCCTCGCGCTCACGTCCGCAAGATTATCCTCGATCAGTTCAAGATCGTTAGCGCCGAGGAATTACCAGTTTTACAGGAGCGGGAACAGGATCTACAAAAGTGGGAAGACTATTTGCAAGAGCGCGAAGAGCAGCGCCTTGCCGAGTATTTGAAAGACTCGCCGCTGGGCATTCCGATTGTTGGCAAGCCATATCCCTTCAAACTGACGGAGCTGAACGGTAACGAGGTCTCAACGGACAAGTGGAAAGGCAAAGTCATTCTCATGGATTTTTGGGCAACTTGGTGCGGACCGTGCGTCGCCGAGATGCCGAAGCTGAAGAAGCTTTATGAAAAATACCATGATCGTGGCCTGGAAGTGGTAGGTATCAGTTCTGACTTCAAACGCGCACCGCTGACTGAGTATGTCAAAGTCAACGACATCCGTTGGCCACAGGTGTACTTGAAGGATCTGGGCGAGAATCGTCAGACTGCTGTGCTAAAGACAACTGGCGTTACGGCCATCCCCCGCTATTTCGTCATTGATCGTGACGGAAAGCTGCACACCGACCGTGGACGTGATCGCCTCGAGGAGATCATCCCCAAGTTGCTGGCGAAATGAAACGAAAACGACGGCATCTCAAATGGGTTGGTGCAGCCGCATGTGCCTTACTGTTGTGCGCTTGGATTGGTACGTTCTGGTCAGCGTTCGGCTACCAGACCCGCACCGTAGTTGTCGTCCTGAGCGTCGGATGCTTTGAAGTATCCGTGTACCCCAAAGGAATGCCAACGCAGGCGCCGGGTTGGTTCGCAGCTTGGCAACCCTACGAGGTATATTGGCTGCCCAGGCTAATCCACGGCACGTTCATAACTTCGCGAACAACACACGTCTTTGTTCCACTTTGGATACCGCTTGTGCTTGTTGGAGTGGCGACGATCTTGGCGTTCAGACATGACTGGAGATTTGCGCCGGGACACTGTCAGATGTGCGACTACGACCTGCGCGGTGACTTCTCAACCGGCTGCCCCGAATGCGGCTGGGAGCGGGAAGATGTGTCGTAGAATACTCTCATGAAGTGCCGATTGTTCAAGCTTATCCTTTTCCTCCTACTAGGTGTCATAGTTAATGTTGCTGTTGCGTGGGGACTTGCATGGAAATTGGATGTAACTCGGGGTCACACAACCGTCAAGAACCTCATCGAGGCGGAAGTGGGCAAGGAAACGCCGTATCATTTGTGGGGTGTGTATCGACTTAAGCGACCAGGCGCAATGCGTGTATTCAGTTATCATATAACAGCATCAACGGGTTCTAGTGACGGTCGTGATCCTGGCAGCTTACTCCCATCGTGGAATCAAGACTATTTCCTGGAAATTCAACGAGACGAATGGAATAAATTCGCCCGGATGCAAGATGGACGAGGCTGGCCCATGCTCGCACTCTGGGGCCAGGCAGTCGCAGATTCAAAACAGTCCTCACAACCTTTCTGTGAAGTAGAATACGCGATATTGCTCACGGACTTTATTGATCGGACACTATTCTCCTTTGGACCTTCCCCATTCCTAAGCCTGTACCGAGAAGTATCCACTCTTTGGCAAGTCCGGTTCCTCCCACTACGCCCCATCTGGCTGGGCTTTGCAATTAACACGATCTTCTATGCTTCTCTTTTGTGGTGTGTCACATTGGGCCCCTTCACCGCGCGTCGCATAATTCGTCGTAAACGAGGGCGATGTATTAAGTGCGGTTACGACCTGCGTGTAACTTCCGACGGTGGCTGCCCGGAATGTGGTTGGGGGCGTGGCGAAACCTCAGAGCAAAGAGGCCATGATGCATGAGTGATGGTGACTTTGAACTACGCATTTTTGCTTATGAAGAGATACGTAAATATCAACGCACTGCCATTTTTTTAACGCGACCAATCCCGATTCCATCGGGACGGCTTTACATGTATAATCTGATTTGTTGTCAAGATGCCATGATGCCCTGATGCCATCTTGCTACGGACACGGCCCCCAGTTGGCGAAGAGGATTAGGAGATCGGATGTGTTGACAATGCTGTTGCCGTTGAAATTCCACAGGCAAAAATAGCATCATTGTGCCTAGTCCGTGGGAACTCCAAGCCTTCCACGACCACGTTTGTCGATGTAGTCGATCATGAGCTTGGTCACATGAACTGGGTCTACAAATCCTCCCATAGCTGCGATTTGTTCAGCAGTATCGAGTTTAGCGGCTACTTTCTTGAGCAAAGATTTGCACTTTGATTCGTTATTCGTAGCCTCCCTACATTCTTCAGGGCTCATTTCACACAAAGCCTGAGCAAACAAAGTTAAGTAGCGAAGTTCGCTGCGTATAAGATTCTTACATTCTTCAGCGTCAATTCCAGAAAGCACACGGGCAAACAACGCCTTAGCCTCAAGTGCCAATGGCTCATCCGGTGGGAGGAACGCTGGATCATACTTGCGTCGTCGCAACATGAATACGATGCACAAACTTGCGTGACGGTAGATCTGAGCCAGCTTTGTTTGATCTCCGCTTAGAACTAAATCGAGCTCTTGACGTGCGATCCAACAGCAATTATCTGTAATCTCAATGGCTATAGCGGATGGGATCTTGCTCGTTGCATCTTCTCGATATTGAAGGATCCTAGCTAGAGCGCGCAATGGATTATTTAGTGTCTCAAGCCAATCGACGAATCTCTTAGCGAATTCACCGATATCAGCCGGATTTCGTAGGCAGCCTCCTATCAACCACAGTTCCGCTGCTGTCGGTCGTCTCTTGCGAGATACAAACTTGTGGATGATGTTGCGTACATCAGGATCATCGGAGCTGCAGTTTCCAAGGCACCTAAAGGCATTGTCGCGGATACTAGAATCGTGATTACTACTAATGATTTCAATAAGCTTAGTTACTAACATAGGCAATAATTCTTTATCATTAGCCAGTTCATGCAGGTGCCCATCAGATGAAACGGCCGAGGCATGCTCAGCGGGAGTTTTCCTTATGTATGTCTCATCTCGTTGTCGCAGGCTATTTCGAAGCTCAACAAGGGCCTCCGGGATTCTCGACATCCTACCCCTCCGATATAGACCCATTAATTGCTGTGTACAATCACACGCGTTTTTCCAAGCTTGATCCCTCCTAAACGCGGGAGTTCTCTGTTGGTAGCTACCTAGGGTTTCCTGCCAACAGTCTAGGCTGGCTTTTCGCTTTTCCAACGGTGGATTAGTTCGCTCTTCATTATCAAGCGCTTCCTGTTTCCCATAAGGCTTCTCTTCGCTTCGACTCCAATCTAAATACACTCGTTTAAAACCAAGAACTCCTCGCTGTCTAGGTTTGACTTCAACTCTTGGATTGCCTTGTCCTGGGAACATTCTGACTTCCAGTTCAACTGCAGTCTTTTCCTTAGTCGGCTGAGGCCAATCCCTGACTACCTCACGGACTAGATCATGTCCCTCACGCCAGACTGTTAATTTTAAGTGCTGTTCACCGCGGTTAATCTGTAACGGAAGTTCACTGGGTTTACTAGAGTGTTTCCACAGTTCACCACCTAGAACATACTCATCTATTGACGGGATCAGTTCCGCCCAGGTTGGCTCGCCCTCCTTTGTCACAATTGTTTCAATCCGCGGTATCGTATCGAGGTACGAAGGTAAGCCTAAAGATACTCGTTTAGCGAAGATGGCAGCTCCGCGTGGAAGCAGCTCACCAAAACGAGCGTGAACGCCTTCGCTGTATAACTTTACCGATGAAGGATTGATCCCTGCCTGTAGCAAAATCCTGCCAGCGAAAGTATGGGATCCCATTTGCACAGATGCGAGTTGTCCAGTTGCAACTACTCCTAACACGTTCGAGACATTAAGCGATGCCAGTTTCTCGACCCATCGTTTATGAATCTGCAATGTGCTTTTTGACGACGAGATAATGTTCTCAATATCTTCTTTTGTTGGGCATGTTATACAATTAGGCTCTAAGGGTCTGCCTGCTGCCACTTCGTACTGCGCGAATGATCGAGCCAAGAAGTTTGTGCACCATTGCGTCCACCATCGGAATCCTTGTTGTTCAGGAATTGAACCGATTACACATTCAGTCAATTGATCTAGTACATCAATATTCGGAGTAATCGTTGTGTCCGACTTGGGGAGTGACCGCGCGGGAAGAAGAAACATTTCGCTCCCATGTCTTCTCGGTATGAGCTTTAGAATACAGTGCTCAAAACCATCAAAGCCAAGGTGGAGACAAAGAAGATCGCCAACTGAATGATTAGGTTCAGGGTTCGTGTCAAGTATCTGACTTGCGTGCTCTTCGCACCAGGCAAGTGCGGAAGCAATTGGTCGCCAAAGTAATTTGGGAGGCGAAGGACAACTTAAACGCAGCTCTTTAAGTAGGCTCTCCTGAATAGTCTCATCAATGGAATTCGGGACGATCATTGCAACTTGTTGGTCTTCTTTGTAGCCAAAATCACTGATTGCACATTGGGCCACGATTGCGATCGCCTCATATGCAGTGCACTTGTTCTTCACTCCTTCCGGTGTTAACCATCCCCAATCGACAGTATCTCTTTCGATTATTTTCTTCCAAGCGAATGCAATTGGGAAACGCGCACTATCAACTTTATTAGGATCGACAAGTGCATCTTCTGGCAAATAATGTCCTGAACCTCGGATGTCAGGAATGCACCCAATATCAGCTGCGATATGCTCGCCGGAAAGACGGGGTAGTAACGCTGCCGGAGGAATCGGATATTGCTCACTCGCAATACACAGACTCTTATGTCCGTCCGTAGATGTGCCAGCGCGTAGTCCGATGGAATCAAGGTACAATCCCAAACCCGGTGCTGCAGGGTTGTCAGCAGATCGAATCAATAGTGACCTCCCATCCAATGCTTCAATATTTCTGTTACGCCAGCAATTGAACTCTCAAAATCAATGGGAAGAGTCACTAATGCAGTACGTTTCTTATCATCGCAGAAAACGATTTTGTATTTGCTATCAGCAGGTGCAGGAATCATGATACAGCGGTGCATTTGAAATGAACTACTTTCAGCTCCCACGGTACTATCAGAATGTCCGATTGCCGATTTGAGTTCCTCTGTATGCGACCAAGCTTCGGAATCAAAGCAACAGCTAATTGCCATCAATTGCCTTATTGGTTTGCGTTGGAATCGATCGACTTTGGCTATGAATAAATCAGACATCAGAGCATGTACTGGGACATCATCAATCACAGGCACTATGTTTGGAAGTGATTCGCCTCGTATTGCAAGAATACCATCTCTCTGTGGTGAACGAGGATCGATCCACATCCCGATTGGCGATCTGCCGTCGATAAATTGTCCATTGTCTTGCTCAATTCGCACAAATGCGCGTGTATTAATTCTTGATTCTTTGCCTTGGATTTCATCAAGAGCGGCAAATATTGTCAGGATGCATCGTTCCGCCCAAAGGCGATGCTGCCAACGCCACACATTGTCGAGCTCAGTCTGATGGCGTCGCAGTCGCTCGTACCACGGCCAAAGTCTACTGTATCGCTCGTCGAATTGCAGAACATAATTCGGCTGGGCTAGTCCAGCTAATCTTGGAATATCGCCAATTTCAGTCGTGCTAAGAAGTCGAGTCGCCTTGAGGAGAAAACGATGGACAAGATCGACGCGGTTACTGCGACGTTTAAGCCTTTTAAGATATTCATGTTCTTTTAAGTATTGACTCGCTGCTCGTTGGCAACGCTCAAGAAAATCACGAAGCACTCTGTTCTCTGGAGTGTCAGCGCTATCGGTGCGAATTATTGACATCACCTGCCTCTTCGGGCCAGCTTTCTCAACCAGCGTGCGTCCTGGTTGTCGTATAAGCCAACGGATGCAGGCAGAATCTAATTGCTGGGCTCGTTCAACGCGCTCGAGTCGGCGTATACGGCGAAGTATCCTATGTGGCCGTGTGCAGAGATCCTCCACTAGCTGCTCACACTCGGTAGCTATTCGTACAATCAATCGCATCTTTGCTTCATCATCATCACTGTGTTCTGAGAAGATAGAGCGGCATTGCGACCATGAAATAATTGACATACCTTCAGCTTGCGGGGGACGCGCCCGATCACTATCCCTATCAGGGAAGTGAATCTCATTGATGGATTCCAAGTGTGCATCTATCATCGAGCTCGCAGCCAAACTTGCATTATCAATACCTTTGGATGTAGTTACTTCCGATGAAGTATCCTGCAATCCTTCAAAAATTATTCTTCTCGGTGCTGTAATTAGATCTACCACTTGTGTTGTAATGCTTCCATCATTGAATGTGATATCGATCTCCGTCTCTGTTGCAGAGACTTGGTCGTCGCTATCAACAACAGCAAGTGGCAACTCGAAAATGCGTTCGCCGTTCTTTGGGTTGATTGTTACAAGTGGAGCAAACAAAGGTGGAAATCTAAGGCTTATAGATTCAACATCAACGGATGCTCGAATGAACTGTCGTTGCAGGCGGCCCGGACACATACCACCTGCCAACAGTGTTTGAAGATGTATTGGAGAGTTTAATATTCCTGCTGGAGTTGCCACCAATTACTCCTCAACTCCCGATCGATCGACGCCGTGCCAGACAAACAGATGTCCACCGTGAGCCTTCATGCCCGACTCGATCGCACTGGCAAGATTCTCGTCGTTAAGTTCCTCAACGACGTCCCGAACCGTTCGAAGCAGCGTCGCGGAGTCGCGATCGGAGGGATCGAGGCCTCTCAACTTGGGAAGGATTCGCTGTTCAACCTGATCCGCCATTGCATATCTTACTACTTCTTCATCAGATCCCTCGGAGCTATCGGGGTATTGCAAAATGTATTCTCGAATTGCCTTGTCGGTCCTGAAGCCAAATGGTCGTCCAACTCTGCCGAGAGCTACATTTAGTTCCTGAATCCAATTGTCAATTTCCTTTATCAGTGGCTTTTCGGTATCGCGAGACTTCACGATCCAAGCGTCCCAGACCTTCGAGGGAAGGTAAGAGGACGGTGGTTTTTCGACTGACAGTGTTGTTTCTATCTTCAGTTGTTGTGGTCGGCCAAATCGCATGATGTTGGAACGATCTATTACCATGTCTGAAAGGGTTTGCTTCGACTCGTCTTCATTGATCGTTCCGGCAAAAAGCATGTTCGTGTCAGGTAGCACACGCACGCCAGCCGACTTTCCTATGAATCCGGTCTCGAGCAGGATTTCTGCAGCGCGAGTTGCGAGTGGATCATCCAGATCCTTTATCTCGCGCCGAGTTTCAAGTCGGCTCAGAAATTCGCTGAAATAGTATTCGACTCGGGCAAGATTCATCTCATCCAAGAGGACAAGAAGCATGCGATCGTTCATTGATGATTCTGCTTCCCATTCTGATGGCACTCCTGGCCAGTCGCGTTTGCTCGGTCCAAAGCGATCCATTTGAACAAGCGCCCGCGCAAGTTCAGTTGCTTTGTATTCTCCGTCAAGGTAATTGAAGAAGCCCAGCAGATCCTGCGGGCCATCCCATCGCGGTTGTACTGGTACACTGAGGAAGTGCATGCCCATCGCCTCTGCGTATCTGCGTGGGAGTAGACTCTTACCTGTTCCACTTATTCCCGCCAGTACAAGTAATGGCGCCTCTCGCGAAATCTTAAGCGAAGTGTGGAAGGCGTTGATCACACGATCGTCGAACCGAAGGTCCAGAGACTTGAGATACTGCCTCACCTTGTCGAGCGAGTCGATCTCCTTCGGATCGTCCATGCAGCCATCTGGGAACTGCTCGGACTCAAGGACGGGTTCCCAAAGTGATTTCAGTGCTGAACTTGCATCCCGCAATCGAGGTTCAATTATTTCTTGTTTGGCTAGCAGATCCTTTACACTGCCTTCAAGAACCTGCTGCTGATGCTCAAGTTCCTTTGCCGTTGTTTGAATTTTGCGCTTGTGAATATCAGCCTCATCGAGCTCCTTACGTATTTTAGTTAGCGAGTGTTGCTGCTGGCTGCGTGTCGCTCGCAGTGCCTCGAGTTCATTGTGAAGCGATTCGAGTTCGACCTTACTTTCTGCTAGCTGTTTCGTGGCTGCAGCAAGATCCACTCTGACTTGATCGTACTCCTCACGGATTCCATCGAGTTTGCCTTGAACCTCATCGATTTTCTGTTGAGCCTGGTTAGCTCGCTGTTCCTTCTCCTCAAGAGACTTTGCAATGTTTACTGCCTGCTCTTCCAGCGCGACTGCTTTCTCTTCAGCGTTTATCCTATGAAACTCAGCTTTCGCCGCATCGATTTCAAGTTTCAGCAATGCTTCAGTCTTGTTGGCTATCTGATCATTTAGGTCGGCAAGCTTTGCATTCCGTTCCTCCATTTGTTCGAATACCACTCTGGCAGAAGCTACCTCGTCACGATGCTTCTCGAACCAATCTCGATCTCGTGTTGCTTGCTCTATGGTCGTTTTGGCTTCGGCCAGGTCTATTGCAAGCATGTCTTTCTGATCTTGCAGATCTTCCACATTAATCTTAAGAGTCTCTAAGCGTCCCACCCATTTATTACTTTCTTCCATCTCCTTGTTAAGCAGTTCGTTCCTGACTGCCGAGCGATAGCTAATGAAGTATGCCCAGGTTGCGATTAAAACTACAACTACTGTTGTAACCAGGCTCACCAAATAAGGCATTAACAGATCAGGCATCATTCTCCCCCTTCTTCAGGTTCTTTGCCGTCATTGGAAGTGTTGTCTTCCGATTTGATTGAGTTACCTGCTTTCAAAGCAGCTTCGAGCGATCGCAGTATGCGTTCAAAGAGTTGGAACTTTGAAACCTCTTCTTCCCGCAACCTTTGCAATCGTCCGTTCAATTGAGAGATCGATTCTCCGCGTGCTTTAAGTTCAGCATCAAGAGCTGAAACTTCACTCTGCAAAGAGTCTCGACTAGCACTGAATGAAGAAACCTCAGCCTGCAGCTTGTCTCTACGCCCAGTAAGTTCAACTATCGATCCAGCCAAAAATGTAGCTTCGGACACTCGCGAGGTTACATTAATCTCCTCAGTACGAAGCTTTGCCAATTGAGCCTCTAATCCTGAGGTAGATCCTCGAAGTTTATTTACTTGTGTTTCCAAAGCTTCAATCTGCGGTGTCAGTTGATCTCGCTTGATTTGCAAATTTGATACCTCTTTTTCAAGTACCCCTTGTTCTCTCTGTGCAGATGCAAGTTGTCCTTCAGCGGCGGCTACAACTATTTGATTCTGGCTCACAAGCGTTGTGACAGTTGCTAGAGTTTCTTTTTCTTTATCAATCTGAGCCCGCAGCTCAGCTACGATCCCATTAAGCTGACTGCGTTGGGTCGTAAGAGCTTGAATATCAGCCTGACTACTATCCACTGCTGCTTGGGTCGTCTGGGCAATTGCCAATCTCTCTTGTGCAACGGCACTACGCTGTTCAACGATAGTGAGGTCATTACGAGCAGTGTCAAGTTGCTTGCGAATATCACTGAGCGTTTGGGATTCTCGCGCAAGAGACCTAAGTGTAGTATCTAGATTAGTGCGTGAAACTTCGAGTGTTTGAACACTCTGCTTGAGCGATACCTCTTGAGTTGTTAGTGATTCGATCGCTGTAAGCAAACCAGCTTTGTCACTGTTGGCTTTATCGCGTGCAGCTATAGCAGAATCACGGTCATTAACAGCATCCAGACGACTCTGCCTTGCCTTAGACATATCTTCCTGTGCTTGCCTTGTACTATCAAGAGCTAGTGTCTCTGTAGTTTTTGCCACCGTCACTTGAGATTGCAGCGAGTTTAGTTCAGTTTGTGCTGCGTCTCGGGCAGCTGAGATCTGTGATCGTTCCTGAGTAAAACTTGTAATACTAGTTTTGAGCTCATTGATTAACTGTTCACTTCCACGAATTTCAGCTCTAACTTCCGAATAAGATCCAATCGTTTTAAGTCCAATGTAGTGGCCACCGAGTCCTAAGATTGCCAATACAACAAACGCTAATAATCCTATCCTCGGAGGTACAAATCTTAGAGGATCAGTGATTCGTGCTTTGCGTAAACTGTTCTCTGATGACTCTTCACTCTTTGATTCCTTTCCATCACTACCACGACCATTAATCGATTCTGCCTTATTTGAGGCCGAAGACGGTGATTTGTACAATGGGTGTCTACAACTAGAGCAGTTACCATCACCATCATCTATATATTCCATTTCGCAGTTAGGGCATTTTGGCATCTGCTGTCTCCTTTAATAAGTGCTATTGACACATATCAAGTTTCTAATTCTAAACTCGATTCTCCCAGTTACTTACTACTTTATCAATACATCCATCAAAATCATCTCTGAGTTGGTAGACCCAGAATCGAATTATCTTCCAGCCCGCTGCCCGAAGTATCAGATCACGATAAATATCCTCAAACTTACGAGCACCAGACGCATCTCGATGATAAGTTTCACCATCCACCTCCACGTTCAGCTTGAGGTCTTCACGCAGTAAAGCGAAATCGAGATAATAGCCACAAGTGTGATACTGTTGTTTGATAGCAAGCCCACGGTCTCTTAATGCTTCAGCAACGCGGGGCTCCCACACAGGACCGATGAGATCTTCACGAATCAATCCATCTTTTTGTCCAGTAGATCGTTCGCAGATCTGTACTAGTGCAGTAAGGAAGGGGACTCCCGATTGTAGAGCCCACTCACGATCACCAATGATATGGAGAAAAGAGCGAGCTCGACTCGCAGCCACATTAAAGCGGTTTCGATTCCTATAGAGAAAACTCTTCGACCCATCAGGCATTGATGGCCCACCGACAAGACTAAACAGAATTATGTCGCGTTCATCCCCTTGGAATCCGTCTACAGTGTCAACCATAAAACGCCACCGTGGTGGAATACCCTCGCCTAATTCCTGCTCAACTGCGTCCCGTAATCTATTCGCATGTGCTCGAAATGGTGTTATAACACCAACTGTTCCTATGAACTTCTCCTCTTCCAATCTTTGTAGCTCAGCAATAATAATTGCTACCTGCTTTGTACAGTAACATCCGCTCGAAGCTTTCTTGATATCTCCAACGCAATTTGTCCACATACACGCCCCGTGTTCCTTAGCTGCTTTAGGGCGAGCAAGACGCTCTGTATTGGTCAGAATATTAAGCGTTTTATTGTAGAATGTATTATTACAATACTCTGCTATCTGTGGGTCACACCGATAGTGTCCGGTCAATTGAATGGTGGATTCTAAGTGTTCGCTACTGCTTGCTAGCTGGTAGCATGAATTCTCAACATGTGTGAAGCGTTCAAACCGTTCTTCTGCAATAAGGCCATACTTCTTTCGCAATTGAAGCTCAGTCTGTTTAGCAATTGAAGCGACATGCTTTAATTGCATTGGATCGCCAACAATTACTGCTTGTTTTGCCCTAAATAGCAGCGGCACTATCGATCCAATATCACATTGACTTGCTTCATCTATCACTACAAGGTCGAATACAGCCGGAATCAAGGGTGCTGCCCTTGCGACAGTCAGATTTGAGACACACCAGATTGGAAAACTCTTGAGTAGTTCAGGCACTATCTTCTCGAACGCTGAGTCGAAAGCCGTTCTTGTTGGCCACTGTGTTGTAGGAGGACCATGGTTTGCAAGCCCCGCGCTAATTTCAGCAAACTTCTGTCGTTGCTGAGGTGTAAGGTCTGCTCCGGCACTCTCTGAAATCGCTTGCAATGTTCTTTTAGTTAGCGATTCAAGATCACTTTCAGTCTTAGAAAGTTTTTCAGTTTGGTCTGCCAACGGTTCAGAGTGATGCAAGATATTTTCAATACTCTTGATCTTTGCTGTCAACTCAATTGAGAGTGACAATTTGCCTGCATAATTGAGAGCAGTCACTAACTCGTTCTGGTTGACATTCCCATTTACATGTTGATTAGTAGTATCAGTTTTAGTTTGAACTACTCCATTTACAGCCATAACAAGTTGTTGTGCCTTGCGCTGGCACTTACGAATGCGGATGCGCCACCACCAAATTAAAAATGGCCTAAGCCACCCAACGGGTTCTAGAGACAACAGCATGCTTAGTTGCCGTTCGGCAGCATTTACTTGTTCGGAGGAGCAGCAATTCGTTGTGTCCTGATTGCTGATTATTGATTGATGATCGGACGATACGGCTTTAAATACATCTGCAAGATGAGCCTCTAGTTTTCCGAGTTGCTCTCGATGTTCGATCATATTTTGAATTGCATCTTCCACATTCTCACGCTCAGTCAATTTTTCAAACAGATCGTTTCGGAGATCCGCTAACCTCTCAATCGCTCCATCCCGTCTAGGTTTTGATAGCAAAAGTGCCATCGCTTGCTGCCATTCAAACTGCTGCCGATTGTCTCCAAATGGTCGTGATGGACGGAGTACCAACATTTCATCACCTTCGAGCATTGCATTGAGGCGCGGCTCTACAGCTTCGAGTGCTTGGTGATTTCGACTTGCAAATAGTGCTTTCTGTCCATGAATTGCAGCATTCGCAAGGATGTGGCTCACAACGGTTGATTTGCCAGTACCAGGAGGTCCGGTGATTACAGTGAGTCTCTGATTTAGTGCCTTCTTTACTGCATCTCGCTGCACGGGGTTGAGTAAACAAAACTCTCCTATTTTATAACTTGTTGCATTCCATTGCTCATTCTCAGGATCGTTCGCAAAAGAATAGTCTTGACGAAATAATGGAGCCAACGCGGTCTGATCAAGTTTGTCATCCTCCATTTGAACGATTGCTTTGAGCTCTTCCACCAAGCGTCTTGTAAATTTAAGAGGTTGAGGTGACATCAATACCGCACGATTTCTCAATCCTGACTCTGTGATATCTGTAAAGTTGGGCTCAGAAACTGGTTGCCGAATATCTGCGGGTTCTTGCCACCACTTTCTGTAGCACGACCACAATCCTTGGTATGCCTCTTCCATGTTCGGAACGAAACTGCGAATAGTCCCATCATCGAAAGGCAATTCATCTTCAGCAAGACGCATTTGTTTCATGAACAGTTGGCGTTTACCTGCATTCTTTAGTCTCTTCTGAAGCCATCCTTGGTTAACCTCGATTCGACCAGCCGCGCGTAGACGGAGAGTTCCATTTCCAAGCTTTATTCTTACTGGAATTATAAATACAGGGGAGAGAAACTGCGATGTCGTATCTCCATCCTTGTGAACATAGACATCAACCGGACCACCCAAATAAAAAATCTCGTTCTTTGCCTCTATTGGTGCAGTCCGAAGAAAGGCATCCCATTCGTCTCGAACAGCTATGACCACATCATGACCGTTTGAGAGGCGACTCCAATCAATCTCCACTGGAATCGATACGAAATCGTTTCCTTCGCGATCTGCAAAGCTTCTAACCTGTGATCGTTCTTCCAGACGTGCGCATTCCGCATAGAACATGCAAAGACGCCTAAACATCGCCCAAGGCGACGTTGAACCAGCCGATTTAGAACGAGTTTCCTTTGCCGGTCCATGTTGCTGCGTGAAATCCGATATAAATTGTTGTGATTCCTGTTGCGCCCCACCTTGAAAGGTAGTTGGAGTTCCAGGACGAGTTCCACCAATGGGAAACCATGTACCTCGACTTGAGCGGCGCACCATCTTTGATGATTGAAGATTCAATAGCGCATCCGAAACCCGCACAAGATTACGCTCATTAATCCGTCGTCGAATCTGGCGATCCGTCAGCGGTGTCGCAGACTGCTGAAGACATGCTAATATGACATCCTCTATAACCAACATTTCACACCCAAAAAATCTGAAAACTATTGCTACGTGAGCAGAGGCTTCTATGTTACCGCGGCTCCCCGATATCTGGAAGGTTATCCCACTTTAGGCGGTATTTGAGTGGACTACAGCGGTATTTCAGCGACTAGTAGGGCAGTTCTTTGCGGCATTAATCAACTTTAGAAACTTGGTTTAGCGAATTGTGCAAACTGAGCTTTGGGCGACCGGCGGTTAGCACGATTCAGATATCCCCCCAATCCAAGCCAAGCTGCTCACCCAACGCTACAACCGCGTCCATCAGTTCAGCCGCATGAATGGTGAACTGCTCGAAGTTTTCCAGGTCGATCGCTTCCAGGGTATAGCCGCCACTTTCAAATTTGTGGATATAACGCGCTAACCCCTTGCCTTCTGCCCTGCTTTGTGCCAAGATCTTAGTCGCCACGGACGATCAACCACGCCAAGGATCGGCGATGGAGGTAATACAATGAGGCAGTCAATATTTGCCGCATGCTGTCTAGTGAGCAATACGGTGTTTGCGGACACTATCAATGTGCCCGCGGATTACCCAACAATCCAAGGGGCCATCCTTGCGGCCCTCGAAGGTGATGAGATCGTTGTTTCACCAGGCATCTATAGCGAGGCGATATTCTTCAATGGTAATGTTATTACATTACGCAGCGAGCAGGGGCCAGAAGTCACAACTATAGATGCAACTGGCACGGGGTTGAGCGCTATCAGGGCTGTTTCAGGCGAGCTACTCGCCACTACGCTAGAAGGTTTCACGATTACAGGTGGTGTGTTTGGAGGGATTCAATGCACCCAAAGTGCCCTTACAATTAAAGACTGTATCATCAGTGGCAACACGGGGAACTCAGGTGGTGGGATTTTCGTAGGCGGCTCTCTCAGTGCGGCAAAAATAATCGCATGTCAAATAATAGACAATGAAGCGAATCAAGATGGTGGTGGTGTTTACAGTATTTCTTCTGATATTGAAATCATAGATTCTTTTATATCTACGAATACTGCAGGTGCTAACGGTGGGGGTGTACGGTTTGTTTCCGTGTCTAGCGCAAATATCACAAATTCCCTAATTGTGAACAATCAAGCGGCTTCGTATGGGGGCATTCAGATATCTGGTGGCGCTTTGAATATCACAAACTGCACAATAGCTGGGAATACGGCACAATTTCAGGGTGGTTTTAACCTGCTGGGCACAGGTAACGCAACGAACATTATTGTTTGGGGCAATGGACTGATGCCTTTCAGTAGTAGTGACAACATAAATCTGAGTCACAGCAACATTGAGTTTGGTTGGCCCGGCTGTGATTTCTGCATACTCGCCGATCCAATGTTTGTTGATCCTGAGAATGGCGATTATCGACTCGGCAAAGGTTCACCGTGCATTGACCTTGGCCTGAATGCTGCGCTACCCAAAGGGATGCTTTTCGATCTCGACGGACTCCCACGATTTATTGATGATCCTAATACAGCAGATTGTCCTCAACCCGGCGCGGATTGCGGGACAGCTCCAATCGTGGATCTAGGTGCTTATGAGTTTCAAGGCTTAATCTGCCCGTGGGATCTCGATGGAAGTGGAAGCGTTGGTACAAGAGATTTGTTAATGCTGTTCGCGCAATGGGGTACTGACGGGCCTGCGGATTTTAATGGCAGCGGCGCAATAGATACCGCCGACCTTCTAATCCTCTTCGCCAACTGGGGGCCGTGTCCGTAAGTACAACATGATCGAGTTGATATTGCCGCCAGTTGAATTGCCGTTCGACGTTGAAGCCAGCGAAGCAAAGCGGCGACAACTTGTTCACAATATACCAGGCTTATAACTGGCCGGGGATCTTGCTATAATTCAAAACGGGCAGCCGAGTAGCTCTCGGTGAACGGATTGGGTTGGGTTTGTGTGATCGCATGTCCCACTAGCCCCACCTAGCCGGCCCACGAGGACATGCGGAATGAACACAATTAGATATGATGTCCGAGTGGAACGAAACAAACTCGCGTTGGAAGTTGCCAAACTACCTCGACTTGCCTTACGAAAACTTCTTGATAAGTGGCGAGAAGAGTGTTTTAAGCGCGAACCATGCGAAGATGGCACGTATGAATCCCGACTCGATTGGGATGAGTTTGACTCACCTGTAGTTGTTCCAACCAATTTGTCACCAACGTCACCCGCCGAGGCTGCTGTACGGCTGGCCGTGCTACATGACTACGTTTTTCCCGATGGAGATATCGAAGCCATTTGTACCAAAGTCTGGCGCGATAGTTTGGATCTTCACCATGCAATCAGTGTAATTTGCTTTGAGAAAATCGCTGATGATTTGGATCAAGCTGAACTGGTGATCTTGGAACGACATTTGATCGACGTGCAGCGGTATTTTGAGGACAAAGCTAAGTTGCAAGAGAAAGCAGCTATATTAAGCGAACCAAAGGTAAGTGATGGATGGAAACCCCCAGAAGGTTATATTTTTGCCGGAGCGGTTCAATCTCCTTTTGGGGGTATAGTTCCAAGAACCACTGTGCAGCAATGGGATGAACAGGATAAACCTGACAGAGTACAAGAACCCGATACGGGAGCAGTTTGGTATCCCTCCAAGTGGATAGTCAAACGATTAAAAAAATACAAACCTAGAGAACGTAACTGAGCAACGTAAACGTAACTGCCACTTACGTATTGACGCGGTGCAAAGCACAGCAGTAAGGTTCCATAAATAACTATGGAGCCTTTTATGCCAACAAGAACAAAAAAGAGAACATTACAAACAGCTCAGGATGTTGCTGATCGCTTTGGTGTTTCAGTTACTACGGTAAGGCGGTGGGTTCGCCTGGGGCGCATCCCTTATATCCGCGTTTCACGGCGAATTGTACGCTTCGATCTGCAAGAAATCGAAAGAGTTGTTGCCTGCAACTACAAGGGGTAAGCGATGAGTACTGCAACAACGGCTCTCAACTATATTCGGCGCGGTTGGTGCCCTGTGCCAATCCCGCACAAACAAAAAGGTCCAATCATCAGTGGTTGGCAGAACCTTCGAATCAACGAGGACAACTTATCCCAATACTTCAATGGCCAGTTGATGAACGTAGGCGTATTGCTTGGAGCGCCATCGGGCTTGATTGACATTGATCTCGATTGCCCAGAGGCAGTAAAACTCGCTCCACAACTGCTCCCCCCAACAGGTTCTATCTTTGGCCGCAAGAGCAAACCCGGTTCACACCGCCTGTATGAGGCTATCGCTTTCAATAATCAAGGGACAAAGAAAGTCAAGGATTCATCGGGCAAGTGCTTGGTGGAGTTGCGATGCACTGGCGGGCAGACTGTATTCCCTGGCTCAGTACATCCGAGCGGTGAAGATGTTGTATGGGAAATTGATGAAACGCCGCAATCAGTTGATCTACCACAACTATTGATAGCTGTTCAAGAACTTGCTGCTGCCTGCCTAATCTTAAGGCATTACCCAAGCAAAGGATCGAGGCACGATCTCGCTTTGGCACTCGCTGGCTGGCTGTTAAGGCAAGGCTGGTCAGTCCACAAGCTCGAACGATTTATTGAAGTAGTTGCCGAAGCTGCGGGCGATGATGAGGTGCAAGATCGAATAAGAGTAGTCGCTGACAGCAAATCCAAAATTGATCAGGCAGCCAAAGCGACCGGCTGGCCAGCTTTAAGTAAATTAATCGGCGAGGATATTGCAATAACGATTTCAAACTTGCTAAGTGTAGATGAAACCACAAACACTATCCCAACAGCAATCGCGTCTACTTGGGATCAGCCATGCAAGCTGACAAACACACCTGTCGCGCCAGTTTTTCCTATTGATGATGCGTTTCCGCCTTCTCTAATCGCTATCAAAGAGTATCTACTGGCAGAAGCAGAAAGTCTGCAAGTCCCAATTGACCTGTTTGCAATGACCTTGCTGCCGATTGTCACTCTTGCTGCTGCAAAGAAAGTGGAAATCAGGTTAGGGCCGGATTGGTTTGAGCCTTCTGCACTTTGGACGCTTGCCCTGCTTCCAAGTGCCGAGCGGAAATCTCAAGCACAAAGGAGAATGCAAGCACCTTTGACAAAGTGGGAACGGGAGAAGTGTGCAGAGTTGAAGCCATTGATTGCACGACAGAAGCAGGAACGAAGCCAACTCGAAGCAAGACTCAAATACTTAACAAACCAAGCTGCAAAACAGGTTGATGAGAGGAAGCTGGCGGAAGCAGAAGGTATAGCTGAAGAACTATCCGCAATGGAGATGATCATTGTGCCACAGCTATTTACGTCTGAACCGACGCCGGAGGCTGCGGGAGAATTGTTATCAGAAAGTGGTGGGAAAGTGCTAATAATGTCAGCAGAAGCTGATTCCCTTGATGTTGCGCTCGGTCGTTATTCAAAAACTAATCAAGGGAATTATGGCCTATATCTGTGCGGGCATTCAGGCGATGATTATCGTTCAAGCCGAGTAGGGCGTGGACGTATTAATTTAGAACGGCCTTCAATCAGTTTTGCTTTAGCTGTACAACCATCATCTGTTGATGATTTATTCTCAAGCAAACAAGCTAAAGGCAGGGGCTTTGTTGCGCGTTTTCTCAAATGCAGACCACATAGTTTGTTGGGCCATAGGAACACCAAAGCCAAAGCTGCTACACAGGAATTAAAGGACTTATACAACTTTGCTATTAATAACATTTTGGAATTTCCGAAGGGTGATACTCCGCTATTTCTAAGTCTGAGTAGTGAAGCTCAAACCATCTTCGATTGCTTTACTGCCAAACTGGAACTGGAATTAGGATCGAGAGGGGATTTGGCATATTACCGAGAATGGTCAGGCAAGTTATGTGGTGCTCTTGGTCGCATCGCTCTCGTTCTTCACTGTTTAGCTGAGATTGGGTTAAAGGGTGAATCTGCGCATTGCAAACGAATAGTCGAGGCTGACATAATGCGCGCGGCACTGTCGTGGACTCCATATTTGATTGAACAGGAAAAGTTAGTCTGTGGTCTTGCAGAGCTTGATCCTGACATAGCAATGGCAAGCAGGATATTAAGCTGGATCGCCAGGAGCAATAAAGAGAAGTTCTCACTTAGGGATGCTCATACTAGTTGTCGGTACAACAAGATGCGCCTTGCTGAGTTTGTGCCAGCAATTGAACTGCTGAAAGAACTCGAATATATCCGTCCAGCACCTACTACTACTGACAATAAAACAGGGCGGCCAGCTTCCATCATTCTTGAAGTGAATCCAATGTGGGATAGGAGTCTGGCTGATGAATAGCTTTGCCAACGATCTTCGTACATGGCTAAATGAGCTTCCAGATACTCCAAAAACTGCGCGCACAATGCGCACAACTAGTGATATTCCGACTTGTGCGCGTTGTGCGCGCGATTATGTACGTATTGGAAATTTCAATCCACAAGAGCAAAAGCTACTTGCTGGCTGCTCTAAGCACGTTCAAGAGGTAGCTCAAATGGGGTGTGTTATCTTCAACGCAGAAGTTGTTGCGGTTAGGGATGGAGGGTGATTGACATGGTTCACGAACCAGACAATAAGTTTACCAGCCCTGTTCTTACGAATATAGAGGCAGTTGCCTTTTTAAGATTGGATCAAGATAATTATGCAGATGAAGGTGCAGCCGTGAGAGCTTTGCAAACAATTGCCCGTGAAGGAAAGATCACGCCAATAAGAGGCTGTGGCAAAACGTTTAAGTGGCATATTGACGAATTAAGACGCTATGCAAAATCTGCTGTTGACACTGATGAGTAGTAAAGTAAACTAGTGGAGCTAGGTTCCCGCAAAATTCTTAGCAGACAATTTATGAACGTGACCGCTGTTCGCTTGGCAGATCCTTTGCGGGAACCTATGCCGGTGACGGCGGTCACTTATGGAGCCTGTTATGAAATCCATTAGATGCTTATTGATTAAAAGGCCATCTAAACAACATGGCGTAGTGGTTCACTATTGGAATACTAAATGGAGCGACAGTAGGGGAGCGGATCGCTACAAGAGCCACGGACGTTGCGACAAAGTAAGCAAAGTAAAGGCTCGTGCGTTACATCGTGAATTTTCGCATGAGCTTAACACTGGCAAAACGAAGCAGAACAAACCAAAAAGATTAACGCTTGGACAATTCTTGGAATTGGACCGCGAAGCGATCAAAACAGAAGTTAAGCCTTCAACATTGATCGTACATGAGAACGTATCAAAACATGCTGAAGCTGCTATCGGTGCAGATGTGGAGTTAACAGCGATTGATTGGCAACATGTAGTTGACTTAAAAAACTGGTTAGGTTCCAAGCATGTGCTAGGTGAACGAACGCTACCCCCATGCTCAAAGGCCACAATTAAGAAGTCTATCGTTACCCTCAAGGCAGCTTTCAATAGGGCAATCGAAAGAGAATTGATTGATACTAATCCATTCGCTAAAGAGAAGCTGGCCAAGGTGCAGCCGAAGCAAAAACGAATCTACTCTTTGGCTGAAGTAGACGCGATGGTGGAAGCTGCTTCAGGTATCTGGTGGAAAACATTTATTCGATTAGCCATTACAACCGGTCTTCGCTTTGGTGAAATAATCAACCTAGTTTGGTCTGATATAGATGAGGAAACGAGGCAGATAACCGTATCAGCTAAAAGACCTGGACAATTCAAAGTTGGCGATAGGTCATACCCAAGGCTTGCATTTTCAACAAAGAACCATAGGGAGCGCAATGTGCCTTTGGACCGTGAAGCCGAGAAACTTCTACTAAGGTTAAAAGCTAAGTCTGGTGGAAGTATCTATCCATTTATTAGTCTTCAACGATTGGCTCTGATTGCTGCTACCGAGGATGTTCAACAGGAAATTCCAGCACCCAAACTAATCAACAACGCAATCCGTGATTTCAAAACTATACAGATCCAAGCTAGAGCAAATCTTGCTAAGCAACAGGATGTAAAGCTCGACAAGATCATATGGGAGATAGGTAGTCCACACGATCTTCGCAAATCCTTTGCAACTCACATGGCCAAAATCATTCCAATGAACGATTTAAGGCAACTACTTGGACATGCTTCAATCGTAACTACCGTTGACTTTTATGCTGCTGTTGACGAACATGTAGTGGATAAGGTTCGGGCAGCGTTCACGATGACCGTAGCAGGATCAGGATAACCGCTTAGAATCGCCTCAGCGATGCGATCTAGGGACTCAGTAAGCTTTGCAATAGCCTCGCGGTTTATAGTGACTGATTTACCGTTCGTCACTTCAAGTCGATCGTTAGTTAGCTGGAACAATCGCAAAAAAGTTTTCCCATCAATCTCACTGTCGATATGCTCAATTGCATTTCTAGGATCTATGAACGAATCAAAAAAGGATTTCTTTTTGCGCCACTCTAGTTGCACAGCCTTGGCGACTGTTGGAGTTAAACATGATCGTTGGCTGACCAGCTTTTCAAATAACCGCCCTACGCGACGAACTGCACATACGAAACATGAAGCGTGATTCATTAACTCACGAATGTTAAGTTTCTCAGTGAAAGTTTTAGACCGTTCGGCTTCAAATAGTCCGAATGAGAGCATAGCGTTATCAATATCCCTCTCAAGTAGAAAGACGAGCATTGCTAGATGCGGTTCTACCCGATTCAATCGCATGGCGGCGTCAGTGACTTTATCTAGATTCATTCTTGAATCATAAACTTTCTAGTGTGCAAAGTAGTGTGCAATTGCCAAAAATCAGACAAATTCAACATGATGCAACAATCCTATAAAAAGCATAATCCCCCGCAAAAACAAGGGTTTATGTAAATGGCGATGGGCGGACTCGAACCGCCGACCTAGGGTTTATGAATCCCTCGCTCTGGCCAGCTGAGCTACATCGCCGGGGAAAACGTCGAAACGTCGAAACGTCTAAAAGTCAAAACAAGAAAGAATCTAAATTCAAAACATCAAGAGTTTAGGCTTAGCCATTAATCGGTCAAGCTTGGGTTACTCCGCCAGCCGGTTTGGTGTGGATCACTGGCGTTTCAGGAGAAACTTCCTCGGGTGTAGGTGGATTGCTCAACCATCGGGCTAATGCTGCATCCTTTTCACTATCAGAGCCGGGATTGCTGAACTTTATTGCGTTGGCGATAAGGCCCATGAACATTGGATGTGGAACGATCGGCCGACTTGTCAGTTCCGGATGAAACTGGCCTGCGATAAAGTAAGGATGCGCACTGGCAGCCAATTCCAATACCTGCATGATTGGGTATTGCGGATGTTTGCCGGAGAAACGCATGCCAGCCTTTTGCAATTGATCAATATATTTCGGCTCAACTTCATAGCGATGACGGAAGCGCTGGGGAATCATCGCAGACTTACCCGGCTCAAACAGGTTCCACGCAAGCGTATCTTTTTCTATTAACACATCTTGGGCGCCTAAGCGCATGGTTCCGCCCAGGCCTTCGATTTTCTTTTGATCGGGTAGTTCGCTTATCACCGCATTAGCGCTCTTAGCATCAAACTCAGTTGAGTTAGCGTCTTCCAGCCCCAGCACATTTCTAGCGTATTCGATCACGGCAACTTGAAATCCCAGACAGATGCCAAGGTAGGGCAGGCGTTGGTTTCTTACATATTCCACGCAGGCGATTTTTCCCTCTACGCCACGTTCACCGAAACCGCCGGGGACGATTACGCAGTGAACATCTTTAAGAGCTTGGGCTACGTTTTGTTTTGTAATATCCGAGGTATCGATCCACTTGATATCAGGTTCGGCTGAGAGGTGGGTGCAAGAATGTTCGATTGCGCGATCAATGGAAGCGTAAGCATCTCGAACAGTAGTATATTTGCCGGTGATACCGATGGTGATTTTGTGTTTACGTTTAGCTGAAATTTTCTGATTAAACTGCGCCCACACTCTTCGAGCTTTATCTTCATGCACCGCATCGACACGATCATGAAGATTAAGAATCGATAACACTTCGCGATCCATGCCCTCGGCTCGGATAGCTTCGGGAATTGTGTAAATAGAATCTCGATCATGCAGTGACATGACGCGATTCATAGGCACGTTGGAGTACATGGCGATCTTCTGCATTACCGTTTTTGTCACAGGATTGCTAGCACGGCAAGCGAGAATGTGCGGTTGAATGCCCGCTTCCATTAGTCGTTTGATGCCAAGCTGGGCGGCTTTGGATTTTTGCTCGCCGAGGCTTGCAGGTTCGATTACGTAAGTTAAAGCCACGAAGCAGACGGTGCCAGGGCCTTCTTCAAATGCTAATTCGCGCAAGGCTTCGATATACAGGCTGTTTTCGTAGTCGCCCGCTGTGCCTCCGACTTCTATAAAGACGACATCGGCTGGGGAACCGTTGGGGCCACCAGTTGCTGCCAGTTCGCGGAGTCGCAACTTCACCTGACCTGTAACGTGGGGGATCATCTGCACATCTCGGCCAAGGAATCCACCTTTTCGCTCGCGCTGAAGGATGTCCGCATAGATTTGGCCTGAGGTGACGAAATTTCGCCTGGAGAGATTCTGGTCGAGCATCCGTTCGTAGGTTCCCAGGTCCATATCACATTCGGTGCCATCATCCAGGACGAAGACCTCGCCGTGGCGGAAGGGATTTAGTGTGCCTGAATCGATATTCAGATATCCCTCCATCTTTATTGGAGCGATGGTGAGGCCCTTATCTTTGAGCAATTTCGCCAGAGAAGAGCTGAAAATACCCTTTCCCAGGCCAGACATAACCGTACCAATCACAGCTACATAGCGGTGGTGGCCTCGTTTATAGCCTTTAGGGACTGGGGAATGAAATTCGGTAGTTTCCTCGCTATGGCCTGATTGGCGAAGGAGGTCTGAGCCGCGGCTCTCATCTGGCGAAGGGTGGTAAAGCAGGTAGGGCATTCCCAACTGTACCGCGCCCAGTCGATTTATGAAAGGGGCTAGCGGTCGCAATTACAGAATAGTGGGGTAGCTAGTTTGCTTGGCCGTTTAATACTGCTCAATTGGTCGTTACACTTAAAGTGAAGGAGTTCACAACATGGTTGATCACAAGAGGATGCAGGTATTTTTGGGGGCTGGTCTGGTAGCTTTCGCAGCAGGATTTGGCCCAAAAGCCGCGGCTGATATTTTGGGCGAAACTGATAGCTGCCTAAGTGGAAAACTTCAGCGAGCAGAGCTTCAACAACTTGAGCAGTCTGCAGCGATGGATGAAGCGACCGGCAAAGACCTTCGTAACTTCCCGCGCG
The DNA here is from genome assembly GCA_022574595.1 of Planctomycetota bacterium. Lineage (GTDB taxonomy): Bacteria > Planctomycetota > Phycisphaerae > Phycisphaerales > SM1A02 > JACZRS01. The sequence continues at coordinate 113,700 of JACZRS010000012.1, read as the reverse complement.
ATCGTGTGGTTGACTACCTTCACATGTTGCTGGAAATGCGCTTCGAAGATCTTAACGATATGCGTTTCACTGCGACCGAAACCCTTCGCATGAAGCCCATTGGCAAAGAGACTCAAGCGATCACTCTTGATGCGGTTGGCCTTGATATTACATCGCTAACTTATGCTGGGTCGGCAGTAGAGTATTACCATGATGGTGAGGAGTTGACGATTCGCTTCGATCCGCCTTTATCAATGGGAAAAGAGCACGAAATCGTAATCGAATATATCTGCGATCATCCCTATGCGGGTTTGTTCTTTACGCCGGCCTCAGCTGATGTACCTGATTACACTGCTGAGGTTCATTCTCACGGGCAGCCAGAAACCAATCGTAATTGGTTTGCTTGTCACGATTCGCCTAATGAACGGATGTCTACGGAATTGATTGTTGATGTTCCCAGCGGTTTTTCCGTTTCGAGTAACGGCAGACTTGTATCTAATTCAGATAATGGTGATCGAGCAATTTGGCATTACTTGCAAGCAAAATCTCACGTTAGTTATTTAGTCACGCTGGTAATCGGCAAATTCGACATCGTAGAGATTCCACATTCGCGTTTGCCAATGCATGTTTGGGTACCGCAGGGGCAAGGCGATAAGGTAATGCAAACCTACGGCCGAACCGGCGAAATGATCGACCTCTTTGAAGATCGATTTGGCATTGCTTACCCATGGGCACGTTACGACCAAGTGCTGGCAAAGAATTTCGGCTCCGGCGGTATGGAAAACACATCCGTTACCACGATGTATCCAAGTGCAGTATTAAATAAAGCAGCGTTACTTGATAAGGATCTGGAAAGCTTAATCGCACACGAACTTTGCCATCAGTGGACTGGCGATATGTATACATGCAAAAGTTGGGCGCACCTTTGGCTTAACGAAGGTTGGGCGACTTTTGGATCAGCGCTTTGGTTTGAATATCGCGATGGTGAAGATGGGTATCTCGATTCCATGCGACATAACTTCAATCGTGTAAGCTCGCGCGACAAGGCCGGCAAGGGTTTGCCGATGGTATCGCCGGTTTATGAACATCCACGCGAAACATTTAGAAGGGCAGCAAATCCCTATCCCAAGGGCGCATCGATAATTCACATGCTAAGGCGAATGATGGGCGATGAAACTTTCTTTGAAGGCGTAAGTGTTTTTATGAATCGCCACGCACTGGGTGTGGTTGAGACGAATGATTTTCGTTATGCCATGGAAGAAGTTTCCGGCCTTGGGCTTGAGTGGTTCTTTGAGCAGTGGTGTTACAGGCCAGGCGTTCCTGAACTGGAAATTAATGTTAAGTACGATGGGAAAACGCGAGACTTGCTTATTGATATTAAGCAAACGCAGCTAATTGGTGAAGGAACGCCAGCGTATCAATTTACGCTACCGATATTTGTGCGAACGAAGCTTGGCGACAATACCTACCAAATCAAAGTTTCGGAAAAAGAGACTTCGTATCAGACGGTATTAGATGCGCCGCCGGTACTTGTTGCGGTTGATCCTGATTTGCACGTATTAAAAAAAGTAAAGGTTGATAAGCCACTGGCGATGTGGATCACACAGGTAAATGATGGGCCAACGATTGCTGCGACTCATGAAGCTATCGCAGCTTTAAGTGAAAATGATTCACCTGAAACGATCGAGCTACTTGCAGCGATAATTCGTGATGAATCAACTCGCCACACTCTTCGCAATACTGCGATTAGTTCACTTGCAGATTTCGGTTCGCAGCAAGCGCGTGATGAATTACTTGCAATAGCTTTGAGTGAAATCAAAGAGGCCAAAGTACGCGTGACGCTTGTCAAGCAATTAAACAAATTTGAAAAGGATAAAGTTGTAGAATTCCTTGTTAAGACTGCAAGCGAAGATCCAAGTTACGCAACGCGCATTGCTGCGATTGAAGGCTTGGCGCATCATGAAGCCAAAGACCATGCGGACCTTATTGCGGAACTTGTACATTTTAAGAGTCAGCATGATAATGTTCGTAAAGCTGCGCTTAAAGCGTTGGTAAAATTTGATGATCCACGTGGACTTGATTTAGCAATTAAGTATGCTGCTTATGGGAATTTGGATCGAGCAAGACCAGCAGCAATTGAAACAATCGGGAAATTAGCAGAGCACGATAATGATAAAGCAGTTGAAGTTCTATTAGCTTTACTTACCGATCCTGAAAGGCGTGCTGTTCGGGCGGCTGGATCCGCACTGGCAGATGTTGGTGATGAACGAGCAATTGAACCAATAAAAGCCATGTCTGAATCGAATCCTAATCCACAATTGCGCGAAAGCGCTGAGAAGTGGCTTAAGAAGCTCAAGAAAGCGCAGCAATAGACAAACACCGAGTAAGACGAGCGCACAATAGACTAGCGCCGCGTACCGATGAAAGAGACTCCCGTCCCTATTTCGTCTCCTTCTTGGTTATTGCAAACCCTGTGCCATGGCGCTGTTGAACTCTCTAACAAGGTGCCGCACCTCATACCAGAGGAAGAAGGAGTATTCCTCTGACCCCGTGTAGATTCCCACGAAGTCCATGCGCTCCTTTTCGGGATCCCATACCATGACCGGCGCGCCTGATAATCCTCTATATGTATCACTGGCAGGTGCGACAAGGTAGATGAGATTCTTTGAGGGGCTCGTCGGCGGATACTTGACCTGGGCCTTTACGAAAGTTTTCTCAATCTGCCGAACCTCTGCAGGCGTTAAGTCTGTCTGACCCTCTGCCCAAAAACCAATAATCCAGGCACTCTGTCCGTCTTTCGAACGTTGGTGAGGTTCCCAATCGTCGAGGATTGACGGCGATTGGATCGAGACATTCAGAACGCGGATGACGACCCAGTCTTCCTCGAAAGTCTCATCCTGACCAGATGCGATGATGGTATATCCGGTGAGGACACCATCAATTTCCACCACTGATCCGGTCAAAAGGTGCTTGCACGTGAGCAAGTGGTTGTTGCCGAGATGCACTGCTGTTCCTGCTTCCGTCGAACTCATGAACAGGTGTACCGGAATCCTCTTCAATTGCGCCAGTGTCGGACCAGATGCCTCAGAGAAGTCGCCAGGATGCTGAATGGTCGAACAGCCCGACGCTACCAGAACTGTTGCCGTGAGCAAAGAGAGACTCAGGATGTTAGGGAGCATGACGATCCCTCCTTAAGGGCCAGACTGTTCTGGATCACCGGCGAAGAACCGGAGACCGTCGCTCGGATCGCGCAAGACCTCGTCGCGGTTGCGCTCGTCGGCAGCCGTTTCAATGAAGACGCTCTACGGCGCGGTTCGCTGCGATTCTCGATAGCGCTCCACAAATGCTTGGTAGTGTTGCAGTGTATCAATGCCGTGGTACTTTACGTTGGCTATTGCTACAGCTATTTTGTAGCCGTGTTCTAAAACGCGAAGTTGCTCTAACTTTTCTGTTTGCTCGAGATCCGTTGCAGGCAAAGAAACGTACTTAAGCAGAAATTCTTTGCGGTATACATATAACCCAATATGCTTTAGTGGCCTTAATTTGCTTTTCCCATCTCGGTCATAAGGAATAAGTGATCGAGAAAAATAAAGTGCTGAGCCATCACCGCCCACCACAACCTTTACGATATTGGGGTCAGCCGGATCTTCATCATCAGCAAACGGCGAGGCGATTGTTGCCATCACCGAAGATTCATGGTCATTTAAGGTGCTAATTGCAAGGTCAATATGCTCCGGCTGGATTTCCGGTTCATCGCCTTGAACATTTACGATTAGGTCTGCTGCTATATCAACTGCGATTTCTGCGATTCGTGAAGTGCCGTTGGGATGATCGGATCTAGTCAGGACTGCCTTGCCGCCAAATTTCTCTACGGCATCAATAATACGCTCATCATCGGTTGCAACAATTACATCACTAACCAATTTGGCCTGGCTTGCTCGTTCATAGACATGTTCAATAAGGGGTTTGCCGGTTCGGTCCGCCAGAACCTTGCCGGGAAAGCGAGTTGACTCGAAACGAGTTGGAATTATTACAGTAGCCAGGGACAACTATTACCCCTTAATCCCCGTTTGATCGCCCAGTTAGCTGCTTGATAAGTTGATCCACATCCTTGCGGTAACTACGAATATCGCGGTAAGTAACGTCGGTTTGAACAATGCTGGTACAAATCTCTCGCGATTCCTTGGCCAGCTCAAGCGAATCTTCATCTCGTGCATTATCCATTAGCGAGATCATTAAATCGTAGCGAACCGCAAGTTCCATATCCTTATTAGCTACTTCAATGTGAGAAAGTGCTTGTTTAAATACTTCGATTGCTTCGATATGCCACTTTACTTTGGCAAAGCATCGGCCGAGCATGTATTCTGACTTGACGCGTAATCTCGGCTCATCCTTCGCTTCCTGAAAGCGCTTCATTGCATCCTCATAGCGATCTATATCAAATTCAACTTCACCAAGTTTGAACTTAATAGTCCGATCGGTTGGGTACTTTACTGTTCGCTCTTTGTATTCACTTAACTTCAGGGCGTGCAAGGCATCGGACTTACTCTTTAGTAGAGAGTTATTTGATGTATCAGATGAGTTAAGTTTAGCTTTTTCGGTTAGTGAATCTACTTCGCGCTGGGCCTGTTCGATTTTGATATCACCAGCTAAAGCGCGGAATCTGTACTCATTAGTTTCCGCATATCCCTTGATATATAGATCATATGCGTACTGTTCATCTTCAGGTGTGCCCTTGGCTTTTACAAGCTGCGCGTACTTATTAATAACATCTGGGATAGTTGGCGACTCTTCGTATTCCTTCTTGGCTCTGGCGAGGTTTCGTTCTTCGATAGATTTGCCTGCACTTATTGATTCGCCTTCTTCGAGTTCTCGCTGCTTGTCAGCATCTAAAACGAATTTACGGAAGTCGCCTTCTTCATCCTGCTCGGCGTATCGTCCCTGGTCCATTGCGCGTTGGGCGCTTAAATCCTTTAGCTCTGATTCAAGTTCATTATCATTGGGATCAAGGAACAGCGCCACTTCACCCGCTCTTATCGCTTCATCCCATGCACCGATTTCAGCGAGATATTCCTTGGCCTGAAGAAACGCATTTTTAGATGGCTTCTTTTGTTTATTGAGAATGTTAAGTATCTTAGGTGCAAGCCAATGCCCAACCTCATACTGTTCAGCTTTTGTAGTAGCTTCTAATAGTTTGAGGGCTAAAGAGGCGTTGTTGATGTCTTTCATCCAGGCGAATTCCGCTGCTACGAATTTTTCGACAGGATGTGGCCCTTCAATATCTTTGATTTCTCTTCCCGAAGCGGACTTTCCAGCTTTATTGAAATATTGTATCGCAGCCTCGTACATGGCCTCATGCATCGACATCGACTCTGGATCAAGGCGTAAACCGCTTGCATACAAATGAAGTGCATACTTATAGTTATACGAGTCTTTGGCTGCTCGCGCATGCTCGAACCATTTACGGGCCTTGTCTGGCTGCGGCTCGAACTTCTCCGGTTCCTTCCCGGACTCGCCATTGCCGTTGCTCGGTGGTTTTTTTCCAAATCTAAAGGCCAAGGAACGCTCCTGAGATAAAACCTGCAATCTAATTTCGCACCACATGTGGTGGCAGTTGCATTGGCATTAATAGCTAACTATCCAAAGGTAGGAGGATAGGCATATATGGTCAATCCCCCGCCCGTGTTGGTTGTCAGTCTGTGGGGCGTGTAGCATATATTCATGCCCGAAGATATCGAAACCTTGTATATCCTTCACTACCCCGCCCCCGTCCTGCGTTGTCGTGCAGAATCCATCGACAAAATAGACCAGAAGGTCAAGGACGTTGCGGCTCGTATGATGATGCTCATGCAGGAGGCAGAGGGACTTGGGCTTGCAGCACCCCAAATCGGGCTTTCCTGGCGAATGTTTGTTGCCCGAGATGACCCCGAAGGTGGGACTGCAAGGGTCTATATCAATCCTACATTGGAGAATCTCAGCCCTACACTAGTCAGCCGTGAAGAAGGTTGCCTGAGCTTACCGGGTATAAATGCGGAAATCCTAAGATCCCAATCCGCAACAATCAAAGCCAGGGATCTAGACGGAAATGAATTTGTGCTATCAAGCGATGAACTGCTAGCTCGAATTTGGCAGCACGAATTTGATCACATACAAGGCATCCTAATTACTGATCGAATGAGCAAAATTGACCGCCTCGCAAACCGCAAACCGCTCAAAGAACTTGTCAATGCATCTAAAACCTGAATCGCTCAGACGAGTTATCATTACACTAAGAATATTGAATTGCTTAAAAAGTTACAAAGGCTCATATGCGGTTAGTTTACTTTGGTTCCGGAGATTTCGGCAAACCCACTTTGCAACAGCTTAGTGCTGAGCATGAGGTGGTGCTCGTAGTAACGCAGCCGGATCGACCCGCAGGCCGCAAACGCAGGCTTAGCCCTACGCCTATTGCAGCATTTGCTGAAACATTAGGGTTAGCGGTAATAAAACCAGAAGATGTCAATGAGCCAGGTGTTGTCGAGCAAATAGCGTCTGTACGTCCAGAAGCTTTGATCGTAATTGCCTTTGGGCAAAAATTAGGGGTTGCGCTATTGGAATATGAGCTTGCGATAAATCTTCACGCTTCACTTTTGCCGAAATATCGTGGCGCCGCTCCCATTAATTGGGCAGTGATTAATGGTGAAAGTGAAACCGGTGTCAGTGTGATTCGCCTATCAAACCGCATAGATGCAGGCGATGTATTGTTGCAGAAATCTATTGCGATTGACCCACTAAAAACAGCTGGCGAATTGGAACTAACACTTTCAGAACTTGGCCCTGTTTTAGTAGCTCAAACACTTAGCGATTTTCAGGTAAGTAACCTAAAGGCTATTGCGCAGGATGAAAAGCTAGCCTCGAAAGCTCCCAAGATGAGCAAGGCTAATGGAACGGTTAGCTTTGATCAGCCTGCCCGAGCAGTACAATCTCGTATTCATGGTTTAACTCCCTGGCCAGGTTGTACAGTAATGCACAATGATCAGCGGCTGCGGATTCTTAGAGTTGATGTGGTGGATGAATCTTGTAAAGAAGCATGGCCTGGGCAAATTTTAGATGATGGAACAGTTACCTGTGCATCGGGTGCTGTTCGTTTACTTGCGGTTCAGCCGCCGGGTGGGAAATCCATGTCCTTTGATGCCTATAGGCGTGGCCACTATTTACCCATTGGCGCAAGGTTAGAAGCTTTATGAAATGGCCAGCCAAAACACTTTGGCATCTGCTGGGGATTGCCAAGCGCACGCCGCCTGCGCACAAACCAATTAACAAGGTTATACGCCCACTAACTAAACCATCTCCAATGCGTTTGCGCTATGATGAGTTAGTACTAGAAATGAAACAAACGTATGGCCTGCGTATTAGAAAATGGCGCAACAGCTCAAGCGGCTGCGCCTGGATCGTGCGCTACTCAGATGGTGGAGAAGCCAAACTTATCGAATCACCATACCCCAAAGGTCCAATGAGCTGCGCTATCTTCCTGCACGAAGTGGGTCATCACGCTATTGGATTTGGCACATATAAGCCGCGCTGCCTGGAAGAGTACTACGCATGGAAATGGTCATTAGATACCATGCGTGATAAACGCTTCAACGTCACCGAAGCTGTACAAAAGCGCATGGATGAATCGATTAAATACGCCGTAAAAAAAGCCCAGCGACGCGGCCTTAAGAATCTGCCCCCACAGTTATTACCATACGTTAAGGCTTAATCAGGTTTTTGCCTGCCTTGCCATGAGGGTCTTGACCATCCAGGAATGAGCAATTTGGCATAGGAAATCTGGATTATAACTCCATACATGGAAGGAACTTACGTTCAGGGACACACCTGAACGCCGTGAGCACGCGGAAATTGAGGATTTTGTTCTTGCTCCCAAGATGCTGCTGCTGGTAGGGTAGGGATTACTAATAATCGTACTTCTGGATGAGAAAGCAGAATTGAACTTAGAAACTACACATCGGTGCCTGGTTTGGTTTTGATTCAGGTTCCGCAGAAGGAGATATTCAATGAGAAAAACAACATTATGTGGACTTAGTGCGGCTTTGCTTTTTGTGATACCCGCGATGGCAGGCGGGACTACGCAGTACAATGATCGCCCGACATTTGAAAGCACACTAGGAACTATCATTATCGATGACTACGAAGACAAGGCGTATCAACATGGTGACGTACTCGATATCGATGTAATAGACATTCACTCCAATGCACAAATGAATAGTATCTTTGGTGAAACGGACTACTTCACCACCCAATTCGCCAACTGGAATATTATTCAAGGACCCGTAAATGATCGCAATTACTGTGCGGGTTGCAACGGTTCCTACGAGGTGAGCTTCACGACAACTTCCGTCGGTTCAGCTAGTGGTGTGTTCGGCGTTGGATTCAACATTGAGGGCAATTCAGCCGCACTGCCATACCACGCATTCATCACGTTTGGCGACAACAGTACTTTGGACGTTGCGCTTCCTGTAGGGGCCTCATTCTGGGGTATCACTTCAAATCTGGAAATCCAGTCCATTCATCTAGGTCTTGAAAACGGCGGAGCTACCAACGGTGGTAGTTTTGTTATGGATGACCTGACGATTGGGGATTCCCCTGGCTCACCATGCCCTTGGGATCTCGATGGTAGTGGAAGTGTCGGCACGAGCGATCTGCTAGAACTCTTTGCGCAATGGGGAACAGCAGGATCCGCAGATTTCGATGGAAGCGGAGTCGTAGATACCGGTGATTTGCTCACACTCTTCGCCAATTGGGGGCCGTGCTAGTAGAAGTAACGTATATTGCGAGCCGGGGCGTGCCGCCCCGGTTCTCGTTGGTAATGCAAATTAGTATTACCTTGCGCTGTCGGGCAAGCAATTGTGTACGGACGCGAACTGGGTTGACACAACCCGGCTCGCTTCTAACATATCCTAAATACGTTGATATCAGCGTGTTAGCTGTAATACAGGAGATTTTCTCGGACTCACCGCAACCTAGCCGAAAATGTCTCGTATCCTGTAAATGGATAAGACATTTTTCTGACCGGACTGGTTCTCTATATATACGAATTGCCCTCATACGCCGGATCCTCCGGCACCTTAATACTCCCACCCCGGTCGACAATCTAACTTTCGCTTGCAGTGCTGCTTTTGCGCTTATGCCCACAGTTGTCGCTGCAAGAAATTGATTCGCCAAATCGTAGCCGAAGTTCGCTACGCAATGTGCGTGATTGCAGACCTAACCCCGATCAATGTCGTCGGTTGAATTTTATTTGTCTACTAGTAACAAATAGGAGTACATCATGAGAACCTCAGCAACTCTTCTAGCATGCTTCATCGCAAATTGCATTCTTCTACCCCTGCCAATATCAGCGCACGCAGGTGCCGATCAACCGTTCACCATTACACCTCTGGTACTTGAAGGGGATAATGTACCTGACTTGGGAATCGTTCATTCTGTCAACAAAGTCACCATAAACAACGACGGCGTATGGATTGTCGAAGTCATTGCTGACGATGGCTATTGCTCAAACGCTCTTCTTCGTGGAGGAGACATACTTCTAAGCCTATGCAGCCCTCTGGATGAACCGAAAGGTAGTTATATACATAAATTCAGATCGATCAACGTTAACAACAAAGGTAACAGCGGCTGGGAGTTCGAAATTGTGAGTAATAATGCGTATCTAGGAGTTTACTTCAATACGGACTTGCTCCTACTGGAAGGCGATATTTCAGCCGCTGAAGATTTTACACCTGGTACGACCTATCAATGGATCTTTGGAACACAAATTAACAGCAATGACCCGCCGCAAATTCTCTTAAGCGCACAAGTCGATGACCCCAACATCCCTGGATCCGACGATCGGGCACTGGTCATCGTTACACCTAATGCCGATGGCGCTGGCATCACGGAGACGGTAGTATTCAAGGAAGGCGACATTCTGCCTGGGCAGAGCGAGCCGATCATCTTGTTTCCCAATAGTTATTCGGGTCTCTACGCGATCAATGATGCTGGCGATGTGATGTTCGGGGCTCGAATTACCGTAGCTCCAACATTAAGGGTAGTCTATATCAATGACTTTCTAGTGGCCCAGGAAGGAAGCCCCTCGCCCATCAAAGGGCGGAATTGGAGTCATCTTGGACCAGCTGCAAGCGTAGATTTAAACAATCGTGGCGGCTATGTGCTATATGGTGGGATTTACGGTGATTCTCAATCCAACTTTATTATTGACCGCAATGGAGAAAAACTCGTTCAGAAAGGTGATGTGCTTCCGGGCACGAACGGCGCACCGATTAAACCAGATGCAATACTTCCTGTTCTGATTAACGATCTCAGCCAGGTACTTTGGATGGGCAGGTGGGACAACCCGGACGACGATAGTGAACTCAGAGGGCTGCTGCTGGACCTGAATTTTCTGGTACGTGAGGGTGTGTCGACCAAAGAAGGGTTCATCTTCAATTCACTGGCTTCGGACAATTTTTCGCAACCATTCGCTATGAGTGACAACGGCCGGTACATCATCTTCGTTGCCATTCTTGATGACGAAACCGAGGGCGCATTCATGATCGACTTCGGCACCCCCGGAAAGTGCCCATGGGATATCAACGGTGATGGGGAAGTTGGAGTTCTTGATCTATTGGAAATAATTAACAATTTCGGCCCTTGCGATGATCCCGAAAATTGTCCATGGGATTTTAACGGCAACGGCATTGTGAATGGTCAAGATGTAAAAGAGTTAGCAACACACTTTGGTGACTGTGAATGAAGAAGACAAAAGGCATTGTGGCCGAAGTTTGCTGTGCTATTTGCTTATTACAGCCCTTGCCCCGAGCAATGTCATCGGTTGAAATGTATTTGTCTACTAGTAACAAATAGGAGTACATCATGAGCATTTCAGCGTCCACTAGGGCTAATTCTAGCCTTGATCTCGTAATTAGGCATGGAATTAATAGCAATAGGCGATATACTGGTAATACACATCTAGAGCGACTCCCGCGCAAAATCACATCTTATGGGGAAAGGCTCGCTAACTTAGGAGACGAAAAATGCATTATCTAACGCCAGTTCTTGCAGTATTAGCATCAGTACTGATCAGTGGATCTGTCAGCTCAAACATTGGTGAACAGCCTAGTGCGAACTCTGGCGGTTTAATCTTATTTGTAGACGACGATTCACCGCTTGGCGGGGACGGTATGACATGGGAAACAGCATTTCGCTTTCTGCAAGATGCGCTTGTAGCTGCAGATGATGAAAGTATTAATGAGATTCACATTGCACAGGGTATGTATAAGCCTGATCGAGATGAGGTAAACCCCAAAGGTACGGGTAATCGCGAAGCTACGTTTCTATTGATACAGGGACTAGCGATAATGGGTGGATATGCAGGCGTGAATGCTGAGGATCCCGATGCACGTGATATTGAACTTTATGAAACGATCCTTTCCGGCGATCTGCTAGGCAATGACGGCCCCAACTTCTCCAATAATGAAGATAATAGCTACCACGTAACTGCCAGCTACGTTGTTCATCCGACAGCTATTTTAGACGGGGTAACGATCACAGCCGGCAATGCCGACGGCAGTGATCCAGATGATCGGGGCGGTGGGATGTACAATTGGTTTGGTAGCCCTACGATTACCAGTTGCACATTCAGTGACAATTCTGCAATAAATGGCGGCGGCATCTTTAACTCTGGCAATGCAACCTTGACCAACTGTACACTGGTAGGAAATAGTGCCAATGTAGGCGGTGGACTCTACAATCTATATGGTGAGCCAACGCTGATCGATTGCACATTCAGCGGTAACTTCGCGCTTGTCGGCGGTGGAATATACAACAACTCCAGTGAACCGGTAATTCTCAACGCCTGCATGTTTAGCTCCAACTCGGCAGGTCTTGGCGGAGGAGTCTACAACGATGGTGATCCAATACTGACTGACTGCTCGTTCAGCAACAACCTCGCAGCCAATGGTGGCGGTTTCTACAACAGTGGTGGCAGCCCATCACTCAACAGCTGTACATTCAGCGGGAACCTCGCGGTGGTGGATGGTGGCGGGCTCTACGCCCAGAATGGCAACGCCACATTGATCGACTGCATGTTCACCACCAACACCGCCGATGAACGGGGCGGTGGAATCTACATCAGTGACAACTCAATGATGACCGGTTGCAGCTTTGATGACAACATCGCAGGAGAACACGGCGGCGGGATCTACTGCTTTGGCTCTATTGCAACACTAACCGAATGCACCTTCAGCGGCAATTCGGCCAACTCAGGTGGTGGACTTTATGAAGAGAACGGAGAATCGACACTAATCGAATGTGTGTTCAACGATAATTCTGCAACCAGTGGTGGAGGAATATCTATTCTCAATGGTCATCCTGTTTTAACCGACTGCTCCTTCACCGAAAACTCGGCTGCATTCATGGGTGGAGGAGCTTACAGCGAATCCAGCAATCCCACATTTAGCGGTTGCATGTTCACTGAAAATCATGCCACTTCGATAGGAAACAGTTTCGGCGGTGGAATGATGAACTTTACTGAAGCAAGTCCTACGATCATAAATTGTACCTTCAGTGGCAATTCTTCGGGGAGTCTGGGCGGAGGGATGTACAGCTTTTCTTTTGGCGGGTCGGAAACCTCTCCGATTGTGACTGACTGTATATTTATCGCTAATACATCTGTTGATGGCGGAGGTGGGATGCACAACGCGGGAGCGGCAATCCCCATAGTCACGAACTGTTTGTTCGGTGAAAACACATCCAGTGATGGTGGTGGGATGTACAACCAGGGAACCAATACGATAGTTATGAACTGTATATTTATCAATAATACTGCTGAGGAACGCGGTGGGGGAATGTACAACTTCTCAAAGAGTCAGCCGACCGTGCTAAACTGTGTCTTCTTAGGCAATTCAGCAAACGAAGGTGGGGGTATCTTTAATGACAGGAGTAGTCCTTCGCTATTAAACTGTACAATGAGCAGCAACATTGCAGCAATAGGCGGCGCTATATATAGCGATGGAAGCAATGCACACCCCAGCAACGCAACGCTGCGAAACTGCATCGTCTACTTCAATTCCGCCGAAAATATCTTCGATGATCCAGCTTCTACAACATTTGTCATTTACAGTAATGTAGAAGGCGGTTGGCAAGGTGCCGGTAACATCGCTGTCGATCCGATGTTCGTCGACCCCGAATCAGGCGACTATCGTCTTTCAGCTGGCTCACCGTGTATTGACGCGGCTGACAATACAACCGTGCCAAAAGGAATAGATAGCGATCTCGACGGCAACCCACGTTTCATTGAGGATCCCAAAACACCGGATACTGGTTTGGGAGATTGCCCGATTGTGGACATGGGTTCCTACGAGTTCCAGGAAGGAATACTGGACTGCTGCCCATGGGATCTCGATGGTAGTGGAAGTGTCGGCACAAGCGATCTGCTCGAACTCTTTGCGCAATGGGGTACAGATGGTTCAGCAGATTTTGATGGCGATGGTATAGTCGGCACAAGCGATCTACTCATCCTCTTCGCAAATTGGGGGCCGTGTGAATAAGAAAGGCATTAAGGCATCGAGGCATTAAGGCATTGGTAGCGAGCCGGGGCGTGTCGCCACGGTTCTCGTGGGTAATAGCAAATTAATATTACGTTGCGCTGGCGGGCGGGCAATTGTGTGCGGACGCGAACCGGGTTGACATCCCGATTCCATCGGGACTCGCTGATCTTTATACAATCAAATCAATTATGTTGCCTACATAAAGCATGTGAAGATAATCGATTGCTAGGCGGGTCATTGGCTTCTCTGGTGGCAGTTCGGTTATTGGTGATGGCTTACCTAATGGATCTGGAGCATAGGCTTTGCGCTCAGTTGGTGGTGATGACAACTCATTAGGCGGCCGATTGTCATCAACATGTTCATGGGTAAGTTCGACTGTGTCACTAATCGATCTTCTAACATTTCGATCAAGCCCATTTCGAGCTCGATAAATTTCGCGCTCAGCCGCATTAAGTCGAATGCGACAAGATCGATCATCGCATCCCGTCGAGTCCGCAGTGTTTTCTCGAGCATTTCTGATGCGATAGGCTGTCTCCAGGCTGACACCACTATGGAATATCAGTCGAAAGGCAGGGCCATAGGAACTTGAACTATAACGATTCTCCATCTCCATGCTAATAGAAATGCAAGAATCGCGCCTTCTGCGCGCCTATGTTGAGCCGATCAATATTTCCGATAATAACGCCAAAGTCTATTCAATAGCCTTGATATATCATCTACATCAGCATCAACAATTTATTCCACTGAGTCCGGATGATGTTGTAAGCCAACACTTTTAGTAGCCCTAGCACCACATGCCAACGCAGCCATTACTAGTCGATGATCTGGATTACGAATTGCCGCCTGAGTTGATTGCAACTCATCCTGCCGAGCCGCGCGATTCATCCAGGCTATTGGTTATGTATAGATCTAAAGATGAGATTGAGCATAGCCTTGTGCGCGACTTGCCGAAGTATCTTAAGGCCAGCGACACCATGGTGTTTAATCGCACTTCAGTATTGCCCGCAAGGTTACTGGGTAAACGCGCAGATACCGGTGGACGCGTCGAAGGACTGTTTGTTAATGCTGTCGATGAATCATCGTGGATCGTTATGCTTAAAAGTAACGGCAAGCTTCGGCCGGGGCAAGTAATAATGCTAAACGATTCTGATCAAATTGCTAAAGGCCCCAAATTAGAACTCATTGAGAAAGATTCTGATAGCTGGCTGGTTCGCTTGCTGGATACCGCTGATGGAATATCAATTCTAAATGATTTAGGATTAACACCTCTGCCTCCATATATTCTCAAAGCTCGCAGTGACAACAATGTGCAGGTTCTCGATGCGCAAGATCGAAAGTGGTATGAAACCACATTTGCAGACCCTAATGAGCGACGCTCGGTCGCAGCTCCAACTGCAGGGCTGCATTTCACGCCCCAATTACTTAAAAGTCTCGACAATCGAGGGGTGCAGCGATTAGATATCGTGTTGGATGTTGGGCTTGGTACGTTTCAGCCAATTAAGGCAAAGACAATTGATAAGCATAAAATGCACACTGAACGATTTACAGTTCCAATTGAAACGCTAAAGGCGCTGAGTAATGCTGGCCAGCAAAATGATTCGCGCGTATTTGCAATAGGCACAACTGTCGTTCGCACACTGGAGTCTCTGCCCAAGCCTCTGCCAACTTCCGATTCGATTTCCAGCTCGACAAAGTTGCTCATTGCACCGCCATACCAATTCAAACACATCGATGGCATGATGACGAATTTTCATCTGCCACGCTCCACTCTCTTAGCATTGGTGGGTGCGATGGTGGGGCTGGAACGGATCAAATCTGTTTATCGCGAGGCGGTTAGCTGCAAATATCGTTTTTATAGCTATGGCGATGCCATGCTGATTTTGCCTTAATTAAGCACAAAATTTGTGCGTATGTTGTTCGCAGCCCTATTTGTATATGCCTAGCCGGTGCAATGGCGATATGTTTTACAAGAAGGGTTAAGCTGTTAACTGCGCATGAATATAGACACATTAATTGATGGATTGCCTCTGGAACTCGTTTGTGGATCGCTACAAACGGAAATTAGCTGCATTGCAGAAGACTCGCGCTTAGCGGAGCCTGGATGTTTATTTATCGCCAGGCAAGGAACGCAAACTGATGGAGCGCAATATATAACAGATGCGATCGCTAGTGGAGCCGTTGCAGTGGTTGCTACTGATGATGCGATCGTGCCGGCTGATATTGCAAGGATTATTACGGACGATCCCAATCAAATAACTGCAAGTCTTGCTGAGCGATTCTATGCTTCGCCAAGCAAATCCTTGCAACTCATCGGCGTAACAGGAACCAATGGCAAAACCACCACCGCACACTTAATCCACCAATTACTCAATCAGGCAAATATGCGCTGCGGTCTTGTTGGAACTGTGCAAATTGATGATGGGCAAAATCTTGTAACTGCATCACTAACTACGCCTTCATCTATTGATCTAAACAAGCTGTTGCGAACAATGGTTGACAATGGTTGTAAGGCTGCGGTTGTTGAAGTATCCAGCCACGCATTAGATCAAGGCCGAGTTAGAGGTTTGGCGTTTGATTTAGCAGTCTTCACTAACCTATCTGGCGACCATATGGATTATCACAATTCGATGGACGCTTACGCTAACGCAAAGTCACAACTATTTGAAATGTTACCTGCGGATGCTGCTGCGATAATTAATATTGATGATCCAAATGCTGAGAATATGGTGCGTAACTGCAAAGCCAAGTTATTGCGCTGCACGACTAAAGATATTTCAGCAGATTTCTCTGCACGTTGTCTTAACGCTTCAATAGATGGTATGGATGCGAGATTTTCGGGTTTGTGGGGGAACTTTGAGGTTTACCTGCCATTAGTAGGATCATATAATCTATCCAATGCGTTGCAAGCAGCAAGCATCGCAAATGAAATAGGGATCAGTAAAGCCGAGATTCAGCAGGGTTTAAGTAATTGTATAGCTCCTCCGGGTCGTTTGGAGCCAGTAAAAGCACAGCAAAGTGAATTAGCCGTGTTGGTAGATTACGCGCATACTGATGATGCGTTAGCGAATGTGTTAAAAGCATTAAGGCCACTTGTTCCCCAAGGGAAAAAACTATGCGTAGTGTTCGGATGTGGCGGTGATAGAGATAAAACCAAACGGCCACGCATGGCTCAAGTTGCCGTTGCGTTCGCGGATCAATTAATTATTACTTCAGACAATCCCCGTACGGAAGATCCGCAAACAATAATCGATGAAATCATGGAGGGTGTGCCTAAAGATGCGAGAGGCAAAGTCTTTAGTATTGTCGATCGACGCCAAGCTATTGAAGCAGCGATCGAACAAGCGCGCCCGGGCGATGTTGTTTTAATTGCAGGTAAAGGACATGAATCGTATCAGATAATTGGTACACAAAGAATGGACTTTGATGACCGCATAATTGCTGCGGAAATAATCAATGAACATTTGGCAAAAGTGGGGATGCTGTGAATTTCTTTGATGCAGAAAATCTTTGCAAAGTATGCGCGGGCACTTGGCTGCATAAACCCAATTCTCTGCTAAATGTAAACGGCGTTGGAATTGATACACGTCAAGACTTAACAGGCAAAGTCTTTATTGCAATAAAAGGCGAGCAGCACGATGGGCATGATCACCTTCAAGATGCGCTCGATGCCCATGCAAGTATGATAATTGTGCAGCGAGAAGTTGAGCCTGAAATAAAAACTGCCCAGGCAGGAATTGTTAAAGTTGATAACACTCGCATAGCTCTAATGCAGCTTGCAACTGCGTATCGATTATTGCTAACTAAAACAATGGTTGTGGCAATAACTGGTTCATCGGGTAAGACTACCACGAAACGTATAATAGATTCTGTTTTGAAAATTGTCGCATCAGGTACAGCTGCGCCAAAATCTTTTAATAATGAAATTGGCGTTCCGCTTACCATCCTGCAAGCTTCGCCTGATGATGATTATTTACTTGTTGAAATTGGAGCAAACAATCCTGGTGAAATTGATTTATTAGGCGAAATCACCAAACCGGATGTTGCGGTGATTACATCCATAGGCCGAGCGCATTTAGAAGGCTTCGGTTCAATCGAGAATATCGCAAAGGAAAAAGCCTCGCTGTTAAATCACCTTCAACCGGATCATATGGCTGTGATAATTGCAGACTGTCCGATTCTCCGTGAGCATATTAACAAAGACAAATCAGTAATATGGTTCGGCCTGAGCGATGATGCTCATCTGCGATTAACTGATTACGGATATGCTAATAATCAAACTTGGTTTGAAATAAATAAGAAAGATAAATTCGTGCTGGGGCTTGCTGGCAAGCACAATGCGCTTAATGCCATGGCCGCAATTGCGGTTGCGCGAAAAGTTGGTTTAACTGATGAGCAAATTAATACTGGGCTTGCCGGTTGCAGACCAGCCGATATGAGAATGACGCGCTGCGATGTTGGCGAGATTACGATTTACAACGATGCTTACAATGCAAACCCCGATTCGATGATCGCATCTATTAATACATTTAAGGAGCTAACAAGGGATAACCATCGCCGAGTTGTTGTGCTTGGTGAAATGTTGGAGTTAGGATCACAAACTTCGCAACTTCATCGAGAAGTGATTAACGCTCTTATAGAAGTGGATAAGCACGTTGAAATTGATCATGCACTATTAATTGGCGATGCTTGGGAGGAATCCGTTGAGGATCTTTCTAAAGCGTGGGGGGAGCATCGTGTGAAGTGGACGGCTTCTCTGGACGATGAGATTCTTGCCAAGGAAGCCGCTCGAATATCAATGGGTGATGCTGTGCTGCTTAAGGGGTCGCGTGCAGTCGGTGTGGAGCGTGTGCTCCAAGCAATAACGCAGCGTCATGAATCTTTCAATGCCCAGGTAACGCATCAGCCATAGCGGCACAATTCTATATGCTGTATCACCTACTAATACAAACTGATGATTGGCTCGACAAGATCGGTCTGCATTCATTATTGCAGGTGTTTTACTATCTCGAGTTTCGCGCCTTTGTTGCGGTAATTTGCAGTTTCCTTTTCGTATTACTATTTGGTAAGAAAACTATTCGCTGGCTTATAAAGCAAAAGATCGGCGATACGCCTGAGTTCTATCATCCAGACCTGAATAAAATGATGGCACTCAAAGCAGCAACTCCAACTATGGGTGGCATATTAATCTGCGCTTCCATATTCGTATCAATATTTCTGTTCGCGGATCTCACCAATCGTTACGTTATTATTGCACTTATCGTACTAGCCTGGCTTGCAGTATTAGGTGGCTTTGATGATTGGTTAAAGTTGACTTCCGCACGAAGAGCGCCTGGTTCGCGTGAGGGTTTGTACGCCTGGGAAAAATTGCTGTTTCAGCTCGGTATCGGAGCAGTCGCTGGCTACTTTGTATTTAGATATGGTGTAGATAAGGAAGCGTCGCGCGTCTTAACCCTGCCGTTTCAACGCACATACCAACCTGGGACTATGGAGCTTGAGGAAGGTGTAATCGTTCTGGGTGGATTTGTCTTTGTTACTATTGCAACGCTGATTATCGCAGCAACATCCAATGCAGTTAACATCACCGACGGAATGGATGGCCTGGCGGCCGGAACGCTAACCGTGGCTTCGTTTGCGCTAATGGTGCTTTGCTTTATTGCTGGCAGCGTTGATACCGCTCAGTATTTGTTGTTCCCATTTGTTGAACATTCCAAGGAATTGATGATCGTAACCGGTGCCATGGCCGGTGGGTGCTTGGGCTTTTTATGGTTTAATTGTTCGCCCGCACAAGTATTTATGGGTGATACCGGCGCGCTGCCATTAGGTGGATTGATGGCTTATATCGCCATGGCAATTCGCCAGGAAATACTATTAATAGTGATCGGCGGAGTGTTTTTCTTTGAAATGGCCAGTGTGATCCTCCAAGTTGCATATTTCCGCTACACCGGGGGCAAACGAATATTTCGCTGCTCCCCAATTCACCATCATTTTCATCTAAGCGGCTGGTCGGAACAACAAGTAGTAACACGCTTCTGGGTCCTAGCAGTAGTCTTCGCAATGATCGCGCTTGTATCAATCAAGTTGCGATAAAAAGTATGAGAGCTAGTACTTTACAACTGATTTCAATAATCACGAATCGAGACTTGTCGGATTGCTTATCAACTACTATCAGAATCTTGAGAATACATTGAGAGTGAGTATCTCGATATGAGATGCAACGGCGTTTTCCGCAATGTTCAATGAGTTTGGGTGGCCACATGCATTTCTCAGTTGCAAACAATGATTTTGGAGCGTCTGTTTAACATTCTTTCCAATGATCCCAATATATTCAATGACATTAAGAAAATCATGTTCACCGGTTCGACAAAAACCATCGATATTCTTCACTTGACGAGCCTTCTTGTCGCGACGCAAGGCCTCTGCATTGAACTTCGTCAAATGATTATTAAATACTTCATGGTGAAGAATAGAAATTGCTCCAACCCACGAGAGAATTACTGCTGCTCGGTATTGCCGAGCTTCAAAACAGACAATTGCTTCCTCTATAAACACTGCCGATTTCGGCTTTGTCACTAATTTGAGATGTTGGCGAAGCGATTGGGAAGCATTTGTTATAACGACATTTAAATCAGTAGCATGAATAAGAGACTGTATGTACTGTTGCCCTTGATCCGTTAATTCCCATCCTTCATAAGTTTTGATTGCTAAGCCAACGGCCTTTGCAAGAATATCTGAGATATTCCAGCTTTTTACCTTGCGCACTCCTGCGCATGCCCCGATCTCTCGAATAGTAGTTATATCCTTTGCTACCGTTACATCTACAGCCAGAATGATTAGTATACAATCACGTTGAGAGCGATTGTCGAAGTGAACGACTTGCTTTAGTTGATCTGATGTTAGCATATCATTGTGAATTCTTTGCTATCTGGCGCACAACCTCAGCTGCAGCTTTCAGGCCGGGTTGAGGTAGAGTAAAACCGGATGTCCGGTTTCCTGCAACTTTGTTACCCAAAGAACTTCTGTTTGTTGAATGGTTATTCTTGTCATAACAACCAAGGAGCTTGCACAGCGATAGCGCTTCTGTATCCGTGAAGTTGCTATCATCTTTGTCAATTAACGCCTTGATACCAGTAAGTAAATACGCACTGCAAGTCTGTTCCTTCTTTGTCGATCCAGGAACAAAAGCGGCAATGATTTCCACACTGGTTTGGTCAATAAGAAAGACCTGTTCAATTGTATTCGTGTCGAGTTGATTCTGCTTTATCCACCGAAGTGCGGCTCTACCTATTTTGCGATCACCAAAGCTGAGATCGTCTTCTCCACCATATGATGTAGAACCAACAACTTGAGTTGTCGGGCTTGTAGGCTTTTCGCCCAGTAGCGCCATTACACTTGCTATTATCTTGTGGCGGTCCTCAGATTCCAATGGCTCCATAAGTTCGAAAACTTGGCTGTGTATAGCTGAAAGTGAAGTAGTTGCGGTCATAGTACATAATCCTTTATTAAAAGGTGTTTTTGATCATGTTAGGGTATACCTAACGGCGGGCAAAGTCAAGGCGACAAATAACCACCTTTGGTTCTGACTACATTATTCCTGTAAGTGAAATATAATGGCTTAGCTATAAACCTGCGATAAATGCTTGTCAGAGTGGATTTTATGATCAAACACCCTGTTTAGGCGGTTATTCAATTCCACTTTGTATAATCGGTCGAATGCCATATACAGGAATATTGCTTTCAAAGCGGCAGGCAGCATGCTTAAACCATCTCATCAAGGGTAGGAGAAGGTGTCAGACACCTTCATTTGTTAAAGGTAGGAGAAGGCGTCAGACACCTTCATTTGTTAAATTAGTCATTTATCGCTCAAAGACACTGGTTTCGCGAAGCCGGAACCAGTGGCACCGAAAATAGATCAATGCACGGGCGAGACGCCCGTTCCACTTAGAATAGGAGAAGGTGTCAGGAACTAGGAGTCAGGGAAGAAAAGAGAAGACCCTCACCTCGCTTCGAGTCCGCCATAGGCGGATCTGCCTGTGGCATGATCGCCTGTGGAGACACTAGCCCCTCTCCCACTCCCGGAAAGGGCTAGGGGGATATGAGTTAGATCATTTCGGTTAGGTTGATTGTTGTGCCGGAGACGTTGGGGGTTTCGAGCATGCGATGGTTGCGTAGTAGTGTTACTAGATCCTTAAAATCGGCTGGTAGAGGCGCTTGGTATGTGCAGCGCTCGTCACTTATTGGATGAGTAAAACTAAGTAGGGCTGCGTGTAGAGCTTGTCTTGTAATAAGCGGATCGCGCAGGGAGCGTTTGCCATCTCCAGCGGGGCCTGTGACATCTCCTACTGTTAAGTGTTTGCCGCCGTAAATATCATCGCCGACTATTGGGTAACCTAAATGCGACATATGCACTCGTATTTGATGTGTGCGGCCGGTCTTGATTTGCAGCTCTAATAGTGTGTAATCTTTATATACTTCGCGAACACGGTAAATAGTGACTGAAGGTTTGCCGGTTGCATCCCAACGAACTGCGTATTTTTCACGTGCAGTTTGATGTTTACCTAGTGGAATATCTATGACATCGGCTGAGGGTTCGACTTGGCCGTGCACTACTGCCAGGTAGCGTTTATCTACTGTTCTATGTTCAAATTGTTTAGAAACGCGCCAATGTGCGGTTTCAGTTTTTGCAAACACTAATACGCCTGTGGTATGTCGATCGAGTCTATGCACAACGCCGGGCCTGGCGAATTCTGTTCCAACCTTTGAAAGTCCGCCACTGGTATTATGCAGAAAGTGATAGGCGAGACCGTTAATTAGTGTGCCCGATCTATTCCCACGAGCTGGATGAACGATAATGTCATCGCGTTTATTGATAACAACAAGCTCATCATCTTCAAAGAGAATATCTAAGGGGATATCTTCTGGGGGAATTTCCGTACTGGGCGGCGGCGGAAGTACCGCAACAACTTCATCACCAAGGCGCAGTTTGGTTGAAGCCTTTGGCACCTTGCCGTTAACCGTAACTGCGCGTTCTTTAATAATCTTCTGTAGAGAAGTTCGGCTAAGAAAGGGGATTCGATCAACGAGATATCGATCAAGTCGTTTATTTAGATCGCGAGTAAGTTTGAATGAAACAGAAATCGGAGTTTCATCATCACCACTATCAGCTTCATACAAAGCAAAAAGCTGCTGGCGATCAACCTTGCCACCGGGAGCGATAAGCCCATTGGGGTCACTTGGGGCTTGACGGCGGGGCGGCGTCCGCATCGGAAGTATCATCCGGTTCGAGAAGATCTCTTAACGCCGGATCAATTGCAACTGGTGCAAGCTTCTCGGCAGGTGCCGGCGTTGGCAGATCCTCAATTTTAGGCAAAGTAATTTCAACAGCGTATTGCGGCACAGTTGCTGCTCGCGCGCGAGCACGTAAAGCCAAATTTGGATAGTGCTCTTCTGCACGCTTAGCTGCTTGCTCATAATAATTTTGCGCCTGGTCAACTTCGCCCTTGGATTCAGCGACCGCTGCTTTGCCGTTTAGGGCTGCAACTATAATAAGCGTGGTTGCCAGTGATTCATCATCTTCATCAATGATTTGTTGGTAGATCCGATTTGCTTTATTTAGATATTCTTCGCGCTGCTGGGAATCCAAAGTTTCTGGTGTAGGAGATATAAGATCGGATCCGATTAGTAGGCCGGCTACTACAGCCTGCAAATAAGTGTCGGCCGCTTTGAGATTGGCAGCGTGTGCTATACCTGGAATGTCGGCAAAGTCTATGGCTACTTCTTCAAACTCAATAGGTAATTGTGCATTGAATAAAGTAGACCAACCTTCAGTAAAATGATCTTGCTTGTGCTGATTCCAGCGAACAAGGACAAGCCACGCTGCTATAGATAGCAATATAACCAAAAGCCAGGTTGGGCCTTTGGTTTTAAGCCAATCCAGGAAATCCTCATTGATCTTACTTTCGGTAAGGTCGGTTTGGCGCAGTTCTTTTAATCGATCACGATCCATTGTAATATCTCATTCTCGCAGCTTCGGGCAAGTTGCGTTGATCGTAGCCTTACAGAGGTTAGCTGGCAACGCTTGGGCTGAAAGCTCTGAATAAAGTATAAAATGCCCTTGAAATTCACTTTAGTTCAGCCAAGGATCGCTCCAACCAATTTAAACAAGCTTCCAGATAGCGTGGATGGCCTTCATTTTTAAGGAATCTCAAGGCTGTTCCCGCAAGTAGAGCCCTGCGGATGGTTGCCAATCTAGGATACATTTCGCCGTTTTGCAGGCCTAATTCTTTTCTAGCGCGTGCCATGGCTCTTACAGGCTTGGCGGCCTTGAGTCTCGAAGGATTTGCCCATAGTTGGCGTTCCAAATATATAGCATCTTCTATCCAGTGGCCTGGCCTGACCTCCGCTAGATCTATCAAAGAAACAGGTCCCTGCTCAATCGAGACGCGGCTCATGGCATTAGCCAAGTGAAGATCTCCGTGCAGCCACTGATCGATGGATCTGGCGTTCCACTCACTTACAATATCCTTGAGCTTCCCACGTAGCGTTTTCAAAGCAGACTTCCAACGATCACTGTGTTCAATTACATTGATTTTGAGATTATCCTGTGATTCATGGACAAGCTGATTCCAATCTTCGCTATTAGGAGCTTCGATGATAGGGTGAACCGACGTTGCTTTATGAAATCTTGCTGCGGCCTGGGCGATATGGGAAATATGTTCATCAAACCAATGCAGACCAAGCGGTCCATGTTCGAATCGCTCTATAACGATCCAGGCCATGTCGTACCCGCCTAGTATTTCACCCGAAGCGTATAGCTTTGGTATTACTAAGTTTTCATCATTATCATCTTGCAATCGCCTGGTCCAAAGCAGTTCTCGCTGCACCACAGGCAATTTGACAACGACCTGCTTGTATGTGTCGCCGTTAATTTTGTATTTTGCGGTTCCGGTTGCCGCTCCGCCTCGTTGCCAATCTGCTTTGAACCAGGTGATTTGCCCAAGCCGCCCCTGGCAAGCGATTTGGAGCACATCCGCTAGACCCTGGGCTAAGCTACGCATCTGAGTTGGCGCTGGTTTTTGTGTGTTCACGCCCACCTCTGTCGCTGGTTGATATAGGTCATTATGAGCAGCGTAGCTTTGTAATCAATCATCAACAACCTTGGTTGGGGGGTCTTGTAGCCTAGGCCTACTATATTCTGAAAAACGGCCCTATCTGAGGCGTTCTCTGACCCATTTAGGCGAGGTACAATGAGAGACTTGTGAGTATACAGCGAGCTCGTCAACGATTAGTTGGTTTGGCCCAGCACGAAGGGTGGGGGCTTTTTTCTGCATCCGCAGCAATTCTCAAATCAATACTCGAAACCGACACAGCTGTTGACTTGATATGTGGACCTGCCAAGGCTGGTTTCAAACAAGTTTTTGAAATTGCCGCAGAAGAAAAATCGCGAGCGCTATTACATGATCATGGAACACGAGTATTACAAACTCCAGATGCAATACGGGCGCTTACGCTTGCAGTTCAAACTGCTCGATGTGGCAAACGTGCAATTGCATTGATACCAAATTCGCAGCTAAGTGCTGCACTGCCTTTTATGCCTGATAATGCTGATGAAGCATTTGCAAGCGGTCAATCACTTTGCATTTTGCTTGAAGATGATCCTGAGGTTGCGGATGCATCTTGCCCAAGGGTTGTAGTTAGCAGGCTTAAAATACCCACGCTTGAGCCGGCAAATGTTCAGCAGTTACATGATTCCATTGATCAGGCACTGCGTGTCAGTCGAGCGGAATCAGGTCCCGTTTGTGTAGTGGTTCATCAATCAATTCTTCGATCTACATATACTCTACAAGCTAAACCTAATCGCGTTATGGATTCGGTTGATGCAATTCTGGCAAGTCCTCGACGGCCTGATAGACCACGAATAGCAGAAGTTGGTGGAGCCTTGCGCGTTGCTAGAAGATTGCAGCTTAATCAATCGAGAAATATGCCAAACCCGGGTGAGCGGGTACCAATTGGATTTATAACAATTGGTCCGACTGAAGAAGCGCTAGCTCACTTAATTCATGTGCTAGGATTGCATGGGCGTATTCCGGTATTGCAGTTGGGACTAATTCAGCCGCTTGATGCATCATCAATACAGCGAATTCTAAGCCGATGTGAACAAGTTGCTGTGTTGGAACCTCGAAGCGGATCTATTGAAGCAGGCGTTTTAAGAATAGCTGAAGCGATGCGTATAGATGGCCACCGCCCTGCAGCGGTTATAGGTGGATCGCTCAATTTGGCATCACATCAACAAGCGTCCAATTCTGTTGTAAATTCCTCCATCCATCCATCATCTTTAGCCCGAAAAATTGTTCACTTATTACACACGGTTCGACCTAGTTTACAGCTTGCAAATGAGTTGGTGAAGGACTTGCCCGTACCAACACCTGGGCCACCACCTAGAAGAAGTGAAAGCGGATCAGCTGAAGCGCTAAGCGTAATTCGAAGAACACTTGTAGATATAGATCAGTGGCTAAGAGATCGAGCTGCAAGCGAATCGGACCAGCCAGGCCCGATTGCCATGACAATTAATGGAGTTGGAATTGATAGCCCCAGTGAAAATGTTGTTCGAGCGGAAATCTGGGCATATCAACAATTCCTCACTCAAGGCCTTGCAGCAATAAAGCAAATTACCGATGAGCCCAGCCAGGCACTCTTAGTTGTTAGTGCGGTAGGGTGCAGCGAACCTCAAGATTTACTGCGAGCAATATCCGGCGTTATCCCAAGCCAACACGCAGCAAATGTTCGAGTGAAAACTGTTGATATTAATGATCGTGTCGCGTTTCGTGATCTATTAAAGGAAGAACTTCTAAGTGCCATGACGTCCATCATCATTGCCAAAGATGGCCCACCGGCACGATTTGATATTGTAAAAATAGAACAATCACTATCAGAAATTGATCGACTTGGATATGAGCCATTGCAACGATCTATTCGTTCTGCCCAAGATGCATGTGCGGGACGAATTTTGCCGCAAGCCGAGCAGTTACTTGAAGTAGATCAACAGCCTTTACAATCATTTAAAAGTGAACTTACGGTTAGCCGATTATCTAAACGTTCTGCGGTTCATTGGCGAGCGCGTATAGCTCCAATATCTGAGCAGATAGAAGTAATTCGTTCTCAGCCACCACTAAGAGCGGGGCGTGCCAGCTCCCAAGGACGACTTTCTCTGCCGAATCCAATTCATGCAAAGCAGTTAAATTGGCGCGTACATCTTGCGGGCTTTCGAGGTCAACCACCAGGTCTTGCAGCATTAGCGCTAAGTGAAGCAGCGCGAAGCATGGGTTATCACGTTCGCAGTATTTATGATCCAACGCCGATTGGTCCAGGACGCCGCGCTTGGTGCCAACTATTGCTTGGCCGGGCTTTACATGACAAATCATTAGGTCCGATATCGACGGCAATTCCATACTCAGAAGCGGATCTATTATTGGGGTATGACTCTCAGGAAACGCTCCGAGCCGTAACTGGTGATGGAGACTTGCGCGTTGCTAGCCCTGACAAGACCTGCACCGTGCTTAATGCGGGTATGTTTTCCGATGAACAGCTAAACGCTTCAATGCAAAGTGATAATGATGATCTATTAGCTGCTATTGAACTTGTAACTAAGGTGGATCACCTTCATCAAAATGATTATGCTGCTGCGTGTAGAAGAGTATTTCTTACTGATCGTGTAACTGACCTTGCGCTATTAGGTACTGCTTATCAATGTGGCTTCATCCCTGTATCGCTTGAAGCGATCGAAACAGGATTACGATATATTGAGCGTCGTGGCTTTGGTCGTTCCCTTGAAGCTTTTCACTTTGGGCGGCAACTTGCAAGCGACGCAAAGCTTTTCACCAGGCCAACTCCACAGGTAGAGGAGGCACTTAACCGACTAGTTAGAAGATTAATACATTCGGTACGCGCTCAGCCATGGGGGGGTCGCAAGCGTGCTACTCTGTTTGAAGCTTTAGTAAATAGAATTCTAAGTGAGATGCCTGGGCTGGCGGAATCCGATGCGGGACGCAAAGCCAGGCGCGAGCTTGTTGTTGCTATGGGCCGGTGCCTTGCATGGGGCGGGATAGATTATGCGCGGCAATACGCACAGTTTATTACATCTATCTACGAAGTAGATCGCGGTGAAACGGCCCGCGCATTAACTCGAAATGCAATTCGGCCACTCGCGGAGGCAATGTTGATTCGTGACCCTTTATATGTTTCAACTATCATCACAACTGGGGTGCAGCGTCAAGTGATGAAACAGGCACTCAATGTAAAGTTAGCGCGTGGCGACCAAGTTAGACGCCGCTACCTTACAAGGTTCGAATTACTCGCCTTCAACCGACGGTATCGCTTTGATATATGTACAAGTGATTGGTTAATTCACGCATTAGCCCTGAGTCGGCATATCGTCCCTAGATATTGGCGCGGCTCGACTCTTGAGCGAAGCATACGCAGCTATGTAATTGAAATTGTGCAGAAGACAGTCATAAACGCACAAGATAATTACGAGGTTGCGGCAAATGTTCTTGCTCGGCTAAATGCTCAAACTCTCGATGACCGATTGCGTTCAATGGCGCTTACGGAATTATCTATGTTTGTAGAAGGTGGGGCAATGCCGCAAGCCACTCAGGAAATTCAATCGCAACAAATACCAGCACCGTCAATGAGTGATCTAAAGAGTTTGTCCTAACGTAATTTGCACAGTACGGTGGGGGATATCTTGGGATAGGAGCCAACTATCAATAGCTTCCGCATCATCGCGGACAATTTGGCGACCAGCAGGGTCAACTCCTCGAGAGCGCATGAATTCTTTTAATGTGCCGGGCAAGCCAAATTCCATATTTTCATGAAAAACATCATGTTGCTCAACTTCGCCTCCGTAGTCCTGCATCAATTGTAATATTACTTCACGCAACAAATCTTCGGGCGCACTAGCGCCAGCTGTTATAAGTGTTGTCTTTACATCTACAAACCATTTTTCTTCAAGTTCAGTTGCATCATCAATCAAATACGCTGGTGTTCCTATGGCATGTGCAATTTCTGTTAAGCGAACGGAATTAGAACTGTTCTTTGAACCAATAACCAATACCAAATCGCACTCCGGTGCAATTGCGCGAACAGCCTTCTGGCGGTTAGTTGTCGCATAACAAATGTCATCGCTTGGAGGATCTTTGATGTTCGGGAAAGCTTTGCGTAGAGCAGTAATTATTGCTGATGCATCATCCACGCCTAATGTCGTCTGCGTCAAATAAACTAACTTATTTGGATCATCGATATGAAGCTTGGGAATCTGATCTGTGGACGACACAACCTGTATCGCATCTGGTGCCTCGCCTCGCGTTCCAATAATTTCTTGATGGTCTGCATGACCAATGAGCAGAATCTGATAGCCCTTTTCCGCATAGCGGATTGCTTCGATATGGACCTTAGTAACTAATGGACATGTAGCGTCGATTGCTGTCAGATTTCTTAATTTGGATTGTTTGCGGACCTCAGGGCTTACGCCATGAGCGCTAAATACCACGAGTGATCCAATCGGTACCTCCTCAATCGAATCCACAAATTTCACCTGTCTTTTGCGGAATCTCTCTACAACGTGCTTGTTGTGTACTATCTCATGATATACATATATTGGATTATCCGGGTAGATCTCCAAAAGCTGATCTACAACGTCTATTGCCATATAAACGCCTGCACAGAAACCTCTTGGATTAGCTAGTAAAATTCGCATGTTGGATAAGACTCGACTAAAGACCCTAATCATAGCACGGTAGCAAAATTAAGGCTGCTCTGGCCTTGCTGCACTTTGGGTAGTACATTAGTGCTCTCAAAAAGCCGTTACTACACCTATATGACCGCAAGCACAATCAAACAACTCGAACTCAATGGCCCATTACGATGCGAATCGATGACTGTCGATCAAGCTCGGCAATGGTGCCGCAAGCTCTCGCGCAAGCATTATGAGAATTTTACAGTACTTAGTGGTTTGGTTCCACGTAACCTAAGAAACGATTTCGGAGCTGTTTACGCTTTTTGTCGATGGGCAGATGATCTTGGTGATGAAGTTGATTCGCCTGAAAAATCCCTTGAGCTGCTTAAGTGGTGGAGGCAAGAGCTTGATGATTGCTTTGAAGGTAACCCACGACATCCGGTCTTTGTAGCACTAACGCCAACAATCGATCGCCACAATTTGCCCAAAGAACTTTTTGAAAACCTAATTACAGCCTTTGAGCAAGACCAAAGTGTTACACGTTACGAAAATTGGGATCAGCTTATCAACTACTGCAAGCTAAGCGCAGATCCCGTCGGAAGACTGGTCCTGATGATTTCGGGCGAGCCCCGCACTGAAGAATTATTCAGCCTCAGTGACAAAATCTGCACTGCACTTCAATTGGCAAACCATTGGCAGGATGTAAAGCGAGATATCCTTGGTCGCGATCGAATCTACATACCAAGAAATATGATCAAGATCGATGACTTTGAGCGCAGACTTACGCAATCTGCACAACAAGGGTATGCGGTTGATAGAACATTCCTTGGCGAATCACGATTGCTAATAAAGGCTTGCGTAGAGAAAACCTGGCCACTCTTTGAGCAAGGCCAGAAACTCCTGGCGAAACTAAGTAGCGACACTCGACCTGTGGTTGGTCTCTTAGCCTCAGGCGGACACCGTGTATTACGCTTAATTGAGCTTTGGAACTACGAAACAGTCCTGCATCGACCTAAGATAGGCAAAACGACTAAACTAGCGCTCATTATGAAAGCTTGGCTAAGTTCCAAATTTGCAAGCAATAACGGGCGAAGCAATGACTAGTACTCAGCAAATGCCAATCTCCCAAGCCCTGCGATATTGTGGCGAGATTACCAAGAAGCGGGCGCGGAATTTTTACTATGGCTTGAAGCTCGCACCCCAGCCCCAGCGATCCGCACTATTTACAATTTATGCATGGATGAGATGCGCCGATGATCTTGTTGATGATGCAAGTGATGATTCAAGACAATGTATGGAGCAAATCGAGACTTTCCGCGCTAATACAGATACAGCGCTAGCAGGAAATGAAGTGGATGATGATGATCCAATGTGGATTGCCCTTGCAGATATAGCTCAGAGTTTTGACGTTCAGCCACAGATGCTTCATGCGATGCTCGATGGGCAAATCGATGATCTAGCAGGCAGGCAATATGAGAGTTTCGAGCAATTGCATGAGTATTGTTATCGCGTTGCTTCTTCTGTGGGTTTAGTTTGCATAAGTATTTGGGGGTACACCGATCAAGCAGCTCCCGAGCTTGCAATCCATCGTGGCATAGCTTTTCAGCTGACGAATATTCTGCGCGATTACAAGGAAGATTATGATGTTGGGAGGATTTATCTTCCCGCTGAGGATTTCGCTGCTGCTAAATTATCGCCGCAGCAGCTTCGTGATTGGTCGCAGCCGGATAAGTGCAGACAGTTTATTGATGAACAGGTGCAACGAGCAAAATCCTACTATGATCGTTCAAAAGCCCTGGACCAAATGATCACACCTTCATGTAGGCCAGCGCTTTGGGCCATGACCACAATTTACCGATCATTGCTTAGGAAAATTCAGCGTCAGCCAGCTCAAATTATTGAAAGCAAAAGAGTTCGCTTAGGTGCCTGGCACAAAGGTATGATCGCTTTCAGGGCTAAATTTGGTGGCGTAGTAACAAGAAATGGCTCCCATTGAGACCTAGGGTAGCAATTGTTGGTGGGGGTTTGGCGGGTATTGCAGCCGCTTTACAACTGGCGGATGCGGACTATCAACCTATAATTATCGAAAGCAGGAAAATGCTGGGCGGGCGTGCTACCAGCGTCGTCGATCCACGCAATAACCAACTGATAGATAATTGTCAGCACGTACTAATGGGATGCTGCACAAATCTTATCGATCTATATGACCGCCTTGGTGTGATTGACACGATTCAGTGGCACAAAGAACTTTACTGGACATTATCCAACGGTGAAATTGATCGTGTTAAAGCCAATCGTTTGCCTGCTCCACTTCACCTAGCGCGTTCTTTTACAAAAATGCGCTTTCTTAATGCAAAAGAACGCAAACAAATCAAAAAGGCGACTTGGCGCATCATTCGACTAGGTAGTAAAGGACGTTACAATTGGCGTGATCGTACTTTTATTGAATTCCTTAAGTATTGCAAACAAGATGATTCTACGATTAGTAAATTCTGGAATGTTGTCATAACTAGTGCGTGCAATTTGGATGTTAAACGCGTCAGTGCTGCTCACGCTATTCAAGTTTTTCAGCAGGGTTTTCTTGCAAATCGTTGGTCGTACACCATGGGATTGGCAACTGTGCCGTTGGTTGAACTTTACTCGACAGTAGAAAAGTCAATCGAAGCGGTGGGTGGCGAAATTCACTTTTCAACTTCCGCCAAGGCAATCTCGTTTGATGGTTCGCGTGTAACAGGCGTAGTTACAAGTAGTGATTTTGTCGAAGCCTCAGCGGTGATCGCAGCAGTGCCGCCTGATCGCTTAGAAAAACTTGTATCACACACAATTAAAGCTGCGGACAATAGATTGCAAGCACTGGACCGATTCCAAACCAGTCCAATCCTCGGCGTACACCTTTGGTTCGACCAGCAAGTCATGGATCTACCTCATCTTGTGATTGCTGATAGTGGTGTGCAATGGCTTTTTAACAAAGGCACCGATGATCAATCAAGGCAGCATCTACATGCGGTAATCAGTGCTGCGGATAGTTGGATGGAGCTAACCGAGCAAGAGATTGTTAAGTGTGTGATGGAAGATATTCATCGCGCTTTACCAAAATCAATTGGCATTGAGCCAAATCAAGCGAGGTCAATTAAGGAAAAACGAGCTACGTTTGCTGCTACTCCTGAGATAGAAAATTACCGTCCAAGTGCAGCAGCAGGCTACGTTGGAGTTGGTGGGGGTGGTATTAAGAATCTGTTTCTAGCGGGAGATTGGTGTGATACCGGTTGGCCTGCCACTATGGAAGGTGCAGTACGTAGCGGTTACGCAGCTGCATTACAAATAACAGGTCAAGGCGGTGTTGTTGCAGATGTACCGCCAAGCTTTCTTGCACGGCTGCTTGGACTGCGCTAAACGCCAGATATCCGTGCATCTATACATGTGGTCCGGTCTCCATAGGCGATCATGCCTCAGGCAGATCCGCCTATGGCGGACTCGCCGAGGCGAGAGGCCCACCGCTAAACGTTTGCTAACGACGATTGTATTTTGCCTCGGTACGCGGATTCTTATTCTCAAATTCTTAAGAACATTAGAATAAGCCCTCGATAGTATCGGAGCGGTTCGCCAATGCTACGCAGGGTCAAGCCCTGCGGCCAAACCTCTATGCCACTGCTCGACTTGTGGTTGCTTCGTCTTGTTTGTCGTTCTTAGCGATTGTTTGCAGCGCATCGTAAGCTGCGTATTTGTATAGCTCACATAGAGATGGGTAGTTAAAACACACATCGATGAAATACTCAATGCCAACATTTTGTATCATAACACATTGCGCTAGGTGAATCATCTCTATTGCATGTTCACCAATAATTGTTGCGCCCAGTAGCGAATGTGTATTTCGATCAAATACACATTTCACAAGGCCTTGATAATCCCCCAACATCCTACCCCGAGCATTGGTTCGATAATTCGCACGACCTACTACAACGTTATATCCCTTTTCAAGAGCTTGCGCTTCAGTAAGTCCCACCATGGAAACGGCAGGGATGGTAAATAATCCAATAGGCATTGTTTTTGATAGGCTTCGTTTGAAGTCTAAATTAAACATGTGACATGCTGCGATTCGTCCTTGTTCCATCGAAGTTGATGCCAGAGCGGGGAAACCAATGACATCACCAGCAGCATAAATGCTTGGCACATTGGTTTGGTAAAATTCGTTAACCATCACCAAGCCTCGGTTCCCCAGCTCAACTCCAATTTCTTCAAGGCCAATACCCTGCGTATTGCTGCTGCGCCCTGCTGCCCATAGCAGTACATCAGCTTCCAATTCATCACCATCTGCGCATTGTACCTTTACGCAATCATCGTTTGCTGTAACCGTGTTTACTGCGTTTCCAAGTCGAACATCAATTTCCTCTTGGCGCATTGCTTTAATTAACAGGTCGCGGCACTCAATATCAAGAAACGGCAAAATCTCAGGCCTAGGTTCGATCAGCGTTACATTCACCCCAATTTCACCAAACGTACATGCATATTCACAACCAATTACTCCGCCGCCAACTACGATCATCGAGCTAGGCATGTGCTCTAAATCAAGTACACCATCCGCATCCACAACTCGAGGGTGATCAAAGGGAATGTGATCCGGTTGAACTGGCGATGAGCCTGTTGCGATTAGAATGTTCTTACCATAGATCGTAATGTGCGCGCCAAGAGGGTCTTCAATCTGAACGGTATTAGGATCGATAATGCGACCAAACCCTCGATACACTGCAATGTTGTGGCGATCTATTGATTGCTCAATACGATCGTGTTCTTGCATTTCTGCTAGATGTCGCCTTGCCATGAATTTGGTCATGGAAGACTTTGTGTCGATGTTATAATCCATACCCGGTATTGGCCTGCGGCGAAATGCAGAACAAAGTAGAGCGGTTTCGCGCAATACTTTAGATGGGATGGTGCCAGTATTGACCATAGCGCCGCCCGGCTGCGGTTCGCGCTCGATAATTGCCACACGATGCCCGAAGTAGCTAGCCTGCGTAGCAGCTTTTTCACCAGCCGGCCCGCACCCTATACAGATTAGATCATACTGCTCCACGCATCGCTTATCGGCTTGATTAACTCCTCGATAAAGCGGTAAAAACAGGCGTTAGTCACTTGTTATTAGTAAGTTACACGGCGCCGCCCGCTTAAGCGGGCAGCGCCATTAACCGTTCAGCTTAAACGGGCGGCGCCACTGAGCGCTCAATCCACATCCATACCCAGCGATTTTACCAGGAACGCCCACAGGTCCGCGGCTTCTTCGATGCGCTTAGTTGTGGGTTTGCCTGCACCGTGACCGGCCTTGGTTTCAATTCGAATAAGAACAGGCGCATCGCCTGCCTGTGCATATTGAAGCGCAGAAGCAAATTTGAAACTATGACCAGGCACAACGCGATCATCAAAGTCAGCTGTGGTAACCAGCGTCGGCGGATAAGCAACGCTTGGCGTAAGGTTGTGATAAGGCGAATAAGCTCGCAATGCCTTGTACTGCTCGGGATCATCTGATGATCCATAATCATCAACCCAGGCCCAACCAATCGTAAACTTATGAAAGCGCAGCATGTCCATAACGCCAACTGCCGGCAGACACGCGCCATAAAGATCAGGCCTCTGGGCCATACAAGCACCAACCAGCAATCCGCCGTTACTACCACCTTGTATCGCAAGCTTGCTAGGGTTTGTATATTTATTATCAATTAACCATTCAGCGGCTGCGATAAAATCATCAAATACGTTTTGTTTATTTAGTTTGGTACCGGCTTGGTGCCATTGTTCACCGTACTCTCCACCACCTCGGATATTTGCGACCGCATAAACGCCACCCATTTCCATCCATGCCAAACGAGTAATTGAAAAGCGTGGCGTAATAGAGATATTAAATCCACCATAAGCATATAGCAGGGTGGGATTGGTTCCGTCGAGCTTGATGCCTTTTTTATGTGTAATAAACATGGGCACGCGAGTTCCATCCTTGGAGGTATAGAACTTTTGCGTGGTTATGTAATCGCTGGGGTTCATATCCACATTGGCGCGATTCAGTAGCGTACTCTTACCAGTTTTTATGTCATAGCGGTACGTGCTGGGCGGGATGGCAAAGCTTGAGAAGCCATAAAATGTTTCGGTATGTTTGCGCTTACCGCCGAAGCCATATGAAGAGCCGATTCCAGGCAGATGCACATCTCGAAGAAACTTTCCCTGCATATCAAATATACGCACAGCACTTTTTGCATCCTGTAAATAGGAAGCGATGAACATATCTCCAACCAGCGACACTCCGTTTAGTGTGTCATCCGACTCGCTGATGATTTCCTTCCAATGTTCCTTTTGTGGCTCTCTTATATCGATTGCAATTACGCGTCTTTTTGGAGCATTAAGATCTGTGCGGAAGAAAAACACTGGGCCATCGTTTGATAAAAACGTATATTCATTTGCGAATTCTCTAATAAGGTGCCGCATCATGCTGAATGGTTCATGCAGATCCTTATACATCACACGATATTTATCTCCTGTACCCTTCCAAATTGTTACAATTAGATAGCGCCCATCTTCGGTAACCTCCGGGCCGAACCCCCATTTTGGTTCAGTTTGATTTTCGTAAACCAGTACATCTTTAGCTTGTTCAGTACCTATTCGATGGTAGTAGAGTTTTTGGAACTCATTTACACTTACAAATGCGGTTCCTTCTTCAGGGGCTGCATACCTCGAATAGAAAAATCCCTTGCCATCGATTGTCCAAGCTGGCGAAGAAAATTTGATCCACTTTAATTCATCCACAAGATCCTCTCCGGTTTGGATATTTCTTACCTTCCAGGTGCGCCAATCTGAGCCGCCTTCTGAAGTGCCATACGCAACATGCTTGCCATCATCACTAAATGCCATTCCCCCCAGTGCAACGGTTCCATCCTCGGACCATTTGTTGGGATCAAATAGTACACGAGGTTCATCACTCAGAGAGTTCATCATGTAAACCACCGAATGATTTTGTAAGCCATCGTTTTTGGTAAAGTAATATCTATCACCTGCGATAAATGGCGCAGATATTTTTTCGTAATTCCAAAGCTCGGTTAGGCGTTGATGTATCGCTTGGCGTTGTGGGATACTTTTAAGATAGTCGAACGTAACCTTGTTCTGGGCTTCTACCCACGCAGCGACTTCCTCTGATTCGTGCGCATCACCTTCCAGCCAACGATATGGATCGTGTACTTTTTCGCCGAAGTATTCATCAAAATGATCAACACGTTTGGTTGCGGGATAAGTCGTTTGCTGAGAAAGTACAGTTCCTGCTGCTACAAATATCGTTAAAAAAGCTAGGAACAACTGTGATTGCTTAATGCGCATGGGGGGCTCCTGAAATCAATTACATTTGTGAGTGCAAAAATATGCAACAAAAAATTCTTTCGCCAATCATACAGCCCGCAAGAATAACTGTTAATACATAATTTATTAATTATAAAGATCTATAAGCCAACGATGTCTGGTAGCTGATCCAATCCTTCTGTCAGGTCACGAGGACCATCTACAGTAATCAGCACATCAGCTTCATAATGAACTGACAGCGATCCGTCAGCGGTATGTATAGGCCACTCACGCTCGCCCGATTTGATATCACCAGTACCAATTGCCACCATAGGCTCGACCGCAAGCAACATCCCGGGCTTGAAAGTCGCCCAAGCGTCAGGCCACTCGCGTGGGTGAGTAGGTACGACATTTGACACAAAGGGTGGGCCATGGAGCTTGCGTCCATAACCATGTCCACCTAAACCACGAATAAGATGAAAACCACATTCACCTTCAACATAATTCTGCACAGCCTTGGCCCAATCGATTAGAGGCCGACCCGCTTGCATTGCCGCAATACCTCTAAAAAGTGATTCACGTCCACAGCGCATGAGCTTTAGCGCTTCTTCTGAAGTTCCTTCGATAGCATAAGTCCACGCGGCATCGCCCACCCAGCCATTATGAAACACGCCGATGTCTATTTTTAATATGTCACCACTTTTTATTGGATCATCATTCATAATGTGTGTGCCATGGACAACGCACTCATTAACCGATAGGCAGGCGTGGCTTGGAAATGGGGGGTAGCCGCGCATTTGATAGCGTAAAAATGCGCTCTTGCAATCAAGCTTAGAAAGCGTTTCGGCTGCGAACCGATCAATTTCTGCAAGGGTTAAGCCAGCGCGTAGAAAGTCTGCCAGGTCGCGATGTACCTCGACTACGCATTGGGCGGCTGCGTATGCACCATCTATATCATGTTGAGCAGTAGCGATCATTTATTAAATCGTAGAGGGTATCGGCGATTCGTCAAACTGTGCTTTGGTCAATTACTGAATAGTGGCCCCATTTATCAGCATCAATCGAGGACCGATCGAGGCAAATTCATAGCCTAACTCTCGCTCATCAGTGAAATTCAATAGCTGAAGGTCCGCCCTTTTGCCCTCTTGTATTGAGCCTAAATGATCTTGCAGGCCCAGCACACAGGCGGCATTTATCGTCGATGCAGCAATCGCCTCGGCTGGATTCAAGCCTAATTTGCGGCAGGCTAAAGCGATAACAAATGGCATCGATGGTGTGGGGGCTGAGCCTGGATTGTAGTTAGTAGCTATCGCTAATGCCCCGCCTGCATCAATGAATTTGCGTGCAGGTGCGTATCTATCATCAAGGTGAAAGCCGCAAGCAGGCAGAGCTACGCCGATGGTTTTACTTGATGCTAGATATTTAAGATCATCATCCGTTGTTGCTTCAAGATGATCGACGCTGATTGCCTTCATATCAACTGCGAGTTTAGTCATGCCCAGCGAATTAAATTGGTCTGCATGAACACGAAGCGGGCAGCCCAGCGTTTGGGCTTTTTCAAATAATTGCTTGCAATCGTTAAGTGACCATGCACCTTCTTCGCAATATGCGTCACAAACAATACCAGGAAATTCAGCAACAACAGCCGGTAGCGTTTCATTGATTGTTTCTTCAACGAAGTTGGGATTCTCAGAATCAAGCGCATGTGCGCCAAGAAACGTGGGAATTATTGTTTGCTCAACGCCGCTTGCGGCTTCGCTATAAGCGCGCAACATCTTCAGCTCATCCACAGTCCTCAACCCATACCCAGATTTAACCTCAACCGTTCCCGTTCCCAGCGCAGCCATACGCTCAAGTCGCTTGATCAAATTTTCAGTAAGCTCTTCTTGAGAAGCACCGCGAACAGCTCGAACTGTCGACATAATCCCGCCCCCGGAATTAAGAATGTCTAAATAAGATACTCCCTTGAGTTTCATCTCAAACTCATCAAAGCGATCACCCGCCCAGCAAGCGTGTGTATGACAGTCAACAAAAGCTGGCATTAAAACACAGCCAGCCGCATCGATAATCTCATCCGATTCAGAAGCGGAACGATATTCGCCCTCACCAACTTCCACAATCTTGCCATCCTCGATCCGCACAAAACCACGTTCAATAACGCCAAGATTTTGCAGATCCTCCCCACGGCGAGGCTGGTCCGGCCCGCTAAGAGTAAGAATGCGTGCGTTAGTGATGGTTATTTGTTCGATATTGTTAATGTAACGCACATGGCGATCGTCTGCGCGAAGCCGCAAGCGGCTGGAGCTAGATTGCAACAAATACCATCCATTGACTACAATTCCCACGCCTGCGTTATGGCCTGCGGAATTTTTAGGAGAGAATCATCATGCACTGGCTTAGTTGGATTGTAGTGTTGCTGGCAATAATTGAAGGAGGCTGGCTTGCCTACGACGGTGGGCACGCTCTCATCCTCGGCGACTATGTCACACCAAAATCAGGGCAATACCAAGGTCAACTCGGGCCGTGGTCGAAAGTGGTATCCGCTATCGGCATCGAGCCGCGCTCAATCTTGATGAAGTGCATTCATCTGATCCTTGGAATTGCCTGGATTGTGGTCATCGTCTGCTTCATACTCAAGTTATCATGGGCGTGGACTGGTATGTTGCTGTGTGCAATACTCGGCTTGTGGTATCTCCCCTTCGGTACACTGCTCAGTATTGTCCAGATTGTCTTGCTCATGCTGCCGGCTCTGCGCACAAGTGCGTCTTAATTCATGCGATTGTTTACGCGAAGCCGCAAGCGGCTGGAGATTCACTGATCTTTGATCAGTGAAAGTGGCGCGACAGTCTCGGCCGTGCATGTTTAATAATTCGAACAGGCGAGACGCCCGTTCCACTGGATGCGCCAGCGGCTAGAGGGGTTCGCCGCAGTATTTACAGTGGGTAGCGTCAGCATCGTGCCCCTCACGCAAACAGTCGGGGCAGGATTGAGTAGTAATCGGTTTACTATGCCTTTTGGCAAGCTCGGCTGAGATTATCCCCGTGGGGATGATGATCATTGTATATCCTAAAAGCGTGATGATGACAGTTAACATTTTCCCTAATGTTGTATGTGGCGTCATGTCGCCATAACCAACGGTCGTCATGGTTACAACTGCCCAATACACACTTTGGGGGATGGAAGTGAATTCACTTTCTACATCTTTGGGGAGATTCTCAACAACATACATTGCAGAACCCATGATCATGACCACGATCAAAACTGTGCCAAGAAACACCGTAATCTTGGCGCGACTTACCAACACCGCCTGTTTTAGCACATCAGCTTCACTTAGATATCGAGCTAATTTTAGAATTCTAAAAATGCGTAGCAGCCTCAGCAAGCGAATAACCATCAGCGAATAAGCGCCGCCACCAAGTACTAGAGCAAGATACATTGGTAATACTGCTAGCAGATCAACGATCCCGAAGAAACTCAGTGCATAACGATGAGCTTTTCGCACACAGATTAAGCGCAGCACATATTCGATTGTAAATAAAATCGTGAACACCCACTCCGCTGTGGTCAATAGCGTTGTGTAAGAGGTTTTTATATCTTTGACACTTTCGAGCATCACCACAAGGACGCTAAGCAGAATCGCAATTAGCAATGCGATATCGAATATCTTGCCCGCAGGTGTATCCGCTTCGAAGATGATCTCATGCAAACGCGTTCGCCAGTTGTCAGCAGCAGGTGGTCCATTAGTCATGGTTTATATTGTACATAATCCTCAGCCGCTTGCGGCTTCGCGTTATTGTAAAATGTAAAGATAGCGTACGTTATTTCATGTATGCGAAGAAGGGACGCTTCGCGTCACCCGCTAAACGGGGGATATATGAATTCGTAATTCAATCTCCCATTGGAATGTCCACATCATGATCATCGGCGCATTTCTTCGCATCCTCATAACCCGCATCAACGTGTCTGAAAATGCCCATTAGTGGGTCATTGGTTAATACGCGCTTTATTCGTTCACCTGCTTCGGGGGTTCCATCGCAGACCACGACTTGCCCTGCATGTTGCGCGAAACCTATTCCTACACCTCCGCCATGATGGAAGCTGACCCAACTTGCTCCGCTTGCGACATTGACCATGGCGTTAAGGAGCGGCCAATCGCTTATGGCATCGGAGCCATCAAGCATTCCCTCGGTTTCACGGTTTGGTGATGCGACTGAACCACAATCAAGATGATCGCGCCCGATTACGATGGGTGCTTTTACTATTCCCTTTGCAACCATTTCGTTGAATTTAAGACCCGCTTTATCACGTTCACCAAGACCGAGCCAACAAATGCGTGCGGGTAAACCCTGAAATGTAACGTGCTTCTGCGCCATGGTTATCCAGCGGTGCAGCGGCTCATTATTTGGAAATAGTTCTAGTAAAGCTTCATCCGTTGCTGCAATATCAGCGGGATCACCCGAAAGCGCTACCCAACGAAAGGGCCCGCGCCCAAGACAAAACTGTGGCCGAATATACGCAGGAACAAACCCGGGAAAATCAAAGGCATTTTCTAGACCGTTATCAAGCGCGCGTTGACGAATGTTGTTGCCATAATCAAATGTCTCTGCACCTTTACCCTTTAATTGAATCATCAATTCAACGTGTCGGGTCATAGAGTTGGTAGATAGGCGAACATATTCAGCGGTGTCGCGAAGCCGCAAAGCGTCGGCTTCTTCGCGCGATAAACCCTGTGGGTAATAACCATTAAGTGGATCGTGAGCTGAAGTTTGATCGGTCAGCACATCAGGAATCACATCTTGTGCAATTAACGCTTCCAGCAAATCGACCGCGTTACCAAGCCAACCTATCGAAACCGATTCTCCCGCTTTTTTAGCTTCAACCGCTCTTCCAATCGCTTCATCTAAATCGTGAAGAACTACATCGAGATATCTATCTTTTATGCGTTTATCTAATCGCTCAACACACATATCCGCAATCAAACATACGCCTTCGTTCATTGTTACAGATAGTGGCTGCGCGCCACCCATCCCGCCGCAGCCAGCAGTTACTACTAATCGCCCCTTTAGTGATCCCCCAAAGTGTTGGCGTGCACATTCTGCGAATGTTTCGTAAGTCCCTTGTAGGATTCCTTGCGTGCCAATATATATCCACGACCCAGCCGTCATTTGGCCGAACATTATTAAACCCTTGGCTACAAGCTCATCGAAATGTTCTTGTGTGGCCCAATGAGGAACAAGATTGCTATTTGCGATCAAAACCCTCGGCGAATCAACCGTGGTCTTACAAACACCAACGGGCTTACCCGATTGAACCAGCAGCGTCTCATCCGGCTCAAGTTTTATTAATTGCTCAACAATCGCATCAAATGCTTCCCAAGAGCGAGCTGCTTGACCACGCCCACCATAGACAACTAATTCCTCAGGTTTCTCCGCAACCTCGGGGTCGAGATTATTCATAAGCATGCGCATGGCCGCTTCTGCCTGCCAGGTCTTGCAGATTTTCTTATTACCACGCGGGGCTGAAATTTTTCGAGATCTGGCGGGCGGTGTATTTACGCTGGACATCACTTTGGCTCCTCAATAGTGGAGTTTACACATTTGTCAACAAGATATCTTGAATGGGTCAATATGCACCAATTGCATTAATGTGATATCATGCTATTCAATCAAACCCTCACACCAGACTTGTTCAGAAGAAAGGACAAAGAAATGACTACAGAGACAGCCTCTATGACTAGTACGTTTTGTTGGAACGAATTGATGACCGGCGATGTTGATGCTGCTAAGAGTTTCTACTCGCAGTTATTTGGATGGGAATCCAAGGAGATGGATATGGGCCCCAATGGCACATACACCATCTACACTAATGGAGGCAAGGACTGTGCGGGCATGATGAAAAAGCCCGAAGAGCATGTGCCAACGAGTTGGCTTTCGTACGTTACGGTTGATGATGTTGATGCCAGCACCG
Source organism: Planctomycetota bacterium (assembly GCA_022574595.1). Classification (GTDB taxonomy): domain Bacteria; phylum Planctomycetota; class Phycisphaerae; order Phycisphaerales; family SM1A02; genus JACZRS01. The sequence goes on along the minus strand of JACZRS010000012.1, from coordinate 71,145 downwards.
AAAAAGCCAAGGGTCTTGGCGCAAACGTCTGTGTTCAGCCTACGGATATTCCCAATATGGGGCGGTTTTCGGTCATCATTGATCCAACCGGTGCAGCGATCGGCTTGTATAAAAGCACCTGACCAAACTGTCTGCTCTTGAAAACTAAACTGAACAGATAAAAAAACCCACGGCGAAAGAATCGTGGGTTTTTCCATGGTTAAAGGCCCCTGCATGAGCCAATGAATCCTGCCGATGTCTATGTTGGAATATACCCGCGTTAAGATATCAGCCTACCCTAGAATATGCCCGCAATAGGCATTTTAGCTAACAGGCTGGGAGCGTAAAGAAATATGAAGTTTGCTGAAACAATTCTCGATCTCATTGGCCACACACCGCTGGTTAGACTCAACCGCCTAGTTGATGAAACTAAAAGTGCGCGGGTGTTAGTGAAGATGGAACAGATGAATCCTGCTGGCTCTGTTAAGGATCGTATGGCTATCCATATGCTTCGCCGCGCTGAAGAGAACGATCTGATCGGCCCCGGCTCAACCATCATTGAAAGCACATCAGGTAATACTGGTTTGGGTTTAGCCATGGCTTGTGCGGTAAAAGGCTATCACTGTATTTTCACAATGCCCGACAAGATGAGCAAAGAAAAGATCGACATGCTCAAAGCTTATGGTGCTGAAGTAATCATCACCCGCACTGATCTGGATCATGATCATCCTGATAGTTATGTGATGGTGGCAAAGAGGATTACTAAAGAAACCTCAGGCGGGTTCTACACAGATCAATATTACAACATGGCCAACCCCGAAGCGCACTATCTGACAACCGGCCCTGAAATCTGGGAAGATACCGATGGCAAGCTCGACGCTCTAATAGGAGGTATTGGAACCGGCGGGACTATTTCAGGTGCGGGCAAATATCTAAAGGAAAAAGCCAAGGAAGCTGGGCGAGAAATAAAAATCGTCTGTCCCGATCCTCATGGAAGTATTTATAAAGACATGCACCAGACCGGCAAGCACGAAGAACCGGGCATTTATCGCGTGGAAGGGATCGGCCACGATTTTATGGTGGGCACTCTGGACTTTTCAGTGATTGATGAAGTGCGCAATGTTTCTGATAAGGAATCCTTTATTACAGCACGAAGATTGGCACGCGAAGAAGGTATCTTCTGTGGCGGCAGTACCGGTACAGCATTACATGGTGCCCTTGAGGTTGCAATTGAACTAGGCCCGGGCAAGCTGGTTGTGTGTCTGCTCGCTGATTCGGGAGATCGATATTTGAGCAAGTGCTTTGATGATGAATGGATGAAGGATATGGGATACCTTGGCATAGATGAACGCCTGGGTACTGTTCGTGAAGTACTTAAAACTAAGGAAATGCGCGTAGTGTTTGCAGATCCGAAGGAAACGCTCGCAAATGTTGCGCATCGAATGAATGAGTTAGGTATTTCGCAGATGCCGGTAACTCGGGTAAACGGCGGACCGCAGATGATGATCCACGAAGTTGATCTGCTTCAGAGTCTGGTATCAGGTCGCTGCTCAGCTGATGATGAAGTTGTCAAAGCCGCTAAGCCTTTAATGGGAAAAGTCAGCGTCAACGATCCTCTATCAAAGGTTCAGGAAGTCTTTGATGAAGATAATGTTGCGGTAGTTGTTGATAACGAAGAGGTAATCGGCATCATAGGCAAAATCGACGTCGTGGAATTTCTTGCAGCGCGAAGCTAAAGCGATTACGCTCGGTGCCAATGCAGAGCTCCTGGCAGGCTGGTCGTTGCGTCATGAAGAGGTTTGTAGTTTAATCCTTACCAGTTGGCGCTAGTTGTTTGAGTTCCTCGAAGAAGTTCAGCGTGATCCGGATCTCCGTACGCTCCTCCCCTTCGCTTGTCGCGCTGGTTAGCATAAGGAAATGCTCACCGTCCGGGTAAAGATCGAATGTTTGCTGCGGTGAGATGTAGGGAAAAAGAGGGGTAATTTCGCTGACTTTCAGCGTGAGAGTGTCATCCTTAGAGTCATTGACTATAAGCTTGGCGGCGCTGATCATGCGCGATTCAGAGCGGAAATACAGCATCGTCCCGTCCCGTGACCAGACGGGAGCCTGACCACCGTCCCGTGAGACCGGTACTCGTGCTCCTCGTCCATTGATGGGGCGAATGTAGACCTGGTGGACGCCGGATACATCGGAGCTGTAAGCCAGCCACCTACCGTCAGGTGAAGGGGCTGCAAAGCCTTCGTTGGCTGGTGTGGCAATCAGGGGTTCGAGCTTGAGTTCTCCATCCAGCGACAATGTATACATGTCCATTGACGCGACATCGTTCCCCTTGAAAGGTTCACTGGAGATCGAGAGATACAGAATTCGCCCATCCGGGCTAAAGTTGTCAAGGAGAATCCGCAACTCATCAAGCGATTTGTCCATCTTAATCTCTAGCTTTTCCGGTTCACCCGAGCCGTCCACTCGTCGTCGGTAAAGGCCATCGAATTGTATGCGACCAGATATCCATTGTGTGTAATACAACCAATGACTGTCCGGCGAAAAGATTGGGTAGTGCTGATTGCCATATTCCGGGGTCAGCAGCGTCAGAAGATCCCGCTCGAAGTCCAAGAGCCATATGCTAGTCTCGATGACAGCGTCCTCGGCGATGGTCACCGCCGCTTTGGTTCCATCGGGGGCGAGACAAATCTTCCTGAAGGGTTGCGTGTGGCGAGTTGCCGGTTGCGAGACGCCTTTGAGATCGATCCGGGTTGGCACTAGGCCGGGCACTTCTTTGTCAGTCAGGGCGATCAGTGTTCCATCATCCGCGATTGCGAAGTCGGAAGCACCTGCAAAGCTCGTCACCTTAAAGTCCGATCGGACAGGCGTCGATGACCCCGTCTCCTTGAGCGTAGAGGTGTCGAATGGCACCGCCATGAGCGTGCCATCATGCACATAAAGCAAATGTCCCGACTTTGCATAGCGTGGGTATGTTCCTTTTTTGATGAGTGTAGTCACAAGGCCAGAAGCAATGTCGTAGACCATGATCGAACGCTGTTCGTTGCTGTCCAATCGGTGCATAGCGAATAGCACAGCGCCCCCGCCGGGTAAGACTTCTGGCCAGCTCAGGGCGGCGAACTCAGGCAGAGCTTTGTCAGGAACAAACTGCACCGGTGTACCGCCCCCGGCGGGGACGACCCATGACTTGCCATCGTCGAAGGTGCAGAACACGATCCGGTCATTGCCCAGCCAGGCTTGGCCGGGCGATCGTGTTGCCTCGCAGATGATCGTGGCCGGTCCGCCTCGGGTTGAGTTCCTGTGGATCGAGTCATTCGTTATGTTGGAGATCCATTTCCCATTGGGCGAGAAACGGGGGAGGCTTCCGCCGAGAGTGCCGCTCATTGGAATCGCTTCCGCGCTGTCGCGACGGCGGAGAAATATCTGGTTGTCGTTGTTCTCGTTGCGCCCGGCAAATGCGATCGTCGAGCCATCGGGGGAAATCGCCAGCGTAGGGAGGAACGAGGCAAAGAACGAGGGGCGGTGGGGGATGACGATCGAATAATGCTCGATTTTAGGATCGGGCGTATCGCGAATTTGTAACATCACAGCCACTGTCAGCAGAGCAGTCAACATGATCAGCAACACGGCTATCCACGCCATCCGCTTTGGGGAAATTCCAGCCCGCGCATCCACTGCCTGCAATGCGCTCATGGCAAGCGACAGCGAGGTGCCGGTGGGATCGGCAATCGCCTCCACTATCTCCACGCGGGCCGAGCCGATGTCTTGTAGCCGGCGCTTGTGATCCTTAGCCAGACAGCGCCGCAGTAGCAGGTGAATCGTAGGCGGTGTGTCAGCGGGTAGTTCAGCCCAGACCGGCTCGACCTTGAGCGTCGAGGCAATAGTATCGCTTACCGTCTCACCAATAAAAAGCCGCGCGCCGGTAAGCATTTCATACAACACGCAGCCGAAGCTGAAAATATCTGTTCGCTTATCGACAGACTGGCCACGTGCCTGTTCGGGTGAGAGATAACCCGCAGTGCCGAGAACCACCCCTGCAAGTGTCGGACTGCCACCAGCAATGATCGTGGGGGAGTGTGCAAGTTCGCTTGCGGTAGATGTTTCATCGACGATCGCTTTGGCCAGCCCAAAATCGAGCACCTTCACGTGTTCATCAGCTGTAAATTTGATATTCGCTGGTTTCAGGTCGCGGTGAATGACGCCCTTTTCGTGAGCGGCCTCGATTGCTTCGGCAATCTGCAGTGCAATGATCAACGCTTCATCAACAGGGATTGCGCCTTTACGCAATCTTTCTTCAAGCGTTTCACCTTCAACATATTCGAGGATCAGGTATCGCTTACCATCGACTTCTTCTAGACCGTGGATAGTTGCGACATTCGGATGATTCAAAGATGCAAGTAATTTCGCTTCTCGCTCAAAGCGTGCCAGTCGATCGGCATCATCTGACAAATCATCCGGCAGACATTTGATCGCCACATCTCGATCGAGCTTGGTATCGCGCGCAAGGTAGACCACACCCATACCACCGCGACCGATCTCGCGGGTAATGGTGTAGGGGCCGATTTGACTGCTGGGGGTGATTCCTGTCAAGGTGTTTTGTCCTCACTCAGCAATAACGGCCAGTATTCGATTACATGCACCGTGTTCGGTCTATAACGACGGCCATGCTTGACCATTAGGAACTTCGTTCCGTCTAATGAGAGATCGTAATGCTGGTGGCCGCTCGCTGCGGAATCATACACATCCTCGAATGGCATTGTAATTAGATCATCCACATTTATAATTGGATCAGTTACGATTTTCGCTTTGTAAATCTTACCTAACTCTCTGAAGTAAAGCGTGCGCGAATCAGGCGCCCATCGCGGCTCACCACCACCGTCCTGGGAGACCCTCAAGAGTTTCACGCGCTCCGGATAATTCTGTACGTAAACATCGCGACCTTCCTTGCCGAATCCTACATAGGCGATCAGCTTACCATCGGGTGAGATCTGCGCCCAAGCCTCACGAAGAGGCGTGTTGATCACCTCGCGTAAGGGCGGCCATCTACCATCCTCGGACGTTGACATCCACACACCTCGGATCGATGAGCGGTCGAAGAAAACCAGTGTCGAATCGATAGCCGACCATTGACAAAAATGCGGGCGAGAGACCGAGCCTTCAAAGACCGTGAGTGCAGGTCCACTTCGATCCGTGGATCTCATCTTCAATGACCGACCGTATGACTCGAGTGTATTGAAACACACTTTGCTTCCATTAGGCGACCATTCCGCATCGTACACTTGGCCAGTTTCCGTAAGCCAGTTGATTTGATCGCTCTTAAAGTCGTAAATGTATAGGTCAAACATGCCATCACTCATTAGTCGGTTGAGTAATATGGCATCGCCATTAGGCGAAAGACGTTGGTGCATCCAAAGTCCATCTCCTGAGACGATCGGCTCCTCGTTGCCTTGGTGATCGACCCAGACTAATGCATCAGGCTCCGGTGGATCTGCTCGGGGCGCGTAGATGAGCACACCAGTTTGCGATGTGGCAAAGAGATGCACTATCGCGCCACCTTGGCCCGGTGTTGTCTGTACCTCACGGGCTATGGGCACTTCGGTCCCAATCGATAACGGGTCGTCCGGGTTATAGGGCGTTGCCAGCAATTCGCCCTTTCGTGCATATACTAAATGGCCCGTTTCTGAGAAGCGCGCATTCGTGGCGTTGGGTTTGATGATGGTTATCTTTTTGTCCGCAAGTGAGATGAGTGCTGCATGCTGGCCGGATTCATCAACTAGAGTAAAGACTACTGTGTCTGTATTTGGAATGATGTGGGGGAAGTGATGTCCTCGCTCACCACCGGAAATATCGACCCGAGTCAATTCCTCTATCTCGCCACCATCTGCGGAGATTCGTCGCAAGCCGAGATCGGTAGAAAATACAATTGAATTGTCGTCAAGCCACGTGGCATCGAACGCAGGAGTGTTAACCACGCAGATTGGCTGAGGAACACCGCCGGGCAGTCGCACTTTCAATAGTATGGATTGGGCTTGGATCTCTGCCGAGAAGCCAATCCACTGCCCATCAGGAGAGAAGAAGGCTCCTCGCGCTCCTTCTGTTCCTGGTATTTCTTTAGGCGCGTAATCACCATCATCCTTGAGATATAGGCTTGTGCGCCGGCCCTTTTGTACAGTCTGGATGATTCTGCGGCCGTCGCGCGAGATGGCGAGAAGTTGTGAGAAACCAATCTTGCTCCATGTGTCCTTCGTGCCACGCCAATTAATGCTTGTGCCTTGCGGAAGGGTGATTATTCGTTTGGTTATTTGAAGTGGCTTGACAGATACATCATTACTTCTGGGAATGAGGGTACTAAGAAGGAAAATAGCTAAAATGCCGCACACAACCCAAGGTAGAGCGACAAGTAATAGATTTTTATGTCGTGTTTGGGTAACGCTTGAACCCAGTACATTTTCAGCGCCAGCTACATCCTGTAATTCTACTCGGGCATCACCGATCGATTGTAAACGAAGGTTTCGATCCTTAGCTAAACAGCGATGCAAGAGTAAATGAATTGTCGAAGGAACATTTGACTTCACCGCATCCCAGTCTGGTTCCTTGTGCAGAGTCGCTCCTATTGAATCAGAGACCGTGTCGCCAGCAAATAGACACTTTCCGCATAGCATTTCGTAAAGTATGCAACCAAAGGCAAAAATGTCACAGCGTTTATCAACTGGTTTGCCTCGTGCTTGCTCCGGTGATAGATACCCCGCAGTTCCAAGTACAACACCAGCTAGAGTAGGACTATGATCTGCAATGATGGTGGGAGAGTTGGCTATCTCGCTTTCTGTGTGTGCTTGATCATCCAACGCTTTGGCTAGCCCAAAATCGAGTACCTTCACATGCTCATCAGCCGTAAATTTTATATTCGCAGGTTTTAGATCGCGGTGAATGATCCCTTTGCTGTGCGCTGCTTCGATCGCCTCCGCGATTTGACAGGCAATGACCAGTACCTCATCAACTGGGATCGCGCCTTTACGCAATCTTTCTTCAAGCGTTTCGCCTTCGATATATTCAAGCACCAGATATCGCTTGCCATCCACTTCTTCCAAGCCGTGGATTGTTGCGATGTTTGGATGATTTAGTGATGCTAAAAGTTTCGCTTCGCGCTCGAACCTCGCCAGTCGATCCGCATCATCCGCCAACTCATCCGGCAGACACTTTATCGCCACATCACGATCAAGCTTGGTATCGCGCGCAAGATAAACTACGCCCATCCCCCCGCGTCCAATCTCACGGGTTATTTCATAGGGACCAATTTTACTTCCAGGGGTGGTCATGATTATATTGTGATGAACAATCCTTTTTGAATCAACTTTGCAATAGCAGCAATATCTGGGGCTGGTGGTCTATCTTCAGTTAGTCTTGGGACAACTGATCGTACCAGTTCATGTGTACGCTCAACACCTGCTCCGCTTAATAGTGGTCGTTGATATTCCATTGCCTCAGCCATTACCAGTAATTCGATTGCGATAACATTGGTTGCCAGGTCGATTGCTGTTCGCGCTTGATGGGCTGATGTTACTCCATATGAGTTGTAATCCTCAATGCCTGCTGATGTAGGAATGTTAGCGACACTTGCAGGTGTGGCGAGAGTTTGGATCTCGTTACAACACGCAGCAGCGGTATACTGAGTAATCATCAACCCGCTATGTAGCCCCGGCTGAGGGCTGAGATAGATATTGACAGGGTTTTCACTATCAGATGCGGTTAGCAGCCAGTTAATGCGGCGTTCTGCAATTCCTGCGATATGACATAATGCAATTGTAAGTGAATCTAAAGCAATCGCTAGGGGCATTCCATGGAAATTACCGCCGGAGACAATCTTACTGTCACCATCAGCATCAGCAAAGACGAGCGGATTGTCTGTAACCGCCCCAAGTTCGCGCTTAAATATATCGCGCACATAGTCGATCGTATCAAACGCAGCTCCCAAAACCTGTGGCGCAGCACGCAAACAATATGGATCCTGTACACGTGGATCATCGACCTTGTGATCCTCAATAATTTGTGAACCAGCTAACTGTTTTTTAAGCCACGCTGCAACGCGCATCTGTCCAATTTGCCCACGAACTGCGTGCAATCGTTCATCTAACGATACATCAGTGCCACGGCATGCATCAATTGCCATAGCTGCTGCTGCGATTGCCGCAGTTGATAGAGCTTCTACGTCACATAGTCCCAGCACGCCGATTGCGCACATTAAATGTGTGCCGTTGATTAGTGCTAAGCCTTCTTTGGCTTGTAATGTGATTTTTTCTAGGCCAGCCGCTTTAAGCGCATCCGCACCAGAGCAAACCTTACCATTAACTTTGGCCTCGCCTTCACCAATTAAAACTAATGCTGCATGAGCCAGTGGCGCTAAATCGCCCGATGCTCCAACCGAGCCACGTGAGGGAACAACAGGAATTATGTTGTGATTAAGTAAATTTATTATCGCTTCGACGAGCTGAGTTCTAACTCCAGATCTGCCTCGCGCCAAACTTGCTGCAAGAATAAGCAGCATGGCGCGCACCACATCATCCGCAAGAGGCTCGCCCACACCAGCTGCATGTGAGCGAATTAGATTCCTTTGCACTGCAATAATCTCATCAGGTTCGATTCGAACGTGTGAGAGGGATCCGAATCCGGTATTTAGTCCATAAACTGGATGCTGCTTGCGGGCAAATTGTGAAACTATTTGTTGGGCTTTGCTGATTGCTGCGATTGCTGTGTCACCGAGCGTGACCTTCTTGGCATTGCGAGCAACCTGCACAACTTCCGTAAGTGATAGTGACTGAGAATCTAGTTTGAGAGGCTTGTCTGACATGGGTGATACCATAGCCAACCTATCTATTATATGTGGAGCCTTGCAGCCAGACGGGGTACTGAACCGATATCCCAGTTGCGATTTAGGCCTCTAGCGAGTACCAATGACACCATGACCGGTTGGAAAAGACATATTGTGTTTGTATTAGGAGTCGTTGCAGCGGCGGCAGCCTGTGTTGCGGCTATCTCCTTCACAATCTCACCACGTGGAACCATAGGCCCCACCCTGCTCCAAGCTCAATCGCCAGCTGCAGCAGTAATAGCTGTCAGCCTTGGCCTGATGGGAGCAACTATCGTTGGAGCAATAGTCGGCAGACTAACCAACGCCCTGGTAGGACTATTTATTGTTGGAGCAGGTCTTGGCGCCTTAGCCTTTAGATTTGGCTCCATTGGGGATCTTGCATTTGCAAATGGCTCGCTTATGTTTCTAGCAGTTGAAACGGTGATTTTTTCAGTTCTAGTTTTGCTTAGTACATACGTGGTTTATAAAATCGCTGGGCCTTTAGAAGATATTGATCCGCCTGAAGATGATTACAATAAAACCAAGTCGTTATTTCTTAGTGCAGCAGCTGCATTAATAATGCTCCCGATTGTTTGGTTTATTGCAACATCTGAATTGCGCGGCCAAACTCTCGCAGCTACATTTTTTGGTTGCATGCTCGCAGGTTTGGCGTCGAGATTAATTGCTCCTAATACACAGCCAAAGCTTATTTTCGCAACCGCGTGCCTTGTTGGCGCAGTTGGCCACGTGTATGGTGCCTATGTAGTTGGCACAAATATCGAATCTGCATTTATCCAAGAGACAATCCCAGCGCTGAGTATGCCTTTACCGATTGATTATGCTGCGGGCGCTTTGATGGGCGTATCGATGGGGTTAGGTTGGGCGAGATCTTTCCTTCACCACGAACAAGATGAAACGAGTCAAGCTAGTGCAGCTTCTGTGCCGCAGAAATTGTAAATAGGAATACCCGTGGCGAGGCTACACGAATACCAAGCTAAAGCAGTATTAAGTCGATTCGGCATAAAAGTGCCTTTAGGTAAAGCTGCGCAAACCGCATCAGAAGCATCAAGCATCGCTGAGGAAATCGCCGCCAAGGTTATTATAAAAGTCCAGGCTTGGATTACTGGACGAGCTGCTAAAGGTGGGATCCAATTCGCAGATTCGCCGGGGCAAGCTAAGCAAATAGCGGAAAAACTTCTCGAAATGAAGTTCGGCAACTTTCCTGTATGCGAAATACTTGTCGAACAGGCAATCGATATTAAAGATGAGCTATTTGTTTCGATAGCAATAGATGACGCAAAACAGGCGCCCATGCTACTGCTTGATGCTAAAGGTGGTTCGGGAATTGAAGATCGCGCTGATACAGTTGCGGTGATTCCTATTGATTTAGAATATGGCGTTGATAGCGAAACAGTCCGCAAGGTTCTAGTTGACTCGCCAATTGATGCAGCAAATCACGATGCTTTGATTGATGCAATTGGGAAAATCGTGGATGCAGCAAAGCAATGTGAAGCTCGCTCACTTGAAGTGAATCCATTGGTGACAACCAAGCAAGGAGAGATCGTTGCTGCGGATTGCCGAATGACAATTGATGATTATGCAGTGTTTCGCCATCCAGAACTTGGGATTGAGATTGCGCGTGAGTTAGATCATCCGCCAACTAAGCTTGAGCGAATTGCTTACGATGTGGAACAAGCGGACCATCGTGGTACGTTTTATTTTGCGCAGCTGCCAACGGATGAGGAAAAGTCGTCAAAGGGATTGATCGGTTTTCACGGAGCAGGCGGTGGGGGGTCAATGATGTCAATGGACGCAGTTAGCAGTATCGGCTTCACACTGGCAAACTTTTGTGATACTTCAGGCAATCCCTCCGCAGCAAAAGTATATCGAGCTGCGCGCATCATCCTGGCGCAGCCGAATCTAGTGGGCTATTTCGGTTCCGGCTCAGGCGTTGCAAGCCAGGAGCAGTATCACTCCGCTTATGGCTTGGCAAAAGCGTTCTGGGAATTACAACTTGCGATCCCCGCAGTAATAAGACTCGGCGGTAATAGTGAAGACCGAGCAGTCGAGATTCTCCAGGATGGTTGCAAGAATCTTCCCACAACTATCGAGGGATATAAAAAGGATGACACTCCAGCGTTCATTGCTAAGCGTTTTGCTGAATTAGTAACAGCTAATGGATCAAGGTCATGGACTGCACCCGCTCGAAACATACCTGACTTTGTAGGTAATGATAAATCGTATAGCTTTGCAATAGAGGGCGGAACAGTCTGGATCGATCACAAAAACTGTAATGAACAAACATCAACATTTGTAGTATCTAATAGCAGTGAACTACTAACTCTAAATGACAACTCCAAACCCATCACAACTGTAAGCGAAGAGGATCTTGCAAACAAAGACTCCGAAATGATTGCACTAGAAATAGAATGTCGAAGAAACGCAACCCCCGTAGTATTCGTTGATTTACCAATTTCTGGTCTTGACCCTGACTCCCGACTCCTGACCCCTGACCCCTTTCTTCCATGTCAATAATCATCAACCAAACCAAACGCGTATTAGTCCAAGGCATCACCGGCCGCGAAGGCCGTGCGCGAACCAAACTTATGCGCGAGTTTGGAACCAATGTTGTTGCAGGCTGCACTCCGGGCAAAGGTGGTCAGGATGTAGAAGGTGTGCCGGTCTTTGATAAGGTTTCTGAAGCGATTAAAGAAATAGGCCAGATAGATATATCCGTCGTCTTTGTTCCAGCGAAATTAGTAAAGAACGCTTCGATAGAAGCAATTGAGGCGGGAGTAAAACTCTTGCTGCTCGTTCCCGATCGTGTACCTCTATGGGATGCAATGAAAATCGCAGCTGTAGGCAAAGAACATAACGCAACATTCATCGGCCCAAACACGCTCGGCGTGCTAAGTCCAGGTAAAGCGCTAATCGGAATGATCGGCGGTCGGGCGGATGCTGCGCGCCAATGGTTTAATGAACCAACCCCCGGAAGGACTGTTGGGGTAATTTCAAGAAGTGGGGGAATGACAAGTTCATGTGGATATTACCTAAGTAGGGCTGGCATTGGGATCAGCACCTTAGTTCACGTTGGTGGCGATTCGGTCATTGGTCTGCCTATCCCCGATGTGGCTGAGATGTTTCAGCAAGACCCCGAAACCGATGCAATCGTAATCTTTGGCGAAATCGGCGGATCACAGGAAGAACGCTTAGCCCAACTGGCAAGTGATGGGAAGATCACCAAGCCCATTATCGCTTATATTGGTGGTGCAGCAGCTAAAGAAGGAACGCGTTTTTCCCATGCAGGTGCAATCATCGAACACGGCAGAGGTACACACCAGGGCAAAGTTAGCGCATTAAAAGATGCAGGGGCAACAGTGGTGCCTTCCTTCGGCGATTTGCCACAAGCAGTTCTTGATGCTATTGATAAACTTCAAGCGTCAGCATTATAAAATATATATGATAGAGCAATGAGCGATTCAAATACAACTAACGCCTGGACCACTGCAATCACCGAAGCTGTGCCTAACTACGTTCGTGTGCGCGGCTACGACATTGCGGAATTGATGGGTAATGTTTCGTTCGGTCAGGCTGTATATTTGATTCTTCGTGGAGAATTACCCAGCCAAGCGGTTGGTAAATTAATGGAAGCAATGTTAGTTGCAAGTATAGATCATGGCGCAACACCACCATCGGCATTAGCAGCCAGAACCGTGGCCTCAACCGGCGCAGCATTAAGCGCATCAGTAGCAGCAGGGATCTCCAGCATCAACGAATTTCATGGCGGAGCAATTGAAAAGTGTGCGCGGCAGTTAGCCATGATCGTCAAGCGCTGCCATGATTCAAATGAATCTCTTGATCTTGCTACTAAAGTTGTGCTTGAAGAAATAAAAGCAAGCGGTCAGCGAATGTCCGGCTTCGGTCATCGCATACATACAAATGACCCCCGGACTAAGCGACTTTTTGATTTAGCAGATCAAGCAGGCGTTAACGGCGCACATATAAAAGCTGCAACGCAGGTCGAGCAAGCCTTTGAAGCTGCGGGAAAGAGTCTGCCAATCAATGTTGATGGCGCAATGGGGGCCATCCTTGCGGACCTCGGGTTCGATCCATCTATGATGAACGGTTTGTTCATGATTGCGCGTGTGCCGGGTCTTGTTGCGCATGTGCATGAAGAAAAAACTCGCCAAAAACCTATGAGGCGAATTGATCCGATTAATCATTCTTATGATGGTCCAGCTGCGCGATCTGTTGCTGACAAGATATAAGCCATGGAAGATCAACCTGCGTTACAAACTGATCGATTAACACTTCGGCCGTTTACGCTGGATGATGTTGCGGAGGTGCGCCCTTTAGTTAGCGAAAGAGAAATCGCTGCTACGACACTAAATATCCCACATCCTTATCCCGATGGTGAAGCTGAGAATTGGATCTCCAAGCACAAACCATTTTACGATGAGGGGAAAGCTATAACATTTGCCATTATACTTAGTGAAACTGGCAAGCTAATAGGTGCCATTGGTTTAGGAATAAAGCGTAAACATGCACACGCAGAAATGGGGTATTGGATCGGTAAACCTTATTGGAATAAAGGTTACTGCACAGAAGCAGCTCGCGAAATTCTGAATTATGGTTTTAAGATGCTCGAACTCAATCGTATTCACTCTCACCACATGACTAAAAACCCACAGTCTGGTAAAGTAATGCAGAAAATGGGTATGAGCTACGAAGGTACACTAAGGCAGCACGTAATGAAGGATGGTGAATATCAAGATCTAGCAATCTACGCAATAACACGAGATCAATACGATTCTTAACTCTTATCCCCCTCTCCCCCTGGGAGAGGGGCTAGGGGTGAGGGTTCTTAATTCATTCAAATAAATTCCACACAAAACCATGACACACACAACAAAAGAAATCGCCATTCTCTTCCCCGAAATCATGGCCATTACCGATGAATCCCTACGCAATAAAGTCGCAGCAGTATGGAACGAATCCATAACTACCGGCTGCGGCGGCAAAGGCTGGACCTTCGACGAAATGCGCCAAATCAAATTCACCCTACTAGCAGGCGATATCGATATGCGCTTCGTTGAACACCTAAACTCATGTGTCAAACAATGTATTGCAATCGCAGATGTACTAAACTCAGTCTTTGGCGATCGCGTGCCAATCAATCGTGATTATCTAATCGCAGGTGCGCTATTAGCTGATGTGGGCAAAATGCTGGAGTTCGATAAAGATTCATCAGGCAACGTAATAAAAGGCTCCTACGGCGAAGCACTACGTCATCCATTTTCAGGTGTTGGTCTTTGTTTTAAGCACGATGTCCCACCTGAAGTAATGCACATAATCGCAACCCACTCACACGAAGGCGACAAGGTTCAACGATCAATTGAATCAATAATATTCCATCACGCGGATTTCGTAGACTTCGACATCGCGAAGTACCTGGGCAAACAAGCAACAAAATAGTGATTAATCACAACCGGCGCCGCCCGCTTAAGCGGGCTGCGCCTAGACGCATAAATACATAATCACTTACGCTTCCATGCGAACCTTCCGCCTATCCCTCTCGTATACCATATTTATATGAAGTGCATCAAATGCGAATATCCAATTTGGAATCTGCGTCAGCCGCGCTGCCCCGAGTGTGGCGAAGAATTTGATGTAAGAGATTGGCGATTCAACTCAAAACATGTCGCATTTCTCTGCACAAATTGTCAACAAAAGCTAGGCCCATATAAACCGGGACCGATTGACAAGAATTGTCCCGGTTGTGATCAGATAATCGATTGGGCATCCGTAACAGTTGTGCCACTAATTGATGATGATTCGCAAATAGCTATTCGCAAGAGCATCCAAGGAAAGTTAATCAATAACAAAGCGACAAATTTTGCATTTCGCATTCTTATACTTCTGATCTTCTTCTTTATAGGTAGCGCATATTTTATATTGCCATCACTTGCGGGAAGACCTAAATCACCTCCAGGATTTCTTTTTCTTATTTGCCTTTTTGGTGGAGGTGCAATTGCGTGGACAGGTATTAAATCTGCTAAAAAAGAATATCGCACTATGAATGTTGTGATTTGGACAATCCTCATGAGTCTTTGGTGTGTTATGTTAACACGATCATATTTATCACAAGCTCGCAGATATGAATCATTTCGATGGTGGGCAGATAGCAGTTCTACACTTAGTGCATCACACAAAGCCTTGGTAATTTATCTAATAGACAATCCGCCACCCCCTTCGATAAAGTTGTTAGTTGTGGAGAACTATTTTTCAGCCGAATTCTTACTAGTAGAAGGTTCGGATACAGCGCTTGAAGATATTACAATTGGATCGCTATCGCTGCAGGAGTTCGTTGATGGAACTGCAACATACGAACAGCTTTGGCTCGAAGCTAAACAGAATCCAATCAAAGGTGAATGGGAAGTCGTAGGCGACCTTGTGCTTAGTCGACGATTTGACCTCTACGATAAGCAAGATCCCAAAATCATTATTGGGCTATGCTTGGTACCTAGTCGAGATGGGAATTACAGTGTTCAATATGCGGATGGCATAAGCCAAGTGCTGGCACCCAGTACTGGATGGATCGCAGCACAAAACAAATACCGCAAATCACTCGGCCTGGAGCCTCTGCCCAAATTGCGATCTATCAAGTGATTCTATTCAAACACAACAGTCTTATTTTGGCTTACCAGAATCTTATCCTGCACGTGATATCTGACCGCACGGGCTAAGACTGTCCGCTCCAAATCGCGGCCTTTGCGTCTTAAATCATCAACCGAATCGCGATGGCTTACATCCACAACTTCTTGCGTAATGATCGGGCCATCATCTAAATCATCAGTTACATAATGGCTGGTCGCCCCAATGATCTTCACGCCACGATCATAAGCTTGGCGATAGGGATCTCCGCCGGCAAATGCGGGCAGGAAGCTGTGGTGGATGTTTATGATTCGATCCTCGAATCCATCAAGAAACTCTGGTGAAAGAATCTGCATATAACGAGCAAGCACCACAAGATCGATATTCGCTTTGTTGATTATGCTCTTAATCTTATTCTGCTGCACTTCCTTTTCACCATCTTCAATCGGGCAGTGATAAAACTCAATCCCTGCATCAGTGGCTATCGATTCAAGTGTCTTGTGATTACTAATTATCATGGGGATTTGTACATTCAGCTCACCTGCCTTGCAGCGCCAAATTAGATCTTGCAAGCAATGCGCTTGCTTACCAACCATTATGGCCATGCGCTTTATATCTTCACTCCAATGAACGTGCCAATTCATGTTAAAGCGATTTGCCAGAGGTTTCCACGCTACGTCAAAACTGCTGCGATCAAGATCACAATCATGCAACTCGAAGTTTGCGCGCATAAAAAATTCACCATGCTGTAAATCCGTATGTTGATCTGATGCCAGCAAATTCCCGCCATGTTCAGCAATGAAGCCAGATACAGCCGCAACGATTCCGCGTGCATCGGGACATGCAATTAACAGAGATGCACTACATGGAGATTGCCTAGCCATAATCGAGATTATCGGCATGCTAAGCCAGC
Source organism: Planctomycetota bacterium (assembly GCA_022574595.1). GTDB lineage: Bacteria > Planctomycetota > Phycisphaerae > Phycisphaerales > SM1A02 > JACZRS01. The sequence continues at coordinate 54,757 of JACZRS010000012.1, read as the reverse complement.
GAATTGAGACAAGGATTCATTGCGCTGCTTCGACTTGGTTTACTTATGCCACTCATGGTAATTTTCTGCTGCTGGATATATCGAGCTAATTCTAACGCTCGCTGCCTAGGCGCAGATGATATGAAATACACTCCAGGCTGGAGCGTGGGCTGGTTCTTTATACCCATTATGAATGTCTTCAAACCGTTTATGGTGATGAAAGAGATTTGGCAGGCTAGTACACCCAACATTAAAGAGTCATGGCAAGTCCAGACAGTATCAGCATTAGTCCCAGCTTGGTGGGCGCTTTGGCTTTTATCACAATTCACCGGACAAGCTGCTACCAGAATGTCATTTAACGCGAGCAGTTTCGATCAACTCTCAAACGCATCAACTGTAATGCTTGTTTCGGATATAATCGACATTCCGCTTTCGATAGTGATCCTGATGATTATCCGAGGTATTCACGATAATCAGCAGCACAGACATCATAATCTGATGCAGCAGCAGCCGGTAGATTCCACCCAACCAATGGGCCGACCAATAGTAGCGTAAGAGTCAACAGTTCAATAATATCACTTGCGCAAATACTTCATTAAGTGGATGGTTATCCATTATGTGTTCTGCTATACTTAACACATGGGGCAAGCTGAGGGCAATGAAACCGTAGTGATGGTAGAAGAGCAGCAGATACTCTTTGCACCAGTTCCTCGGGCTATCAGCTCCACTATGCGTACAACTTTAAATTTGTTTTTCTTTCTAATTATCGCAATCCCAGTAATTCTGCTATTACCTATTCCAACAGATAAAAACACTTCATTTGCAATAATGGGATGCGCCATCTTTATTCAGATTGTTTATTTATATTTATTTATAATTAATAATCAAAGACTGGAACGCAAGCGCCTCAAGTCAATCAGCTTTGGCGCAAGTAACCTCACATCTGATGAATCTACGGAAGTTCTGGAAATAATTGATCGAACAATTAGTGAAACCAAAGGAGGGTTGGCTAAAGATCAATTGCCCAGCATAAAGGCCTTAGTTGATCCATTATTGCAAGATGAGATCCAATCAATCGAACTTCACGATGAATTGCTTGAGCAGGAATTGCTGCAATCAAGTATGCCCATGAAAGATAAACATTTCACTTTAGTGATTGTTTTTATGACTGTTATTCTCACTTATAGCGCCATAAAAGGAAGTTGGCTTTCTGCTGCATTTGTCATCTACATTATTGTGTTTTTATTACCAAACATATCAATCTTGCGTGAGAGATTACCTTTCATAAGAAATGAATATCGTTCGTTGTTGGTAGGCCTGGGTTGGGTGAGTTCACATAAGCGTAAACAAAAATGGACGATAGCAGATTCAATTATTTTGTTGCGCATGAAGAAGAATAGACCACTGGGAACACTTTATGTTCGATTGCTTGGCCCAACCAAAGATTATGATTTTATGTTCGAAAGCGTCCGTGATCCGGAATTTATAAGGCTTTGGCAGCGTTGGATGCATCCCAATCCACGATTGGAATTAATGGAGCAAGATTCTGAACTGTCGCCTTCTGTTAAGGTTTGATACATTAGATTTATGCCACAAACACTTGTTGAAAAAATTGCTACTTGTTTCGCTACTGGGCTTGATGCTGGCCAGCTTGTTTACACAGGCGATTTTGTAAATATAAAACCCAAGCACATCATGACTCACGACAACACTTCTGCGGTGATGGGCAAGTTTGCCAATATTGGTGCGACAAAGATTCATGATCCAACCCAGCCGGTATTTGCTATCGATCACGATATACAAAACACTTCGCCGGAAAATCTTGCTAAGTACGCAAAGATCGAAGCGTTTGCCAAGAAGCATGGCATAGATTTCTATCCGCCCGGAACAGGTATCAGCCACCAGGTCATGGTCGAGCAAGGTTACGTTACGCCCGGTAGTTTGGTTGTTGGTAGTGATTCACATTCGAATCTTTATGGCGCAGTTGCAGCACTAGGCACGCCAGTTGTCCGTACCGATGCAGCCTGCATCTGGGCCACCGGCCAAACGTGGTGGCAGATCCCCCTAATTGCCCAGGTAAAGCTAAGCGGGCAGTTACTTCCGGGCGTGGTGGGTAAAGACATAATCATAGCCCTGTGCGGCTTATTCAATAACGATGAAGTTCTAAACATGATTGTCGAATTTACTGGTGATGGCATTGCCAACCTATCAATGGATCAACGCTTAAGCATCGCCAACATGACAACCGAGTGGGGGGCGCTGGGCGGCGTGTTTCCCTTCGATGAAGTGTTGCGTGATTATCTCTATGGCCGAGCGGATTATTTAGCTTCTAAGAACACACCACGTTACTCCCGAACTGATATAGATGATTGGCTCACTGATAAATTAGAAGCTGATTCCGGCGCTCAATATGCAGTAGAGCTAACTCTCGATATTACAACAGTAATTCCGCATGTTTCGGGTCCGGACCATGTAAAAGTAATGCACGCTTTACCGGATATACAAGAGCAAAAGGTAAGGATCAATAAGGCTTACTTGCTGAGCTGTGTTAATGCTCGTTTGGAAGACCTCGCTGAGGCGGCGGCAATTGTTAAAGGAAAAAGCGTTGCACAAGGAGTGGAATTTTACGTAGCGGCTGCATCGGCAGATGTACAAGCCCAAGCGGAAACAAACGGCGATTGGCAGAGTTTGATCGATGCAGGTGCCATACCTTTACCCAGCGGTTGTGGGCCATGTATAGGTCTGGGGCGCGGCACACTTCAGCCGGGTGAGGTTTGCATCAGCGCAACAAATCGCAACTTCAAGGGACGCATGGGTTCACGCGATGCCAAAGCGTATTTAGGTAGCCCCGCAGTTGTAGCTGCGTCTGCGCTTGCTGGCTACATATGTTCGCCACACGAATACGAAAACACTAAACCGAATTTTTCAATAAAAGTTAACGAACTAAAACGTGATGCAGGCATCGTTAAAATATTAGATGAATTCCCACGAACAATGGTTGGTAGGTCACTGCTATTACCAGTTGATAATCTAAATACAGATGGCATATATTCAGGCAAACTGACTTACCGCGATGATGTTAGTGAAAATGAAATGGCTGCTGCTTCCATGGCCAACTACGATCCCAACTTTAATGAGATAGCGCAGAAAGGGGACATCATCATCGCAGGCCGAAACTTCGGCACAGGTTCATCACGTGAACAAGCAGCAACCTGCTTAAGACTTCGAGGAATCCAATGTGTGATAGCAGCATCATTTAGTCAAACATATAAACGCAACGCTTTTAATAATGGTTTCTTGGTGATGGAAAGCCCGGAGTTGTACGATGCACTTCTTGCTCAGTATTCTTCCCCTCTCCCCTTGGGAGAGGGTGGCTCGCGCAGCGAGACGGGTGAGGGTTCTTCGGAAGTTAAATCTGGTCGAAAAGCACAAAAAGAAGATGAAAGACCCTCACCTCGGCCAGGCGAGTCGCCTATGGAGACCCCAACCCCTCTCCCAAGGGGAGAGGGGAGCCTGAAGGGAGAGGGTAGTAAAGCTACTATCCCCGGCCCGGAGATTTCTATCGATTTCGCTGCATCAATGATAACTATGCAGGATAAAAAATACGTCTTCTCGCCACTAAGTACCGTCGCACAGGAACTAATCGTTAGCGGCGGCGTGGAGGCAATGGTCAAACAGCGCCTATAATGATGAGACAAAATCTAACTTCATATTTAGGGAATCAACATGGGTTTATTCAAAAGCAAGTGCGTTCGCTGCGGAACAGAAAGTACACGCAATAAAGTCGAGGGGCTGCCAACGTGTCAAGGCTGCGAATTGAAATTGCAGATTGAGCGTGAGGAAGCTCGCGTTTGTCCTGTTGATGGATCGCAAATGCAAAAGAAGATCATTTGCAATGTCATAGTTGACAAGTGCCCAACCTGCAACGGGCATTGGCTTGATGAAGGGGAGCTGTTGCTTCTACAGAATGCAGTTAACAGCACCGGCAACAATGATTTCGCAACCGGATTCATAGCGGGCATGATTATTGCTTAGCACTACCCAATTCCTTCAACCGCTCAATCCGCTTTGGTTCGTTCTCACATAACCACGAATCCTTTGATAGCAGTTCATGCGCGCGGCGAAAATACGGCCTGGCTTCATCTACTCTCCCCAGCTCATACAAACACTCTGCAATCTCTTCAGGAATATATCCATCAGGTTTTTTAATATTCGCTGTCTCTTTCTCTAATTCCCTTTGTTTCGATAGAGCTTCTTCAACTCGGCCAAGCGATCTTAAACATCGCGCAACACACCATTGCGCCATTCTAGTTTCCTCAACCTTGCCTTGATCTATGCGATGATCTAATGCCTGCTGAAAATATTTAAGAGCTGTATCAAAATCACCATTACCATGATGCGTCCAGCCGATATTGTTGCAAAGTGATCCCTTCCATCGCTTTGCATCAGGTTCCGCCGAAGAGTTTGCAAGATCAAGAGCCTTTTGATTCCACTTAAAGGCTTCTTCAGCATCTTCAACAATCGCGATCATGTGTGCTGCATCAACTGCTAATCCATCAAGGCCATTGTGTGATGCTAACTCCCAGGCCTCAACAAATAACGGCTTGGCCTTATCTTTACTACCAGAAGAATTAAACACTCGGCCTCGTTCTAATAACATACGCACCTGCGGCCCATACATATCTTCTCTAATCATTGTCTGGGCTTGATCGAGTATTGCATGTGCCTCATCAAACTTCCGCTGCAACCCCTGCGCTCGCGCAATCTGTGTTAGCACCTCTGCGTGAAAGGATTTATCCGTTTCCGCTGATGTCTCTGCCAGCAGCATTCGAAATTTAGCTTCCGAACCTGCTGCATCGTTGTAATCCCACAATGATTGAAAGTCAGTTTTGCTCATTAGTTAGGTGTATTGCAGCCTTAAAACAATTGTCAGCAACCTGCTATACTCTCAGCCGTTGTTTAATTGTAATTCATTCTACCTCTATTGATCTCCATTCACTCTTAAATATGCCAAAATATAAAATTGCCTGGATGCCTGGCGATGGTGTCGGAAACGATGTCATGGAAGCTGCGCGCATTGTCCTTGATGCTTTGAAATTTGATGCTGAGTATATTCCAGCGGATATCGGTTGGGATTTCTGGTGCAAGGAAGGCGATCCGCTGCCTCAACGCACTATCGATATTCTAAAGCAAACAGATTGCGCGCTGTTCGGTGCCATCACCTCCAAGCCGCGCGATGAAGCTGATGAAGAACTTGCACCAGAGCTGCGTGATAAAGGCTTAGTTTACTTCAGCCCAATCGTAAGACTGCGCCAACTATTTAATCTGCACACCAACCTTCGCCCATGCAAAGCTTACCCCGGCAATCCGCTGAACTATCGTGATGATATCGATCTTGTGGTATTTCGTGAAAACACCGAGGGAATGTATGGCGGAGTCGAGTGGTTCCCACTACCAGAAAAAGTCTACACTGCAATGTGCGATAATCCCAAAATGGTTAAGTGGAAAGATAAGGGTTTGGAAAATGTCGCGCTCTCAACACGAATAATGTCAAAGCAAGGCTGCGAATCAATTTGTCGCCAGGCCTTTGAGTATGCCAAAACTCATAATCGTAAAAGCGTAACGCTTGTCGAAAAGCCCAACGTTCTGCGCGAAACTGGTGGCTTGATGACGCGCGTTGCAAGGGACGTAGCAAAGGATTATCCCAATATCCCACTTTGGGAAGCCAACATCGATGCGATTTGCATGTGGATGATTAAAAACCCACAGAATTACGATGTGCTGGTGGCAGAAAATATGTTCGGCGACATTCTTTCAGATCTATGCGCAGGTCTTATAGGCGGTCTCGGATTCGCATCCTCTGCAAACATCGGCGATGACTACGCAGTCTTTGAACCAACCCACGGTTCAGCTCCGAAATATGATGGGATGTACAAAGTAAACCCCATGGCCATGCTATTTACTGTCAAGCTAATGTTCGATTGGCTCAAAGAAGACGAACTAGCAACCAAACTGGATAACGCAATCGCAAAGGTTATAAAAGACCACAAGATAGGTACTTACGATGTGGGTTTAAGCAACACCACACTGGAAGTGGCTGAGGAAATCGCAAGGATTGTTTCACAATCGGCGGGAGTTACCACATAGTGACAAAGTACAATCGTGCAACTCACGCTTGGCGATAATAACTAATTTTCAACGCTTGCGATCTACATGGTTATCAACAGCAATCACAAACTTCTCCGCAAAGTTTGGCATCATCCCCCAGTGATCCCCGCCATCATTTGGCAAATGTCGGCGCAACCTCCTTCTTAATTCGCGGCCTAGCAGTTCTGATGCATCTGGTGGATATCCACTTACCCAAAACTGGTAAGCACTAGCCGATTCAAATCGTTCAGATCGATAGGTGATCGAAAGTAAATTCCTTTGCTGATCGTATAGGAGTGAGATCGACAGATCGTTCTCATACGAATACTCGCCAACTACACGGATATAAAACTCCAAGCCGAATGTTTTATTATTGAACGAACCGATAAATATGGGTTGCGAGACCGCATATGTAATATTGCCAAACGGAACCATTGCGCAATTGATCGAACCTGAATCGTTCAGAAAAAATGGTGTGGGAGTGTTGAATTCCGCTCCAAATAGTTCAACGAGTCCGTCGAGGTCAAAGATGGAATCGGTGTTGTTGTAGTCTTTTGTGCGATCATAGTAGTGCCTGCCCCATGTATTAATTCGGTGTCGATGAAAGTTATCGTGTCTACATCCGCAGATGCTGAACAATAAAGACATCGTAATGAACCACTTGATTGACATGAGCGTTCAAATAGGCTTAAAGCAAACTAGCAAGAATATTACAATCTGACTCGCACAATAATCCCTAATGAATATACTCTAACAGCTTGAGCGGCGAAAGAATAGTCTTGATGTATTTAAGGCTAGTTCGCTAAATATGTCAGCCACTGAACAGTAAATACTATTTATCGCGAAAGAGAAGCCAAAAATGGGCGGCCACGATACCACTAAGAACAACACCGATTTTGTTTCTTATGCCCTTGCCAAATGGGCAAGTGAACTTACTTACGAAAAGCTCTCTGTTGAAGCGATCCATTCCGCAAAGCTATATCTCTTTGATAGTTTTGGTTGTGCCTTGGGTGGCTCACAGCAGCACGATTTACAAATCGCGATAGAGCATGCGAAGCAAATGGGGGGTTCGCCACTTTGTACTTGCCTGGTCGATGGTTTTAAGACTAATCCCGTTGAAGCTGCGTTTATTAACTCGTTAATGATTCGGGCGATGGATTACAATGATATTTACTGGAAGCAGGATCCATCACACCCCAGCGATATAATCCCAGCAGCACTATCTATCTGCGAAATGAATAACCTCAGCGGCAAGGATTTAATTCTTGGGACAGTAATCGGCCACGAACTTGAAATGCGTTTCTGCGAAGCGGGACTTCCAGGAATTCGTGAATATGGTTGGCATCACGCAACACTAACAGCTTTCGTTTCGCCAGTCGTTGCTGGGCGGTTACTAAATCTTTCAGCGGATCAAATTCAACATGCGATCGGAATCAGCGCATCACATTCGTGTAGTTTAGGCGCAGTCACCGCGGGCAAATTGACAAATATGAAAAACACCGTCGATCCCATGGCCACGCGCAGCGGGGTTGAAGCAGCATTGCTCGCTGGCAGAGGGTACTCCGGCCCTGAACATATTATTGATGGCAAGGAAGGCTTAACGCATGTCTTCGGCCACGATTGGGATCTAAATAAACTCACAGATATTCTGCCTTGTGCGACAAGCGACCACTATAAAATCTTAGATTGCGGCATGAAATCTTTTCCAATTGAAGCGCTCTCCCATGCGCCGCTTACCGCAATGATGAAGATCGTTAAAGAACACAATATAAATGCGGATGATGTCAGTGAGATCAAAGTCGAAGTAATCGCACGCGCAGCTGACATCCTGGGCGACCCCGCAAAATATCGTCCAACAAGCAAGGAAACCGCGGACCATTCGTTGCCATATTCCCTTGCGGTTGGCCTGGTTGATGGAATGGTTACACCACTTCAATTCAAGCAGTCACGCATCGATGACCCCGCGCTTATCCCCATAATGGACAAGATCAAAGTTGTCCCTAACGATGAATTTGAATCGTTATTCCCAAAATTCCAGCCCAGCCAGGTGACTATCACGCTTAATGATGGCAATCAACATCAGCAGCGCGTCGATGTTCCAAAAGGCGATCCACGCGACCCCATGACCGAAGATGAGATCGCAGAAAAGTTCACTGCACTAGGCAAGGACGTAGTGGGGGAGGAGCGATGCAAACAACTGCGCGAGTTGATTATGGGTATTGATGGTGAAGCGAATCTCGACAAGTTTCTGGGTTTAATGGCCAAACAATAGCATTCGAAATGATCACACGATTTTCTTGTTCTAATGTTAAGAACATGAGAATTCCCCAATGCGGTCCGGTCTGCATAGGCGATCATGCCACAGGCAGATCCGCTTAGGCGGACTCGCCGGGACGAGAGACCCGCCGCTAAACGGGTTTATGTACTTGATTTATTTTGAAGAACCCTATGGATTGCTATCCATAGGCGTCAGGGGCCGTCTTCCATTATACTCTCCGCCTATGTCTTTAATCGTTACTGGAACAATCGGGATCGACACCGTTCACACACCCACAGGCAAGGCTGAGGGCGTCTCTGGTGGGTCGTGTGCTTATTTCGCAGCCGCAGCCTCATTGCTCACAAAAGTCCGCATAGTTGCAGCGGTGGGCGGAGATTGGCCGGAGGAGCATCGCCAAATCCTAAACAGCTTTGAAAACATCTGTCTCGAAGGACTAGAAACACGGCCTGATTCAAAAACTTTCGCCTGGGGTGGCAGATACCTTGATGATATGAATCAGCGTGAGACGCTCTACACAAACCTGGGCGTAGTTGAAGAAGCTCCCCCAAAGATCCCTGATAAGTATAAGGATAGTGAATACATTTTCCTTGCCAATACTCATCCAACCGTGCAGATGGAATTGCTTAGTCATTTTCCCAAGCGCAAATTAGCGGTTGCTGATACGATGGATCTTTGGATCAACATAGCTCGTGATGAATTGGTTGCGTTACTTGCGAAAGTAGATGGTCTGGCTCTAAATTACGAAGAAGCAGAACAACTAACCGATCAGAGCAATCCAGTTTCAGCAGCGCGCAAAATTCTCGAAATGGGTCCGAGCTTTGTTACAGTTAAAAAAGGTGAGCATGGCGCAATCCTCGTTCACCAAGATGGTGTTGCAGTTCTCCCCGCTTATCCTTTGTCGCTCGAATATGTTGTCGATCCCACCGGAGCAGGCGATAGTTTCGCAGGAGGATTCATGGGATACCTTGCATCAAAGGATAAAACTGATTTTCAATCTATCCAAACCGCACTGGCATGGGGGACAATAACCGCCAGCTTCACAATAGAAGCCTTCGGCCTGGAACGCCTGCGCAATCTTACTATTGATGACATAAACGACCGCCTAAAAAGATTCCAAGCGGCAGCAAGGGTGGGATAGCAATCCCCCTCCCCCCGACGCCTATGGATAGCAATCCATAGGGTTCTTTCATATTTAGAAGAGGTATTGTGGCAGCTAACACGTGCAATTCACACAACAGCCTCTACAATTGATGCAATGCATTACCAAGCCTCAGCATGGAGCAAGCGAATCATGACTATTTACATTCCAATACGAGTCCTACTAGTAATCACTTTGACCTGCTGCTGCTTTGGTCAATCTAAACCAGCAAAGCAAACAACAGTCGATGGCGTTATCCAGGCGGTTTCACCAGAACATCTACGAACGACCATAGATCGACTTGCAGGTTTTGGCACAAGGCACACATTATCAGATACCACATCCGATGTTCGAGGTATTGGTGCTGCACGACGCTGGTTGCGCGATGAGCTTCAGTCAATTGCAGACTCGTCCGGCAGAACTGATATTACCGTTGAGCTGATGCGACACAAACAGTTGCCATCTAGGCGCATTCCTGATGAGACAGAAATTGTAAACGTAGTAATGATCATCCCCGGCATAATGCCCGAGGCTAGGGATCGTATGTATGTCGTATTAGGCCATTATGATTCGCGGAACGGTGATGGTATGGATGCTGAGGGAGATGCGCCGGGCGCAGATGATGATGGGTCGGGAACTGCTGCAGTGTTGGAACTCGCCCGTGTTTTCTCTACTAGACCTTGCGATTCAACGACCGTTTTTCTAATGACCGCTGGCGAAGAGCAAGGCCTATACGGTGCAACTTGGTTCGTAACGACAGCAGTCGAAAATAACTGGAATATCCAAGGCGCACTTAGCAATGACATCATTGGCGATCCCAATGGACCTGATGGGCGATTTGATAATAAACGTGTTCGAGTATTTAGCGAAGCTGTGCCGCGCAACGCTACCGATGATCAAAAGCAAATGATAAGTAGACTAGGCGGGGAAAACGATTCACCATCGCGTCAACTTGCACGCTACATAGATGACATTGCCAAACGCTATAACACGACAGTCAAGCCTTGGCTTATCAACCGTGCCGATCGTTTCCTGCGTGGTGGAGATCATACTTCCTTTAATCGTGAAGGCTTTGCTGCGGTACGTTTTACAGAGCTATATGAAAGTTATGATCGCCAACATCAAAATATAAGGATGATTGATGGACGGCCTTATGGTGATGTTGCGGAATTCGTTGATGAAAACTACTTGGCAGATGTAACTCGCTTAAACGGTGCTGTTCTATACAGCTTGGCCAATTCGCCGTCGATACCTACTAAAGTAAGACTCATTACAAGTGGATTGGCAAACAGCACTACCATCAGATGGGAGTCAAGCCCAGAGCCGGATGTTGCGGGTTATGAAGTAGTTTATCGTGACACGACAAGCCATCTGTGGGATAATGTAATTGATGTAGGCAATACCAATGAATATATAAGTGTTCTATCCAAGGATAATTGGTTCTTCGGAGTACGAGCGTACGATAAAGATGGACATCGTTCGCCGGTAATGTTTGCCGGTGCCGGCCGCGAATAAAGAGGTATCAATGAAAAGCACAATTTGCATCACATGGGCTCTAGTAATCTTAATTGTGTCTCCACTGGCGCTTGCCCAGGATAGGTTTGAAACTTTACCGGGATACGATAGCTATAAACTCATCCGCAGCTCGATGAATCAACTTGTAAAGGGTGGGCGAATCAGCAAGATCAAATGGAGCGACGATGGCTCAACCATGCAATATGTGCGCAGCGGCGAGAATTTCAAAATCGATATCAATACTCGTGAAATTACAAAGAGTGATGCAGAAACAGCAAGTGAAGAAAGAGGTGGACCAAACGCTCGGCAGCGAAGAAGGGGGCCAGGGCGAGGCAGGCAGCGTAATAGTGAAACTTCACCAGATGGGAATTGGATTGCACGTAGTGTTGACTGGAATCTTGTAATAGAAAAAGTAGATGAAGATGATCCACAGCGGATTAATGTGACAACCGCAGGAACTCGCAAACACAGATTCGCAAAAGCAAGCTGGGTTTATGGTGAAGAGCTATCACAAAATACAGCTATGTGGTGGTCGCCTGATTCAACAAAGTTAGCTTACTACGAGCTTGATGAAACCCAAGTAATAGATTTCTTTATCACAAAGGGACTTACGAAATTACATACCGATAGTGCAGTAGAAGGTTATCCCAAGCCGGGTGAAAATAACCCGATTGCCACTTTGTGGATCTATGATCTAGCCACAAAGAAGAAAATTAAAGTTGATACTGGTGATGATGCAGAGCAATACATCTATCAAGTGCGTTATTCACCGGATGGTTCATTGTTGCTTTACAACAAAACCAATCGTCATCAGAACGTATTGGAGCTTATGGCTGCGGATCTCGATACCGGTTACAGCAGAGTTGTCCTAACCGAAACTCAAGAAACCTGGCAGCGCAACAGCCCCTACATCAAATTCCTAAAAGATCAGCAAACCTTCATTTGGGAAACTGAAAAAACCGGTTACAAGCAGTACGAGCTTAGAAATCTAGATGGCCGACTGTTAAAGACTCTTACGCATGGCAATTACCCAGCTGGGAACATTCTGAAAATCGATGAAGAAAACGGCATTATGTATTACATGGCGTATAGCGATTCGCATCCGCTAAATGCGCAATTGCACCGCGTCGGTCTTGATGGAATTGGACAAACTCGACTTACTAAACAATCCGCAAACCATCGCATTTGGCTTTCGCCGGACCTACAAACATTCGTTGCAACTTATGAAACAACAGAAGTTCCCCCAACCACTGCACTATTTTCTATTGAAGGTCAAAGATTGGCAACGCTTGGTGTAAGTGATTCAACGCAACTTCAAGAGACCGGCCTGACTGTGCCGGAGATGTTTGAGTGCATGGCTGCGGATGGTAAAACCAAGCTCTATGGAGTTTTATATAAACCATCGAACTTTGATCCGGAGCGTAAGTATCCGCTCATCATTGATGTGTATGGCGGGCCACTTTCACAGCGTGTGCGTAATACTTTCAAAGCTGCCTATGCCTACTGCGAATTTGGATATGTAATAGCGGTAATTGATAACCGTGGTACGGGCGGACGAGGCAAAGCCTTTGAATCAGCAGCATATCTTAAACTCGGAACAGTTGATTTGGATGATCAGGTTGCGGGCGTTAAATATCTAACAGAGCGGCCTTATATTGACGGTGATCATGTTGGGATCTTCGGCCACTCTTATGGCGGTTATATGTCAGCGCTTGCGATCGTAAAGCACCCTGATGTATTTCACGTAGCAGTTGCGAGCTCTCCCGTTACAGATTGGCGAAATTACGACACGATCTATACAGAGAGGTTTATGCGCACTCCTGAGGAAAATTCACAAGGCTATGAGCAAGGTTCCTGCTTAACGTTTGCGGATCAACTAAAAGGCAAATTGCTGCTTCTACATGGCATGATAGATGACAATGTTCATCCAAACAATTCCTGGCAGCTAGTAGACAAGTTCCAAAAAGCCGGCAAGTCATTTTCGATGATGTTCTTTCCCAATAGTGCGCACGGAATTGGCGGACCCGCAAACGCAATTCGCTGGGAATTCTTTTGCGACCATTTAATTGTTGATATTGATAAGGCAATGAAGAACGCAGGCTAGAATCAATGACAACTTCGCTACCACCCACAAAGCTGCGCAAGCCCATTATTTTGCTAGGAACAGGCAGATCAGGCACATCAATGCTTGGTGAAATATTTTCGCATCACCCCGATGTTGCGTATTGGATCGAGCCCAGGCCTATCTGGATGCATGGTCACGCTTATAGATCACATCATGAACTAAACGCCAATGATCTTACACCTGCGATCGCTCGCTACATAGATAAGCGTTTTTGTCGATTTGTTGAAGATCATAATAAGTCTCGTTTTGCTGAAAAGACTCCGAGCAATTGCCTACGAATACCTTTTATTCATGCGCTATATCCGGATTGCAAGATCATTAACATGCTGCGCGATGGAAGGGCAGTTGTAGGCTCAATGTTCAGGATGCAATCCGTGAATCCTGATAGATCCAGGATTATTGCCCGGATAAAAGAAACATCATTGTGGGAATGGCCAGCATCCTTGCCATTATTTTTCCAAACCGCTTGGCGCACAATGGTGTTAAAAAAACGTGCGACGTATTGGGGTGTAAAGCCGGCTCAGTACAAACAGTGGCTTGAATTGTCACCACATATCATTGCCGCAAAGCAGTGGTGCGCTTCTGTAGAGGCTTCTATTCGTGATGGAAGAGCACTTCCTAGTGAGAACTATACTGAATTCCGTTATGAAAATCTGATGAAAGATCCTGAGCAAGTGGTTTCGCAAATGATTGAGTTCGCTGAGTTAGATACCTGTCCTGCTATGATTGAATATGCATCTGGACAAATTGATCCGTCTCGTGCTTCAAAGGCCGAGGCAAATCTGACCGATCAGCAAATGAATGAAGCAACAGAGGAAATGGCACCTCTGCTTAGGGATCTAGATTACGAAATATGATTATGGTTCGATTATGGATCGCAGCACACCATTATGTTCATTTAGAAGATCTTGGGCTTGAGGCATTGTCACATTTAGTTGGCGCATAACGATTGCTATTTTTAGGTTGCCGTTGGCTTTTTGGAGCACGGCCTGGGCGCTTTGCCGGCAAAGATCCGGGCAAAGCTCGATCAGAATGCGAATTGCGCGATCAGTTAGTTTGGCGTTGGTTGCTCGTAGATCGACCATTAAGTTGCTGTAGACTTTTCCAAGCTGAACAAAGAGTGTTGTAGTAATGATGTTAAGCGCTAGCTTAGTTGCTGTTCCCGCTTTTAGACGAGTTGAACCAGTTAGCAATTCTGGTCCAGTTTCAAGGACAATTAGATGATCGCAGTTATCTGGTTTGTTCTTTGGCTGTGCGCAAGTTATCAAAGCTGTGTGTGCGCCCATGGACTTTGCGATTTTGATTGCGCCCAGAACGTAAGGAGTGGTCCCGCCAGCTGCTAAGCCTATTAGTGTGTCGTTTGTGGTTAGTTTTAGTTTGGTAAGCTCTGGCATTGAGCCGCTGGCATCATCCTCAGCTGATTCAGATGACTTACGAAGTGCTGCGTCGCCGCCTGCTATCAGGCCGATGATTCTGTCTGGATCGCTTTGAAAAGTCGGGGGGCATTCTGAAGCGTCCAACACCCCAAGACGACCGGATGTACCTGCACCGATATAAATTATTCGTCCGCCTTTGTTAAATCTTTCAGACAGAGAATCTATAAGTGAGGCAAGTGATTCGCTTACAGCTAGCAAAGCATCTGAAACAAGCTTGTGATCTTCAATCATAAGCTCGACACACTCTCGCGAGTCAAGCGCATCTAACTCCATTGAGCCCCTATTGCGCTGTTCGGTTTGTACGTGACCTCGGTCTGTGGGCAATTGCATATGACAAGCGTAACGCAAAGTTGGCAATAAAGACAAACCGCAGACTTGCGTCCACGGCTGTCTATTTGGTTAAAATTGATTTGCCTCAAGATCATTACCAGTCAAAGCTCCATATCCAGCGTCTGCGTCTGTGCTGTCGATCATGCTGTCGCTGGTGTTGGCCCCTATGAAATGCAGATTCATAGGCTCTGCGGTAGCCTCGACGATAGCCTTTTTGGAATGACCTGGATCTATTGCGGCTACCAAAGGCTGGCTTGGGATGATATCCATGCCCGTACATTCCATCATCGTAACCATCATGCCTCCCATCTCTCAGGCCTGCTTGCATTCCCCTCTCAAATTGGCGTTGGCTTCGACTACGGTAATTACCATTTCCATGATAATGCTCGATATTTTGAACTTGTCTGTAGCCACCAGACTTGGGGCTGGCACTATCGTTGGCCAATGCCGGTGCGGCTGCGCTTAGAAATAAAATACCCATCACCCACGCGCCTATTGTCCATTTATGTTTGCGTTTCGACGCGGAGTGATCCTGTGAAGTTAATCGTGAAAACATTGTAAATCTCCAGCAGAATCCTTATTCAACACTTGTCGCGCCGCCCCATTGGCGATGCATACTTTGTCGATCAATTGGGAGACACTGCACGAATACATCTATTCCATTGCTTTTAGATTATTATTTGATTTATGGATTATCTATAAGCAAAAACAACGCCGCTGAATGCTGTTAGCGTTCAGCGGCGTTAGTTCTTTGAGGAGTCAGGTGAAATCGTTACCGATGTTCAATCACACTCCGCGTCCATCTTTCGTTACTCAGTCTCACCATTTCATAGAGGTGAGGATTATTATTATGCCATTTCTTTAAGGCGCTTAAGTGCACCAATTTTTACTACGTTGCGTGCTGGTTTAGCTTTGAACATCATCTCTTCACCTGTGAAGGGGTTGATGCCTTTGCGCGCTTTTGTTGCAGGCTTACGTACAACGCGAATCTTCATAAGACCTGGAACTGTAAAAGTTCCGGGGCCTCGTTTGCCAATATCTTTCTTGATCAGTGAAGCCATTGCTTCAAATACATCTGTGACCTCACTTCGGCTAAGTTCGGTTTGCTCTGAGATTTCACCGATAATTTGAGACTTGGTTCTAGCTTTGCCTGCCTTTGACTTAGTTGCGGTTGCCATAGTTATGAATCCTTTCGTTAGTGGTGTTAATTGTTCAACCTTGCGGAGCCACATACCTTCCGTGTCTGCGCGAGAATGTAGCCGTCTATCGGCTGTTAGACAAGCACTTCACACTACAAATATAGGGTTTTTTAAAAAATTTCCGTGGCGCGGTATTTGCCGGTTGCCTTGATGAGGCCAAGTATTTGGTTAATTTATCACATTGATAATGCTGAAAACCGCCAACCCAACACCAGAATTATTGCTCTTGGAGGTTTCTATCAGGCCTCTTTGAGTCTGGTTTTGAAGGGGTATAGCAGTGAATTATCTAAAAGCTCGAAGGCTTTTATTGATAGTGCCAGCATAGAAACGCTAGACACAAGTATCGCTATTACAAGCACTTGAGCGGCTTTTTATGCTATTTTTAAAGGGATAAGCCTCTGCTCAAATTGGCAAATTGCATGCGAATAAGGCCTAGCAGTTAACACATTGCAAAAGCTATATGTCTCAATATTTCTTAGCCAAGGGAGTGGACGGAGTTATGTCCAAGCTCAATTGAGCTTAGTCGTCAATTTTCTAGCAAATTCCGTTTTTTTGGCCTCAAATATATTTGGGCAAAATATGCTGTTTTTTCCCCAAAAAATAAAAAGCGGACAGGGCGGGATTCGAACCCGCGGTAGAGATTGCTCCCTACGCCGGTTTAGCAAACCGGTGCCTTCAGCCGCTCGGCCACCTGTCCGGGAGGTTTTCCGCTCATTTGGGTTGTACTTAGCAAGCACTTGCCAAAGTAGCTATCAGTCTACGCACAACCCCTGCATAATCTACCACGATTTATCCTCATATTCTATCTTTAAGGCCCGGCGCTTTATACTAGGGGTCTTTAGGATTTTTAACAGGACACCATTAACTTGTTGTCTCATTTATCTTCGTAAAAAATAAACTCCTGGCAACCCAGCGGGCCATAAGGACACAAGCTATAAACCTATTGCCTGTAAGGATATAAAAGGCTTAATGGTATTTCGGGCCATACCGGGACACAAGGACACAAAAAGGATACAACCAATGGCAACAAGAGCCGAGCGGCAACAATACTTAGAGTCATTGGATGAAAAGGGATGGGAGAGCCTAGCTCAAAGGTTTGGTGGATTGGTTTATCCTAGTGTGGTGACAACTCTGCTGCAATTTTAGTCAGGAATTCAGACAAAGCCTCTCTTTGCTTTACTATTACTTCTTCTTTCGCTTCTAACAGTTCCGGCGTCGGGCCATCGCTAGCGCTGGCATCATCTGCATAGATCATCTTCCGAATGTGTTGGGCTCGCTCAACACGGTCCTTGTTGATGTCTGTAACCATTATTATCCCAAACGCAGTTTCCTCATTCATTCTAGCATCGATTATCGCGTAACTCTGGTCACGAATATCTGTAGCTATTAGTAATTCAAATTCTTTGTTTGGAACCTTCTTGTCAAGCGAACTATACGCCATATTAAGTAATAGTGTCTTATGTTCAGTTGTTGCATAAATGCGAACTGCTCCAGCCCACGGCGATCTCTCTTGTATTGCGCACTCTGAATCAGATAGGCTAATAGACCACCGATGACGACTCCCAAGAGTGGTGGAATACTTGCAGCCCAATCCGCCAATGCTAATACCTTAATATATTCCATACTTTGTAGTGTATCATGCTGACTAATACCGGCCAGTATGCAGCACGCCTCAAATATCTTCCCAATCAATCCCGATCTGCTCACCCAAAGCTACAACAGCATCCATCAGATTGTCAGCGTGGATCGTGTATTGCTCAAAGGTATCCAGGTCAATCGCATCTAATTGGTATCTGCCCGATTCAAACCGGAAAGTAACTACTTGCGGGTTGCAAGTGTGGGCTAGTGCGTCAAGAGTCTCATTGGCACAAACATCAACCATAACAGCAGTGTACTGCATTGAGGACGCCCTGAGTCGTCACCACACCGGCCTAGCAAGAAACACAGCTATCGCTATAAATGCAACTGCGATCACCCACCAGCACCAAAGCGGTAATTCGCGTTTCTGCCTGGGCATAAGGGTATTGTAGTGGAAATCCCCTCCAAATCACCGCCTTTGCTGAGAAACCTTCCATATACCAGGCCAGCGCGTTAGTATGGCGGCGGTTGCTTGGGTAACACCTGTCTCCGGGGGCGTTGATAGACCTGCCGCAGGCGCTACCATTGTGCGGCCTCTACCTTAAGGAGGCTCAGCCATGTGGATCAAGTCAAACTTCACAATCCCGACGATTGCTGCGATTAGTTTCTGCATCATTGGCGGGACAAGCATCACTCCGGCACACGCCCAGGACTGCGGTGACCTTGAGCTCACACAGAGTGTCAGCCTCGAAATCGAGGAAGGCGGAGGAATCGCATGCCAATCTGGTGGGATCACGGTCGAGCACTCCTTCGCGCGCTGCTATGTGCCAAGTGACGAGTCTTTCAATGTGTACTGCATCGACCTCGGGATTGAGATCAACACGGGGTCCGATCTTTCCGCTGCCGTCAACATCTACATTGACATCGATGGTTGCCCACCCACGCACCCCGATCTGGACCTTGTCCTGCTCGCATCCGAGCCCTTCATCATCCCCGTTGGGACATTCCTTGAACTCTTCCAGATTGAGTTTTCAAGGCCTATACTGATCAAAGCAGGCGAGACGCTGGTCGTCGAGCTGGACTACCCGGCCCACACTGACGGTGCTGTCGTACCTGGCATGAACGCCGCCGGGGAAACCGAACCCACATACGTCCGCTCGGAGCCATGCGGCTTTCCAAACTACATAACGATTCCCGATTTCTTTCCATGTTGCGACTGGGTCCAGATCGTCAAAGGCGAGGTAGCTTGCCCGTGGGATCTCGATGGCACGGGCGCGGTTGGTACGGGTGATCTTCTTGAACTCTTTGCTCAATGGGGTACAGCAGGACCAGCCGACTTTGATGAAAGCGGTGCTGTGGGAACCAGCGACCTTCTCATCTTATTCGCCAACTGGGGGCCATGTCCGTAGGTTAAGCGGGTATTGTGATTCTTAACACGTTTGGCAAAGCTGAATAATAAAAAGGACCAATCGAATTGCTCGAATGGTCCTTTTTTATATAAAACGTTGCCAATATGTTAAGTATTTAACCTCCTGCTATATTTATGGGCAAAGCCCCCAATTTGCGAACAATATCAACAGGTCGCTGGTTCCTACACCTCCGCCATCAAAATCGGCGGGGACGCCCACTTGGCCCCAAAATGCGAAGAGAAGCAGCAAATCGTTGGTACCGACTGCACCAGAGCCGTCCAAGTCCCATGGACAATCTACTGGAGTCGCGATATTGATATTGTCGAACGCAAGCGTATTACCTGCAGCTCCAACGGCATTAGTGCCGCCGAAGAGTCTGAATCCGGTTGGTTCAGGAGCTCCGCCAGATCCACCCACTAGATAACGACCTACCGGGTTATTTGTGACGGTAGTGTTCGTGGTTATATCAGTAAGTGCAACTTCAGTAATTTGATTTGTATCGAGATCAAAGGTTGTAGACCAACGATACCAATGCTCGGTTTGCAGATTTTGGAATCCAGGATCATTTACTTGCTCAAGAAGCTGAGTACCAGCCGAATCGTACCAAACGTAATCCGCATTCCAATTCGCAGCAGTTACCGGATCAGTCCATCGCGCCAGCGCAATAAAAGTAGCTGCAGTAGGGAATACTTGAGTAGAGAAGCTACCAATATTCTGTGATGATGGAAGCTGGCCGATGAATGTTGCAGCAATGTCAAAGGTGACAGTCCATATACCACCGCCGGCGCCGGCGCAGAGTTTGCCGCAGAGATCTATAGCTAAGCCAGCACAGATATCATCCCATTCTGTCTCGCAGCAGAATGCATCAGCACCACACACGGCATCTTGACAAGCTTGATCGTCGCAACCTAGTCCGCCGTGGCCTTCACAGCAATTACTACCGCCTCCGCCGCCGTCATCGCCATAAGGTATATCTCTCTGCGCACGAGCAAATGGCACTGGAAGGGCCGTGTCACCTCCAGTTACACCAGCAAACTGAAGTCCACCTCTTGGATTTTGTGGCAGGCTCAAGGCATTGCCTACATATGTGTATACCAGGCCATGTTGGCTATCTACCACAGGGATGTAGAAACCATCTTGTCCTGTGATGATGTCTCCATTAGCGGTTGCTGTATACAATGGTGCTTCGAAATCTGAAATGTACTGTGCGGAAGCAACTTGCCCCACAACAAGCATTGCAACTATTGAAGTAATCGAACTGATGTACGATCGCTTCGAATTGCGCGAGGCTTGACCTCGCATTCTTTGTCCAATCATTTGAATAACTCCTTCTTGACAAATCTCCTTTAAAAGAGCGCAGCGCACAAGCTAATGACCCTCCTTGTCAATTAATAACAAAGCAAAAATTGTGCGAAATGCCCTCACTAATCTACTCTCCTATTGGGTAACTAGAACCCATAGGCCTTGGATAAGCTAAGGCTACTTGAAAGCAATTGGATATGCAAGATATAATTCTTGTATATAATGATATAAAAGCTGACAAAAGCCCTTTTTGATATCAAAAAGTAGCACTGTCAAGCAACAAAATTTGTCTACTAGGCCTGTTACTCGGCCTAATATTGCCTGAAAAGAGATGATTTGGCTACAAGACTGGACCTAGCTAGCTCGCAAGCCTCATGCCCGCATCGCGGCTGAGAAGATCAACAGCTTTATCTGCACTAACCGGTTCTGAGAAGATCCACCCCTGGCCATAGTCACAACCTAGTTTTTGTAAGAGGCTCAATTGATCTTCGGTTTCCACGCCTTCCGCTACTACAGACATCTTCAAATTATGCGCTAGATCGACAATGGATCGGAGCATTGCCGATCTATTGTTGGCTTTGGTATAGTTTGTCAAGAAACAACCATCGATTTTCAAGCTATCCAAACCGTAGCTATCGAGAAGATTGAGCGAAGAATGCTCAGCACCGAAATCATCTACGGCTAGCGTTACGCCAAGGTCTTTAAGTTTGGAAAGGATTTCTCCGATTTCTTCAGGCCAGCTGGTAAACAGATTTTCGGACAAATCTAATCTAAGTGCCGAAGGCTCTATGTTGGTTTCCTTGATTGTGTTTGTGAGAATTTCAATCAAGTCAGGTTGCAACAACTCTTGATTAGAGATATTAACGCTCATTGTCAGAGGTAAAGCAGCTGGAACTTTTTGGCTCCAATCATGTAATGCCAGACAGGCGTTGCGCAATACCCATCGGCCGATTGTTTTCATTAGACCAAGCTGCACTGCTAAATTTATAAAATCATCGGGCAGGACAATTCCACGTTGCGGGTGTGGCCAACGAATAAGAGCTTCGAATCCCGCTATTCTGCCAGACTGTAATGAGACTATTGGTTGATATTCCAAGATAAAAGCGCCGCTATCCACAGCTTGTTGCAATTCTTTTTCCAAGGCCACTTCCGTAGCCATTGCGCTATGCATTTTCTCATCAAACACCACACACCGAGATCGTCCTTCGACCTTGGCGCGGTACATAGCTTTATCAGCATTGCGCATAACGTCATCGGCGTTAGAATATTCGCCATCGCTTGTCACAATACCAATACTTGCAGTAGAGGTTACAAGCTTTCCACCAATGCGATGAGCTTCCGCAAGATCCAGCCTTAATCGTTCAGCAACAATTTCTGCGTTGTGCAATTCCTGAATTCCATCTAGGAGAATGACAAATTCATCGCCACCAAGGCGGGCTGGTAGATGACCTCCAGATTCACTTACAACAGAATCGATAGCGCGTAAGTTAGCTCTTAATCTATCAGCGATACTTTTTAATAGTTCGTCTCCGACATCATGTCCTAAACGGTCGTTTACTTCTTTAAATCGATCAAAATCAATGAACAGAACCGCAAATTTGTAATCACTCTGGCGTCTGGTTCGATGTACGGCTTGTTCCAGTCGCTTCTTGAAAAGTGCGCGGTTGGGCAAGCCCGTAAGTGCATCATGTCGAGCGGCATGACGCAGGTCATGTTCCAAGCGTTTACGAACTGAAATATCAGCAATTGTTACGGCTAAGCCGCTTGCATGCTTGACCGCATTGATGTGGTACCAAGATTTTATGTTGCCTTGTACGCCTTCTCGTTGCTCATCCATTGGTAAGCCGGTTTTGATCACGCTACATGCAAGGTCGAATAAGCCGTTGGTTTTTACACAGGGAAATAATTCGAGTATTGGCGTGCTAAGTAGATGTGAATGGGGTTTGCCAAGTATTTGTTCAGCTGCGGGGTTAGCTAACCAACACTCAAAGTCGACAAGCCCATTTTCCTTATCACGAATAGGCCTTAGAACCATCATTCCGTTTGGCGAGCTTCGCAGCAAAGCATTGACAAGTTCCTTATTCGATTGCTTGCCGATTAATTTTCCTACATTATTAGCTTTGCGTCGTTCTTCTTTAATTGGTTTTTGATTAGGGCGCGAATGTCCCGTGATGGATCCAATAATACCTAAGAAAGTGCAGGCAAGGCCGGCAAAGGTAATATAGCTGATTACCTCAAACTGTCTTGCAAGATCCAAAGCCAAGCCCAGCGTATTGGGTAAATCTTTGCCCTCAATTCCAGTAAATATAATCCAAGGCAATACCAGCATCATGCCAATAATAAGAAGCCATCTGGGAATGCGGGGGAGAATGCGTCTTGGCGACGGTGCAAATATCAACAGTACTGCCAATAGCAACACGCTGATAGCAAGAACCATAGCTGGAAGATTATCTGTCATTGCGCCGACAATCATCAATCTCACCTGTTTTCAAAGGTAATTGTCAAAGCGCAGAGTTTAGGGATCTGCTTTAAACCGCTTTTATAGACCTTTGATATTCCCTAATAAGAGATCGACTGACCTAGGGGATGCCATGATTTGTAGCTGATTGTAAGCCCTAGAGGCGGATTGTCGTGCAGTTTTAGGAGGCATGGGGGATTAGGCAAGTCCGGTAATTTTAAGGTTATTCCGAGCTATAAAGCCGCGACCGCCGGCCGCGTCCTTCATGGTGGCACGGGCGTCCCGCCCGTGCACATGATTTGTTTTAAAAGTAAATCTTAAAAGGCAAACCCGCACGGGCGAGACGCCCATGCCACTGAAGAATTGAGTCTCCGGTGCCACTGACAGCGAGTCTTCGAGTTGTCAGTGCATTTAAGTTTGTCACACCAACTGCACGCACGACTCGAAGACTCGCTGTGCATGGCACCCACCCTCAAATCGGATGCACAAAGGTACTTGCCCTAATGCCTAAAATGATGCATGTTCTGCTTTGTACCCAATTCATGTTAATTCGCTATGCTTGTGCAACTGAATTGTTGCATTTGATGTAGAGGAGTTTACATGTCAAGTAACCAACATTGGACACTTCCGGGGGCGGATGGGCAGGAGATTCTTGGTAATGTGCATTTGCCTGATGAGGATGCGCGCGGAGTAGTTGTCATCGCGCATGGTTTTAAGGGGTATAAAGATTATGGCATGTTTCCGCGGATTGCTCAAACAGCAGCGGTAGAGGGGTTTATTGCGCATCGCTTTAACTTCAGCCACTCGGGTATGACGAACAATATCGCTACGTTTGAGCGAACTGATCTTTTTGAACGTGATACGTGGAACAAACAGGTCTTTGATTGTCGAGCGGTTATTGAAGCCATAACCGATGGCCGTTTGGCGGGCGGTAAATTGCCTTATGTTATATTTGGGCATTCGCGCGGTGGGGTGTCGGTGCTGCTAACTGCGGGTCGATATGCTAATGATTCAACATTCACTCAACCAGCAGGCGTTGTGACTGCAGCGGCTCCTTGTCAATGTCTAAATCTTCCACCTGAAGCAGTGAAGCAGCTACTTGAAGATGGCTTCATTGTTTCGCCCTCATCTCGAACCGGCCAGGATTTGCGGGTTGGTAAGATAGCACTAACTGAGCAACAAGAAGATCCAATAGCTCACGATTTACTGGCATTAGTAGGCAGTATCACATGTCCGCTACTGGTAATTCACGGTGAAGATGATCCCACAGTACCGGTTGAATCGGCTGAGAAAATTGTTAATGCTGCACATGATGACGCGAAGATTCTTAGAATTGCAGGTGGTGATCATGTATTTAATACGCCAAACCCACTGCCAAATGACCAGGATCCCAGCCCAGAGTTTCAATTGCTGCTAGATGAGCTTTGCGCTTTTGCGACTAATTGTTGTAATAAATAACGATGGAGATCTTTTAGTCTCTTGAGGCAGTTTCAGACTTGATCGGAGTAGCAACCGGTTTAGCTTCAATAATCGATTCACGTACTTTTTCAGCTTTACCGTTGCTTGTAGTTGGTGCAATCTCATCCAATTTATCATTCACAACAGCATCAATTGTACCATCAGCACTAACTTGTTCGAGTTTAACGGAAACTTGTTTGGATACACCACGTTCCTGCATGGTTATGCCGTAGAGGAAATCACAAGTTTGCATGGTTCGTTTATGGTGCGTGATAATTATGAAATGACATTCATTTAAAAATGGAGTAAGCGCATTACAGAAGCGTTCGACGTTAGCTTCATCAAGTGCAGCATCTACCTCGTCAAGAATACAAAATGGTGATGGTTTGGACTTGAAGATGGCCATGAGAAGCGCAACTGCGGTGAGCGATTTTTCGCCACCTGAAAGTTGGCTGATTACACGCGGCTCTTTGCCCGGCGGCTTAGCTTTGATTTCAATGCCCGATTCGAGCCAATCAATATTCCCACTTTCATCCGCAATTAGCATCAGATCAGCACTACCACCACCAAAGAGATTGCGGAACATGCCTTTGGGGCCTGCAAAGTTCTCCTTGATCTTATTGAAAGTCTCTTCAAACAACTTACGACTTGTAACGTCAAGATTTTCGATTAGTGAATCTAGCTGCTTCTTAGCGTCATCAATATCTTCAACCTGAGCAGCCAAATCAAAATTGCGCTCCTCGAGCATTGATTCTTCATCTATCGCATCTATGTTGACGTTACCAAGTTTACGCAAATCTTGTCTTAGCCCATCGATTTCCGATTGGACTGCATCACGATCAATCTGCACAAAGTCATCTTTGTTGCGCAGCTCCTGGTGTTGTGGATATTCCAGGGTAAGATCGAGTTCAAGATCTTGTAAAGTTCGCTCTTCGAGTGATTCGAGCTTAACTTCGAGTTCGCGCTGAGATATTTGAGCAGCATGATATTCACGATCGAGCTTAGCTGCCTTACTGCGGGCTTCATTTAATTGAATTGCCGCTTGCTCAACCAGTTGAGCTGACTCTTGGATTTGCTGTGTTAGCTGCACGATGGCAATTTGCACTTCCGCTTGGCGCTTATCAGCACTTGCGATATCCGCTAACGCCTCGGCAATGCCAGCTTCATATTGCTGAACCTGCGAGTTACGTGATAATAGATATTCATGGGAGATATCACGTTGGCGTTTAGTTTCTTCCACTGCCAATTCTATATGTCGCTTTTCTCGCTTGGTAGCATCCGCTTGCTCAGAAGTCTGTCCTAGTTCAACGCGGGCAGCCGTTAGTCTTTCTTGTGCGGTTTGACATTGGTTAGAGACTATTTGCAAGTGCTGCCTTGCGCTTACAGCAGCTTTATTTAGCTCATCTACTTTGCGATCAAATTCTTTAATCATCTCACAAATTTCAGCTCGTTCTTCACTGAGTTGAGCTATTCGCTGAGAAAGTTCCACATGCTCAGCTTCTAAACCAGTACATTCGCGTTCAATACGTGCCATTTCGTTGGCATTTCTTTGAGCTTGGTACTGCGTCTGTATTACTTCACGTCTAGCAGCGTGCAAGGAATCCGTCACTTGATCTTGACGCTGTTGAGCCTGCTCAGATAGAGCCTGCAGTTTGCTTAGCTCACTGGTAAATGACTCGATACCATCTTGAAGCTCACGGCACCTTCTTGTTAATTCCGCTTGTTCGGCACGTCGAGATAACCAGCCACCGCTTGACGAAGTAGCTCCGTTACACTTAATAGTAATTCTGCCATCAACTTCTATGACATCACAGGCTTTAGTTACAAAGCGCCAATCCGCAAATAGTCCTGATGCCAGCAACATTGCTGCGCCAATATCCGGCACAACAAGTGTCTTACCCAGTAATCTTTCCAGTGCATCCTTTGCGTGTGGCTGAACACGGATTAACGATAGTATTGGAGTTGCCCATTCAGGGAATTGTTGTGAAATGTGATCAGATTGATAATTATTATCTGTTATTTCCTGAGCGATGAAACGAACCGTTCCATTTTCATCACGCAAACTTCTCTTAAGGCTCTCTACGGCCGGCTGATCTTCAACGAGAAGCAGATCGATATTTGATCCTAATGCTGCTTCGATCAATGGTGCATTTGTTCGATCAGTATCAATGGAATCTGCAAGCAGACCTTTCACACTGGAAAATTGCTGGGAATTATCCAGAATAGTTCTAACAGCGTTGGTTAGACCTTCGCGTGCCTGGAGCATCTCTTGAAGAAGATGCCTGCGCGAATCAAGTCCAGCAAGCTCATGGCGCAAGTCAGCAATTTGCTGTGAGAGTGATGCTTCTTTATCACCGAGTTCATTAGCAGCCAATTCGTGCTCTTGAAGCTGCGCATCAAGTCGATCAACTTCTTCTTGGCCTGCTTGGTTGGCCTCAACAGCTTGTTGGTGCTGCGTCTTGGCTTCTTCTAATTCCTTAGCTAAAGATTCGGCTCTTGACGCCAATTTCTCTGTTTGTTCGGTTAGTCCTTTAAGCCGACCGTCTAATGATTCAACTCGTGCGCCAAGCTGCGCTCTTTGGTGCTGAGTGCGGTTGGCAGATTCACGAATTTTTTCTTCTTCTTCTTGAGCAGTTACAAGTAGTTCCTGCAATCGATTCCATTCGTCTCCACTGTCGCTTACATTTTTCTCTGCTAGTTCAACTTTTTTATCGCTTTGTTCTATGCGTAATTGTGCATCTTCAAGTTGCTGTGATAGAGTTTCTATACGTCCGTTTAATTCTGCAACTCGAGTTCGATCAAAAGAGATTTGTTCTTTAGCTTCTGTAAGGTTGCGTTCAATAAATATACGTCTTTGCCCCGCATGTTTTTGGGTTGCAATCAGGCCAACCTGTTCTTGTTCCAGTTCATGTAGTTCATTTCGAAGATCGTGCCTCGAGATCTCTGAGGTTTGCTTTTGATCTTCAAGTTCCTGAAGTTCTGATGTGAAAGATTGGCGTTTAATCTCCAGAGCTTCCAGCTGCTGGTTGATCGAAGCTTGTTCTTTTTGTAAGTCGTGATATAGATCAAGCGCTAAATCAACTCGCAGTTCACTATATCGAGTATCTAATTCACGGAATCTTCGGGCTTTAGCAGCTTGACGTTTAACGATGCGCAAACGCTTTTCCGTTTGCTGGAGCTGTTCACGAACTCTTACCAGGTTTATTTCAGTTCGCTCAAGCCTGCGCTGGGCTTCGATCTTTCGTGATTTGAACTTCGCAATACCCGCTGCTTCTTCGAAGATAACTCTTCGCTGAGCGGGATTGGCGGTAAGCATGGCATCGACTCGACCTTGTTCGATAATCGAGTAAGCATTGGAACCGATGCCGGTATCCATAAAGAGTTCTTTTACATCTTTAAGGCGGCACTTACGTCCGTTGATTCTGTATTCACTATTTCCATCGCGATAGAGACGGCGAGTAACATCTACTTGCTCAGTATCAACTTCAAGAGTTCTTCTTTGAGCGGGGTCCGTTTCCTGGGGATTTACTATGGGGTTTTCAAATGTAAGCGTTACGCTTGCTGCACCTAGTGGTTTACGGTTAGCTGAGCCTGCAAAGATGACATCCATCATTGCTTCGCCGCGCAGACTCTTAGCTGATCTCTCGCCTAGAACCCACCTAAGAGCATCAACTACATTGGACTTGCCGCAGCCGTTGGGTCCGACGATACCTGTAATGGGCGCATCAAAGCTGAACTCCATTGGGTCGGCAAAGGACTTGAATCCAGCTATTTGAATCTTGGCGAGACGCATATGCGGCGGTGACCTCCTGTCGTTGCCGGCTTGTGTCTAATCAACGTAAAAAACTATTGATGAAAAGCGTACGTACGTAAGTATGCTTAAGGGAAGTAATCTTAGGTCAGGTTTTGCTGGGCGTTTATCTGCTAGTTGAATCTCTTTTTACTTGGGTGTTCGAGGTTTTCTAGGTACATGCTGATCAATTTCTTGTCCAAGTGTGACTGGATCTAATAGCTGCAACTCACTTACATCGTCCGGCTGGTTCTCCTGTAGGGGAGATTGGTTGCCTTCAGCATTTCTATCAACGAATTCCGGTCGCAGATCCTCACTAATATCACGTCGCTGCCTCATAATTGCAGCCAAAATACGATCCTGCTCGGCCTTGAAATCGGCCTTGAGATAGCCTTGCCTCCAAATTTGGTGGATCAATCCCATTGCCTCGCCATAGCTAAAACCTAATCCTGGCCTCGGATCCGTAACAGTGGAGGTGTGGCCAAGGAAAAAAAGGAACTCGTAAAGGTTGGGGCTGGCCTTTGTTATAGAGCCTTTTTGGCTATTAGGGCTGCGATAATAGACTTCCAAGGTTTCATCATCAAGATCTTTGACAATGAAGCGGTTTGACCATGCACTTGCAAAAATTGGCTGGGATATTTTAAGATCAGGACCAAAGACAGCAAGGCGAGGTCTTCCAATTTGAGTGACATAAAGCATGGGCTTATCTGAGGCGATTACATCTATAGTGAATTTGCCATCAACTGAAATTCGATCAATAAACCGACCGCCACGATTTAAGAGCCCTTCATAGGCAGCCAATCGAATTTCCACATCTTCATCGTTTAGGAGTTTGTGCAGAGTTCTGTCTATGAGAGGATTTGAACCCATATCTGCTAATAATGCCATAGCTTGTAAGCGTACATCCCCAGATCCTTTCTCAGCCATGTCTATAAGGTGCGGGGCTGCATATGGATCATTTAGCCTGGCCGCAGCCCTAAGAGCTGCTAGCCGTGGGAGTTCTTCAGGATAGTCATAAAGGTCTTGAATAACAGGTAGAGCTCTTGGCCCGATTGCCTGCCATCTCCATGAGGCTGCAATGGCAGTTGATGGGTGAGCAAGTAGATGTCGTTTAATAGTTCCAGCAATAGATTCCGGTCTTACTTGCCTAATAGAAGTGTGCATAAGCAGTTGTATGAACTCTTCAGTGGAGTCATGATATGAAGGGGGGACATTAATTTCGATCGATTCATCCGATTCGCCATGTGCAGTCTTTTTTCGCTGATTGTGTTCTTGTGGAAATCGGGTGTTAATTGCCTGTTGCATATACGAAACGGCAGCGTGATTTGGCGTAGCTAAGCGAAGCTTTAGGTTTATGTCTTTGGTTAAGATGCCACCATCAAGAATTCTACCTCCTCTACGCTCGATAGTGTCCCTTGAAGTAGCTCCTGGTTCTGCAAATGGATTGATGAATATATCTCCCCTTGCCCGCGCAATAGCGGATGCTTGCCTGCTACCAGTTGGAGGAAATCTCCGGCCAAGCGCTGGCCGCAAATCTGCTGTATAAAGACGACCACCTTCAAGGCTGGTAGTACTTGTAAGAGGATGTGCAATTACTCGTACATCAAAGTGTGTACCCTCAGAGGCACCGGGTGGGATTAGAGCCTCGACGATTACTACTGCGGTATCCATCGAATCAAGAAATCTCTCAGGAGACACTTGGCCATAGCCTGAGCTTTCCTGGCCGACACCATTTCTGGTACATTCTTGAATCATGTATGATCGCACATCGGGCGGCAAATCTCTTGAGCCGGTTCCGTTTAGGCCCACAATAACGCCATATCCATGCACGACTACAGGCCTGTAACCATCCAAAATTGCCTGGGAAGCTACTGTACCTCGCATTACTTGCGGGGCGTCAATTTTAAATTTTGATTTGTCAACCCGAGCTGATCTAGGTCTTGGTGGTGCTTTTTCAATGCCCGTGCAACCGATTGCGGCAAGTGCTATAGCACATCCAACTAGGCTTAAAATACATCGCTTCGAAAAATTGGCAAAATACTCGTTCATAACTAAAACCCCGATTCATGGCGGATTATCCCGCGCATTTACGGCTGAATACTAAACAATAGCCCTTGCTACCTACCGACTCAATGATTCGGCCCGGCGGTGTCACCGGATGCGGGGTAATAGCCACTATGAAGCGTATACTGCCTCAAAACAGTCTAAATTAGTCCTATAAGGAGATTAGCGGACTATTACCAGGCTCTAGGGCCATGGTTGAAACATCGGCAATTGCCAAGTGCATCATTGGCCTTACAAGGTCATCTGAGAGCTAGAAATGCAAGGAATCTCGTATTTTGCAGTTTATAGCTTGTCAAAGCTTACCATTTGAGCCTGAGATCGTAGATTCACGCAAATAGTGGTCAGATGCCGAATTCGATCAATACCCGGTCATGGGTCGCCAAGGATGGCGCGATAGCTGTAATTAGCCTGGCTTTTTTGGCTAGGCAACCAAAATCCGCTCTGCGGTCGTCTGCTGAAAGGACTCAAATGCCGACTCAATTCTTGTCGTCACCGCGCCAGATTCGCGCTCACCTCAAGCTTTACTGCGAAACAGCTGAACGAATCGACATTTTTGTCGCTGCATTCTGTGATGAAAAGTTGACACTTTGGCTTTGTAAAGCGGCAAAGCGAGGCGCACAAGTAAATATTACCACAGACCTGACAGTTGCTACATCTGCAGATGATGTTGCGCATTTGCAAAAAGCCGGTGTAAATGTTGGTGTATTTAGCCCCAGCATATTTGCTGCGCGTGACATAGAGCAGTTTCATCCAAAGGTATATATCTTTGATTCTGAAACAGATTGGTGGACCGCGGCAATTGTAGGCAGTTTCGATGCTACTCAAGAGTCCATAGCAAACGACTTGGAAGCGGCCATGCTTTGCGAATCCAGTACCTTCAACGGCAAGGATGATGCAGGCGAGACGATTCTGCAACTGCTGGATTGGTCAGATTGCATTAATCACAAGCCAATTGATAAAGTGATGGCTAAGACCCATCGACAGAAATGGGATAAAGCCCAGCACACACTCAGTATAACTGGCAGCTCTCATCGTGTAGACCAAGTTATCGAGATTAAACCAGGCCACGAGACTTGGGCATCACCATTGTCATGGCAGCAGCTTAGAAATTGTGAATGGGGTACTTACTTCAAAGCACTACTAGAAACTCAAAATAGGCGCAAAGAACAAGTTTGCGAATCGCTAACAGGTCCCAAGGGTTGGCTTGCAGGAATCAACTTCGGGTCCGATGCTTTTAACACTGGACCAGAAAAATGGTCAGACCCTGCAATAAACACAAACCTCTTTGGTATGCGCGGCCCTTCAGGATGGATGGGTAAGGTTACGGGCGCTGGATTCCGGGCTTTTATCCGAGATGATCGTGCATACGCCAAGGTGGTCTTTACAGCAATAAGAAGATGTGCGGCTGAGCCTACAGCCGGGACAATTCGTCACGCATTGTCGCCACTTATGGTGCGCGATGGGGTGACTATGGCTGATCTATCAAGATTTCTGGCGTGTGCGGCACCGGACCACTTTGTTTCTATCGCCGATGAATCCGTGCAACACCGGCTTTCTGATGTGGTTGGCTTTGATCTTACAAGTGAATCTAGAGACAGATTCGATCATTTGGTTCGCTATTCACACGCAATTGAACAAATACATACCTTCCCATGGGTTTCAACTCCAGATGCCGAAAGAACCAGCACACATTCTGATGAACCCGATGCCTGGTCCAAGCGCGTTGCACTACTGGGCAGTTTCGTTTCGTAAATAACAATGACCGTAACCGCAGCGGTAATGCCCGGGCCCAATGAGCCGATCGAGCTTCGCGAGTTTGCTGATCCTGTTCTGGAAGATGGTAGCATTTTACTGCAAACTATCGCAAGTGAAGTTTGTGGCACAGATGTTCATTTACAGCAAGGCCGACTCGATGGTGTGCCATACCCCATTATTCCAGGGCATGTAAGTGTTGGACGCATTCTTGAAATGCGTAACCTAACGCAAGATGCTTTAGGTAATGAGCTGGCAATTGGCGATACTGTTACCTTTTACGATGTGCATGAGATATGTAATTCCTGCTATTACTGCACTATCGCCAGGCAGCCCAACAGGTGTCCCAGCAGACGCGTATATGGAATTACGTATTCGGCAAGTGATGGTCTACTCGGAGGCTTGTCGCAGCAGATTTATCTAAAACCTGGCGTAAGAGTGCTCAAGCTGCCTGATGAAATTGACAGTGATGATTTAATCGGCGGAG
This sequence comes from Planctomycetota bacterium, assembly GCA_022574595.1. Taxonomy (GTDB): domain Bacteria; phylum Planctomycetota; class Phycisphaerae; order Phycisphaerales; family SM1A02; genus JACZRS01. Next base: position 22,312 of record JACZRS010000012.1, on the reverse strand, counting down.
GTTGCGGACTATTTACTGGCTTTGCTGCGGTAGAGCGAAGTGATCTACAAATGGGTGATGTTGTAATTGTCCAAGGCTCTGGGCCGGTCGGATTGTGCGCAGCTGCATTTGCTTCTATGAGAGGAGCAGCAATAGTCATAGTTATTGGTGCGCCAAAAACTAGACTTGATCTTGCTCTAACACTTGGCGCTGATATAGTTCTATCAATTGAAGATAAAACGACTCAATGCCGACTCGAAAAAGTAAATGATATAACCAATGGGCGCGGAGCTGATGTAATAATTGAAGCCAGCGGCAACCCCAATGCTCTGCCTGAAGGCTTTAGTTTACTTCGTGATGGCGGAATATATGTCATTGCGGGGCATTTCACTGATGCTGGCTCTTGCACAATCAATCCACATATAGATATAAACTGCAAGCATGCGGATGTTCGAGGCCAGTGGGGGACTGATTTTCATCACGTAGCAAGCGCCTTGCGCATGCTTGGAAAGCACAACAAACAATTTCCCTTCAGAGATATTATAGGTTCAAGATACAAATTAAAAGACGCCCAAAAAGCCCTAGATGATGTAGCAGCACTTCGAGTTACCAAGGCTATAATAGATCCGAACTAATGCTGATAGTTGTAAATACGGATTACACGAATACAAGGTGTCATGCGTGATTTCACGACTTTACAATATGATTCTCCAACCTGGTTTGCGCAGCATCTTTGTTGGTATGACGATGGTCTATGCGTATATATTCGGCATCATGTTTTTCGGATTAGTTTTGCGTCCATGGGCAGTGAATGAAGAATTCAGAGATTTGACGGATTTTTTCACATTTCCGGTGAAAATGGCTTTGCGCATTTCTGGAGTAAGCTTCCTTGGGATTTGGATTTTGATCTTCCTTATTTGGTTCATGACTAAAGATCGTCTATGCCATTGTAGGTTGAAGTTAGCAGTAATGATCATTGCCAGCACTTGTTTCTTTCTCATTGTTGCGGTCTGGATCACCTACATATCGCTGTATCTACTAGTAGCTACAATTCGGGATCCGTCAATAGAATGGGGCTATTTTTCTCCGCCGCTT
>JACZRS010000012.1:0-21228 GCA_022574595.1 Planctomycetota bacterium | reverse complement strand
CCACCAACTTGGGCAATTGTACTATTTCTAACTGCTTTAGCATGTGGACTCTCAGCTATCGTCTATTTTTGGTCTCGTAGAGTGACAAAGCCAGCCCTCTTGGAACTAAAGAAGATGATTGCGGAAACTTGCGGTAAATGCGGATATAACTTACAGGGAAATATGACACAAGGCTGCCCCGAATGTGGTTGGGAGCGAAACGCTATTGACAATGGTATTGAATCAGGAGAATTATAGGTGTCTGACACCTTTTTCATTCCTTTCCATTCGAGTTACCAAAGCAATTATAGAGCCTAATTAGCTAAGAGAGAACTTGGGCCGGCTCTTTTTTATTTGGAGCAATGCTAGTTTGAACCCATTGCTGTAACATCCGGCTTATTATCAAACGCAGACTTGATGTTTTGCAGAGCTGCTTTAAGGCTAACACTAGTACGTGAGTTATCTACACTTCTAAAACCATAGCGGTAACAGCCGCTAGACAACTCGGTTATGCTTTCGACACTTGCTTTGCCAATGTACTTTGTGCCCTGAAAGCGAATAGTTACAGTGACAACTTTAGCTATGGTATATTTCTTGGTTGATTCTATGGCGAATCCATAGCTACTAATATCAATTAGGGGGTAGTCGATTTCATTATCAAAGTTTGCTATCAACCCCATATCTTTAATGGTAATGCGTTCATCCTCGCGATTTTCAGCGCTCATGGGTTGATCAATCAATCTGAAAGCGATCATTGATCTGGCATCGGATGGGAGAATCATTTCGATGCGCGCTGAATGCTTCACGTACTTGCCATCAATATCGTAATAGGCTAAGAACTTCTGGCCGGGTTCAATATCATCATCTTTATCCCACAATTCAGCTGTAAGTAGACCATCAACATTACCACGCAAAGTTGCCGAGCATACCGTACACTTATGAAGCGTAGTGTCGGTAAACTGAATTAGGAAAGTGGTGTCAACATCGAGCATCTAACAAATTCTCCTTAGACCCTCGGACCCCCGGACTCCGAGAATAGACCTATGGAACACACATATATTGGATCTATATCGGCAAGGAAGATGAGTGGGAAAAGCCGGATCCATTCAGGATGGGATAGAAATTTGAATTATCGGAACACCTTTCGCCGCAAATGGACATGCTTGCGCAAAGATTTGAGGCAACGCAAACTTGCTAATTATTCTCGTTGCGGTATCGATCTAAATCTGCATTAAGCTCTTTGCGAAGTTCAGTTGTCTCAAACAGCTCTGGCGCATCATCAAGTAAGAGAAGAGCGTCCTGAACGTACTGCTGAGCTTCTCTTATCTTGTTTTGTTTTGCGGATAGTTTTGCAAGTTGCTTTAGCGCTGTCACTACGCCCCCTCGAATCTCCACATCTTCTGCTTGCGTCTTCAACAAGGATGCAAACGTTTCTTGTGCTGATAACAGCAGAGATCGCGCCTCAACAAAATCGTCAAATAGAAGTAAAGTGCTTCCAATTTTAAGCTGCGCTCTAGCACGCTGGGATGGCCAACGAACATCATCGGGATCTTTTGCCACAAGCGATTCAAAAATCTCTAATGCCTTACGATAGTCACTGATTGCTCCATTAGGATCATCTGTTTCCACCGCAACATCGCCGAGAGACGAAAAGCTGACGGCTAAGTATTGGCGGTATTTTGTAATTTTGGGTCTTGAGTTGGATAGTGGCTCAATTACAGAATTGAATTCTAAGTAGGATGTACGCGCTTGCTCCCAATTGCCAATCTGAAAGTCAATGTTTCCTGACATATAGAGTCCTAGAGCCAGGTTGAATTGAGGCCGCACGGCTTTTGGACTATCTAAAACCCTCTTTTTATAAATACTAATGCATTGCTGACAATGTTCAGTTGCTGCTTCCATGTTGTTAAGTGCAACATATGTTTGAGAGAGAAACAAATGTGCACTAGCCAGATCGCGTTTTGCGCGCCCAGTGTCAGGATCCTTTTCAAGCAATATTTTGCGAATGCCCAGCGCCCGCAAATAAAAGTCTAGCGCACCCTGGTTATCACCAACCCTGGCGAGGCGTCCTGCAATTCTAAAATATGCGATTGACAGGTCGCGCTGTAATATTATATCACCAGGGGTCTCTGCCGCAAGCTCCTCACTGATTGCCAAGTATTCAAAATAATACTTCTTGGCTTCTTTGATCTTGCCAATGTTCAAGAGCGCTTTTCCAAGCGCGTTAATACTGAGGCTATAATGTCGCTTCCACTTGGAATCAAGGCTTAATAGCAACTCTCGGAGCCGCATGACTTCTCGATACTCCGCGACAGCCTCAGTTGAATCTCCGGTTAGCATCAGCATGTCAGCAATATGAAGTCGACTTACTGAGACTTCGAAGCTGAGTATTTGATCTTTTGGTGAAGCCGTGAGCAATTCTTGTCTAAGGCCGAGTCCTTTACGATAGTTCTCTAGAGCGCCTGAGATATCACCCACGCTCGGATTTCGAATACTCATACGAATCTGACCAACGTGATCGTAAGCGGAAGCTAATTCACGCTTCAATTCAACATTGTCACCAACCTCTTGCGCCAGGTTGTCAAGATATTCCAAAGCAGTTGTAACAAGGAGTTGGCGCGCTGGAATAGAACCTTCAAGCTTTACAATCGCATCATGGAAATCGTACATGAATGTATTAGCGAGTGAGCGCACCTGATCGAATCGTCGATCGGCCTTTGCACGCTCGGTTTCGGCAAGCTGGCGCTGCTTAATTTCGTCCGCCTGTGCTTGCTGTGCAATGTCGCGCTCATTTGCCGCAATTTGAGCTTGCCAAGTAGTGCCAATGATGCCACCCATAAGGCTCAGAGCAATCACAAGAGCCGCTGCAACACCCATGCGGTGACGGTGCACGAACTTGTTGAATCGATAACTCAGCGAATCGCCGCACGAGATGACGGGTAAGCCGTCAAGATGCCTGCCGATATCATCTGAAAGTTGCTCAGCAGAACTGTAGCGACGTTGCGGTTCTTTGCGCATAGCCATCAATACAATGTTGTCGATGTCACCTGCTAATAGTTTTTTTAGCTTTTCTGGGCGACTTTCGCGTTCCTTGCTGACAGATTCGGGAGTGACTGTCGCAGTTGTACCTGGCGCAGTACTATCACGTGTCGACTCTACGCGGCTAATGGAGGTACTAGGCTTCTCTGGAACATCTTCGCAGATAGCACGCACAATCTCTGCCTGAACTCGGCTTCGCAAGTGATACGGTCTGTGGCCGCTCATCAATTCATATAGCAATACCCCAAGTGAATATACATCGCTGACAGTGGTTAGCGGGTATCCGCGCACCTGTTCTGGACTTGCATACTCCGGCGTCATAACCCGAAATTCCGGTGCCGTGGGATCGCCCTTTATGATTGAAAGCTCAGGATTTAGAAGCTTGGCTATACCGAAGTCGAGCAGCTTGGGCTCGCCATCCGGCGAAACAATAATGTTACTTGGCTTCAGATCGCGATGGACAACGAGATTCTGATGCGCGTAATGAACAGCAGCACAAACCTTGCGAAAGATTACTAACCGTTCATTGATGTCTAAACGTCTAACATTACAATACTCATCGATAGGTTGGCCTTCGACGTATTCCATTACGAGGTATGGCAATCCGTCTTCTGTTTGTCCAGCGTCGATAAACCGAGCAATTCCCGGGTGGTTCATTGCAGAAAGCAGTTGGCGCTCCAACTCGAAGCGTTGAAGAACCTGCTCCGTATCCATTCCGCGCTTCACTACCTTGATGGCTACGCGGTGCTTGATCTTGTCATCACTCACAGCTAAGTACACAACACCCATACCACCTTTACCCAATTCATGAATCACGCGATACGACCCAATGTGGGTTCGCTTTGGTCCGTCGTCAGGATTGCTGATGGGCTGTGATTCAAGAGAAGAGTCGAATTCCAATGAGACTGTTGGGGCATCGCGATGGGCTAATAGCGATTCAACTTCCGCCCGCAAGTCTGGGTCGTCTACGCATTCCTTGTCGAGTATTGCCGCGCGCTCAGATGGCTTAAGGTCGCAAACCTTCAGGAACAAATCTTTGGCTTGTTGGTAGCGATCACTCATCTGCTGATGCTCCTTCGTTCATCTCTCGACGTAACCAGACCTGGCCCATCTTCCAATCACGATCTACGGTTCGTGATGATACATGGAGGATCTTAGCAGCCTCGTCGCTGGTCAAACCGCCGAAGAGTCTAAGCTCCACCACCTGATGCTGACGTTTGTCTAATTTTCGCATTTTCTCCATAGCCTCGTGTAGGCAAATCATGTCTAAATCATTTGTCTTGGCTAAAGCAAACGCGTCATGTAGTGTTACTTTCCGCCAATTTCCTCCACGTTTTTCTCGATTTTTGCTTCGAGCATGGTCAATCAGCACTCTGCTCATCGCCTTCGCTGCCACTGCCTTGAAATGAGTCGCTCCCTTCCAATCTACCCTTGTCTGATCTACAAGCTTCAAATATGCTTCGTGAACAAGGGCCGTGGCCTGAAGAGTATGGCAAGATCTCTCACGTCGTAAGGCATTCGCCGCCATTTCGCGAATCTCTTCATAAACTGACTCCAAAAGCTCATCCGCAGCACGCTGATTTCCTCGGCCAGCATCTTCGAGAAGCTGAGTAATGTCAGATTCGGAGGGCACCTTTATTCTCCTTCAATCCTGAGATAGACAACGCAGCCTTAGAATGCTCGATTGTCATCAACCAGTTTATCATATGCAAGGATAATAGCCTGGCAGCATAATCGCTAGCACCCGCATAGGGTTGGCAACCCCTCTCTGGAGGCCTCCTGGGGTTTCCATGGCTTGGGAAATTGGGAAATAGGGCGATTTGTCGCTCTTGGCTGTCATTTGTCGCGTTAATAATGGTTACGAATTATCCAGGCACAACCTTTGGAAGTCTTGAGTCTGCCTCCAGTTATGAAAAGGCTTGTAAATGAGCAGAATCGCTGAAAATAGATGGCCTTGCAACCTGGCTTCAGGTACGCTGGCCTTTCCGAGCAAGGCGGTTCTGCGCTTACTAAAAGGAGGAGCAGCAAAGATGAGGATTAGATATCTCACACCAGTTGTTTTTGCCGTTGTAGTAGTAACATCAATTCTGTTCACCACCCCAGCCCACGCAGACCTTGGCGATCAACTAGCCAAGCTTCTGGCCGACGACGGTGCTGTAGACGACCGGTTTGGCTTTTCCGTCGAGATCAGCGGAACAACTGCAATCGTTGGAGCATGGCAGAACGACGACAACGGCTCCAACTCCGGATCCGCCTACTTGTACGACATCACAACAGGCTTACAGCTCTTCAAACTTCTACCTGATGACGGCGCGGCAGGCGACTGGTTCGGCCATTCCGTCGCGATCAGTGGAACAACTGCAATCGTGGGAGCTCGCTGGGGCGTCGGCCCCGGCTCCGGATCCGCCTACTTATACGACATCAATACAGGCTTACAACTCTTCAAATTACTGCCTGATGACGGCGGGTTTGACAGTTTTGGCACCTCCGTTGCGATCAGTGGAACAACTGCAATTGTTGGAGCAGCTGGGGACGACGACAACGGCGACAGCTCGGGATCCGCCTATTTGTTCGACATCACTACAGGCTTACAGCTATTCAAACTTCTAGCTGATGACGGCGCGGCAGGTGACAATTTCGGCAATTCCGTGGCGATCAACGGAACAACTGCAATCGTTGGAGCAGTGCAGGACGACGACAACGGCTCCGACTCCGGATCCGCCTACTTGTACGACATCACAACAGGCTTACAGCTCTTCAAACTCCTGGCTGATGACGGCGCGGCAGGCGACTGGTTTGGCTATTCAGTGGCGATCAGCGGAACAACTGCAATCGTTGGAGCAAGGCGGGACGACGACAACGGCACCGACTCCGGATCCGCCTACTTGTTCGATGATCACAACAGGCTTACAGCTCTTCAAACTTCTACCTGATGACGGTGCGGAAGAGGACCGGTTCGGCGTCTCCGTCGGGATCAGCGGAACAACAGCAATCGTTGGAGCACGGCTGGACGACGACGAAAACAACGGCATCGACTCCGGATCGGCATACCTGTTCAGCGCTGTCATAGACATCGAATTCGATCCGCCGGAGGTGTTCGAAGCAGTTGGTGAGCCGAACAAGCAGGCAGTGGCCGACTTCACAGGCGACACTACCAACGATGTAGTGGTCGCAGTTCCCGGAGACGATCCTCTTCTCACCGGGGCTGTTCAAGTGTTCCTCAATCAAGGCATTGATGAATTTGATGAGTGGCTCGGCTTAACTTCTCTCAAGTCAATCCCCGTCGGACGCGAACCAAGTGGTGTGGCGGTCGGGTTGTTTAATAAAGATGAGTTTGTTGATTTTGCTGTTTCAAATGCTGGTGATAACAATGTGTTGGTGTTCATCAATCAAGGTAATGGAAAGGGAATGTTTAACCAGTTGCCACCTATTGATGTCGGTCAAAGACCCAGCGATGTTATAGCTGGCGAATTCTCGGGTGATGGTTTCATTGATCTCGCAGTAGCCAACGCTGATGACAACAATGTCTGGATACTTGTTAATGATGGCAGTGGTGGATTTGTTAAAGGCGCAATGCTTCCCACCAATGGTTTATTTCCGATCGCAATTGAACCGGAGGATGTCGATGATGGCAAGGACGAGGATATTGTAGGTGTTAATGGATTAGTCGCACCAGGATTTAAGGGCAATACGCCCGGCTCAGTATTCGTGCTGATAAATAATGGTGATGGCACGTTCCAACCAGCGGTAACTTATGAGATCGGCATCGGACCTGCGGACATTTCCGTTGGCGACCTTAATCATGATAACTTCGCAGAGATTGTTGTAGTTAATAATACCGACGCAACAGTTTCGGTGTTGGTAAATCAAGGGGATGGAACTTTTATCACAGGTAAAGCGCTACCTGTCGGCGATGCTCCAACTTCGATTGAAGTGACCGATCTTGATGCGGATGGTGATCTGGACTTGGCGATCGTAGCAGTTGACATAGAAATTGGCCCTAGCGTACAGGTCATCCAAAACGTCGGCGTAGATCCTGGAGAATTGTTTTTCGATGATCCATTAGCCTTTGGCGTTGATGCGGATCCAAACTTTGTCGTGAGTGCAGATTTCAATGAGGATTTCATACAGGATCTTGTAACCGTCAATGCTGATGAAGGAGCATCAGGTGGATCGGTCACGGTTTTAATTAACGTTCAATGTCCATGGGATCTGGATGAGAGTGGCACTGTCAGTACAACGGATCTGCTAATGCTGTTCGCACAATGGGTAACCAACCCCGGCGGCCCACCCGACTTTAACGGCGATGGCATCATTGACACAGTAGATATACTCATCCTCTTCGCCAATTGGGGGTTATGTCCGTAGAAGATAGGCATCGAGGGAAGAAGTAAAGTTTAGCCGCGACCCGATAGGGGAGCGTTTGGGGGGAGAATCTTCAGCAGCCATGAAAATCAGAGAGGCCCCGCACGCTTCAGAGGCGGATCAACTGTACCTCAACTAGTAACCGAAAGCAGCCCGACTTGCTTGAAGAATGCGCGAGGTCACGGCAATTCTCCTTCAACCCTTAAATATACTTTTCACTCTGGATAGGCCTTTGATTGTCACCAAACAGTTGATGAGATGCAAGGGGTATCGCCGCAGGGCGCCATCGGTATAGGCCTCAAGGGTTAAAAACCCCTATAGAAACCTTCTGTCACATTAGGCAATTTGACGTCGCGTTGACAAAGTAATAAACCATCAGTTCACAAACATTGAACGGTCTGATGCTGTCTCTAGCGATGGAAAGCAGAAAATATGCAAATTACAGGAAAATAGATGGTCTGGTAACTAACTATTTGGTATCTTATTCCTTCGAGACAAGCCGAGCCTGAGCAAGAAGGGGCATGGGGCTGGGCTTTGAGGAGTAGAAAAGATGCGCAGGAGTGTTGGAAAACACCATACCACTATCATGCCAAGCATGGTATCGCCATTCATTTCGACTACTCCTTGTGCAGTAGCAAAGACCTTCACACTCAATATTAACACAACTACAGCTATCAGCGATATTTTGGATTGCAAGTGGCTATATGTGGTATTAGCAAGGCTATGCACGGGGCGGCGGGCGTTACATCGACACTGTGTAGGGTAGAAAAGGATTTCCAGTCAGAGATCGTCGTCAAGGGGCCTGTGTCTGCAGGCGTAAACACAAAGCACCTGCTGAAACAGAGGAGAAGAAGATGAAAGTTTTCACACTAGTTAATATTGCCATAGTAGCATTATTATTGAGTACCGCTCCGGCCCGCGCTGACATCGGCGATCAACTAACCAAGCTACATGCCAACGATGGTGCGGAGAACGACCAGTTTGGCGTATCCGTCGCGATCAGCGATACCATTGCTATCGTCGGAGCCCATCTTGATGACGACAATGGCGATTTTTCTGGCTCAGCATATCTGTACGACATCTCTGATCCGGTAAATCCCCAGCAGATAGCCAAGATCCACCCCATCAACGGCGCGGCGGGAGAAAAATTCGGCATCTCCGTTGCTATCAGCGACGCCATCGCAATTGTTGGGGCATACCGGGATAACGAAAACGGCCCAGCCGCCGGTGCCGCATATATTTTCGATATCTCTGACCCGGCTAACCCAATTCAAATCGCCAAGCTTCTGGCTTTCGATGGTGCGGCAGGAGACGCGTTCGGCTGGTCAGTCGCATTTAGTGGTAACAAGGCCGTAATCGGAGCCAAATGGGACGATGACAACGGAGATAAGTCCGGCTCAGCATACCTTTACAACATCTCTGACCCCACTAACCCCTCGCATATTGCTAAATTATTACCCGGGGATGGTGATGCAGATGACGAATTTGGTTACTCCGTCGCGACAAGCGGCGCAACAGCCATCGTTGGGGCACATCAAAACGATGATAACGGCAGCAACTCCGGGTCTATTTACTTGTTTGACACTACGACAGGGATGCAACTCCTAAAGTTTCTACCTAATGATGGAGAAGCAGGAGACCAATTTGGCTTTTCGATATCGGTAAGCGGCACCACTGCTATAGTTGGGGCTAACCAGGACGACGACAATGGATCCGACTCCGGCTCGGCCTATCTCTTAGATATAAGCGATCCCAATAACACAGTCCAGACTGCCAAACTTCAGGCTGAAGATGGTGAGGCGGACGACCAGTTCGGATACTCAGTAGCGGTGGCCGACACCACTGCCATCGTCGGGGCTAGAAATGACGACGATAGTGGCATCGACTCAGGATCCGCGTATCTCTTTGGTATAAGTGATAAGGAAAATCCCATCCAAACAGCCAAAGTACTGCCCAGCGATGGTGAGGCAGACGATAATTTTGCAAACTCCGTTGCGATTATTGGTGCCACTACAATCGTGGGAGCCTGGCATGACGAGGACAATGGTTTTAACTCCGGGTCTGCGTACTTATTCGTCGCTAACGAAGAAATCGACTTCGATCCGCCCGAAGTATTCTCCACAATCAGTGAGGCGTTGATCGAGGCGGTTGGTTCGTTCGATCTTAATAATAACGATACGCAAGATGTGGCGGTGATCCTCCCAGGATTAGCACTCAAAGGGAAGGGTTCAGTCCAGATCTTCTTGAACCAAGGTACTGATAAGGTCGGAGATTGGAACGGACTGGAATCCGGAGAGTTGATACCAGTAGGTAGCGCCCCCAGCAGTATTGCAACCGGATTTTTCAATGGTGATGCTTACCCCGATCTAGCGGTATCAAACGCTGGCGATAATCAAATTTCGATTCTTTTAGGTGATGGCTTTGGCTCGTTTATTGCCGGGAAAACCATAGATGTCGGTCAACAACCGAACGATGTCTCTACGGGTGATTTAAATCAGGACGGGAACACAGATCTGCTTGTTGCAAATACACTGGATAACAATATCTCGGTGCTTTATGGCGACGGAGAGGGTGGTTTCGCACAGGGAGTGAATCTGCCCACGAACGGCCTATTCCCCGTCAACATGGAGCCGGAAGACATCTGTGATCCAAAGAATGAGGATGATATATTGGGCGTAAATAGCGAGCTTGACCCTGGAGGCAAGCCTATCAACGGTTCTGTATTCGTGATACTCAGTGATGGTAAAGGCGGTTTTGCTCCCGCAGTGAACTACCCGGTCGGGATCGATCCGCGGCAACTGGCGGCAGCTGATATTGATGGTGATACTTTTGTAGATGTTGCAGTAGTAAATAACGCTGATGCGACTATTTCGGTTTTGCTGAACCTGGGTGATGGGACTTTCGCCCCACAAATCGTATTCGGTGTTGGAACAAATCCACGGTCGATTGATGCAGTTGATCTGGATGACGATGGCGATCCTGATCTGGTGATTGCAGCTGATGATGCAAATGGTATCCCGGTGGTGCAGGTGCTGACCAACATCTCATCGGGTATTGGGGCCGTAGAGTTCGCTTCACCATTGGAATTCAACATTGAGGCCAATCCTAATTTCGTGGCACACGCAGATTTTAATGACGATGCGCTGCAAGACATTGTCACCGCTAACTCCAATAATGGCAAAGCAGTTGGTGGCGGGTCAGTTACAGTGCTGCTAAACAATCCGCCGCCCAATGCCAATACATGCCCTTGGGATCTAGATGGTAGCGGCGCAGTGGGCACAAGTGATCTGCTCGATCTCTTTTCGCAATGGGGTCCGTGCGTAGGTTGTCCCGCAGACTTCGATGGCGACGGTATGGTCAGCAAGAGCGATATACTAACAATGTTCGCCAATTGGGGGCCGTGTCCCTAAGAGAGGTACTTGACATAAAGTAAATCTCATTTAGCCATCCCACTTTGCGACGGATTCCCCAGCTGCGCAATTGCTGATAGCATCATGTCGAATCCTAGTCATTTTTGGCACGTGTAGTGGAGGTGCTCCGCCGTCCGTACACTTGCAAATGATGACAGATTGATCAAAGTCAGCAGATTCAACAATTTTAAAGGGATGATGATATTAGTTGTGCCGTATAACGCATCAGAAACGAGGACAGCTCCCCATGCTCGTAATACATGAGGGAGGCCGTCGTTTGAGTTTAATCTGCCTTTTTTAATCATCAGGAGGTTTCTCACGATGCGAATCAGTCACTTACTTGTTGTCATCACAGGACTTACACTTTCTTTCGGCAGTTGGAGCTATGGACAGGATGCAGGGCCAGACGGCGCCCAGTCGCGCCAGCCCCAGCGAGATCGTGATAGTAGTCCTCGTCGAAATCAAATCGATCCAAGCACAGATGAGGTTCTGCAAACGATCCGTGCTGCCGTCCAGCCGACCGATGAACAAATGAAGCAAATCGTTGCCCGCTATCGGCAGTTTCGTCGTGACCAACGTGAGGCGAGGCGCGAGATTATGCCGCAACGGAGGCGCGGCGGTCGGCAATCTGGTGATCGTGAAAGTCAGCAACCTCGTAATCGCGAAGGCCGGCAACCGGGTAATCGCGAAGGCCAGCAACGGGGCAATCGTCAAAGCCGACAAGGGATGATGCAGAAGCTGCAAGAAGTGATGAAACCTATAAACGCCAAATTTCTCGCCGACTCCCGGGCTATGCTCAATACCGAACAACAGAAAGCCTGGGATGGCTGCGCCGCTGGATTGGACTTGATGCCGCAGATGCGCGGGCGAGGAGGCGGTCGCGGCGGCCTTGATCCCTCTAAGGGACCCAAAGTCGGCGACAAGGCACCCGATTTCGAATTGATTGATCTCGATAATAAAAAGCTCAGCCTCAAGTCGCTGCTCGGCAAACCCGTGGTGATTGAGTTCGGAAGCTATACCTGTCCGGTCTTTAGGCGAAAAGTTGAAGGCCTTGCAAAACTGCAATCTGAATACGGCGACTCGGTGCAATGGATAATGGTCTATACGCTAGAAGCCCATCCCACAGATGGTCGGGACATCTCGATCAACACCCGGTCCGGCATCGAACTTCCGCAGCACACCTCGTTTGAAAAGCGTTTGGAATGTGCCAAACTTTGCCAGGAAAAACTCAACCTCAAATTGCATGTGCTTGTCGACGGCTACGAAAACAAGGTGACAGACGCATACGGTGGCCGCCCCAACCGAGGCTTTGTTATTGATGCCTCAGGAAAGGTCGTCTCCCGGCAAGCCTGGATAGAAGTTGATGACACGCGCAAAGCCCTGGACTCTATCCTGCAGCACAAGGATGCCGAACCACATGCGCCATAAACTGTAAAGCCTCGACCGGTGGTCGCATTCTTCACTCGGAAATGACCGCGTCCTGAAGCGGCAAAAGATTATTGCATGAATTTCATATTGTTTGTTTTCCTAGGGGCTGGGGCGCGCGTTGCGCGCACAAAAGTGTACATATTGGAAAAAGAAGAAGGATTCAGTGGACATGCGCAGGAGTATGGGGGGTAGGTGGTTGCAGCCGCCCACCAACTCAGCAAACAACAATGCTCTTGAAAAGTCAATCTGCTCCCAACACTGCCTAAGCTTTCGCCAGCGCCTCCAAATGCACATTTTGAAGCATAAATCTGACTGATCACGTCGTTTCCGAGCTAATGCATTGATTTACTACTTGACAATTGGCAGGGGGCGCGTTATGCAGGTGATTGGAAAGTGGGGCATAGTAAAGGTTAGTTGATAAATATCGCTTGAGACGCATCACACCTCTAGAATCGGAGGATTAAATCAAGTGTTAAGTGGTAAAATAAATACAATTAAGTTCGCCTTATTGGCGGCAGTACCGATCACCTGTTGGTCTAGTACAACGACGGCACAGTTTGCAAAGTTCGTTGACGAGACATCACAGCGTAGTGTCGTCGCCAGCAACCTCTTTGCAACCGACATTGAGGAGAAGGACTACGCCTGGGGCGACGTCGACAAGGATGGTGACACGGACCTCATCGTCGTACGAAAGGTCCCCTTCACATCGCCTGGCGGGCGCCGCAATGTTCTCCTCATGAACGAGGGGATTGAAGACGGGCATACACAGAACGGCGTCCTCGTCGATCGCACTAGCCTTTATGCCCCCGCCTTTCTCGACATGACCAACGACCGCGACGTGGTGCTTGTCGACGTCGATGGTAACGGCTGGCTGGACATCGTTACCGCCACCACGCTGGGCGGATTGGACAACCCCAAGTCGATTACCCACCCTCGCATCTACATTAACCTTGGCAACGATGCCAAAGGAAATTGGCAGGGCTTCGTCTATGATAATGTTGACCGTATTCCCACCTTCCCCTTCGAACCTCGTTTCTGCGGTGTAGCGGCGGGCGATATCGACAACGACGGCGACCAGGATCTGTACTTTATCGACTACAACCAAGGGCCGTACGAGCGAGGTGGCGACCTTAACGACCGCTTGCTCATCAACGTCGCTGGCATCGGCATCTTCACCGATGAGTCGTCGAGTCGAATGACGCCAGCGATGCTTGAGTCGGATTTCGGAACTTCCGTTGAGATCGCCGATATGAACGGTGACGGCTGGCTCGATGTCGTAAAGTGTGAGAACGGACCCGTCAAGGTGATTAACAATGGCGGCGGCGGCTTTTTCAACATACTAGAAACGCTTACCGATGGATCTGCATACTTCGTGAACGTCGGGGATCTGAATAACGATGGTATGCTCGACATCATCGTTACGGACGACGGTACTGATGGCTACTTCCTCAACATCGGCAACGGCCCCAACGGGATGGCCAACTTCTTTGCTATACCATTCCCCATCTCGACCAATGCAATCGGCGGCGAATCTCATATCGCCGATCTCAATGGTGACGGCTGGAACGATGTGATCGTCACCGACGTGGACGTGGACATCCCCGGCTGCAACCGATTCACGAACATCCTCCGCAACAACGCCAATCCGTCAAATGTGTCATTCACGGACACCCTGGACTTGGCGAACATTCTGCAGAGCCAGCTTCAAGCTGTGCATGACGCAGCGATCTTCGATCTAAACGGTGACGGGTGGCTCGATATCATCCTGGGACGTTGCAGCAGTTCCGAGATCTGGATTCAGCACCCCTTCGGCGTCGTCTTCGACTTCCCACAGGACCTCCCCAGCCTAGTTACACCTGATGTGCCATTTACGATTCAAGCCCAACTGACACCGGTCGGCGGTACACTTGCGCCCGATACGGCTACGCTGCATTATGCCATCAACTATGGACCCTTCACAAGCGTGCTCATGACCGATCTGGGAGGCAACTTATACGAAGTTGATCTGCCCGCCACGGCGTGTCTCGATGGCATCAATTTCTACTTCTCAGCACAAACGGTCGAGGAAAACGTCTACAGCACCGAGCCGCCGGATGCACCGGCGAGCACGTACAGAGCTGATGCAGCCACTGGGCTGGCGATTACCCACCTCTACAACTTCGAGGAGGGAGAGGATTTGTCAGAATGGAAGATCACTAGCGATAGTTCGATCACCTCGGGAGAATGGGAGCAGGCCGATCCCAACGGTACGTATTACTATAGCTCGACCGTGGCGCCCGAAGACGACGCGACGCCTGGACCCGACAACGTGATGGCCTTTGTTACCGAGAACGGACCTCCGGGCGGCGGCGTCCAAGATAACGATGTAGATGGTGGACCAACTTACCTGACATCCCCATCATTTGACCTGCAGGGCAACAACGCTTCGATCTCTTACGCTTTCTGGGCCTTTTGGTACAACCCCAATTTGCAGAATTTCTTCACTGTGGAAGTTTCCAACGATGGGAACGACTGGGTGATCGTGGAGACTCTTGGAGAAACAGGTAATGAATGGGGGATGTCCTCGTTCCTCGTGGGCGACTATGTCGAACCGACTGAGACTGTTCAGGTTCGCTTCTTGGCCTCCGACCCTGATGGACCATTTGCTGCCTTTTCTGAAGCGGGCATCGATGACTTCCAGGTTGAACAATTCACTTGTGGTCCAGACTGCTTGGGCGACCTTGATAACGATGGATCGGTAGGCACTAGTGACCTGCTTGAACTCTTTGCACAATGGGGTACCGATGGGCCAGCCGATTTCGACGGCGATGGTGTAGTTAGTACAGCAGATCTACTCATCCTATTCGCCAATTGGGGGTTGTGCCCGTAGAAGATAGGCATCGAGGCACTTTGGCAACAAGTCCTGCTCCGGCGGATCTTCGACATCGTGGCATCGAGATTGGCCAGTTTAGCCGCCAGCCAAAGGGGAACGCTTGAAGTCTGCACTAAGTATTTAGTGCTGTCCACCCATGCCAGGCAGTTCCAAGGCCATTTTGTTAAGAATTCTTAGAATTTGCACTTGAATATAGTAAGGCGCTGCTATATTGGCCTGCCAATGGCCAGGCTGCGGGGTCTGGCGAAATCATATGGGATATATTGATTCGAGGATCGGAGAAAAATATGCGACATCCCTGGCTGAAGCTGTTGTTCGTTCTTGCTCCTGTTTTACTCATGGCCGTAGCCCAGCCAGGGTACGCTGCCACCTTATACGTCAACGGTGGCTGCGGTGATGATGCCTGGAACGGGTCTAATCAAACATGCGTCGAACCCGATGGCCCCAAGGCCACCATCCAGGCCGCCATCGGTGCGGCCGTTAATGGCGACGACATCATCGTTGCCCCAGGCACTTACCGGGAACTCATCAACTTCCTCGGCAAGTCCATCACGCTGCACAGTTCCGACGGACCCGAGTTGACGATCATCAACGGTGATATCGACAATGACGGTACAGGTGATGGCACGGTGGTCTCGTGCATCAACAATGAAACCGTGCTCACCGTCCTGGATGGCTTCACCATCACCGGTGGACAAGCCGAGTTCGGCGGAGGGATGAACAACAATCCCGGCAACCCGACGATCTCAAACTGCATCTTCAGCGGGAACGCGGCAAACTTCAGCGGCGGCGGGATGCACAACAATGCCAGCAGTCCGATGGTGACTAATTGCGAATTCAGTGGCAACACCGCCATTGTCAACGGCGGCGGGATGAACAATTTCAATAGCAACCCGACGGTGACCGATTGCTCGTTCACTGGGAACACCGCCGACAACGTCGGCGGCGGGATGCACAACATTGCCAGCAGCAACCCGACGGTGACTAATTGCGAGTTCAGTGGAAACATCGCCAACAGCGGTGGCGGGATGTTAAATTTCGACAGTAGCCCTACCGTAATCAGCTGCATGTTCAGTGGAAACACCAGCATCATTACCGGCGGTGGAATGTTCAATAATGCAAGCAGCCCGGATGTGACCGGTTGCTCTTTTAATGACAATATCTCCAATGGCAGCGGTGGTGGGATGTTCAACTTCATCAGAAGCAACCCGACGATTACCGACTGTACATTCACCACAAACACCGCCACTGGCAACGGGGGCGGGATGGTCAACAATAATGCCAGCAGCCCGAGCGTGAATGGAAGCTCGTTCAATGGCAACATAGCTAATGGCAGCGGTGGCGGGATGTTCAATGTGGACAACAGCAGCCCGATGGTCGCCACGTGCACGTTCAGTGGCAACACCGCAATTGTCAACGGCGGTGGGATGAACAACAATGGCAGCAGCAACCCGATGGTAACCAACTGCGAGTTCAGTGGCAACACCGCCAACAACGTCGGCGGGGGGATGCATAATATCATAAACAGCAACCCCGAAGTCACCAACTGCCTATTCACCGCGAATACAGCCGACGTCGGCGGCGGGATGCGCAACAACGGCAGCAGCCCCAACGTGACCGACTGCACATTCACTAACAATACCGCCAACTACGGCGGCGGGATGGAGAACTTCATAAGCAGCCCGACGGTGACCGCGTGCATCTTCACCGCGAACATAGACGCCATTCTCGGCGGGGGAATGCTGAACGTCGGCGGCAGCAGCCCGACGGTCACTACCTGCCAATTCACCGCGAACACAGCCTTCGCCGGTGGCGGGATGCGTAACGACGGCAGCAGCCCGACTGTGACCGACAGTGCGTTCAATGACAATGCCGCCAGCTTCGGCGGCGGGATGGAGAACTTAACCAGCAACCCCACTGTGATCGGCTGCAATTTTGACGACAATCAGGCATCCCTTGGCGCAGGGATGCTTAACACGGGTAGCAGCGCCCCGACGGTCACCAACTGCCAATTTACCGCGAACATCGCAAGCTTCGTAGACAAAGATGGCGTCAAGCAGGGCCGCGGCGGCGGGATGAACAACGAGAGCAGCAGCCCGATTGTGACTGGTTGCATCTTCACTGCCAACACATCCGAAGTCGATGGGGGCGGGCTGCGCAACGCCGGCAGCAGCCCCATGGTGACCGACTGCACTTTTATCGGCAACGAGTCCGGTGGCGGTGCAGGCATGTTTAACTGGGATGAAAGCAACCCAACCGTGACCGGCTGTAGCTTCACAGGAAACTTGGCCATTTTCGGCGGCGGAATGAACAACGCCCTCGACAGCAGCCCGAATGTGACAAACTGTACGTTCACCGGGAACACGGCGGACATAGCCGGTGGTGGCATGAACAACTTCGACAACAGCAGTCCCACCCTGACCGGCTGCACATTCAGCGCGAACTCGGCAGAATTCGGCGGCGGGATGCTCAATCAACTGAGTAGCAGCCCGGATCTGACCAACTGCACATTCGATGCAAACACGGCGACATTCAACGGCGGTGGCATGAACAACTTCGACAACAGCAGTCCCACCCTGACCGGCTGCACATTCAGCGCGAACTCGGCAGACTTCGGCGGCGGGATGCACAATCAACTGAGCAGCAGCCCGGATCTGACCAACTGCGCGTTCACCGGAAACGTAGCCACTTTCGGAGGTGGGATGATCAATGTCTTCAGCAGCCCGATGGTGGAACAATGTACCTTTCTGGACAACAGCGCGTCGTCCGAGGGCGGCGGGATGAACAACTTCAACAGCAGCCCGACGGTAAACGGCTGCACATTCAGTGGTAACACGGCCAATGTCGCCGCTGGGATGTTCAACCTCGACAACAGCAGCCCGGAGGTGACCAACTGCATGTTTACCGGAAACGCCGCCACTTTCGGCGGTGGGATGATCAATGTCTTCAGCAGCCCGATGGTGAAACAATGTACCTTTCTGGACAACAGCGCGTCGTCCGAGGGCGGCGGGATGAGCAATAACAACAGCAGCCCGACGGTGATCGGCTGCACGTTCAGTGGTAACACGGCCAATGTCGCCGCCGGGATGTTCAACCTCGACAACAGCAGCCCGAACGTGACAAACTGTACGTTCAGCGAGAACACGGCCAACGTTGAAGGCGGTGGGATGGGGAATTTCGATAACAGCAACCCGACCGTGACCAACTGTATCTTCTGGGGCAACAACAGCCCCGGTGTCGATGAGATCCTTGGAACGTCCACGGTAACCTACAGCGATGTCGAGGGCGGTTTCGTGGGCCAAGGCAACATCGACCTCAATCCCATGTTCGTAGATCCCTTCAACGGCGACTTTCGTATCTCGGCCGTCTCACCGTGCATTGATGCCGCTGAAAACACCGCCTTGCCCATTGGCGTTGTGACTGATCTTGATGGCAATCCGCGCTTCATCGAGGATCCCAACACGCCGGATACCGGCCTGGGCGACTGCCCGATCGTGGACATGGGTTCCTACGAGTTCCAAGAAGGGTTGACAGACTGCTGTCCTTGGGATCTCAACAAAGACGACACCGTCTCAGTCAGTGATCTACTAATCCTGTTCGCATTCTGGGGGCTAGATCCGGGCGGGCCACCGGATTTCGACAACGACGGCACAGTCAGCACCAACGACCTACTAATCCTCTTCGCCAATTGGGGGTTATGCCCGTAATACCGCCAAGACCGAGCATTTGCTGAATCCGTGGAGACAAAGAAGAAACACTTAATAATCCCTGTTCTTGTCGCAGCAGCAATATTCTTGAAAATAGATCCAGCTTAAGCTGACTTCGGCGATCATCTCTTCAAGCTCTTGGGTGACGACAGGGGTGGAGGCGCCTAAGATGAGGGCGACAGGTACCGCTCCATGATCATGCTTAAACAGCCTACGCCGGAAGCTGAAGCTCACGAAAAGCAACCACGCTATCGCCCGGGTCAGATTGTGCGGCACCGCCGATACGGATACCGCGGCGTGGTGGTGGAATTCGACCTGACCTGCAAGGCCGAGGAGGCGTGGTATCAATCCAACCAGACTCGGCCGGATCGGAACCAGCCGTGGTATCACGTGCTTGTGGACGGTTCGGACATCACAACCTACGCGGCGCAGACGAGTCTGAAAGCCGATGAACACCCCGCCCCGATCACCCATCCTTTCCTCGAGCACTTCTTTACGGATTTCATCGGCGGTCAATACTTGCGTAACGACCATCCCTGGCCGAGCATGGATGAAACCGCTGAGTAAGAGCGAGCGTGCTGTCCAAAGGCGGTTACACTGGAAGGATGGCGATACCTGATTCTCATGACGATGCCGATGTGCCATCACACCAAGCCGGTGCAAGCGTGGTGGCGATCAGCGCCGTGACGCTCGTCACCGCTGACATGGAGCGAGCGGTGCGTTTCTATGAGGCGTTGGGCTTTCGCCGCACCTACGGCGGAGCGCAGGCGTCCTTCACGAGCTTCGCAGTGGGCGGCAATTATCTCAACCTGATGGTCAAGACAACAGCTACGCCTGTGTCTGCATGGGGTCGCATCATCTTCCACGTGTCAGATGTCGATGCGTTCTACAAGCGAGCAATCGGCGCGGGCTTGTCGCCGCAGTTTCCACCGCGCGACGCGGAATGGGGTGAGCGATACTTTCACCTCAGCGACCCCGATGGCCACGACTTGAGCTTCGCGCGTCCGCTCCTGTGATCTGCTTGAACTCTTTGGGCAATGGTGAACAGCAGGATCAGCCGACTTCGACGTTAGCCTCATGGAGGTTGGAAACCACCGAGTAAGGGAAAAAAGGGGAAATTTGTCGCTTTCGGTAGTCTTTTGTCGCGTTAATAATGGTTACGAATTATCCAGGTACATCCTTTGGAAGTTCTGAGGCTGCCTCTAGCGCTGATAGGCTTGTAAATGAGCAGAATCGCGGAAAATAGATGGTCTTGCAACCTAGCATCAGGTACGCTGGCCTTGCCAAGTAAGGCGATTCTACGCTTACTAAACGGAGGAGCAGCAAAGATGAGGATCAGTTATCTCACACCAGTTATTTTTGCCGTAGCAGTGGCATCAGCCCTGATCACCACCCCAACCCAAGCCGACCTCGGCGATCAACTCTTCAAACTTCTAGCCGACGACGGCGCGACAGACGACTAGTTCGGCTTTTCCGTCGCGATCAGCGGAACAACTGCAATCGTTGGAGCATCGAGCGACGATGACAACGGAACCGACTCCGGTTCGGCGTACATCTTTGATGCTGCCGCCCAGGGGAAATGCCCGTGGGATCTGGATGAGAGTGGATCTGTTGGCACATCGGATCTGCTAATACTGTTCGCACAATGGGGGACCAACCCCGGCGGCCCACCCGACTTTAACGGCGATGGCACCATTGATACAGAAGATATACTCATCCTCTTCGCAAATTGGGGGTTGTGCCCGTGATACTGTTAACACTTAGCATCTGCTGATCGACAATGCTGAAAAAGAGAAGTTATAATGTTCTCTAAACTGGAAATTAGGTCCAGGTATCAAGGTAAGCAAAGTCCTGAGCGACCCCGCCGGAATAACCGTGCCAAGCTGGAATTGATCGGCAGGCACAAAGCGACAAAGTGATGCCGCGCTTCTCACCCGGTCATATCGCATCACCAGGCCCCTCTATCCATGCGATGCGCCAAGAGGTATAATACCAAGGCCGTACACAGGCCGGTTCCGCAGGTGATTGCAGTCCCAATAGTGCAATTCGCTTGCTTGACAAACCAACAAAGGAGAACGAAATGCGATTTCATCAATGGCTGAAAGTCAGTGTAGTGTTAGTTGCAGTTGCGGCGTCCTTGGCCATAGCCAAACCCGCCAGTGCCCACGTGGTTCTCGATTTGCCAAACGGTGGAGAGGATCTCGTGGTCGGATCCATTTACACCATCCGCTGGCATATTGCAATTGCACACAACCTACAGAACTGGGATCTATGGTACTCCACTACGGGAGCGGCAGGTCCATGGATTCCTATAGCCATGAACCTCCCTCCAGGCAGTGGTGCTGTTGGTAGCGTCCACACCTATGACTGGGATATCCCTGACGACATTTCAAACCAAGTACGAGTGCGGGTGCGCATGGACAACAGC
>JACZRS010000011.1 GCA_022574595.1 Planctomycetota bacterium | reverse complement strand
CACAGCAATTGACCATAACGATTACGATGTGGATGATAAATTATGTGAATTATTCCCAGTAGATATCGATGGCAGTCCTCGATTCAATGCGGATGAAGAGGACCACGATCCAGGCTGCGGCATCCCCGTCGTTGTTGACATGGGCGCGTATGAATATCAATTCGATCCGGTTGATCAAATCACCTTCGCTGACCTCAACGGTGATAACGCCGTAAATACTCTCGACTTACTTTCACTTTTCGCTGACTGGGGTGATTGCGCAATAGGATGTTGCCTAGCCGACCTTGATCTTGATGGCACGGTCAACACAATCGATTTACTCATCCTATTCTCAAATTGGGGAGCATGTGAGTGAAACAGGCACTTGGCACTTGGCACTAGTGAAGATGGCCAGAACATAGATATCGGTGGTAAAACTCTTTTGGAGAATAATCTCGATGATCCGAAATGTTGAAAATGTAAGACACATTGTGGCGCTCAAAGACATGGCTCAAGTTGTCGTTGGTGTGTTGGGCTTATTTAGTCTGTGCACAAACGTCGCCGGGCAATGTGACCCAGGTACGATCTTTCTCAACGTCAACCCCACCTATGATGTGGGTACAAGCCCATACACTGTCGCGATAGGCGACCTCGACAGTGACAGCGCACCCGACCTCATCATAGCTAATAGGAACAGCAACAACCTCAGCGTGTTGATGGGCAATGGCGACGGCACATTCGCCACCCAAGTCACCCATGAAGCGGATGGTAATCCGATCTCTATTGCTATCGGCGACCTCAACGGTGACGAAATCCTCGACCTCACTATGTCCAACTACTCTAACGACGACGTAACGGTGCTGATTGGCAACGGCGACGGCACATTCGCCCCTCAAGTAACATATGGAGTGGGCAGCATGCCGGAATCAGTCGCGATCAGCGATCTCGACGGCGACGGCGTCCCCGATCTCGTCGTACCCAACCGCGGCAGCGACGACATTAGCATTCTAATAGGTATCGGTGACGGCACATTCGCCACCGACGTCACCTATGCCCTGGGTAACGGCCCAACGAGAGTAGCAATAGGCGACCTCAACAGTGACAGTGTTCCCGACATCGTCGTAACCCACCACTCCAAGGAGGGCTACGTGAGCGTGCTGATTGGCAACGGCGATGGTACATTCGCCTCAAACATCTCATACAGTGTGGGTAGTTATCCGTTGTCAGCCGCGATAGGGGACCTCGATGGCGACGGCGTCTCCGATCTCGTCGTGACAAACTGGGCTAACGACAACGTAAGCGTGCTGATTAACCAGTGCGAATTCAACGACTGCCCTGCCGACCTCGACGGATCAGGCTCTGTTGATACAAGTGATCTACTTGAACTATTCGCACAATGGGGCACCTCTGGATCAGCAGACTTTGATGGTGATGGCACTGTCAGCACAGTCGACTTACTCATACTATTCGCCAACTGGGGAGCGTGTGAATAAAGAAGGCAATGACATTAGTTTAGAGTTCAGACCTTAATCTTCTTAACCGGCCTCATTTCTACTTGTTGTTCTAGTTCTTTTTCAAATAGTTCGCGGGCTTGGTAGCGGAACTCTTTGACACTTAGATCACCATAATCAGCGCGTTTTAGAATCACTTGCTGTGTTTTGTATAGGTTATTAACAATCCCAGCTGTGCTTTTAATAAAGTGCTAGGCCTTTGGCGATTACACACAAAATATAACTATTTGATGTGAATTTGATGTGAATGGAGCTATTAATCTATCTTACTTTCAATTTTATGCAGAGTGTTAAGCTATGACTTATACTTATACTTATCCAATGCATTAACAAGGAGGTTTGTGGTGGTTAATCAAGCTGAAGAACAATCGGAAATGCGCCTTTACGATGATGAAGGCGATCTGCTTTTGCAAGCGGACGCCCGTGCCGAGCGCGTTATTCTACTGCCTGCAGGCGACCCAAAGGCTGCGAGTAAGGATCGAGACCGCATTCGAATCCAATGGGGACAGCATATCCTGGCTGACCTTGTTGCGGGGCGATATCGAACTGCGATATGTGCAGTTAATGATCTGGATAACACGCACGGAATCATTGGCGAACTATTGGAACTCGTCCCCACCAGTCAATGGAATATAGATTCAGCCACCGCGTTTGCACGAATGTTTCACGAATCGGTAGCTGTTCATTCTGCGGGCGATCACGAACCATATATCCTCAAGTTCGATCTTGATCGTATATTAATCATGGCTCTGCTGCGCCCACGCGGGCAGGATCATTTCACGCTTGATGATCTGTCGCGTGGCTTTGCGACTATCACCAAAATGTTAGCAGGGCGACGAGAACGCTGGCCGGCTGCTTCTGTTTCCTTCCTCGGGGCAAAGTCAAACCGACTCGCAGATGCTGATGGCAACGAACCAGCATTTGAATCGGTACTGCGCACAATGTTCGAAGCAGGTTTCCGTGGTGATGTGTACCCATCGCTCGGTATGTGGGAGTTAGCGCCCACGGGAGCGTTTGCAAGCTATCCATTTCCCGACAGCTTAAAAGTAATGCGCTCAGGTGGTTTTTGATAGTTATAAGAAAACCAATGGATTGCTATCCATTGGCGTCTGGGATTTTTTCTTACGCTGCTTTTGTGCCGGCTACGCCGTCTCGCGTCACTACAAAAAGCTCATCCGTGATTGGATATGGCATACGTTTGTATTCCTTTTGTACTCGCTGATGCAATCGCTGAACGAATTCGTCCGGATCACATGTAAGAGCAAGGAACATATCTCGTGCGGGGCAAGCAACATAAAAATCGCCATTGAGCTCAGGTGCAAGTCGAGCGTGTAAGCTGCCGAGCAATAAACGAGCTGCATCATAACCATCTTGACGTGCCACAATCGCAGCCCTACCACCCTCAGCTGACTCTACAACCTGGATCTCAAGATCGGGTGCATAAGCGCTAAGATTCTCTCGCGCTATCACATCCAGATCATCTATCTCAAGGCCCCAACGCATCATCTGTTCGACTGTGATACTTATGGTCATCTGCGGCATATCCAAAACAAACACGATCACTGTGTCATTTACAAATGGGATATGGGCAACGCGGTGCTTGTCAAGATGATCGAAGATACTAATGGGCTGAATACGTGGCATAATTCGAGGCTTGGCCACCGAAAGAGGCAGCGGCATCGAGGTCAGCGTATCGCCCTCAATCAGCCTTTCAAGGTAGTTTTCGACCAACTCAACCCCTCGATCAGGCTCATGCAGAACCATACGATAGAGGTTATCAAGCCCAAGATGCTTGCCATTAAGGATCAGATCCATAGGCCCAGCCAATTCGATGGTGCGCTCGGGATAGTGACGGCGAAGAATCTTCGCTACTTGCTCACCAAACGCCTCTGGTTCTCGTGGCATACGGGCCATAAATACTCCCAGGCTCCTCACGGTGTATTATCGCAACTACATCACTGACACGCAGTTACCTCTTCGGCAATACCAATTGGAACTTGCATCCAAAAAGGCCTTGAAGCTTTGTATCGGTCAGGTAGGTGCGTACTGTGTGGTTTTGGCAGTTAGAGAGTGCGCGCTATCGGGCCAAGCCCCCACATTCGTGCGCAGAAGTTAGGCTGTATTTATGAATCATAATTGCAAAATTGGATCAATCGAATCCGGGCCTAATCAACCATTATTGGTTATCGCTGGTCCATGCGTCCTAGAAGATCAGCAGACCAATTCGCTGATCGGATCCACCATGCGCGATATATGTGCAGAGCTAGGTCTGGGGTTCGTTTTCAAGGCTAGCTTTGATAAGGCAAACAGATCAAGCGCTAACTCGCCGCGCGGCCCTGGCCTGGAAAAAGGTCTTATAGAACTTGCGCGCTTGCGCGATGAACTCGGTTCTCCTGTAACAACAGATGTGCATGAACCGAACCAAGCGAAAGCAGTAGCTAAGGTTGTTGATCTCTTGCAGATACCGGCATTCTTGTGTAGACAAACTGATCTATTAGCTGCTTGCGCCAAGACCGGCAAACCAGTGAATGTCAAGAAAGGTCAGTTCATGGCTGCGAGTGAAATGCAACACGTATTGGGCAAACTAACCGAAGCTGGTTGCGATCAAATCATGCTGACTGAGCGCGGCACGTTTTTAGGTTATCACCGGTTGGTAAACGACTTTGTGGGGATTGGTGATCTTATGGAGTTGGGCCCACCTGTCTGCTTTGACGTGACACATTCAACGCAGTTGCCAGGCGCAGGTGATGGAGTTAGTGGCGGAAGACCCGAACGAGCAGCGCTTCTTGCGCGTGCAGCAGTTGCCGCAGGTGTTGATGCGGTCTTTATTGAATGTCACCCCAATCCTGATGAAGCTCTATCAGATAAGAGTACCATGCAGCCACTTGATAAAATGCATGATCTACTTAGTCAACTGGTTGCAATCTGTAGCGCAATTTCGCCGCAGCGCCAGCATACCTCTACAAGCAGTGCCAAAGTTTAAGTTGCTAACTGTCCGATATGGTTTGAGATGAGCAAATTGTGCGCCATAGTGCGTTTTATCCTTAAATAAAAGACACTTATTTATAGCCCGCAGCCCATAGCGCTGCTAGGATTAACTGTTGATATGAAGTGTGATATTTGTAACAAGCCGGCTGTGGTGCATGAGGTTACCGTCAAGAACGGTGTTACCAAAGAGATTCATCTGTGTAAAGAACACGCAGAAGAAGCGGGCGTTGCCATGCCGACTCATCAACCTATCAATCAGCTTCTAACACAGTTTGTCATGAGCCAAGGCGGGCAATCATCGGAGTCCTCCAGAAAATCATGTCCTGGCTGTGGAACAACTTTTTCGCAGTTCCGTCAAACCGGCACGCTTGGATGTCCGGAATGTTATGACGCTTTTGAAGAGCAGCTTGCTCCGCTTATTGAACGAGCCCAAAACGGCGCAACTCATCACCGAGGCAAAGTGCCAAAGCGCGCCGGAGATTCGCTTGATCGGACGGTGATAATCCGTCAACTTACCAAGGAGCTGGATCAAGCGGTAACCGCAGAACAATACGAAAGAGCAGCTGAACTTAGAGATCGGTTGCGTCATATTGATGAAACACCAGCATCACCACAAATTACCAAACAAGCTAAGCGCAAAGCTAAAAGACCGCCCAAGAAGGATTAACCATTATGGAATTTGCATCCAAAGGATCGTGGCTTAGCGAAGGTGGGCCGGAGGCGGATGTGGTTATGAGCTGCCGAGTTCGTGCGGCTAGAAACCTGGTGGGATTTCCCTTTGTGGCAAGAGCTAGCGATGCAGAGCGGCATGAATTAGTCCACATAGCCAAACAGGTAGTTCTTGACAGTGAGCTTGGCCAGGAAATGATCTGGGTCGATCTGGCAAAAGCAACTTCACGCGATAGGCAATTGCTGGTTGAACGACACTTAATTTCTCGCCACCTGGCGGAAGCGGATATGCCTCGTGCGGTTGCGGTTTCTGAAGATGAAACCCTTAGCATTATGATTAACGAGGAAGATCACCTGCGAATGCAGCTAATCGCAC
Source organism: Planctomycetota bacterium (assembly GCA_022574595.1). Classification (GTDB taxonomy): domain Bacteria; phylum Planctomycetota; class Phycisphaerae; order Phycisphaerales; family SM1A02; genus JACZRS01. Next base: position 146,353 of record JACZRS010000011.1, on the reverse strand, counting down.
CGGGTTTTAGGCTGGCAGAACTGGTTGAGCAGATTGAGAAAGTTGATGAAACTCTCGAACAAAAGACGGATTTTGCGTTTTCCTCGCGCTGGGGATACTTAACTGCATGCCCAACAAATGTGGGAACCGGAATACGCCTTTCCGTAATGATGCACTTGCCTGCACTTAAGCTGACCAACGAAATTGAGCGTGTGCGAAGGGCTGCCAAGGATCTTCATCTTGCGGTGCGTGGCTATTACGGCGAAGGCTCGGAATCGGCTGGGGACTTTTATCAAATCTCAAATCAGGTAACACTTGGCCAAAGCGAATCCGAGCTGCTTGAAGAATTCGTGCAGGTAGTGCTGCCGCGCGTAATCGATTATGAACATCAATCAAGGAAGATTCTCGTTGAACGCAACACAAACCTGCTGGACGATCGCGTGCATAGGGCCTTAGCCGTACTTCGCAGCGCTAGATTACTAGGTGCCGAAGAAGCCATGAAGCACCTCAGCCGAGTACGATTAGGAATACACCTAAGGCGATTGCAGGATGTTCAACTTGATGTAATCAATAGGCTTTTGCTACAAATCCAGCCAGGCCACCTGCAACTACACATCGGAGCCGACCTATCCCCCGACCGCCTCCGCGAAGCCCGCGCCAACGTTGTCCGCAAAGCCCTGCGATAGAGAATGTCATAGCTTGCTTGTTAGCTAGGACTTTTTATACAATTCTGATTATTTTCGGTATTTGCTAGGGTGATTACCGATAAAAGTAGCAGTTGGCCTATAAAAACTTTGAAAAATATCAAAAAATATCAAAAAATATCACCATATGGCATTGTGCTGCCTAAGCTGCTTCACTAATATGCGGGGCTTGGCGGAGCTGATGATCTAATACTGACGTTTATTAAATGACAAATGCCACTAGGACCCCGAACTGCGGCATGTGCCCAGCGTGTCGAATCTCGAGGTGAATCGATGGTTTCAAGACCCGTGCGCGATTTCTCAAAGCGTGGAGATGCCATAGCAGTACCCACTCTTACAGAAGTCCAATCCGAATCGTACAAAAGGTTTCTACAGAAAGATTTAGACCCAAAGAAGAGAGACCCCCGCCTTGGGCTGGAATCACTTCTATCAGAGGTTTTCCCGATCGAGTCGTATGACGGCACGATGCGGCTGGAGTACCTTTATTACAAGCTTGACGAAGCACGATACACCCCGGATGAATGCCGGGAGCTGCGTCTCACATATGGCATGCCTTTCCGTATAGCGGTAAGGCTGATCCGTGAAGGTGTGGACGAGATCAACGAGGAGGAGATCTACCTCGGAGAGATCCCCATCATGATGGGTGGTGGTGAATTCATCGTCAATGGATCCGAGCGTGTAATAGTCAGTCAGCTTCACCGAAGTCCCGGCGTGGACTTTGGCATTGCATCCTTAATAGCTGACAGGCCGTTGCACTCTGCCCGCATCATCCCTGAGCGCGGATCATGGATTGAGCTTGAGGTAACCAAGAAGGATGTACTGACGATGAGAATCGATCAGTCCACCAAGATCGCTGCCACAACTTTCTTGCGATCATTAGATGAAGACTACTCCTCAACTGAGAAGCTTCTTGAACTTTTTTACAAAGTAAAAGATGTCAAGACCGCAAAGCTTAAGCCAGAGCATTACTCAGCTGAGATGATTATTGACACAGATACCGGCGAAGAGCTTTGCCGAATTGGTGCTCAAATCGGCGATGCAATTGAGGCTATCCAAGCTTCAGAACTTAAGAGTGTCCTGGTCGTCGTCGATGCAGCCGACCCCTTGATCCTCAATACACTTGCTGAGGAGCGTTTGGACTTCCTCGCAGAAGTCACCGAACACGAAGCGGCATTACTAAGGATCTATGGCCGGCTCAGGCCGGGCAATCCACCTCAAGTTGAAAAAGCCCGCACTTTGTTCCGCGAAAAATTCTTTGACAGCAATCGTTATCGACTTGGAAAGGTTGGGCGCTTCCGCTTCAATCGTAAATTCGAGTTCGAAAAATTTTATGAAGCTGCGCCTGAAGATGTTCAGCACATTCGCGCTATCGACTTCTTAGCAGTAATTCGATACCTATTAGACCTACGAGCAAAGCGTAATAAAGCCCATGTGGATGATATTGATCACCTTGGCAACCGGCGATTGCGCACTTTAGATGAGCTTGCGATTGAAGAGATGCGTAAAGGCTTTTTGAAGCTCAGGCGTACCGTACAAGAGCGAATGAGCGTCAGAGACCCCGATGAACTTGCCAAGGTAGCTGATTTGGTTAACTCCAAATCGATTAGCAGCGCTATAGACTTCTTCTTTGGCCGTAGCGAGCTATCGCAGGTTGTTGACCAGACTAATCCATTAGCAATGCTTGTTCACGAACGCCGACTTTCAGCCCTCGGACCGGGCGGACTAAATCGTAAACGTGCAGGCTTTGAGGTACGTGATGTACATATAAGCCACTATGGACGAATTTGCCCGATTGAAACACCTGAAGGCACTAACATTGGTTTGATAGCTTCATTAGGGATTTATTCCAAGGTTGATGATTACGGATTCCTGCTTACCCCATATCGCCAGGTTAAGAAAGGCAAAACTACTGATAAGATTAAGTTTCTTCGTGCGGATGAAGAAATGAAGTCAGTGCTTGCGACTTCCGATGTTCTGGATAAAAATGGATGCATCGCCTCGGGGCAAGTTCTTGCTCGAGTTGGCGGCGATCTTTCGCAGGTTGCGGCTGGCGATGTGGAATATATCGATATCTCACCAAAGCAAATCGTTGGCGTTTCCGCAGCTTTGATCCCATTCCTGGAGCATGATGATGCAAATCGCGCACTAATGGGATCGAACATGCAGCGACAAGCGGTTCCGTTGATTTTGTCAGATCCGCCACTGGTTGCGACCGGCATGGAGCGAGAAGTCGGCGCACATTCCGGCATGATCGTCAAAGCCCGACGTAGTGGAACCATCACGGCTGTCGACGGGCAACATATCATCATAGACAACGCTGATGAGTATCAACTGCGTACGTTTGTCGGGCTCAATGAGCGAACTTGTCAGCATCAACAGCCTCTGGTCAAACTCGGTGACACCGTTGAAGCTGGACAAATTATTGCTGATGGGGCTGCGACGAAAAATGGCGAACTAGCCATAGGCAAAAACGTGATCGTCTCGTTCAGCACATTCGATGGCTACAACTACGAAGACGCTATTGTAATCTCTGAGCGTCTTGTCAAGCGTGATATATTCACATCAATTCACATAGAAAGCTTTGATGTAGAAGTGCGTGAAACCAAGCTTGGCCGTGAAGAATTCACCCGCGATATCCCCAACGTTTCTGAAAAGGTTTTGCGTAACCTTGATGAATTCGGCGTAATCAGAACCGGAGCACGCGTCGGACCCGGTGATATTCTCGTTGGTAAAGTAAGTCCAAAGAGCAAGTCCGAGCTAACGCCGGAAGAGAAACTACTTCATGCGATCTTCGGCCGAGCCAGCGAAGATGTGAAAAACGACTCGCTGGAAGTCCCTGCTGGTACATCTGGAATCGTTATAAAATCACGCAAATTCAATCGTCGCATGCACATTACTGATGAGCAAAAACAACAGCTCAAAGTAGATATGGTGGAATATGAACAACAGATGAACGCAAAGGCGATCACACTGTTCCGTCAGATGATCTCTCAAATTAACGAAGTCCTTGGGACAGAAATGATTGACCCATCGACTCGTCAAAAGGTTGGTGCTTCAGATATCCCAGAAGTTATTGTCGAGCAAATCGAAAACTTTGATGTGCGTTGGATCAAAGGGTCTAAGGACGCTAAAGAAGCGGCTGAGAAGATTCGTAATCAGTTCTGGCCCCGTATCGTAGCTGTTGAAAAAGAGCGCGAGCGCAAGCTTGCTCATATGAAACGTGGTGATGAACTCCCCTCAGGCGTGCTTGAAATGGTCAAGATCTATCTTGCGACAAGGCGACAATTATCTGTCGGTGACAAGATGGCTGGGCGGCACGGCAACAAGGGTGTCATTGCACGTATCGTGCCGGAAGAAGAAATGCCATTCCTTGCTGATGGAACCCCTGTAGATGTGCTATTAAACCCACTTGGCGTGCCCTCACGAATGAACGTAGGGCAAATCCTGGAAACGCATCTAGGTTGGGCTGCTGCTGTTCTAGGTTTCCAAGCGGTTACCCCGGTGTTCGATGGAGCCCACGAAACAGAAATACTCGCGGCTATCGAAGAGGCGAACGAACATGTAAGCCGAAGGCTTGAGGAATTTGAAACAACCGGCAAGAATCCAGGCGATGCCAATGAAATTCTGATTCAAATTCCATTTGAAGGCAAAGTTCAACTCTTTGATGGCAGAACGGGCGAACCATTCCACCAGAAATCAACCGTTGGCTTTATGTACATATTGAAGCTGCACCACCTTGTGGATGACAAAATCCACGCCAGGGCAACAGGCCCATACAGCTTGATTACTCAACAGCCGTTGGGTGGCAAAGCTAGAACGGGTGGTCAGAGATTCGGCGAGATGGAAGTATGGGCGCTGGAAGGCTATGGCGCTGCATATCTATTACAAGAACTGCTCACGGTTAAGAGCGATGATGTGGAAGGCCGAACCAAGATCTACGATTCGATGGTCAAAGGCACAAACGTTCTCGAAGCCGGTATGCCGGTGGTGTTCGATGTGCTTTGCTTTGAAATTAAAGGTCTTGGACTAAATATCAGTCTCGAGAAACAGCAAATGGAAGGGGCCAGTCTTTTATAGATGTCATAACCGGCAACTATCAAAGACTGTGTATCCGAGAACTTTGAGTGGATCCTGGAAAAGTAATTCGGAATTAGGAAGCTGAGAACAAAGGCATGAGTGAAAACGTTTATGATCGTGTGAACGACTTCGGTTCGGTGAAAATTGCACTTGCCAGCCCCAACGATATTCGTAGTTGGAGCTTCGGCGAGGTAAAGAAACCCGAAACCATTAACTACCGCACATATCGCCCTGAAAAGGACGGTCTATTTTGCGAGCGCATCTTTGGTCCTGAACGAGACTATGAATGTGCGTGCGGTAAATACAAAGGCACAAAGTACAAAGGCATCATTTGTGACCGATGCGGCGTGAAAGTGACACATTCGCGCGTACGCAGAAAGCGCATGGGTCATATCAACCTTGCCGCCCCCACCGTTCACATTTGGTTCTTTAAGGCTCTACCTAGCCGTTTAGGAACATTGCTGGGGATGAAGACTGCTGATTTAGAGAAAATCATCTACTTCCAGGATTACGTCGTTACCGATCCTGGAACCACCGAGCTATTGATTCGACAAGTTCTCACAGAAGACGATTACAGAGCAGCAGTGGAAAAGTTTGGCCCATCAGCTTTTACAGCTCTGATGGGCGCTGAAGCAGTACGCGAATTACTTGAAATGCTTAGTCTTGACGATGTTGCAGCCGAGCTTCGCGACGGTCTTGATAACACTAGAAGTAAACAAAAGATCAAAGATCTTTCCAAGCGATTAAAGCTTGTTGAGCAACTCCGCAAAAGCGAAAACGATCCAGCTTGGATGGTGATGGATGTTGTTCCGGTGATTCCGCCTGACTTGCGTCCTTTAGTACTTTTAGAAAGTGGAAACTTCGCAACTAGCGATCTAAACGATCTGTATCGACGAATCATCAACCGCAACAACCGCCTGAAAAAACTCATGGACCTCAACGCACCAGAGGTCATCATCCGTAACGAAAAGCGCATGCTGCAACAAGCGGTAGATGCGCTCTTCGACAATGGTCGATGCCGTCGTCCTGTGCTTGGTTCGAGCAACCGACCGCTTAAGTCGCTCACCGACATGATCAAGGGTAAGCAAGGCCGATTCCGCGAAAACCTTCTTGGTAAACGAGTGGATTACTCCGCTCGATCAGTCATTGTTGTTGGACCAGAACTAAAATTGCACCAATGTGGGCTACCTAAGAAGATCGCATTAGAGCTATACCAGCCGTTCATAATCAGAAAGCTCAAAGAGCACGGCCTGGCGGACACCATCAAGAGCGCTAAACGCATGCTTGAAAGACGTGATCCGGAAGTTTGGGATATTCTCGAGCAAGTTATTTATCAGCATCCAGTGCTTCTGAACCGTGCGCCCACCCTGCACAGAATGGGTATTCAGGCTTTTGAGCCGGTTCTGGTAGAAGGCAACGCCATCATGATCCATCCTTTGGTTTGTGCTGGCTACAACGCAGACTTTGATGGCGATCAAATGGCTGTGCATCTACCTCTGTCTGTTGAAGCCCAGGCGGAAGCACATTTGCTTATGCTATCTACGCATCAGATTTTCTCACCCGCAAATGGTCGGCCAATCGTTTCACCCTCTCAAGACATTGTCATGGGTGTGTTCTTCCTCACCTACATGGATGTTAAAGATGAAACTCCTGATGAAGAATTGCTGCGATTTAAGGATGCACATGAAGCTATGCTGGCACTAGAGCTTGGCATAGTAAAATTGCAACAACCCGTTATTGTGAAGATGTCACGCTTTGTCGATGTCGTATCTGGAGAAGGTGATACCATCAAGCCTGGTCCCAAGCATCGTCGCTTGCGCACCTCCGTTGGCAGAGTTATCTTCAGCGATATCCTGGCTCAGGGCATGCCCTTCTACAACTGCACACTCGGCAAGAAGGGTTGCAGTCGAGTTATTGATGACACCTACGCAAGGCTGGGAAGGCCTGCAACACTTGAAATCCTCGATGACATGAAGGAACTCGGATTTAAGACATCAACTACATCCGGTCTTTCTATCGGTATCGCTGATATCAGAATTCCCGATGACAAAATGTTGCTGATTGATAAAACTCAAAAGCGCGTTGATCTCGTGGAAAAGAACTATCAAGCAGGCGCTATTACAGAGCGTGAGCGACATAATCAGCTCCTGGATCTTTGGGCGCATTGCAGAGAACAAGTAACCAAATCACTGGTTAAGACTTTGGAAAATGACCGCCGAGATCCATCGAACCATAAAGAAGTTCCAATTGATTCCGATGAAGGAGAACGATATCTAAACCCCGTATACCTGATGTCAACCTCAGGTGCGCGAGGCAATATCAGCCAAATGCAACAATTAGCCGGCATGCGGGGATTGATGGCCAAGCCTTCCGGCGAGATCATCGAAACACCTATTCGTGCCAACTTCCGCGAGGGGCTAAACGTTCTGGAATACTTCTCCTCAACACACGGTGCGCGTAAGGGACTAGCTGATACCGCACTTAAGACAGCTGACTCCGGATACTTAACCCGAAAGCTATACGATGTTGCTCAATCTGTTGTGGTCAATGAACTCGATTGCAAGACTAGAATGGGTATCGCCAAGAAAGCGCTATACAAAGGCGAACAAATTGATGTCCCATTGCGTGAAGCTATCCTTGGACGCACTTCACGTCAGACGATTCGAAATCCCATCACTGATAAATTAATCGTCGAAGAGAACCAGCTCATTACTAGTGATGTAGCAAACAAGATTGAAGCTCTTGGCATTGACTCTGTTCAAGTAAGAAGCCCACTTACATGCGATACTTCCAGAGGAATTTGCCAAAGTTGTTACGGCATGGATATGTCAACTGGACAGTCAGTTGAGGTCGGCCTGGCTGTGGGCACAATTGCTGCACAATCCATTGGTGAGCCTGGCACACAGCTTACCATGCGTACATTCCACACCGGAGGCATTGCTTCACGTGGCTTAGTCGACACAAGTTATCGTGCTGCTCATAGCGGCACCGTTGAGCTACGCGACTGTAACGAGGTTGAAGTTGCATCACCATCTGGTCCTGTACTTCTAACTCTTAAACGTAACGGCGAACTAGCCATCATTGACGATTTGGGGCGAGAATTAGAAAAATACAAGATCCCCTATGGCGCTACACTACTACACAAACAGGGTGACAAGGTAGAACAGGGACAAATGATTGCGGAATGGGATCCACACAGAACGCCCATCCTTGCTGAAAAGACCGGCATAGTCGAATTCAAAGATATTGTTGATGGCGAAACAACTCGGTTTGAGCAGACAAAGGGCGGCAAGCAAGAGCTTATCGTCATTGAACATACAGGCGAAAAACATCCGCAGATCATCATTAAAGATGAGGCTGGCTCGATCCTCGACTTCCACCACTTGCCCGCCAAGGCCAGGATAGAAGTTATTGAAGGCCAGGAAATTAAGATTGGTGAAATGCTGGCTAGGCAGCCCAAGGAAGTCGCAGGCTCTGCGGACATTGTTGGTGGTTTGCCTAGAGTTACCGAGATCTTTGAAGCCAGAACACCTAAGGATCCAGCTGTTGCAGCTGAAATCTCCGGCGTAGTTGAGCTGTATTCCGATAAGCGAAAAGGCAAGATGACGATCAGGATCGTCTCAGAGGGTGAGATTGAACACGATCACCACATTCCTCAAGGAAAGCACCTGCTGGTCCATACTGGAGACCGAATAAACGCAGGCGATCCATTGACAGAAGGTCCACTCATTCCGCACGATATTCTTCGAATTCGTGGCGAAGAAGCACTCTACAACTACATGCTCGAAGAGGTCCAGAATGTTTATCGGGCTCAAGGTGTACCTATTTCCGATAAGCACATCGAAATTATCCTCTCTCAAATGCTAGGCAAAGTCCTGGTTCTATCACCAGGCGATACCGATCTTCTGCCCAACGAAGTTGTCGATCGGTTCCATTTCCGTGATTACAACGAAATTGTAACTGGAAAACTGCGGATCCTTGATCCAGGTGGCACTACAATGCCCGTAGACGCTCTAATTGAAAAGGAAGAGGTCAAAGAGGCCAATGCACTGGCTGAGGCTGCAGGTGAAGATCCTGCCAAGACCAAGCGTGGCAAGCCCGCTGCGGGCATGACACTACTTCTAGGCATCACCAAGGCATCCCTACAAGCAGAATCCTTCTTATCAGGAGCGAGCTTCCAGGAAACTACCAAGGTACTCACAGAAGCAGCCCTTCGTGGTGCCGTCGATAAGCTAAAGGGCTTGAAGGAAAACGTTCTTCTAGGTCACCTTATCCCTGCGGGTACAGGTTTCATCGCATATCAAAATATGCGGGTCAAGAAGCTTGTCGAGCCGCCAGTTTCTGAGGTAGAAGACGAAAGGACAATGCTGGCTGATGCTGCAGAAGCAGCAGAGGCTATTGGAGCAGAGCGAATTCCTACTGTAGTAGAGGTAGTCGCCCATCCCGATCATGAGACTCCAATGGTCGATTCATAGGAAAACGGTCCTAATTTGGGAGCCAAACTCTTGCTAAAAGAAGCTCTAACGGCCGAGATTAGTTAAAATAGGCTGCTGCACTAAGGTTTTTGAGCCATGAGCGGCATAAACTGCTCAAGTCATTCTTGATTTTCATTATTCCAAAAGAGCGAATCTAAGCCAATAAGCCAATGCCAGGGAACAGAACTTGTTTTTTTTCGAATTTAATTGAAATTAAATTGTTTTGCCCTTCTAGTAGGATTTATGATATGAAGGTATGTATTGGCGCGTCCCTGTAAATGTTGGGGGCGTTTCCTTCACGATTTGTCTAGATCTATAACATATAGTCCCGCAGGCGCCCGCCGGACTTGATTATTGGGAGACCTTAGGATGTTGCGAAAATTAGCGGCCAGCTTGGCCATATTATGCCTTGTAGGGCCTTCATTGGCTCAAAATGTTGTGCAACTTGCCCCACGTGTCCCCTATTCAAAGAAGCCTAATCACCAGATTGTTCTCCCCGCAGAGGGTGATGAAATAAGGCTGATTGTTAAATTCCATGATAACTTGCGCGTAAGAGCCACAGCCGATGAACGTGTCGTATCATTAGCAAATCATGATATGGGCAATGTCCTTGATCTTGCTGCGCAAACGGGTGTCACATTCCGAAAAGCCATCAATCATTCACTAGATAAGCTGGCAACGCTTCAAAACCGAGCGGGCGCTCTTAGCAAACGCGGCCAACCTGACCTTGGCGGCATTATGTACGTTGATGGCGATAAAGATGTAATACTACAAGTCGCTCGGACACTAAATGCCATGGACAGTGTTGAGTATGTAGAGTTCGAGCCTGTGTGGATCCCTCACCAAGCCTTCAATAAAGGTAATGGCAAAATTGAGGGTACCGGCAGCGGTGCGGACAAAGATGATGGCACAGGTGGTGGACCTCTTGCAGGTGGTGGAGGTATTGCTTGCGGAGATCCCTTCGCAACCCCTTGTGATACCGCAGATGATGAAAATCCCTTCTGTAATGATGTTCTTTGTTGCGAAGCAGTGTGCCTAATTGACCCGGACTGTTGTGAAGAAGCTTGGGATGATGCTTGCGTAAATTGGGCAGCCGAATTCTGTCCAGGTCTCCCAGTTTTAGAATGTGGAGCTCCCGTAGCAGGTAGCTGTTTTACCGAACACGTTCTGTTCCACCACTCTTGTGATGATTTTGAGTGCTGCGAAATAGTATGCGATATCAATCCTTACTGTTGTGAAACTACGTGGGATCTAGCTTGCGCCAATGCTGCTATCCAAGAATGCGTGCCTCAATGTGGTGATTTCGCATTGGGTTGCTTCGAGCCACATCCTCCAGGCTCTCCATTATGTGAAGACCCTGATTGCTGTTCTGCTGTATGTTCATTAGATCCATTCTGCTGCAGTACTACCTGGGATCTGATATGTTCGGCAATAGCTTATAATATTTGCCCAGGTGGAGATGCTTGCGGTAACCAGTTTAATGGAACATGCATAACTCCTCATGGAGGACTTGGTTGCCGGTACGAAGACTGCTGTGCCGAAGTATGCGATATCGACCCCAATTGCTGCACCATAGGATGGGATGTCGACTGTGCTGACATGGCCGAAGCAATGTGTTCAACTCCAGACTTTACTCAACTTCAAGGTTACAAGACCATTGATTGGTACTTCGACAATTTCGGTCGTAATCCACCGCAAGGCTTGGCATTCCCAGCTCCTAGCGCTTTTGGATTTACCGGCGAAGGCCACGACATGCCAGGACTTTGGGATTTCGGTGAATTCATCCTTGGCCTTGGAAACGGTGATGAGAACCTCACCCGAGGCAAAGGCGCTAGGATCGGAGTCATCGAACATTCTGCTTGGGTTGATCATGAAGATCTAATTAACAAGGTTATTCTAGAACCCGGCCAAACCATTATCCATATGGAAGGTGTAGTCATATCCTCGAATCACGGTACTGCCACATTAGGCATTGTCGTTGCAGAAGATAATGGATTTGGAATTACGGGCATGGCCCCACAAGCCCAAGGCTATTTCTTCCCCATCGTAAGTGTTGAAGAAGGCGGCAGAATAATTTCGGCAATGACTGCTGCTTTACTTGTCTTTGAGCATGGAGATGTTCTTTCTTACTCAATCGGACCAGGTGGAGGTACGCTGGATAGCACATTTAGCACAAACTTGATGCTAAGGATTTCCAGTGATTTGGGAATTATTAGCTGCATTTCTGCAGGTAACGATTGTGTTAATCTTGATGACGATGATACTGGCGGCAACGAATTACCCGATAGTGGTGCCGTAACTGTTGGTGCTGGTTTTCCTGGCGTACCGTGGTGTCGTCTCGGTTTTTCAAATCATGGCAATTGTATTGGCCGTGTTCATTGCCAATCATGGGGAGCCGCAGTAACAACAACTGGTTATGGAGCTCTCTTTAACCCCTCGCCAGATGAGCCTCAACGTCATTACACCAATGATTTTGGTGGCACTAGTGCGGCTGCACCTATAATTGCAGGACTTGCTGCAGACCTTCAGGGTATAGCAAAGATGTTCTACGGAATACCGCTAATGCCCGAACAAATTCGTGGAGTCATGGCAGGAAGCGGTTTTCCCCAATGCCTGGCAGATCCTTGCGAGCAAGGAGTTATGCCTGGAGCTGAAGATGGAGAAGAATGCGGCGGCGATCCTTCGCTGGAAGAGGCTCCAAACGCAATTGGTTTTTTCCCTGACCCACCCACTTGTGCTGAAGCAATTATTATAACCTCTTGGTTCGACAGTTCTCCGTTCATTGATGATATTGAGATTCTTCGTGGAACTCTTGTTTCTGGAAATGCCTTCTCGATTAAGGCATCGGATAACAATCGCCTGGTAATCAAGTCCCAATTCACCCACCCGAATGACAATCAGGGGCTTGGAATAAATTACCTCGCTACAGGCCAGGTCACCGACTTGTTGGTCCATGCACATATAGATGATTTAACTCAACCGTTTGTGAATCTGTTGATAACAAGTGAACGACATCAAAGTGACGTGCCATTCATATGTGATCCAGGAGGCAATATTCCATCCGCAAATGGGCTTACCTTCTATGAAATGTGGAATTGGATCACTCAAAAATGGGAGTTCATAATCTTTGACCCCGCAGCTGGTACTGACTGCAATATTAGTCCGCCTCAAAATACACTAGTCCTAGCTCCTCATAGGTTCGTAAGGCAAACAGATGGCAAAATGCAACTGCGAGTCTGGACACTGTCACTTGGAGGTAACTTCGGAGGATTCGGAGGCGGAGGTACTCAACCGTACTTCGTCAGACATGACCATATTAATATCCGAACCACTGGTCTATCAGGCGCAGGTACTCCGACGCCTCCATAAACCTCGACCGAATTTATCGGATCGAGCACCTAGCAACTTATAACTCAACTCCCCGAGAAATCGGGGAGTTTTTTTTACATCTTGCCCATAACAATTTTGCACAAGTGTTTTGGTATATCAATGCCAGTGGGTAAAGCAATCCTGTGACTGAACTGCTAAACTACTTGGTAATGACATGGATTGACTGGATCTGGTGGATTTCCGGGTCCCTGGTCGGCTTAGTTGGGCTAGCCTTGGGACTATGGGCTATGTTCGGCGATCGTTCACGCGGTCGGCGTCGATGCCCGCGTTGCTGGTACGACATGTCCGCGACATCCTATAGTCGCTGTTCGGAATGTGGGCACGAGGTTCGTAGGGAGAGGGCTTTGTTCCGAACACGGCGACGGTGGCGCCGGATCGCTCTTGGGCTTTTGCTCATACTGGCTGGACTGGCGACCTTCTTCGGACGCGAGGTTCACGACAAGGGCTGGGTTCGCGCAACACCAACCATTGCTTACATCGTGTTCCTTCCGAATCTTGACAGCCAAACAACGTTCCAAGAGCTGTTGAACCGAGTCAATGAAGGTCGTCTGTATCAGTGGGAATATCGACTGCTCGTCCATCGTTGCATAGATGCACTTGGCAAGATAGATGACCCGCAACGCCTCATTGAGCTGTCCAAGATGCTTCACCGCATTGAGGTCGGTGGCCGCAACATCAGTCGATCTAAACCATGGGCATCTTGGATGCTTGCTTCAGAAATAGATCGCGAAGGTGCGATTAACGCTCTTGTTCAATTACTCGATCACGAAGATCTCAACGTTCGTCTCACAGCAATGAGGTCGTTGGGACAATTCTTGGGTGCAGCCAGGAGCGCTATTCCCGCTCTACTCGGACAGTTGGCGAACGATGATGAACAGATACGGAGAGAAGCGTATGGGACGCTGCTTTTTATACGTCCACCGGGGCAGACTGTGCTTTATTTTCCTAGTCATCAAGGCTTCTCGCCTTTTTATGTGTATCCACCCGCTCCCTCCGAGCTGTCTTTCTACGCCGAAGTTGCTGCTTGTGGTGCGGACCTTCGGCGTGCTCTACCCCTCTTCTTAGAGGGACTGCGCAACTCAAACCCAAACATACGCGCAACGTCCGTCTGGGCTCTCGCACTATTGGGCGAGAACGATGCTGACATTTGCGCTCGGATTCTTGATCTTAGTAATGACAATAATGAATTGGTACGCCGCATGGTTGTCAGCGCTACCTCGTTGTTTCCTCTCGATGAGAGAGTACGCACCACTCTAGATCAGGCGATTGATGATTCTTCTGTGAACGTACGATTGAGTGCTCTTAGAGTCATCAGACTACGAGGAATTGCGTGCAATGACTACTTAGACCGCGTAAAAGACATGCTCGAAGAAGGCGAGAAGAACACTCTTAACCTCGCGGCTAGAACCTTCATTCGTATTGGTGGTGATCCAGAGACTGCCATTGCAGCCCTCCTGGATTTCCTGCTAGATACACGTTCGAACCGGTTGAGAATACGCACTCTCGAAACGCTGGGAAGTCTGGGCGTTGATTCACCCACGGCCTGTAAGACTATCGAACCGATGCTAACAAGCTCTAAACCAGACCTTCAAAGCGCGGCAGCTTACGCATTTGTTAAGCTCGGTGGCGACTCGGAAGTTGGTACACGAGCGATGATCGATGCGATACGAGCGGAGCAGAAGACCGGAGGGAAACAAAGTTTCTGGCACATATCTTGGATTGCACAAAGCGGGCACATGTCGATCGACGTCATGATAGAAATGTTGCATAGCGAATTTCCTGCAAATCGCGCGTTCGCCGCAAGATATCTCGGCGAAGCGGGCAAACACGCCGCGCCTACCCTTCCAGCACTTAAGAGCCTGCTGACAGACTCGGATCCGAACGTGGTGAGTTGGGTAGAGGAAGCGGTGCAGCGAATCGAATACGAACTCGATGAGTAAGTATTCCGTAGAGCTCGAAACAAGTGCCCTACTCACCTTCTGCTTCTGGCCTCACAAACGTCATACAAACTTGATTGCCTTTAGGCGTGAATTGCACATCCGTCATAAAGGCTCGCATCAACGTGAGGCCTCTGCCTGCAGGAATTAACAGATTTTCGTCCCTTGTAGGATCTGGTACTGAATCTGGATCAAACCCCTCTCCTTCATCTGTAATATCAATCTTAACTCTGCCACGGTCCACGCTCAGGTTGACAGTCACAGCTTTACCTGGATTGTTGTGGTTGCCGTGTTGAATAGCGTTGGCTATAGCCTCTTCAAGCGCCAGTCGCAGGCCGAAGCAGCAAGATTGGTCATACCCATGCATTTGTGCCGCTGACAGAAGCGATTCTCTGGCCTTAGAAACGCAATCAGGCGTACTCTTCAGGACCAGCCGTTCTTCATATCGTGCTTGTGAACCTTGCATCATGCCTATTCAGCTAGTTTTAGCGATTAGTTGTGGCTTAAAATGTACACGCTATTCAACCGAAACTGGCTATGGCTTGCTCAGCACTATCGTGGATCTGAAAGAGTCGATTCAGCTTAGTGATAACGAAGACTTCGTAGATCCGTGGATCGATGTTCGCAAGCCGAAGCTGCCCATCCTTGCTTCGGATCTTGTTATTAATCGTTATAAGCGTCCCAAGGGCAGCCGAGGACAAATGGTCTACATTTTCGAAGCTAATGAGCATCTTCGGCTGACTAGCCTCATCGACAAGCTTGGCTATTTCATCGCCTATTTGTTGGATATTAGCCTCATCGAGAATGTTGCGATCAATAAACTCAATTAGAGTAATGCCATCATCTTGGGTTATGCGAAGTAATGATTTAGTAGCAGCCATCGTCGAAGAATTCTCCAGGTAGTATTTGATCCTAGCCTACTCTGCTATGCCTACCAAAGCAAACAACACCGCCGTTTATAGCACTATTATACGCCTACAAGAATATGAGCCAAGAATGCTCATATAAAATCGGCGACCCAGAGGGTCGCCGAAAATCACCATATATAAACTGCCAGAGAACGTTTCATCGCTCATTAATTGAAGTAACTTGCTGCTCCGCCAAGCGTATCGGAAAGTCCCGGGAAGAGCATGTCTTCGTTCTCTTGCTGGATGATAATCTCTGGGCGAATCAGAATCATCAGAGACTTGTCGGACTTGGAGGTCAGGCGATTGGTAAAGAATCGATTAATGAACGGGATCTTTGAAAGGATCGGAACACCCGCTTCGATCTCGATTTCTTCAGTTTCATGTAAACCGCCGAGCAAGACAGTGCCACGATCGGGGACACAAACAGTCGTACGAATTCGGCTTCCTTGTATGATTGGCAATTCGACCTGACCGGTGAAGTTGGTACTAGCACCTCCACCAATTCCGCCACCGCCAGCTGCACCACCAAATTCGGCTGCACTTGACTCACGAAAGCCTTGGAATTCAGCAAAATCGAAGATAATAGTCATGCAAACATACCTACGATCAGCAGAGATAACCCCTTCAACATCAAGCACGAAGCCGTCCGAAAGGGTTGTGATAGTTGGCTGAAAAGCGGCGGCTGAATCGCCAGTTATTGGAGTAAGCGCAGATACGAATGCAGTCTGAGTTGTAACTGCAACCCAAGAACGCTGACCATTAAAGAAGGTTATTCTTGGGGCTGTAAGAATTACAGATCGCCTATCCGCTTGTGTAGCTTCAATTAGAAGATCAACCTGAACATCATCAAGGAATTGAAGCCCCAAAGAAAGCGCTGGATTGCCTAAAGCGATGCCAGCGAAACTCACGGGATCAAACTCCGCTAGAGAGTCAACAAGACTGTTAGTTCTGGGTGCTAAGCTGATTGGAGTAAAACCAGAGGTTGCACGCAACGGTACTCCAAACGGTGGGTTCACAAATGTCCCATCTGGAAGCTGGAATAACGCGCCAGTTGCAATTGTGTTAAAGGGAAAAGTGAAAACACCATCTGCATCGACATCGCCGAAGTTCCCGAAGACGACCGGATCTTTGAGCAGGCCGTTATTATCGAAAAGATCACTGAGCTGACCCTGAGGATCTATAGCCAACTGTCGCTGACGAAGCGTGTTATTGGTGTTGAAATACAGGTCTAAATCGACGCCAATCTGTTCAAACCAGTCTGTATTAACGTTTAAGACCCTGGCTTCTACATTGATCTGAAGTGCCCGAATCTCTCTCAACTGGCTTAGAAGCCCGTTAATTTCTTGATGCTGCTGAGGAGTATTAGTAATAATCAGGTTGCCGTTCAGCTCTTGAATCGAACCGGTATCACCACCCAAATCACGCCAACCATCAGGGTCAACAGCTGTTTGAATGAGGCTGACAATCCTCTCGATCAAGTCCTCACGCGATTCACGGTCTGGGTCACTCTCAGGGTCGCTAAAGATTGCACCGACACCACTGTTACCACCGCCGTTACCACCACCGTTGAAGCCGCCGCCTAGGCCACCACCACTACCACCACCGCGCGAGTTTTGACTCAGCGCATGATTTAGGTCTAGATCGGGAGCATTATCAAAATATGGCACCTCAAATAACAGATCCCTTATGTCATAGACAAGCGTCACGGTCTTTCGACGTAAGGCTTCATCACTAGAAACCATAAGAACCCCATCCTGTATGGCCCACTGTGGCCTATCGCTTACATTATCCGCAACCTGCTCGAGAATGCGATTAAGAGCGCTTTCTAAGCTGATGTCATTAAGCTGGATGGTCACCTCTGAATCTCGATCAACATTGATGAATTCCAGTGCCTTCCAATCAACATAGATCTCCTGGCCAGTTACTTGAGTTAGATAAGTAATTGCTTGACCAAAAGTGTTATTCGAGAAATCCAATCGCAGACGAGTTGAAGCAAGCATTCGACGAACGCCTTGGTCTATTGCGGAAACGCTATAGCCACCAGGATTCGTGCGTTTAATGCTTTGCTCTGGCCAATCCTCGGGATATGCCACGATTCCGCTTATTGACCTAGGCCCAGGTTCGGTAAAGTTTTTAACCGGAGCAACCATCCGCAACTGAGCCTCATACTGCAATACATTGTAGCTGCGATTCTTTTGTATTTGGATCGCATCCCAGTCACGATAATTCATCGTGGCAGTAATAACATCTTTTAAAGCCTTAGCTGCTGGATTCAGCTCATCAATGAAGAGAATCTCATCAAGGACCTGCAAAGCTTCACGGTATTTTAACTCTCGCTGCAGCAGGTATACCCGATTCAGGTTCTCATGAATCATCGCTTCACGAGCCTCCAAGGCCGCTTGCTGAACCTGCTTAATTCGTTCAGTAGTTTCAATCTCTTGGGCAATTCGCTCAGCTTCTTCAGCATTAGCTTTGGCCGTTGCAATATCCGCAATTAGCTTTTCAGCCTTGTTGTGCAGCTCTGCAAACTTTGCTTCGCTCAACAGGCTGCGGCTCTGCCCCACCTGGATCTGGGCAGTTAAAATAGCGCGCTGAGCACCATCAAAATCACCCTGTTGCAACCTCTCTTTAGCTGTCTGATGAGCCGCATCAAACTCAGCAAAAAGCCGCTCTCTGCGGATATTCCTGTCTTGCTCAACAGCCTCGATTTGTTCCTGATCACCAGCATCTTGTGGCTTGGCCTGGGTTGGAAAAACCAATGCTCCAATAGCCAATCCAGTGGCTGCCACAATTGCTACACTTCTCCCAAGTTCAGTTCTCATATGTACTTCCATTCAATCCTCCCAACCACACGGCACACCTGCGTTCGACCGTGTTGGGAATCAGTCGGCCAATAAGGGCTTTAATTACGACGAGATGCACTATCTCGACGGGGCGAAAACCATCTTTCCGTATCCCCTCCTAGACGATCCTTTAGCCTACTTCGGGCGGAAAACGATGGCAAGGAACTTTTCCAAGTAGATGGACTTCTCTTGAAATTTATAAACCATTGGCACTTAAGCCTATAACGACGGTACGGCTGCTTAATGCTGCCTGTTGCATCGTCTGGGCATCTATTGGTCGGCCAGAGCGCATTATGGCCACAAAACACTCGAACAAGCTGTTTGAATCGTGTGGACCAGGCGAAGATTCCGGATGAAATTGAACAGAGAAAATAGGTAAACTTTTATGCCTAAATCCCGCTAACGTCCCATCATTCAAATGGATATGTGTAATCTCACAGTCAATATCCGCAAGCGATTCGCTATCTACACAAAAACCATGGTTCTGGCTGGTAATCTCAACATTACCGGTCATTACGTTTCGAACAGGCTGATTTGCCCCGCGATGACCGAATTTCAGCTTGAAAGTCTTGGCTCCTAACGCCAGAGCAAGTAGCTGATGCCCTAGGCATATGCCGAACGTCGGAATCTCACCTGCAAGCTCTTTTAACAGCGAAATCGTCTCATTTACCGCATCCGGATCTCCCGGGCCGTTGGATATGAACAACCCATCTGGCTTGAGCTTGCGGATCTCATCCGCGGACATATTGTGCGGTACAGCTATCACTTCACAGCCAAGCTGCACAAGGTGGCGATAAATGTTGTTTTTCGCGCCACAATCTAAAGACACGACCCGTAATTTTTCTTTTCCCTTGACCGGCTCAGAATTTCCCGCAGCCCATCCTTCCAAATCCTTTGTCCACTCAGTAGTAGTTTTTGGGCTAACCTTGCTGGCCAGATCCTGACCAGCCATCTGCGGTGCATTTCGAGCTAGCTCGACTAATTGCTCATCAGTCTGGGATTGGTCACAACTAATAACACCACGCATAGCACCGCCGATCCTCAGCCGTCTGACCAATGCTCGAGTATCAATTCCCTCAATCGCAAGGACTCCAGTCTTAGCGAGCCAACTTGAAAGATCGCCATCAGCTCGATAGTTGGATTCGAGCCGTGCTAGTTCGCGGACAACAAATCCAGCCACGTGAGGTCGAGTCGATTCCACATCTTCATCACATACGCCATAATTCCCAATCATTGTCGCTGTCATGGTCAGAATTTGACCAGCGTAACTTGGGTCGCTTAGCGCTTCCTGGTAGCCGGTCATAGCAGTATTAAACACCACCTCGCCCGTGCTACTGCGCGGTTGGTCACATGCTCCGAAAGCCTTACCCGTGAAGATAGTTCCATCTTCCAAAGCAAGGCGAGCAATTGGACGAGTCTTAGTCATGTTGCACATAATACCCAGTAGAACAGAAGAAGGTTAGTTATGAGGAAGAGGCTATGCACTATGAGGGAAGAGGCGCGCCCCGCTTCAGCGGGCTGCGTCTTGAAGCGTGATTGATCACGTTTGGACCTTGTTACCAAAAAGACTATGAATAATCTACCTACGGAAAAAGCTAAATAAGCTAAAGCGCTCTGATTGAAAGGAAACAGCATGAAGGCGATTACAACTATTGCTGTTATAGCCATCATACTTTGCCTGCCAAACACTGCATCGGCTCAGGTCGAAATCGAATCATTTGACAATGGTAATTTTACCAATCCGTTCTTCATCCACAACATGGAGTTCGATGATCCTTGTTGTTGGAGCATCCCACCAAACCAAGGCGATTTTGAGCTTTTTCTGCACCCGAACGCGGATCTTGTGACCTTTGAACTGCAAGGCCTGCTTATTGAATCCATCAGCTTTACCATTCGTGATTTTGAAGGAGGCTTTGCGGGCAATCTTCCATCCAGTGCGGTTATTGTTCGTGCATCCAGTAATGATTTCGTTGCACTTCATGCCTCGACAATTGCAGTAGAAGAAACACTAACTGCGGATATCAACACCATCGGTCAACTGTTTAATAAACCACTTGGTGATATTGTCTCGCTTCACTTTCAAGTTGCCAACGAAGGTAATTCCCAGGTGCCGGGCATTGGTGCGTATTTCGATGACATCACAATAAATCTCATTGAGGCAGGTTGCGCTGAGGATCTCGACGGCGATGGCACGGTAAGTACATCTGATCTTCTGGAGCTATTTGCCCAGTGGGGAACTGATGGACCTGCTGATTTTGATGACAGCGGCGCCGTAGATACCGCAGACCTCTTGATCTTGTTCGCAAATTGGGGGCCGTGCCTGTAAGGAAGACTTCACTGTAAAGCCGGCGATGGCATCGCCGGAGCTACGGAGATTAATAGCGAATATAAAAGTGTTTTAGCGAGCTCCCGATTCCATCGGGATCCCCAGCCCGAGCGACGTTGAAACTTCGTTGTAGGTTCGTGCGCTTATTTTAACACCCGACATCACTCGGTGCGGGGTCTCCATAGGCGACTCACAAAGCCGAGACGCCCCGGCTCACCACTTGATGCCACCATGCCAATCTTCTAAAGACACGGCCCCCAGTTGGCGAAGAGTATTAATAGATCGCTTGTGCTAACTGTGCCATCCCCATCGAAGTCTGCATGTCCTGCTGTACCCCATTGAGCAAAGAGTATCAGCAGATCGCCGGTAGCGACGGATCCAGAGCCGTCAAGATCCCAAGGGCATAACGATTTAACCTGATACTCATACGCACCCATATCTATGATTGGCGGAATTCCGAAGCCTGTATCTTTAGTAGCTGGGTCATCCACAAAGCGCGGGTTGCCATCGAGATCAGTAAGGATACCTTTGAGCAAGGCTGTGTTATCACCAGCGTCTATACAGGGGGAGCCGGGCTGAAGGCGAAGGTCATCATCTATCGTTCCCGGTATCCCATCTGGCCCAAGAGGGTCAACGAATAGAGGGTCGGCATCTATGTTCCCCTCGCCTTCCCATCCGTTTTGCACATTGCAATACGTAATACTATAATTGTCTTCGCATGGAAAGCTAAATTCATCGCCACCGTCTCGAAGGATGCAGTTTGCAATAGTAAAATATGCGTTCTTAAGAACAGTTTCGCTCTTTGGATAGATCGGATTTGCAACCCATTTGAAAAATGCAATCGCATTTCCATCGGCTGCGGTATTTGCATGAAAAGTGCAACCAATTACTTGGAGGGGTCCGATGTCAAGTCCGATGCCACCACCGTTTTGACCGGCCGTATTGCCGACAAAGCGGCAGTTAATCAGGGTCATCGAAGCGCCTGAGAACACGTTGCAACAACCGCCTCCTGCAAGCCCAGCAGAATTGCCTATGAAGTCACAGTTAATGAGCGTAAGTGAGGCGTCGAGGTAGCAACACGCGCCTCCACCAATTTCTCCGGCTGAATTCCGGATGAACTTGCAATCGATGAGCGTTGCGGTATTCCCCGAGAAGTCCAAGTAGACACCTCCTCCTCTGCCTGTCGCATGGTTTTCTACGAAATTGCAACGCAAAAACGTTGAGTGATTGGACTGTGTTAGAGTTCCATAGCCTCCTCCGGCCCCAGCTGTATTTCCAATAAAAATACAATCGATAGTGGTATGATTTCCTGCCCACATACCACCGCCTATATAAGGTAGTTGCCCACCATTGGCGTTGCCCGCTGTGATGGTGAAACCAGACAGGACTGCTGCATTGTTGCCGCCGATGACGACGTGATAGCTATTCTCGTCGTTGTCTGCGAAATCGTCTCCATCATCGCCCAGCAGATCACCGGAGAGTAGCGTCTCATACAAGCGAATATCACGCGCGTCTGGATCGTCCGCACCAATCCCAGCGTATCCGCCTTGTAGGGCTACATCGTTGACCAGGTGAAAGCGTGCTTCACGATCGCCAGAGCCTTGCGGGTTAGCTTCGTTGCGATCGGGACGATACGTCCCCTGCGCAACATGAATTTTCATAAAGCTGTTTGCGTTGGCCAGCGCATCTTGGAGGAAACGATAGGCGGTCTCCCACGATTGGCCATCTCCTCCCGGAGTAGCATCGTCATCGACATACAAAACCGAACCTGCGTATACGGCATGGCTAGTAATTAACAGCATCGCCATGAAGCTAGCTCGGAACGCCAATAACCTGGTAATGCCGCACATGGGGTAACTCCTTGCAAAGGTGCACAATTGCGAGTGTTCCCCTCCAAAATAATGATCGCAGCGCATTGCCTGCCGCTACTTACTTCATCGGCCAGAGTCGATCCCTGACACCCAATTTTCGTGATAGCTAGTCGTGAGATCGCACTCGATTGCTTGAACTGGTTCATGCTGATCCGAGTGCAACGCTGGCAGAATTGCGCGACCGACTCGGCATTACCTGCAGCCAATGGGCGGTCGGCAAAGTTCTCAAGCAGTTGAATTACACGCTCAAAAAAAAAGACGATCCATGCCGCCGAGCAGGATCGCCCTGATGTCGCAGAGAAACGCAATTTGTGGAAGCGCACCCAAGACACGGTTGATCCGCGCCGACTGATTTTCATAGACGAAACATGGGCAAAGACCAACATGACACGTCTGCGTAGTGGTGCGCCTACGGACACGGCCCCCAATTGGCGAAGAGGATTAGTAGATCACTTGTGCCGACAGCTCCGCTGCCATCGAAATCGGCTGGACCTGCTGTGCCCCATTGAGCAAAGAGTTCAAGTAGATCGCTTGTGCCAATGGAGCCGTTGGCGTCGAGATCCCACAGACAAATGCCGTCGAGGAACAGAATATAGACTGCACCACGGTTGGTGCCCCCGTCGTCATCGTTCTGGGCCCCCACGGCCAGGTCGCCCACACCGTCGCCGTCCAGATCACCCAGCGAAGTCACCCAGCCGAAGTGATCGCCATCATCCAGGATGCCTTTGAAGCCGCCCTCGGTGTCGCTGATCTTCTGGTGGGACTTTACGGTTCCGTTGGTATTGAGGAACAGCACCCACACCGCGCCGCGGTTGAAGCCCCCCCCCGTCGTCATCGGCGAATGCCGCCACGGCCAGGTCGCCCACGCCGTCGCCGTCGAGATCACCCAGCGAGGCCGCCGAGACGCCGAAGTCATCGTCAAGATTCAGCGCGTGGGGGGGCAGGTCGCCAGATGTGTCGCTGATCTTATGGTGGGAATTGACCGTCCCGTTCGCGTTGAGGAACAGGATCCACTCTGCGCCGAAGACGGAGGGGCCCCCATCAACGCCAGCTGCCCCCACGGCCAGGGCGAGCACGCTAGGCCCGTCGCCGTCGAGATCACCCAGGGAGGTCGGCGAAGCGCCGAAGCCATCGCCATCAGCCAGCGCGCCGGGGGGCAGGTCGCCAGATGTGTCGCTAATCTTATGGTGGGACTTGACCGTCCCGTTGGTGTTGAGGAACAGGATCCACACCGCGCCGCGGTCGCAGTCTGGGTTCTGTTTAGCACACCCGTCGTCGTCTCGCCATACCCCTACGGCCAGGTCACCCACACCGTCGCCGTCGAGATCCCCCAGCGAGCCCACAAAGCCGAGGTTGTCGCCATCGTCCAGCGCGCCGGGCGGGAAGTCGCCTGACGTGGAGCTAATCTTGTGGTGGGACTTGACGGTGACGACGGGGTCACGGCCGTTTGTGTCTACATTGAGGAACAGAATCCACACCGCGCCGCGATTGAAGCCCCCATCGTCATCGAGTGCCCCCACGGCCAAGTCGCCCACGCCGTCGCCGTCGAGGTCGCCCAGCGAGGCCACCGCGACGCCAAAGACATCGCCATCATCCAGTATGCCGGTGAAGCCGCCTTGGGTGTCGCTGATCTTCTGATGGGATTTGACGGTGCCGTCGGTGTTGAGGAAGAGGATCCACACCGCGCCGCGGTTTAAGCCCCCGTCATCATCGAGGAATGCCCCTACGGCCAAGTCGCCCACACCGTCGTCGTCGAGGTCGCCCAGTGAGGCCACGCGGCTGAAGAGATCGTCGTTACCCAGCGGGGGTCCGTTACCATCGGTGGAGCTAATCTTCTGGTGTGACAGCACAGTGCCGGGCTGGGCCTGGGCATACTGTCCGCTCATGACCACGGCAAGCGAGATTACGGCGACGACGACTGAACTTTTTGTTGATACTGAGTATGCGTACATCATTGGGCCTCCTTGTGCCAAAGTGGCCGCACAGTGATGTCCGTCTTCCCGATTGAATCGGGATGGCCGCCCCCGGAGACAGGTGCCCCATGCAGCCAGACGCAGCCAGTCTATCACAAACAGTTCGCTAATTGCAGAGAAAAATCAAAAATAAGAGCGGGGCGGGAGCAAGGTATGTGTAGATGGCCAAAAACGCCAAGAGAGAGTTCTTCCCATGGGCTTTGGTTGTTGATTGTGACTGGAATTAAGCCATTGGTGAAGATCGCAGTGGAATCGTTCGCGGCTCGTAAGGAATAGACCTTCGCTACTGGCCCTCTCCTAGCGGACAAGCGGATAAGAAGGAACCGTAGCGTGGGCGCGGCGGCTAAACGCCTAGAGACTACACTGTTAACATAATGACGACGTTATTTACACAGCAGCAGGCGAAAATTGTTGGCTTTGCGCGCGTGGCGGTTGAGAGAAGTGTGGATCAATATCCCGATGGCTTGGTTTATGCTGTTCCGGAACAGCTTGGTGAGCTTGCTATTGGTGCGCGCGTGGTTGTGCCGTTAGGTAGGGGTAACACTGCTACTGCTGGCTATGTGATCGAGCTTATGCGCGAAACCGAGCTTGATGAAACAAGAATCAAAGCGATCGAATCTGAAGCGCATAAAGCTGCAATGCCTAGGCAACTTATTGAACTGGCCAAGTGGATTAGTAGTTATTACTGCTGCCCCATCGGGATGACGCTCTCAGCCATGATGCCAGCTGCGGTGAAGAAGCAGACTGGTTTAGTGGGCAAAACCATGATCGATTTGTCTAGTGACTTATCAAATGATCTCAAATTGCCAGCAAAGCAACGTCACGTTGTCGATGTTCTTTCAGCATTACCAAGCAATCGCAGGCCAGTTGAAATTCGCGTCCTAAAAGAGCTTGCGGAATTAGGTACGCTTTCAGCAATTAAACAACTTATTGAGAAAAAAGTACTTAATGCCAAGCCTAAAACCACAATCGAAGCCGCGTGGATACAGCAAACTTTAGATACAACTATTCCAGATAAACTCACAAACCCTCAATCAAAGATCATTGATGATATAAGCCTCAAGCTTAATAAAGGTTTTTCTGCGCATCTACTATTTGGCGTTACAGGTTCAGGTAAGACTGAAGTTTATATTAGGCTAATCCAAGCTGTAATCGCTAAGGGAAAGATGGCGATTGTTCTTGTTCCTGAAATTGCACTTACGCCACAAACTGGTGGAAGGTTGATCGGGCGTTTTCCTGATCATCGTGTTGCGATATTACATTCGGGTTTAACCGCTGCGCAACGAAATCAACAGTGGATGATGGCAGCAAAGGGTGAAGCAGAAATAGTTCTAGGCGCTAGATCCGCAATCTTCGCACCAATTCCTGATGATCGGCTTGGCATAATTATCGTTGATGAAGAGCATGATGGTTCATACAAGCAGGATCAGTTGCCGCGATATCACGGCAGAGATGTTGCGATTCGCCGAGCGCAGTTGGCTAAGTGTCCAGTCTTATTGGGTAGCGCTACGCCTTCACTTGAAAGTTGGTACAACGCTACCGTTAAAAACAGCTACACAATTCATCGTTTAGAGAAACGTGTGCCGGGGCTTAGATTGCCATTAGTAAAAATCGTAGACTTTGCAGCCGAGCGTAAGCGCAGAGATGATCGGCGAGTACATTTGATCGGCCCCGTATTGGAAAATGCCATTGGAGAAACCCTCGATCGCAACGGGCAGGTGATAATACTACTTAACCGCAGAGGATATGCGAATTATATTGCGTGTCCAGATCATCGTTGCGGTTGGCTCATGGCCTGCGATGATTGTGATAGCACAATGGTGTTTCACATTAATCGTAATCTGCGAGGTGGCGGATTTGTCAGATGTCATCACTGTGAGGGGGAACTGCGTTTACCTGAGCGTTGCCCCGATTGTGATAAGCAAGTAACGACATTCGGATTGGGAACGCAGCGCGTTGAAGAAGAACTCGCAAGGAAGTTTCCTCAACTGGTTGATGGATCAACCATGCTGCGCGTTGATTCGGATTCTATGAGCGGCGTTAAGGATTTACATGATGCGCTTGGCAGGTTTGGCGATGAGAAGATCAAACTACTAGTTGGCACGCAGATGATCGCTAAGGGTTTGGATTTCCCTAAAGTTCAACTAGTTGGTGTTATTAATGCGGATACTGCGCTTAATTTGCCGGACTTTCGGGCTGCGGAGCGAACACATCAATTGGTAAGTCAAGTTGCTGGTCGATGTGGTCGTGGTGATGGGCCAAGTTTAGTTATTGTTCAGACATTTCAACCGGACGCAGCTTCGATTAAGTTGGCGGCTGCGCATGATTATGAATCGTTTGCCAAGCTGGAGCTTGCTGAGAGAACGCGTTGTAAGCTGCCACCAATTACGCGGATGGCGAGACTTGTTGTGCGGGATGTGAATTATCCTCAGTGCGTTTCGACCGCAAAGCGAATTGCTTCAAGGTTAAGGCAAATCGCCAGTGAAGCTGTTCGTTTGCGTGGGCCTGCTCCTTGTCCGATTTCACGGATTGCAGGAAAGCACCGACAGCAGATCGAATTGCTAGCTGATTCACCTATTTTGCTCCAGGAACTATTGGTAGCAGGGCGCAACCAAGGCTTGCTCCATGCGGGAGCAGGTTTGGTGGTTGATGTCGATCCTATAGCTCTTTTGTAGGTGTTTTTGGAGTGCATGGGGCATTGTTTGCATGATCATGGCGATGGTTAGAGCTTCATAGCAAAGCTGGCCTTTGGGACTGCCGATGCAGTGATTGCTGCAACTTTGTTGGTTTGTGGTAGAGGCCGATAATCAGCTTATTTTGTGGGCTATTATGTGGCTCGGCGTCTACACTCTCCTACTTTTTAGGTTCTCTAAGCATTATTGAGCAAACTCATGGCGATCCAACCGGCACAACACTCAGTAAATGGATGGAATAGTGAGTACATCGAAGGGATGTATGAGCGATGGATTAGTGATCCAGAATCAGTAGATGGTCAGTGGCAGCAGTTTTTTAGTGGGTTTGAACTAGGAATGGAACGAGCACCTCAATTAGATGGTGCTAAGGATTCTGTAGATCAGCAAAGGCTCCCTGCGACTGATGCTTCAACTACCGCTGAGTTTGTTCATACCAAGCAAGCTCGAGTTGATGATCTGATTTATGAATATCGAGATCGAGGCCATCGTGGAGCTGATCTTGATCCACTTAGTGATGATCGAAACCAGTCACATCTTCCGCAACTAGCCACGCATAATTTGTCAGAGGCCGATCTGGACTTACTGTTTGATCCATGTGATTTGCCGCTGGAAACACCTTGCCCTTTAAGAGACATTGTAAAGCTGCTTGATGAAACTTATTGCCGACACATCGGCGTTGAATTCATGCACATACAGGATCCCAAGCAGCGGCATTGGCTTCAACAACAAATGGAAAGCGTGCGCAATCGTCCGCCACTTGATCACGATCACAAAATGCGAATACTTGGCGAGCTAAGCCAGGCTGATGCGTTTGAGACTTTTCTGCATACTCGTTTTACTGCGAAAAAACGCTTCGGCCTCGATGGTAGTGAATCGCTTATACCGCTAATGCAAGAGATGATCGAGCAAGGTGCAAGCAACGGCGTCAAGGAATTTACCTTCGGCATGGCGCATAGAGGGCGGTTAAATGTCTTGGTAAATGTTCTGCAAAAGACATACGACCAGATATTTACCGAGTTTGCAGAGGCATGGACTGAAGATTTTGTTCATGGCGGAGGTGATGTTAAATATCACCGCGGTTATAGCTCGGATCGTAAAACCAAATCGGGTGAGAATATTCGCTTAACACTTTCGCCTAATCCTTCACATTTGGAATTTGTCGGGCCTGTGGTACTTGGTCGCGCCAGAGCAAAGCAGCGCATTCGCGAGGATGCAGAGCGCAATCAATGTGTACCTGTATTGCTTCATGGAGATGGATCATTTCCCGGCCAGGGTATTGTTGCTGAATGTTTGAACATGGTGAACCTCGATGGTTATAAAGTCGGAGGCGCCATCCACATAATCATCAATAACCAGATTGGTTTTACTACTAATCCAATTGATGCACATAGCGGAACCTACTGCACCGACATTGCCAAGATGACGGAAGCTCCGATTTTCCATGTAAATGGCGATGATCCGGAAGCTTGCGCCTTTGTTGCGAAATTAGCTTTGGAGTATCGCCAAACGTTTAAGAACGATGTTGTTATTGATATGTGGTGCTATCGCGAGTTTGGACATAACGAAGGCGATGAGCCAACCTTTACGCAGCCATTGATGTACGCGAAGATCAAGAAGCAACCTGCGGTATTGCAAACTTACGCCAAGCAGTTAATTAGTGAAGGCGTTATCACTCAACAAGCGTTTGCTGAGCTGTACGAAACATTAAAGAGCAATCTGGATGCTGCCCAAACGCGCTCAACCCAAACTCCTGTCCCAACATCAGTAGATGCATTTAGTTCAGTATGGGCTGGGCTTGCTGAAAAGTATTCTTCCAAGGAAATTACCACCGGCATATCGCGCGAACAACTTACGGTTATTTCCCAGGGGCTTGGCTGTGTTCCTGATGGTTTTACGCCTCATCGCAAACTTAAAAAGCAGCTTGAATATCGCGGCAACGTAATAAGTAAAGATGAAAAGATCGACTGGGCTATGGGTGAATTGCTTGCGTATGGTTCGCTGCTGCTGGAAGGCAATGCTGTGCGATTGACTGGCCAGGATGTTGAGCGCGGAACTTTCAGCCATCGACATTGTGTGTTAATAGATCAAGTTACCGGCGAGGCTCATGATTCACTTAACCATCTTAGCGATAATCAGGCGCGTTTTTGTGTACACAATAGTCCGCTTACCGAATCCGCTTGTGTTGCGTTTGAGTATGGTTATTCGCTTGGTGATCCGGAAATGTTAATAATTTGGGAAGCGCAGTTCGGCGATTTCGCTAATGGTGCTCAGGTTATCTTTGATCAGTTTTTAGCGAGCGCGGAAGCCAAATGGAATCGCTTTAGTGGGCTTACGCTTTTCCTGCCTCATGGTTATGAAGGGCAAGGGCCTGAGCATTCTTCTGCCAGGCCTGAGCGTTTCTTGCAACTCTGTGCCAATAACAATATGCAGGTTGTGAATCCGACGACTCCCGCTCAGATGTTCCACATGCTGCGACGACAAATTAAGCGAAGTTTCCGCAAGCCGTTAATTGTGCTTACGCCAAAGAGTCTGCTTAGACATCCGAAGGTTGTGAGCCACGTCGATGATTTTGTAAATGGCCAATTTGATCTGGTTCTTGATGATCCTCAGGTAAGTGATGCTAAGAAGATCACTCGCCTATTACTTTGTAGTGGAAAGATATATTACGATCTGATTGCACATCGCGAAACTGTTAAGCGCGATGATGTTGCGATTGTTAGAATCGAGCAGCTATACCCGCAGCCTAAGCGCGAGTTAAGTGAGATATTAAAACGCTACGCAGATGTGCGCGATACTGTCTGGGTTCAGGAAGAGCCAAAGAATATGGGTGCGTACCGATTCTTTAAGACAACGCTATTGGAAGAAATTGATTTGGATTTATCCTACGTTGGGCGTGATGAAAGTGCTTCACCTGCGGTCGCCTCTGCCAAGATGCACGCTCAAGAGCAGGAAAAGATAATGATAAATGCTGTGGGACTGCCCACTTCAAGTAATATTGCTGAATCCAATAACAATGATAATTCGCAAGCTAAGATATCCACTTCCTAGCAAGTAACTTTACGCAAAGAGTATCCCTTATGTCAGTTGAGATTAGTATTCCCAGTCCAGGCGAATCAATCACCGAAGTGGTAATAGGCCCGTGGCTGAAATCTTCGGGCGATTGGGTTGAAAAGGACGAAATCGTCGTAGAGATCGAATCGGACAAAGTTACCCTCGAAGTGCCTGCACCGGAATCTGGCATATTAAATGTTAAAGCCCAAGAAGGCGCGGAAAAGCAGGTCGGGGAAGTTATTGCTTCAATTGATACTAATGCTCAACGACCGGCTAATGTGGAAGCGGTAGCACAAGCAACTGATGCACCGGCTGAAACAGTTGCACAAGCAACAATTATAGCAAGCACCAACAGCGATAGCAAAGCTACTTCAGTAGCGAAAAAGGTCGCAGCTGATAAAGGGGTAAACCTGACTGAACTTCAGGGAACCGGAACATCGGGGCGTATAACTAAATCTGATGTTCTTGCAGTAGTGGGAACCAAACCCACCGATCCTGGAGATATTATCAACATCATTCCCTCGGGTTCACGGGGTATACAGCGAAAAAAGATGAGCAAGCTGCGACAACGCATCGCAGAACGACTGGTTTTCGCGCAGCACAATGCTGCAATGCTTACGACCTTTAACGAAGTGGACATGTCGCAAGTGATGGAATTGCGGAAAGCACATAAAGAAGATTTTCTTAATAAGCATGGCGTAAAGCTCGGTTTCATGTCGTTCTTTGTGCAAGCATGCGCATCTGCATTAAAACAGTTTCCCATTGTAAATGGATACATTGATGGTAACGAAATTGAATTTCACGATTATGTGGATATTTCTGTTGCAGTCGGAACGGATAAAGGCCTCGTGGTACCGGTGCTGCGAAATACTGAAAAGATGTCGTTTGCGGATGTTGAACGGACTATTAAAGAGCTTGCAGGACGCGCGCGGGATAACAAGTTAACCATGGATGAAATGACTGGTGGAACCTTCACCATATCAAACGGCGGAGTTTATGGTTCACTTATGTCAACGCCCATCCTTAACCCCCCACAATCTGCAATCCTAGGCATGCACAAGATCATGCCTAGGGCTATCGAAGATGCAGATACCCCAGGTCAAATTGTGCTTAAGCCAATGATGTATCTTGCGCTGAGCTACGATCATCGAATCGTCGATGGCGAACAAGCGGTAAGCTTCCTTGTGCATATCAAAGATGCAATCGAACACCCACAGCGATTGTTACTGGGATTATGAGATTGTATATAAAAACAACAATTCGTGAATCCTATTTAATTGTCATGATAAGTAAAAGCTCGTATTCTTTGCGGCAGGAGTAAACGCATGAATCTGCTTTACACAATCGCACAACAACAACCCGTCATTGACGAGAAAGCAATAATGGCCATTTTTTGGTTTTTTATTGCTTTCGCATTGATAGCATTGGCAATTTATCTTGTTATTAACATTGCAATATGTGCATTGCATTATTCTTGCTTGGCACGAGTACCAGCTGAATATCGCAAAATGGAGCCTTGGCAAGTTTGGCTTTTATTGATTCCATTTTTCAACTTTTTCTGGAACTTTATTGTTTATCAGAGAATTCCAGAATCGTATCAAGCTTACTTTGAAGCAAATGGAAAAGAAGGATATGGCGATTGTGGCAAGAACATGGGTCTTTGGTATTCAATCTGCACTATAGGAGCGATTGTAGTTCCTTGCATTGGTTCCATCGCAGGAATTGCTTCTCTGGTATTAATGATAATCTTTATAGTCAAAGAGTTTGAGCTGCGCGGGAAGATACCACGGGCTGCGGTTTCATAAGCATCAGCGACTCAATCTTCTATAGCTTCTTCTATAGATGTCAATCTATCTTGTAGCTCTTTTGGCAAAGACTCTCTTGTAAACTGATCTATGAGCCCAACGCTAAGTAGGTCTCGAATGTGAACTCGGTCAATGTCTCGATGTGAAGTGAGCTTCATACGCACAAGGGCTGGAAGATCCAGAACACAAAATCCTTGTGGATCTCGCTGCACATCATCTACAGATGGTGCGGGGTATTTATAATCTGGACGTACTGGTTGATTCGCCCAAATAAGATGCACAGCTGATCTAACGCTGGGTTCATCAGGATCGATAAACAGTGTCAATCCCATTACTTCTTCACGAGTGAAGTTTATCCCTTCAAACACTTGTGTAATACGATCTATATCATTGGCCTCTACAAGCAAATCTACATCTTTAGTTGATCGCGTTGCACTTGGATCCACGCGCGCAACCCAAGCCGCAACTGCATTGCCGCCTATGACCGCATATTTGATGCCAGCTTCATCTAGCGCAGATGCGACCTTTCGCAGGCGTTTTTCAACACGATCTACAGCCATGACATATTCTCTGTAAGCGGTCGAACTCATGGGGAATTGTATACACGCAAGTAAGCGATGGATATTAGTAGAATTTTATGCCATGTGGGCACTCTACGCAGGGTCAAGCCCTACGGCTAAACCCCAACATGGATTGCTATCCATGGGCGTCGGGGGATTTACCACACTGTGGGATCCCACAAGTAGTAAAAGCCGGTTTGATCGAACATTGAGCCTGCGTTTATATTTAGTTGCAGCAAGTTTACTTGTGGGTCAGCTTGTGGTTTTCTTGCGTAAGCACTTCCCACGTGTTCAGTGTTTCGGTGATATTTTATTAACTTCGCCTTACTGAGATTAGCTCTGCGTTTAGCAGCTGCAAAGGCATCTCGCAGATCACCCACACTGTCAACCAGGCCGATCTCAACTGCGCGCCTTCCGGTTACAACTCTTCCATCAGTAACCCATTTTAGATCGGCTGGTGAAAGATTGGGTTTGCTTTTCTTAACTATCGCAACAAATTCTGCGTAAAACTCATCAACTAGCTCTTGCAATAACGCGCGATGTTCGGTTGGCATTGGCTCAAAGGGTGAACCGACTGCCTTATTTGGCCCTGATGTGATTGCGTCGGCTTTGATGCCGATCTTGCGCATTCCTTCAGAGAAATTGAAGGTTTGCATTATTACACCGATTGAACCGGTGATTGTTGTTGGATGGGCAATGACTTCATCACCCGCACAGGACATGTAGAAACCGCCTGACGCTGCGATATCCGCCATGAGAATTACCACGGGCTTCTTTGATTCTTCCTTAAAATACAGAATCTCGCGATAAAGAAGATCGCTTGCGGTAACAGTTCCGCCTGGGGAATTTATGCGAATCACGATGGCTTTGGTATTCTTATCATCCGCAGCTTTACGCAAGGATTCGACGAATCTGCTGACTGGATTTTCGCCTGGTGAGATCAATCCTCGTTTCTTAGCATCAGAGATCAGGCCGGTGAAATCGATTAGCGCAATCTTGGCCGATGAACTAGCACCTTTATCTTCCAGCACAGTCGTTTCTGTCAGACGATTGACTGCTGGGATAGTATCAATGACAAAACGCAGCCCGCTGCATCCAGTAAGGCACAACAAGAAGGCAATCAGCGCAAAGGTTTTAATGTTCATCATGGTAGTTTTTCGTTATCGGCCTCTAACTGAAAAGTTCAACCACATAACGAGTTATCGCTATGTCAACTGAGGTTACCGGTCCTAGCTCGGGGCACATCGCGGTTTTGCTGAGCGAAACGCTTGCGCTTTTAAATCCTAAGCCTGGCGAAATTGCGGTTGATTGCACAGTTGGTCGAGGCGGCCATGGCGCAGCATTAGCAGCAGCAGTTGCGCCCGATGGCAAGGTGTTTGGTGTAGATCTCGACAGTGAAAACTTGTCGTATTCTGCCAAAGTAATTGGCGAAGCTGGAGGTTGTTTTGTGCCTTTACAGGATAGTTTCGTAAGAATGCCACTACATCTTGTGAATGCGAATGTTCGAGCGGACATGGTGCTGGCAGATCTTGGTTTCAGTTCCACACAAATGGAAGACGCCAATCGTGGGTTTAGTTTTCGTGTAGATGGGCCACTTGATATGCGCTATAACCCCGATGGACCGACAACCGCAGCACAAATTGTCAACACTTTTTCAGAGGAAGAAATTGCCGATTTGATCTTTGAATTTGGTGAAGAACCGTTCGCTCGGAAGATCGCTCGAAAACTTGTACAAACTCGCAAGGTGCAGCCGATTCACACAACAGCACAGCTCGTGCAAACGGTACTTGAAGCTTATGGAAAACGGGCGCAAACATCGCGCATGCACCCGGCCACTCGAACCTTCATGGCCCTTCGAATTGCGGTTAATGATGAACTAGCTGCATTGCAAGCGTTGATGGATCAAATAATCCAAAGCGCCTCGAAGGTCAACGAAGATGGGTGGCTTAAAAGCGGCGCAAGAATTGCGGTAATAAGTTTTCACAGCTTGGAGGACCGCATCGTCAAACGATCGTTTAACGAGCTTGCTGATCGTGGGCTGGGAGCGCTGCTCACGAAAAGGCCTGTTGTAGCCACGGAAGCTGAAGTAATGGCCAATTCCAGATCGCGCTCCGCCAAACTGCGGGCAATCATGGTGGGCGCCCGCGCTTGATAAGGCCTCCGCATTTTTGGAATTACTAATAGTTCCAATGCGGCTATAGCAGGGAAGCTTTGGCATATGACACGTGAAAACAAATTGGCGTTGGTTGTTGGGTTCGCTTTGATTGTATTTGTAGGCGTACTGGTTTCGGATCATTTTTCAGCCGCGAGACTGGATGAGGCAGCCAACCTTTCTCAAAGAGATGGGAAATTCACAAGGCGAACCTATACCGATGGAGAGTTAATAGATCTTGATCAGCAAAATGTTGCTGCGAAAACCTCAGCTGCGGTCATACGCCCGGCAGTTAGTACTGCTGAATATAAACAAGATGTTTTAGGTAATGCGCAGCCGGCACGAAGGCCTGTGAATAAAACCAAACCTAATGTAATTCGTTTGCCTGATTTGCAGGATGATTCGAGCACAATCCCAACGCGCCCAAAACAGACACTTCCTAAAAAGACATATTCTAAAATCCGTACTGTCATCGTAAAGAGTAACGAATCGCTTAGCAAGATTTGTCAACGAGAGTATAGAGATGCTTCACTGGCAACTGCGCTAGCGGATTATAACGGAATTTCTGATCCGAATATGGTTCGTGCGGGAAGCAAGCTTAGTCTGCCTGATCGATCATTCTTTGGAAATCTCGATAAACCCCAGAGATCAAATTCCCATAGTAAATTCGCACGTTACACGGTAAAAAGTGGTGAAACACTATCTGAGATTTCACAAAAACTGCTTAAGACTGCAAGGCGTTGGCAGGAACTATTTGAGCTAAATAGAGATGTTATTGATGATCCTAATAACGTGCGTTCTGGGGTTACACTGAAGATACCGAGAACTTAAAAATAGCCGCGACTAGCCTGGGGCTATTTTAGTTCGTAAATGGTTTCACTTTGAAAGGTTATGTATCAGTGTTTTCTAAATTATTGTTAATCGTTTGCGCTATTGGAATGATTGCCTGCACTTTACTTGTAATCCGACAACAGCGCATTGAAACCGCTAATGAAATCGCAAGTGTTCACCGTCGTTTACTAGAACAAGAGCAATTGCTTTGGTCAGTTCACAGTGTGATTGCGGAAAAATGCCAACCTGCACAAGTTCGCGTTTCGCTGGAGAATATTGATTCAAAATGGAAGCCGCTTCCATCAGCACCTCGCAAGATGCAAACAACACATAACAATTCAGTAACTTTACACTCTAACCTGGATGGTTAAACAAATGACAACTAAAGCACAAATCGATAATCGTCAAGCGATACGAACTTTGGCGTGGGCAAAGTTAGGCGTCTTACTTATGCTGGTAACTATGCTGCTATTACTTGGTCGAGTAGCGCAGCTGAAGTTATATCCAGATGCACGGTTAACTAGCGCCATAATTCCACCGCTATCAGAGCGTGACGAAATGGCCAAGCGCGGCGATCTGATTGATTCTCGCAATCGTATATTGGCAACAAGTGGCGTTGCCTATCGTTTGTTTGTCGATCCAACTCAGGTTATAGATGTTGATACGATCGCAGTAGATATTGCGGATGCAATTGGCGCCAATCCTGCTGAGATTGATAAGAAAATTCTGGATCGGCCTGGACGTCAATACATCGTACTCGATCATGAACTGGATGATTGGCAGGTTCAGGCAATTTCCCATGCAGCTCTACGCGGCGTGGGGCTTGAAGCGCATCTGGTTCGCCACTACCCACAAGGTGAAAATGCAGCCAATGTCATCGGTATGGTTGGGTTTGAGCATACAGGGCTTGGGGGTATGGAACATCTGTTTGAAGATGAATTAGAGCCAACCGATGGCAAGCTGACTTATCTTCGAGATGCGCGGCGACGGGCGCTTTGGATAGAACCCGATGCGCATACGCCAGCAATTGATGGGCAGGATATTAAGCTCAGCATCGATGTGGTTATTCAACAAATCGCACAGCAGCGGCTAAATCAGGTGGTTAAAGAATACAACGCAGGGGGCGCGCGAGCAATCGTTCTAAACTGCCAAACTGGTGAAATCCTGGCGATGTACGATGTGCTTAATGAGCGGGATGGCTGGGATGAAGTTACGGATGATCCTAATAGAAAAATTCATCCTGCGCTTGGGCGCAATCGCTGTGTTAGTGATCCTTATGAACCGGGGTCAACATTTAAGCCATTCATCTGGGCGGTGGCAACCGAGCTGGGTAAAGCTACGCCGGATGAAATTATTCCTACTCCAGAAAACCCAGCTTATCGAACCACACAAGGCAGAAGAATTCGCGACAGTCATTACTACGGGCCTGTGAGTTGGGAACGCGTACTTATTCATTCCATCAATAGCGGCATGGCTATTGTTGCTGAGCGTATGACCGAAAAACAAATGCAGCAAGCAGTTTCCAGCTTTGGATTTGGTAGTAAAACTGGTTGTGGTTTGCCCGGCGAATCCAGTGGCATTGTTACAAGTCCGGAAAAATGGGGTCATTACACACAAACGTCCATTCCCATGGGTCACGAAATTGCTGTAACCCCCCTGCAAATGGTCCGCGCCTTTAGCGTGATTGCAGGTGATGGCACACTGCCGAAAATTCGTATTACAGCAAATACTCCCGAAGATGAAGCCTATCCGGTTAAACATCAAATCATCAAACCAGCTACTGCTAAATTAGTGAGGCAGGTGTTGCGTGATGTGATGCTCGAAGGCACAGGCAAGCGCGCTCAATCAGATCGCTACAAAATCTTCGCAAAATCTGGAACAGCACAACTACCCAAACCAGATGGCAGTGGATACTTCGAAGACCGTTATGTTGCGAGCTTCATTGGCGGTGCACCTTTTGATGATCCGCAGATCGTTGTGCTATGTGTGGTTGATGATCCGGACAAATCTCTTGGTCATTATGGGGGCGCAATCGCCGGGCCCGTTGTGCGCGATATTATTGATGAGACGCTGACATATTTGGGCGTTGAACCTGATGCGGAATCAGATGTCAATCAGATACTCGCCTCTGATGGTAGCAGCCGATACTTAGACAATTAACAGGTATATAATGAACCCGAGTTATGAACAAGCACATCTCACATGATAGAAACGATGAATCACCTCAAGCTAAGGCTCGATGGTTCCAATCGCTTACAATTGCCCAGCGAATGGACTATCTTTGTGAAATAACTGATCTCGCTCTTGAGAATAATCCAAAGATCGCAGAATTGAAGCATGATCAATCGACTTCAAAGCGTATTCAAATCCTTACACTCCCATGATGTGAAATACGTCGTGATCGGTGGTATTGCAGTTGTCCTGCATGGAGTGCCACGTGCCACGTTCGATCTAGATATTCTCATAGAAGCGTCGCCAGAAAATGCCCAGCGGCTTCTTGCAGCATTACTAGAGGCTGGCTTAGCTACAGCCGCTTTAACTACTCCCCAAAAACTGCTTGAGCGGGAGATAACAATCTTTAACGATATAGTTAGAATAGATGTACAAACAACAACTCCGGGATTGGTTTTTCAAGAAGCATGGGAGCATCGTGAAACAATGAAATACCAAGGACAACCAATTTATGTCGTTTCTCTAACAGACCTCATTGCAGCAAAGCGTGCTGCGGGACGCACAGTCGATCTTGAGGATGTCAAGATGCTGGAAGAAAACGAAACGAAGGAAGGTCAATGATCGTTTCTTCTGATTGCCAGCGCATATTTACTTTGGAGTGTTTCGACAGTGCCCTATATCCCGCAAGATGATCGGCCGCGTTACGATGCTTTAATCGAAGAATTAGCCAAGCTGCTTTTATTGCAGCAACCTGATAAACGCAAAGGTCATGCGAATTACGTAATAACACAAATTGCGCGCAAGGCTTGGGGTGTGGACTACCCCGAAAACGAATCCTATTCAAACTATGCGGATATAATTGGAACACTCGAATGCTCCAGGCTCGAGATATATCGCAGGTGGGTTGCAGTTTACGAAGATAAAGCAATCGTAAAGAACGGCGATGTGTGAATGTGCGCTAAGCCGTTCGGCCGTATTCTTCTAGATCGTACTGTTTGATTTTCTTGTATAGGGTTGTGCGATTTACTTCTAGTTGGTCAGCTGTCTTTTGTCTGTTCCAATCATTAGCTTGCAATGCTGCGAGGATGATGCGCTTTTCAGGATCTTCTAAGGCTTTTCGCAAAGGGAGAGGGTTATCCGATGACCAATTCACTTCGCTACCGATTGAACCTTGCAGATGCGCAGGCAGGAGCTTTCCGGTTGAGTTATCTATCACCTGCTGGGCCAGGTCATCCATATCAATGCGAGTTGCGCGCGTAAGAACAACTGCACGCTCTATAATGTTCTGCAATTCACGAACATTTCCTGGATAAGAGTATCTACGCAGAGCATCCAGAGCTTCGTTAGTAAAGCCGGTGATCTGTTTCTTGGCTTCGCGTGCGGTTTCCTGAAGAAAATGCTCAGCCAAGAGCGGAATATCACCAATCCGATCACGAAGTGGCGGCAGCTCGATTGAAACAACGTTGATGCGGTAATAAAGATCCTGACGAAACTCGCCTGATGCTACGAGATCTTCCAATGGTTGATTGCTGGCAAGGATGACCCTGACATCAACTTCGATTGTGTCATTTGAGCCTACAGGCTCAAACTGCCGTTCTTGTAATACACGCAAGAGTTTCAGCTGCATGCCCGGTGAAGCGGAGTTAATCTCATCAAGGAATATGGTTCCAGTATGCGCGGAGAGAAATCGGCCGACCTTGTCAGCATGCGCGCCTGTAAACGCACCTTTAACATGTCCAAAGAGTTCAGATTCAAGCAATGTCTCAGGGATGGATCCGCATGAAATTTCTACGTATGGTTTATCTGCCCTTGGTGAAGCTCGATGAATTGCTCCCGCGATAAGGGACTTGCCTGTTCCCGATTCGCCGCACATCAAGACTGTGGTTTTACTAGCTGCTACTGCATCTATTACTTCATATATGCGCCGCATCCTGACATCAGAGCCAATGATGCTATCGAGTCCGTAACGCTGCTCGAGTTGTTGGCGAAGGTTTGTATTTTCAGCTAACAATACATGCTGCTGAACCGCTTTTTCAACCGCGATTTGTAATTCTTCATCTACTAACGGTTTGGTTAAGTAATCTATTGCTCCAGCGCGGATGGCCTGGACAGCTGCTTGTATAGTTCCATAACCTGTGATTGCTAATGGAACAATATCGGAATGATCTTTTCGAACTATTTTGATTAACTCCAAACCGCTCATTCCGTGCATTGACATATCTGCGATTAATACAGAGAAAGATTGTGGCGGTCTTGAATCAATACTCAGATGCGATTTCTCAATTTCTTCAAGTGCATTAACACCGCTGTGAGCTACTGCTGTGATGTAACCAATATCACAAAGAAAATCTGCCATGGCCTGGGCCACGATTGGATCTTCATCAACAACTAAAATTCTTGGTCGGATCTCTGCCATCAATAGCAAGCTCCTGATACTCGCTGCCTTAGAGAAATGCCAGCTACTGCCTCTGGGCAGCTTCGTTAACTATATATAAGGGAGCTGTTATATAGCCCTTAAGAGTTGATCGACGCCCCAGGGACATAGCTAAAGGCATATGATGCTTTTTCACAACGCAGTTCTCGGACCAGTCGGCAACTGCTACGGTTATAGAAATGTTCGGCCTCATAAGCCCCCTATTTTCACACAAAATTTCAAGCAAAACCATAAAAGTTTGAGCTTTGCGCTTGGCAAAAAGTTAAATCTCGATTACATTATCTGATTACTCGGCTTGCCGTCGAGGGCCTTGGAGGAGAGGCCGTTCCGGCAAGCCGTTTTTTTATGCGCGTATCGAGGCGGCTCATCGATAAGCAATGGGCTTGCCTGTCAATCCCGTCACTTCTTTAATAAGGGTCATTGCAGCAAACCCCGCAATAGCAAAGCCACCGATCCATGCAGCTTCTAAATTAAGTCCCAATGCAGCCAGCCATCCTGCCCCATACAGAGCTTGCCACATCGCGCCGTATCGTTTTAGTTTCTCAGCCGCCGCTGCTCCTGTTTGAGAACTGACCTTCCACCACGCGACTGATATAAAACTTAAAACAGTAAGGATTGGCCAAATCACCGTCCATGCCGGCACACCCTCCGGCCAAATACCACCCTGTTTAATTCCCCAGGCGATTATGACTGATGACCATACTAACCATCCCAGGATCGCTGCGATAAGAGCGCGTACAGTTAAGCGCGGCCTCTTGTCTTCAAGTACATGTACAATGGCGGCTATTACTATTGTATGAGTCATAACAAGCCAGACCGGCCACATGAATTCCAAATGTGCGTTGGGGATCAACATGTGCGCTGCGTGAACTAAGCCGATGGTGATGAATCCAACTGCTGGTACAAATTTTCCGGTTGCGTTATAGAAAAGTATTCCTGCAGCGGTAAGCAATGTCACCCATAGCGCCCAAGTATCTAAAGCTGTGCTGGCTAAAACTGCGACAATTAACGCTCCAATTGTTACAACAACTGCCTGGCCCAGCTTTATTCTCCCAGCTGGAATAGGTCTATCCGGACTAAACGCAGCATCATGTCTTACATCCAAGACATCGTTGAGTGATGCACCGTATGCAAAGAGACCGACCGCGATTACTGCTCCAGCCGCTAGTGCAGCCCATAGGTCCATAGTTGCGACTCGTATATCAGTGTCATGCTGCGTTGCGCGAGTGAGCAGGATCACAAACCAAACATCAGCAACCGCACCAAACGCCATGGTCAATCGCGTTAGTTGTATTGCAGTGATTATTTTGACAATCAGCCTGGCCACTCAGGTATCGTACTCGCTTGGAGTGCAAGATGGGGTGCTATTGGGCAGTTCATCTTTTGAGCATTGATCTTGGCAATGCCTGCCCATACGATGCGCGGTCTGATATTATCAATCCACGCCAAACCTACTATATGTATGAAAATGCGAAAAATTCGGCAAATGCTGATGGCCTGCGAATTGCTATAGCGGTCAGCCTATATCATGAGCAGATAACACTGGCCATGCGC
Organism: Planctomycetota bacterium; assembly: GCA_022574595.1. GTDB lineage: Bacteria > Planctomycetota > Phycisphaerae > Phycisphaerales > SM1A02 > JACZRS01. Next base: position 104,618 of record JACZRS010000011.1, on the reverse strand, counting down.
GACGCTGCGATTGAGCAGTTTGCAGTAGCCGGTGGATTAGAGGATGATCTTTGTGTGGTTATGGTTCCAGGCGCGTTTGAGTTGACCGCTGCTGCAAATGCGATGGCCAAGCGCGATGATATCGATGCCGTGGTTGCTTTAGGATGTATAATTTCTGGCCAGACAAAACACGATCAATACATCGCTAATGCGGTTGCACAGGGATTGACGATGATCACTGTTCAAACCGGTGTGCCGATTGCATTTGGTGTTCTTACCTGCGATTCATTAGAGCAAGCCAAAGCACGTGCAGGCGGTGACAAAGGTAACAAAGGCGCAGAGGCCATGGCCGCTGCTATTAAAACTGTTAGGGCTATCGAATCTTCAAGCACACAACTTACAGGAGGCGGATGAATTGACAATGTCACGTAACGTCCGCCGATGTGCTTTACAAGCTATTTATCAAATTGATGCCTGCAAAGGTCAGGATATTGAATCAATTCGTGAATCACTAAGTCAATCACCCGGCGATGAACAAACTCACGACAGCGGTTTCGAATTAGCTAAAAAAGCCTGGGAGCTGCGCCAAGAGGCTGATTCTATTGTCGTTGAATTAGCGCCGGATTGGCCAACCTATCGCCAGCCGATTATTGATCGCAGTATTCTTCGCATTGCCTATTATGAAATTGTCTCGACGCAAACTCCGCCTAAGGTGGCGATAAATGAAGCAGTTGAGTTAGCCAAGGAATATAGCACAGAAAAGTCGCCACTATTTATTAATGGTGTACTGGATAAGATCTATAAATTAAAGCGTGCGGATAATGAGATTGCGGATGATAATGAAGCCGCCCAGCAAGATGCAGCCTGTGAAAGCGGCGGATAGATAGCCTGTGGGATTATTTAGCACTACAGTCAGCGCCATTCGCAAAGGCTTAGCCAGAACACGCGAAGCTGTAGGAAGTGGGTTTCGCAGCCTGCTAATGGGGCGCGCACTTGATGATGAGTTGATAAGTGAGATTGAGCAACGGTTAATTGCTGCGGATGTGGGGGTAGCAGCTACTACTTCTATTATCAAGAATCTGCGGCAAGCGTATAAAGACAAGGAAATTGTCAGGGGTGAAGATACGCTGGAGTTTCTTAAGCAACAACTTATTGGCAGATGGGAAGAAACCGATCGTTCGCTAGCGGTGGCTCAAACCAAACCCACGGTGATTCTTGTTGCGGGTATTAATGGTTCTGGTAAGACTACAAGTGTTGCGAAAATAACTAAATCACTTAAAGAACAAGGGCGCACAGTCTTATTAGCCGCGGCTGATACTTATCGCGCTGCTGCTACCGAACAATTGGAGATATGGTCTAATCGACTTGATGTACAGATAGTTAAAGGCGAGGCCGGTTCTGATCCTGCTGCGGTGGTGTTCGATGCTTGTGATGCTGCGATTGCGCGCCATGTAGATGCGTTAGTTATTGACACAGCAGGTCGATTACACACACAAGATAATTTAATGAGGCAGCTAACGAAGATTCGCGATGTTGTTGCTAAGAAAATTCCGGGTGCGCCGCATGAAGTGCTTCTTGTACTGGATGCAACTGCAGGTCAAAACGCAATCACACAGGCAAAGGTATTTGCCAAGGCCATTAATGTAACGGGGATTTTCCTGGCTAAATTAGATGGCACAGCCAAGGGTGGAATTGTTGTAGCTATTCAAGATGTGCTGGGCATACCAGTTAAGCTCATCGGCGTGGGTGAAACGCTTGATGATGTCGAGGCTTTTGATCCCACATCATTTATGCAAGCAATGTTCGAAGCCTAAGCGATCCGTACATCTAATTTGGTTAATCAATAGTGAAATAGCCCTCAGCTTACAATAAACCACGATCCTGGCATGACAATAGTTGTTGGCGTTGCTGGTTTTGCGAACTAACCTTATGATTTGCAGCATCGTGAATGGCCTTAGGGTAATTCGCTTCAGTTGTCAGGCGCACCGGGCCATGCTGATAGTGCGCTTTGCTGTTCTATTGATAGCTGTAGCTTTTACAAATCAGAACACTAGCGCACAAACACAGCTTCCCATTACGGGTGATCGTCTAAGTGGATTTGTCTTGCCCATCGAGCCCATCAAAGGTGACATTCATCTTGAATCCTTACGCGCCAGCGCATGGACAATCGACGAAACCAAACGACTACTTCTTGATGGCGATGTCAATATCAGAATAGGCGCATATTCGTTTCAATCAGATAGCGCAATAGTTTGGATAAATCGTTTACCTAGCGCTGATGGCCTTATCAACCAAATTGCGGTTTACTTTGATAGCGTTGATGATTCCGCCAAGCGCGCCTCACTAGGCGTTGAAGGTGATCGCGTACTAGTAACCGGTAGCACGCGCGGGGAAATTACCTTAAAAGTCAGCCTGCTAAAGCAAGAGCAGCCAGCCCGCAGTGGCATAGTTCGCCGTGGTGAGCTGCGTCTTGAAAAATACCTAAGGCAAATACTTGTTGAGCCCAGGCCGCTTCTCAAGCAACGCCCTCATGTCCAATCAGGTCAAATTGCTGAGCCGGCAAGGAATTTGCCAAGCGAGATAACCTTGCCTCCTGTTGGGGATCGTAAACTTCCTCTGATTGCTCCGGATGCCACCGTTTGGTTTTCGTGGGATGAGCTTGAGGTCACTACTGGCGTTGAAGAAAACATAATTACATTAACAGGCTCAGTAGTAATCGAGTACACCACCAACACAAAATCCGATGACATATCGCAGCTATCACTTTCAGCTCAGCGCGCCGTTGTTTTTACAGATCCCGGTTCAATTGAGCAAATGATGTCGGGGCAGCTAGAAGCGCAATCAATTCGCGGGATGTATTTAGAGGGTGATGTCAATGTCATTGCTAATAGTGGTGAATATCAAATTCGCGCGCCGCAGATGTACTACGACTTTCAAACCAACCAAGCGGTAATGCTTGAAGCTGTCATGCGTACATATTCCTCTGGTGGTCGTTTGCCGATTTATCTTCGCGCTGATGAGTTAAGACAAATTGCAGCCAATCAGTGGACCGGCCAGAACATGCGCGCATCAACAAGCGAGTTCTTTACACCGCATCTTTCAGTTGGCGCAAGGCAAGTTACAGTTACGCGACGCCAATCCCCTACCGATCCTGATGAAGTAGACATATATTTGGAAAGTAGGGATAACACGCTTAGAATGGGTGATACACCGATCCTTTATTGGCCAAAGTTCAGTGGGCGAGTACAAGATGTTCCACTTAAAAGTGCCGAAATCGGCACGCGAGACAATCAAGGATTTATTGCAAAAACAAAATGGGATCCTTTTGTGTTACTCGGTATAGAGCGACCAACCGGTGTAGACGCAACTTTGCTGCTAGATGGATATTCCAAGCGCGGTCCGGCAGTAGGCCTAAAGTTCTATTACAAGCTCGAACACGGGCATGGAAACGCTGATATCTATGGATTATTTGATGATGGAGGCGATGATCGTACATCTTCAGGAATTGAAGTAGAAAAAGATCAGCAGTTTCGGGGGCTGGCATTGTGGGAACACATAATGCAAATCGATGGGAATTGGTCATTGCAAGCCCAGGCCGCATGGATAAGTGATGAAACCTTTGTTACAGCATGGCGTGAAGACGATTTCATCCTAAGACGCGAGTACGAAACCAGTATTTACCTGAAACATATTAAAGATAATGCTGCATTTACCGTGTTAGGTAAATTTGATCTAAATGATTCCGTCTCTAACTCTTATTTGCTGGCTTCAAGACAATTGCAAGTAGAAAAACTGCCCGAAGTAGCATATAGGAGCTATGGCAATTCGTGGTTTGACGATCTTATTACTTACTCTACCGAAACACGAGTTAGCCGAATGCGATATAGCTTTGTAACTAATACACCTGCGCAATTAGGAGTGCCCGGGCGAGCATTTGACATAGATGATGATACTCGGCTATCTGATGCTCTGAGAAGCGGCGGACTTGGCACTGCGTTTGTCAATCGTTTTGATTCAAGGCATGAATTCTCTCTGCCTTCAACGATGGGGATCTTCAAGGTAACGCCGTATGTTGTTGCTCGGCTAACTGCTTACGATGATGACTTTCAGGATTTCTCCTCAGATGCGAATTCAACACGCGTCTTCGGAGCAACGGGCCTGCGAGTAAACACTCTGTTTCAGCGCGTAGATAATTCGGTTGAAAGTCGTTTGTTTGATCTGAACCGTTTGCGCCACATTATTGAGCCAAGCGTAGCCATCTGGTATGGCCATACCGATGTAGATCAATCTGATCTGCCAATATACGATCCGGCTGTTGAATCATTAGCAACAGGTTCAGTGATCGAGTTTGCCCTTGCCAACACTTGGCAAACCCAAAGAGGCGGACCAGGTAGATGGCGTTCGGTTGATGTATTAAGATTGGATACATCTGTAGTCATTAACTCAAGTGATGCTGATCGTGAATCACCTACGCCACAGTTCTTTAACTATCGCCCTGAATATTCTCAATTCGGGGATCATGTTTTCACATCTGCAATATGGCAGCCAAGCGATCATCTTGCCTTTGTTGGCCAGGCAACATTTGACCTGGACGAAAGCTCAGTAGCTCGTGGATCAGTCGGCGTAGAATTGCAGCATAGCCCTATGTTGCTGACATTTGTCGAGTTCCGCTATATCGATGCTAGTGACAATGAGTTATTGGGAATCGGCTGGGACTATAAAATATCAAAGAAATACCGGGTGAGGCTACGTCCGCAATGGGATTTTAATGAAGAAGAATTTCGTGCTATCAGCTTTTCTGTAACCCGCAGCTTCCCCGATTTTAATTTCACCATCCAAATCCGCCACGATGCCATCCGCGATGACACTTCGTTTGGCGCTTCCATGGATGTTGTTAAATTCTAAAATTAAATATCGCTGATCAATGCTGGAAATATCTTCCCCAAAGCACCTCAAGGTTTTTTATCTCAGCAGGATCAATATTCGACTTGTCCGACCAAATAGCTAGTTCAAGTGCATTGTGTGCTGGGCTTGGTTGATCTCTTAGCAAACTAATATCACTTAGCGCATGCCTTATTAGCTGAATTGATGCTTGAGTTGCGCGGTTTAGGTTGGCGATAATCTCGTCTAGTAACGTAGCGTGATCTGCTTTATCCTTGCGCTGCCGCCAACAGTCATAGTCCGTTGGTAGTGCGATTAGTGCATATGCAATCTCAGCTTCACGTGCCAAGCGCGCTTCGGGTAGTGCGGTCATGCCGATTAGATCACCCCCCCATTGCCGGTGCATAATTGATTCCGCTTTGGTTGAAAAACTTGGGCCTTCCATGCAAATATATGTGCCACTTTCGTGGATGGTAAGATCACTTAGTTGCTTTGCAGCTTGTATTAGCCACGACCTCATTATTGGACAAAATGGCTCAGCGAATTCGACGTGTACTGCTGCGTTTTCATAAAACGTTCGAGGCCTGCCATCGGTTTTATCAATTAACTGATCGCAAAGCACAAGATCGCCGGGCGCGATTTCTTCTCTTAGTGAACCGGTTGCGCCTGATGCAAGAATATGTGTGCAGCCGAGTGTTTTTAGTGCGAAGATATTTGCCCTAGCTGGAATTGCAGCAGGATTTATAACATGGCCCGGCCCATGCCGCTGCAAAATAGCGATCGGCACATCGCCAACTTGTGTTGTAACAATAGTCGAGCTTGGTTTGCCAAATGGTGTATCAATATCATGTGATTCTATGTTGCCATCACCGATTGAATCTATGATGGCATCACCCAAACCTGTTCCGCCGATGATCCCTATTGTTATTTTGTTATGCATATTGTGCTCTAATTCGTCAATTAATAGTTAATGCCAATTCAATAATTTGATCAACTGTCAGAGCTTCGGGGCGAAGATCTGCCGTTACACCATCTGGCCAATTTATATCTTTACCAAGGATAGATCCAAGTTGTTTGCGACGCTTAGTAAACAGCTCCGTTACAAATCTTGCAAAGGATTCTGGATGTTCTAACTGAAAATTCTGCTTAGGGATAATAGAGACCATCGCACTTTCAACCTTAGGTTGCGGCCAAAAGCATGTTGGCTTAATCGTGCATATTCGTTTTACATCCGCTAACGCTCCAACAATGATCGATAGAGGGCCATATTCTTTCGTGCTTGGTGAGGCTAACAATCTTTGCGCCACTTCCTTTTGGATAGTAATAAATTGCCCAGTACAGTAAGGGTGATTTATCAAAAGCGTACACATAAGCGGGCTTGCGATTTGGTAGGGCAAATTGGCTATTAGTTTAAATGGTCGATCGCCAAGTGCGGCAACAATCTCAGCACTTAATTTACGATGTGAATCTAAACAGTCGCCTTTAATTAGCTTGAGTTTTTCGCCGAGCCTGTCCTGGATTATGTCCGCAAGCGAAGCATCTAATTCACAGGCAATTAGCTGAGCTTGTTTTTCAAGCAGAGTTTCAGTTAACGTTCCCGTACCCGGACCTATTTCCAGAACCAGCTCCCCATGAGATATGTCCGCAGCTTCAACCAGCTTGCTAAGGATATTTTTGTCGTGAAGAAAATTCTGCCCCAGGCGATGTTTGGGGCGCAATCCACGCTCAGCGAGTATCGATCGGATTTCAGATAGGGTTTGCATATCGATAGTTCGATGTGCTTTAGTTTATGTGATCACGCTTTACCTAGATACTCACCGGTTTCGGGCTTTACTTTGATCATTTGGCCGATTTCGATAAATGGTGGTACGCGAACTCTAGCACCCGTCTCAACAGTGGCTTCCTTAAGTTGATTGGTTGCGGTCGATCCTTTTACCTGCGGCGTAGTGTCGGTCACTTCCAGTTCGATAGATGCAGGCAGTTCAAGACCTAGGGCTTTTTCCTTGAACATCATCATAACGTACTCAAGATTCTCTTTGAGCCATTGACTTTGATCTGGCGGAATTACATCGCTGCCAATTTCGATTTGTTCGTAAGTTTCCAAATCCATAAAGACAAATGGGCCATCGCCTCGACCACCACTGTCATATGAGAACTGCAATTTACGTTTATCGATGCTTACATCTTCAACGCGATCTGACGAGTTAAATCGGTTGGTTTTTATTGTACCGGTTTCGACGTTCTTCATTTTCGCTTGAATGTATGCCGGCCCTTTGCCGGGCTTAACATGCTCGGTATCCAGAACGATTTGAAGCTGCCCCTCAAATATAAGGGCACGTCCACGTTTAATTTCAGTAGCTTTAATTGGCATGAAAAGAGTCCTGAGTCTTGAGGGGTGAGTCCTGAGGTATGAGTCTTGAGGGGTGAGTCTTGAGGGGTGAGCTATTAGTTCGATAATTATTACAGTTTCTGCTACTTTGGGGATCGCTTGAAAGATTTGATTAGACCATGGAGAACGCTTGCTGTCTCATTGTACTGTTTCTTGAGGCTGTCCGCCTCTGTAGAACCAAGATAATTGAGGCGTCGAGCTAGATCAATGTAGTAGCCTACCTCCCTTAACGAAGCAAGGGCTATGTGAAGAAAACGCACAAAATCAGGTTCACTGTCCCTGCCAGCACCTTCGACTATATTTGCAGCAACGGAAACTGCAGCTCGACGGATCTGTGAAGTCAAACCATAACGCTCATCATCTGGAAAAACCCTCGTTCGTTGATAAACGCTTAAAGCAAGTTCATCCGCAAGTTCAAATGCTCTAAGCTTGCGATGATCTCTAGCCACGGAGTCTCCTACTCATAATTCTTCTCTTATCTCATCCCTCAAGACTCACCCCTCAGGACTCACCCCTCAAGACTCATCTCGCTATTGCTTCCGCTCGCACTTCACGCAAAACAGTCACTTTGATCTCACCTGGGAATGTCATTTCCTCTTCGACTTTCTTAGCAATAGCTCGCGCTATTTCAAAGGCCTGGGCATCATCAGCCTTGGCGGCATCGACAATTACTCGCACCTCACGGCCGGCTTGAATTGCATGGGCCTGTTTGACGTTAGGCTGTTCCATAGCAATCGCTTCCAAACTTTCTAAGCGCTTGATGTACATTTCCATAGACTCTCGGCGAGCACCGGGCCGAGCGCCACTTAGTGCATCGGCAGCCATTACAATTGGCGTATAAGGTGTAGTAGCTGGTACATCTCCATGATGGCCAACAATTGCGTTAAGTACCGCTTCAGATTTTTCACCATACTTGCGTGCAAATTCTTCGCCAATAACTGGATGGGTTCCTTCCATTTCATGGTCCATAGCTTTACCTATGTCGTGCAGGAATCCTGCCCGCCGTGCTATGGATCCATTTAGTCCTAGTTGATCTGCAATGATCTGAGATAAATACGCAACTTCCATGGAGTGGCGCAAGACGTTTTGGCCGTAACTTGTTCTGAAATGTAATTTCCCAATCGCTTCGACGATCTTTGGATGAAGCCCACGAATACCCGCTTCAATCACAGCATCTCGGCCAGCCTTTAGTATTCGCTCAGACATTTCTTTTGATACCTGCTCAACCACCTCTTCAATACGGGCGGGATGAACTCGGCCATCGGCGACGAGTTTCTGTAAAACCTCTCCTGCGATAGCTCTTCTAATAGGATCAAAGCATGAAACGGCTATTACGCCCGGTGTATCGTCAACGAGTATGTCTACGCCAGTTGCGCGCTCTAAGGCTCTGATGTTTCGTCCTTCACGCCCAATGATTCGGCCTTTCATTTCATCAGAAGTAATGCGGATTGATCGAACGGTTGTATCTGCAACGTGTTCGGCTGCGTATCGCTGAATTGCTTGCAGCGTAATTTCGCGGCTCCGGCCTCGGGCTTCAGATTCCGCTTCTTCAATTATTCTTTGTGTGAGTATGGTTGCCTCATGTTCAGTATCATGACGCACTTCTTCAAGGAGTTGTTCCTTTGCCTGCTCTTCGGTCAAGCTTGCGACTTCACTGAGGCGAGTTCTAACATCTGTTAAAGTTTTCTCAATCTCCTGCGTTTTATTGACAAGCTCTGATTCTTTGCGCTGGATCTGAGCGTCCCGTTGCTCTATCTTATTTTCACGCTTAACTAAGTTATCTATTTTCTGATCAAGATTATCTTCGCGTTTTGCCAGGCGAGCTTGGTTTTGACGAATTTCGTCGCGCGCTCCTGCAATCTCACTATCCATAGCCTCTCTGCGTTGGCGTGATTTTTTTTCAGCTTCGAGTTCAATTCGCTGCTTGGCAGCCTCACCTTCAGCAGCGGCTGCGCGTTTTAACTGAGCCGCTTCACTACGGGCACGCTTTATGGTGTTGCCCATAATGATGCCATGTATAACCCAGCCCAGCACAACTCCTGCTATGGCACCAACACTTGCAGCAATACCTGCATGGAGTGGATTAATTTCTAATGCTAGAATTAATGAATCCACGAACATCCCCTGCGTGTAGCCGACTCGCACCACTAACAGCGCATCTCAACATGCACCAAGCACATTGGATCAAACGACACGGACAAGGGGAATGAGGGCTACGCAACCACTATTGGCCTTATGACAAATCTACCGCCTGGTGATTTTTTTAAGTCACTTGGCCTTGATTTCTCCTGCTGAGTTTGATGTTGCAGGTTTTTCACGTGGGAATTAAACGCCCGAGTTCCAAAGTTAAATCTATCCACGACAGATCAATTACATAGCAGTAATCTATCGCGGCCAGCGCCCGCAAGACGCTTGGCAAGAAACGGTATCGCCCGTGTCGTATGTGGGCGGGCCGTATATTATTTAGGATCCTAGTATTTTTACATATGAACAAAAGGATCCTTTGTTGATGTACGGTAGTATTATTTGGCGTACCAAGGGCCAATGTCAAGGCGATTGATGATCAAGATTTGATTTTGGTGGTCTATGACTGGTTTTTAAGGAGTTTCACTGGGAATGCCTGCGTTTTTGAATTGGATTCTGAGACTGCTGCCAACTAATCCGATCTGTATGCGGCTTGTACAGGGTGGATCAAGGCGAATGCGGCATCTGTACCTGCGTAGTGGGTACTTGGCAGTAATGATCATCATCCTGCTTTTTGCCATGGTGGCTAATGTTAAAAGTACACCATCTGTACGAGAATTAGCAGCAGGAGCGGCAAACACCTTTATGGTCATAAGCTATCTGCAAGTAGGCCTTATTTGCTTGCTTACACCGATCTTCATGGCAGGTGCAATCTCACAAGAAGCCAATCCTAAGACATGGGACATTCTGCTCACGACTCCACTTAACTCTTTGCAAATAGTTTTAGGCAATCTTTTTGGTCGGTTGTTCTTCGTATTAGCATTGCTGTTTTCAACATTGCCACTATTCGCGGTTACTCAGTACTTTGGAGGCGTGCCGGGAGAATCAATCTTTGCAAGCTATGCAATCGCTGGCGCAAGTTGCTTGCTGGTTGGTGCTGTTGCTGTCACGCTATCGGTTAATCGCACCGCAGGGCGTCGAGCAGTATTTTGGTTTTATATCTCCGTGGTTATGTACATATTCATAACTTATGCAATGGACAAGCTATTTCGTATGCCAGTTGGTCCAGGAACAAGTCATACAACCCTTGTTACTTCTATAAATCCGTTTTTAGCGTTGGATGTTCTGCTCAAATCCAATGCCTATGTACCTTGGGATAGTCTCGATCCTGTTCTGCCTAACTATGCATCGTTTTGGCTATTTAAAATTGCATTATCTCAGCCAATTAAAATGTTCTGCTGGAGCTGTGTTGGACTTAGCACTTTCTTGATCGCGTTTTCTACCATTAGGGTTAGGATTGTTGGAGCAAAAGTTGGAGTGATTCCTTGGTATCGTAAATTGCTAGGCATAGGTGCAAAGGGAAGTATTGAAAGACCCGCACGTCATGTTGGACAGAATCCGGTTGCCTGGCGTGAATCCGTGGCACGAGGCAAGACTGCTGTCGCTATACTTACACGATGGGGCTTTGTTGCAGTAGGAATAGCACTTGGGCTTACTCTGGTAATTCTGTATCACGTAGGGACATTTACAGCCACTGAATTACAACTTGCAATAATGGCAGTACTTTGCGCTGAAATTGTCATTATAGCTTTGATTGCACTGAATATGAGCGCAACAGCGGTAACTCAAGAGCGTGAGGACGGCACGCTTGATTTGATTCTTACTACGCCCATCCAACCAGGCCCATACATAACTGGCAAGATGAGAGGACTTGTACAATATCTCGTTCCCATGATGCTGGTCCCGATAGGCACCGTTGCGATTTTGTCGATTTACGTTCTTTTTAACGGCTTTGGCAACGCAGCTGGCGTGACAATGATGAATGTGCGTGTTGGTAGTAGTACTCAGACTATTAATTCACCACTAATATTACCTGAAGGTGTCTTGCTTCTTCCACTAGTATTGGTCCCTTTTGTTGCTGCATGTGTAATGATTGGATTGCAATGGTCTATTAAAAGTAAAGGCACAATTGGATCGGTGATTGGAGCAGTGGGTGTTGTAGTAGTAATGTCTGGACTGCTGGGCTTGTGCGCAACGGTTGCGGGCAGCGGTTTTCCGGTAATTGGGGCTGTAATAACTGGAATTAGCCCGGTTAACCTGATATATGCGTTGATTTATCCCGCTGACGCCATATCCGATTCTTTGCAGAAAGGAATGGCAAGCTTTACCAGTGCGCGAATTAGTCTGGCCGTAGGTGCACTAATTGCAACTGTTGTTTACTGCGCAATTGTCTATGCAATCCATTCAATGATTAAGCGCACATTTATGATGACGGTGCGCAAACTTGCGGGCACGAACTAGAACCTTGAAAAAATGTTTGATGGAAATTTGCCTTAAAATACATCCCTGACGCTCAATTAGCACAGATACCTGCTATTCTATGTCCTCCAAGCGGATGCTTCACATGATTTGTAGATTCTTTGGTAATAGAGAAGTCTTAACAACTACCGCGCCTATATGATGTACCAGAGTTTACATCAACTTTGATTTTATTGAATATGGAGCATCTGTCATGATTACGGTCGGCATGAACTACAATGTAAACCCCGGTAAGGATGAGCAGTTCGTAGCGGTCTTCAAAAAGGTACTCCAAATCATCGGCGAAATGCCCGGCCACGGCGAAACTCACCTTTATCGAGATGTATACAGTGAACACGAATACCTGATAGTTTCTGAATGGACTGATGAAGCAGCATTCGACTCATTCATTGCTTCTGATCGCTTCAAAGGTGTTACTGATTGGGGTAAGGCTGAAATCCTGGCTGGCCGACCCAAACATGAGATCTATGGCTCCGAGAAAGAGCCTGAAGCCAAATGCCCTGTGGGTAAGCACTGATCTACTACGGTTGAGCGCATCACACCCATTTAGCCCCAGGTGAACACACCTGGGGTGAAGCACGTCCGCAAGCATTGTCACCATCGGTTCAATAAGAACCGCAGCATGCCAAAGTTTTCTGCGATTCCGTACCTTATATGAAATTCGTACGTTCCTCGCCCGCCGTGTATTCACGGCGGGCTAAATGTGCGCAATCGTTTTCAATGCCAAAAGACTTATCGTGGCATATACTTAATTACCGTGAAACGGTTTGTTTTCAAACTCGCAATATTCCTTCTCCTCGGCGCCATAGTTAATGTTGTTGTGGCATGGGGGTGCGCGCTATGGTCCAAACCATACGCAAAGGAAAGCGCTGTCGTGTTAGCTAGCGATGATAGCGGCTTTCCTTTTTACTATGTGACGGAATACAAATCATTTGGAGCCAAAGTAAATACTGTACATGGATCGGCGGGCGAGCATTTCTTCGGTATTCCGGAATCGCCATATCTCTTTGACTTACTGCCGCGATGGATCGATCAAACGGATTTTAGGAAATTTAGGATAAACACTTTTGATGCTAGAGGCTGGCCTATGCAATCGTTGTGGTCTGCATTAGAGGATTACAACTACGTTAATTCACCCGAGTGCCAAGTGCATGGCGGCTTGAGAGTGGGGCAGAGCCAGGTTGAAGCGGGTTGGCGTCAAGTGCCATTAACTATCCCGTTACGCCCCATCTGGCCGGGATTCGCAATCAACACGATCTTCTACGCTGTATTTCTTTGGCTTCTGACATTCGGCCCATTCACAGCACGCAGAGTGATCCGCCGTAAGCGCGGATTGTGCATCAAATGTGGTTACGATCTGCAGGGTAATTCCGAGGGCGGCTGCCCAGAATGTGGTTGGCAACGGGATGATGGAGACAATAGTATGCACTTATAAAGCAATTCGTGAAACAAATAGATCATTACTTCATCGAACAAATAACGATGTACAGACGCTCATGGCTTTTACGTATGATCTTACTATTGAGTGCTGCAACTTTGATTAACATTTGTCTGGCGTTTGCAGGTTGTTTAAAAATTACCCACTCATTCGGACGCAAAGAGTCTACTGTGTTATCTGATTCTCAAAGTATTGATCTATGGAATCGCTATAGATCTCCAGTATCTGCAAATAGCTTAATAGGATTTGCTGGAAAGAGCTTGCTTAGCGATAACAAAAATGTCGGAACGTTTACTGGCCCATTTCAAGTTCGTGAGCTTGAAGTAGGCTGGCCAATTAGGTTCGTCCGAGGCGCAGGCATATATCCCGATATGCTTCAAGGTAAGGATCAGATCCAACTTTATGGAGCAGTTATACTTGATTCTATAGATTACCAACTAATTCCCTATAACGTGTTATGGTTTCGCTTTATTCTAAATATAGCGATCCACAGCCTCGGGATTGCCATTGTTTCAACCATAATTCGTCGAACTCCAAGGCGATTACGCAAAGAATATAAGTTCTGCCCACAATGCGATTACGACCTGCGAGGCAATCGAGATAGTGGCTGCTCGGAATGTGGGTGGAAACGCGATGAGGTAAAAGCGTAATTACAGCATCACAATTGTAATAACAGTTACGCGGCAACTTTATTGCGCAATTTGCCTGCTGCGAATTTTAGGATGTGGTTGGGGATATCATCTAGTGATGAAATTATTTGTGCAGCACCACATTCAATTGCTTCACGAGGCATGCCAAAGACAATGCATGATGCTTCATCCTGGGCGACTGTAACTGCACCGGCCTTTCGCATTGACAATAGTGCTCGCGCGCCATCTCTGCCCATTCCTGTCATGATTACGCCGATGGCATTTTGGCCTGCGTGCTTAGCTGTAGATTCGAATAACACTTCAACCGATGGCCGATGCCTACACACAGGCGGGCCTTCACAAACTTTTACGATATACCTTGCGCCATCTCTTGCTAATAGCATGTGTTTGTTGCCGGGCGCAATAAGAGCAAGCCCCGGGACAACCCAATCGCCATCCACGCCTTCACGGACTTCTATTTCACATAGGCCATCAAGTCTTTCCGCAAAGGATTTAGTGAATCCCTCGGGCATGTGCTGAGTTGCGATTACTCCGGGCGCTTGTTTAGGTAGGCTTGTTAATACTGATCGAAGAGCTTCAGTTCCGCCTGTTGATGATCCGAGTGCAATAACTTTGTGGGTAGTCTTTAGCAATGCATTTGTAGGGCGACGAATTTGCGGCACAACAGTATCGGACGAGGCGCTCTCTGTGATCTTTTTAATATTCGCAGTTGCTGCTGCTTTAATAACTCTAGCTAACTGTGAAGCCATGTCTCCTACTGAATAGGATTCACTTGGTTTACATATGACATCAATTGCTCCTGCCTCGAGACACGCTAGAGCGGTATCACAACCCTTTGGTGTTAATGAGCTAACCACAATAACGGGCAGCGGATGGTACTTCATGAGCTTACGCAAAAAGGTAAGCCCATCCATGCGTGGCATTTCCAGATCGAGCGTAAGAACATCTGGTTGCAAAGTAACAACCTTATCGCGCGCAATAAAAGGATCTGGTGCAGTTCCTATTACCTCAATGCCAGCTTGTGCATTAAGCTCTTTGCTTAACACGCGCCTCACTATTGAGGAGTCGTCAACGATCAATACCTTTATATCGGGCGCCATCGACGTTCACCTTCAGTTCATGCAGCGGCAGATGCTGCGGAATCATTGGGCTGCCAAATCACCTTGAGTAATTCACCCTCGGATTCGACATAGCACACTTGTGTATTATTATCAGTCTTAGGTAGTTCTGAAGCCTCGATTAATTCAGGAAGACGAAGTGAGTATTCACATTTTTCGCCACCCAATTCAAGGATAGCAGATCCACCAACGATATTAGCCAACTCCGTGATTGCATCTTCGCCTTCATTTGATGGATCAACCTCTTCGGGCTCTACGCCTAGAATACTCGCAGCTAATTCGCGTATGAAGCCTTCGCTAGCTGCAAGATAAACATTTCCGGAGGTTGGCCCGATGTAAGCAATCCGCGAGAACTTAGACGGTGCCGGTAGCGAAGTTGCTTGGCCGGCGTCTATAGTCTCTGCTAATACGAAAGCTGTTCGTTCTAGTGCTTCGATTACAAAATCCGCGATTTTTTGCGATGTGAGCATAGTCATAACTTTACTCCTAACACTGATGAAATGAGCTTGCGAAGATCTTCCGGCTCGAAGGGTTTATGCAGCGTATCAATGACGCCTAATTCGCGCATTCGCTCTAAACGAGCTTTATTGCTTTCAGTACTTACGACGACGACTGCTACATCCTTGAGATCGGGACGTTTGCGAAGTTCTTGTGCAAATTGTTCGCCATCCATCACAGGCATGTTCAGATCTAATAACACAAGATCCACCCAAACGGTTTCGAGAATATCAAGTGCTTCTTGGCCGTTGCCAGCCTCGAAGGTGTTATCTTCACCGACTCCCGCCAATTTAACGACCTTTTTAATGGCTGTCCTTAAAATTGGCGAATCATCAACAACTAATACGTTACAACTCATTATCCTTGCTCCTGTACAAGAGCGTCTTCCATCGACTCTTCAATTTCTCGCAATCGACACCAAGTCATTGCGATATCCATTTCTGCCGTGCGACGATCTAACTTGAGTCCATCTCTAACATGTGTCGCTAATTTGTATTGCAGACCATCATGTCCAATTGCTAGGCCTGCCCATAGACAAATGATGTCCGCAGCATGAACGATATCGATAAGTTGATCGTGATCAGGTTCGTGTTCCGGTGGTTCGTGGTGAAAGCGTATAGCATTACAAATTCTTTCTGGAAGCCCCCAGCGCAGGGCCAGTTCGCCACCGATTTGAGCATGATCCATACCGAACGCAGCTCTCTCACACTCCACAAAGGATCGATCAGGCTGCATATGCTTTTCAACTACTTCGAGATAATCATTTGCAAAATGCAAATCCATAATGATTTTCCCGATATCTCGAAGTAATCCGCAGAGGAAGCACAGATCGATATCTGCAAAGTTGTTTGTTCGGGCTATTTGATCCGCAGCAAGCGCACCACCTAATGCGCCGCGCCACATGGCACCTCTTCGCAATCCATATGCGCTACCTGCTTTAAGGAATAAACTGCTAGCTTGCTGCTCAAGCACAATTTTCATTAGAGCTTTGCCACCAAGACGCACAAGGCTTTCTCGAAGATCGAAAATCCTACCCGGCCTGCCGTAGAGTGCAGAGTTAGCGTACCTCAGTATTGTCATGCTCAGGGCTTCATCCATGCGAATAATTTGCTCGATCTCATTAAGATCGGGTTCGCCGCTTATGAGCATTTCTGTGACCCTGATCACCGAACTAGGCAGTGCAGGGAGATGCTCAATTTGGTCAAGCATTTCGTTTAGTTGGGCCATAACTTGGTCTCCTTGCCCTTAGTTCGAATAGAGATTTCACCATCAGAGAGTGTCATCATCAATGTTCGACTGATGGATCCACCAGTATCGTCCGCAGATAGCAAGATGTTATTTTTCCAAAATAGCTTTCTGAGCATGGTTCGATTTCGTTTACCCACCTTAAAGTGTCCATCATCAGCGAGAACTTCTGCACCACCAGCTGCGCAAACGATCAGTCTGCTTTTTTTTGCGCCTAGTTCATATGCTTGTTTAAATAGAGCTGGAACCCCGGTATCAGCAAACATAGCTGGATTGGACTGGGCTTTTTCAGCATTAACCTTTGATTCAGGTAGCATGAAATGCAGCATACCCCCCACCTTGGCAATAGGGTCATAAATGGTTACACCGATACATGATCCTAAAGCATAGGTAACCAGAGCTGAGTCAACATCATTGGATAGCTGCATATCAGCCACGCCAACAGTGATTCTGTTGGCAACTTCTGGACCTCGGTAGGTTATAGGTGATGAAGACAAAGGATACTTCTCCGGCTCACTTTACATAAACAGATGGTTGAACAGTTTGGAATTTGGTTTCAAGACCCGAAAGTGTCTCGGCACTTCCTACCGCAAGAATTCCTCCCGGGCGCAGAATGTTGTACATACGCAAAACCAATTTTTCTCGCGTAGGTTTATCAAAATAAATCATGACGTTGCGGCAGAAGATGATGTCAAAAGGCCCTTTTATGGGCCAATTGTCAATGAGGTTCAACCTACGAATGGTTACGAGATCACGTATGTGCTTTGCAACCTGATACTGCTCGGCATTAGACCCCTTGCCTTTAAAGAAGTGCTTTTTCACAAGTTCTCCATCCAAATCTTTAATCATTTTTTCAGGATAGGTAGCTTGTTCAGCCTCCGCGATAGCACTATTAGATAAATCCGTAGCCAGGATCTTAAAATCCCATGAATCGATATCAGGAAGGCACTTTGTGGCATGAATGGCTAATGAATATGGTTCAGGACCAGTTGAGCATGCTGCGGACCAAATGCGTATACGCCGATTTTGTAATTTCAGGTTGCCACGCGCCAATGCAGTGTAGAATTCTCTCTCAAGATATTCAAAGTGCTGAATCTCTCGGAAAAAACTAGTGACATTGGTTGAAAGCAGATCAAAGAACACCAACATATCATCGTCGTCGGCATCGCTTTCGAGGTGCTCGAGATATTCTGCAATGCTCTCAAATCGAGATTCTCGCAGGAACTTCGCGAGACGATTAAATACTAGCTGGCGCTTGCGCTCCGTCAGATTCAGACCCCACCGTTGCATTGCCATCTCGGCAATCTGCTCAAATTGTCCTATTGCAAGCGTGGTCATTATTTATCTCAAAGCCGTATAGTCCGGATTGCTTAAAAAGACTGACCAAGCTCGTGGGGAGCTGGTGATTCTCTGGTCCGAACTCACGCGGTGAGGTCGCCGTTGAACGAAATCAGCAAGTTCATGGATGAATATTCCACTCAAGAAGACGGATTAAAAAGCTCCGCCGGCCGGAGAAGACCGGCGGAGCAAAGTGGATGAACTAATCAGAAAGAGCTGAATCCCTCTTCTTTATCCATGGGGATCACACTCTTGGGATCTTCGTGGTGGCCAAGCGTGGAGGAAGCTGAGGTGCTGATGACCTTCGCCACTCTTTTGGTCGCCGTCGCCGTGGCGAATGCCTCCTCTTCGTCACCTTTCTCGATCTTGAATCTGGCGATAAGCCGTCTCATCTCCACCACCTGCGACGAAGTCTCCTCGGAAGCTGATGCCAACTCTTCGGAGCTGCCGGCATTGCCTTGAGTCACCTTGTCCAGCTCGCCCACGCCCTTGTTGATCTGACTTATGCCGTCAACCTGCTCCTGCGATGCCGATGCGATCTCACCCAGCAAGCTGTTGACCTTGTTGGTTGAGCTGACGATCTCCTCGAGCGCTTCGCCGACGCGCTGAGCGATGGATACGCCATTGTCGGCACGGTTGGTCGAGTCCTCGATCATCGAAGCGGTGTTCTTGGCCGCTTCGGCGGATCGCTGAGCGAGGTTGCGAACTTCTTCTGCGACGACGGCAAATCCCTTGCCCGCTTCGCCGGCACGAGCTGCTTCAACAGCTGCGTTCAATGCCAGCAGGTTGGTCTGGAAGGCGATCTCGTCGATGACCTTGATGATCTTGGAGATCTCGGCACTGGACTTCTTGATCTCGTCCATGGCCTCGGTCATCTGCGTCATTTCCGTCTGACCCTTGTCGGCGGATTTCTGCGATTCCTCGGAGAGCCCGGCCGCCTGCTTGGCGTTCTCTGCGTTCTGCTGCGTCGTGGAGGACATCTCCTCCAAAGACGAGCTGATCTGTTGAATGCTGGAGGCCTGGATCGAAGCGCCGTTTGACACTTCTTGGCTTGCCGTAGCAACTTGTGTCGCCCCAGCATCGACCTCTTTGAGTCCAGCCGAGACGCGCTGCATCGGTCCGACGATGCTGCGGATCACGAATATGGATATGAAGGCACCAAGCAAGATGGCCACGATCGCACCAATGATCATCATCATTGTGGCACGGCTCGTTGTCGAGGCAGCCGCCTCCTGCCGCGTGGACATGAGAGTCTCTTCGGTAGTGATGAACGTTGCGATCAACTCACGGAACTTGTCAAAGTACTTTTTGCCTCGGGCTTCTCCAATCAACGCAGCCATATCGTTCATGGTCTTGGCATCCCCAATGTCCCTTCGAAGCGTTATGGCCGGCTCGACCACATTGGTCCGCCACTCATTGATGGTGTTCTGGATTTCCCCAAGCAGCGATACTTGTTGGGGGTTATCATTGACGGTCACCTTCAGTTCTGTGAGCAGAGTAGCAAAGCGGTCTTTCCCGCCCTCGTAGGGGGCAAGGAATCCTTCGATCCCGGCGAGCAGGTAGCCGCGCATACCGGTTTCCATGTCAACGGCTGAGGCCTCAATCTTCATTGCCTGTTGAATCACTTCGTGTGTATGACCAACCCATTGTCCGGCTTTATCTAAATCGCTGAGGTTAGTCTTAGTATCGACAAGCATGGCGTCGGAAGCCGTTTTGCGTACGTCCATGATCGAGGATTCTCTGCCGACAAACGTGGCAATTTGGCCACGGAATCTGTCAAAGAAAACCTTGCCCTTAGCTTCTGCAACGAGCGATGCAATATCATTCATCGTTCGTCTTCCACTACTGCCTGCTGCACCGGCTTGGTCCCCTTCACTACCCGCAACAACCTCTCGGCGTAGAGCAATGGCTGGTTCAGTCACGCCCTTTCGCCAGGCATCGATCGTTTCCTGGATTTCCCCAAGCAACGCTACTTGTTGCGGGTTGTCGTTGACTTCAACTTTCAGGCTTGCGAGAAGATTATTAAAGTTCGCCTGACCTTGGTTGTATGGGTCAAGAAACTCATCGGATCCGGCAAGGAGGAAGCCGCGCATGCCTGTTTCCATGTTCACAGCTGCCGCCAGAATTTGCATGGCTGTTTCAATGACTTCATGCGTGTGCTCTACCCAGTTGGAGTTTTCTTCCAGTTGTGTGAGGACCTCGTCACCTTTATTGGCGCTGACCTTGGCAGCTGTCTGGCGTTCAGCCATGAGCGACGATTCTCTAGAGATGAAAGTTGCGACCTGGTTACGGAACTTATCAAAATAGACCTTGCCTCTGGCTTCTCCCACGAGACTGGCAATATCGTCCATTGTCTGAGCATCGCCAATTTCTCGGCGAAGGGCAATGGTGGGCTCGGTGATATCTCTCTGCCATTCATTGATGGTGCTATGGACCTCCTCAAGCCGCGCTACCTGTGCGGGGTTGTCATCGACGGTCTTTTTGAGAGCGTTAAGCGTTTCGTCGAAGCGCTTCTTGCCGTCGTTGTACGGATTCAAAAAGTCTTCCTTACCGGCCAGGAGATAGCCGCGCATTCCGGTTTCCATGTCGACGGCTGCGGCCTCAATCTTCATGGCCTCTTTAATCACACCGTGGGTATGTTCAACTATGACCCCAGTGTCTTGGACTGAATTGGAACTGAGTATGCTGATTGTGGCAAGGATTACCAACAGGAGTAGCGGAATGCCGCTTCCCATGGCAATCTTTGCTTTAAGTGATAGATTATTGAATTTCATGACATTATCCCCCTTGTGGGTAGAGTGCTAATATTGTGCTAAAAACTTAGAGTGTTCATTCTCACGACATTGATGGACTTCAGAATTTCAACTGGACTTGCGCGCGAGCGACGATCTGGTCCTCCTCAACACCGTCCGCTAAAAGCCCTGCGTTTAGAGAGTCGCCAGGAATGGGGTCGAGCGCCCAGACGATGTCGAAGGTTAACTCAACATTGTCGTTCAGATAGTAATTGGCGCCGAACGTAATGAGGTTCACATCGTCCTCGACTAAGCCGAGCAACTCATCGAACATCATGACTTCATAACGAAGGAATGGCTCAAATTTGTCGGGAACGACCATATAGCCGGCCTGGACGACGAAACCATAATTATCGATATCCACGGCCGTGTCGGACTCTGTGTGGTTGCCGGCAGCCGCAACAAAGAGGTTAAAGCCGCCGTTCTGAATCGATCCGTCGATGGTCCAGCCAAACAGGTCGACATCGTTCGCAGCCAACGAATCTCCGGACTCACCTGATTGATAATGGATGGCACCGCCGAGGAAGAAGGAAGATGGCTGATCCTCCCAAGCGGAGAAGCCGCCCCATTGGCCCCATTCACCGTCTAGCTTGAAGTCAGCGCGAACCGTCCCCGCCAATTCAACGCCGTCGGCAGTTGGGTTATTAACACCACCGCCACCACCGCTGCCGGCACCGTCGCTTAAGAACCCATGGACCCGGAACGAATCCGTCTGGTAGACGGCTGAGATGCCTTCGCCACGTCCGATGCTCAGATTGTTATTCATGAAGGACAATGCCACCGCAAGTGATCCGCCGCCACCCATGAGTTCCTCACGCAAGAATGGTGCGAAATATCGGCCGGCAAGCCAAGTCAGGTTGTCCGAAGCGGCATAAGAGAGAACAACGTCCTGAGCGATTAGTTGTTCGACGCCGGCTGCCCCATCCTCAGTAGCGAGCACAAGGGTGTAACCGAATTCAGGACTAAAGACGTGGCCGCCGAAACCCAATTCGACGCGGCGAAACTCGAACCCAGTCTCGTTATCGTCGTCTGGTGAAGTGCTGGCGCGGCCTGATTCGTTGCCACGGAAATTGCCGATCCAACGGTATTGAAGCAATCCATTGATTCCCATCAAGAAATTGCCATCGGGCGACTTGAGAAAGAAATGGTCGCCATCATGTCCGGCCATCAGTGTGAGCGCACCACCGTCTTTGAGACTGGCACGCGTGTCAACGTCAGCCAGCACATCGAGCGTCAGCGCTCTGATCTCTTCTGCCCTTTGTTCGGTCAGCCACGAGTCATCAGTTTTTCCCCGAAGATGTTGAACCTCGTCCCGAAGTGATCTCACCTCATTTAGAAGTGCGTCAAATCGCGGATCGGGATTCGAACTTTTCTCCGAAACAACTGAGGATACCGTGTTGTCGCCAGTTGCACGCGCATTGTCTGTCATGCAGAATGCCGCGGCGCACAATAAGATAATTCCCGCTAAGGTACATTTAGAACTGGTCATGTTTTGGACCCCTGGAAGTTGTTGCAGGGTGACGTCATCGATTCGATGGCCCGACCCCCTGCGGTTGTCTCTTGGCGTTACGCAGCAGCCTGCGTGCTCTCCGCCTTGAATTTGTCTGTGTCGCAACTGCTAGATGCGCTGCGAATTGATTCGATCTCCGATTGTGTCAATACCCGATCGATGTCGAGGAGGAGGATGACCTTCTCTCGATCACCATCGCTGACCTTGCCCATCCCCAGGATGTATTCGGTGCTGAGGCCGTCGCCGAACTTTGGCGCAGGCTCGATGTCGTCTTTGGCAATGTCGAGCACTTCGCTCACGGAATCGACGATGACGCCCATATGAAACTGCTCTGCCCCTTTATCATCGGCAACCTCGACGACGATAACGCAAGTCGCTTCGGTGTATTCAACTGAAGGCATGGCGAACTTCGTTCTCAATTCGATCACAGGAATGATCTTCCCGCGAAGATTGATCACGCCCTTGACGTATTCCGGCAACTGGGGTACCGGAGTGATGCCGATAATCCCAATGATCTCGCGGACCCTGAGAATCTCGACACCGTACTCTTCCTGCCCCAGGCAGAAGGTAAGGAATTTGTTGTCATTATCTTTACTGTCCTCAAGCGCATCGGTTAACGAGCTGGCGATTGCTGTCTGTGGTGTAGTCATTTTTAGTCTCCATTATTGTTATTGCCGCCGAAGCCCAATCTGACTCGGCCATTTTGGTGGCTTCATCGACGAGGCCGTGGACATCTAGAATTAGTGCTACGCGTCCATCACCTAGGATTGCGCCCCCGGACACGCCCCTGACCTTGGTCATGCCTTGTCCGAGTGATTTGATTACGACTTGTTGTTGACCGATAATCTCGTCCACGAGCAGGCAGCACCTTGAGTGGTTGGATTCCAGTACAATGAGCAGCGACTCAGTGGGATCGTCGATCCCCTCGTTGAGTTTAAAAACTCGATTCAAACGATAAACGGGCAGAAGCGAACCACGTATCGATACCAACTCGCCACGCCCGACCACAGTATTGAGTTGATCCTGCGTCGGCTGGAAGCTCTGCTCGATTGATAGCGTTGGGATGACATAGCGCTGGCTGCCTACACGCACGATCATGCCGTCGATAATGGCCATTGTTAGTGGTAAACGCATGGAGAAGGTCGAGCCCTGACCCGGCGTCGACCGAATCTCGGTCTTGCCTCGCAGCGCTTCGATATTCCGGCGAACGACATCCATGCCGACTCCTCGGCCGGAGATATCCGTCACCTTCTCCGAGGTGGTGAAGCCCGGGAGGAAGACGAGGTTATAGATCTCAGAATCGGGTATATCCGAAACTTCTCGATCCGGGGAATAGATACCCTTCTCAATAGCCTTCTTGAGAATCTTATCTCGGTTAAGGCCTTGACCGTCGTCTTCAATCTCAATCACAATCGATCCGCCTTGGTGAAAAGCACGGAGTGTGAGATTACCTGTCTCTTGCTTCCCAGCCGCACGGCGCTTTTCCGGTGTTTCAATACCGTGATCGCAGGCATTACGAATCATGTGTACGAGCGGATCAGCAATTTCATCAACTACGTTTCGATCCAGCTCGGTATCTTCACCTTCGATGTGGAGCTTAACGCTCTTGCCAGCTTTTTTAGCTACATCGCGTACTAGACGGGCCATCTTCTGGAAGGTAGCTTTGAGCGTGACCATGCGCAACGACATGGAAACTTCTTGTAGATCACGAATGATTTTGCTTACGTGCGTTAGATTGCGTTGCAGTTTCTCTTCGATGATATTTTCAACAGCAGGATCCTGAATCACCATCAACTGAGCAATAACCAACTCGCCCACCATATCGACAAGGCCATCCATTCGCGTCATGTTGACTTTGACAGTTTGATCTGCCCGTTGCTTCGCTTGCTGTGCTGTATTCTTCATTGAAGGTGCAGGAGCAGCAGTCGCTGACGCCGATGCAACTGGCGTTGGAGTTGCTGCAGGCGATGTTGATTGTGCCGGCTCTGGCGTGGATGTCGGCTTAGGTGCAGATATTTCGACTGGCGTTGATTGCTGCGGAGCGTTGTCACATTGCTGCCTGCGCTGCTCTCTTAATGCCGGAGCTAAATCCGCAGGACTGATACCCAGTAGTTGACCTAAGCGCTTATCAGAATTTTTCTTAGCACTAATAGCTGCTGCTAGCGCTTCTTTTGTAGCAAAACCAAGATCAACAAGCATCTCGCAAACTAAGATTCCGCAACTATTTTCAGGATTAACAATTGCATCTTCAAGTGCACCAATATCTGTTAGACTTGCCTCTACGAGCAAATCGCGCAATTTTGACGCACCTTCAGCTTGTCTTCGTAACGCTTGTTCAACCTGATCAACAGAGACAATCTCCATTGCTACGAGCAATTCGCCAAGTGGTGCAAATGAACCCGCAGGAGCGCTTTGCTGGTCTGTTGCGGGTGAACCTAAATCACCGGCAACAGCTCGAATCAGTCTTTCAACAAGAGCAGTCAATTGACCCTTAGTTGGTGGCTGTCCACCTTCAAGAGCGCCAAAGAGTTGGCAAAGCATGTCACATGATGAGAGGATTACATCTACATAGGCTGAGCTAAGCGTAACGGAACCGTTACGTGCTTCATCTAATAAATATTCAGCATTATGCGCAAGTTCCACGATAGGCTGAAGGTTCATAAAACCTGCAACACCCTTGATGGTGTGAAACGCACGGAAAACTGTATTAATTAGTTCAGCATCTTCAAAATCCTGCTCTAAGGCCAACAAAGCTTCTTCAGCACTTGCAATGTGCTCACGACCTTCACAGAGAAAGTCTTGAAGATTGCTCTCTTCAGAAACTTCTGGTGGGAATTCTACTGGCTCATTGCTACCGGCCTGTGGAATTTCTTCTTGCTGCGGCTCTTCTTGTGATGTTTCAACTTCCGTGATATCGATAGAGGAATCGCTGTCATCCTGACGGGAATTATCAATTGTTTGAGCACTTGCTGTTTCACCAGAAGCATTAATGCCAATTTCTTCCAGGCTGGCAAATAGACTTTCAAACTCAGGAGCTGGGGCTCTTGGATCATTCGCCAGAATGGCAACATAACCTTTAAGCCAGTCTATTAGCCCTAGAATTTCATCAACAGGGAATCGTTGCTTGGATTCCAAGCATCGATCAATACCTGATTCCGCTTCGTGGCATAATTTTTGTGCGTTGTGTAGTGAAAGAACTCCAGCCTCACCTTTAAGAGTGTGGATGCCGCGCCTAACCTCTGCGACTAACTCATCCGTATCTTCAGCGGATTCGAGTTCGACAACTTGAGATTCCAGATCACTTAAAGCGCTTTCACAGTTAGAAACCCATGCGCTAAGTAGTTCTTCATCAACATCTTCTAATTCTGAGCCATCGTTGTTATCAGGCTGTGGTTCACCCGCGTTTGCTTGTAAACCTGAATCAATAGCATCTTGAATTTGCTCTATGCTTTTGCGAACAGCATTAATTGTGGCGTCTGCATCTTCTGCCTGCCGCAATATGAGTTGCTCAACGAGTTCAGCTGCGCTATTTGCGACTTCTGCAAGTGGCTGCAAATCTTCTGAGTTGGCATCATCGCGCAATTTCTCTAAATTCTCTAAGAGAAGAGTAAGACCTTGCAGATCACTTGCATCAGTCATTACTGCCGTCTTTGCGATATCTTCTATTAGTGCTTTTAGAGACAAATCAGTGCTCCAAGACTTCTTGGTCCAGATAATTAGGAGCAAACATGCAGGCCCATCAACCATTGATGGACACATCCAACCGCTGCTATCGGTCGATCCAGAAGCGTTCCTAAGTCCGCTATTGCGTTTATTTACAAATTCGGAATTAATTTATTTGCTGCTATTAATTACTTGAATAGGAATGATTTGAAACCGTGATAGCCTATAACTGCATTAACAGCAACGTATTACAGTTTGCAAAAGTAGTAGTGGGCGGTAATTGCGCGATAACATTCCACACTCTACTTGCCAATATTGATTGATAGCTTAACTCAACTAGCCGGCTTCACGCTGCGATTGGGCGCTCTCTTGCCACTTCATTGAGTCTTTGGATTCGTCCATCGCCCTGGCGGTAGACAAGGTGTTTTCGCTCGTTCCAGCCGATTTTGACGGGACCTTTAAGTATCTGCGTAAAAAAGAAATCGCATTCGCCAGAATGAAGTCGTACCTTGGGATAGATAAATTTTTCGATACGAACTTCGACTTTGCTCTTTTGGGCAAGTTCAACTTCAAGTGCTGTGAGTTCCACTTCCGCTTCTTTGAGCTTGTTCTGAAGGTCCGCAACTTCAAAGTTTAGTTCGGTAAGACGCTCTTGCTGCTGCGGGCTAACTGCACCTCGTCCAGCACTCATTTGCCCTTGCTCATATTCCAAACGCTCAAGCTGCTCTTTCCATTCTGGGCATGCTTTGTTGATCTCAGCAATTCTAGCGGTGATTAGTGGCATAGAGCCCAGTACGATCAAGGTTGGAGTTTCAACTTCATTACCCAAAGTCATTACATGTATGCTGCCTGTTACTTTTGTGGTGCCGCCTATAACCGGACCACGTTCACAGCGGAGATTCTTGCCAATGATCAATTCGCTGTTAAGGATTTCTTTTCTGACGTTTAAATCGCCTCTAAACTCACCATGTACGTTGTTTAAGAATCCTATTTCAGCATCACCGTCAATGATCATTCGTCCTTTATCTTTTGCGGCCATGCCTCGTCGACACTCTAAATTTCCACCACATATTATTGTTGCAGCCTCGATCAATCCCTGTATTACGATATCCCCAGATGCTTTGACCTCGAATCGATCCCTAACACCTTCTCTGATCGTTACCGCCCCATCAAAATCAATATTTCCCGTTGTAAAATCAACACATTCTTTAACTTCAAAGACTGGACTTACGCTCATTTGCCCAAGATGATATCTTAATAATCCCTCGTTTTGAGCTATTATATGACCCTTCTCATTTACCTTTAAGGAAGCGTCAAACTTCACTTTGGCGGATTTGCCAGGTTTAGCCTTTATAACTCCGCCAGAAATGTTCCGCCCTTCAGTGCCTGCGGTTGGTGGCTTGAGAGTAGCGATATGGTCACCTTCGGCGACCGTCTTGTAATGCCCTTGGCTATAGAAATCAACGGCATCATCATCACCAGAAGCATCCTTTGCAGCTGTGGTGTTTGTCTCATTTTCTGGATCAAATTCGGGTTCCCATATCAGTTCGCCATCAACACCATGCTTTGGAAGTACAGCTTTTGCGACAACCACATCGCATGATTTGGGATTTTCTTTGTAAGCTTTGATCAACTGCTCAAGACGCGCTACGACATTTTTCGTTACTTGCACACCATCTTGACGCAAAAGTGTATCAAGGAAATCTACAGTGAGCTGTTCGGGATTAATAGCATCGGCGATTTGTATATGCGCAGCTAAAGCTTCACCCTCAATGCGCACGTGAACTCCGAGATCATCCTGTTTCGGAGTCTTCGCCATTCTAATACCCCTTTTTGTCCGCTAGCGTACTTGACTTACTCGCTTAGGGACATTCCCCAGAAGCTTAGGCCTGATTAGGCTGCCTCCGCTTTGGCCATCGTGTCTGCAATGCGCTCGCCTAATACATCCGGTGTAAACGGCTTGACAACGTAATTCTGTACGCCCGCTTTGATCGCTTCTACAATTCGAGTTTTTTCATTCTCGGTCGTAACCATGATTATAGGAGTCTTGTTGCCTTGCTCCCGATAGGTCTTGACAAATGTAAGACCATCCATGTTCGGCATATTCCAATCTAAGAGCAGCAGATCAGGATTAAATGCAGCAACTTTCGTCAGTGCATCCTGTCCGTTACACGCTTCCTCTATCTCGGTATAGCCGAGTTGATTGAGGATGCTCTTTTCGATGTTTCGCATCGTCTTCGAATCGTCAATTACCATTACTCGCAGCATGCCAAGAACTCCCTACAATAAAACCTAGGCGGCGGCCGGTTGACTCGCCTGAGCTTCCTTTACCTTTTTCATAGAAACATCTACTGAAAACGATCCGCAAGGCGATTCGCAAGGAATCGAAATACTAATGCTTCCGCTGAGTTGTTGTACGGTATGGCCTTCGCCAATAACAACAGAAGGACAACCAATACGAACGTGTTTTCCTTCAAATTTGGCTTTGGCGCCTCCGGAAATCATGTTCACTAATTCCCCAATAGCATCTGCAAAGTCCTCACTAGAGGAATCCAAGCGGGTGCCTACGAATGCTTCAACAATATTTTCCGCACTACTTCCGGGCAAGCTAAGGACAATTGTACCTTCAACATCACCGGTCATTCCGATAATCCCGGAAACTTCGCTGCTTAAACGTGGCAACTTGCCAGGCGTTGGCTTTCCAAACTTCAGTTCCTGACGGACCATGGTTTGAAAGACATTTTTAGTGGCTTCCACGAAAGCGGTTATATAAATAGGATCAAACGTGTTGCTCATCTGCAGACTCCGAGCTATCAGCGATAGTAAACAGAAACATATGGGCCGCACGAGCTACTTTCGTCGCGCAATCCTTGAAAAAGTAAGATACGGCCTTAGCCGTACCGTCTATTCTGTCGGCGATCAATCAGTCTGACTTGATGGACTTGCAACGTCATAGCAATCTCTAAGTGATTCATACTATCCCAAGTATCCATGCGAAAGGTATATAGATGGTCCGGTATCTGGAATATAAGCAAGTCAAAATGCGTAGGAATGTAACTAAGGTTTCATCTCTTGCTCTTTGAAACGGCTAAAGTACTGCGCTTTTAACGTCCGGTACGCTTGACGAAAATCGCAGTACGATCATCTGCTGCTGCAAGACCTTCGGTGAAACCTGCAAGCTGAAGGCGAAGATGCTCGAGAATCTCATTGGGCGTGAGCCGATGATGTTGGCATATCACATCGATAACGCGCTGAGTGCCAAATTGCTCGCCAGCTCGGTTGACGGCTTCAAATACTCCATCAGATATAACCGCAAAGATATCGCCACGCTTTAGGTGCATTGCATCTGAGACATTGATTTGAAGCTCGCTCGAAATCCCTAAAGGTAAAGTGTCCGCATTTAGAATCTCTACTTCTTTAATCTTTGCTTTGTAGTGCAGCAATGGTGCTTGGCCTGCACTAATACTAAGTAAGGAATGATCAGCTGAGTTAAGTTCCCCCAGCCAAGCTGTGATGAATCTTCCTTCGAGTAAATCAGCGCATAACTGCTCGTTAAGATATTGCACGATCTTTGTAATAGGCTCACCGGCCCGAACAGCTATTCGCAGCATCGCTCGAATCTGAGTTACCGAAAGAGCAGGTCCTATACCGTGTCCGGTGGCATCTGCCATGAGAAGTACTGCTCGATCAACTTCTCTTGTCTGGCCTGCGTGAGATCTTTGATCAATATCGCCAGCTAAGCCAATTACATCATATGTGTATCCGATAACATCATAAGTATCACCACCTGTTTCATCCGCAGGTTCACTCCAGGCAGCTATATCAAAGCCTTTAACGATCGGTAATTCCTTAGGGAATGTGCTTTGTTGAATTTGGCGCGCCAGCTGAATGTCACGCTCAAGCTTCATTAATGATTGCAAGCTAAGGCGCATACGATCTTGTGCACGTGCCAACCTTCGCACTTCGTAAATCCTGGATTCTATGCGTACGCCTCTTTCTAAATCGCCTTTACTTATTCGATCACTGGCATCTACTAGCGCTTCGATAGGCTTGCAATAGAGATTAGATAGCACAAACACGCGAGCAATTGCGCCTAGCAGCACGCCTATAGATATGATTAGTATCCACATTCTCATTTCAGATAGGCCGCCAAGCAGATCAGATTCCGGTATTGCAACTGCTATCAATAAAGAGCGATCTTCGCTTAATGTAAATGGCCGTATTCCTGCCCACCAAGCCTTTCCCTCACTGTGGAATCTATATATATCACCAGCATCTTCGGGGAGCTCTCTATACGCCTTGACACTATCCGCTGCATACGGAATACCCAGATCAATTGGCTGTTTCAGTATGGCTTTTCTTCTGACCTCGGAATCTAGAAATCGTTCGTGCCTGGGCAACCCTATCATCGCCCCATCTTCTGCCATAACAAATGCAACACCATTGTCGGTTGGTTCAAGACCAATAGTGTATTTGGAAATATCGTTTAACAACACATCGAATCCGACAAGATGAGTTAATCCATCGCCCATATCAATCTTAGTTGATGCGGTGATTCCTGGTTCGTCTGCTGTAAAAAACGTGTACGGCTCAGTCCATACTATATTTGAATCAGAATTCTCAGCACCAACATACCAAGGCCGACTCCTCGGATCGTAAATTAGATTGCTGCGCGATACTTTATATTCAGGTTCAGCATCACTCCACTTTATAAATAACACCTCATCTTCCCAAAGATCGCGCCTAGTCTTTCTGATACTCCAGGATTCTCCAATTCGTAATATCATGTGCTCTCTGCCTCTTTCATCTGCTAACAAGATTGATGAAATATGGCGCGATTGCTGCATGAGTGGAATGAGCTGGCTATTGATAGAACCAATTACTTCAGTAGCTTGCAGGTTCACATCATCAAGATCAAGGGGTTTTTCATCAAATAGTAAGCCGGACTCTCCCCATGAGCGCACGAAATTAATTCCCGATACTACGGGATCGAAGAATCTATTTAGTTGTGATTCAGTTTGGTCGAGCGCCTTTTCGATGACTGCTGCTGAGAGAGTGCGAACTGTTCTGCGGGCTGCCAGGAACATAGTGCCCTGAACGGCAACACTAAACAAAACAAGCATCACCATCAGATTGCTCAAAAGACTTCTGCGGAATGATACCGCACTTTTCATTGATTGAAACCTCTACAGCTGATTATTAACTTAGCATCTAATCGACTATAGAAGGTCGACACGGTCAAATGTCAGTGAAGATTGTGGGCCATCCCCCATTTAATCGCTACTCAACAAGCAATATGCCAGCATCGAGTAATGCTCAGCCTACCACTTGCTGCACTCTTAATACTATTTGACAATCGCGGTTGCGGGAAATCAAGCTCGTGATCAATGAATTGCCTTTTGGATAGGTGTTACTCACCCCCAATTGCTAAACAACAAGAGAAGATCCTCGGTACTCACAATACAATCTCCATTAAGATCCGCAGGACAATCCTTGCAATTTGAGCAATGCCCCCAATTGGCGAACAAGATAAGTAGATCAACTGTATTAACCGAACCATCACCATCAAGATCGCCTGCAACATCGGCTGCTATTCTTACAATCGCAAGGCCGTTTCCCATATCAGATAGCAATACATTATCCTGACCAAGTAAGGGATATACCCCCCAATTCGAGCCGGGTGTCTGGTATGTCGCAAACAAGGTTATCAAGCCTGTCTTAGGATCAATGTCATGAACAAGTAAACCCGCTGCGTACCAAGAATTATATAGTCGATAGCCATCTATGACTTGATTATGCACACTGAAGGCTTCGTTTTCCGGCAATTGCAGTGAATCTGTCAGTTCCAAATCAAGCGAACCGCCGTTATCAGTTATTCGATAAACTTTTATTCCGCCGCCTGGTCGCTCTTCACCTGTTACAACATAATCACCATTAGCGGTTGGCCATGTTGCATGAGTATTATTCCCGCCATCCGGTGTGGAACCAATAAAGTTAGGCATCACATTAGCGACATTTGTAACATCGTATATCCATAGCCCACTATCCCAAGCGCATGCGTACATACGCCCATCAACAACAGTAATATCATGCACGAACGAAGACCCAATATCTTGCATTATCCATTTTGCATTCGTGATCGGATTTTCGGGAGGATTATCAAGATCAAGTTGGGTTAAATCAATGATGCCTACGCGCGTCGAACCGCTATCAACCATATAAAGATAACCATTATCATAAAAGACATTATGAACCGCGGTAAAACCAGAAATATCAATATCTACAACTGCTTGGGGATTTAGCGGATCACGTACGTCAACAATATGAACACTGTTACTACTACTACCTCCAAGGCCTATAAATAAAATACCATCTGCTACCTTCAAATCCTGAGCCGATGCACCTTGATTGGGTGGTGGAAGTTGATATACAGCTCCAACTGGCATTGCGGGGTTACTGATATCAACGATACTTACACTTGAAGATCCAAAGTGTCCAAGATAAGCAAAAGATCCATCGCCCCACACATCGCCATATGTACCGCCGAAGCCATCCCATGTCCCGATCAATTCACTATTAATATCGTCCCCGCCTAGAGTTGTATTAGTTATTGCTAGTATAACTCCGACAGTTATGAGATGTAGATTCGTATTGCGAAACACTGTAAACCTCCGAATGCGTTTAATTATGTATTAGACTTTGCTGTGATCGGTCCCATTATGGATCCTGATTCAACCACAAGTGACAACCCGCGCGTGTCAACTCAAACAATATATACGAATCTAGTGCAATACAAGTTGCGTTTCTTTAGAATGGTAAAATTTCAGCAAGAAATTAATACTGGCACAAGAGCAGTTTTAGGCAGGTTTGAGGACTGTTTATTCTGAAACTGGCTGCGAATCGTGCTTGAAGCACCATCTATGAGTAATGGAAAGGATTACAAGTCCAACCAAGGCCAGGAATGTTGACGCAAGTAATATTTTTTTAAGTGATATCCAATCACTGGCCGACTCCTTTTGAGCTAGAAAAGAAAGCCCCAATAGAACAGCAGAAAATGCCAGGCGACCGACCAAACTCTGGATTGATAAGTACGTTGCGCGCTGCGCTTGAGGTATGCGTGGTGTAACCGCTGCGTTAAAAGGAGCAGTCATCAGCGCTCTGGGCGCAACGCGAAATAGGATCAAAGGAACAATCCAAATGGATAAAACGGATCCCATTACCGCAATTATTACCGTCTGGATTACAACACATAATAACAAGGTCGGACCAATCCCAAGTCGATCACGAAGGCGGATACTGTGTGCGGCAATATACGATCCAATCAGCATGGCAACTGCCATATGAAGCCCTGCAATTGCGGGAGCCATTGACAGTGGAGCGTCTATATCCTCGCTGGTTAGCTTTATGTACGTTTGGTAGAATTCGTAGGGAATATGATTTAAAACGACCATAAGTACCGCAAAGCCAAATAGCCAGGCCAGTGATCTTTGGCTTAGCATTGAAACACATTTTTTTAGTTGCGAAATGAAGCCACGTCCCAATACAGTTGCTTGTTGATGTGATCTTGGTTCAGTAAAAAGTAGAACAATTGTTAGCGTGCCAACTGCGGCTACTGCTGAAGCTACATAGGCAAATCGAAGATCAATCGCGCCAAGACATCCGCCAATAAGGGCAGCAATAGCTCCGGAAAGAAAAGTGTTCCGCGCTACTACAGCTTCTCTTTGGGCAAATTGATCTTCTCGGTCTATTGAGGCTAGCGAGTCATAATGAAATGAGGTATCAGTACCAGAGGCAAATGAGATACCCATTGCTAAAAGCGCTTGGGCAATGGCAAAAATTGCAAATCCACCGCCAAGCGCAAACAAAATGTAAGAAAATATAAGAGCTGTTGTTGAGATCAGAAGTGTTTTTTTTCTGCCTACAACATCTGAAAAATACCCTGAGGGAACTTCCAATATCACAACTACTATGTAGTAAATTGCTTCAAGACGGAGAACACCATCGAGTGTGAGATGTTGGCTGAAATACAAGAAAAACACAGGCATCCAGGCGAATGCGTTATAGAAAGCTTGATACCAAGGGTAGAGCTTTACATTACGCTCGAAGCCAAGTTGATTAGTAGAACCAGCAGTTGCCATGGCAGTAATGGAATCGGCTTTTATTGCAGCTATTCTTGACCGGGCCTGCCCCATTATCTAACAAGCTTTGCTCCAGCATTCTGCGTGGTATGATTGGAGCATGAATATCACACGAATAATGTATGCAAGTTCATTGCTGATTATGGCTTGCTATTGCAGCGAAGTAGCTGCGGGCAATCTGCGGTCATCAGACTTGGTAAATCCTCCTTCTAAGCCTGGATCAATGGCGCCAAATATAACAGCTGATGAACACGGGCTTTATCTAACTTGGATCGAGCGCAGCGCATCTGAGCAAAATACCAATAGTAATGAGCAAAAGCATACCTACCAGCTCCGCTTTTCAAGATTTACTGGCGAAGGTTGGAGCGAGCCACGGACAATTGTTGAGCGTAACGATTTCTTCGCAAACTGGGCGGATTTGCCTTCACTAGCTAGAGCTACTGATGGCGCTCTTTACGCACATTGGCTTCAGAAATCTTCGGCTGGCATTTATTCATACGATGTCGCTATTGCACGCTCGAATGACGGTGGTAATACGTGGCAAACTCTTGGGATTATTCACCAAGACAAAACTAATACAGAGCATGGTTTTTATTCGATGCTGGCGGACGCATCGGGCATCCGAGCATTTTGGCTTGATGGAAGAGAGATGGCATCTCAAGATGGGGGCGAAGATACCGGCCATGGTGGAAGTGGCAATATGACGCTAAGAACAACTCGAATTGATAATGGCGACATCGCAGCAAGTGTGATTTTGGATTCACGTGTTTGTGAATGCTGTGGCACATCAGCGGCTATGACGGATAAAGGGCCTTTAATCGTTTACCGAGGCCGAAGCGATGACGAGGTACGCGATATATATATTGTTAGGCAAAAAGGAGATTATTGGACAAAGCCCAAAGTTATTCATGATGATGGTTGGCAGATCGCAGCTTGTCCCGTGAACGGCCCAGCTGTCGCAGCAAATGGAAATCAAGTAGCAGTGGCTTGGTTTAGCATGGCAAACAATCAGCAAACCGTAAAAGTAGCTTTTTCTAATGATGCTGGTGATACATTTGATAAGCCAATAGTCGTAGATGACACTCAGCCAGTAGGCCGCGTAGATATTGAACTTTTAGAAAATGGCGAAGTGATAGTCAGTTGGCTGGATCGGAATCTAACAAGCGCTGCGGTTAAATTGCAGCGTATTTCAGCAGATGGCTTAAAAGGCGATCCATTTGAAATTACACAATTAAGTGACTCTCGAAGAGTCGGGTTTCCAAAGATTGGACGCAGTGGATCCAGCCTTGTTGTAGTCTGGACGCTAGATACTTCGCCGACCCAGCTAGAAGCAGCTGTTATTGATCTTGCAGAGATTCCAGAAGTAGCTGCGAGTGATTGATCTATCAACAAGGATCCATGCAGGTTGATTGGACGTTTTGGCGCAGCCCGCTTAAGCGGGCGGCGCCGACCTCTCTTTATGGACACGGTCCCCAATTGGCGAATAGGATAAGTAAATCGCTGGTGCCGACAACGCCGCTCCCGTCAAAATCTGCTGATCCTGCTGTACCCCATTGGGCAAACAACGCTAATAGGTCCAATGTGCTTATGCTGCCATCCCCATTAAGATCCCACGGGCAAGCTGAGAACACACGGTATGCATAAGTATTGCTTCCATTACCGCTTATATTGGCATGCACAGATTTGCTGCCAACAACCACAAATTGTCCATCGCTTGACATATCAAGACCAAATGGTGAACCAGGCGTATCTATCGATCCAATGAGATTTAGATCACGATCAAAGATCTGCACTTCTGGATGTACGTTATCTTGTGTACCCCAAGAAATAACAGCTAAGGTTTCGCCATCAGCGGACGCTTGGGATTGAATTACTGTATCTTGAAGACCGCCCGCACCTTGGGTAATAAACTGAGCAATTTCAATATTATTAACAAGGTCGATCACTCGGTAAGTTAGAGTCAGATAACCGGTGGCATAGTTATAACTAACTAGAAATAATGTATCGCCGTTCGCTGAAAGCGCTAAGCCATTTCCTAACCAGTTACTAGCATGTGTGAGTGAATATATTTGAGTCCAAACGCCTGCAATTTCCTGATATACGAAGCAGTTGAATCCACCCCCAGCTACCGTTGTTCCATCTCTAGATATGCGCTGGAAACCACCTGCACCTGATACGGCAAAGGAAAAAAGTGTATTCATTGTAGTAGTATCGATGACAAGGACTGTAGCACCTGCTGTTAATACCGCTCGTGTCCCGCTGTCATTAAGTTCAACGCCACCTACGCCTGCATTAACGGTTAGTGAGTCAAGTTCCGCGCCAGTTGCGCCATCGAGAATTACAACTAATGAAGTTCCAGCCATCGTATCTCTAGCAGCAGCAATTACCACCTGGCCATCAGCTGCTACATCTATGTTGCGTATGTTGTTAAAGTTGTAATTGACCGCGAAATCATAAGTCCATATAGGAACATTACCGTTCGCCTCATTAAAAGCGTAAACAGTAGAGCCTCCTGCGCCATGTCGCTCGAGTACAACTCCAAGCGATACATTTTCCGCTGATGCAACTGCTACCATACTTGGGTTAGTCAAAAGGTAATCAAAGATTGCTGTACCATCGCCGGTAGTCTCGTGGTATGCCAGCCTTTCGGAATTCAAGTTGTGACCAACCCATGTCTCATTTGTTGTATCTGAAACACAAACACTATTGGTAATTGAAATTGCATCGACAGCTTGCCAAATAACGCCCGGTGGTAAAAGACTGGTTGCCTTTGGAGTTTTAGATCTACTAAGCTGATTGATCGCTGTTTCAATTTCTACCCATTGCCCCGATTTATCCACATGACTTACGTGGCGTTGTGATTGTTGCCCTGCAGCAAGTGCGGCGGGTGATAAAACCATAGCAGCAGCTACGAAAATGAGAAAAGAGCAATTGCTGCAAAATTTTTGTATTCGATTTTTTATCATATTCTTCATGATCCAACTACTGACCTCCAAGTAAGCTAAACTCTAAGTCTAGCATCCCTATGCCTCGATCCATAAACAAAAATTGTTATCCCCGGAAACAATTGCCAATAACTCCTAATAATGAATACTTTTGATCATTTCCTTAGTTTATCGCCGATCTCGATCTCGCTGATGTAGCTGCCCCTGCAATCGCTCCATGGCAGCACCAAGGCGTTTTATTTGGGCTTCCAACCGCTCGATACGTTCCATTGCAGCTTGATATCGATCAGACTGCTCGTGCCTTTCTCGTGCATCATGACGGTCACGATCCGCTCGCCATTCTCGCGCTTCGTGCCGGTCATGATCTTCTCGCCTATCACGGGCTTGTCGTCGCGGCCTGTCTTGCTCTCGCTGAGCGCGCTCGTCTCGTTGGCGATGAGCTCTTTCACTCATCTGCTCAGCTAACTGACCTACCGCTTGAGCTCGCTCTTTATTATCGAACTCACGCCAAAGTCTTGAAGATAATCCGAGAATCTCAGCTAATTGTGCTCGGTTCGGTGCATGCTTGCGTATCTGCTGCGCTTCTTCATCCCTGCGTCCTTCAAGCGCAAGCTCGCGTGCATGTATTGCGCGCTCGAGTAAATCAGCAGCATCTCTACGCTCACCTTCGCGCAAAGCCGGCATTGCCAAGCGCATAATCTCCAGTTGATGCATCGCCATCTCACGTTCATTGCCCTCACCACGACGCTCTCTCCGGCGCTTGCGTTGCGGCCGATCTCGTCGCCCCTCAATTTCCTGTCTGACTTCGTGCACCACACGCTCAAGAGCCTCCAGTTCTTCGTGCCGGCCGAGTTCTCGCAGCGCCGCCATGCCGCGCTCGAGTCCTTCAAGGACATTATGTAAATGCTCCCTTTCCTGATCTTGTTCAGCTTGCTCATGTCGTCGACGCTGGGAGAGATGCTCCTCAATCCTATTGGCCATCTTATGAGCTTCTTTACGCATGTGATCGGCTGCATCCACACGACCAGCGTCCTGCAACTCCTCTGCTTCTCGCATCATTGCATGGATGCGTTCCCGGGCCGTTTCAAGTTCGCTCTGCTCGCCTTCATGCTGAGCCAGTGACTTTGTAGCAGGAATGAACGCTACAATCAGGACCAGCGCAGCCCACCACCTCAAACGAAACACATTTCTCTGAATAGTTTGCTTTTGCTTCATGGTGTTTTCTCCAAGTTTTGAATGGCCTAAATCTTCTACGGGATTACATTCTACGGTCTTAGGCTGATATCGGTAGGATGTTTGTCCAGAATGTGAGAACAATTCTTCAGCCAACAACTATTTAGCCCCAGGTGAATACACCTGGGGCGGAGCGCCCGTAAACTCTGTCATGTTCGATTCCACAATTAACCGTGGAATGCCAATGTTTGCTGCTAGTTCGCACGTTATTTGAAATTCGCACACTCTCCGCCCGCCGTGTATTCACGGCGGGCTAAATGGCGATGTAGCCCTTTATCTATCCATCAATCTATATTGTTAGCGTATACTTTATTACCGTGAAACGCCGCATGTTCAAACTTGGATTGTTTCTTCTCCTCGGCGCGATTGTTAATATCTCCGTGGCTTGGTCAATTGCATGGTGGTGGGATCCTCCAACAAGCTTCTCGCCGCGCGATCCGGTTACCGAGAATGATCGAGATTGGTGGTTGGCGCACAGGCCATCGGAAGCAGTTGGTGAGCCGACAGCGCGCAGCACATCGCAGAAAATCGGTATGGCCGAGGTACAATTACAAAACATCGAGATAGATGAAACTGGTAGTTCAGCCAATAGCAATGGCATTATCATTCAATCTTTTCAGCGAAGAATCGGCTTACCGCTGCCGACTTTCGAGTATTCGTACTGGACAAGAGCGGATCAGCGGCCAGTCCAGGTCGACAACTCAATATGGAAGCTCACACTTCCAGGTACGAGGCAAAGCGTAATTCATTACCATGAGCAGGCAGTGCTTGCCTTTGAGTTCAAGATACCGAACTGCAGGAGCTGCGGGCGCGGGATTCCTTACAGAGTTCAACCACTAGGATTTTTGGTGAATACACTGACCTATGCCTTACTGTGCTATTTAGTGATAGGTGTGGTCGGCGGCTGGATGCGATCCAACGTGAAAAAGGCGAGACGATACATCGGCAAATGTCCCACCTGCGGATACAACCTGCTCGGCAAGTTTGAGCAAGGTTGCCCCGAATGTGGCTGGGGACGGGACTTGCCGGCTCGCTAGTCCCCCTACTTTGCCGGCGGTCTTAATCCTTGTGCGCGAAGGCTGCACTGAAATTCGAGGTATCAATTTTGCTCGGCACGGATCGTCCGGTAGCGTAGTTATAAAGTAGAGCTTTGAAGATGACATCTGCTGCGCTGTTGAACGCACAGACAATGATAATTACCGCAACGCCCAATATGCCGGCGAGGACAATGTTGACCATGTTGCCGCTGGCAAAGGCCATCGCAAACAACACGCCGACAACTATCAAGAAGGGCAGCATGATCAGGAACGACAGCATGCCCAGGGAGAATTTTCCGATCAGAGCTTCTCCCCAAGTACCTTTCAATGTTTTCAGTGAAAGCTTAATCGCTAGAATAGGCCCTACGCCGTCCATAACCAGCACCGGCACCACGAAGTATGTCAGCGCTGTCCACGCAGAGCCGAGCAATGCTGCAACCCAGTACCCGACTTTTTCGTTGGCATTCTCGATGATCTTCAGCACAACCCCGATGACCGCAGAGAGCAGCGCCCATGCAACGATTTGGGGAAGTCTTTTAGCGGCCATGGAAAAACCATAGCCAATAGAGGGTTCCTCACCGCTTACAACTTTTAGAGCGCACGCGGTCAGCCCAGCATTAAAGAACACAATCACGAAATAGCTACAGAAGTAAAATAGAAACAGGAGGCTGTACATCCAGATTTGGTCTGTTGTTGTAGCAACAGCCTCAGACTCACTGTCCATAAACTCCATCCACATTTCCAGCGTACCGCTAGTCCAGAGAGGAACAAGAAAGCTCGCGGTGACGATTGCTGCGGCGACGGTGGATACAAGAGGGAAGATGATCAGCTTCTTGTAATCCCAAAGAATTCCGTAACTGATCTTGGCGAATTCCCAGCTTCTACTTAGAGTTGCGAACATATCGAGCCCCTTGTCTTAAGTTCAGCTTAACCCGACTCCACCGCCGAGCTTTCTACATTATAGTGTAACCCCCCACCACCGAAAACCCAAATGCACAAAAAAACGGTTGTTAAACATAACCCCTTGCCACTCATCTCGGAAGGCGAAGGGGACTTGGTGCCTTAATGCCTTGATGCCTTGATGCCTTAATGCCTACACACTATTGCCTAATACCAAGTGCCTTCTTCCATATCGCAGCGGGTCAAGCCCGCCGGCTAAACGGGTCCTTGATGCCTTGACGCCATGACGCCATCTTCCCCCTTAACGCGGATGGGAGGGCTCGAACCTCCAACCTTCGGTTTCGTAGACCGATGCTCTATCCAATTGAGCTACACCCGCAAAATCAATTCACTTATTGTGGTAGCCTAGCAATCCATCAGCTATGGCTCAACCACATCAAGGCAATTGGCCTTGTACGACTAGGTTGTGAAGATAAGGATCGGCTAAGGCGGCCTATAAACTGCTATTCGATGCAGGTATTTGATTTAGTCGCTATAAAGATGAATAATGTCGCTTTGAATCTATGACTAGGAACCCAATAAGTGCCAAACCGATCATCAGCTAAGAAGAGTGTAAGACAAGGCGCCAAACGCCATTCACTGAATCTGTGGCGTAAGCGTCGCATCAAGAATCAGATTAAGAGCTTCCTTGACGCTATCCATAATAATGATGTAAAAGTCGCAGAAACAGAGTTTCGCAAGACTTGCGGCATCCTGGACAAAGTCGCATGCACAAGCACCATGCATAGAAATACAGCTGCGCGGCGTAAGAGCCGACTGGCCAAGCGGCTTACTGCTCTTAAAACGGCTGGCTGATCTAACTCTTTTTGAACTTAACCGGGGATATCATTATCACCCGGGACAAAGCAAAACAATATGACTAGTAAGCGTGCAAAGGTATCTGCCTTGGACCGAAGGGCAGCGGCAAATGCTTACTTTGACGCATCCAAGAAACCGCTACAAATACTGGTATTCTTGCTGCCTTTGGTGATTGCCTATGAGATTGGCTTAGCGTTTTTGCTATCTACTGGCGAAGGCGTTCTTACCAACAAAGCTCACAAAACCTTATTAGGATTCTTTGACACATTTGGGATCTCCGCTGGCGGCGGGCTATATCTTGGAGGTGTAGCTTTAGTTGTAGTACTTCTAATTTGGCATGTTCTAACCAAAAACAAGTGGAAGCTTGACGGAACGGCTTTGGGAATCATGTTGGCGGAGTCAATTGTACTCACCATACCGTTAATTGTTTTAGCACAAGTGATCCAGCCAAGTAGTGTTAGCTCCGAGGCAGTTGCTACAAGTTTGGCAACGGCTGCTCCGCAGCTTGGAGAGCTTAGTATTTGGTCTAGGCTAGCGATTAGTGTTGGAGCAGGTCTTTACGAGGAGCTGCTTTTTCGCATGTTGCTGATTGCGGTTATTCACACTCTTCTTGTTGATGTTGTAAAAATAAGTGCCAGCAGCGGAGCAATCATTGCGGTAATCATTTCAGCCATGGCATTTACGATTTATCATCCTTTTGATGGGATTGGTAGTGTGGTATTTTACTTCCTGGCTGGGCTATATTTTGGATCCGTATACATTGTCAGGGGATTTGGAATAGTAGTTGGCGTTCATGCGGTTTATGACATCATCATGGTGTCAATGTTGCCAAGTAGCACCTTATGATCCCTATTGCGATAAATTGAGGAGGAAATAACTCAATTTAAGTGCAATTTCCAGCTTGCAAGGGCATCTAGAGAATAAAACAAGCCTATTGAAGGGTTGGAGAATAGACGGCTGTGCTGGTATGCTCTCTCATTATGGTGGGCAAGGCGGTTTTGAGGCAATATTTAGCACGCTCAGGATCAAGTATAATTGCTTAAACCTAAATCAACGGGCATTCCAAAGGAGAAGCCAGCATGAAACCAATCACACTCGCAGTTGTGGCACTTACTCTATGTACAGCATCAACAGTTGTCGCACAAGATAAATTGATCAAGATCAAACCCAATTACCAAGACAACCAGGTTAAACAAGAAACTAAAGCAAAATCACTGACTATCGGTGATAAGGCACCGGCCATTGACATTACCCATTGGGTTAAGGTTGCTGGCGAAAAGGTTGAGGAATTTGAAGCCGGCAAAGTCTATGTCGTCGAATTCTGGGCAACTTGGTGTGGACCATGTGTTAGAGCAATGCCTCATCTTTCTGAGTTGCAAGAAAAGTATGCTGATTACGATGTCAAGTTTATCAGCGTAAGCGAAGAGTCATTGGAAAAGGTAGTGAGCTTCCTGTTCCAAGAGAATAAAAAAGACGGAAAAATCC
This sequence comes from Planctomycetota bacterium, assembly GCA_022574595.1. Classification (GTDB taxonomy): domain Bacteria; phylum Planctomycetota; class Phycisphaerae; order Phycisphaerales; family SM1A02; genus JACZRS01. The sequence continues at coordinate 62,018 of JACZRS010000011.1, read as the reverse complement.
AAAACGACCGTATTGCTTACACACTAACTACCGACCCAGATAAATCAGTAAAGAAGGACTACTTCCTGGCTGCGGGACAAACGGGAATACCCAGTGCCTTCATCATCGGAAAGGACACTAGGATTGAGTGGATCGGGAATCCTGGTTATCCAATAGGTGAATTCGATGCGGCGTTGGAAGCCGTTGTCAAAGACACATGGGATCGTGAAGAATCGAAGACCAAGTTTGAAGCCGCAATGGCAAAACAACGTAAGGCTACGTCTCAAAGGCAAAAATTCACCGAAGCCATGAAAGACGAAGAATGGGCTCCCGCAGTTGAAATGAGTTGGGATAACGCCAACGCTTTAAATACCATTGCCTGGAGAATTGCGGATAGTGCCGATGTCAAGAACCGTGATTTTAAGGTTGCACTAAAGGCAGCCAAACGAGCCAATGAACTCACCGAAGAGAAGAATGCAGCGTATCTCGATACACTTGCTCGTGTTTATTATGAAACAGGCAATCTTAAAGAAGCTTTAATTTGGCAACGTAAGGCTGCCGAAGCTGTCCTAGAAGGAAGTCCAATGGCTGATGGAATCCTCGAATATTTGAAAAAGTACGTAAAGGAAGCAGGCTCAGACGCATAAACGCTTGTAAGATCTTAATAATACTCCTTTCTGTAAGGGGCCCGGAGATTTCCGGGCTCTTTTTTTATCTTCATTCGTACTTAGCCAACAGCAATCTCGCAGCCTTGCTCCGATGATGCATAAAGCGCATCAAGAAGCAATTGAACTGCCCGCCCATCTTCAACTGATGCTGTTGGGGCTTTGCGCTTGGTGATGTTATCCAGGAATACTTCGTATTGCCGCTTCCAAGATGCTTCCCAAGCATCATCCGATGGAAACTGCTGTTTTGTTTCAACGAGTTGGCCTTGTATTTCGTGCGCCAAAGTCAATTCGTTAGCCCACAAGTCAAAAAAGCATCCACCTTTATCGCCAAGCAGTAATAATCCATCCTTAATAACGCCGCTGGGGATTTCCGCAGCCCATGAAGTATTAAGTTCAAGCGTCATCCCCCCATGAAATCTTAATAAGGCAGTAACCGCATCTTCTACGTCAAATACACCTTTGGCGTTAGGTGGCCCCGCCCACATCTCGTTGTAGCAGTAGCTTGAAATAGGTGAACCAAACGTACTTGTACAAGAAGCAGATACACGCTCAGGCTTGGGGTGGCCTGTTATATGTAATGCTAAATCTAACAGGTGTACGCCGAGATCCATCAACACCCCGCCACCGGATTGACTTTTGTTTGTAAACCAACGGCCGAGCCCGGGTATGCCACGCCTTCTATTTAGGTTAGCTTTTACATGATAGATTTTTCCCAGCATTCCCGAATCTACGTATTTCTTGGCCGCAATTGATGCGGGCGCATATCTACAAACAAAGCCTATTTGCAATATCTGTTTGGAGTTCTTCGCAGCTTCAACTAATTCATCCGCCTCAGCGCTATTGATGGCCATGGGCTTTTCTACAAGTACATCTTTGCCAGCTTCAAGTGCAGCTATTGCCAACGGTTTGTGCGTCGCATTAGGAGTTGTAATGGCAACCGCCTGCACATTAGAATTTGCTAGTAATTCATCGACGTTGGTTGTTGCAATTGCGCCCTGATAAGTATCCACGAGCGAGTTAGCTCGTTTTTCGTCTATATCACAAACTGCGACTATTTTCAGCCCTACCTTCGATGCAATTTCAGCATGAAAATTAGCAATCCCCCCCGCTCCGATTAATCCTAGTTTGACCGGCATTAAAATCCTCCTGCGTTTAGTGAGCAAACAATAACGAATCGGCCCAGCCTATACAATGTTGGCTTATTCATTCAACACTAGCAACGGGAGCTAACTTCTGTGAATCGAGAACATTGTGTAGTGATAGGAGCTGGAATCATCGGCATAAGCTCAGCCTACTACCTGGCCAAGCGCGGTTATCAAGTCACTGTCATCGAAAGAGGCGAAATCGGAAATGGCGCTTCGTTTGGTAGCGCAGGGATCATAGCGGTCGGCCACCCAACAATGCCTCGCCCTGGCCTTGTAAGCCAAACTCTTAAATGGATGGTTGATAAGACCAGTCCAATTCAAATCAAACCTCGATTGAGCTTAGAACTCGCGAAGTGGCTGTGGCAATTCCGAGGGGCTTGTAATGCAAAGCATGAAGCCCACTGCATGGATATTCTATCAACGCTTGGCCTGATCAGTAAAGAGTGCTTCGACTCAATTGTTAATGAAGAAAACATAGACTGCGATTATCGAACCGAAGGCTGGTACGAAGTCTATCGCACTACTAATGGTATGAAGCAAGGCCACGCAGATGCACAGCTTCTGGGTAAATATAACATTGATGTTGATGTTCTAGGCGGCCAGGAAATGCGCGATTCCGAACCAATGCTAAAGCCGGGTGTGGTTGGTGCGATTCACTATGTGCAAAGTGCACTGGCAGATCCACAAAGATTTCTCGTTGGCTTAGCTGATGCAGCTGTTAATAAGGGTGTAAATCTGCTCACTAATACTTCTGTTACCAGCCTCAAACTGCGCAGTGGTGAATGCGTTGGTGTAGTAACTAAAGAGCAAGGTGTAATTGAAGCGGACACTGTGATTCTCGCAGCCGGTGTTTGGTCGACACAGTTAGCTAAATCTGTGGGAGTGAATGTGCCTATGCAAGCAGGCAAAGGTTATCATCGCAATGTAACTTGCCCCGAATTGTGTTTGACTAATACTTGTGTTTTAGCTGAAAGCTATACCGCTGCAGCTCCAATGTCGGGCTACCTCCGACTTTCCGGAACCGTAGAGCTATCCGGCATAAATCATCGCCTTAATAGCAAACGCCTTGAGATGTTAACGCAAGGCGCTAGTGAATTTTTAGAGGGTATGGAGCAAACTGAGATAATTTCCGAATGGTGTGGACTCCGCCCTTGCACTCCTGATGGTTTGCCGGTTATTGATTGGGCGCCTGGTGTACAAGGATTATTCCTAGCAACCGGCCACGCAAGAATGGGCTTTACACTAGGCCCAGCTACGGGCAAACTTGTCAGCGAGTTAATCCTTGGCGATTCGCCTTGCGTTGAGCCACACGCTCTAAAGGCGGATCGATTTCGCCAATCTAAGCGGCACCGTATTACTGCGGTGCACTAGTTATTATAAATCTTGACAAATGGCAAGAAGTGGCGGAGACTAATACTTAAATCCCGCGGCGCATCGATACATCTGTTGTAGAACAGATGACATTCTGCGGAGAGATCAAAGTGACAGTGCTTCGCGAAACGCCACCCGAGGCGACGTCGTGGTAGATTCACACCTGGAATAGTTCCCCAGATCTCCGCCTGCGGCATCAAAACACGATCCCTAGCTCCTGATGCGGGACGCAAAGACGATTCGGCACTGTCTCGCCCAAAGTCCCCTGTTCTCTGGAACGCTTACATCGTTCTAAAGCGTCAGATCAACGCGCGGGTTGCAAGAGCTATCGGAAGCGGTCAAGACCGAGGTCCGGACTATGTGTAATCACAATAGAAGTCCCACTTGCGTTCGTCGTGCGCCGTCTTTCTTAGGAAGAGTATCTTCTCATCCACAAACTGGGCCAGTTGATCTCGAAAGAAGCGCGAATGCTCGTAGTGACACGGCTTCAGTGCTGGAGTAAAGTTCGCGGGCGCGTTAACAATACGACCATCACGGCAGATCACAGGCTCATAGTTTCTGTTGGTGCACCAGAATGAGGCGAAGTGTTGAGTGGCCGGCATCCAGTAGTCATGGAGAGCGATCACCCCGCCCAACTGGAGCATCTGATCACAGAAGAACGCTTCGACCATGATATAGTCGAGCATATGCCAGCCGTCGATAAACGCAAATCCTATTTTGACACCCTGGGACAGAAGTCGAGGCAGCATCTCATGTGCGCATTCCTCGTGAATACTGACCGCCTCCTCAAGGCCTGCGGCTTGAAGGTGAAGCCTCCCCATATTTTTCCAATGGCTCGACTGCTTGGGATCGGCGACATCGATCGACGCTGGACCCAGGCTCCCGGCCTTCAGCATACCGCTGGCAATGCAAAGTGTAGAAGCGCCGGTTGCGCAGCCAATTTCGACAGCGTGCATCGGAGCCACAGTCTCGACCATGTCTTCGAGCACACGCGCTGCATCAGGACAAATTGACAGTTTGGAAACGTCGATCGACTCGCCATCATCCCCCACTGCACGGCGCGAACTCAGGAGCGGGGTCATGACTGATTTGATTCGTTCCAGCTCCGGTACACATTGGTGAACGCAATCCATAACGGTTGAAGATCGGCAATCCGCGGCATCGTACATGAGGAATCTTTCGACCGGGTGGCAGGGACATGTTCTCGGATAATGCAATCGAGCAGCTCACGCCCTCTAGATATTTCAAATGATTCAGTTCAGTGGTCTAAAGTGGAACCAGGATCGCCTGGTCAGGCGCTTAAGCGTGGCCGTCGTGCAAAGTCATAGGGACGATCAGGCACCACCGAGACCGACAGTTCTGCATCATGCCGAGCGTAGATTGGCCAAGCCCCGCCGCTTTTGGTACTTGGTTGCGCAATGTCCAGGGACAACGGACAGGTGAGAAGAACCGTCCGATTCTCCATTTACTCTCATAGCGTGATTACATTGTATACATTCTTGACATGTGACAAGATGTGGCGGAGACTAATGTGATCAAGCGGGTGTAATTCAGTGGTAGAATGTCAGCTTCCCAAGCTGAACGTCGCCGGTTCGAATCCGGTCACCCGCTTTAGACGGAAGATTTGGTGAAAGTAGAACGAGGAAAATGTCTCAATTATGAAGGAAGAATGATATGGCCCTAACCTTTGTGCAGCATAAAAAGATTTCGCTAAGGAAACACCCTGATTACAACGAAGCGTGGCTCCACGAACGAATCTGCGAAGATCCATCAATACTTGGCCTCGGAGAGATCCGATTACTTGATCGCGAGCGATCATGCTCGGGTGGCGGACGCCTTGATCTACTTCTCTTGGACGAGGACAACGAACGGCGCTACGAGGTAGAAGTCATGCTCGGAGCTACGGATCCTAGCCACATGATCCGCACAATCGAGTACTGGGATATTGAAAGAAGGCGCTATCCCGCTTACGAACATATTGCTGTGCTGATCGCCGAGGACGTAACCGCCCGCTTTCTCAATGTCATGAGCCTGTTTTCAGGAAGTATACCTCTGATTGCGATCCAACTGGACGCACTGCAAGTTGGTGAACAAATCGTTCTGAACTTTGTACAGGTGCTTGATCAAACCGATCTCCGTGTAGATGACACAATCGTAGATATAGAGCAGAAAGATCGACCATACTGGGAAAAGATGGCAGGCCAGCCGTTGATGCAGTTGTGTGATCAAGTTATGGAGTTGATCAACGAAGAAACGCGGCAACCGCAGGAGCTGAATTACATGCAGAGCTACATGGGGCTGCGATCTAATGGTGTTGTGAAAAACTTCGTTTCACTCAGCCCGAAGCGAACCAAGAATATAGTCCATGTTTCGTTCCTGAATTCCAGGGGCAGTTCTTGGAGCGATCGGTTCGAAGAGGCAGGAGTTTCGGTTCGAACATACCCACGTGGCAAGCGCTTCCGTATTTCGCTAACGCCAAAGGATTTCACAACACACCAGGATCTACTCCGCGATATGATCGTTGATACGGTTAAGGAATTCGAGGGTTAATGGCATATATTCCCACTCTGAACGTCGCCGGTTCGAATCCGGTTACCCGCTTTATATTGCAACACTCCCGCGCTGTTTTTGCGCTTTTTTTATTGGTGGAATTACTACTAGTTATGCGTGGTATCATGGGCATGGCATCTTAAGTGCGATGCGTTGGCGACCGATAATCTATGGCTAGATGTAGGGAACGTGCGCGCAAGGTTCGCGCTGCAATCGCTAATGCGATTGTTGTTGTATAGCTACGATTGGTACGGGAGATTTTTATTGTAATGGGCAGGATCGTCGTCTTAGCAGATCACGATGAAACTTCACAAGCTCATCTAAGCCAGACGCTTACCAAGGCGGGCTACGAGGTGATTGCTGTTGATACGGCGCGCCAAGTTATTGATGTATTGCTCAGCCAGGGTGTTGCACTTGTTGTAGCTTCATTTAATTTACCTGATATGGACGGCGTAGCGCTTGCAAAGACGATTGCAAGCCATGAAGGTGTGGGTATTACCTATACAATTTTACTGACTGAAAAATCAGATGAAAATAGATTGCAAGAAGCATTTTCTGCGGGAGCAGCTGATTGTCTGCGCAGGCCAATTGATGATTCTGTTCTTATCGCGCGAATGCGCACTGGCGAACGAATGTTGGCAATGGAACAAGATCTGGAGCATAAAGCTCTAGAAGTAACAAGAGCTAACGCTGAAATGGCAGTAGCCAATCAAGAATTATCTTTAGCCAATCGCAAACTCAGCCATGCAGTGCGAACGGATGAATTGACAAGGCTTCCCAATCGTCGTGCAGCTATGTCGCGCTTGCGAGAATGTTGGTCGTTCAGCACAAGGCATAATTATCCATTATCCTGCATTGTCATTGATATTGATCGCTTCAAGTTGTTTAACGATACTTATGGCCATTTGATAGGTGATTTAGTTCTTAAAGAAGTAGCTAAAACACTCCAAGCAACAGCGCGATGCGAAGATACGGTTTCTCGTGTAGGTGGTGAAGAGTTTCTTATCATTTGCCCCCACTCTTCCGCAAAGGAAGCTGCAATCGGTGCAGAACGATTGCGCCGCGCAATTGAAGCGCTTGTTGTAAAGCATCATGGCCGAGAATTAAAAATCACAATTAGTGTTGGCGTGGCTGAACAACATAGCAATATGACTAATCCCGAAGAGCTGCTAAAGGCTGCTGATAGAGCAATGTATGATGCCAAGATTGCAGGACGCAACTGTGTGCGACTATCAGATACTGATGCACGGAGTAATTTGGAGGCCATGCTTGGTACGACTTGCCACCTACCTAACATAAAATCAGCCGGTGCGGTGCTACTCCTTGGTAAACCCTCCAGTTCCGCAAAGCAATTTGAAACCTGTGTAAAGGCAGCGGGTTATCAAATTTCTCATGATGACATTTCATCTAACACAATTGAATCTCTTATAAAAACTCCTGTTGACATTGTGGTAATTAATGTTGATCCATTGACTGCGGAAACAATGGAAATCGTACGAAAGATACGTGCGAATATGACTACACATGGCATATCAATCGCAATGCTTGGGACAAAGCCTAGCGAAGAAGCTCTACGAACCATTCTTGCTGCTGACGTAGATGATTATATAAGTGTACCCTTCGAGCAAGGCGAGACTGCAATGCGACTTCGTAATTTGATCGCGCTAAGTCGAAGTCGAAATGAACTCGCCTCAAGCACTGAGCATCGAGGCGAGCAGGCACGAATGCTGACATTATTAATTGAATATTCACGAGCATTGGTGAGCGCAGCAGATCAGAGGACGATAATCGATCATACACTTTCGACAATTGCTGAACTAACTAGCAGTCGTCGTGCATCGATCATGCTCCCGGATATTGAACAAGAATATCTTGTAATTGCTAAATCAATAGGTGTGCCCAATGAATTGAAATCACAAATTCGCGTGAAGATCGGTAGCGGGGTGGCTGGCAAAGTTTATTCAACCGGCAAATCCGTTGTGGTTAACAGCGAAGGACACAATCACAGGTCATCTGAGAGATACCAATCTGAATTCTTTGCCTGTCTTCCAATGATTTGTAGGAGTACCGACAGGACAGAATCCATTGTTGGAGTGCTAAGTGTAACTGAGCGCCATTCTAGCAGAGTGTTTGATCCTGGTGAATTAGAATTTTTAGATCTAATAAGCAGTATGGCTGCGGGGGCAATTTACGAAATACAACTGCGCAATACGAGAGAGCAAGCTCGCGATGGAGCAGTCACAGCCATGGCCAAACTTGCAGAGCAACGTGATGGCAACACCGGCAGGCATTTGGATCGTGTGTCTCAATTATGCTCTATACTTGCTAAGGAATTAAAAACAGATAGTCCATATGCGGATCAGATTACTGATCAATTTTTGCATAATCTGAGTCGCGCCGTACCACTTCATGACATAGGCAAAGTCGGCATACCCGATGATGTACTGTTAAAACAAGGAAAACACGGTGATGATGAAACTCAGGTAATGCGCCGCCACGTAGAAATCGGACGAGACACCATCCGTTCGCTACGTAAAAAAGTCCCGGGAGTGGGTTTTCTACGTATGGCTGAGGAAGTCGCACACTCACATCATGAGTGGTACGATGGCACTGGTTACCCACAGGGGTTAGAAGGAGATCAGATTCCTCTAGCAGCGCGTATCGCAGCACTTGCTGATGTTTATGATGCACTTGTTAGTAAGCGTGTTTACAAAGATCCATCATCACACAAACAAGCGATTGCCTTAATACGAGAGCGATCCGGCACGCACTTTGATCCTGTAATTGTAGATGCGTTTATGAATTGCCTAAAGCAGTTTGCGGATGCTTGTGATTCTCAAAGCGATTTGCGCGATAGCTTTGATGAATCTGATGATGGCATTCGCAGCGTAGCGTAAAAAAATCTTTGTTAAAGAGTTTTTTTAGTCTGCGTGTACTTTATGCCGCGTACTTCTAATTCACTTAAAACATGTGAAACAAGTTCTGCGTCAGAGCCCAATAGTTCGGGCGGCAATACACCTAGTTGTTTAACTTTACCCTTAGCTATAAGTCGAGCGATAATGGCACATGGAAAAGCAGTTGTGCGCGACATGCTTGTCGTTTGACTTGGCTTATCGTAATAATCAAGAAGATCCCACGTATAACGAAGCTTACAATCATCTTTCAAGCCTTCAACGATGATGCGCATTACCGTTAAATCCTCTTCGCCTGGAGCGTACGACCACTCTCTATACATTAATTCGCTAGTCACATCCAAAGGGCGAATCTCACTTTCGCCAACCTTTATTGGTTCACTACTAAAGAAACCTGCATGGCGCAGATTGCACATCAATTGAATATGCCCAGGATGCCGCAGCGTTTTCTCTTTCATCGATGGAGCATCCATTGTGTAGGCAAGACTGCGCAAACCATCAGTATTAAACGCATCAAGATCACCAATGCCCGGCAGATTGATAGTTTCAATCTCACTTAACGCTTCACGAATCACGACTTTGCCGTTTTCAACCAAGCGTGCAGGACGAGTGTATTCCTCGATAACATCATGTGGGGAAAACGCAGCTTTATACAAGAACGGCGGTTTGGGATCTCGGGGAATGCCTCCCACATATATTTCGATATTCTCACATTTGTCTAGTAAAGATGAACCGTAGCCTGCCAGCAAATTGCTCATCCCAGGTGCTACTCCACAATCTACTACTGCGGTTACGCCTTGATTCTTTGCAAGTTCATCTAGCTCCATTGCATCTTCCGGCATGAAGCAAATATCACAATAGTTCTTGCCCGCTTCTATTACCGCTCGAAGTGTTTGAAAACCAATGGGGCTGGCTAAAGCACCAAGCACTATGTCAAAGTTGGCAACTAATTTTTTCGTTGCTTGCGCGTTTGCCAGATCAACCTGAATCGTAGAAATCTTGTTCATCGATCTATTTTCCGCAGCCTTAAGAGCATTAGAATTAGAATCCGCAACAACAACATCAAAGTCGTTGTCTTGGGCCAGGTCGGCCGCCATGACAGACCCTACCAACCCCCCACCGAGTACGATCGCCCGAGGCATGAATAACCTTTCTTTCAACGCTTCACTAATTATTACAAGTCACTGCGAATAGCCCACAGATCAGGAAATAACGGCTGGAACAATGTTGCTCTTAGGTATTGTGCCCCACTTGAACCGCCAGTTCCCGTCTTGGTGCCGATGGTTCGTTCAACCATTTTCACGTGTCGATAGCGCCATTCTTGTAATCCCTCATCGAAGTCGACCAGCAATTCGCACATCTCCCGTATTGTTGGGTTGTTGTGGTAAATATCGATCAAGATAGGCTGAAGGTCCGGCCATTCCTGCGGCAAGGCGGTGACATCTCGCTCTAAGGCATCTTTTGGTACATCATAACCATTGGCAACCAAGTAGCGCAGGAATGCATCAAACAGTGTCGGCTCACCAAAACGACGTTCAAGCTGTTTACGCCCTTCGGTTCCAGTGCTGTGAACATCCAATATCTGCACATGTTTATTGCCGCAAAGAAATTCAAACTCACGGAACTGAACGGACTGGAATCCGCTGCCAGCTTCCAAGCGGTCACGAAACGAGAGAAACGAAACCGGCGTCATGGTTTCCAGCACATCGATTTGCGCTACAAGAGTCTTTAATATGGTAAGGATTCGCCGAAACGTTGATGTAGCCTGTGCGTGCTGATTGGCTCTTAAACATTCACCAAGTTTTTCCAGCTCATGTATTGTTACCTTAAACCACAGCTCATAAACCTGATGAATTATGATGAACAGCATTTCATCGTGTTCAGGCGGATCTGATTGGCGCTTTTGCAGCTTAAGAAGCTCAGGGATTTTCAGGTAGGTTAAATAGGTCAGTGTCACGCGATTACTCCAAAGAAACTGGGCGCGAAACTATCTGCACATCCAGCCGCGGTCAAGTGCGATCAATATTCCTGGCCCACTAATAAGGCGATCATGTATGGCTGATTATCGTAACAGTCGCACAAAGCTATGACTGATGGTGATGCGATAGAAGGCTGATAATCGGACCTTTGCCCCGCTTGAAGGACTTACACCCATAATTAGCCAAAAACTTAGGCAGAAAATATCGAATTGCACGAATTAACGCTATATGCTTGAGGTTGCTCGACATTAGAGTTAGTAGAGACGATATGGGGGACCAAGTGACTTTTTTTGTAAGGGAGCGAGATAGTGGATAGGCCCATAAAAGGCCCTCTAAACGGTCATAGCGGAAACGGCAAGAAGCACGTGATAGTGCCCGTCGATGGCGCGTTTTCGCTTGATTTTGTTCACCGTCTGCGCTTTACCTCTAATGTATTTGACACAAATAACCCCGTACTTCCACAGGTGCTTGCTCCATGTGGGGATTCGCCGGGGCGCTTGGTTGTCTTTGTAGACCAAGGTGTAGCGGACAATTGGCCAGGACTTGCTGAGCGTATCGAAGAATTCATAAGCCAAGCGCTTGATTGGATGACGCTTGCAGCACCGGTACAGGTTGTATGTGGAGGCGAACAATCTAAAAACGATTGGTCGGTGTATGAATCTGTTTTAAGGACAATCCATGAAGCTGCAATTTGCAGACACTCTTATGTCTTAGCCATCGGCGGAGGCGCTATGCTGGATGTATTGGGTTTCGCAGCAGCAACTGCTCATCGTGGCGTGCGACTTGTGCGCTTACCCACCACTACCTTAGCTCAAGGTGATGCAGGCATCGGCGTAAAAAATGGTATCAATAGCTTTGGGAAAAAGAACTTCATAGGTACATTTGCAGTTCCCTGGGCAGTTATCAACGATAAGCAATTTCTAACGACCCTAAGTGATCGCGATTGGCGCTGCGGATTATCCGAAGCAGTTAAGGTTGCGCTTCTAAAGGACCCCATGTTCTTAGACCAAATAGAATCGAGTTGCCCTCAACTAAACAACCGTGATCCCGCAGCCCTTTGTCCCATCGTGAAGCGCTCAGCCGAACTTCACTTGCAGCATATCGTTACAAGTGGAGATCCATTTGAACTTAAAGGAGCGAGGCCGCTGGATTTCGGACATTGGTCTGCTCACAAAATCGAGCAGCTAACAGATTTTAGGATCAAACATGGCGAAGCAGTTGCCATCGGCCTGGCTATCGACGTTCTGTATTCAGCATTGGCTGGTAGATTAGTCGCATCAGATGCGGAACGAATCGTTGGGCTTCTGGAAGATTTGGGCTTTGACCTTTACGACCAGGTTCTTGAGGATCCTGCTTTGTTTGATGGCTTGGAAGAATTCCGCGAGCATTTAGGCGGTCAACTCACAATTACGCTGCTCGATGGCATAGGTCGGCCGATAGATGTGCATGAAATCAACCGAGAACGTATGTCAGACGCCATATCACATCTGGCGACGATTGCTGCACAAAAGCGATCATAGACTACGATATACAGACTCAACACTATTTAGGATGGGAACTGACACATGAGTTCGACTCAACCTACCTGCCCAGCTGCGCGATCAAAGATCGTCGATCTGTATTTCATGGAACATCGCGCCAAACTTATAGATATTGCTGCGTTTTTAGATCGCTATGATCGAGCGGAAGCAGATACTGCCGATGACGATTTTAGAATTGAAGCTATTAGAAAAGCAATAGAAATTCTTGGCGATAATAAACAAAATCGCGCAAAGCGGATACTCGAACTTCTAAGCGACCACTCAAGCGAACCTGTTACAGTTGCTGGAATGCAAGGTGCGTTTGGTGCAAATCCTAATCAGACAGATCAAGAGCCTAACGCATGACCTATATCGACCCACATATTCACATGGTCTCGCGCACAACTGATGATTATCAGCGCATGGCCCAAGCTGGCTGCGTCGCAATTACCGAACCAGCATTCTGGGCGGGCTTTGATCGAAGTAGCGCTCAAGGTTTTTACGACTACTTTCGCCAGCTAACACAATATGAACCAAGCAGAGCAGCCCAATATGGAATAAAACACTTCACCTGGCTTTGCATTAACCCCAAAGAAGCGGAAGACCCCGGCTTTGCCCGCGAAGTAATGTCAATCATCCCAGAATTTCTCGATAAGCCAACCGTTTTAGGAATCGGCGAGATCGGCCTGAATAAAAACTCCAAAAACGAATTAATAATCTTCGAAGAGCATCTTGCGTTAGCCGCTGAACACAATCAACTCGTTCTCATCCATACACCTCACCTTGAAGATAAATTAAAGGGCACCAAGCTTATTATTGATGCGGTTAAGAATAATCAAGAGATAGATCCAGGCCGCGTTTTAATTGATCACGTTGAAGAACACACTGTCGGAGCGGTTCTTGATGAAGGTTTCTGGGCGGGTATGACGCTATATCCCGATTCAAAATGCACACCACAACGGGCTGCGGACATCGTTGAGATGTGGGGAACCGAGCGGATATGGATGAATTCCGCAGGCGATTGGGGGCCGAGCGATCCTCTTGCAGTACCGAAAGCTCAGGTAGAGATGCGTCGTAGAGGTCATAACCAACAAACCATCAGCAAAATTTCCTTTGATAATCCCAAGACATTCCTAGGCCAATGCCCGAAGTTTGTTATTGATGGATAACCAAACAAAGGTAGATCGAACCATCGGTTATTGCACAAACGTGCATGCCGGCACATCCTTGGCGCAGACCAAAGCCAACATAGAAAATTACGCTACCAAAGTTAAACAAATCGTCTCGCCAGATGAGCCGATGGGGATCGGTTGGTGGCTATCACGTCAAGCAGTGACCGAACTGTTCACTCTTGGCGCAGAGGGTTTACCTCAGCTTAAAGATTGGTTCAAGCAGCTAGGCCTAATCCCATTTACCTGTAACGGCTTTCCCTATGGCGACTTTCATGAAACCAAAGTAAAGCACAACGTTTATGAACCGAGTTGGAGTACATCCGAGCGCGTTGGTTATACACACGCATTAATTGCCATCCTTACCGAGATATCGTCTAACTTTTCGCACCGCAGTATTTCCACACTCCCCATAGGTTGGCCTGGCCAACCTTGTGCCAATGTTGATGTTGATACTGCTGCGATTAACTTGCTTGAACTTGCAAAATCCCTGCGCGAAATCGCAGACTCAACCGGCGTGTTTATACATATTGATCTCGAGCCCGAACCAGGCTGTATTCTCCAGCGAAGCACAGATGTCGTTGAGTTCTTTGAAAATTACCTTCTGCCCAATGCTCGGCAACTTAAAATACCCGCTGAAACCGTACTCGGCCACATCCGCATCTGCCACGATATCTGTCACGCTGCGGTGATGTTTGAAGATCAACAAACCGTAATAAATCGCTACAACCAAGCGGGAATACGCATTGGTAAAGTGCAGGTTTCATCCGCAATTAAGATCCAACTCGATGATTTATCAACAATTGATAAGGAACAAGCGTTAAAGCAACTGCAAGCTTTCGCAGAAGATCGCTACCTTCATCAAACTATGATTCGTTTAGCTGATGGTAAGATGAAATTCTTTGAAGACCTACCGCTTGCGCTTAATTGCGAATTTGCTCAGAAGCATATCGGTGAGTGGCGCGTGCATTTTCACGTGCCGATCTTCCTCGATCGCTTTGAACTTATTCACACAACGCAGCAAGATATCATCAAATGTTTGCAAACGATTAAAAACGATGACGATATTTTACACTATGAAGTAGAAACTTATGCGTGGAATGTCCTGCCTAAGGATCTGCAAACTGATGATCTAGCTCAAGGGATCGCACAAGAAATAAACTGGCTTAAAGATCATATGCCCCATGAGCAATCGTAATGAGCAGCTTGCATCAAACAATTCGCGCATACACTGAGCTAGCCCGCATATCTAACATCCCAACTTGCATTAGCAACGTATTAGTCGGCTGCGCCATCGCTGGCTTAGGTTATTCACTAAATTGGTCAATAATCACCTTAACAACAATCGCAATCGCTTTACTCTACATTGCAGGCATGGCCCTTAATGATGCGGTCGATCATAAAATAGATAAACAGCAGCGACCTAGCCGCCCCATACCCTCAGGCCGAATCACATTACCCGCTGCATATACATTTGCCTTTATTTGCTTCGCCCTCGCCTTGGCAATCCTGGCTAGCGTCACCATTCCCGCACTAATCTGCGGCTTAATCCTGGCCACAACAATCATCCTCTACGATTATATTCATAAACATATCGCAGCTTCGGCGTTACTCATGGGCGCTTGCCGTGGACTTGTTTATATTACCGCCGCCGCAGCGATAACCTGGCCGCTCGATTGGCAAACCATCGCCATCCTCGCCGGGGCCATAATTATCTATATCACAATCGTCACCATCATCGCCCAAAACGAAACCCAAACTGATACCCACCCAGAAACCGCCAAGTCCTTCGGCCTACGTAAATGGCTTGCTATCGCTCTGCCTGTAGTTGCTTTAGCACCGGCTATAGCGATTCAACCCAATTCTTGGCCAATGTTAGCAATCGCAGCAACTTTCGTTATCTGTTGGCTATTACTAGCTTTACGCAACACAATCACAACACCACCACGCATGAAAAACGCAATCCTTGGCTACCTCTCCGGCATCTGCCTTCTCGACGCTTTTTACCTTTCGCTATTAGATCAACCAATCCTCGCTTTAGTCGCCATTGCCTGCTTCGGCCTGACGGCGATCGGTCATCGGTATATCCTTGGCACTTAGTATGCCGCACCCAACCGTTGTCATAAATATAGCGGGCCTCAGCACTTCGCTGATTAGCGAACATTCGCCGAATATCTCTGCGTTTGCTCGGCGTGGGAATCTTTGCCGCTTGATCCCCCCACTTCCCGCTGTAACCTGCACCGTCCAATCAAGTATGTTAACCGGACTCGACCCCGGCGATCATGGTATTGTCGCTAATGGTTGGTTTGATCGTGAGCGCGGCGAAGTCGCCTTCTGGAAACAATCAAATCGTCTAGTATCAGGTGAAAAAGTCTGGGAAACTGCACGATTCCGTCACCCCTCTATTACCACCTGCAATATGTTCTGGTGGTATAACATGTACTCAACCGCTGAGTATGCAGTAACACCTCGCCCCATCTATAAAGCTGATGGGCGGAAGATTCCCGATATATACGCTAAGCCCAACGATCTACGCGGTATCTTGCAGGAAGAGCTAGGCCGATTCCCGCTGTTTCATTTCTGGGGGCCTGCTACTTCTATTAAATCCAGCCAATGGATTGCCGATGCCAGTATTCTTGTGCATCAACGCCACTACCCCACGCTTACTCTGATTTATTTGCCACACTTGGATTATGCGCTGCAAAGATTGGGGCCTGACCATCCTGAGATCCCCCATCACGTTACACAAATAGATGCAATCGTCGGCCAACTTATAAATTACTTCGACGCAGAAGGTGCAAGAATTATTCTGCTAAGTGAATATGGCATAGAAGCGGTTGATGATTCAATTCACATTAACCGTCAACTGCGCCAAGCTGGTTTGCTGGAAGTCCGCATGGAAGATGAACTGGAATTATTAGATACCGATGCATCGCAGGCGTTTGCGGTTGTCGATCATCAAGCTGCCCATGTATATATAAACGATCCCGATCAGTTTGAGCGCGTCAAGTTAATGTGCATGGAGATGGATGGCGTGGAAACCGTTATGGATCGCCATGAACAGGTTTTACATTCGGTAGATCATCAACGGGCAGGCGATTTGCTGCTGATAGCAAAGTCTCGCCGCTGGTTCAGCTATGACTATTGGCTTGATGATAAACGAGCCCCCGACTTTGCCCGCACAGTAGACATCCACCGCAAGCCCGGCTACGACCCCTGCGAGCTATTCATAGACCCAAAACTCTTCGCCCCCAAGTTGCGCATCGCAAGAAAGCTAATCCAAAAGAAGCTGGGCTTTAGAACACTAATGGATGTAATCCCCCTTGACCCAGGATTAGTAAAAGGCTCCCACGGCCGAGTCGACCAACTCCCCGAACTCCAACCAGTGCTAATAGGCACACTAGGCCAAGCCCGCCAAGAACCCCAACTCCCCAGCCAAGCAGTAAAAGAAATAATCCTCGAACATCTGTTCGAGGATGGGGATGGGGAATAGGTGTAAAGCAAAGCTGTAGATCACTACTGTATATTTATCAACATAATTTCTAATATACAACTCCGTGGTTTTCAGCGCACGATTGGCAAATTCCATCTTCGCCATGCATCCATCCAATCGGATTTCTCTGATGGCATTCTTCACAGGTAGCGAAATATTTTGGATTACTAAGAAGCTTCTTTCGCTCCATCCTAATGGTTTCGGAATTAGTTTCTAAAGGTAAATTCAGTTCGGTATGCCAATGAGATTTTGGGTTTTGCGGACCCGACCAAGTTATTGACATGACTTGAATAGATATCTTATCTTTGGATCGCATTTTGCGCGTAAATTCCTGGATCAACTCATCATCTGTTATTTTCGTTTTCTGAGAATGATTGTCATCCGGGAGCGTTCCATTCTTAAGACGGTTCTCATACGATTCTTCTTCGCTGCAACGGTTAATGATTATCGTTTCCTCAATTGGATCTCCCATTGTCCAGTAGAGCAAGCCATCTTCCGCAAAGTAAGTAAGAACACTATTGTAAAAATGCCCTTCAATTCCATGTTCACGAATATGTCGCATGAGTGATTCAAAAAGCTTTGTATCAACCCGATCTCGAACCAAATATTCGTGAGGCCACTCTGGCATAGTTTTTGCGAATGTCCATTCTTCGGAATCTATGAATTCACGAAGAGGCGATGGCAATCTCGCAGTAGCCATTATTCTTCTTTCTCTACAGGAAGTAAGAGCAATTCTTCGCGATCCTCTTGACTCTGAAACTTAAAATCCCATCGCTGCTCCATAAATTCGAGCAGCTTCAAGCCTCGCTCACGAATCTGATCTGGCCCCCATGTGTCCTGACTTGATACTTCAATCTCAGAATGTGATCCGTCAGCGTAGCCATTGCGTATTTTTTTACCCTCTGTGTATTGTGGTTTTTTCTTTTTGGCAAAACTATCATTTTGTAATGAAGAATTGATCGAAAGTGAAAGCAGTAACAGATTGCCAAGGCTGCCCTTATAATTCGACCTATATTTATTCTTTACTTTCTTAAACGCAATTGCCCAATCAGTGGTTTCTGTTTGAGGGTATATATGTTCAATCGATACTTTATCTTTTGAAGTCTTCAACAAGTCGTTCCACTCAACTTTTTTATGAACTGCTTCTGATAGCAGACTCAATTCGTACTCAAAGAGGAAGTATCGCAATCCTGCCCAAGAATAGTAGCCATCCCTAGATTCGAATTTCTTGTGCAAGAAATTATGAAAATCATCAATTCGAAACAATCCATCCTCGTGAAAAGTCCACTCCATTTTTTCATTTAGACTATTTGTTATTGCTTTGAAGTCAATCTCATCTCGATCCAACTCGCGAGCTGCGTTATAGAATTCACTACTTCGGTAATTTGCTCGCGCCCTAGATATTCGAAAAACGATAAAGATAAACCGTTCGATCTGCTTGAATATCTTGATCCTCTTCTTCGCACTTGAATTGCTCTTTAGGATCGCCATCACAAGTGGCCTGAAATATACCATCCCGATTCGGTTAAGCCGTTCAATCCATTGCTGCTCTTCGTTAGAAATATTATCTTCCATATGCGGATAGAATGAGCTAAACCAGTGAACGGAGGATTCCTTCAGACTCAGTACAAAATCTTGGATTTCCGTCGGACTTAGCTGTGCTGATGGTATTGGCGATAGACCATTTTCAATCTCGCCATTATCAATGTCCTCATCTTCAATGTCAATATCAGATACTTGCTCTTGAGCAGTCTCAAGCGAAACTTCGTGTATTATTTTTTCATGCACCTTCTGTGGCGTAAATTGCTCTTCGAGTAGAAACTTAATGTAATCGCGTCCAGTCTGTCGTGAATACTTGAAGTACATTGTCCAGTGTGCTCGTAGGAAATCATCATCATTTAGCGGCTTGAACTTGTTGCGACCAAGTTGATGATAAACCATCTTCCAAGCCTCATTAATTGTATCGCGTAGACTCTTACGCTCCGCAGCATCCAATTCCTGATCACTATAAAGTGTTGTGAGGTAGATTAATCGATTCTTCAGCAATTCCAGATCCGAAAGCTTCTTGCCGCGATTATTCATCGTTTCAAATGCAACGAACACATCGAACTCATCCTTAATGATATATTCATTAAAGATAAACTTCTTTGTCAGTTTTTTATAAACAACCCGAATCGCAGACATGCCTTCTTGTTGATAGAGATTACTAAGTTGTTGAGCAAAGAAATGCTTGGCGTTATTCAAATTCAGAGTATAAAATGTCTCTGCAACGTCACCTCCACCTTCTTCGCCAAGAATCTTATACCTCAAGTATTTATCACTTGGATTGTCTGTGGAATAACCAAATTTGTAAGTGCGAAACATGTCACCAATGGGCTTGGTTTTGTATAAATACTTACTGCATACAGAAGTAAGACTTAGACTATCTGTGATGTATATCTCATCATACTTTTTGCCGCTGTTCTCAGCTAGACCCGCCAATAACTCCACAAAAGTCTGAAGGAAAATAATAAATGTAGTGAGACGCTGCTGACCGTCTACTATGTGGTACAACTTGTAAGAATGGTCTTCAACTAGCCAATACTCTTTATCACTCTCAGCGATTTCTTCCGTAGGAATCTGCTTCAGCGTTAGAACACCCGTGTAATGTGATCGTACATCTGACAGATTGATTAGATCCTCCCAGAAAGCTTTGAGATGCTCAACCTGCCACGAGTACCCACGCTGATAGTCAGGAATACGAAAAAGTTTTTCTTTGAATAGACTGTCAAATGATCGTGGTTCTTCCATTGTAAGATTCTACTTTCCCTTGGAACTACCTAATAGAGTATTGAATATATATTATAGTACATCCCGCAATTGTCGGCAATTGTGGCCGTTCGTCAAGTAATTAGGGGTAGGCTTGAATATCGCGGCCACGGCCTGGAAAACTTGGGTAGCCGCAGAAACCCCGGCAAGACTGCTAAAACCCTAAACATGTGTTGTCTAATTTATTCTTGCGCCTGCATTTTACGAATTTCCCAAAGATCCGTTAATCTCTTATGAAACTCCTTATCGCCATCAGCCTCTTTGCTGACTAGCAGCATAAACCATGATCCATCTTTTAGTGTTATGTTAATTATGGAGTCATCCAACCAACTGCCGCTTGTATCTAAATCAATGGATGCAATTTCATCATAAGTAGCTTCATAAACATCAAACTGTCCTTCAAATTTTTGATATGAAATAACTCGATCATCGGTAAAGAGATTTCCATCTTCGCTTATTGAAAACATCCCTGCCGAATAGAAATAATATACCTTTTCTCCCGATTTGATAATTCCCATTTGCGCTAGCTTACTGATATGTCTCGGATTAATCTTGCTTGCAGGAAGTGCAGCAGTATCAGGGAGCCAGCCAAGATTTATTGCCAAACCGATGGCGGCTAATAGGACAAATATAGAGATACCAAAAGTTGAAGCGCATCCAATGACTACCTTTTTTTTGCCGAATTTTTTCATAGCAAGTTTTAAGCAAATGAGGAATTTAACTGTTGAAAGTTGCATATCTTCTAGAACAGCATGCCATTGTCGGGAATTGTGGGGGTTCGTCAATGGGGTATTATCAATAGTGGCAAACACCCATCAAACCGTTAGAATTGCTGGTTATTGGGCATTGTGATAAAGCAAGCTGCTGGCTGCCCAACGACCAAGCTCGCCCGCCTGTATGGTTCGATGGGAAATGGGGATCAGGTGCAACGTCTTGTAAGGTATGTTCCTCTTGAAAGATACACATTTTCCCCCTGCTGCCACTCGCTATCAAAGCCATTTGAGCCATTGTAAAAGCTACGATTACATCCATGTTTTATAAATTCATGAAGTTCAATAATCAAGGCATCTACCCTTTCAATCCATGATGAGGTATCACTGAATACTTCTTTTTCAGCCCCTTCAATATCGATTTTGAGAATGTCAATTTTATCCAGGTCATAATCATCAATTATTTTGTCAACCGTCATAGCCCTTACCTTGTGACAGACCTCTCTCAATTGATTCTCCGATGCATTTCCCTCTTCAGTCATAAATCCCCAATTCCCTCGCTCTGGATCAACAAGGTCAATTTCCCCATTGTGGCTCCACAGTGCAGCTTGAACAGGAATAATGGTAATGTATGGTGCCACATTTTTCTTAAGTAGTTCGAAGTTTCCCTCCTCTGGTTCGATAGCAATAAGTTTTGCTTTCGGATACTTGTTTGCAAAATATATTGAGGCAAGTCCAATGTTCGCGCCCGCATCGACTATTACCTTGGGATGTGTTTCTTCACGAAAATCGTACTCTTGATTTATAAAAACTTGCCGATAAGTAGAAACATCGGAAGAGGGAATTCGCAAACTAATGGGGAACTTAATATCGTGTCTTTTCACTTCAAATAAAGAAGTTGAATTCAATGCTTTTCCCTTGACTGCACAATAAAGACCATGTAATCCTACTGTACTAAGAATATTTGTGACGGCTTTAATCATGTTCGGCCTTTGTCAATGCTTAACGGCTGATCAACAGTTCAGTATAGCGGGGCCAATACCATGCTGCGCGAAAAACACACGCTACTCGCCGCTTGGGCAAAACGGGAATAGCCCCGGTCAGCGTCTATTTTCTGCAATTGGGTGGGTTTGTCAAGGAACTATGATATACCCCCTGAATCACTGGCAAAGTAACGATATCCACAATAAACGCCAGGAGCCAGCAAGAATGCAGTTTGCGATTACTTAGCTTTCACCCGCCTATATTTTGTCTCGACTCCCTTGCCTTCCTCGCCCTCGGGCGTGATGTTGTAGGCGGTTATTGTCAGGTGATCCTTATCAATTAATTCATATACGGTCTTCCAGCCCCATTGTGGGATATCGGGGCCTAGATCGTATTTGCAGTTAACGGTAAAACCAGTTTCAGTTTGTTTGCCTTGGGAAAGCATTATTGCTTTACTTGTGTGGAAAGTTTCTACCCAAGACACCTGGAAATTTTTGGTGGCTTGATTAAATGCGAAGGTTTCCTCGCCGATTCGGGGTTTACCCTTCATCGAACCTTGGTATGTGTGCCTAAAATAATGCCCGCCCAGGATGGGCTTGATTACACCTTTAACCATTGATTCATCAGCAAGTTTGCCCGGCTCAAACCATGTTTTGCAAGAGCCTTCCCAGGAGCCAACTAATGATTCAAATAATTCTTTAGGTTCAATCATTTTACCAGGCCTTGTTGTAACTTTATCACTTCTTGTATCCTGCGGATTAGCAGTTATTGTAAGCGCGATCAGTAAGCACATCGATAAGCTGAGCAATAGAAACTTCTTCATGGTTAATTCTTCCTTATATTGGGATCATCTGCCAGCCTGTTATTTTACCATCATGGGCCGTAGCCGGCTTCAAATTTTCTAAAAATAAATATGCATACGGGTATTATCGCAAGCAATACATAAACCCAGGCAAGCTTCGATTTAGAGATAATTTTACTAATAACCCCTACACAACAAAATAATAACGATATTGCCGTAGCAAAGAAATTAGCGCCACCAATTGTATGGCCGGCAAGAGCTCCGTAGGGTATTAGACAACATAAGAATGTAAGAATAAAATAATCAAGTAGTTTAAGGCAGGCTAATTTTTTGAAGAATCTATTGTTGTATTCTTCACTATCATTTTCCAATTTGATTAGAGCCCACAATAAGTATGCGGAAAGAAAAGTACCTATGGGGAATATAACAATCATTGCAAGCGATATTGGTAGTGAAACCCATATGCCCCATGATTTATTTTTTAATTGAGAAAAGCCTGCCAACAGATATAAGGGCACTAGTGCACAAATAATTATTTTCTGCCAAAGTGGATGGTTCTCAAAATACATTCCAAATATCGTAGTTACCAGATAGAGAGCTAATGCGATGAATAAGCCCCCAATTACTTTTCTGTGTGTTTGTGATTTTATCATTATTTGTTTTGCAGCCTGTACCACTTTCCCGCCCAGAAAAGTCTGCTATTTTCTCTATCAATGAAGCCCTCAATAGTTCGCTTTGTTCCTATCTTGGCTTTTATTGTTCCATCTTTAGCAACAGTATACTTGCCGCCCTCACTAAAATCTGAGTGTTGCCAGGACACATATCCATCTTTAAACTTTACGAACCAATATCCAAGAACCATTCCGTTTGGACCTAGTCCGCCTTCGTATTTGCCTATGGAGACAAAGCGTAAGCCGTTTAAGTCTTGTGGCAATGTATTGATAGCGTTTAACTTCGGCCGAGCGAAATGGATGGGAGCGCCATTACGGAAAACAACCACTGCTCCCCCATTGTAGCCTGCACCCATAGAAACTGCGACGCCACGATCGACGCCGGATCCTAAAACCACGACCGATTCTTCTTTATGATCAAAAACTTCGACCATTCCTCCGGTCAGCGTTTTATTATCTATATCGGCAATCGGGTACTGACGGAGTGCGGCTCCCTTGCGACCATCGTTATGGAAAGTATGCATAGCGCCACCGTAATAATCAGCTTCGAGTCGAACGACTTTGTGCCCTTGTGTATTTGAAATCTGTAGCGTTCCGCCATATTTATTAGAGCTGAATTCTCCAAGAACTGTTCCATTATCGTTTACGACTTGCAATTTCTTGGTGCGAATAACATTCGCATCCTGTTGAGATGTAGCTCCGATCGCTATCATACTAAGCAAACTAATCGTTAACAACCAAAGAAAGTTCTTTTGACGTTGCAATTGCCTTTGCATCAAACAGATTTGCTCAGCAAGATCGTTTGTTTGTTGCTTGTTGTTATTAAGAGTTTTCATGTTAATTCGCTCCAGTATTTATCAAATTCATAGTTTTTGGAGTTGCTAGCCAACTGTTGCAGTTGATGTAATTATAGTACGGCACTTAGCGTCGTTCGACCGGTCAAACAAACGCCGGCTTTACACTGGATAAGGCTTCAGACAAAGATAGCTTTACACGGTGATAGCTTTGGAGTACTGGAGAGTTTATGGATCTGACAGGAATTTTAGAATTTCGTGCATGAGTTGTTCTGCCTCGTTCGTATTCAAGATGTGCTGAGCGTGTGCGGAGCCTATCCCTTTGCGCTGGTGTTGGGGTGATACGGCCATGGGGGCCAGACCCATCATTTTGAGCCCGGGAGATCCCTCTAGTGTAACCGGTGAAAACATGATGTGGCCAACGACTTCGCCTGCCTCCTCAGCAACAAGTGAAACGATCGGTTGCGTTTGATCTCGAAGAGCATCAACAAGATCGGCCACGGATGGTGTTGGAAAGGCTGAAACATTAACAGCATGCACCGCATCACGATCACTTTTTTTTTCGGCTCGAATTAGCATGTAGAGAATTGTAGCGATTAATACCTGGGCATTTTCGGAGCAAATTGCAATCTGTTAAGCAGAAGAAGATGATCAGGAGAACAGGAGACCGCAGTGTCGCAGTTGGTGCAAAATTGTAATATATCAAGTTTGCACAATCTTTCACCTGTTCACCTGTTCATATGCTCCACTGCTCTATTGCAGCTTCGCTGCAATCGGGGGTGACAGGATTGCACTTCGTGGAATCTCTGTCACAAGCTGCTAGCGCATCTTTGCCGCTGCGCGGCTCCCGCCATTGTATAAGCCGATTCTTACGAATCGGCTTATACAATGTCGGGGTGACAGGATTTGAACCTGCGACCTCGTCGCCCCGAACGACGCGCTCTACCAAGCTGAGCTACACCCCGCGAGTGAAGAAGGCCCGCCACAGGCGGATCTTCGACATTAGGCATTAGGCACTAGGGACTAGGGAAGAAGACAATGTCTTTACTAATGCCTAGTGCCAAGTGCCAAGTCCCTTTTCTTCTTATCCAATGGGCGGAACAGGATTCGAACCTGTGAAGGCGTAAGCCAACGGGTTTACAGCCCGTCCCGATTGACCACTCCGGCACCCGCCCAAAATCAAGGGGCATACTGTATCGCCCTCAAAGCAGTCGAGCAAGACAGATAAGGAAAGACCCGGACCCCGCCATATGCGGATCTACGACTTCGCAAAGCCTCAGGTCCGGCGTAACTACATCCTTCAAGACTCAGGACTCAAGACTCACCCCTCTCTAAGCCACCGGAGGGACTCGAACCCACAACCTACGGTTTACAAAACCAAATTAAGTAAATAGAAAAGTCGTCTAATAACGTTAAATAGCCGTTTATTGCTGTTATTCACGTATTACTACAAAACACAAACTGCCATGCACGGCCAATTACGGACATAAAAGGACTACTGTTTGGCAAGTGTGTGTCAAGTATTAAAAAACCCGCTGGTTAGGCGGGTAGTTACGCGAAGTGTGTTTTGAGTGTACGTGGACAGGGTTATCTCAGCCCCCCCCAGCGTCATTACGCAATGTTCATTCTTGGCAGTGCTGCAACAGCGGCAGCGTCTACTTCTGACTGGCCTAACCTTGAATAAATATCCAAAGTAAGTTTAGAGTCTTGGTGGCGTAGTCTGCTTTGAACCACTTTGATATTGCAATTTGCTCGTATCAAAGTAGCCGCGAGTTGCACTCTTAAAGAATGAAAATCGAACCGCCCGTCTTGAGTAATAAATGGGATACCAGCCTGTTCCAAGTCTTGTTTTATCATTTGTGCAGTCTTTTCTGGCATTTTGAACGCCGGTGCTGCTGGCGACTTACCCCGTAAGAGTGTTTTTAGCCTTTGCCCTAGTTCGCCTGTAATTGATAGTTTGCTGTCTCGTTTGTTCTTTGTTGCGTTTGCTAGAACCTCAACCGTTGCTGGTACGCTGTCCAAGTTGATACTGCTTTTAGTAAGTGACGCAATTTCGTTTCTGCGGTATCCGGTTTCGCTTGCTAACCAGTAAAGTGTTGAACGTTCAAAACCACTCATACCCCCGACTATTGGACTATCTACTCCGTCTTTAGGGCCGTTTAGAGTTGTTTGCAATAACTTGGTAAATTCTTTGGCAGTTAGCGAACGACGGCGTTTTTCGTCTGTTATTTTTACGTTTGTTAGCGTTTCCAGTGGCGAATGAGTTGCAAACTTATTCTTTACCATGAATTTGCAAAATTGTCTTAATGCGCCGTTAAAGTGGTTTCTTGTCCTAGTAGCACAGTTCATTGCAGCTAGATACGCAGTCACGTGAAGACTATCAATATCAGTAAACCGAATGTATCCGCAACCGTATAATAAGACTTTTTTAACTCTTGTGTATCGCAGCTTTGCGTTATTTTCTCCGCTGCCAGTGTCTTTAACTGACTGTTTCCAGTCGTCCATATGCTCAAGTAAAGTTTTAACGACTTCAATTTGTAGTTGTTCAACTATCCCCCAAAGAACCAGTCGGTCCCTTAACTTTGGTGCAAGGCTGTCTGTCCACCTGGATAGCTCAGCACCTAGTGATTCACCTGCTGCGCGAAGTGAAACAACCAGCACTAACTTTCGAGCAAATGCGGCAGAGCTTTGGGCATCAGTGAACAGTGGCAGCCGTCGCCATATGCCCGCGACATCTTTGAATCGAGCGTGGTGGATTGCGCTCTTGCGTTTTTTGCCGTCACTGGCTTTGTAGACTGGCCGAGCTAGGCTAAAACCGCTGTGTGGGTTTTCTTTTCGGTTACGTTTTTGTTTTGTTGTGTCAGACATTGTGAGGGTTTCCATAAGGTATCTGCCCAACCGAGTCGTAACCCTCACGGAAACAATCAGCCGAGCAGATACCAAGTTTGTAGTCGAATGAATTAGGTGAGGGTTTCGACAACCAAATAGTAAGGTTTGGCAAGTGCTTGTCAAGTTTTAACATCAAAACACCCATAAATAGCCGTAAAGGTATGTTAAAGCGCCTTTGTCTCAGGTTCCTGCAACCGTTGCTGTTCAAATACTGCGCGAGTCGGACAATCGCGCTTTGCCCAAAGGTTTAAGTCACAAACCAGCCATCTAACAGCCCCGTTAATTCGTATTGGGGACGGAATAAGGCCACTAGAATTAAGCCTGCGCCAGTTGCGTTCACTCATACTGAACATTCCTGCTGCGCCTTTAGCACCGACTGCTATTGGACTTTGAATTAGACTTAACTCAGCCATCACTACCCCGCTGAGTCGTAAATAAAAAAAACCTGGAGGTATGCTGATTGCGCGGTGACACAAACTGTAAGTCTTTGCAGCATAAAGACTTTAGTGTCACCTTGCGGTTTGGTGACGGTATGGTGACACAAATCACGATATATCCCCCAATTCTACAGCCTCAGGTAAGAATATCTCAGCCTGTTCTGGCAGTTCACCAACAATGCGCCACTTACTGGGTTTGCAGCCTTTGTTTGCTTCGACTAATTCGATAGCCCCCCCAGTGTCAGCAATAGTCCGCAAGTTTGCAGCCATCTTTTTGCTTTTCACATTGGGGTCGCTAAGAGCCGCCTCGCTTGTGGTGAAAACCTCACTGATGGCATACCGGTCTTGCAGTCGTCGAAATAAGTTCACTAGTGCAGGCTGCATTGCACCGCCAAGACTTCTACCTAATGGCCCAATAAGTAGGTCGCGCGCAATTCCATAATCTCGCAAAGTAGCTTCGATAGTAAACCCGTGCTGAATTTCCCCAGCGAATCGCTGTCTCTGATGAAGCAATGATACCGCTTTAATTACTTCAAAAATATGCGAAGTAGCTCGGCGCGCCTGCGTCTTATCACTGGGGATAGCTGCGTTTAACTTTATCGCAAACGGTATTGTGACTTGTACTCGCTTTAGCAGTCTTTGTAATGCGTGGTGAATTAAAATAGTGCGGGAAGTATCAACCGTACCGTACTGAGCTGCTTCGGCTATTTGCTGTTTGACTTTAGCAGTTTGTTCTTGCCCTTCGTCGGTTGATAGTTGAAGGACTCGGTTGCTATCTTCGTCAAATAGGTCGGTTAGAGTAGTTGTATCACAGTATGCAATTGGCCCGTCTTGGTGTATACGCTTGGTTACGGGAATACCTCCTTGCGTAGTTGTCACTATTTTATCTAGCACATTTTCACTTTGTAATTCCCGTAGTGCGCGCGTCATTTCAACCTGCGAGTCGTCTTGAATACGGCACTTTTCGCCATGTACTACAAAAGTGTGAATAAGACTTCCAGGTTCAAGATAGTAAAGAGCCTGCGCCGACATACTGGTTACATTCATTCTGCACTCTGGCGGGAATAGTTCGGCTACTCTGTTATTTGTGTGGCTCTTACCGCTGGAAGTCGTGCCTTGCGTTACAGTTGATAACGGTTTATCCAGTAGCCTCGAAGTACCTGCGACATAAACTGCAAGCGCCGTATTACGTTCACCAACAACACCAAGCGCGCCAATGTCTTTGTAGATAGTCTCGATAAGTTGTTCGTCTTGCAGCATCAACTCGGCCTCGCCAACAATATCTGCGGGCATTGCTGCTAGTGCCTGTTCGGTTTCAAGGTCACGTTCTGCTAGCAATTCAGCGCGTGATAGTGATTTATCAACAGCCGTTGTATCTGGCCGTGTTGTTGCTGCCTTTAGCAGTTCGCCTTCGATATATGCAGGTTCAAAGTGAGGCGCTAGTCCGTGTACTATCTTTGCAAAGGCTGTTCGTTTTGCACTTGTTTCTACGTTAAACGTATCAACTTCAATTACTTCATCATCAAGAACTGCTGTCACTTTTGACTTTGTTAAACCAGGGGTCTGTTCGATATTGAATTTCAGTGTTGGTGCTGTATCCCCAGACTTTAACAAGTTTGAAATAGTCTTGGCAATATCTACGCCAATCAGTTTGCTGAAATTCGGATAGCCTGTAGCTAGCTCGCCCCCGTCTATTTTACTTTTAGTATCGACGACTGCTCTAATTCTATCCTGTATTTCATCATCGCCCGCTGCTTCTGCAACAACTTCGATAAAGTATTCTATCTTAGCTACTAACCAACCTAGCCGAAGTAACCACCCCGCAAGTGATAGTGCAAGTTCATGTCGTGAACCCTCGCTGGGATAGTGCCTTAGTAATAGGCAGGCTACTGCAAGTTCACGAACAGCACCGGCTAGTTGAGGTAAATTAACCGACTGGGGTTCTTCGTCTAACTCCCATTCAATTCGTTCACCGCTTGGATGCACGGAATCAGGAAATACAGTTTGCAGCCCACTACTGCATCGCAGTTCGACAATGGACTTGCCTTCATTATCTTTGTGTCTAACTGACTCAGCGCCGTCAAATTCGTCGGTGGTGTATAAACGATGCGAGTTCCTATTACCGGCACGCCCAAATATGGAACCTGTTGGGGGAAGTAGTTGCCCAGCAAGCCGTACGGCTTCGGGACTGTCTAAGTCAATATCTATCAGTTTAGATGGCGGGCCGACAAGAACACCAATGTTCATCAACTGGCAGTTAAAGTATTGCGATAAGTTTGCCTCTGTGACATGAAGGCGCTGCCAACCGTTGACTTTTGGGCCTTTCTGTTTATATGGAATAGGGACAGGCCGCCAACCACGCTGAAAGTAGTTTGATGCTGCTGTTGCTGCGGTACTCATCACATTACCCCCCTGGCTTGCAGTTCTAGGCAAGCAATAGTCGCAGCAAGCGCTACCGCTTCATCGCTGCTGTGGCATAATTTGATAAGTCGCAGCTTATGGCTAAAGCTAGTCGAACCGCTCTGTCGCGTATTTCTATGTATATTTGCACTATGTTCTTGAGTAGATTTGCTTCCGTCGTCGAATGAGTTAAAGTTACTTCTTGAATTAAGCATTGTCAGCTACCAATCTTTGTCTTGGCCCGTTGCTTCAACAGCGGGCTTTACTTTTGCGCAGTATTAGCCCACCTCGCAGGCTGCAACTCTTTCAATTTCGTCCAAGTCAAATCTGATAACTCGCCTGGAAACGCGGATGTAAGGTATCCTCCCCGCGCGTACCCACCGCCGTACCGTAGTAACGGAAACACCAAAGCGCTCCGCAACGTCCCGTGCGGTTTGCAATGTTCTTGTTTTTGTTTTTGCTGGCATATAAAAGGCTCCAAAGTTAGTTTAGGAACCTTATTCTGCTTACCTGTACATAGGCAATACGTAAGTGGCTGTTACGTATACGTAGTTCAGTTACGTTCTACGTTTGTGTTTTCTGACTCGTCCATCTACCCACACCTTGCGATAGTAAACCGCTTTTGTCTTAGGGTCTTGTACTCTGTCGGGGTTATCTGTTTTAGCCCACCCAGCAACGGTTCGTCGTGATATTTTCTCGCCATCTAGTCCCCAAATCGCATCGGCAAAAACATAACCGTCTGGTTCCTTCCAGCCTTTGCTTACTTTTGGTTCTTTAATTGTTGCTGCCTTATTTCTCGCAACTATCTCCGCAACTCTATCGACGAATGGCTTTTGCTTTATATCTGCTATTGTGCGAAGCTCATCTTCCGCAATCTGCAAGGCATCGGACAATATCCGTTGTTCGTTAAAAGAGAGTAGTTTTCTGTCAAGGGTTTGGGTTATTGCGTGCTGGCGAACCACATACATAGCACCGCGCAGTTTTTCACTACCCAAATCCATATCTAAATCAGTCGCAAGCCCTTTCGCTGCTGATTTAAGGTCTTTCCAGGCTGGCTCCCGAAGCTCGTTTGGAGCTTTAGATAGGTTTAACTTGTCCCAAGTGTTCTGAGTCTTATGAAACGTGCGCAAGGCATTAAGCACTTCGGCTGCGTTCTTCTTTTGATTATCCGTTGTGTTCATCTGCGTATCCCTTTGTGGGCCGGTTAGGCTGGCTAGTGGGATACGCAATCAACACTAGCAAACCCTTCCGCACGCTAGAAGCTATCTAGCTACCCAGTGAAAAATTATACCAAATTTAGTCGCCTTTCGTTGCTTCCTGTATCCTCGCTATCAATTCTAATGTACTTGTACCATCGTCCTGCATTCGCACCATGTCGTCCATTTGTTTTCCAGTGGGTAGTAATTTAGACCACGACTTGTTGATAAATTCGGCCTTGCTGACGGGATTCGACAAAGCCCATTTGAACAATGTCCAAGCGGTATTACTGGGGCAATCCTGTTTATTGACATTTGGTTTTTCCAAATTCTCAATTACCCAGCGAATCGAGTCCACGTCCGAACAGGTAGTAGTGATAAGCACATCATCGTCCTCTGTCGGCGATAGTTCGGCTTGCAAAGTAGCCGCCTGCTGAACCGCTGGAAAGTTAAGTGCATCATCTTCATAAACCGATTCGTCGCGCACAGCAGGACTCGGCAATTCTGCTTTGGCGTACAGCAACGACTCTAAATTCTCGGCATCAATCAACAAATTGCGTGCTTGTGTGACAGTGCCACGCCATCCCCATGCAATCGCGTTGTTCGGGGGAAATTCTTTATCCGATAAGTAGTGTTCAGGACAAATATCGCAGGCCATTTTTAAGGCTTCAAATGCGGCATCCGCTAGCAAACTCAACTCATTAGCCTTGCGTATCGGTTGTCCCGCCATCACTGTTCCTTTCCGCGCAATCCAATACGCTGTAAGCATAATTCAGTCTAACATTTTCAAACTTTCGTCGTCAAATTCTTGTCGCTGTGCGTCGCTCGGCAACATATCGGCGAGAGCTTGAATTGTCGCCTTTTCACTAGGGCATCTAGCACTGTTTTCGCTTATGCCATCCATGGGGTGAACTGCAGCTTGTTCACGTTGCCATTCCAAATCAGTTTGTGCAATTGCTTCTTCTTCCTCTGAGTCAGCTTCCGCATCGTACTCCTTTTCCTCAAGGAGTCCATCAATCTCGTCAACAAGTGCTTGACGTTCTTCGTTAGCTTCAATCTCGTCATCATCATCCAGCCTGTTAACAGCAGGGTTTGGTTCGCTAGTTTGCGTAGCAGCTTCCTCAGCGAGCAAGTCGAGTTCTGATTCATTATTTAAGGTATCTTGTGTCATTGTTATTCACCTTTCTGTTGTGGTTATCAATTGATTGGTTTTTTCTCGCATAATTGCATCGCGCCATTCTTCCTGGTCTGTCTCGTCCTTGATATTAGGCGAGAATTGTTTGAATACGGGCCTATCGAACAGGCACATTCCCTCACCTAGTGGCACGTTGGGTTTCAAATCCAGAAACGCGGGGCGGCAAGATTCGACAGTAAACTCAACAAGCGACACAGCAGTAAGTACGCTCTTGAACGCGATATAATTATCACCCAGGCTAGTTGCATATGCCTCAGCAGGCTTCAGTGACAAGAATGTCAAAGGCCCCAAACTACCGTACCTGTCCCCGACCAACCGCTGTGAAATATGCATGATGGTGTAGAATATAGGCAGGTTATTGAACGTTGGAACCAGTCGCGTTTCAACCACCTTGGCTGGCCTTGGTGGTTCAGCTTCATGCCAGGGCTTATAGGGAATAAAGGCACTTGGAAATTCGACGCAGACATTATAAAAAGAGGTTGCCCGATCTTCCAGCGAACTTTTAACGTCTTCAGCTTTTCGTGCGGTATCTTGCAAAGCCAACAATTCACTTTTTAAGAGTGCCGACTTGCTATCGGCTGCGTTAATTTGCTGCAGTTTAGTTTCGTTTGCTTGCTTGAACTTGTCTACTTTAGAATTGGCAGCTCTGGAATCTTGCAACGCTTTTTCTCTTAACTGCTGGAACTTCGACGCTCGCAATTCAACTTCAACAGCAATACCTTTTTTTATACACTTAAACCATCGTTGTGGCGAACCCTCGGCCTGTTTGCTATAACATCTTAAAACCGCACACAATTGTTTTATTGCATCTTGCTGACTTGAGAATTTCATATTGCCCTCAGCCATTTTCCGCATCAGCAATTGTAAATCTGTCCAAGCCTGGGCCTGTTCCTTATCCGTTATTTCGATTTGGAGAATCATTGTTTGTATCCTTTCCTAGTGATAATTTGTTTAGTAGACCTGGCCTAAGAATTTCGGCAAATTGCCTATATGAAAACCCTAAGTTTCCTCTTTTTGGTATGTACTTGCGTTTATATCTGTACGGTATTTTCTTGTGTGTCATCCCTGACCTTTCCGCTTGTACAGCTTATCTAATCTCAACCCTCGAACGCTTGGCTTGAACCGTCGAAAGTTTGTCAATAATCTCCTGACGCGCTTCTGTGTTATAAAATCGCGTACCGCCGATTATGGCAGTTGGCTTAATCTTGCGAGAAATAACAACATAAGAAATCCGCCATGCGTGTATATCCATTGAAATAGCTAGTTCACTTTGTGTTTGCAAATCGTAATCGTTCATTTTCCATCCTTTACCCAAATACATCAATTGTCCCCGCTAATAATAAGACGCATAGCTTGGTTGTCAAATTCCACGGGAATTATAAGTATTCGTGCCGTGTCGTAACGACCGTCAATTTCCCCCCCAACTTTTCAGCAGCGTTTATATAATGAAGCTCCTTAACGTTATTGCGTTGTGTGATAAACAATAGTGGTAGTGCGTAAGGGGAGGGTTAACTTTAAACGTTTTAAATAAAAGCCGGGTCGTCTGGGAAGGATTTGGGAGCGAGTCGGTATATCAGCAACCAAGACAACGCCTGGTAGCTTTTGTGCTGCCGTCTGTTTTCAATGCACATAGATAGCACTTACTCAACTGAACGCCAGCACAAGTGATTCTGCTGCGTCCATTCCAATGCAATGAGCTTGATATTAACGTGGTCGTACTTTGAGTAGTGAATAGCGTTCAAGGTCGAGCATAGGTTAAGTCAACCTGCGCCGAACAGCATTACTGCTATTCAAACGCTGATATTTGCTCACTTACTCTAAAACTTAGCAAGCACTTGCCAAACGTTGTAGTTATTCGCATTATCTCAGGCTTGAAACTTAATAGTGTGCAGGTGCATATCGTTAGTTAAATAACCGTGCTGGCTGCCTCGCGTGCGTGCGATATTGTAGTTGTAGTGCGCGAGTGGGGTTAACTCACCACTATTCCCTATCCCTTAGCAGCTAGCAGTATGGCATTGTGTCACCTTTGTGTCACCTAATGGCGTGGTGACATAAAAACCTTTGTCAATACTGGACTTAGCGTTTGTGTCACCACGTTACCGGTATATGCCCAGACTTTTTTTTATTGTGTGCTATCTATATATCGCTACCCGTTAAAAAATCCCAAATATCCCTAGTATAAAGTAGGGTGACACAAATTAGGCTGTATGCCTATGATGGCACGCTACATAGAATGATGGCAACTTTGGCAAGTGCTTGCTAAGTATTGCACCAAGTTGGTGAAAAACCCCCTTTAAGATAGCCACCGGAGAGACTCGAACTCACAACCTGCGGTTTACAAAACCGCTGCTCTACCATTGAGCTACGGTGGCGTCGCCAGTGAGCCTAGGTCGGCATAAAAGCTATCGCAACTACAACGCTTACTATCAAAAGAAAATGGGCTTTGGGCTAATAAACTGCCGGTGATGGAAGCTGCTTTGGGCCTCTGCGTATCGCCACAGCAACTAGAGTCAAATCGGCAGGATTTACGCCCGAAAGTCTTGATGCCTGACCCATGGTGGTTGGCATAAAGCGAGCAAGCGTTAAGCTGGCCTCGGCTCGAAGACCATCTATCGACTGGAAGTCCAGCCAATCAGGTATCGATCTACCCTCAGCTTTTTGCTGACGCTTTATCTCAGCGTGCTGGCGAACAATATACCCCTCATAACGGGATTCGTTTACAACTCGCGCAATTAGAAGCCGTTTATGCTCACCATTAAGATAGTCTGCAACTTGCTCGATTAGGAAATCGGGACGACGCACTAGCTGCTTTAACGATTTACCTTCAACCAGCACCTGATCAAATTGCTTGCGGATTTGTTCTAATTCTATCTGGCGATTTTCAAACGCATTAAATCGCTGATCATCAACAAGCCCCAATTCACGACCAAGACCTGTCAATCGCTCATCCGCGTTATCTGCGCGCAACAATAATCGATGCTCAGCCCGACTTGTAAACATACGATACGGCTCACGCGGGGTTTTCGTAACTAGATCATCAAGCATCACGCCGATGTACGCTTGATCGCGCCTAAGACGAATAGGATCTTGATTATTAACAAGTCTTGCTGCATTCAGGCCGGCAACTAAACCCTGCCCCCCCGCTTCCTCATAACCAGTTGTGCAATTAATTTGACCCGCAAAGAATAGCCCATGTACCGACTTGGTCATACAAGTCGAATCAATCTGGTGCGGCCAAACCATGTCATACTCAACTGCATAACCGAACCTGAGTATCTCAGCCTGCTCACAACCCGGCATCATACGCACAAACTTCTCCTGAATATCAACAGGCAGAGATGTGCTTATACCGTTGCAATAGATTTCATTGGTAAAAAGCGATTCGGGTTCGAGAAACACGTGATGCGATTCTCGCTGGGCAAAGCGCACGATTTTATCTTCAATGGAAGGACAATAGCGCGGGCCGCTGTCCGCTTCGATTTGGCCGGAGTACATAGGCGCTTGGTGCAAGTTTGCACGAATTAGTTCGTGTATTTTTGCGGTTGTAGAGGTAAGGCGACACTGCGTTTGTTCTAAAACGGGAAAGCGATTTGCGCTTAACGCCTGTGGAGATAGATCAGAAAACGCCACGGGAAGATCATCGCCAATTTGTTTATCTAGTGAATCCCAATCGAGAGATTCCTTAGCAAGGCGAGGCGGTGTGCCTGTTTTTAGTCGTCCAAGTTCAAAGCCCAGACGTTTTAATGTTGCGGAAATTCCTACTGCTGCGCCTTCGTTGATGCGCCCGCCTTGGGTTTTTTTAGTGCCGGTGTGCATTAAAGCGCGCATGAATGTGCCGGTGGTCAGCACAACAGCGCTGCTTGAAATTGTCTGCTGCTTGAGGCTTCGCGATTCTTCGCTTGGCTGAGCTGGATAAACCATCTCGGCTAATTTATCACAAGCAAGATTGTGTTGGATATTCTGATAGTTGGGCTTAACAATTCCGCAGCCGCCAGGTAAGACCACACTGATTATTTTTCCGTTATGAACTACTAAATCATCAACTGTGCCTGCAATGACATCGATGTTATTTCGTGTTGAAATCAATCTTTGCACTTCAGCTGCGTATGCGTACTTATCTGCTTGAGCGCGTGGGCCGTGTACTGCTGCACCTTTGGAGGTGTTGAGCATTTTGAACATGATGCCCGTTGCGTCGATAGCAAGACCCATCAATCCGCCAAGCGCATCAATTTCACGAACGATCTGGCCCTTCCCCAAGCCGCCGATTGCGGGATTACAGCTCATTTGGCCAATTCGTGATGGATCCATTGTGATAAGCGCAACCCATCCACTATTTTCAGCCGTGGAATGGGCGTCTCGCCCGTGCGAACTCAGCGCCGCCGCCGCCGCCCATGCCGCCTCAACGCCCGCATGGCCACCACCAATCACAATGACATCGTATCTATCACGCATATTGACTCAAGGATAGGCAGGATAAATCAATCAAAGTAATAAGAGTATTACAATGGATCGAGCATAAGCCCATATCCGGCCAACTCTATTGGCGATCAATCGTCCTCAACCACCCAGGTATCGCCTTCGTTTATCAGCTTTTCGAGATCGCCAACGCCACGCTCTTCAATAGCCTGGCGGATCTGCTTATGCACAACATTGTCATACGTATCTTGCTCATCTGAACAATAAATCACGCCTAAAGGTTCGGGGAAGTCGGGGTATAATAGCTGCGATAACATAAATGCCAGGCCACGATCGGTTTCATCGTGGAGCAAGACATCACTTTCGGTTACGCCGTTTCCAAGCTCGATAACTTCAAGCTTTGTGCCGTTCATGCGTAAGCCTTTTTCGCTATCTTCACCAAAGATCATGGGTTTGCCGTGTTCTAACAGCAGGGTGTTAGTTTTTTTCCCATCCTTTTGTGATGCATAAAACCATGTCTGGTGATTAAAGATATTGCAGTCCTGATAGATCTCAACAAACGAGGTACCTCGATGAGCAGCAGCTCGTGTCATAAGTTGCTCAATGTGCTTGACATCAATATCAATGCAGCGTGCAACAAATGTGCAGCCGGCACCGATAGACCAAATCAGCGGATTCACCGGATAATCCGGCGAGCCCAGAGGTGTGGATTTGGTTTTCTTGCCAAACTCACTTGTTGGCGAGTATTGTCCTTTTGTAAGACCGTAAATCCTATTGTTTAACAATAGAATGTTGATATCAACATTGCGGCGCATGGTGTGCATGGTGTGGTTGCCGCCGATGGATAATAGATCACCATCACCGGAAACCAGCCACACATCAAGCTCGGGATTTGCCAGTTTGATGCCGGTGGCAAACGCAGGTGCTCGACCATGGATCGAATGCAGGCCGTAGGTATTCATGTAATAAGGAAAGCGTGCAGCACAGCCGATTCCCGACACGAAGACATAGTCTTCCTTGGCCTTATCCAGATTCGGTAGTGTCTTTTGCACCGCCTTGAGAATCGCATAGTCCCCGCATCCCGGGCACCAACGAATATCCTGGTCAGAAGAGAAGTCCTTGGCTTTTAGTGTTGGTAATTGTGTGTCATGCATTAGAAATTATCGATTCATAATCTCAAGAGTCTTGCGAACTAATGTATCTATACGGAACGGTTGACCACGAACCTCGTTGATTCCAATTGCATCAATAAGGAATTCACAGCGTATGAGCTTGACAAGTTGGCCGAGGTTTATTTCGGGAACGATGATGGTTTTGAAATTGCCAAGTACTTCACCAAGATTCTTGGGCATGGGATTTAAGTAACGAAGATGCGCGGTGCTGACGCTATGGCCTTTTTCGCGGAGTTCATCACCTGCGGTAGTAATTGTGCCATAGGTTCCACCCCAACCTAACAGCAGGGCCTCGCCTGAGACAGGTCCTCTAACTTCAAGTGGTGGAATAGTATCCGCTGCTTTTAGGATTTTGGCCGCTCTTGTTCTAATCATCTTGTCGTGATTTTCTGGATCATAAGAAACGTTTCCGGTGGATGCATCTTTTTCCAAGCCTCCAACTCGGTGTTCTAATCCCGCAATACCGGGAATAGCCCATGGGCGAGCTAGAGTTTCGGGATCACGCTTATAGGGCAGGAAAGTGCCATCGGGGCCATTGGGTTCGGTTGGATGGTTAATTTCAATAGGTTTAATGGCAGCAAGATCCGGCAGCAGCCAAGGCTCTGCACCGTTTGCTATATAGCCATCGGACAGAAAGATAACAGGACACATATGTCGTACCGCAAGGCGAAACGCTTCATATGCCATCTCAAAGCAATCTGATGGGCTGCGTGGGGCAACGACAATGCAAGGACACTCGCTGGGTCTGCCGTATAGTGCAAAAAGTAGATCCGCCTGCTCGGTTTTGGTTGGCAAACCAGTTGAAGGTCCTGCCCTTTGCACATTTATAATCACCAAAGGAAGCTCAAGCATAACCGCCAGACCGATGGCTTCGCCTTTTAGCGCAAGCCCCGGACCGGACGTTCCGGTCATTCCGAAGCTACCTGCATAAGACGCTCCGATTGCTGCGCAAACTGCACCTATTTCATCTTCTGCCTGGAAGGTTGTCACACCAAATTGCTTAAGTCTAGCTAATGTGTGCAACACATCCGATGCCGGCGTGATGGGATAGCTTGCATAGACAAGTTGTTTATTAGCTTTGGCTGCTGCGGTTACAAAGCCTAGTGCGGTGGCTTCGTTGCCGCTGATTTTTCGATATTTGCCGGGCTTTAGTTTGGCTTTAGCAACTTGGTAACGAACCGGGAACAACTCCGCTGTTTCACCAAAGTAAAATCCAG
Source organism: Planctomycetota bacterium (assembly GCA_022574595.1). Classification (GTDB taxonomy): domain Bacteria; phylum Planctomycetota; class Phycisphaerae; order Phycisphaerales; family SM1A02; genus JACZRS01. Next base: position 23,541 of record JACZRS010000011.1, on the reverse strand, counting down.
ATTTCAATGCTCCGATATTCGCCTTGGCGACTTCGGGCTTTTGTTTTTCCTTGCCGAAGAAGTTATCAAGGAAGCGAATGGTAGGCTCCAGCGGCCGATCGTAGAGCCAGCACACAATTCCAAGTGCGTACATATTCCTACATCGATCAATATCCTTCGTGCCCATTGTCGAATCGACAAGCGATTCGCGGGTTAATCGGCTCATGGGAACCTTGAATATCTGATAGCGTCGATTCAGTTCATCATCATCAAGCGGGTTGTAACCTTCTTGGTATCCACACTTCTTGAAGTTGATCTTATTAAACTCATCTTCATTGACAATGACGATTCCGCCAGGCTCGACATCAGCGATGTTGGTCTTGAAACCAGCAGGGTTCATGGCCACCAATGCGTTGACTGAATCACCAGGTGTGTAGATGTCTGTGTTGGCAAACTGCACCTGGAAACCTGAGACGCCAAACGTGGTTCCGCGCGGGGCTCTGATCTCTGCGGGAAAGTCAGGGAAGGTGGCAATATCGTTACCGAAAAGGGCAGATGTATTGGTAAATAGGCCACCCGTTAGCTGCATTCCGTCGCCTGAATCACCGCAGAAGCGTATGGCAACAGCATCTAAGGGTGTGGCGTCGATTCGTGCATGGTTGGTATCAGTAGTAGTTGTCACTTGAGACAAGCTCCAATAGCACTAAAGGCCCTTTGAATAGGTCATAGTAACCACATTATAGTCGACATTTAACTACCTGGCACTATCCAATCCTGAATAAATCCATTGATTTATATAAGGCTGAATTAGCGCTTCGTCCAAGTAGGACTATTTAGTTATCAGGACGTGGTTCAAGCAAAAGCTTAATTTTCCTTTAGAGCCTTAAGAAGCTCCAGCATTACCTTTTTACCATCGCCAAACATCATCAAGGTATTATCCATGGCAAACAGTGGGTTGGGAATTCCCGCAAAGCCCGGGCTTAGGGATCGCTTCACAACAACTACTGTGTGGGCTTTATCGACATCAATGATAGGCATGCCCGCAATAGCGCTTTTTGGGTTAGTGCGCGCTTCGGGGTTTACAACATCATTTGCCCCAAGCACAATACAGACATCAACCTGGCTGATGTATTGATTGACTGTGTCCATTTCATGTAGCTGATCGTAGGAAACATCTGCCTCGGCCAGCAGCACATTCATATGCCCAGGCATACGGCCTGCGACTGGATGAATACCGAAAGTTACCTCGACGTCCTTTTCTGTCAGAAAATCTGAAATATCACGAACCACATGTTGGCTTTGCGATACCGCCATTCCGTACCCAGGTACGATACAAACGCGCTGTACACCATCCATAATCATTGCTACTTCATCGGGACTAGTGGACTTGATTTTTCCTGCATAAACCTCATCCGCAGATGGTCCAACGCCGACTTCAGCCATAACCCCAAATAACACATTGGTAAGCGATCGGTTCATGGCCACGCACATAATTTTAGTGAGGATTAACCCCGAAGCACCAACAAACGCGCCTGCAACGATCAGCACAGTGTTGTTGATTACGAATCCAGTTGCGCAGGCGGCGATTCCTGAATATGAATTGAGTAGTGCGAGCACCACAGGCATATCCGCACCACCAATGGGCATGACGAAGAACACACCACATAGCATTGCTGCTGCTACAACAGCCCAAAACACCCAGGTTAATTCCGGTTTGATTACCAGCAATACACCTAGACCAAGTGATATTGCAAGGAAGAGAATGTTACCAATCTTTAGAAGCGGATTAGTGCTCGAATTACCAAACTTGCCTTGAAGTTTATAATAAGCAAGTATTGATCCCGTAAAAGTGATGGCCCCAATGATGCCAGATGCAACAGTTGCTATGAAGGTCTGCAGCGGTTGCCCCTTATCTAAGATAGCAGCTTGTGACATAGGGCTAATGCCATCAGTGATGGCAGCATTGATCGTTTCTTGTAATCCAGCAATGTGTGTTAGATGATGAAACACTGCACCTGCAACAAGCATAGATGCTAGTCCCCCGGAACCGTTAAACAGCGCCACCATTTCAGGCATCGCTGTCATCTGCACCTTTTTAGCTGCAATCCATCCGATCAGTGACCCGATGAATACGCCACCACCTATCCAATACCAGCCTTGCCAAACGCTTTTGTCTCCTTGAAAAGCCAGCATGGCAATTGTCATTGCCAGCAACATCCCTGCCAGGCCTTTAAGATTGCCCGCTACTGCAGTGCGAGGGTGAGTTAAGCCCTTGATTCCAAGATAAAAAAGGAACGCAGCAACAATGTACAGAAGGTTTTGAATGTCCAGGATATTCACTTAATTGCCTTTACGCTTCTTCTGGAACATTTCAAGCATGCGGTGCGTCACGGCAAACCCACCCACAACATTGATCATGGCAAAGATGACGGCTAAGCATCCGATAGCGCCGGGTAATGTGCTGCCCTCCCCTACCGGGTTAAGTCCAGCCACGATTAGTGCTCCGACAATGGTAATTCCGGAAATCGCATTTGCCCCGGACATTAGAGGTGTGTGCAATGTAGGTGGAACTTTGGTAATGATCTCAAAGCCAAGAAATATGGCTAATGCAAATATTGTTAAATAAAACGCGAACATTAAGCGTCACTCCCTTCACTAGTAGCAGCCGTAGTTTCAAGTTTAGGTAGTAAGTAAATCTCCCGGGCAAACGGATGAATAATCTCCCCACCATCCGTTTCCAGCGTTCCCACAATAATTTCATCTTCCATATCAATTACAAGCTCCCCATCCTTAACAATGAGGTTTAGAAGGCTTGTAACATTTTTAGAGAACATTTGACTTGCGTGATAAGGAATAGTCGAAGCCATATTTGTTGGTCCAAGGATTATCACGCCGTTTTCGACGACAGTTTCATCGGGCTTGGTTAATTCACAATTGCCTCCACGTTCTGCTGCGATATCGACAATAAGCGAACCCGCTGTCATACGGTGTACGACTTCAGCTGAAATGAGTATCGGCGCTTTCTTGCCCGGCACAGCTGCGGTAGTAATCACCACATCACTTTGTGCGATTGTGTCAGCCATCAGAGACTGTTGCTTTTTCTTTTCATCTTCAGTTAATTCACGTGCATATCCGCCTTCACCGCTTGCATCAGCTACTTCAATTTCAACAAACTTCGCGCCCAACGATTCAATTTGTTCTTTAACCTCTGGCCTCACATCAAACGCTTGAACGATTGCCCCAGCTTTCTTTGCAGAAGCAATACATTGTAAGCCGGCAACTCCTGCCCCAATAACAAACAATTTTACAGGTTTGATTGTTCCTGCAGCAGTCATCATCATTGGGAACATTTTGGAAAGCGTATCCATCGCCAGCGTAACAGCTTTATATCCAGCTATTGTCGCTTGAGATGAAAGTACATCCATCGCCTGCCCACGTGTTGTTCGCGGGATAAGTTCCAGTGCGAAAAGTCTTGCACCGGTCGCTGCGATTTTCTTGATAGGCTCGACATCAGATAACGGCTCGGATAAACCGATGATCACCTGCCCCGAGCGCATCATTTGAAGGTCGCTTTGGCCAGCGCCTGTGTTGGCCCCATAAGTTCGTACTTGGCAGACGATGTCGGCAGAGCGAAATATCTCAGCTCGATCCGCTGCGATCTTGGCACCCTTTTCTGTGTACTCGCTAATAGGGAAGCCCGCAGAATCGCCTGCACCCGATTCGACCAGCACTTCGATACCGTTCCTTGCCAAGATCGGCAAAACATCAGGCGTTAGCGCTACTCGCCTTTCACCTGAATACGATTCCTTTACTACACCAACAATCATTGCTGCCTCACCTGTATTGGGAGAGATAATCCAGCTTGCCCGGGAAGGCTCATAGGCCACCAAACTTCAAGCTGGGGCAGATAGACTAGCGAATTGGAGCCTCTTGTCACGACAAATGACAGCTTTGTACTCTATTTTCTTAGAAAGAGGCGAACTAACTTGCAGGATCAGCGGATCTAGCCCATGGAGCGGAGGGCTCCGGCGGGTTACAATATATGTAAATGGACTATGGGGGCTCATTTAACTATGGCTTACTTAGAAGTAAAATCGCCTCATGGCACAAAGAGGCTGAAACTCAGTGATTCGTCTATCACAATCGGACGTCTAAACGACAATACGCTTGTCCTGACCGATGAGCTTTCCAGTCGCCATCATTGCGTGATCGAGCCGTGGGAAGGTGGATTTCGTGTCCGCGACCTTGGTTCACGAAATGGAACCAAACTAAACCAGACAAAAATCAAGACAGAGTCGCTGGATAATGGTGACGTAGTGTGCATTGGTTCAACAGAACTTCACTACATAGATCCGGATCAAAAATTCTCACATAAAAGACGTGAAACACCAGATTACGCTGCTGAAGCTGCTGATGCTGCAGCCGCTAAATCTGAGGAATTTAACTTCCAGGATCAGGTCACAGTGGATTTGGATCTGAACACGGCAGTTGAAGATGCAGCAACCTCTTATGAACGCAAACTTCGGGATATCATAAATACGGCTGAGAAAAAACCCTTCGATGAGTCAGATATCAGCCTTGTGGATACTAAAGGCGTGACGATTCACCAAGCTACGTCTGCTGGGCTTGATAGTGGATCTGATGATGATGATGGCGAGGGCATACGAGCATTCAAACTTATGCTGCTGGCGTGCTTTAGAGCAAGGGCAACCGATCTGCATATCGAACCGAGAATCGAAAATGCAGCCGTTCGCCTCCGCGTTGATGGATATATGCTCAGTGCGGTTGAGCTAAGTATGGCTGTCTTCCACCGCGTCATCGGCGTGGTAAAAATACTTTGCCAAATCGATACCAGTAGAAAAAACGTGGTTCAGGACGGCCACTTTTCCGTGTCCGTTAAGGGAAGGCGCGTTGACTACCGAGTGAGTTTTACGCCTGCTATGAACGGCCAAAAGGTCGTTATCCGGGTACTGGATTCGTCAAATGCACCCAGTCGCTTACACGAACTTGGGCTTAGTCCCTGGATGTACGAGCGGCTTCGAACTATCGCAACCAAAGATGCGGGACTATTGCTAGCCTGCGGACCGACCGGTTGCGGCAAGACCACTACGCTATATTCCTGTCTGCGCGAACTTGATGTCGAGCAGCGAAATGCCATCACAATCGAAGATCCTGTTGAATATTACCTTGAGGGGTGCACACAAATCCCTATAGATCACAAGCAAAACAACACCTTCGCTAACATCCTCCGTTCAGTAATGAGGCAAGATCCGGATGTTATTTTCGTAGGTGAAATACGTGATACAGAAACGGCTACAGTAGGCATGCAGGCTGCGATGACGGGGCATCTGGTTTATACAACTGTCCATGCTAAGGATTCGATCGGTGCGATCTTCCGTCTTTTGGATCTGGGTGTTGAAAACTATCTTGTAGGTAACGCTCTTGACGTGATCCTGGCTCAACGCTTGGTAAGGCGTCTTTGCCCAACCTGCAAGAAACCCATCAAGCCCACACCATCACAGAATATGAAGATGGGACGGCTCCTTGAAGGTGTCAAACGGATCTATGCCCCCACCGCTTGCAAGCGATGCCTCAAGACAGGATTCATAGGCAGACGAGCTATTTTCGAGTTGCTACAGTTCAATGAAGCAATGCGCGACGTCGTCTTGAAAAAACCCACAATCCACGGAATCCGCGAAATTGCCAACCAAGGGCTGTTTACAACGCTTCAGCAAAGTGGTTTCCAGATGGTTTGTGAGGGTGAAACCAGCATGGAAGAGGTCGATCGCGTCTCAGGTACACAATAGCCATTTCCACCGCTTAAATAGTTGCCGCAGGCAATGTGGCTGCTAAAGTACCGGCCTGATTTTATTGCAGTTGCCGGCTAGCCGGAGCTATTGGAGTTACCAGATGAGCAGTGTCATCGCACCAAAAAAGAATATCACCTTCACCGTCACCTCGGTGCCCAAGCGCGATGCCCAGATCAAGACTATTCAGCGTCTGATGAGGATGCAGGTCCATATACAGCAAGGACTTCGACGCCTGGCCATCCGAAGGCGACAAGTGGATAACGTAACGACCATCCGAGCAGGTCGGCCATGGACTAATAGAAAGAAAGTCACAAAGCTGACGCCGGTTCAGCCAGGCGAAACCTTTACACTATTAGTCACTCCTCAGATCATTCCCGATATCAAGAGTGTCGAAAAGTTCCTGACCGCCAAAGCGGCTAAGTAACACATTAGTGAATTAAATAGTTTCTTATATGAACCCTATGGATTGCTATCCATAGGCGTCGATGGATGCTACTTGACCAATCGCGCTCCAGCGTGGACCCTATAGCCAACATAGGAAACACAATCTCATGCTTGATGCGCGTAATTTATTCTTTGTAGATATTCTTGGCCCGCCACCTGGAACTGATGTACTGCACGGCGGACCTTCACTTATACAAGCTGTGCGTGGCGTTACAGCTGCTGAAGCGATTTGGAAACCTTCGCCTGATGCTCACAGTGTTTGGGGGTTGGTGCTGCACAGCTCATACTGGAAATACGTTGTTCGCAACTATTTCGAGCATGAAGAATCAGGCAAGTTTGAGCGATCCGGTGAAGATTGGTTTGATCTGCCAAAGAATCCGGATGAAGAAGATTGGATAAAGGACCAATCACTTTGGCGCGATGAACATCGTAAACTCCGCGAAGCTGTAGCAAAGCTGCCACCCAAGCGCTGGGATCTGATTCCACAAGGTGGCAAGAAACACAGCTATGCACAGCTTGTGGTGGCCATTGTCAGCCACGATGCCTACCACACCGGCCAAATTAAATCGCTACTACAACTTGTTAAAACGAAGAAGATCAAAGCCAGACCGAGCGTCAAACGCGTAACAGTTGTGAAGATGTAGAGGTGATGGAAGTTTAGCCGCAGGGCTTGACGCTACGAGGCATGGAAGTTATCCCTCAAAACTTCATAAATTGTTGCTAACACCTGCGCCTCCGTGGGCATCTGTAGTTGTGGTTATATCGAATGGAAAAATGGAAAACTACTTTCAGGAGCATTAGCGATGAATTATACAAATATCACACGAAAGAAAAGTTCACTTGCCGCGTTTGGAATTATCTTCCTAGTTGGTTTTATTGTGGCGATAAGCAGCACATATGCAGGCCCGCCTGCGATTTGTCATCCGGTTGACATCGGTAACGCTAAATCTATTCCTTGGGGAGATAGCGCATTTGATAAAAAGCGTGGATATTCAAAAAGTGAGGTTATCGATGACACTGTCAATATTTTAAATAATAGCCATAGCGCGCTGGTACATATGGAAACACTTCGCAGAGCCACACTTTATCTTGACCGAAACACCAAGCAGGCAACAACATTGCTGGCAAAGCTCATGGCTAAAACGCTCGATAGCGAAACAAAGCAAAATGCTAATGCGCTTGCGTGGTTTGATGCTGGTTACTTAGCTCAATGCTACGATCAATTAGGTATCGATACAGATGTAATCTGCGGAAAAGATCAGGGTGTTATTGGTTACGCCTGGATCAAGAAAGCCATCGCTATAAACGAAAACGATGCCCAGCTCCAATTCGGGGCAGCAATGGTGACAGTATTATCAGGTATTAAAGAACACCATGAACACTCAACCCGCGTTAAACAGCTTGCCAAGGCAGATTCCCTGGTAATGAAGAATCTTGAAACCCATTCCAAAGGGATTTGGACGCACGCACACGGAAAAGGAAAATAAGGTCTCTATGGAATATTGGGGGCTATGATTATGGCCGTGGCGATTAACTTGACAGCAAGTATGCACATAGATGAGACCCGCTCTATAACGGATTCACAAAGTGCGCATGTACAGGCTGCTCGGAATGGGGATCGTGCAGCCTTTGCTGCCTTGCATGATCGCTACGCTACAATGGTGCACGGCATGTTGCTTGCAAGAGTTCCAGTTAACGATGCAGAAGATTTAGTGCAAGATGTGTTTCTGCATGCAATGAAAAAACTAATAACTCTAAATGATAACCATGCGTTCGGACCTTGGCTAGCAACAATAACCCGCAACTTTGCCTTGCAGTTCTATAGAGATCGCAGTCGCCGAGATAATCTTAAAGTTAAAACAATTGCAAAATCAACAAGCAAAGGAGAAAAAGCTGCAGTTCGTGATGATGCACTGAGGATTTTAGAAGTTCTGCGCGAGTTGCCGGATGCATATCAAGAGACATTGATCTTACGTTTAGTTGAAGGCCTTACAGGCCCGCAGATCGCAACATGCACCGGACTTTCGCTGGGCTCTGTTCGAATAAATTTACATCGGGGAATGAAAATGCTCCGCGAGAAGTTAGGAATTGAGGCTCGCTCGGAGGAAAGCCAATGACAAACCAAGAAAATTACCTTTGGGACAAATCCCAACCAGTAGATAAAGAGATTCTAAAGCTAGAAGAAACTCTTAGCGCACTTCGCTATAAGGGTGAAGCGCCCAAGCAAATACACCTCTGGAAATTCGCAAGACTTGCAATAGCAGCATCTATTATCTTAGCCATTGGAGTCTGGCTAATTGCATATCAACCAACGGACAGTTCTATGTCAGGCTGGGATGTTGTTGCGCTAACAGGAATAGCAACAATTGATTCAAAGCCACTACATGAAGCCGGCCAATTAGGAATCGGACAATGGCTTGAAACGGATAAGAATTCCACAGCTAAACTAAATGTCTCCAGCATTGGTGATGTAACAGTTTATCCAAACTCGCGACTAGGCCTGTTAGTTTCAATGGAGCAAAAGGAACATCGCCTCAAGCTGGACCATGGGAAAATCAAAGCTTTTATTATCGCACCGCCTCGGTTGTTTTTCGTTGACACTCCTTCGGCCCTTGCAGTCGATTATGGATGCGAATACATTCTGGAGGTTGATGAATATGGCAACGGCGAATTAGAGGTTAAGCTTGGATGGGTCTCTCTTGAACGCGATGGTCGTCAGTCTAGAGTGCCTATGAATGGTTATTGTCAAATACGAGCGGATTTTGGGCCGGGCACGCCGTATTTTAATGATGCAACCCAATCGTTTTTAGATGCGCTAAACAAGCTTGATTTTAATGGTGCGGGCGATGAGGCATTGCAAACGCTTCTCGATGAAGCGCAATCGCACGATTCGTTAACGCTTTGGCATTTGTTAATGCGTGATGATGAGCAGCAGCGCGGTAAAATCTTTGATCGTATGAAATCGCTAAATGCACCAATGCCAAAGTCCGTAACGCGCAAAGGTGTGGTCGATCTTGAACAGAAGATGCTGTATGAATGGTGGGATGTTCTAAAAAGCAGTTGGTAAGTTAAGGTTGTTTGGGCCAAAGCGGAATCATGGAAGTAGCAATTGGTGAAAGATCATCCGGCAAATGATCAGGCGCGCACCATCTTAGCTCGGTGTACTCCGGCGTTGGCTTAGCTTTACCTTGCGGATCGTTAATTGTGTAAATGATCTCCCAGGTATGAGCGACTGAATCACAAATCATAGCAATGGGAATAGGTTCGTTACGCTCTACAAGACCTGTTTCTTCATGAAGTTCTGTAACGATGGTTTCAGTTGGCAGATTGCCTGGCTCAACTACGCCGCCGGGCGCAAACTCCCACTTGTTGCGGTACACGCCAACACTTGCAGAGCGCTTTCCTAATAGTGCATTTTGGTTTCGCATAGTAAAACCTTTGACACCTAAACCGCGCACGCCTAGATCGAAGCTTTTTCGCTGTACTGCATAGAAACGATACGCGCATTCGATAACGTGAATTACCGCACCGCCGTAGCCATTGCGGTGTACGCCTAGCACGTGATACATCCGTCCATCAAAGTATGCGGGGTTTGAATCACAAAGTTCCGCCCAGCGCTGATCAACTTCTTCTAAGATATTACCATCTGGTACAAACGGTTCATCCTGCACTTGCAGAACAGGCGGGCGGCGAAGGTGTATCAAGTGAGCGGGCATGTGGTATGATAGTACGCCAAGAAACTGGTCACTGAAGTGACCAGTCCTATGGGATTGTGGTACTATATTGAGGCGTGGTCACTTCAGTGACCACGTTCTTAAGGAATTAAACATGACCACCTGGACGCGCAAAAGTTCCTCTTCTTCAATGAAGACCTACAAGGGCCACCACCGTTTCGAGCATTGGTACCGCGACAACCAGGTATATTTCATAACCGCAAGATGTCGAGCGCGCTACCCCGCTTTTAAATCAATGCCTGCTAAGAACATATTTTGGGATCGCTTAACGGAATATACAAAACAAGCTAACTTCACGCCTTGGATTGTTTCACTGCTGGATAATCACTATCACATACTAGGATATTGCAAAAACGGTGATAAACTCGGCCCAATGATGCGAAAAATTCATGGTTCAATTGCCAAGCTGGTTAACGATCTTTTGCCTGAACGTCGAGTTCCATTTTGGGTTGATGCAGGCCATCGTGATTATTTTGATGGTTGTATTCGTGATGAAAAACAGTGTCGACGCGCGTACCGATATGTCCTAACACAAAGTGTCAGGCACGGGATATGTAGTGATTGGCGTAATTACTCCAATACACAAGTATTGATAGATCTTGATCGTGGGGTGAAGCGATCATTCGAATTGGGCGCGTTCCTGGAGGGCGTGCCGTACAAGCGGTACGGACAATAAAACTGGTCACTAAAGTGACCAGTCCTAGAGGCGTGGTCGCTTCAGTGACCACGTTCTTGAACTAGTACAAACGGAGAAATAGAAATGCCCCACTCACGACGAGAATTCATGCTTGCGACTGGAATGCTCTCCCTTGGACCGTTTGCGTCTAAGGTGTTTGCAACACCCAAGACTAACAATCTTAGCATATTGATCCTTGGCGGAACCGGGTTCATTGGTCCTAATGTCGTGCGCTATGCAATCGAGCGTGGCCACACAGTCACACTGTTTAACCGTGGACGCACAAATACACATTTATTTCCGGAGGTTGAAAAACTAGTTGGCGACCGGAATGGTCAACTCGGCGCGCTCAAGAATCGAACATGGGACGTTGTGCTGGACAACACCGGTTATAAACCTCGCCTTGTCCGCGACTCGGCGCAGCTTCTGAAGGGTTCCGTCGGCCGATACCTATTTACTTCAACGCGCCAAGTGTTTGCAGATTTCCGTGCACCGGATAAAAAAGAGGATGCGCCCAAGGCGACGATTGATGACCCAACTTCGGAGGACGTAGGGCGGCATTACGGTCCTTTGAAGGTGCTGTGTGAACAAGCGGTAAATGAGATTTATGGTGACTTCGCAACCATCGTCCGCCCCACTGCTGTTGCCGGCCCTAATGATCGCAGTGATCGTTTCACGTATTGGCCTGTGCGGATCAACCTAGGTGGAGAAGTTCTAGCGCCGGGCGACTATACCGATCCGATTCAATATATTGATGTACGCGACTTGGCAGAATTCATGATTCATCTACTCGAAAATGACACGCCTGGAACTTTTAATGCAGCAGGTCCGGAGGCGGATCTTTCTATAGCTGAGTTTTTGTATGGATGTCGCGCCATAACATCTGCGAATGTGCGCTTTACTTGGGTGCCCGCTGATTTTCTTGCTGAACATAATGTTCAGCCCAGGCGTGGCATGCCGCTTTGGATTTCACCAAAGATCAAGGGTGAAACGCGCAGCCCCGTTAATCGTGAGAAAGCTGTGGCCAACGGTTTGAAGTTTAGGCCACTGGCGGTAACTGCTCGTGATACATTGGATTGGTACTTATCTAAGCCCGAGGATCAGCGAATTTTACGCAGGGGAATCTCAGCGCAACGGGAAGCGGAAGTTCTAGCGGAATGGCATGCCCGGGAGTAACGTAACTGTACAAATCTCCGTTCGCCAGGAAACTGGTCACTGAAGTGACCAGTCCTAGTAAGGCGTGGTCACTTCAGTGACCACGTTTGGTTTAACCAAACGTAATCCCCTGCGCTAACGGTAAATCTGTCCCCCAATTTATCGTACAGGTTTGCCTGCGCATGTAGGCTTTCCAGGCATCGGACCCTGATTCACGTCCGCCGCCGGTATCTTTTTCTCCGCCGAAGGCTCCGCCGATCTCTGCTCCGCTGGTTCCGATGTTTACATTTGCAATGCCACAGTCTGAACCATCAACTGATAAGAAGCGCTCAGCCGACCTTACCGAATCAGTAAAGATTGCTGAACTTAATCCTTGCGAAACACTGTTATGCTGCTCGATAGCTTTCTCAAGATTTTCAAACTCAAATATATAAAGGATAGGTGCAAAGGTTTCTTCACGAGTAACAAGCGGAGTTGAGCCCGCCGGCACACGGACGATCGTGGGTTCGACAAAGTATCCGGGCGAATCTGCAAATCGCTGAATGCCTTCTCTACCACCACAAAGGACTTTGCAGCCTTCAGCCTGTGCTTGAAATAATGAAGCATGCATTTCATCGATCGCTTGTTGACTAATTAGTGGGCCCATCAAAGTTGATGAATCAAGAGGATCGCCTATGCAGACCTGTTTATATGCCGAAACAAGCCGATCGCTTAGCTCGTTAACAATATCACTATGGCAAATTAATCTTCTTGTTGAAGTACATCGTTGGCCAGCCGTTCCAACTGCGCCAAAGACGACTCCGCGAACGGTCATTTCCAAATCCGCATCGGGCATTACGATGATCGCATTATTACCGCCAAGCTCTAGCAAGCTACGACCTAAACGCTGAGCAACAACCTGCCCCACCACTTTACCCATACGACACGAACCAGTTGCGCTAATCAGCGGCAAACGCCTATCTGAAATCATTGCACTACCAACCTCATCATCTGTCCCAATGATTAGGCCAAATATATCGCAAGGATCAATGCCATCTGGCTTAAAAATATCCTGCTCACGCATCACATCGTGAACCAGCTTAGTCATAGCAATCGCAACAAGCGGTGAAGCAAGACTTGGTTTCCAAACCATGGCATTGCCACAAACGGCTGCGATCATCGCGTTCCACGCCCATACAGCTGCGGGAAAATTAAACGCACTAATTATTCCAATCGTTCCCAATGGATGCCACTGTTCGTACATACGGTGTTGTGGCCGCTCTGAGTGCATGGTTAAGCCATAGAGTTGACGTGACAAACCAACCGCGAAATCCGCAATATCAATACACTCTTGAATCTCGCCTTCGCCTTCCGCTTTGATTTTACCTGATTCGAGGCTGACTAGTTCACCCAGCGCTTTTTTCTGATGGCGCATCGCGTTGCCTAGCAAACGAACAATCTCACCACGCATCGGAGCTGGGATTTGGTGCCATTGCCTTTGTGCATCCACTGCACGCTCAACAATCTCGTTGTACTCACTTTCTGATTGCAGCTTTATTGCTGCTAGGGGTTTAGAAGTTGCGGGATTTTCAGAGATCGCCATAGAATCATCGGCTGCGCTGGGATCGATTACACGAGGATCACTAAAGAGATTAAGTTCATTAAGAAGTATTTCAGTCATGTGTATTAGGATAGTGAATAATTAAAGCTCGTGGCGCTTGATATAAAAAAAACCACCATTTGCTATCGGTGAGCGTGTGCTGAGCATGTATTAGGTTTATGTAAAGGCTACAAGAAAAGCCATTCACATCAGCCGGGAGTTTGCACTACGAATACCATGGACTGGCCGGTTCGTTTATTTTCTACAGTCACACTGCGCGCTTCTCCATCAATTTCACTTACGATCCATGCTGAGTCTTTGAGTTTTTGGCCTACCTTATACGGTTTGCCGTCAATCAAAACGGTATTACCCGCAGAAGAGGACATAATCATCTGTACGGTAATTTGTAGTGAAGGTAACTTAGGTGGAGGAAACGGATTCTTATCACCTATGATAGTTTTTGCTCCACGGTGAAGCGGTGACGGACCAAACTGCTTTGACTGGAGAATTGCAATATAATCGACTGCTTGGCTCTGCTGATCAGTTAATGATAGTTCATCATTTCCAGCATCATCAGGCACAATAAAGGGCAATGTTTCATACGAAGCTCGGGCAATTTCGGGTCCACTACCAAAGAGAGTACCTGCGGATTTAATTATTACCAATAATGGCAATATCGCAAAAGTCACAGCGGCTATCAGTGATTGTTTTGTTTTACGAGTCACCATGGGTTTCCTCCTGCATTTGAACAAGAGTTTCTGGCAACTCGAAGCTAATCACATCACACGCCAATCTTACATTGACTATTTCCTGAGACTGTGATGGCAAAGTCCCCAAGTATAATGAATTGGGGCGCACATGTCCTCCAAATTCTTGAAGCGAATCTATGAATGCTGCGATTGCTGCGTATTCGCCTTGAATTGTCATATGAACCTTGGAATTAGTAAACATGTCATTACGTCTATTAGGCGGTTCCGGAGTAGGCTGCAACTTCTGCACATGCACATCGTGGCGATTAGCAAGCTCCTTAATATGGCCATATAGTCTCGCAGAGTCCCTGGACACAGAATTGCGCGCACTTATCTGATCAAGTTGCCAGAGCATTGCTTGAACGTCGCGAGCAATCTGTTCGCTAGCTGCAATTCCAAGTGAGGAGGTCTGCTTATGGAATTCACTAACTGTCTTTTCCAAACGACTCAGTTCAGCTGCGCGAGGTTGTGCGAAAAATATCCATGCACCTAATGTCAGGCTAAAGCCAATTATAAATCGAATGACTAGGTCTCTATCAAAGCGGAACATCATGGCTTGAGCTCTCCATTATCAGGAGAGGCATTTACTGAAACATAAGAAGTAGGCAATTCGATAGCATGGAAGCTGGCTTCAAATCTATCCCCACTACTTCCATTTACTACAGCAACTTGTACATTCTTTAAGAGGACATCTGCAAACAGCGGGCTTTGCTTGAGCGATTCGATGTAGGCTTCCAATTCTGATTTTTGTTCAGAAACATCGTCAGCAATAGCAAAACCATCAATAGTTACGATTAGGCCATCGCTACCACGCCTAAGCGCAAGATTCATTAGTTGAATTGATTGAGGTGTAAGTAGACTAATATCTTGTAATATGGATTTAAAATCATAGTAAGAGCCGATTTGGTCAGCGATTGTGGTGTTGAGCTTGGCCATATCTTCAACTGCGCTGGCTAGTTGCATTTTGGTTTTTCGCAGTGAATCAATGATTGCAACTTGTCCCGCAATTGCTGATTCTTGAGCGCGCAATCCATTGAGCCGTAGTTCCATTGATAGAGTGTCCATAACAACAATCGCCAGTGCCACAACGAGACTAACCGACAACCATCTGCGTATATGTGTGGTGGTTTGTTGCTGAGCCACATCTGGGGGTTGCAGGCTCATGCGCTCAAGGAATGGTCGGTTGTTTGTTGCTATAACTGCATCATTGCCCGGTGATGATGGACAACTGTAATCATAATCCGCATAGCAAGAATCTACCGTAACAGGCATGTTAAGCTCTTGGCCTAATAGTGAAGCAAAGCCTGGAACATTGCAACCAGGCCCGGTTATTGCGAGCGTGATTGGTTCGTCTTGAGATTGAGGTAACCCGAAGCGCAGAGATTGGCGAAGTTCAACGACAAGTCGCTGCAAGATAGGTTGCATCAATGGAACTATCTGATTTTGCGTTAACCTCGGTTGCATAATTACAACATCATCTCCATAAGCAACGCCATGTGTATGCAATATTTTGCGTGCTGTAGCTAAGTCCAATTCGACGGTTGGCGTTTGGCCGGTTGAAAATATGGGTCTTGTAAGACTTTCAACCAATGTTTCCAAACCAATATTGATGTTTCGCCCAAAGCGTAATTTACCTTGGCCTGCCACAATAAAGAATGAACTGTTGTTGCCTACATAAAGCCATCCTTGGTAAGTTTGTGAATTGCGAAGTGAAGCTCCCGCAAGCTTTGCGATAACAGTTGCCTGCAATGGGGTTGCGGTTTGAAAATCAAGCCCGGCCTCTTCGATCATATCAACAATAGCAGTTGCAATATCCTGCCGATCTGCGACTAAAAGAACATGCGTTTGAGGATCATCATCTGATGGATCGCGCCCGATAACGATTGCTTCGGTAACTGCTGCATCAAGGGAATAAGGAATGGCTTCAGCACAGCTAATGATCGCTGCTTCACGAGCTTGGCTCGGTGAACTGATATTCAGTTCGACTAAATCAACAACTTGTGTTGGACTATCGTAAACTACATAAGTTGGGGTTCCCTCAAGGTTGTTTTCTTGTACTACTTCTTTTAAAAGTTCGCCAATGCCGCGTAGATCTTTGATCCAAGCTACCGGGTCTGTGTCAAGCTTAATAGGAATCCTTTGTGCAACTTCGATGCTTTGACCATTGCGCGCAATAATATCAATGCGGTCTGGCAACAGCGCGACCGCAACGGATCTCGAGCGCAGCCCGAAACCTGTCGTGCCTTGACGGATATCTGGATTCACATAATGATCTTCGGACATTGCAGGGATGCCCTTTATGCGATCAGAAGCGATCATTAAAGCTATTTTTCTCAGGTTATAGGCACAGTATCTTCCTAAACAAATAGAAGGTCATTAGCGCAAAGCGACGGCCGAGGATTCTAAATCCCCGGCCGATCACGAGCGCAGTGGAAGGTCTTTCTAGCCCTCACAGGGGCTAGCCGTGGCGTTGATTAACTGAGTTAATCAAAGGCAGCGTTGACCGATTGAGTTTCAGTACCGATAAGTGGAATATTTGTCTTAACTGAGAATATCGCCTGCGATGGATTACGATGGGCATAGAAGAACTGGATTGGATATACCTGTCCATCTACCAGCTCAAGGCGGTCCATATCCACTCGCTGATTAGTACCTGGGATAATTCCGCCCAGATCTATCGCAAGTGAACTATCAACGAATAACCACGCATCATCAGCACCCATAAACTCAAAGTACTGATCGACGCACTGCTCATAAGTAAAATAAGCAGTGAATGTAAAGGTGAAGTAGTTGTTGTGTGCATCACCTTGGTTGCCAAAGAGCATACCATCAATTGGGTAGAACTCATTGGATGTGAATTCATAGATACCAGTACCGTCTCGAATAAGATCAATAGTGTGTGGCATTGACAGGTTTGTACCCATCTTGTCACGGTACCACTCATCATACGATTCTGCGGAGGTAATACCCCCAGCACTTACAGCGCCTGCTGTTCCCTTGGTATCGGCAAGTTGATTGCCACACGCATCGAGAGGCATGGTCTCGTCGATGTGGAAACCTGCTTCGTTGGCAAGCGTCAGTGTGCTACCGGTATAAGTTCCGAAGAACTCGCCGTCATCTGCCACAAGCAACCCACCATTTGGCGCGATGATCGACGCGATCACATCGGCACCGTCGCCAATTATCATCGGATTGGATCCGAGGTGATAGATCGTAAAGGCACTCGGATCAAAGCCATTCGAGTTAATCGTTGCATCAGCCAAAGACACATCGCCCATGGTATAGATCTCAAGAGTCGAACCGGCCGTGAAGGAGATGCTTGCATCGTCCTTCATTTCAAACATCGTTTCGCACAGGATCTTGACGTTACCGTCGATCTCCAAGGTGCAGCCGTCTTTGATACTGAGCGTATCACAGTGTAAATCGACGCTGCCGCCGAGCGTCACGGTGCCGGCACCGCTGTACGGGAGATTCCCAAGGTTGGGTAAGGCTATAAGATCAGGGGGCACGGTAATGACGGGCATCTCTGCACCCTCATAAAATCCAGGCGCTGGGCCTACGTTGCCACCACCATAAGGTCCGTCAGACGAATCCCAGGTGTCAACGGTTGTTCCTCCGCTGATGGTTGGCGCACTAGCAAGTTTGATCAAACCAACACCACCACCATATAGGTGTGGAGCGATTGGATTGGATGCGCCATCACGCCACTGTGAGCTTACTTGAAAACCCGTACCGCGAAATTCCGGCCGACCACTCACTGGCAAGTCCAGTGCGACGTTCATTGCGTAGTGGCCCGAGCCACCTGCGGGAACGACGTTAAAGTCGGTGTGGTTCTTCTTAAAGTCGCGCATATTGCCGGTAATACTTACGACATCCGGCGGAGCTGCTTGGACAAAGCCAAAGGCAATTGTTTGCGGCAATATAATTGCTGCAGCGGCTACCATGGTAATTCCAGACCATGTCAGCACTTTTGCCAGGCGCTGTCGAGACGTACAATTGTTATCGGATCGTGATAAATGCATACTTATATCCTCCCACAAGAGGCACCATGCCTCATTAAGCTGGTTAAGAAAACAGTACGATTCATGTGCAAGAGGCCAAATCGTATATGAGCTAGTAGATGATCTGAGGTTGATCTGTGCTATCTGGTAAGAATGAATTGTTATCGCTCATACTTTGCAAAAAGTGGGCCGGCCTGAGTTCATAGAACTCAGGCCGGTAACTAATGGTTAGAAATGAAAGAAGGAGAAGGAGAAGAAACTGAGGTATCGGATATAGACGGTCTTATAGGACCGCTAATAGTTACTTAGTCATAAGAAGCAGTAACAGTAGGTAAGACGTAAGTTGCCAGTTCTACCGTAGTCGAAAAGCGGAAGTTTGATTGTGGCTGGTGACGCTCACCCATGAAGAACTTTAAGGTATAAGTCTTTCCATCAACCAGGCCCAGGCGATTGAGCTCAACGAATTGCTCCTCATTTCCGGCGATACCGCCAAGATCCGCAACAAGCTTTCCATCGATAAACACCCAGACATCATCATCACCCTTAAACTCAAACATGTGGTCAGCACTTTCATCATGGACGAAAGTTCCAGCAACCTCAAAGGTGAAGTAGTAGTTGTGATTATCCGGGCCGTTTCCGTTTAGTGCACCATCAATCGGGAAAAAGTCATTGGTCTCATAAACGTATGTACCATCCTTATTGAGGTGAGCATTAAAAGCATAGGTCTTTGAGATATTCACACCTGGTACATCCCTGAACCACTGAGAGAATGTTTCTGTAGAGGTAATAGCGCCCCTGTCCATTTTGCCTGTTGAACCGGCAGAGTCTCCCCGCGACAGGTCAAAGAGCGAATAGCAAATCTTGTTGGAATCTTTATCGCGCCATTCCTTGCTTACCCTAAAACCACCGCCCCTAAAGACAGGCTTGCCATCTTTATCAAGAAAACGACGTATATTTCCCATTACGTGGCCGTAACCATTCCCGGGCGTTACATCAAAATCAGGGTGATCAGCGCTAAAATCACGAACAATACCTGCAACCAATATAACAGCCGGTTTGCCGCCCTTTTGTGTTGCTGCACTTGAAATGCTGGGCAGAAATTGTGGCAGTGAAAACGAGACCATACAGGCGAATATAAGCACGCTATACGTTAAAATAGTTGTGACTCGTCGTGAACTCATGTTGGCTTCCTAGTCTTTTGTTGGTTCACAGAAAATAAGTAAACAGTCTTTGTAAGGCCACAATGGTCACTTAGTCGAATGCTGCAGTAATTGAGGGGATCACATTATCTGACGAAAGGACAAGGTTGGTTCGCAGATTGAAGATCGCCTGGGATGACTGCCGCTGGGCGTAAAACAACTGGAAGTGATAGGTCTCAGCGTCCACAAGGCTCAGGCGGTCCAATGCGATATGCTGGGACGTGTTGTCCCCGATGCCGCCGATGTCCAACACCAGCTTCCCGTCGATGAAAAGCCACATGTCATCGGTTCCGTTGAACTCAACAAACTGGCCGTTACACTGCTCATAGACGAACTCGGCGTCGATGGCGTAGGTAAAGTAGTGGTTGTTGCTATCCGCTTGGTTACCCAACAACAGCCCATCGATCGGATGGAAGTCAGAGCTCAGGAAAGAGTAGACGCCTAAGCCATCGCGCGTCATGGTGATCCGATGCAAGCCGGAGAGGTTCACCCCCGCTACATAGCTAAACCACTCGTCGAACGTGGCCACGGAAAGAACTCCGCCGCTACTGATGGAACCGGCGACACCTTCCGTGTCTGCCAAACCACTGCCGCAGCTGTCAAAGGAAGTACTGCTGCGGTCGAGGTGGAATTCGGCCGTGTTGGACATATCAACCGTTCCGCCCACGTATGTACCGTAGAACTCAGCACTGTTGCGCAGGTGAAACAACCCGTCGGGCGAAAACACTCTCGCACAGAGAATAGCGCCGTCCTGTATGTCGATGTGCTTCGTACCCAGGTTATAGATAGTAAAGTCGGCAGGGTCGCCGTTGAAATTCACTTCCGCTTTATCCTTGAAGTGTGTGTTCCCCTTCACGTACAAGCTCACCGAGGAGCCGGAAAGTAGTTCAAATACTGTCCCTTGGTTCTGAACCGTGAAAGCCACCTCGCACAGGATGGTGATGTTGCCGTCAATCTGGATATGCCTCTGCCCGCCTATCTCAAACGTGTTGCAGTGGATGTCGCCGCTGATGACCGTGGTACCCGCGCCCGAGTAGATGATCTGATCGATCAGGGGTGGTAAACCCACAGGCTCAGTGAGCACCGGCATGGTTGAACCGGTAACGAACGTCGGCTCAGCACCGACGTTGGCCCCGCCGTAGATGCCAAGAGAGGACTGGTACGTATCCGTGTATGCCCCATTATTAATCGTCGGCGCGCTCACTACAAAGACCATAGCTCCAGATTGATAGATGTGCGGGGCAATCGCACGACTGGCGGCGTCTTTCCACTGGGTATCGACCCGAAAGCCGCCACCCACAAAGACAGGACGCTCATTCGCGCCCAGAGCCAGGGCAATGTTGCCCGCATAATGACCCAAACCTTCCGCAGGAATAACGTCAAAGTCGGCATGCCCCTTCGTGAAATCGTTGATAATGCCGGCCAGGTCGATGGTATCCGGCGGCGGCGCCTGGAGCAGGCCTTGAGCTTTCGGCAGGAGCGAGTCCGGTAACGAGAACGAAAAGATTCCCACCAGCGAAAGAACGCCATATGTTAATACAGTAGTTACTCGTTGTGAACTCATATCAGACTCCTAATCTTCAGTTAGTCTCAGTTCGAACACGCAATAAAGTGTTCATGTGAAAGAAGACCTTACGATTCGTCGGCTTGCCTCCAAGTCCGCTGCAATGGGAAATGAACTTGAAGTAGTGTCTGGTTGCTCTCGGCTGATTCAGGGTTAGGTTGCGGATTATGCGGCCTGTGTTATTTGTAACAACACAGCATGGCTCACTCGTTAAGGCTCGACTTCCTGCCAACTAGCGATGCGTGGAGTTGTGAAGAGGGGCACGTCCACATCTCGGATTCGGTGATTCACGGTGTCGCCGATATATAGGACGCCGGGGTCGCCGTCCTTGAAACCGACTCCGACCGCTAAGTTTAGTTGCGCCAGCGTGGCATCTCCGCCATCACCGCTATAGCCGGCAATCGCGTTACCGGCAATGGTCGAGATGTAACCGCTGGCGGTGACCCTGCGGATAACACTGTTACCGGAATCGGCAATATATAACTTGCCGGTGGCATCTACGACAACTCTTGTGGGTGTATTCATATCAGCCGCCGTAGCGAGCCCACCATCGCCTGCATAACCGACTGTGGTGCTGCCCGCGACCCGGGTGATAATGCCGGTGGCCACCACGACTTTGCGAATGGAAGCACTACCGGTATCGGCGATGTAAACGTCATCGTTGGAGTCCACAGCCACACCTTGAGGCTTATTGACTTTGGCGGCTGTGGCCAACCCCCCATCACCGCTGTTACCAGGTGTGCCATTGCCCGCGAAGGTTTCGTACGTTGGACCAGCTACATTATATTTAACGATTCGGCTGTTTGACGCATCACGGTCGGCTACATATACGTTACCCAAGCTATCCACGGCAACGCCGCTGGGGCTGAGGAGCCAGACGTCGTCATTTGGATCAGCAGGATCCAACTCAGTGCCCCTGCCGATAATTGTCGTAATGATCCCGGTCCCCACATCGACCTTTCGGACCCGGCCCTGAGTCAGACAGGCGATGTAAAGATTGCCGGCGGCGTCAACGGCAACATCGTCCGTCTGCTGGAGGACGGCTATGGTTGCCAGCCCGCCATCACCCATGCCTGGGTCCCGGGGTGTCCCGGCTACGACGGTGATCACCCCAGTTGCTGATGCGATCTTACGGATCAAGTGATTCTGGCTGTCCGCCAGGAATAGGTCATCGGAACCATCCACGAAGAGCCCGCGCGGCTCGTTCATTGCTGCCGAGGTCGCAGGCCCTCCGTCGCCGGAGTAGGCCGCGGTGCCAGTGCCGCCATAGGTACTGATGTCGCCGGTGGCGACGTCGATCTTGCGGATCCGATGATTTAGTGTGTCGGCAATAAACACATCTCCGGCCGAGTCAACGACCACGTGCTCGGGAGTATCGATCTGGGCGGCTGTGGCTGGCCCACCGTCGCCGCTGAATCCCGCCGACGCCGTCCCGGCGATGGTGGCGATCGTGGAATATTCAGTGAACTTGCGGATGCGATTGTTTCCGGTATCGGCGATGTAGATATCGTTGGGATCGGTGTGAATCGTGGCATAGATTGAGATCTTACGTGTATTGGTGGTGGTGGTAACGCCCCAGTTCACTGTGTAGCCATTGCTTATAGCATCGTCGTCGCTGTAGCGGGTTTGGCCTCCGGCGCCATCGTAGTAGTACTTCTCGGTCGAAGCATTAAAGGCGAGTGCCAGCCAATACGTGCCTGAAGTGATCGACGTAACTGGCAGGTCGATAGTTAGCCAGGCCGCAGCGCTCGAGCGCTGCGCAGTAGCAGTCTCCGCAATGAGCGCATCCGGCTCCCCTGCGGAATCGGTGTAGATCGCGTAGCGCACCTTCTTGTTGTTCCCGCCAGCCTGATACGCGGTGATGCTGTCGACGAAGCCGCCCTGGGGCACCGTGACCTGCGTGGCGATCTGCTTCTGATGAACGCCGCTCTGGGTCGAGCCGAAGATCGTGTCAAAACCGACCGGGCCGGTGGATGCGCCATTGTCAACGACCCAGAGGCCCTTGGGCTTGTTGATCTTGGCGCTGGTGGCGAAGCCACCGTCGCCGCTATAGCCGGCCTGGCCGATGCCCGCGACAGTGGTAATCGTTCCTCCGTCCGTGAACTTGCGTATCCGGGAATTGTCGGTGTCGGCGAAGTAGATGTTGTCGGAGTCGTCGATGGCGATCCCGTGCGGACTCTTGATCTTGGCGTCCGTGGCTGGTCCGTCGTCGCCGGCGAAGCCTCCCGCCCCGGTACCGGCCACCGTGCTGATGGTGCCGCCGGGTGTGATCTTTCTGATGCGCTGATTGACGGTATCTGAGAAGATGACGTTTCCGCCAGAGTCAACGGCTATTCCGCTTGGCGTGTCGAGCAAGGCGGCCGTGGCCGCGCCTCCATCACCACCGTAGCCTTGCACGCCGGTGCCCCCAATCGTGGAGATGAGTCCGGTGCCGATATCTACTTTGCGAATACGATGATTGAACGTGTCGGCGATGTAGATGTTGCCGGCGGCATCAACCGCGACGTCGTAGGGTGTGTTGGTCCACGCGGCCGTCGCCAGGGCGCCATCCCCGGTTTGAAGTGACCCGCCCCCAGCCACGGTTGAGATGTCACCGGTCGCTGCATCCACTTTGCGAATGACGTTGTTATCGCGATCGGCAAAGTAGACAT
>JACZRS010000010.1 GCA_022574595.1 Planctomycetota bacterium | reverse complement strand
CGAACGGGTGATCGCGTGACAGAGTGAAGATCCGAGTTTTTTTCTGCAAATCTCTCGTCAGAAAGGGGTACACGATGAAAAGGATTCCGAAATTCGGCCCATTTCAATCATCACTAATCCTCAGTTCCTGTCTCACCGGATGCGTCATATGCATCACACTTTCCGTCGAAGGTTGGGCTGAGGCATCGATTCGTACCGGTCTTGGGTGAAAGTGGCGCGACAAGCTTCAGGAGGACTGATCCCTCAACTGCAAGGAGATAATGATGAACTGGCAAACCCTTGAATCACTCACGATCGTTGCAATGCTGATCCTGGCAATCGGCCTTCACCAGTTGATACGAAGGTTCGGAAAAAACTATGCGGCTGAGATTTTCCGATCGACTCCCAGCATCGGAACGAGCTTCCTTATCCTCGCCGATGTCGCGTATTACCTGATATTCGCGGCGTATATACTCTCTAATGTTCACTTTGAGAGAGTATACCGGACGCTGTCTGACGGGAGCCGAATCGACATCTGGGCCGAGCGAGTGAACGCATCCCAACTACAGGATTCCGTGTCCAGTATCGCGGGGATCTGCCTGATCATTGGGATTCTTCACGGACTCAACGTGTTCGTCTTGCCGTTCATTGGCAGCATATTGGCGCTACGGGCGAAACTCATGGAATCGCGGCGCGAGTAGGGGTAACTAGGCATAGTTACCCGTTAGAATGATTATCCTGGTCGAGGCTGGCCGGGACGCAACGACTTGTATAGGAGATAGCGGGAATGACCAGAGCACTCAGAAATCCCTCGACAGGAGAGCGATTTGCTCGCGCAGCGACCGTTGATGAGGTGCGGAGCACCGGCAGCAAGGTCGTGCATGTCGACGGGAACACGATCGTGCTGTTTTGGCACCAAGACAGCATCTATGCCGTGGACAACCGCTGTCCGCACATGGGCTTCCCTTTGGACAAGGGCAGCGTGCGCGATTGCATCTTGACGTGCCATTGGCACCACGCACGGTTTGACCTCGCCAGTGGGGGGACGTTCGACCCTTGGGCCGATGATGTGCGCGTCTTCCCCATTCAGATCCGTGATGGCGAGGTTTGGGTGGATGTCTCACCTCCCAGCGATCCGAGCGGGCATCACCGGCAGCGTGTGCGCGAGGGACTGGAACGCAACCTTCCGCTCGTGATCGCCAAGGCGGTCATTGGGCTCCTTGATCGAGGCGAAGATGCGGTTGAACCGTTCCGCATCGGGCTCGAGTTCGGCGCACGGCAGCGCGAGGCGGGATGGGGTCAAGGGCTGACGATCCTCACATGCATGATAAATCTGCTTCCTCGATTGGAAGCTAAGGACCGACCACGAGCGCTATATCAGGGTTTGTGTGCGGTTGCCTTGGAGTGCGCAGGCCAGCCGCCGCGGTTTGATCTGCGCCCCCTGCCAAACTCAACCACGGATGTCCCAACGCTGAAACGCTGGTTTCGCCAGTTCATCGAAGTTCGCGACGCCGATGGCGCAGAGCGATGCATTGTTTCGGCCGTGCGGGCCGGTGCCGATCATCAGCAGATGGCGGACCTGCTCTTCGCCGCCGCCACCGATCACCGCTACATCGATATCGGACATGTCTTGGACTTCACCAACAAAGCGTTGGAAGCGCTCGATGTTGCGGGATGGGAACTCGCGGAGCCAGTACTGGCAAGTCTGGCCCGAGGTTATGCCATTGCCGACCGGATGGAGGAGTCCAGCGCCTGGCGTCATCCTGTGGACCTTATCCCGATCGTGGACGGTGCCTTTGGCGAGCTTCCAACTACTCTGCAAAACGGCGAACCCCATCGTGGAACATACGATAGATCAGATGCACTCCTAGAGGTACTCTTGGGCGATGATCCGCAGGCAATTGCCGATGCACTGTTAAGAGCGTTGAAGAAAGGTTGCGCTGAAGTCGAAGTGGCCGGCGTCGTCGCGTATGCTGCAGCGCTTCGTATCGCACAGTTCCACACCAGTAATGAGTTTGGAGATTGGGACACGGCACTTCACACATTCTCGTTCGCCAACGCAGTGCATCAGGGTTTGCGCCGATCGCCATCCCCGGAACTTCTGCGCGGCGTCTTCGATGCGGCCATGAGCGTATACCTTGATCGCTTCCTAAACGTCCCAGCGGTGCGCCTACCCGAGCCAAGCGAGGCATCCACCGACCGTGATCCTCAAACAATCCTGGCCCAGCTACCCGCTCTGCTCGACCGACAACAACAAGTGAACGAGTCAGGCACGGCGGTGGCCGAGTACCTGCACGATGGTGCCAACCCATCACAACTCCTAGCGTTGTTGGGAGGACTGCTGCTGCGCGAAGATCGCGACTTTCACACCATCCAAACGGTGGAGGCGGTCTTTGCCCAATACGAACTGTTGCAGGGTACAACTGCTGGAACGCATGTCTTGGTGGCCGCGGCACGTTATCTGGCCGCGCATGCGCCGACTGTCCGAGCTCAGGGCCAAACCTATCTCATCGCAAACCGCCTTCACAGGGGCGAACGGCTGTTTGAGGGAGCTTAGGCCGTTGGCGAGAGCCTAGTACCTCAAGGCAAAGTACAACAAAACCTCAAAAGTCGTGGTCCATCACTGAGGTTAAAGCCGCGTGTAGGGTGGTCTCGTTGAGGCTCATGGTACATGAATCACCCGGAACGGAAGGAATTCAAATGAGTAATCATCAAAACAAGCGGCTCGCCTGATTGTCCGTATGGGGTAAATACTTAGCGTACTTTAAGACACTGTTCAAATCTTTATTGTATGTCGAAATCTTTGCTGAGCTGCCGGATGAATTTCTCGGCTGAGTATTTACGCCATAAGTTTTCGCGCCCATCCCTACCCGAGCCTCGCTCAGACTTCGTTAGAACGTATTTTAATTGGAATTTGTAATCAGTTCAGCAAAGAATCTATTGTTTCTTTAGCTGGCTTTTTGCGTTGAAGAGGCGATAATGGAATAGGAGACCAATGGAACGATCCTTTTCCATAATAAGCAGATGGTTCATGCTCAATGCCAGACGATTATGGTGGGCATTGCTGATCGCCATCCATATACCGATCCTTGCCAATGTCGCGCGAAGGCTCTTTATAGGCGACGAACCTGGGAGTTGGCTGGCACTTATTGCCTTGTGCTTGACGGTTCTACTCTTCATTCTCAAGCTCATTGACGTTCGATTCCTGCGCTTTCGAACGCGTCGAAACGGTGTGATGGTTTTCATGCTTGTTTGCCTTTTTATGCACCACGAGGTAACTGCATCTGAAGTTACGCGAGAAGTTTTTCAACAGGCACCTATGATCCTAGCGCTCGGCGCTGTTGCTGTTGGCGCTCGGGCTGCTCGTCGTCAGTTACGCGATCTGTGGCGTAATTTGGCAACTACTTTTGCACGGCAACTAGTCGTTGCACATCCATACGCTGCAGTCGTCTCAGAACCTCCTTCCATTGCGCGGTGGTTCATCAATTCTCGTTTGGCCATACCAAGAGCGCCGCCGATCTAATCCGGCACATTTTGTTGGTTAGGTACTAAACATGAGAATCCATTTACGGAAACGACACCAATGGCTCCGTCCTCGCAGACGTCGGCCGACTGTTATGGCAATAATGTCGAGCGTACTTCTTTATCAGAAAAGCGCCGCGGTGTGCTATTGATAAACCTTGGCACCCCAGATAGGTGTACAACACAGTCGGTCAGACAATATCTGACACAGTTTCTAGCAGATCCGTACGTGATCAAGCTCCCACGGCACTGGCGATGGCTTAACCGCCCGCTGGCGCGTATGATTGCGCAGTTCCGCTCCTCCAAATCAACGCAAGCGTATCGCAAGATATGGACTGAGCGCGGATCGCCTCTGAAATTTATAATGGAAGATCAAGTTCACGAGCTAAAGAAACATTTAGCAGGCGAATGGCAGGTGTTCTATGCTATGCGCTACGCCAATCCCAGCATAGGCGACACACTAATACGCATCGTTGCAGAAGGTGTGACCGATTTGATTGTGATCCCGATGTATCCACAATATAGCGGACCGTCGACTGGTACAGCTTTAGACGAGCTTTACCAGTGTGCGCGCCGCATCGGCCTTGAGCTGAACATCCAAGTGCGTAATACCTGGTATCAAGATGCTGGGTATATCGATGCTCAGGCGAGTCTCATTCACGAGCAAGCGTTGACTGAAGGGCTGAGTCCCGACGATACAATATTGCTCTATTCCACCCACTCTCTACCGCAATCTTATATCGATGACGGCGACCCCTACGAAAGTCAAATCAGGCATACAATGGAGCTTGTCAATCAACGATTGGGTTGGCCGCCACATCGCAGCCAACTTTCATTTCAGAGCAAACTCGGTCCTGTGCCGTGGCTTGTGCCGTCAACGGAAACTGCGCTAAGAGATCTTGCCGCGGCCGGTAAAAAGCGCGTGCTGGTGTGCCCGATCAGTTTCACCGCAGACTGCTTGGAAACGATTGAAGAAATTGGGATGACCTACGCTCAACAGTTTGCAAAGGCTGGTGGCAAGTTATTTCTTTGCCCTGCGCTTAACACGTATGATCCGTTCATCAAGGCGCTGGGTGGTCTCGTTCGTCGTGGATCACGTCCGCGTAACGGTGACAATCCCGTTGTATGTCCGCTTCTAGATCAAAATGATGCCTCGACGACTCTTAGTGAGGCAATCGATTCGCTGATGATGGTTGGCGTTTGTACAGAAGGTCGCCTAGGTCTCAATGGTGAACCGCAGTTAAGCCATGTTACGTCTGAACAGTTCCGCCGCATCAAGCGCTCACAATACGACACGTTGGGGTTGCTCGAAAAGATCCATAGCGATATCGGCTTCCGCGAAAGTTGGCTGTTCAATACTTGCAGTCGTTTTGAGTACTATGGGCTGCTCAAAGCCGGTCACAGTGATCTTTCTCTTGACAACGCTGTCAGCGAAATTTCTAGCCAACTCGTGGGGGATCATCACACGGACCTAAAGCTCAATGTACTTCGCGGCGCCCAAGCTTGGCATCATCTACTGAGCACTGCTGCGGGTTTTCACAGTCCGCTACCTGGCGATACTGAAGTTCTTGAGCAACTTCAATCCGCACTTCGCATGGCTCTTCATATCAATACTGCGGGAGAGATTGCCGAGAAGCTCATCGGCAAAGTCCATTCGATCATCGAGGAACTGCGCACGACCACTCTGTGGGGTCGATTCAGTTGCAAATACTGTTACGCAGCCCTGCGCGACTTCCTGGAAGAGCGTATTAGTAGCTCAAGCAAGCCGCAGTGTGTTGTTATTGGCGGATCCACGACTTCACGATCAATCCTGCAAGTCCTGGTAGAGCAATTCGAGGTGTCCAGTGAGAATCTTACGCTGATTTACCGGGGTGGTGGTCGACGACGATTGATGAAACTGCTCCGTCAAGCCATCGGCCAAGGGCGGCGGATCCTCGTTCACAAATACAGTGAACCGGCCGTTTCAGATGCCATAGCCAAGGCTGACATTGTGTTCTTGGGTGTCGATCGCAAAGAACCGATTCTCACATCATCGATTATCCGCAGCATTCGTGATTTTAGCGTTCACCCGCTCACAATAATCGACTTCAACACCTTTGGCTCGTGTGAAGATCTAGATGGGATTGCCGGCATTACGGTAATAAGTGCCGAGCAGCTCGAAGCCGAGGTTGCTAGATATACCGATGTGCTACTTGATGATGCGGAATTTCACCTGGCTGTTAAGGCTGCCCAAAGAGTAATCGAAGCAGCGGTTCAAGCTGTGAGCACAACCGCTGACCCGCCACGAT
Source organism: Planctomycetota bacterium (assembly GCA_022574595.1). Taxonomy (GTDB): domain Bacteria; phylum Planctomycetota; class Phycisphaerae; order Phycisphaerales; family SM1A02; genus JACZRS01. The sequence continues at coordinate 148,164 of JACZRS010000010.1, read as the reverse complement.
CCAATTACGGTGATCGCGTAGTCGCTACGGCAATCGAAGTACAACCCGCTTCGTTTAGCGCACCTAAATCAACCATTGAGCAAGAAGGAGACAGCTTTGTTCAGTCTACCCATAGTTGATCATGAAGTCTTTGAGCGATATGCCGGGCTTTCACTGCCTCGGCATGTGTCTTATCCCATGCCGACTTGGTGGCATGATGTTGATCCTCACGAGGCAACATCCATTCGGGAAGAGTCGTTGCAACAAGTTCCACAACGTGATCTTTCCATTTATCTGCATATCCCCTTCTGTGAAGCACTTTGCAAGTTCTGTGCATGCAATAAGACAATAATGCGAAAAACTGCGAAAAATGCAGATGAAAATGTCAGCAGTTACGTAAAGGCGCTGTTACAAGAGATGAGTTGGCGCGCATCAACGCTTGGAGCAGGGCGTTGTGTTCGCCAGATTCATTGGGGTGGAGGTACGCCGACTTATTTATCCTGCCAACTTATCCAAGAGATACATAACACACTGGCCTCACTATTCGACATTCACTGCGACGCTGAAATATCGATCGAGGTTGATCCGCGTGTCACCTCAAGTGAGCAGTTACAACTGCTTAGGCACCTCGGCTTCAATCGAATTTCGCTGGGAGTGCAGGACTTTGATGAACGCGTACAGAAACATATTCATCGTGTGCAGCCGTATGAACTGGTCAAGCAATGCGTCGAGACATGCCGTGAAAGTGGTTTTGAGAGTCTCAACTTCGATTTGATCTACGGGCTTCCGTATCAAACTGTTGAAACGGTTGCGGATATGGTTGATAAATCGATCTCGCTGTCGCCGGATAGAGTGGCCTTTTATCACTACGCGCAGATTCCAGATAAGATCGCCACGCAGCGAGGCATACACCACCAGCAGATGCCTGATTCTAAAAACAAGCTCGCGATGTTTCTCCTGGCGGTTGAGCGATTCCAAAGTGCTGGCTATGAATTCATCGGATTAGATCACTTCGCCAAGGCCGATGAAACTCTCGCCCAAGCAGCGCGCCAAGGAACCATCAATCGCAACTTCCAGGGCATGACCACCGGAGTCGATCTCGACTTGATCGGCATCGGCGCCTCTTCGATCTCGCAATTCGTGCGCTTTGGGTACTTGCAGAACCATCGTGAACCGCAGACATACGTGGATCGAATCCAACAAACCCTCGAACCGGCCATACGAGGTATTCGCTTAAATGAAGACGATTGTCTGCGCCAAACTGTTATCAATCATCTTTATTGCTACGCGGAGATTTGCCCCAAGCGCATCGAAGCGCTCTTTGATATTGTATTTGACGAATACTTTGCGACTGAACTTGAGCAATTAGAGCAGCTTCAGAACGACGGCCTCGTCAATATCACTTCAGACAATCGCATACAATTGACCTTCCCGCTTGGACGTGTGCTAATGCGTAACGTGGCAGCGATCTTTGATGCATATATAAACCGCGATGCTTATCGATTTGGTGAAAAACATGCCTTCTCAACAAATGCTTAATAAGCAATCAATATCGCAGTTATCTGCACCGACCAACGATTTGGTGCTGCGTGCTGCGCGCGGCGAACGCACTCAGCGTACACCGGTTTGGCTAATGCGCCAAGCGGGACGATTTGATCCTAAGTATCTGGAAATTCGTCAGCACTGCGGGCTTGAGCTCGAGGAACTTTTTCGCACCCCCAACCTCGCAGCCCAGATCACACTCTTACCTGTGCGTCTCGGAGTTGATGCAGCAATCTTGTTTCAGGACATCTTGACGCCGCTTGCACCTATGGGTGCACCGTTTGTATTTCGACCTGCCCCCACGCTTAATAAACCGATTAGAACTGAAGGTGACGTCGCCAAACTTAGTGCATTTGACCCTACCAAGGAGCTTGCATTTGTTCCTCGCAGCATTGAACTTGTGCTGGATAAACTGGGTAATTCAATCCCGTTGATTGGTTTTGCAGGTTCGCCGTTTACCTTGGCAGCATTTTTAATCGAAGGTGGAAGTCCCAGTGAGAAAATACTGCAAACGCGCGCCATGATGCAGGATGCGCCGCAGCTACTTCATCAGTTGCTAGACTTACTCGCTAAAGTTACATCTGAATATCTGCTCATGCAGATCGATGCGGGCGTGCATCTTGTGCAACTGTTTGAGTCTGTAGCCGATCGACTCTCGCCCGCGGAATATGAAAAGTTCGCACATCCTTATCAGGAAGCGGTCTTGCGAGCGCTCCCACCGACCTGCCCGACCATTCTGTTTGTAAAGGAGTGGCCGTCGCTGGATCTAATGGTCAAAACCGGCGCTAGTGTGCTGAGTGTTGGCTCGTGCATTGATTTGCGAGAAGCACGCAGTTTGCTCAATGGTAAAGTTGCGCTTCAGGGCAATGTTGATAATGAGATTTTGCGAAGTGGATCGAGCAAAGAAATTGAAGAAGCGGTTCGCCGCTGCGTCATTGCGGGAGATCACACAGGCCACATCTTGAATCTCAACCATGGAATTCTCAAAGATACCCCCATTGATAATGTTTGCCGGTTCATTGACGCTGCCAAATCACTGACGCCTGAGCCGGAGCCAAGCAACAATTTGGAAGACGCGCCATGACCACGCCACAACACGATGTAATCGTTGTCGGCGCGGGAATCAGTGGTCTTACCACAGCCTGGCATCTCAAACAAGCTGGGGTTGATGTCAAGATACTCGAGGCGAACGCCTATGCAGGCGGCGTCATGCAAACGCAACACCGTGATGGTTTTCTTCTTGAAAAAGGGCCGTTTAACGTTCTTGTGCGTGATGAATCCTTCGAGCAGTTGCTTTTGCATTTTCAAGATAAGCTCGATCCAATCAGCGCTAGTGGCAGTAGTGGTCGCTCTCGATTTGTCCTACATCGCTCTCGACTATGCAAGCTGCCATCCAATCCATGGCAGTTCATTACAACCCCCCTACTATCACCGATCGGCAAACTGAGGTTGATACGCGGCCTCCTTCTTAGTCGACGAGGAACAAGCGCCAATCGATCAATCGACGAAGCAGCAGCGCGGCGCTTTGGTCGAGAGGTTGCGGATAGACTCGTGAGCGCTCTTTGCGTGGGTATTTATGCCGCGGAAAGCAAGACATTGAGCCTGGCTGGGTGTTTCCATGGGATTGCCGAGATGGATGATCGACTGCGTAGTCCCCTCATCTCAGCATTAACATCTGCATTCAAGACTCGTCGCCCTAAACGGCAAGGTCTTGTGAGTTTTCGCAACGGACTGTCAGCCTTACCTAAAGTGATTGCAGAAGACTTAGGCGATGATCTAATCACCAACTGCGATACCAAATCAATAAAGCAAACCCAGACCGGCTTTGAAATATCGTACATAATAAATGGTGGGATTGATGAGATTATCCGCTGCCGGCATCTGGTGCTGTGTGTTGGAAAGTCCGCAGCGAGTACATTACTTAAATCAGCAGCACCTACGCTGGCAAGTGAAATCTCATCGATTCCCACATCACCGCTTACCGTATTAAATCTCGGCTTTGATCGAAAACACATCGGCCATCCGCTTGACGGCTTCGGATTTTTAGTCCCAAGCACTGAACCGGATTTTCCATTGCTCGGAGTGCTATGGGCCGACAGTGTGTTCCCACACCACGCACCCAAAGGCAGCCGACTACTGCGCGTCTTTATCCGTGATTCACATACTAATGAGGTTGACACAAAGAGCGACAATGAGCTCGTCGATATTGCAGTCACTTCACTGCGTAATCTCTTGCAATTAACAGGCGAACCGACGCTAGTTGATATCTGCCATTGGCCAAACGCAATACCACATTACACTCTCGATCATGTAAATCGCGTCGCCAACATCGAGCGCCAATTGCAATCTCACGCCAATTTACACCTGCTCGGCAATTACCTTCATGGCATGTCGATAAACGATTGTGTGAAGAATGCTGCGCAAGAGGCTTCTGGCATTATCACAAAGCTAAGTCTACAAAAAGATATTAAAGATGATATGTCGCAGCAATGCAGACAGCTCGACCACAGTGCCATCGAGCCCAAAGAACCTGCCATATTGCAATCGTTGGAGAATAAAGGAAACTGAACCATGTATCAGACAACCACTTCACTTGATATTTCTCGTCGGCCACGACGTTTGCGAACAAGCTCTACCATTCGCCAGCTCGTTTGTGAAACAACATTGACACCTCAAAAACTCGTTATGCCGCTTTTTATCATCGAAGGCCGATGCAATCGCGAGCCCATCGATTCAATGCCGGGCCAATCACGACTCTCGATAGATCTTGCGCTCGACGAATGTCGGCAAGCGATAGAGTTGGGAGTGCGAGCATTTGCTCTATTCCCAGCTCTTGATGCATCAAAGAAAACTCCGCGTGCTGATGAAGGACTCAATCCCGATAATCTACTATGCGAGGCGACGCGAACTATTAAAGATGCAATCGAGGAGTGTTGTGTCATTACGGATATCGCGCTGGATCCGTATTCAAGTCTTGGTCACGACGGCTTGATTGACAAGGACGGAACCGTAAATAATGATGAAACTGTAGAAATTCTCGCGCAGATGGCGGTGCTGCATGCAGAAGCTGGCGCGGATATCGTGGCGCCATCTGACATGATGGATGGCCGTGTAGGGGCAATTCGAACAGCACTTGACGAGGCTAATTACACATCGACATTGATCCTCAGTTACACCGCAAAATATGCATCGTCTTTCTATGGCCCATTTCGCGATGCGCTTGATTCAGCGCCAGCGGATGCCCCCAATGTGCCTAAGGATAAACGTACCTACCAAATGGATCCGGCGAATTCGCGTGAGGCATCCATAGAAGCACAACTTGATATTGATGAAGGAGCGGACATGCTCATGGTAAAACCGGCACTGCCCTATTTGGATGTCATAGCTCGCCTTCGTGCTCAGACGAATTTACCGATTGCTGCTTACAACGTAAGTGGTGAATACGCAATGATCAAAGCCGCGGCGCAAAACGGTTGGCTAGATGAACGAGCTTGCACCATGGAGGTTCTGACATCTATAGCGCGAGCCGGAGCTGATTTTATTCTTACATATTCCGCAATGGATTATGCGCGTTGGTGGCGCGAAGATCATCAGCTGTGATCTACGATGGCGCTTGCCAACGCATCGAAATTCGGCTCTGCTGCCTCAACCCAAGGGTCCACACCTATCTCGCGCAGCGCTTTTGAAGTTGAAGGCCCAATGCTAGCAAATGGGAGCGCAAGAGGTCCTATGGCTTGAACGGCTGAAGCACTAGTCACCGCAACAACGTCAGCTTGGCGCAATATATCTTTGCAGAATTCCCGCTGATTCGTTTCATAGAGTATAGGGCAGGTCATTCTGATAGTTTGAGGAATTTCCGGAGGCGTAGCTAGCGACGATCTGGGATAGCAAATTGTTGATCCATCAGATTGCTCAAACAATTCATCGAATAAATCTTGGCTGGTTCCGCCTGAACTCACAAGCACAACGCGAAAGCCTCGGCTTTCAGCAACCATGCGCGATGCCTCTCCAACCACTGCGATTTTAGGTACTCGTGCGACATCCTCGGCAACAGCTTTGATGGCATATATACTAGTCAGCACAAGCCAATCGTCCGGTCCGAGGCTGGCGATTGCACTTCTCGCATCAGTTAAGACTTTTCGCAAAAGCACTGGCTCGTGCAATACATCAAGCTGCGCTGCTTTAAGCGCACAACACAAGGGTCCATCCGGAGGTTCATCTCGAGTTACCCAGACCTTCACTTTGTTACCTGCAATTCGTGGGCCAGGTGCTGCGCCAGCATTGTGCCGACCTCCGTTGGGTTGTCGCCGCGCTGAGTTTTCTCTACCATATGTTTACCATCATCACTAAAGAGTTGCCCGCACAACTTGATAGTACCGTTTTCAACATGCGCAATCGCGCCAACGGGAGTATGACAACCGGCTGCGAGTTCAGCTAGGAAGGCACGCTCAGCCTCAACAGCGCGGTTGGAGGGAGCATCATCAAGTACACTGAGCAGTTTCTGAGCTTCACTATTACGCCTTGCCTGTAGAGCCAGAGCACCTTGGCGCGGTGCTGGTACAAACCGATCCATGGGTAAGTCGATCATGTGAGGAACCTGCAAATTCAAGCGCGACAAACCCGCAGCAGCAAGCACAACACCATCTAGTTCGCCGGATGTCACCTTGGCAACACGAGTTGGCACGTTGCCTCGGATGTCAATCCCCTTGATACCAAGATAATGCTGCAATTGCGCTCGACGTCGCGGACTGCTTGTACCAATTCTCGACGTAGGAGGTAAATGCTCAAGATCTACTGCGCTATTGGTAACAATCACATCATGTGCAGCAGCACGCGGCGGCACAGCTGCGATTACCAATTCATCCGGACTGCTTGAGGGAAGATCCTTGTAACTGTGAACCGCACAGTCGATCTCCCCATCTAATAGTGCCTTCTCAATAACGCTGGTAAACCAACCAATCGGCGAATCGGGCGGATCATATAGCTGATCAATATTAACGTCGCCGTGCGTTTTAAGGATCACTTCCTCAAACTTTAGGTCAGTGTGCATTTTTTGCAGCTCGGCAATCACCCATCGCGTTTGCCATAGCGCGAGTTCGCTGCCTCTGGTTCCAATGCGTAGTACGCTCATTTTACAATCGCTGCAAAGCTCTCTCGAGCAGCTGCGCCAATTCGCTCCATACACTCTTGGTCATGCGCTGATGAGATGAATAACGCCTCATAACCGGAAGGCGGCAACCACACGCCGTGATCGAGCATGGCCCGGTAGAAGCTTGCGAACAGTTGGTGATCGCAAGCTTGAGCATCGGAATAGTCATGAACCTCAGTGGAGGAAAACGCAATGCCTAGCATCCCCCCGCAAGAGCCGCCTTGCAGTGAAACGCCTGCGCTGTCAGCCGCACTAATAAAGACTTCGACAAGCTGTGACGCGCTTGCTTGAAGCGAATCATAAAAACCCGGTTTCTTACAAAGATTGAGTGTTGCAATCCCGCTCGCCATCCCCAGCGGATTGCCACTGAGTGTTCCAGCCTGGTACATTGGCCCAAGCGGGCTTACAAGCTCCATCAATTCTCGCCGCGCCCCATATGCTGCAACTGGCATCCCCCCGCCAATAACCTTCCCCAAACATGTTATGTCGGGTCTTGCATTTACTAATACCTGGTAACCGCCCCATGCTGTGCGAAATCCCGTCATAACTTCATCGAAAATAAGCAAACTGCTATGGCGATCGCAAAGTTGGCGAAGCCCGTCAAGAAATCCTTGAGCAGGCTCAATATATCCCATATTACCAGCTATCGGCTCAACCAGTATTCCTGCGATATCGCTGCCATGTAAATCGAATAATTGCTGCACTGCCGGCAAATCGTTAAACGGAGCGAGTAGAGTCAATTCAGCAATTTCGCGCGTCACGCCTGCGGAATCTGGTATTCCGAATGTTGTTGCGCCCGAGCCTGCCGCTACCAGAAGGCCATCGCTGTGCCCGTGATAGCAACCGAGAAACTTAACGATTTTTGAGCGACCCGTTGCAGCGCGACAAAGGCGTACCGCGCTCATGGTTGCTTCAGTGCCGCTATTTACAAATCGCAGAACATCTATTGAAGGTATTGCCGAGACGATGATCTGTGCAAGTTCCGTCTCTAGGGGGCAGCATGCGCCAAAGCTCAACCCCTTAGATGCCGTCGCTTGCACAGCCTCCACTACAACTGGGTGCGCATGCCCCACAATAGCTGGCCCCCAACTACCGACAAGATCTACATATTCGTTGCCATCAATATCATAGACGAACGGGCCTTGGGCTCGATCGAGAAACACCGGCTGACCACCAACAGCGCTGGCTGCCCGAACCGGACTGTTCACACCCCCCACAAGGACACGTTGCGCTAGTTTGAACGCGGCTTCTGATAGAGTACGATTTACTATTACTTTAGGCATATAAGCAATGATAGCATGCCTGCGAGACTTTGTCGCGCCGCCGCATCATTAGCGTTAGTGATGCGGGGTGCTGTTTATGATGTGCGCACCGAACTGGATATTGATGGCGCTATTTTACTCGGCACGAGAATTTGCTGGAATTCTACGCCAACTAAGGACCCTGTCCGTAGGCGAAAAGTTAGACAAGAAGACTCCCACCTTCGATGAGCCCGGCCCACTGACGACTCCAACATTTTGGACCAAGGCTTGTTCTGGGCTTGCCCTGGGCTTGCCGATCTTCACTGTTCCTTCGCTCAAATCACTCGGTCGAAGTTTGATCCAGACCAATCCACACTCTATCTACAGTGACATCAACATGGCGGCCTTCTCGAATTCGATCGTCAACAACAAGCCCCATGCCACAAAGTTAAATGTAATGAAAATCATTGCCGCCTTATAAACCCAGTTCTGCTGCATTCGATCGCGGAAATCGGGGCAATACGCCTTGAGCAAATGGTTATAAATCTGAAAGACAGCCAGTCCCAGACCGTGATAGCAACCGTAGAGGAACCAATAGATGGTGTCACCGTGCCACGCACCGATAATTGCGAAGGTGATAAAGATAGCGATCGAGGAGGCCACAATCTGAGGAATCCACGAGGCCCGCTTGGATAACGAGGTTAGTATGGGGAAGAAGAAATGGTCACGACACCAGTGGGACAGGGAGATGTGCCATCGATTCCAAAAGTCCTGAATGCTCGAAGAGATAATTGGGTACCTGAAATTCTCAGGAAGTGTAATACCAAAGCAATTGGCAATAACGATCACGCAATCGCAGTAGCCTGAGAAATCAAAGTAGATAAACAGGTAATACGCATAAAGACCCCAAGTCAGTTCCAGGAATGACGGAGACCCCGCCGCCGCAAATTCATCGGCTAAAATCGAGTTGTAGTAGGCCCATTTGGCCAAGAATAGAATCTTCAAAATGCCGATCGATGCGCGAAAGAAGTTGTCACGCAAACGTATGAGATCCCAAAGCGAATCATCTTTCTTTTTATACCCTTTGAGAAACGGCTGATAGCGATTGATGGGACCAGCTGCGATCGGCACAAAGAAGAGCATGTAGGCCAATGATGCAATGATGCTGAATTCCTTGACACGACCGGAGCGCATCGCCAAGAGAAAGTCGATACCCCGAAAGGTGGTATAGGACAATCCCACCCAATGCCATGCAGACAGCTCGTCGAGCCACGATGCCTCACCAAATAAGACATGGGTATAGGAGTCATACTTAAAAAGAATAAGCGTGCCCACCGCAAGGGCGGACCCAATTAGAAGTAGCGGCCTGCGTTGCTGCTTCTCCTTGATTCGGTTCATCATGGCGCCAATGCCAACCGCACCAGCAACATAACACAGCATCAGCAAGAAAAAATGAGGGATCCCATTCGGCAGCCAATAGAATTTAAACCCATGAATTACCGCGACTGTAAAAACTGGGGCTTTTGAAAACTGAGCGAGAAAAAACGCGCTCAATACTATAAGCACAGTTTGCTGGCCACGGGACGGCAAGTGCTTTACCGCCATTCGATAGACGACAATCGCTATCATGACTAGTAAATAGAAGTTATAGTCAACTACGACATTCGCCATTAGCTGACCTGTTTCATTACTACTCTCACCCACCGCTTATCCCTTTATCATCAGCTTGTACCTGCATTTCGATGGCGCGGCGGTCAATCTTGCCGTTGACGTTCTTAGGTAGTTGGTTAAAGAACTTAACTTGCTTAGGAACCATGTAATTTGGCAGGAAGTCAGCGCAATGATCGAGGAGCTCTGTTTCGGTATCCTCGTTTTGCAGTTTTTCTTCGATGGCAACAGCGGCAACAAGTGTCGGCATTTCTCCCTTAATACATACCACCGCGCTTTCCGCAATGTTCTTATGACGACCCAGGACGACCTCAATTTCACCGAGTTCGATTCGGTAACCCATTACCTTGACCTGGCTATCGACGCGCCCAAGGCAGTAGTAGATACCATTGGTATCGCGATATGCTAGATCACCAGATTCGTACATGAGGTCACCGAAATCAGTAGTAAAGGGGTTAGTTCGAAAGGCCTTCTCGGTAAGATCGTCTCGGCGCCAGTACCCAGCCGCAAGCTGGCTTCCGCAGATCATCAGCCGGCCTATCTCCCCATCTGCAACAAGCTCATCACTATCGCGTTCAAGAATAAGAAAGTCGGTGGAGGGACAAGGGACTCCGATTGGAACTGGTGCGTTAACGTCAAAGGGCGAATCAACTCCCACGTTATGATGGGTGCATGCAATTGTAGCTTCCGTTGGTCCATAGATATTATGGATCGGAATATCGGGGTGCGTATCCTTCCACGCCGCGACCTGTTCGGGTGTGAGAGCCTCTCCACAGAATATGGCTAACCGTAAAGAATCCGAGAAGGCTCCGGGAGTAAGCTGTTTGCTCATTCGCATCATGGAAATGACGCTGGGCACAGAGAACCAGATGGTGATTTTGCGGTTTCGTATCACCTTGCTTGGAAACATCTGCTCACCTACGGTTGCCAGCGGCACAAGCGTGGCGCCGGCAAAGAAGGCTCCAAATATATCAAATACGCTCAGATCAAAGCTCATGGCGGAGTGATTGGACATTTTGTCAACATGGGTGATCTTAAAATGATCCACAGCCCATGTTATGAATGTCTTTACGTTGCGATGAGAGATCATTACCCCTTTGGACTTGCCTGTTGTCCCTGATGTATACATCAGATACGCCAGATCTTCCTCGGTTGCCGAAGAGGAGTCGGGATCAGAAGAAGCCTTTTCGAGAGCCTCGTTTCCCACCACGTTCTCTACGGCAGAGGCGAGTGCTTGTAAATTCTCGTTCTCCGAAAAAACACTATCGTCAAGATCAAGAACGATGATCGTATTTGGGCTTGGGCCTTCGAGCATTGTAATCGTCTGCTGAATCATCTTGAGATTTGATTTGACTGTGATGAGAACGTTCATTTGTGCATCATCTACGATCCCCGCCAGGCGCGGAGGAGGGAATGTGGGATTAAGTGGAACGTAGCATGCATCGCTGCGCAGTGTGCCCAGAATTCCGACACAAGCCTCAATGCTATTACCCATGAAGATCCCGACACGGTCATGCCGCTTCACTCCGTGAGACTTCAGAAGCGAAGCGAGCCGGTGCATCTTTTCGGCAAGTTCACCATAGGTAATCGTGCGCTTGCCTTGGTCAATCGCCATGTGATCAGGGCGCATATTCGCATGGCTTTCGACCGCTTGGTGAAGAAGATCTACCTCGAGAACATTGCTTCTGTCACATTGCATTTATATAACTCCATCCATTGGTGGGACTTGCAGTTCATGCTGATCATTCAGCAATCGCCCCTTCTTCCTTGAAGAACTCAACAATCTCCGCCACACTCGTCAGCTCACCAATCATGTCCGGTGGGATTTCAATGTCGTACTCTTCTTCCATAGACATGACTAAGCTCACGTGATTAAGCGAATCCCAACCACGAACCTTTCCCATACCCGAATCTTCGGTAATGTCTTTGAGGTTCAAGCTGCTCCTAATAAATTCCGTGAGCTCATCAACTGTCGTCATTGTGGAATTGACTCCTTAGGGGCCAGAAATTCACCGTAACGATCGGTTAGTTCCCGGCAACTCTCGGCAACCCGCGTTTTCCATTCACCATGGTCCACCAGCCTCCCACCGAGGTATTGAAGCTCCCAGGCAGACCAGAAATCCTTGCCCGTCTTGCCTGCAAGCTTCTTGTTGGTAAGCAGTTTCTCACGATAGATCTCGGCAAAGTGCTTCACCGCTTGGAGGTAGAGCATGATGTAAGGGTGTCTGAGCGGGGCTAATTGGTCAGGATGATACCTCCAGCGCTCTAAGTAGGCAACCGCTTTACTCATGACGGTGCAAGGCGTTTGACTGGCCAATATCTCGAATGTCAATTCGAAAATAGAGGCCGGGGCGAGGGTCTCGAGCCTACCGTCGGCAAAAAAGATCGGGAGAAACGGATAGAGTTTGCATAGGAGCGGTTTATCAATTTTTCCTTCGCAAAGACCGAGCAGATGGCAGGGTGTATGGTAGATCATGAGCGGTCGTATGCCACCATAGTCAAGAGACATGGTTTGCGGCTCAGGCCAATCGAGCGAAGTCTCCCCTACCTGACCATCTTGACATAGATACTCATACTCATCTTCCATATATAGAATCGTTGTTCCTTCAGTTGGCATCAACTGGAATTTGAAATCAGGGTGGTTGTTTGAGCAGCAGAAACCGCCATTGCACGTCGTCCAACAATTGCCTTCATAAAGGAAGACTTCATTGTGAATGGTGTGCCAATCCACGTCGCCGGTATACACCAAGCTGGTTGTCATGAGTGCCCCTTAGAAGTCCCCGTAAAAGGTTGCCCAGGTCGCTTTGATCTGATCCATCTCCGGACTCAGCAAGAGTGCCACGGCCAAGGCCAGGAGAATTCCAGTAAGCAGCGTCTTGGCGAGTGAGCTTACGATCTCACGGTTGAGCCAAGTTGACATAGGCGCAACTTCTTGTGCGTCGGCGATTATGTTTTCTTTAGTAATATCTGCCATGATCAATTCGTCCCTTCTGTTAATCTCGCCGGCTGAGTGGTCGCCCCTTCTTCATCACTTGCCTCTTCGACATAGACTTCGACCTCAAACTCAAAATCGGGGAGGTTGGCCTCGCCTTTCCACGCCACTGCATCCTCGATTCGCTGAACCTCGATTACCCCATGCCTTATCAACTCGCCTAACAAAAGGCGCCCCTTCTTAAGCGTCCCTACAATGTTGCTGTGATGGCCCTTCTTGTAAGGCAGATTCTGTACCCAATAGATATCGTATGGGTTGATGTTGTGATCGATCGTGTGGTCGATGAAGATAGCCCCGTATGGATCGAGTATCTCCTTCATCTTCTCAACGAAGCGGGGCTTGTATGTCTTGTGATAATGTTCATCACTAATGCTCAGGTCCGGTGGGAACCAAACAACCAGTTGAATACCCTCTGCCTGACAAACGCCGCCCAGAATATGAAACCATTCAATCGTGTCAGCATAATTGAAGATAGTCCGCTTTCTCTCAGGTAGATCCTTGCCTTCAAGTGCCAACTCCCAATCAGCGTACTTCATGAGTAGTGGACCATCGAGGTCTTCCCGAAAATAGGTTACCGCTGCGGTATCAAGGCTCTTGATAATCATCTCGTCCCAATTTTCGTCTTCCGCGGATTGAATACGGGAGAAAGATCGAACGGCTAAATCACGAAACACGGCACCGCGATTCAAAGCTCGCCGAACCATAAGAGAACGAGGTTCAACCAAACCATCGGGATATCCCTCAGGCATAAGCTCACCCATCCACCCGCGGTGCTCAGTTGGTTGATTGTATGGAGGCGATCTTTTGCGGAATGCATTGTACGTCTTGGTGGTTGCATGCTCCTTTAGGTAATCTCTTATGGCTTTGAAGTAGGCTATCGACCTATATAAGGAGGCGAGATATTGGTCGATGTTGGGGGCGATCTGAGGATACTTCTCTCGCCAATGTTCGAGAATAATAATCGCATCTAGCGAGACATGAGAACGATTGCCTGGGAAGTTGTAAAGGCCGTTAGGCTCATTGGAATAGATGATTGACTTGACGTTCTTTGCCTCAAGGATGTGTGCCAAATAGAACAAGTGATCCGTGTTACCTGTGGCAGCAGAACCCATATCATAGATGCCGATGTTAGATTCATCGTACTCTTCCCGGAGAACGAAGCTCATGACTTGGCCTAGGTACGCCGAGCCGTGGCGTGAAAGTGTCCTCGGCTCACCCGGGCGGTTGTAAGCAATGTTGTTAATTGTGAAGCAACTGCTCAATAGAACATGCTTTTCCTGCAATTGATTTGAAGGGCTAAAGAGAGCGTAAGTCCGAACTTCTGCCTTCTTTCGAACGGTCTTAACCCAGTGATAAGGCCCTGATCCGATGTTGAGAATTATAACCACCAGAAAGAAGCCAACAGTCCCAATCCCGATATGGGACAGCCCCATGAGATTATCTTTGTTAAAAACACTCGCCGCCAGATCACCAACACTGGTTCGCAGGTTCTTGCTTGCTAACTTGCCGGGAAGAATTCCGATCAGACTCATTCGGACGCGCTCCATAGATTGGCCGAAGCATTAGCCGGCCGCTGGTGGTTGCCAAGGTCCATCGGCAACAGCAGTGACTTAATAATAGTAATGGTCATAGTCTCGCCACAATCGTAACCGAGACGATGTGCCTTATCAAACGCCCAACACCACAAGCAAGTCTCTCGCCATCAAAATGAGGACATCAGCCGCCGCCAGCATAGTAAGAGCATCCGCTTTTGGCTGGATAAGTACGGTTCTGATTGATGGCAGCCCTGCGTCCTAGTTGGCTGCATAACTCTGTCGAAGTTCATTCTATTTGCCGACACGCCACTAACACCTTCGACGAACGCTCGTTTCGGTCGCTACTTAGCTTTCCTTCAAGGCTTCTCCGGCAAATCAACTTGCAGCGCCAGCATCGAAGGCATCACCGGGTAGGTGATCCGACAGCGAAATACATCAAACTTCTCACCATCCCAACCCAGCCGATCAAACGCATACTGCGTCATCTCCGGATATCGCGGCACATCCGGTGAAGACATCACATGCGCTCCTTTCCCCAAATACGCCACCTTCAAATCAGGAAACGCAAACTCAGCCTGCGTTTCAACCGGCAGCCACGGCCGTCCCTCTACATCATTAACAACCTTGACTCGAGGAATCGGCAACTCATCCCCGTACGTCCCTTCACGCACTAACAAATCCATCACCGCTACTTCAAACGGCTTGCGAATGAACGCGTTCACAGCCAACAGATCATTGTTGTTCTCCCGATATCGACTGTCTGCTTCGCGCATGACTTCGCCGACGATGCTCGTAATCGCCCCTTGTTTCCCGATAGTGTTATTCACAAGTTCGGAGACCATGTAGCCATCCGAGTCCTGTACATTGCGGAGGGCCGGGAGTGGCTGAGAACAAAAGTCAATGAGCAAATTCGGCCCGTCGCTGCCCTTATGATGCTCTCGCTCATCAAGTGGCTCGCTCAGGATCGGTTGATGTTGGGCCCCATCGTCCCAGCCCACGTTCCGACGTGACATCACACACACCGCATCCTGACGTAGTTGCCGAAGCTCCACCATCCCGCGAATCAACACCATATCGATCAGGCTCGAATCCCCCGCACTCGGCTGTGCGATGAAGCAGGACATATGGGTTTTGGCCTGCATGCCATAAAGGTGGCTTTGCGCTCTAAACGCTGCCCGTCGGTGTTGCAGGTCTACCAGTGCGGAAGTGTCGCTTTCCGCCAATGCGCCCATCATCGAATCAAATGTCATCCGATTGCCTGCATGTTGAGAAACCAACTCTTCGAAGGCCCCAATTGCCTCGTTGACCTTTTGAATTAGTGGCCTAGTCGCTCCGCATTTGCCTGCTGCGGTCAGAAAACCCTTCATCGCTGCCTTCTTGGGGATGTGTGTTCCAACCGTGAGCGGGTCAGATGCGCTTAAAAGCCTATGTATCTGCCAACTCAAATTGCTATTTATCCCCAGGGCGCGTTGAAGCTCGGTGGCAGTCTTGGCATCTTTGGTAAGGGGGATCGACGTTAAAAGCCCTGAGATAGCGGTTCGTAACTGGCGCAGCACAGATCCTGCATGCTCCCGGAAGGGCTCATTTACTGCCTTAACCTGGCTCTCAGCAACGATTGAACTCATTTTTTCAGCCTCCTTAGGGGTAAATACCAATCAGCTCACAATCATACTATAGTCTAACCACTTTGCATATCATTATTTTTATTAATAAAATCTTTAATTATCTATTGCCTCCTGTTCTACACCCCTGTAAGCTGATCTATATGTACCTTGCTTCATCTATCTCCAACCCGCCTCCCCTGGCCCCCGGACACCCCGGACAGAGTCCGGCGGGTATCGACAGGGGCAGGGGAGGCAGATTCATGCTTGTAACAAAACCGAAAACGGAAAACGGAAAACGGAAAACGTAAGGATTTTTAACAGCTGACTAACAAACCACTTTCTCACTCTATAAGGAGGGCAATCATGCTCAAACGAAAGAAGAAGACAGGAAACTCAATTGCAAGAAGAAACAGAATCGCGCTAGGCACGCTATGCCTGATTGGCAGCGCCGCGTTTGCGGGGACGGCCAACGCAGGTCTCGTTCTGTATTCGCAGCTCCCGGACCAGGCGAACGGCTGGTTTGCCGACTCCAGCGGTAGCAATGCAAACTTTCGGCACGCCGACAGTTTCTCGCTCGGGTCGGCTGCGACAATCGGCCAGATCGAGTTCTGGGGAGCCTACCTCCCCGCCAATATGGCCGTTCCGGATAACTTCACGATCAACATCTTCGCCGACGACCTTGGTTTGCCCGGGAATGCCCTTCTCACGACGAGCCTGAGCAACCTCACCAGGACGGACACTGGTGTCGATTTTTTCGGCTTCGATGAGTACATGTACACTGCGGAGCTGACTACGTTCTTCGCCGCGGACGCTGGGACGACGTATTGGTTCTCGATCACGAACGACACCGGGTTGGGCCCCGATGGTACGTGGTTCTGGGAGACTGGTTTTGGAGCGGACGGCCTTAATGCGCAATCCAGTGATTTTGGTGCCAGCTGGCACAACAACCAGGGGGACTTGGCGTTCGTGCTGAAGACTCCCGTACCTGCCCCGGGCGCGTTAGCGCTGCTTGGGATCAGTGGCTTAGTGTGCGGGCGATCGCGCAGACGCAAGAAGAACTGATTACTTTTTTCCTCCACCGAGCCTCGCCCAACCAGCGTGGCCCGGTCTTTTCCCCGCTCCAAACCAACCCCCAACGGCTCTGTACACCAATGTCGTAGCGCAGCGGAGATCCCGATTCCATCGGGAACTCCTGACTCCCGCCATAGGCGGATTCCAAGCAACCTGACCCCTGAAAGCTCTATACACAAAGGACAAGACCCCCATGTCAAACAAGCACACCATCACCCGTCGTTTACCGATGGCTGCGATTCTTACACTCCTTACCATATCCGCCATATCAACACCCTCACAAGCCCAGCCCGACTTACAGATTCGCCAGATCGGCGCCTGGGGTGGATCAGTGGACGCGGTTGTGATCGAGCAAAACGGCAAACAGACACTCGCCTACATCGGCAGCGGCGTGCGCCTGGTGATCCTCGATGTGACCGACCCAGCCAACATCATCGAACTCGGCTCAACAATCGTCGGCACGCCCGAGCTCGGTGGCGGCGTAATCCGCGACATCAAACTCCGCGACGGCTACGCCTTCATTGCCGCGGGCATGCCAGGGCAGTTTTCGATTGTCGACGTGACCGACCCCAGCGACCCGGTCGTCGTCACGGCGGCGAACGGGGGGGGATCCAACGGTCCGGGGACAGGCGCGCCGTACGAATCTGTACATCTTTACGGCAACATTGCATACGTGCATCAATCGAACCAAGAAAACGTCGTTCCTGGATGTTTCGATATCACTGATCTTGAGAATCCCGTTATTACGGGCTGCGGCCTGGTCAATGCGGGTGGCACTACGATGTTGATATCGGGGGATTTGTTCTACACCACAACGAACGAGGGTGGAATCAAGATCACCGACCTGACGGAAAACGGCGATCCGAACGGCGTCTGGCTGCCGATTCCTGAGCTGGAGGATGTTAATGGCACGTTTATGGGACTCGCGTTGGATGAAGGGAACTTCCTCTACGTCACGGGGTACAAGCACTCTCCGGAGAACGAGTCGCGCTTGATCGTGGTTGACATTTCCAACCATGAGGCGCCTTTCGTGGCCGGAATGTGGACGCAGGACGCCGGGCCGCAAGGGGTGAACGGGTGGGTGAACGAAGTGGAAGTTTCGGGCGGTCGTCTCTACGTCTCGTTACGGCATGCGCCATTCGACGACTTGCTCCGCCGCCAACTTGTTGTCTTTGACATCGCCATCGATCCCACGTCACCGACGCAATTGGGGGAATATTGGTCGGAGAGTGTGTCCGCTACAGGGCTGACGGTCGTGGGGACGACCGTCTACCTCCAGGACGAGCGCCAGGGACTGATCATACTGGACGCCTCCGACCCGGAGAATGTGGCCCCAATTGGCGGGTTCTTTTCGCCCGCCATCATGCAGCAGGGGGCGCTCGATTCCGGGTGGCTGTACGTCACCGATCAGCGCTATGGGGTAAGTGTGGTGGATGTCTCGGACGCCAGGGCGCCAGAGGTCGTTGGGGCGTTTCCGACCGGACCGAAATCGTGGGGGATCGCGGTGCGCGACGACTTGGCTTACGTCGCCGCGGGATACACGGGGCTCAAGGTTCTGGACGTGGCGGACCCGGCGAGCCCGATGCTGGCCGGGACATTTCCATTTCCCGGACCACGTGCGGTGGGCCTGTCCCTCGACCCCGAACACGAGAACATCGTTCACGTTGGCACGATCCCGGGGGCGTTTCTCGTGAACTTCGACGTGAGCGACCTGCAGAACATCGTTGACGTGGGGGCCGTGAACATCAGCGGAGCTACCGCCCTACCGAGAACGATCGCGTCTGGTGGGGGGTTTGCGCACGTCGCCAGAGACACCGCAACGCTCGCCGTTGACGTGATTGACCCGTTTGGGCCTTTCGTGGTGTTCCATTCGGGTCCGCTGACGCCTCCGGAACCTCCCCAATCAAGCCTGGACTTGGCGCTCGACGGGAACATCCTCTACAGGGCGGACAAGTTTATTGTTCTTGCGGGCATCGAAAGCCTCCCAGGTCTGCACATTTTGGATGTGTCGAACCCGGCCGAGCCCGTTGAGCTGGGCTACTACGGTGAGGGCTCCGGCTCGAGTACCACCGTTGAGGGCAGCGCTGTAGCTGCAAGGAGCGACCGTGCCTACATGGGCGTGCACGGTGATGTGCTTGGTTCCCAAGCGTTGGAGGTATTTGACGTCTCGGACCCCACTTCGCCGTCCCTTCTGGCGGCGCATCACGCTGGCGACACGCCGATCAATGATCTTATTGTCGATGGCCAAATCGTCTACGCGATCACGTCGCATTGGCAGACACTCGGCGCTGGCGTACTGACGTATCTGGTCTATGTTGCCGGTGACTTCAACGATGACGGCGGTGTGGACGAGTTGGATGCAGATGCGTTCGCCAACTGCTTCACGGGGCCGGATGTTGAGCCGGGCGATGTGACGTGTCTGATCTTCGATGCCGATCTAGATAACGACATCGACTGCGCCGACTGGGAAGCGTTCAAGCTCGCCTGGACCGCCAAGGGCGACCCGCCACCATTTGCCCCCTGCGATCCCCCTTCTCCCTGCCCATGGGATCTGGATAGCAGCGGAACTGTTAACACAAACGATTTATTAGCACTCTTTGCTCAATGGGGTACCCCCGGAACAGCAGATTTTGATGGAAGTGGAGCCGTCAACACCGCTGATCTACTAATCCTCTTCGCCAACTGGGGCCCGTGTGGGTAGAAAGAAGGCACTAGGCATTAGTGAAGATGGCAACAAGGCATTAAGGCATCATGGCACCATGATCCCAACTTGCCTATTTCCTTAATGCTTTCAAAGAAACCCAATCACCTGGTGAACGTTGGTATTGCCAAAATGTCCATCCGTTCGTTCTTTGCTTTCGTGCTGCTTTTCCTGCGCCGGATGGTGATTTGTATAAATATTTGCCGAATCTAATCCAGCCGTTTTTGAAGACTCGTGCTTTGTATATCTTTGATTTGTAGTTGCCGCGAACTGCAAAGCCTTTGCTAATAAATGGAGCTAGCGATCCATTGTCATCGTTGTTATTTGATTTGGATGATCTTTTAGGTTTTCCCGTAGATTGTCTGCGATCTTTGCCTAGCAGTTTGGCACGTTCATCACTCTGTTTTTTACGAATATCACGTGCCAGCTGTAATTTCAAATTTTCGGACTTAATGAATTTACCTCGCTGCTTGTTGCCCTTTGGTTTTATCATGCGGATAACAAGAGTTTCAAGCTCTTTAATGTGCTTGTGGTTGATAGTGATGTAGATGCTGAAGTGGTCCCATCTTCGCTTGTGTTTATCACTTAGATGTCTATTTATTCTTCCTCGAAGGTTCTTAGCAAGTCCTACGTAATAAAGCCGATCACCTTTGTATAGCGCATACACACCATGGCGCCCACGCACATACTCACGTAGTATGTCTGCGTATTTCTCAAATAGCTTCGCAGAAGCACCTTCAAGATGTTGGCAAATTACTTGATCATTCTTCGAAGCCATTGCGTTCTATGGTATCAGATTGTTAGCCACGCATACTCTGGCAAGCTCAGCGAAATGTGCTCGAGGTATATGGGGTATATTCAAAGTATAGTTTGGGAGTTTCAATACCACTAGACGGCAATCCGATAATCCTCTTGCCAACACAAATGCATGAATAAAACGCCATGTATGGCCTTCAGTCGAGCTACGGTGCTTAACGAACTTCCCCTGTATGACGATAAAGATAAATAGAGTGCGCTATGCCTTTGCGCTTTATGTGAAGACTTGAACGTCCGGTAAGAAATGGGCCATCTCGATGAATCCTCTGACGATACTTATTGCTGACGATGAACCACCGATCCGTCACATGTTGAATCTGAAGCTAAGTCAAGTAGGATTTACGGTATTGACCGCAAGCAATGGTAAAGCTGCGTATGAACTGGCTTGCGAACACCATCCATCTCTGATTGTTAGTGATTATCAAATGCCGGGTATGGATGGCTTGGAATTCTGCCAACACTTAGCGAGCAATTCTGCTACATCGAAGATACCCGTGATAATGCTAACTGCGCGAGCTCACAAAATACCTACAGAAGAAATTGCCAAGACCAATATTTGCTGCTTCCTGGATAAGCCATTCAGTCCAAAGCACTTGATCTTAAAGATCCAGGAATTGCTGCATTCGCGTACAGACGAAACTATTGATCAATGTGATAAAGGACTGAGCGCTGCATAATGTCAAATACCGGTGTGAGCAATAATTCACCAGCTCCGCAGCTTCTTACGGGTCGTTGCCGAGAGCTTGGTCTGCCGGTATGGCGGCTCGATGAATCGGGTGCATGCACATCCAAACCGGAAGGCTTTGGCGCTGCTGATACATGGTTACGTTCGAAATTACTTTGCAGCACAATATCCAAGACTTTTGAGGTTTGGAAAAAGAAGAGCAAACAAGAGCCAATCGAATTAGTCGAAGATGTATGGACTTTATTCATTGAAGATAATTCAGTGCAACGAAAAAATACTTTCATTGCAATCTTGATACTAAGTGACGATCTGTTTGAAGCAAAGCAATTTTCCGACTTTTGTCAATCAGCAAGTATTGATATTGAAGCTGCCATTGATGCATTAATTCCCATCGCACGATACAAGGCAAGCGATTTAAATAACATCTGCTTAACTCTTAATTGGATGCATACGGACCTGGCAAAGATCAAGGACGGGGACGCTGCACTTCACGATTTTTCTGGCCAATTGGCACACGCTTTTGAACAAATCAGTTTGCTCTATAAACTAAGCCAATCAATGACATGTCTTGGCGACCCAATCGAATTCGTTCGCATGGCTTGTGATTTTTTGCAAGATACAATTGACTATGGCTGGGTGGCTATAAAACTAATTTCAGATAATTCCATACCAGAGCTTACCGAAACCCTTATTTCTTCAGGATCAATTCCTGGATCAATGCAGCTATTTGATCAATTGGCTACCGCACGAATTGTCAATGCGGATTCAGATAACCATTGCGAAGTTCTTACGCAAGAAGACCACGAGCTTGCCGCTCTAGTGCAATCACAAGTTCTGGCAAAGCCAATTGCTTGTGCTGATCGCCGAATCGGTTTACTTTTAGCCGGCAACAAACGAGGTCTAGACACCGAAGCTAGTAGTGTAGATACGCAGCTACTTGATGCAGCCGCTGACTACTTAGGCGCATTCTTAAATACCGTAGCCATGTATAGCGAGCAGCGTGCATTATTCTTAGGTACTCTAAAGGCTCTTACTTCTGCGATTGATGCCAAGGACCCATATACCTATGGCCACTCTGAGCGAGTTGCGCTATTGGGGTCACAATTGGCGCTAGCATGCGGAATGGACAAAGCTTATGCAGAGCGAGTGCGTATTGCGGGATTGGTTCATGATGTAGGAAAGATTGGTGTACCGGAAGCTGTATTGGGTAAGGATGGAAAACTTACCGATGAAGAATATGAAATCATTAAGCTTCACCCGCAAATCGGCTACGACATATTGAAGGACATAGCGCCGTTAGAAGATATATTACCAGGCGTACTTTATCACCACGAACGATGGGATGGCTATGGTTATCCTCATAAGCTTGATGGTGAAGACATCCCGCGCATGGGTCGTTTATTAGCTGTTGTTGATGCGTTTGATGCCATGAGTTCTGATCGAAGGTACCGATCAGCTCTGCCAAGGAATCAAGTTCTTCAAGAGATTGCAAATTGTACAGGCAAACAATTTGATCCTGCATTTGCAGAGATATTCTTGACTATGGATCTAAGCAGCTATGATGCTCTTGTCGCTCAGCATAGGGCTCAAGATAATAAAGCCGCATAAATAAATCATTTTAGTCGACGACCTGCTTCCAACTGCCGGGCATAAAGCTGGTTACTCCACCTGTAAAGACCACTGTGACTTGTACCTTGTGTCTTGCGATCCCTTTAGCACCAATTCCTGTCATCAGTATTGACTCTGAAGAATCGTTTAGCAAATCATTGTCAAATGGATCAACAATTAATAGCGATAATGATCCATTGCCAATTGGCATATCCACAGGTAGTGCCCCGTTATGAATCGCCATCCGCCAGTTAAGTGGGTCCGCATCAATTGCAAATATTCCCAATTCAATAGCTGCAAGAGCGTAAAAACGAGCTTCAGTTGCATCGGATGTAGTCGTAGCAATTTTGTGGTCAATTCGCGCAGCGATAAGACCTGATAAGCCAATCAAAGCAATTATCATGGATACACTAAGGATCAATAAATAGGATGATCCTCGTCTGGCGCCATAATAGAAGCATGTATTGTTACGAATCATGGCTGCTCCTTACTAGCTGCCCATTCGATAGTCCGCCTCATTATGTCTAAACCATTCTTGTTAAGTTCGCCGACATCAAAACCTGGAAGTCCCCAGGGCAATCTTACGCGCCTGCCTGTTGCAAACTCTCCACCATATAACTCACTGCCAACCTCAATCACTGCTAGGGAGCGGCGGTATAATTTATCACTTTCATCCCAACTTCGACCTAGGGTTTGTAAGCCCGGAGCGTAAGGCCAAGATAGCATGTGACCGGGCTGAGATGAGTTGAGAATTTGGAGAGTACCATGACTCAGCTCATTTGTGACGTAATGTGAATTATCCACTATCTGGATATTGTTTGAGTTTCCATCGGTCCAAGAATCGGCAAAGCCAAACTCAGACCCAAGGTTCGCTTCCTCATTAACTACGCCTATTAATGTGTAGAGCAATTTTGTATCTAAATCCGAATCATTAATATCTTGTGAAATGTAGGCTACATTGGCATCAACAGTTGCTGCATCAAGATTAGCTTGTGATTCTGTTGCTCCCATAAGCATTACCGTGAATCCCCATGATTTCATGAGTAATTGCTTAGCTTTCTCTTGGCTTGTCAGACTTGCAGTATCATCTACGACAAACAGGACGACAATCCCAGGGTCCTTGCGATTCATTGGCCATGCGTGAGTGCGGATGGCAATGAGCTGCGTTGCTACTATGCCATCACGTGATACTGTAACCGCAATACGTTTTACGCCTGTTCGTGAGAGTAATTCGGTTTGTAGATCGGTGGGTTTTACAAAGCTGATATCAACAGATCGCGTCCATTGATCGTATCCTGTAAGTGAAGTACCATTCTTATCTTCTGGCGGAGTAGCTGACCAACTTTCATAGTCATCGACATCATCAAAATCTATGCGATTGACTCCACCTTCGCCTGATTCTCGACCGAATACTGCTGTTTGTGTTGGGTCTTCATAAGGTTGAATCAGAATCTCGTTCATTAAATCTTGAGCTAAGGAATACCCAAGTGCCTGCTGCTGCGTACTTCGTTTTGAAACAGCAGTAGCGCCTAGAACGCTCATTGCAGCAACAAACATAATCCCTACGATTACAGTTGATATAACTGCTTCGACTAGGGTAAATGATCGCATACCCCTGCGCCTCAATCTCAGAACACTAACAAGTTTGTTTTTAAGATTCATGGTGCTATGGCTTTGTCGGTTGATTTAGTAATAGCGCAGTTGTTTGAAGACGCGTTGTATCAACTTGTCCTGTATCCAGCCCAATCTGTACTGAGCGAATGGGATAAGCTTGTTCGCCAGGCATAGTTATTTTGCCGTATATGTAATAAATCAACGATTTGTCGCTGTTAAAACTCCAATTTAAGCCCCCATCTGTAGTCGTAACAAATCCAGTGGGATCTGCAACATACTCAACTACAGCGGAATTCTTGCTTTGCACCCATTGAAGTACAAGATATAGTCCATGGCCAGGAGATATGTTGGCAACGTTGTTAAATACAAACTGTCTCCAGGTGTATGACGCACCAAGGTCAGCTTCGATCATTACACTTTGTTCGATTATTGTCGATGTTGGCAATTCAGCATCATCAACAGTGCGTATTTGTACTAACGTCAGACCATCGTTAGGTCCATGCTCCCTAGCGCGAAAGACAACACGAGTTACGCGCCAACTTACTGCATCTAATTCAAGAATGGGTTTGAAGTACTGCCCCAACCAATTGAGTTCTTTAATCTTATAATCTAGACCTGAATACAGTATTGGTGCGTATTTCGCCAGTTCAATTTCACTTCCCTCTGTTGGGAGTGTTATGAATACCGCTGCACCTAAGTCATAACTAAGATTAAAATCTGTTACGCTAGGAAACAGATCTACAGGTGTGCCACCATCATATTGGCGCACTAATGGATCTCCCGCTAGCCCAGACCAAGAATAATTGATTGTCACAGGCGATCCATTACGTTCAACGATAAATTCAATACCTGTTGTTGAAGCATTATTTACTGTAAATGCATATTGCAGCTCAGCTGCAATCTGATCAATCATTCGTGCGGAAGATATGTTTTCCGCCAATGGCGAATTTGGATCGGGCAAGCCACGAGATGCCACAATCAGAGCAGATCCCATAGCGACAACAAGTACGGACATAATGGTTAAACTAGTAACAATTTCCAGAAGCGTAAATCCACACTTTCTTCGTGTGGCCATAGCAGATAATTTAATTGGTGAAAGAGTGAAGTTCATTCGATGCTCGTTGCTCCAGTTTCTGCGTTGAGTATGACTTTATAGCGAACATCACCTAATTGCACGTCAACAAAACCACCGCTATCGGGTATGCCGAATCCATCAAATATAACTTTCCAATCCCCTCCTAAATCAATTAAGCCTAGCTCAGCCTGATACGGAGGATCTTGAAGATTCACGATGTATGGATCACCTGAATTATCAAGGTCAGTCAGTGTGGATATCTGATATCTATTATTGGCACTATCAAAGAGAATTGTTTTGCTTGCGCTAGTATTTCTAGCCATGCGCTGAGTTAATGCAAAATCAGCAGCAACTCTTCGAGCCGCTGCTTCAACTCGATATCGAGATAAGGAATTGTAGTAACGAGGAGCAGCGATCGCAGCAATAATAACCATTACTACCAAGGCCATAATGAGATCAATAAGTGTAAAACTGCGGTAATGTGTGTTGATCATGCCGCCGCTCCCTGCCTAATAATCCGCCTGGGTTGGGGCCTCATGATCGCTAGCATTTATGACGCTAAGTAAAAGCGCCCACATCGGAGATTGGCAGAATCAATAGGTGTTATAAGGCTTGCCGCCCTCATCAGCTTCGAGCAATGTATTTGCAATGATTGTGCCCGCCGTATCTTTGTATACCCAGCCGGAACCTGCTGTACCAGCAGTATCTGTTATTCCCGTGCTGCCTCGCTCATCTCCAACGGGTAGTGGAGGGACTTTTCGCAAATAGGGACCGTAAATAAACGCGCCACCCTTGGCTACATTAGTCGCACCATTATAGTCCGTGAACAACGTCATTTGATCAACGAAAGTTGCAAACACTGGGAATTTGCCACCATGCTCAGTAGCGTAGATATCTAATCCACTTCTCATGACGGCCAAACTGCCCATCAAAGATGAATCTGCAGCACCCGCAGCACCACGACTCATGCGTGGAATTGCGATCGCCGCAATGATTCCAATGATCACCACGACAATGATGAGTTCAATAAGACTGAATGCTCTATTTTTAATACGTCGTTTTGGAAGAGCCATCTTCATTCTCCGCTGCAATTAATTGATTTCACAAGGGTAGGTGTATCCACCTTTCCCCACATATATATCGTCAAGTATTTGATATCAGTTAAGTTACACGTTACTTGTCGATATCAAATTAAAGGCAATAATCTATTTTGCATCCGATAAGATTAAAATTAGCAACCTAGTTGTGCTTCGATGGTATCATATCATTACCTGGCAGTTCAAGCTGCACGCGTAAACCATTGGAATCCAGCATTGCAACGCGATCAACGACAGATACTAATGTGAATCCATCAATTTTTTGGCCGATAAATAGACACTTATCGTTGATGATCACTGAAGCAGATTCACCGTTTCCCATAACTGCTAATAGACGATGATTTCTAAGGAATCGACTGCTGGGGCCGTCGCCAATGGTGGTGGTTTTGACAACATTATCATCGCTTGTTGTATGCCAGGCTTTTGATGGATCAAATGCATCTTGGATATTATCAAGATCCAAATCCTGGGCTTCGGCAATACGGTTCAGCTGCCCCATGAACTTGCTAGCATTAGTTTCAGTATTCGCTACTGGAGCTACCAGGACAAGCTCACCGCGCGCAGAAGCTAACACTGAAGCCTGTTCGGTAGCTGCATACTCCGCTACAACAGGATCAATGGCCGCTGCATCAGCCGGAGCCAGGAATGCTTTATCGGTCACCAGCGCAATAAGACCTGCGCCCAGTACACTACCGTATATTTTGTGTTTCGAAGATATAGCCATGTCAGCATATATAAACGATATACCCAGGGCCGATGCAAGTGAAAACTGCTTTATTTTGTGACAGAATTAGCTATCGGAGCTGCATACCACACAAACTCGAAGCGAAATTTAGAGTTGGCGCTTGGGGAATTCGGATTACCGGACAATTTGAATCCTACAACACTAACATCATGCAGTTGGTTATTGATGGATCGTAGAAATGCAGCTGAGTCAGGATAGCTTCCCGTACCAGATAGTGTGATAATCACAGTTTGAAAGTCCAGGCCGCTTTCGGCTTCGCTAGACCAGGATTCATCGATTACCAGATTATTGCCTGTTGCCACATCCACTATCTGTGCCATTCGGGCATTAAGGTATTTTACAGGCTGAAGTTGGACCCAAGTGTTTTTCAGATTCTCTTGAATGGATACTAGCTGGTTCTTGAGTTGACGTCGTACATCACTCATCTGTGTGACGGTAGTCTGCTGTGCAATGATTTCCTTCTGCGTTACCTCGCTAGCAGCAAGGGCTCGAGATGTAGGTTTAATGACTAATACAACACCCAAAATAGTTATCAATACAAGTAGCCCTGCCCCCACCGCTTCGACATGCCATCTCTGGAATTTAGATATTGATGATGCGCTCATGGATTTGACGCCTCTGAGCTGTTAAAAATGCATTGGAGATGAAAGGCAATTGCCTGGCCATCTAAAAATGGTTCGCGCCTGGTTTCTATTAATTTCACTTGGCTAAATACTTCCAATCGTTCGAGCCGCAATACATACTCAGAAACAGCCTGTTGGCTTAAGCCCAGCCCGCCTATCTTCAATTGGACAGTACCCAGGTCTGTATCTGAATTTTTAGTAGATGCCCTTACTTTAGCAGATGGAGAATCTGATGCCTGATCGGTAATTAGCTGACAATCTCGCAAAACGATTGAATCGCCCAGTGTTGCTGACAATAAAGAAAGTAATACGCTCCAATCTGGCTGAGAACCAATTTTCTGTGATGCTGCAAGTTCAGCACTAGATCGCCCCAGATCACTGCGAAGCTGGGCTAAGTCAGATTCGACTTCCTTTGCTCGGCTAGTAATCTTCTCAAGATCAGAGCCTAACGCGTCTGGCCCACCTATACCAAGGAGCCTTATTAAGATAAAAGCGCTTAGCCAAAGTAGCGCATAACCACCACACGAACCCATCCAAAATTGCAGACGTGCATTCATGCACCTTGCTTTTTGGCGCTGCTTAGGAACCAGATTGACCGATATCCTTGTCATCATCCCTCTGGGTGGCTAGCTAAGCCCACAGCAGTAAGCATGTTGGGCTGGTTACAATCAATTACAGTTTGCTCAGATCCCCCAACAACATCCAGGGGCCTTACTATTTGTACTTTAAATTTCAACTTGCAAGACATGCGTTCAGCAATTCCAGGTATAACCGAACCTTCTCCGGTAACAAGAAGTCTCGTCACCGGTTTTCTATCATATTCCTGTGTAGCATAAGATATTGAAGCTGATAGCTCTGAAGATAAGCGATCAACATAATCAGCTATTTGTTTACGAAGCGCTACAGCCAAATCTGTTTGAGTAGTTTCAGCATTTTCACCTTCATTTAGCTGACAACCGATTTCGGCAATGAGTTGATCTATGACAGGTGCTTCCAGTGAATATTTTGCCATTAGGGACATATGTAACTGATTAAGGTTTGTTTCAACTAATGTTCGCTCGAATATGACTATCTCATTTTGAACGATAACCATTTCCGCAAAACCCCAACCTATATTTAAAATTGCAGTAACCTCATCCGATCCTGCTAAAAGTGGGCTACAAGCACGCGCTAACGCACAGGGCTTTACGTCAATTGCTCGAACAACCATGCCAGCTGCTTCAAATAAATTAACCGCGGCATGGGCGAGTTCAGATCGGCATGCTACTGCCATAATATATCCAGGCGCTTGTGCAGTATTTGCTTCAGGCAAGTTCCACCAAGATGCTTCAATGGCTGATGCACTACATTGGTGCGATGCAGCCATTTCCGATAGTGCACGTTTGTTAACGTTTTCTTGATTGTCAGCATTTGGCATCTTAAATATGCTGGTCATTACCGTTTCGTTGGGAAGTGCTAATACAACACTATTACCTTGAAAACCCTGTCGGTGCAGGATACTTGTTAATCGACTGATTTCCTCGGAATCTAGTGGGATTGTGTTGTCAGCACGAGTAATAGAAATTGCAGCTTCTAGTTGCAGTTGCCCACGACTGCGACTCAACTGTACGGCGTTGATGAAGCGGCCATCTGAATCAATACCAATTGACATTCGCCGACCTAATAACATATTTTCCGCCTAACCTCCCTGAGCTAACGATGTAAGATCAAATAGCGGCAAGAACATGCTGATAGCAATACAACCAACTACAATTCCCAAGATGATAAGAATCACAGGCTCAAGAATGCTCGCAAGCGTCTTAACTACGATGTCGTTTTCCTCATCCATAAATTCAGACATATCTAATAGCACAACGCCTAGCTGACCGCTTTGCTCGCCGTGTTTAATTGCTTCAGACAGAGATGGATTGATTAGAAAACTGCGTGCAAGAGTCAGGCTAAGCGGTTCGCCCTGAGACACTGCATCTTCTGCTTCTTGCAACAAGTCATTATAGCATGCATTTGTAGTCGCTTGCTTGGTTAGTTGTAGTGCTTCCAGAAGACGAACTTGACTTCCAAGAAGAACGCCTAAGAGCCTGGCTATTCTCGCAGTTATCAAATTGCGGAGAAAAGTTCCTACATATGGAAGTTTTACTAGAACTTTATCTAATGCTCTACTGCCTTTTTCCGTTGAAATTGCATACTTAGCAGATACGCAAGCGATTCCCCCAATTATCAGTAACATCCACCACTTGTCGCGAATAAAACCACTTATTGCCATAAGCACTTGTGTAGATGGCGGAAGTGGAGCATCCAGTGTTTCAAACAGTCCAGCGAATTGCGGCAATACAAAGCCAATCATTACAATTACAACAACAACACCAATCGTCATTAGCAAGGCTGGATATACTAATGCTCCACCAACAGATCTGCGTATGCGAAGTTGTTGGCGTGTCAGGTCGGATAGCCTGCTTAACATAGAATCCAGTTCGCCAGATGCTTCTCCCGCAGCTATCAAGCTAGAGCATACTGGGTCAAAGTAATCTTTGTGTTGCAGCATAGCATCAGATAATGCACTGCCTTCATCAACTTTGCGGCGAAGATCTTCTATTACATTGAACCATGCACCTGGAGATATTGCTTTTTGGATTGCATCCATCGCCTGGGCAAGTGGTGTACCTGTACGCACAAGTACCGCAAGCTGGCGGGCAAACATGCTGAGATCTTTTAAGCGCCGCCCTCGACCTGGTTTGCGACCAGTACTTGGCTTGGGTTTTTCATTTTCGCTTTTTAATGGATCTTGTAAATTATGCTCATTTGCATATTCACCTGCTGTGTCTGCGCTTTGATCGCGCGAGCCAAATTGATTACCTGCTGTTTTTAAGGCAACACTCATGCTGCACCTCTGATCTGTTCATCCGCATCATTATTAGAATTAGTCGACGTCAATGCATTAGCTGAATCATCTTCATCATCGAGATGTGTTGCTCTAATAACCTCTTCGAGACTACTTTTTCCTCTAAGTGCCAGTTCCACGCCTTCGGCGCGGAGATTCATTACACCTTCTTTATTAAGTACCGCTCTCAATTCATGGGAAGGTGCAGCATGATGAATCAGCTTGCGTAATTCGCCAGAAACACGCATTACTTCGTAAATACCGATTCGCCCCTTAAATCCACTGTTATGACATTCCTGGCAGCCTGCACCTTTTGTAAATGCAGTACCTGGCTTTGCACTTGTTCCCGAGTCTTTCAACACTTGCTCGGTTGGATAATACTTAGTTGCACATGCTTTACAGATAGTACGTATAAGGCGTTGCGCGATGACTCCGTTTATGGCACTTGAAAGAAGATATGATTCGAGTCCCATATCTAATAAACGTGCGATAGCGCCTGGAGCATCGTTTGTATGCAATGTTGCAAGCACAAGGTGGCCCGTCAACGCAGCCTGAACTGCGACTCGTGCTGTCTCTTCATCACGAATCTCACCAATCATTATTATATCAGGGTCTTGCCTGAGGATGCTTCTTAAGGCGCGCGCAAAGGTCAAACCAACTGCTTCATGAACCTGAACTTGGTTTATTAAATCAAGCTGATATTCAACCGGATCTTCGACTGTAACTATGTTCGTCTCGGGGTTACGGAGTAGATCCAGCGCGGAATAGAGCGTAGTGGTCTTTCCACTACCTGTCGGACCTGTAACAAGGCCAAGCCCGTGAGGCTGATCTAATATCATCTTAAAATCTACCAATGCATTAGGGCGTATTCCGAGATCTTCCAACCGGATCGTGAGATTATCTTTATCGAGAATACGAATCACAATCTTTTCGCCAAGTAATGTTGGCATACTTGATACGCGCAAGTCGATCTCGCGCCTGGCAGCAACAATTCGAATGCGCCCTTCTTGAGGAAGACGTTTTTCCGCAACGTCCATCTTACCCATGACTTTGATACGCGAAACAATCGCAGCATGCATACCCGAAGGCGGATTCATAAGATTTTGTAATCGGCCGTCAATGCGGTAACGAATACGAGTGCCGTTTCGCTCAGGTTCTACATGTACATCGCTTGCACCCTCTTGAGCAGCAGTCAGCAAAGCCATATTCACAAGATTAACAATCGGGCTGCCTGCAATCATCTGATCAAGATCAGTCGCAAGCACTTCATCAGTCGCTTCTCGTTCGACAAGCTCAACATCTGAATCGGTAAGTGTAGCAAGGAACGCATCAACGTCGACGTTTCCGCCCGCATAACGCTTTATATACTCTATTATGTTGCCTTCCAAGGCGAAGACTGGCCGAATATTACAATCTGTCAATCGGCGCAAGGCATCAATCGTAGGCAGTGATTGTGGTTCTGCCATTGCAACTGTCAGTTCATTATGCACCTTAAAAAGAGGTATGACTTTCAGGCGCAATGCTTCCTCTTCACCTATCATCTCAAGCAAAACTGGATCTAAGAGGCCGTGACGTAATGTGCAGCCACAAACTTTCAGAAACTTGCTTAGAGTTTGAACAAGAATATTCGCAGTAATAATACCATCCGCAACCAGCAGTTCACCGAGGCGCAGATCACTATTTTGCTGCTGCGCAAGCGCTTTCTTAAGCTGATCTTCTGAAAGATCGCCTTGAGTTACCAGCATCTCTCCAACACGCAATTTTTCTGGTGAATCACTCACAGGAAGCTCCTCACCGCAGCGTTAACATCCTCAAAGTATTCAAATGATGAATTGAGTCCGGTTAATTTCAACACCTCATCTAATACTTCCGTTAGACCAGCCAGCTTTAAAGTTTGGCCTGTTCGTGTCATCTCGCGAGCAACTTCAACCAACACTTCCAGCCCGCGGCTATCAACAAATGGCACAGCAGTGACATCAAGAACAATTCGCCCCAAACTCTTTGTTCTTACATCAAGCATTTGCGCTTTAAGGCTATCAGCGTCTGCAACAGTTAACGCACCGATAGGCTTAATAACCGCAACCGCGCCATAATTGTGTTCTTCAATCTCCATGAAATGTTAAGCTGCCTTTGATTGCACCGGTAGGGAAACACTGAATGTGCTTCCCTTATCTAATTGCGATTGCACTTTGATATCCCCACCATGTAGGCGGATAATTTCTCGCGCCAATGAAAGCCCCAGACCCGAGCCTGTGATCTTAGCTACACGTGGATCCTTAGCTCGGCTGAAACGCTCAAATATCCGCTTGAGATCCTCATCGCTTATACCAATGCCGTTGTCGATAAAATCCATTACTATCTTGTTG
Source organism: Planctomycetota bacterium (assembly GCA_022574595.1). Classification (GTDB taxonomy): domain Bacteria; phylum Planctomycetota; class Phycisphaerae; order Phycisphaerales; family SM1A02; genus JACZRS01. The sequence goes on along the minus strand of JACZRS010000010.1, from coordinate 115,178 downwards.
TCCTCTACATCCACATTAATTGTGATGGCACCACCATCTGTTGTATATTTGATGGCATTGCTTAGTAGATTGTGTAGGGCTAACGCTAATTTTTCTCGGTCGCCTTGAAGACTTGGCAACTTGGGCGGAAGGTTGAACTCCATTGAAGTGTTTTTGGCATCCGCTTGTGCTGCATAGTCTATTTTCATTTCTTCAAATAGTGCTTCGATCTTCACTTCATCGCGTTTAAGCTCAATACTACCTGCTTCAATTTCCGCAACAGATAACATATCGTTTACCACACGCTCCAAACGCATAGCCTCCTGGTTTATCACATTAAGACATTGCTCGCGTGTTTGTGGATCAGATTCATTATCATCAATAACAGTTTCAGCGCAAAGGCGTATGTTGGTTAACGGGGCTCGCAATTCATGTGTAACTTGAGTTACAAATGCGCTTCGAGATTCATCTGCCACGCGCTGCTGCGTTACATCTTCAATAATAATAACCGCAGCCCCTTTGTCGCCACGCCTTAGCGGTCTCATGGTAAAGCGCAAGACTGCACCGGCTCCATCATCTCGTGTATCAAGTTCAACAGCTACGCGATTCCCGCCGCTCGTGGATATTACTTCATTAAGTGCTTGCCCCAGCTTGGGATCGCCTGCGATTTCTGCAAACGAATATCCCAGAATTTCCTTTATTGGCTTGCTTAAGTACGCAGCTGCGGCACCATTGACGTAAGTGATCTTGCACTGATTATCTACAAGTATTAATCCGTGCCACATCTCATCAACCGCTATATCAAGCTTGCTGTCTTCCTTAGCCGGAGATTGTATAAACTCCTCTATATGCCGGCTAAGCACTTGCTTTTTAAGACGCGCATTTTCCTGGACAAATGCATTCCAAGCCTCCGCTTCTGCACGTTTTGTACCTTTAATCACCAGCGTTGAGGGATCTGCATCTTCAGCCATATATGTAAGAAGTGCTTCACGAATCATGCCCAAGGTGCCAAAGCGTGATCTCATGTGGCGATAGACGAACAGCAAGGCAATAAGAGCTACCGCACCAATAATCCCTACTCCCGCCTGTGCATCCGCAAAATGTGATAATTCGCTTTTAATGCTGGCTGCTATTTCCAGCCGTGCGTTGCCTCTGCCGGAAATTACAAGCGGATAGCTTAAACTTAAAAACCCATCATCAGTTTGCACCTGAGACTCTGCGACTTCACTGCCTTCCCAACTATCAGGCAGTACGCTTGTTGTAACCCTCGAAGCATCTGCGTTCGCTACTACTTGCCCATCTGCAAGAAGAACGCGACATCGTTCAAGGTCAAAGCTTCGCGCTGAATCTGCTAGTAACTTGCGGGCTACTGAAAGCTCATTTGCCGACATTAAACTAGCGATGGTTTCCGCTAATACAGAACCGACCGATTCGATTTGCTCTGTACGATTATCTTCCAGCGTGCTGCGGTGAACTTTAAGAGTCCAATAAGCAGTACCACCCATCACTGCTAAAAGAATCGCAGCAAGTGCAAGTCCGATAGTTGCAATTACAGACTCACCGCGCAGCAATTTACTGCTTGGCCACCACGGCTTATTCATAATATCCGCTGGCTTCATCTATTCTCGCCCCTTTAACCACGAATTTATATCTATATAAGGATCGGTATCGGCAGGTTGGTAATGTTGCTGAACAGATCGTTATGCCGCATTAATGTCCTAAAACTTGCAAACCAACGCTTGGGCTTAATAACCCAATAACCACAATTTGGATGTGACATTGCTGCGTAAAAAGGAACCAGACAGCAAGGGTTTTATCGGGCGGGCGCAGTAATTTGAGACGTTCTTGGGACGCTGCGCTTCACCCGCTAAACGGGATCCCCCTCTTTCCCCCCTGAATCCTGACTCCTGACTCCTGATGCCTACTTACTAATTCCTTCCAGCGCCATCCGCTGCAATGCCATCAATTCCTTAATGCCACTGGTTGCTAGATCTAATAGTACATCAAACTGCTCGCGGCTGATTGTTCCCTTTTCGCCGGTTGCTTGGACTTCCACGAATTCGCCCAGATGGTTCATTGCAACGTTCATATCAACTTCGGCTGCGACATCTAGTATGTAATCAAGGTCAAGTCGGGGTTTGCCATCGATTATTCCTACGCTTATGCCTGCAATTGGGCCGATGATGGGGTCGCTTGAAATTAGTGCCTTGGCTTTATCTGTTTGTAAAGCTTGTGATAATGCGACAAATGCGCCGGTGATTGATGCGGTTCGTGTGCCGCCATCTGCTACTAGAACATCGCAATCACAGGTTATGGATAAACCGGGCATTTTATTTAGATCAACTGCTGCGCGCAAAGATCGGCCGATTAACCTTTGTATCTCAGTCCCCCGACTGTCAGGCCCGCGTTTTTTTCGCTGTGGGGTTGAGCCTGGCAGCATCGAATATTCCGCAGTCACCCACCCTTGAGTTGCCTTGCCGGTTTCTTTATCTATAAGCCAACCGGGCACATCATCCGCAATACTCGCCGTGCAAAGCACCTTGGTTTTGCCTGCTGTAATAAGAATGCTACCAGCCGCACCTGTCGGATAAGGCTCGATAGTTGTTGGCCGAATTGTTTCTTGTTGTGTGGTATTAGACATTATTTAGATGTTTCTTCACCCAAACGATTGGGCATATCCGCAAGGATATACGCCATGGTCGCCATTACTGCAATATTCTGTGAAAACTCTTGCGGATCAACTTTATCAAGTGTATCAGCGTGAGTGTGGTGATAGTCAAAGTATATCTTACCCTCAACTCGATGTCCCATTAACACGACACCAGCATCACGCATTGGTCCTACATCTGCGCCGGAACCTCCAACAGTGATTCGACCAGCACCCATTGGCTTTAGTAACTTTGCAATATCGCGTAATTGTTTCTCGGCTATTTTTAACTTCGCTTCATCAGAACATTCAAAGGAATAACCAAGTGGTTTGTAACCACCTGAATCTGATTCGATCGCTGCAACATGATTTCTAAGTTCCGCTTTATGGTCCGCAGCGTATTGCTTTGCGCCTGCTAAACCGTTCTCTTCATTGGTCCAAAGCACAACTCGAATAGTGCGGCGTGGTCTTAGATTTAACTTTCTCAAAACGTTTATAGCTTCCATCGCCATTACACAACCGGTTCCATCATCATGTGCGCCCTGGCCCACATCCCACGAATCAATATGTCCGCCGATTACAATAATTTCTTCGGGTCTTTCTGAGCCGCGAATTTCTCCGATTACGTTTCCTGATTGTGCATCTTCGAGGGTTTTAGCCTGCATTTTAAGTGTTACTTCAATGGGTACGCCTCGGCTTTGCAAGCGCGCAAGCATCGCAGCATCTTCAGTTGAAATCGCCGCGGCTGGAATTTTAACTTTTGCATCCCCATAATTCATGGCACCGGTATGTGGTGAGCGCAAACTATGAGCTGTTACTGATCGCACCAAACACGCAACTGCACCTTGAGCAGCAGCAAGAGTTGCACCTCTAGATCGAAAACGCACAGTTGTTCCATAACCCGCACCACGTTGTGGGTCATAAGCAGGCATTGGGTTATTAAAAAGAACAATCTTCCCCTTAGCCCCATTGCCTAATTCTTCCAATTCTTTTTCATCGCTAACTACAACTACTTCAGCAGTTATGCCTTCTTCTGGCGTTCCGACAGATCTACCCAAACCGAGCATTACAACTGGTGCAACGCGTGGTTTAGTCATTAACAAGGATTCATTGCCACGCACCCAATGCGGAACCATCACCGGCTCTATGCGCACATTATCCTGACCATCAGCGCGCATGGCATCGGCTGCCCAATTGATTGCCTGCGTAAGTTGCGAAGAACCACTTAAGCGATGTCCGATCCCATCACAAAGCTCCTGCATCTTTTGATAGCCATCGTTTTCCTCAAGCGTAGATTCAATAATGCGGTAAGATATAACGCGATATTGATCCGCTAAAGATTGACTAGCACAACCTTGAGCTACTACAAATAAAACGCCTAAAGCTAACAAACTAATAAATGAACGTTGTGTGTGACTCTGCATCTTAATCCTCATAATTACCGCTTAATACTCTTTAGAAATTCCTGAACTTCCGGCACCGCACCTTGATACAGCAAATAGCCGTTATATGGCTCGCGCAGTGTTATTTCATCGCCAATAGTTTTCAGCATAATGCTCTTCACTTCTTCGAGATCATCTGATTGACCAAGCGCCCATGACAACTTCATAAACGCAACCTCCGGCAGCATATTAGCAAGCGGAACCACGCCAAGCTTCATCATCTCGCGGCCGGTTTCATATACATACATTCCCGCAAACCCCCAAAGCGTTTGCACTGTCATATATACATGCACACCGCGCTCTTGCGCCAGCTTAAGTGCTCGATAAGTTGGTTTATTTACATGCCCAAGCCCTGTGCCAGCTATAACAATTCCGCGATACCCCGTTTCGATCATCGCTTCTAAAACGTCCGGTTTCATGCCCGGATAATAATAAAGCAATGTCACTTCATCAGAATAATTAGTGTTAATGATCATCTGGCGCTTAGGGTCGCGCTTACGATATTCCTCACGAAACATCGTAATAGATTTTGGATCAATCATCGCCAGCGGAACATCACCAAGCGTGCGGAAAGTTGATCGGTAACTCGAATGCATTTTGCGAACGCGCGTACCCCTATGAATCAAACAGTATTGATCCGATGTTGGGCCGAACATGCATACGACGACTTCCGCGATATCACTTTCAGCTGCGGTTTTTATGGCACATATAAGGTTCAGTGCAGCATCCGAACTAGGGCGGTCGCTGGAGCGTTGTGATCCGACCAATACGATTGGCACTGGTGGATTCTGCACCATGAAGGTGAGAATCGCAGCGGTATGATGCATTGTGTCTGTGCCGTGTCCAACAACAATTCCATCTGCACCATATTCTATTGCTTGAGCAATATTCTTGGCTAACTCGACATATTGTTCAGGCCCCATATTTTCGCTAAATACACTAAACAATTCTTCAGTACGCAAATTACAATAATCAGCTAGTTCCGGAACCGAGCCATATAACTCACCCGGGCTGAACGCAGGAATGACTGCGCCACTACGGTAATCCAAACGGCTGGCAATAGTTCCGCCTGTCCCAAACAGCACGACGTTAGGCTTACCCGGCTCTATTGGAAATTCCTGTTCGGCTATCTGGTAATTAGCTTTGCGGCTGCCATGTTCGGTCATTAGCTCTATGGTTTCAGCTGCAAGACCAATGTTGTATCCGCTACAGATTTTCAAAACGATATGTTTATCATCAGAAGTTTCTGAACGCGGCAGAATAATACCTCGGAACTTCCCGCCTGTGGTCTTGACCTCAACATCACTCCACACTCCAACACCATGCTTATCGAGAACTGCCAAGCCGGGGCCACGATAACCATTGTTAGTTTTTTCTGCAGCGTTATTACTCATGTTTCCATTGGCTCCTGCGATGGAGCTGATTTTGATTGGCTGACTCTATCATTAACAAGTTTTAATAATAGCATTCCATCTACACGCCCGACAAGGTCTTCCATCAGTTCACCCATCATGTAGCGAACACGTTTTTCTGCGGTTGGGAAGTTCTCTTCCTGCACCTGATAAAGAACGCGATCAAGATGTGCGCTTAATTGCTCATCAGTTGCCGGCTTCATGTCTATTTCATCAAGTAATAAAGCAACATCACTGGCTTTAATATGCTCAGGCTCGTGGATTCTTAGCATTCGTTCAATTAGCCAAGGTATTCCTTCACGAGCCATCCGCTTTGCTATATATGCACTAAATATTTCAAGCAGCGCCTCATCAGTAAAGCGCCGTGTATCAAGATTCTTGCGTGATAACGCTCTCATCCACTGCCCACAAATTGTGCCCAATAGTTTTCCGCTTAGTTTTAAATCAATCATGCAGCGAGTAATAAAAATTGCTCGAGGTGAAATACATAATCGCTGCACATCCTCCTCAGCCATCCCTCCCCCATTTCCCCATTCTCTAAAGCGAGCTTCAGTTTCCCAAACAAACTCCGGCATCAATGCTTTTGTTCTTGCAACACGATCAGCGGTAATTTCAATCGGAGGCAAATCAGTGTCAGGATACATGCGATCCGCACCCGGAAGAACTCGTTCAAAACCGTTTGTGCCATCCTTTAGTGGTTGACGAGTATCGCTTGGCACGCCCACGGTTGCTTCTCTTGCGCGAATTAAAATCTCCTCGCAAGCTGTATCAAGGTCCTGATCATTACCCCAAACCAGTATCAGTGCATCGTTTTCTGTTGCCTTCATACGCTTGCGAATCTTAAGCCAATCCTGCGGCCAAAGCGATTCGGCTGCAGCATCACTGTGCACAATATTGGGTAATTGCGATAAGCAAGCAATCACACGAACGCGGTCAGAAAATTCCTTGGCGAAGGTAGTGTGTTCCTGTGTAGTGGTATTAAGAATCCCTGCAAAGCCTGACAACAACACACATCGAACCTTCAATCCTAAGTCCAAAGCTGTTTTGATCGGTGCCCAAGTTGTCTTGGCAACTATTGATGTCACATCCATAGCAGGAGTATTAATTGATTCATGTGTTATTCCTCTAGCGTTTAACACATCCTTAATACGCAAAAGCGCAACTTGACGACTAGCTTCGTTATATATTAAATGTGGGATACGCCAGATTTGTGGCACACCTTTTATCTCAATGCGCGTGCCACCTCGAACGCTGACATTTACATCTTGGCGCGTTGCGCCATAACCACGCCTGACTTTTTGAGTGCTGCGACAAATCTTGCGAATTAGATCACAAACTTCGGCGGTCTCTTGAGGTGTAAACATATTTGGTTCGGTAACCACTTCAATTAAAGGCATACCCAAACGGTCAGTTAAGTAAGTTCGCTCATGCCCGTGATCTGATACTTCGCGGCATGAATCCTCTTCCAGGCCTAGTTGGCGAATATCTATACGGCGTTCCTTAAAGGGAATCCAGCCGTCAACTCCGAGGATGGTGGTTCGCTGAAAACCTGTCGGGATAGAGCCGTCTAGGTATTGCTTGCGTGCTATATGCAGTTCGTTAACAAGATTAAGTCGCAGTAGATGCGATAGCTCCAGCGCTATATCAACCGCTTGATCGTTGATCAGAAACGGGGGCGTATCGTCAAATTCATAGGTGCAAACTGTCGCGTGATGGATGCGGTAGGTGATATTCTTCCGCGTCTTCTTTTCCATCAAAGCGGTACCATCATATTCGCCCATTTCTGAAAGCGTCGGCCTCATATGCCGAAGCACCTCAGCGTCATAGTCAGAGCTGTAGTGACCTGCTGGGCAGCGACAAAATAGCTTAGTATCCGTCAGCAGTTGCTGATGCACCTCAAGCCCACACATGAGGCCGATTTCGGCATAGTCCTCACTGGTCATCTCTTGGAAGGGTTTTAGTGGTAGGGCATCCATTAGTAGCCCCAATAATAGCCGTCAGTTTGTATAGTGCTAGGGGCTAATTTCGTGACATAAACTCACGTACAGCAGTTAACCGTAACATCGAGAAAAACCTTGCAATATCACAGACACTAGCTTAGATATTGCACATGCAATGTGCTGATTTATGCCCATTCTGATAGACTATTGACACTAAACATAGGAGTTATTGATGAAAATCCAGATGCTGACATCTAGCCTTGTGTGTGTGCTGGCCATGACTTTGCCTTGCCTCGGTCAGTCGGATGATAAGCCAGCCAGGCAAACTGCGGATTTGATTCTTGTAAACGGCCGAGTAGTTACCGTTGATGAGAATATTGGTGAGGTTCAAGCCATCGCTATTGCGGGAGATCGCATTCTTGATGTGGGAACTGGAGCATCGCTGGCAAAATATATTGGTGAGACAACTCGGGTTATTGATCTTAAAGGTAAGCTCGCAATACCGGGGTTTATCGAAGGGCACGGCCATTTTGTTGGGCTTGGCGAATCGAAGATGAATCTCGACCTGATGGCTGTTCGCAATTGGGATGAAGTTATTGCAATGGTTGCCCAAGCCGTAAGCAATTCTAAGCCAGGCGAATGGATCATCGGTCGCGGTTGGCATCAAGAAAAATGGGACAAGGTGCCTGAGGATAATTTCGAAGGTTTTCCAACCCATCATGGAATAAGTGCAATTTCACCTGATAATCCTGTTTCACTTACGCACGCAAGCGGACATGCGAGCTTTGCCAATAAAAAAGCTATGGACCTTGCTGAGATTAGCGCATCAACTACTGATCCAGATGGCGGAGAGATACTTCGCGATGATAGTGGTCAACCAATTGGCATCTTTCGTGAACGAGCTTCGGGTTTGATATCTCGCGCACAGACTTCCTCTACTTCCCCTACGCAACAAACAGCTCGAATTCGCCTCGCCATAGAACTTGCAACAAAGGAATGTCTATCAAAGGGTATTACTTCGTTTCAGGATGCAGGTTCATCCTTTGATGTAATAGATATTTTCAAGCAGCTTGCGGAAAGTGGTGTACTTGATCTCAGATTGTGGGTAATGATCCGAGAACCGAACGAAAAGCTCAAGGCACGCATTAACGATTATTCTTCTATAAAGCGCATAGGTAATAACTATTTGACAGTTGGTGGAATCAAGCGATCGATAGATGGTGCGCTGGGTTCACGCGGGGCCTGGTTACTTGAGCCTTATACGGATAGCAAAGAAAGTACCGGTCTCGCAACAGCCACGATAGAAAGTGTTTCAGAAACAGCTCTTATTGCGCTCGAGAACGATCTTCAATTCTGCGTACACGCAATAGGAGATCGCGCAAATCGAGAAGTACTTAATATATTCCAAGCAGCTTTTAGCTCTAACCCTTCAAAGACCGATCGCCGTTGGCGGATTGAACATGCTCAACATCTAAATGCCATGGACATCCCACGCTTTGCGGAGCTAGGCGTAATTGCCTCAATGCAGGCAATACACTGCACTTCCGATGCGCCATGGGTAATTGCGCGACTTGGACACAAACGTGCAGAAGAAGGCGCTTATGTTTGGCAGAAATTAATGCAATCAGGAGCAGTCGTAACCAACGGCACAGATACCCCCGTTGAAGATGTCTCCCCTATCGCTTCTTATTATGCAACTGTCTCAAGACGTCTCAAAGATGATTCGGTTTTCTATCCAAAGCAACGAATGTCGCGCATGGAAGCTCTACGATCGTACACAATCAACACAGCCTATGCAGCCTTTGAAGAAGATATCAAGGGAACACTAACCCCCGGAAAGTTAGCAGATATTGTTGTATTGTCTCATGACATTTTAAGTATTGAAGAATCGCAAATCCCACAAACAAAAGTGCAAATGACAATCGTCGGCGGCAAGATTGCGTACCAAGCAAATTAACATATTAATCAGTAGCTTAAGACTTCTGCTTGTAATGATACTTGCTGGTATTTGTGGCTGCCAGGAATCCTTGCATATACAAAACCTGACACTAATTACTGACGCTTCGCAACGACCATATTTAGAAGAGGCGTTTAGAAACAAAAGCCAAGGTCTGCTTAGATCAATTGACCAAAGCCTGGTATGGTTTGAAACTTCAACAAACACGTTTAAATATAATCCGCCCTTTGCCTTATTAACACATCAGCAAGCAAGGCAAAGCCTGGTCACATTCCGCAACACACTTTTGCAATCAACCGATGCCAAAGAATTTGCAACTAGCATCATGTTGCAATTTAATATTTACCAATCAGTAGGCAATGATGGGCGAGGCACTGTCTTATTTACTGGTTACTTCGCGCCACAATACTTAGCCAGCTCAACTCAAAGTGAACAATTCAACTATCCACTTTACTCTTTACCAGAAAATTTCTATGAATATAGAGACTCGCAGTCGCCAACTCGATACGAAATAGAGTCCAGCAAACTATTAGATGGTTACGAAATTGCCTGGTTAGAAGATCCGCTAAGCGTATATCTAATTCAGGTAAATGGTTCTGCAAAGCTGCTCTTGGAAGATGGCTCAAATTTGTTCATCAGCTACACCACTACAAACAAACATCAATACACGAGCTTAGGCAAATTGTTAATCTCAGCTGGACTTTCCAAACCTGATGAAATGAGCATGCAGAAGATAAGGGAAATCTACGGTCGCTCACCTAAGTTAGTCCTGGAGAAAATGCTTGAAAATGATCGGTATGTTTTTTTTAAAGAAAGTCGTGACAGCGATTGGCCAAAGGGTTCAATTGGAGTCGCACTTACCCCGCATGCTTCACTGGCCATGGACAATAGTGTGTTTCCACAAGCTGGGATATTTCTGGTTGACACTAGTATTGAGAATGCAAGGGGCGAGCCTTCTCGTTATGTGCGTTTGATGCTGAATCAAGATACTGGTGGTGCCATCAAGGGGCCAGGCCGTGCCGACATCTATATGGGCGTTGGCAAACAGGCTGGGGATATCGCGGGCAACCTCAAATCAAATGGCCAATTGTTCTACTTCTTACTAAAGCGCTACTAGGTTGAGCGTAAGTTACATCTAACTAGCTTGTAATGTTGCCGAAATTACCTTTTCTCACATTCAGTGTATTTAGATGGCTATTTCTATCCTCATATAGAATGTTGCGTATGGGCTTTTCCACATAAATACGCAACATAAACACGGCAACCACCCATTTATGTTGGAGCGGCGCTGTTCGCCTTCAACTCCGGTAGAGGCGGTTTAGAACCGTCTCTATCTTTACATATTAGGCCTTTTTTTGCTATTTTATGAATAATTTGTATTGATTTTCCTGCCAAGTTTAGTAAAATTGCAATTAATAGTCGATAGATGATCTTTTTGAGATTCATCTTTATCCTCCTTACCTTTGTATATGGTAATTGCCATATCCGAAGGTTCGATCTTGAACCCCCTTATCGCCTGCCGCAATACAGGGGGTTCGATCGTTTTTGTGCTGCTATCAACGTCTGCCTTACTGTGCCGATAGAGTTATGATCCTATGAAGATAAGGGTCGATCATGCTGTACGGCTTACTCGCTGATCTGTTGGTTTTCATTCACATAATGTTCATAACGTTTATTATTGGTGGTGAAATCGCAATAGTGATCGGTGCAGTTAAGAAATGGCAATGGATACGAAATCTGAAATTTCGGGCTGTACATGTATTAGCAATAATTGCAGTTGCATCTGAAACAGTCTTTGGCATAGCGTGCCCACTCACCGTTTGGGAGAATGCACTTCGAAGACATGCTGGTCAAGTATCTCAAGAAGACATTTCTTTCGTTGGAAGATTGCTCAGGGATGTTATCTTTTATGAATTTAATCCTTGGGTCTTTACCGTAATTTATGTACTCTTCGCAGCCCTGGTTATCACTACGTTTATCTTCGTGCCTCCAGTTTGGAGTCGAAACAGCAATTCCCAATCAACATAATGGAGCTGTTGTTACAATCTTCAAAATTCGATCACTTCACCTTCTTGCAAAGGCTTAATATCCGTGGATGAATAATCAAAGTCGTCCGCCAGGTGGATCAATCTCATCTTTGCGCGCAGTTCATCGGGAAGCGCATTTAGATCCTCGATCGGTGTATGAGATGGAGCTGGACCCGATTCATGCACAATTACATCCGCTGCGCTAAGCCACTTTATATGTTCTTCATCGTAAGGGGTGTCGCTAGACCACCCCAGAGTTGCCGAGCCATCGCTAATTAGTAAACCAACAGTCGGAATCGGGTGACCGGTGAAACGACATTTAATACTTAAACCACATACTTGAGATTCTGCACCAGGCGTTAGTATCTTTAGATCATAATAATCACTTAGAGTAGCTGGACTATCGGAATTGGCACGATCCATCGCAGGCGCAAATCGCTCCCAAAGTCGATCAGCTGCTAACTTACTTGTGTGTATGCAAGGTAATGAAGATTTATTGTTACTCTTAGAATAGAAGTAACGCCAAAATCCAAATGCCTCAAGCCCGCTGCAATGATCGCCGTGCAAATGTGTAATGATAATGTCATCAATTGATTCAAGCCCGACTGTCCAGTCATTAATTGAAGTTACATCATGAAGTACACGGTTAATAGGTGTAGGGCAATCAAGGAGTAAATACCGCTCGCCATGCTCAATTAGTGCGCTGGTATTGAAATGCCGTTTGGTAAAGGCGTCACCAACACCGAGAATTAGCACCTGCATCGCTTTGTCCTTGTTCGTCTCAGCTACCGTTGAGAGGACGAATCTCTCAAACCGGCGAGGTGGCTGGAAGCATACCGCAAGACGCTACCAAAGACTCGTTCCTAGCAATAGGCAAAAAAATCTACCTGTTGATCCCACCAATATCGGCCTAAATAGGCATACTGAGTGAGATTGGGCAAGATAACTAGGGAAATGCAATCCAAATCGTTTTATTTTTCTTTACTCTACTCCCCAAAGCTGTTAGCTTCACGAGAAGGATTCTGGGTTAAATCGGCCTGTGGGCCAGCCTAGGTCTGGATGTGAGGAGAAGTATCATGAAGAGAGTTCGAACGCTATTTGTCGTCATTGTAACGATGGCCATTGGCTCAACTGTTGCCTTGGCCCATCCCCCCGCCGGACCGAAGTGGGAGGAAATGATGGATGCGGGCAATCTCCCCGCCTTTGCCCAACCCACCATGGGCATGGGCACGCTTTCATTCATCAACGGAAACCTTGGAGGTACCATCAGCTCTGGTGAACTTATAGATTTTGAGGATATGTTCATAATCAATATTGTCGATCCAGCGATGTTTAGAGCTACCACCGATGAAATGGATGGAGAACTCGGCAACGCGTTCGCCACATTCGACACGATGCTTTGGCTTTTTCAACCTGGCGTCATGGCAGACGATGCCTTTGGGATAGTCGGAAACAATGATCATCCTAACACCGGGTCATTACAGTCGTTACTCACGCCCATAACAGATGACGGGCATGCAGGTGTGGTCACACCAGGTCTCTACTACTTAGCCATCACACGCTTTAATAACGTGCCGCAAAGTGCTGGACTCAATATCTTTGACCTGGATACGCGGACCGAAATATCCGGACCGGACGGCTTTGGCGGCTTGGGCGCGATCGATGGATGGTCCGGCGATGGCGAGCTGTTTGTCGGTGATTATCGAATCTCCCTCCGCGGAGTGGAGTTTTCGGACATTCCTGCACCAGGTACGATTTGTCTGCTGGGATTGGCAGTGCTTGGGAATCGGAAGCGCCGCCGGCGCTAGACCCGTTGTTGTGACCGGCAAGCTCACGTCCGTGAGTGCGGTACGAACGCGCTGGCTTGTAGCGGACCAGAATCGTCAGGGTGATCCGGCTCCTTGCTGCTGCATCGCACGATACGGTTCGGCACGCTGGGGCTTGCCCCAGGCATGATATAGTTCAATAAGACTGGCAACCACTGCCTGTGTTCGCTGGTTTTGTTGCCCCCAGCGATCGCGCAGGATTGGCAAGCTGTCGATAAGCAGCGGCTCCGCCTGTTCATAACGGCCCAAATCTACTAGACACCCCCCCAGAGCGCTTTGTGTCTCGGCGATTCGTGACAGAACCGGAGGAGATTCATTCTCCCGGATGGCAAGGGCCTTGCGCAGTTGGATCTCGGCCTCTCCAAACTCACTGAGCTTTATGTGAATCTCACCGAGCAAATGCAAGGAGTCGGCAATGTCCGGGTGCTGCTCGCGGAGCAACGTTACTTGCAGTTCAAGGGCCTCGTGGCACCATCCTTCCGCCTGCTCGAAATCACCTTGGTCGAACATCAACTGGGCGAGAGCGTGGCGGGTCTTGGCAACCGATGAATGCTCGTTACCGAACTCCGCCTCCTTCAGCGCCAGGGACTCAAGGAATTGTCGCTCGGCTCTTACGAACTCTTTCCGTTCCGCCAGGCACATAGCCAGCTTGTCCAGGATTCGGGCATAGTAGAAGGGTTGAACGTCGTCAAGACCGAGCCTTTGCATCAATTCCAAACATTCATGCAAAAGCGGTTCAGCATTAGCATACCTATCCTGATCCAGATAACATAACGCCAGACTGTTAAGACTCTGGGCAATCAAAACCTCGTTCTCGCCGATCGCCAGCCGACGCCGAATGTTGAGCGCCAGGCGGTAACTCTGCTCAGCCTCGGTGAACATTGCCCTAGGCCTCAGGCATGCCCCTAGGCTGTTCAAGATTTCGGCCACTTCCAGCGATTCATCGCCTAATTGCTGACGGTAGTACTTGAGCGCCACCCGATAGTGCACCTCGGCGCTTTCAAAGTCGCCATCAAGCCACAATTTGTCAGCTAACTTAACTTCGGCTCTTTGATATTGAGCCGTGATCTGCCTACGGAGGTCGCGCTCATGGAGTAAAAGCCATCCCGTAATCACCAGGAGAACCGCTAGTACGACAGCTGACACAGCACCAATGCGAGAGAGGCGCTTGCGCCAGGCGGCGCGTCGGCGTTGAGGCAATGTTTCAAGCCGCTTGGCCAATCCCTGCGCACTTCCCATGCGCTGCTCTTCATCACCCTCAACACAAACAGCAATATCATCGCGCAGACAACTATCAGCGACATCTCTCTCCCAACCCTGTGCCAACGGCCTATCGAGATCCCCCACCACCATCTGATACATAAAAACGCCCACCGCGTAGATATCCCCTAGCACGGTAAACGGTCTACCTGCTAACAGCTCCGGCGGTGAGTACATGCGTGTTGTCGCCAGAGAAGAATCATCCGAACCCAGATCGGAAGTAAACCCGGCCATGGTAATGTTGCGACCGGTCAATTGATCCCGATCTGTCAATGTTCCAATACCGAAATCCGCCAGGCGTGGTCGCGGTTGGCCGCTCTCATCTTCGTACACAAGTATGTTACCGGGCTTTATGTCTTTGTGAAGGATTCCAACTGAATGGGCAGCAGCTACCGCTCTGGCGGTTCGGGCTACCATATCCAAACGCGTCTCAATTGGGACATTATTGATTCCGCCTTGCGACTCAGCCCAATCTATCAAGCTTCCACTAGGAGTGAATTCACTTTCCAAAAAGAATGGCGGCTCTTCAAGTTGAACCTCATATAGCCGCGCAATGTCTTTGCGATCACCCAGAGCATCGCGCAACAGTCGAAAGAGCGTCAACTCTCTCTTTAATGAGCGAAGACGATCCGCATCAAAGCAGAACTTAAATACTCTGCGATTCTTAGTTCGCTTATGAACTGCCAGCCAAACTTCTCCAAATCCTCCCTCGCCAATTTTACGTTCCAGTCTCCAACCTGTTCTGTGAGGGATATCCAATCCCATTGCCGGCCTCCAACCTAGTGTTTCTTCATCTCCAGCAGCGACTGATCTTTTAGCTTTTTCAGTATCTGGCGGTGCGCTTAGTGGTGCCACACCTTTCACGCCGGCTTCAAATATTTCTACTGGTTCATCAACACCTTTTAACATGTATAGACCGTGAGCCACCCATGCAGTGCCTTCTGGAGCTGCATCACTACCAACAACACCACGCCTGGCCAGATCAAATGCAGCCTGGGTGATTAATGTTTGTCCACCTTGTGCAAGTGACATGATGCGCGCAGCTAAAGGTTTAGCGATCCCTTCAACCTCAATCGGCTTAGCACCTCGGGAAACATCATCGGGGCTGTTGCGGTGTAAAATTACCTCACCCAAATGAATCCCCGCTCTGGCTGAAAGTTTAATGCTTGTTTGCTCGGATAAGCCCTTAAGCGCATGGTGATATGCAATTGAATAAAGAACCGCGTCAATTGGGCGAACGAATAGAAATAAGAAGCCGTCCGTCTTGTCGATTTCTTTGCCGTTATATTGTTTAAGTAGATCGCGTGCTACTCGATCATTACGAACGAAAATCTCCGCAGCCTTGGCGTCGCCTAACTGTTCAACGAGTTTGGTCGAATCAACAAGGTCAGTCAGCAACAATGTTGTGACAACTGTTTCGCCAGTAATAGGTTGAGATTGATCGCCTTGCTGGATCATGCTCCGCCCTAAAAGCTACGCTACGAAGACGCATCCAAAATAGATAGCCTTGAGCGAAGTACTAAGTGTATAGGAGAAGGTCGGCCAAACGCCAATCCAAGGCTGTAATAAGTCAGTTTTCCCGCGGCAATTTGGTATGTATCTGCAGCTGTTTGACGAGATCCGCCACACTGGGAAGGTCTCCATCGGGATATATTCGGCATTGCAAAGCACCCTGAGCAGCAGGATCATCACCCATCAAATCAAGCCCATTGATCAGGATTGTGGGCGCACCATAACGCAATCGCAGATCAGCCTTGTCCAGCTGTTGTAAATCGATTAGTTTTATTTCGAGTTTAACTCCAAGGTCGGCAAGTGCTTTGGTTAACCTTGTATGCAGTTCTGGACTATTGGGACAGCCAGGAAATACAAGTAGCTGAAGGTTAGCTTGATTGTCTTTACTAACCTGCGTCATATTAGTCTCGCGCTTTCTGGCATTGGCCTTTGACGATTCCCCTGTCCGAATAATGGCGTTTTCAACAACACTTGCTTCAAAGCCAATATCGGTGATAGCTTTAATTAGTTTAATGTCATCAATAGTATTGTTTTCGCCAAACCCAACCCAGGCCAGACCCTGCTCAAAACTCGCCCCAGCTTCTGTAACACCTTTAAGTTTGGAAAGAGTACTCCCAATTAAGTTGGCGCATTTCTGGCAACCCATTCCTTTGATTCTAAAAACGCGGCCATTGATGTTGCTTCCTTCATTGGGCAATTCACCTTCCTGTGATTCAACTGCTATTACTGTTTCGACAGGAGTTACCTTCAGAATCTTTGCCGTAGCATTGCTTAGCGCTTTAACCAAGGCTTGCCCAGGTGTAAATCGCGAAGCATCTGCACGCCGTCCGCCACCCAGTTGGTGCATCCAATCAATCGGCTTAGGAGGCTTGCTTTTCCATTCGGCCTCAGCTTTGTAGTACAGATAGATATCCCATGCCGGACCGACATTTTCGTTGAGCAAATCCTTGCCTATGGCGTAACCAGACTTGCGATTCGGATCATAGAACTGTTGCACTCTCGAATCGTCAAAGATGAATGATGATTTGATTGCAGCTTGTTCATTGTCGCGGGGCAACATATCGATCCATACGATACTGACTTGTATGTCCGCATCGGGATAAGCGTCTAAGACAGATGCCTTGATTGCCTTTGCACCAAATACACAGGCTGGGCATGTTGAAGATAAGAGTGCGACAAAACGTGATTTGCCTTTACCACTATTAAAATGATCGATCAGCGGAACAAGAGAATCAGCAAGTGAAATAGGATTTGTTTGATTGGAGCGATCTGCATCAGGCGTTTGTCCAAATGTATCGCTTGAATACAAGCAGCAGGTCATGAGACCAATAGGTACAAATGTTCTTAACATGGTTTGGCTCCTGAATCTGACCGCAAAACGGTCTAGATCATGATGTATAATGTCAAGGCCGAACACAACATCCCTCATGGTCAAGTACACCGTCGTTAGGGATAATGCCTTCGAGGCGTTGTATGTAAAACTCGGGGTTCTTTTTGAACACTTCAACGCAGTACGGGCAACGACACAAGTGGACTTCCTGACCGTCAATGGTCATAGTCACAGCCGATTCGATTGGTTTCTCAGCCAAACAGGTCGGACAGACAATCAGATCACTCGTTTCCACGAGGTATCGTTCGGGATCTGTCCTGAACACCTCGGCACACGCGGTGCAACAAAAGGGATAGTGTTCGCCTTGATGTTCATGCATGGTCGTCGCAGCAGGGGAGATTCCAAGTCTGACCAAGGAACAGCCACACGTTCGACAGATGAGTGTGTTCATGTGTCCACTCCTTTGGAGCGGTAGTTGGTAGGATGATTGGAGCATGCTTTTTCCTATCGGCTTATTGCACTTATGTCAGATTTAAAGCCAGCTCCTGTGACAGCGCTTGCTAGATCGGTAACTGAAGGTGGCATCGTATCGTCGAAGCTGATGGTCGCGTTGCTGTCGGCATAAGACACCCACACATCGAGAACACCTGGTACCTTCACCAATGCATTCTTGAGGTGAACAGCGCAGGCCTCGCACGACATACCCGCGATGCCCAGTGACGCAGTGGCCACTTGGTTGGCTGGAATGGTGATCTGCGCCGGCTCGTCTTCTGGTATCAAATAAACGACATACTTCGGGAATGCCGCTGTAGCTATGACGACCGCCGTGGCCACCCACAGCATGACGCGATTGAATCGCAGAAACCTTGGATTGGGCATTGCACAGGCAGTTCCCGGAGCACATTGTGGCTTGCGGAAGTAAACGAAGTAGAAACCGGTGCCAAGAAGAATCGCGGTAAGCCCTAGGAATAACCAGCGATACTGCTCTAACCATGCGGATACACCGCCTACTGACACGCCAAACGCAATGAGTAGGAGCGGAATCCAGCAGCAAGCTGAGGCGGCAAGAGCGGACAAAACCGACCCTGCCACTGCAAGCACCCCAGTCCGCTGACCTTTGTCTTTGGTGTCAACACTTGTATCCGTAGTTGAACAGCAATCCTGCATGACTATTTCCTCTGATTCATTTAGTGAGTGCTCATGCGCTTCTACGGCGCAGCAGTCCGCCTGTTCGTCTCTAAGTGCATTTGCGCCGAGGCTATTCCCATACTCGGCCATCGCTTGCTTTACGTACTTGTCCACCGTGCCCAGGCAGCAGGATCCCTGCGGATTCTTCGTCTCGCACCAGCACGCGGTCTTCATGCGAGCCTTGATGTCGTCGAGAACCGTGCTTTGGCCGGTCTCCTGAACTTCCGCGTCGATCTCCTCGATCGTGTGATCAAAGCAGTAGCAGACATGACGTGGCGCAGTACGCTCTTTGACTCCTACGCGCACTGTGAGATCTCTTTTTGAGAACGTTATACCGTTGTCGCCGAAATAGACCGTCTCGCAATCGATCGCATCGCAAAAGCGGTACTGCTCTTCGCTGATCTGGAAGACAGCATCGGTATTGAGAAGCGACTCGAGTGTTATCCGCTCCACTTTTTTCCCCTTGGTGCTACATTCAGGACAATATACTTCTTGAGTAGTAGATGTTGCGTTGGTGTTGGTCATGGGGCTTATTCCCTTTTCGATCTCAACCGTGCTTGAGCATGGACCCGAGAGCCTTCATGGCTGCGTCCATACGCTCCTCAGCCTCAAACTGACCGCAACCTGTCAAGCAGGTAAGTAATTCTTTTTCTACGAGCGTAATCGTGATTCGATTCAATGCTGCCTTTACTGCAGCAGTTTGTGTGAGAATTTCATCGCAACAACGCCTTTCCTGAATCATCCGCTTTACCGCCCCAACGTGCCCCTCGATTCGGCTCAAACCATCAGAGAGTGTCTTGATGGTCTCATCACTTAAGTATGCGTTCTTTGTCTTAGCTGTCTTGGTCATAAAGTATCTCCGCTACACAAACATCCCCCCCGGGGGGATATATTCCCCAGAGAGCTTCAAAATGTCAAGTTTTAATTAAAACAGCGGTTTTTGACATTAGAAGGCCGATTCGCATGCAATTTATGACATAGATCAACCAGAAAATATTCCATAGCACAATCAAACCGACATCTGGAGAAAAAATTAAAAAAAACGCTTCGCTGAACCCCAATGGTCAGCGAAGCGCTCTAAATCCTGAGAAATAAGAATCTATTTAGTCGAAGTTCTTATCAAGCAACTTAGCCAAGGATGAACCGCCACGCATTTTGCGGAACCCACCCTTTAGTGCAGCATCGATAGTGCCCCAACGTTCGTTGGCGGTACCGGTGATTTTGCCAGTATCCTTTGTTGGCCAATATCCAGTTCTCGTATGATGCGATTTTGCCCATGTAAGAATCTGCTTGACCGCCAGAGGTCCACCCTTTTTACGGTATGGACGATCACGATTCTTTGACAGGAATTTAGCCAGTGAGCCGCCTTTCTTATGCCCACGACGACCGTGTCGCAAAGCTTCATGAATTGCCGACCAATTTTCACCAGGAACGCCAATCACGTTACCTGATTCGCGATTTGGCCACTTCTTGGTTTTCCTTTTATGAGCATCGGCCCATGTAAGGATTTTCTTCGTAGGCAGAGTTGGTTGAGCCAGGCGATTTCGTACGCCCCGTTTTTTATCGAGTAATTGCGGCAAGGATGTTCTGCCCGTCAATCCGCGGCTACCTGTTCGTAGAGCCGCATTGATTGCCGACCATGTTTCTCCAGAAGCGCCGCGCACATTACCCGACGTCGCGGTCGGCCATTTCTTGGTGCGCCTGTGATGAGCATCTGCCCACTTTAAAATCTGATTACCTGATAATTTGGTACTTTTGTTTGCCATTTTCTTCTCCAATAGGCATTTTCGGTTACTAAAAAGTGCTGGTTACGATCCAAAGCACTTCCCTCTAAATTCGAAAGTCCCCCACCATACCCTTCGAATATTAAAGAATACCCCCGTCTTAGTTCCCCCGTTTTGCCGATTATAGTCAACATATTGCTAAGGGCAAATGCTGTTAAAGAATTTCTTCCGCTTAAGAATCCAATCCAGGTACCATTTACATTACTTGCCAACAAACGGGGTGAATAATATACCATACTTTGATCAATCTTTCAATCCCAAGTGGGCGAGATACGCAGATAAATCCGGTTCACGTCCCAAATAATCGCGAACTAATTCTAATCCATCAATAGTTCCGCCTCGAGCCAGTATCTTTTCGCGGTAATATCGCCCTGCCTCATAATCCAACATGCCTAGCTCTTTAAATCTCTGGAACATGTCTGAAGCGTAGACCAGGGACCACTGATAGCCGTAATACCCTGCCTGATAACCTGTTAAGTGCCCAAAAGCGGCCTGAAAATGCGTGCCCGGCTGTCGTTCATAAAGCTCAATTTCGCTGAACATATCCAGACCAAGCTCAGTCGTATACCCAGCTTCCCCCGGAGCAACCGTGTGATACGTCATATCAACCAGACCGTAATAAAACTGATGTTCCGCCAACATTCCAGACCCGAGATGGCGTGCTTTTATCATTCCCTGGACTAATTCAGCCGGTATTACCTCGTTGGTTTGGTAATGCCTAGAAAAAGTAGCCAATATATAAGCATCCCATATCCAGTTTTCAAACATCTGCGAGGGTGCTTCGACGAAATCACGTTCAACCGATGTTCCCGCAAACCGCCAGTATGTAGTTTCACTTAAAATAGTATGAAGGCAATGGCCGAACTCATGGAAAAAAGTCTCTACTTCATCGTGAGTCATTAATGCAGGCTTATCTCCAATAGGTTCGGAAAAATTGCAAACAAGCGCTGCCACAGGCTTTGTTACAGAGCCATCAGACCACACCTTGTGCTGTTCCAGCCCCCACTGCGCTGCATGCCCATATTTATTGTCCCTGGGATGTAGATCAAGATAGAACGTGCCAAGCATTTCGCCACTATCGGTATCAAAGACTTCAAACACCATGACATCTTCATGCCAAAGCTTTTCACCCCTATCTCGCACATCATCTGTTATTTCAACATACTCAATTCCATACAAAGACTGAGTAATACTAAACAGACCTCCAATAACCTTATCTATTGGGAAGTATTGGCGAACCATCTCTGAGTCCACAGCATACTTGGTTTTCTTTAAATAGTTTTGATAAAAAGACAAATCCCAAGGAGCTAGCACAGCTTCGCGGTTACCCGTGTGACTTCGTTTGGCTGCTACAAATTCTTTATAATCCTGCTTTGCCTTTTTGCGAACCAAAGGCCTTAATTCATCATAAAACTCCATAACCGTAGCCGAATTCTTGGTCATGCGAACTTCTGTTTCATAGTCCGCAGGGCTCTTATATCCCAGCAATTTAGCGGCTTCGTGACGCAGCTTTAGGATTTGCTCAATCACGGCAACGTTCTTCTTTCCACCTCGCCTTTTATAAGAAAGCCATACTTTCTTGCGAGTTTGCTCATTTGTGCAATTATCCTGAATCGGCTTAAACTCGGGATATGACATTCCGATGATGTAAATCTCCCCGTTTCGATTAAGCTTTTTATCGAGCATCGTGAAATACTCTTCTGACATACCTTCAAGTTCATCACGATGTAATGGAATTTCGGTTTCATCTTCATTAATATTCTGATCAAACTCTATGCTGAGGCGGGAGATTTCTTTTTGCAAATCCGCTAGATGATCTCGGTCCTCAACTGAAAGATCCATTCCAGATCTTTTGTAGTCACGAAGTGTAAATTTTAGAAGACGCTTTTGCTCACCTTTTAACTTTGGATTCGTATTCGTGTAAGCCTTGACAGCTTTATACAAATCTTCGCGTTGCGATACATCGATGAGCCAACTACTAACATCTTCCGTTGCCTTCCGCCCATCTGCGCGTTCTTGCTCATCCATAGACACATAGGACAGGAATTGGATCATGTTGGTGTCCAGTTCCAGTTGTGCCATAATATCATCTATTGCGCCTACTGTATTATTGAAATTCCTTTTTCGATCAGGAATGTCAACAATAGCCTGCACCATTTTATCTGCTCGATTAAGCGCATCCGCGACTGGCGAATTTTCATAGTCATCGCCAAACGCAGTTGACACGCTCAAGCACATCATAACGGCAACTGCAATTATAAAACGCATATTAAACTTTCTTAAACAATTCACTTTCAATAACCTCACAAAATAGCGAGTGATTCATCACAAACGCCTACCTCTAGCATGCGTCATTACATCACAGACGCTAAATTCCAAAATCTTCAACTCGCCTCTGATCCACCTAGCGATTGAATAGCATACATAAATTTTGCTAAATTGAAAAACCCATAGGCAATTATTTTGAAAAACATTTAACATTATGCCAAAATGAAGGCTTGCAAACTGCAGGTGAACCCTTATACCTCTCGGACTATTCCTGCCGGTGGTGGGTTGTGCGGAGCGAAAATAAAATAGTACCGGCAAGGCAATTATATAGGCCCGACAACCCAACAGGAGCCCAACATCATGACGCTTGGATGTAGAAATAGACTATTTTTCAACCAAAAGACTGTTTATGTGCTATTAATAACAGTCTTACTTGTATCAGCATCCTGTTACAAGCAGGGATCTTCCACACAAGGTATTTTTAGTGTCCAGACGACTCAATCTTCGCCTCAATTCACCACTACTGATACGCCCCAGATTGCTCCTGATGAACCGGACACTGTGCAAACGCACTATACCAAGAGGGATGTCCTGATTCGGATGCGCGATGGTGTGAAGCTCTTCACTTCCATTTACGAGCCAAAGGATAAGACTCAAACCTATCCAATTTTGATGTTTAGGACCCCTTACAGCATTAGGCCTTACGGTGAAGACAAATACCGAAGCTCACTTGGTCCTTCCAAGCATTTTCAGAAGGAGGGGTATATCTTTGTTTATCAAGATGTTAGAGGCAAGTACTTGTCTGAAGGCGATTTTGTAAACATGAGACCTCATCTCGAAACCAAACAACGCCCTTACGAAATTGATGAAAGCTCCGACACTTTTGACGCTATTGATTGGCTAATTAAAAATATCTCCAATAATAATGCAAAAGTAGGAATGTGGGGTGTTTCCTATCCAGGATTTTATGTAGCAGCAGGCATGATCGAGGCCCATCCTGCTCTTAAAGCTGTATCACCACAAGCTCCTATCGCGGATTGGTTTTTTGATGATTTTCATCATCACGGGGCATTTTTCCTGCCTCACGGCTTCAGATTCATATCAAGCTTCGGCCACGCCAGACCTGAGCCAACTACTACCCCAAAAGGGCGAAGCTTTGATTTTCCTACACCAGATGGTTACCAGTTTTATATGGATATGGGGCCGCTGAAGAACGCCAACAAGAAATATCTACATGGTGAAATTGATTTCTGGGACAAGATGGTTCAGCACCCGAATTATGATGAATTCTGGCAAGCTCAGAATATCCTGCCACATCTAAATAATGTGCCGCCGGCTGTTCTAACCGTTGGTGGATGGTTCGATGCGGAAGACCTCTATGGCCCACTAAAAATCTATCAAGAAACCGAGAAGAACAACCCATCAGTTGCCAACTCCCTTGTAATGGGGCCTTGGCGACATGGTGGGTGGAATCGCACCGATGGAGATCATCTCGGAAACGTAGATTTTGGCGAGAAACATTCGCTATTTTTCCAAGAAAATATACAACTACCGTTTTTTAATTATCACTTAAAAGGCCAAGGTGAATTAGACCTTCCCGAAGCGTATGTATTTGAAACTGGCATAAACCAATGGCGGAAATTCGATCATTGGCCTCCACAACAAGTCTCGACCAAGTATCTCTATATGCAAAGTGATCTTGGGCTTTCGTTCTCTGCGCCCAAGCAAAGCCAAGGTTTCGATGAATACATAAGCGATCCTGATAAACCCGTTCCGTTTACGGAAGATATAAATGGAGGCATGACGCGAAACTATATGACAGATGACCAGCGCTTCGCAGCTCGTCGGCCAGATGTACTTGCGTATCAAACAGAAATACTTGAGCAAGACATCACACTGGCCGGGCCAATGCTGGCTGACCTTTGGGTCTCAACATCAGGTTCATCAGGAGATTGGATCGTAAAACTAATCGATGTATTCCCCGGCGATGCCAAGGACTCCGATTTCACACAGCAAGGTATGCGCATGGGTGGATATCAAATGATGGTTCGTAGCGAAGTCATTCGCGGCCGATTTCGAAATAGCTACGAGCATCCAGAGCCATTCATTCCCAACGAGCCTACAAGCATAAAGTTGGAACTGCTGGACGTATTACATACGTTCAAAAAAGGTCACCGTATCATGGTGCAGATCCAAAGCACATGGTTCCCGCTGGTGGATCGCAATCCACAGAAATACGTAGACAACATTTTCTTTGCAGATGAAAGCGACTTTACCAAAGCCACGATTCGCGTATATAGATCCGAAAAACATCCAACGCGACTGCGCATTGGTGTCCTGGATCGCTCCCCCATTGTTCCGTTTTAATTATTCACTACTGCGACAGGTATTCATTACTGAGCTAAGCGAATTTGCACGTTTACAAACTCAAAATCATCAAGATCACTACCGCGCACAAGGATCGAAAAAGGATCGAAAAAGGGGATAAGTACAATTATAGTCCCACCGGTTGATCGCATATTGCCCTTGTGCATGACAGCACAAATAATGTACTTATCCCCTTTTCTTCCCTAGCCGAATATTCCCGCAGAAAGAGGCGTTTGCTTAGCAATACTTTTAGCTCAGTAAGATGTATTTCTGAACATCGGGTTTGAGTCCAGCCCATTCAATCTTGTTTAATCGCACTGCTTCCGTCAACAGGTTGATGAGATCCTTCTTGCTGAACCGCTTTCGCCGTTTCTGCCTAATCGACTCTACTATTACATGAGCCACTTTCCCTAGAGTGTCATAGTTGAGTTCTGAGATATCCCTGTGTCTATCAGCGAAGTCAGTGTAAAGCGTCAATCCAAGTTTCTCGATCAAGATAATGCCTTGATTCAGAAGCAAGTCGAGTTCAATAGACAGAATATCAATCGTTTCGAGATGATCATTGGCCGTAACGATTGCTAGAACCGCGTCGTTTAACTCATCCTCGTTTTCTATCAACCAGACTGAGAGCGTATTACCTGCTGTCTTTGTACACCTAGTAATTGCATCTGCGGACGGGGATTCACCGTCGAGGATTTTCCTCTGATTCCATTTCGCGAAATCAATCTTGCGGACAAGTAGTGGCATTTGTGACGGCCCTTTCCAAGTCATTGATCACTTGAATTCGGTATTCGTTAAGCCAAGCCTCCGAAAATTCGAATCTCATAAGCAGCATCCGGCCATCAATATGGCCCCAATTCTCAAAACACCGTACTCCACATTCTTTGACTGATATATCGTCGTGAGCGACACCTGCTGCTGCCATAGTCATTCCCTGAGGATACATCTGCGCATATTCGAAATGAGCTATGACCCGAAGTATCGCCCCTAGTACAAACGGATTACAGTAGTTCTGAACAAACAGTTCGCTTATCCATTCCCGAGCGAAGGTCCCATAAAGGACTAAAGACTCGCGAACATAACGATCTGCTGCGTTGCTGTAACCGAATTCAAAATCATTTTCGTGAATCAGCATGAGAAATCTACTAAGAAATTGGTCACGACAATCACCTTGGATATTGCAAGCGTCAGCGAGAACTGCCGAATCCGCACTAAGCGTCTCGAGCTCGGAAGTTGATGCCGTTGGCGGATCAACCTGTGGAGCCGCTGGGCGGAGCTTGCTATCGGATCTCAGCGTAACCGGCACATCGATGACAGATTTCTTATCCATACAAGACCTTTTCCGATTGGTGACTAAGCTTGTTGCAAATCTTAATGGCTGATTCTAGGAATGTACTTATGTCATTGTGACAAAATCTAATTTCTTGGCGATCCTGGTGCGTATTAATCTCAAATCTTGTTTCGATCCTGTCGACCAGTTTGGCTTCGCCACCGTCAATAGACGACCTACCTTGGACTCTATTGATATCTGTAATAACGTTGCAGCATTCAGTCTTGGGACCAAATTTCAAATCAAAGTGTGCAACATTGCGAGTCGCCCACTCGCACGGAGGATGCTCCTGATAAAAGCTTGGAAGTCGAAGAATGCGTGTATTTACCTTAGTAAGCTGTTCGTCTTTCATTTCAGGAAGCAATCCCCGAGTGTTATACGTCAGCCGACTTCCGGAGAACGAGAAAACTTTCGCTTTTTCTAGTCGTGCGAACATTTCTATAGCATCGTTCTGGAAGTCCTCTGGTTCTCCTATAGCACCTCCAATTACTTCCATCTTCTTCAGTGACACGCGATCTGGCTGAAATGCAAGAGTCCACTCCTGATTTGGAGTAGTTACATTTATCCTCATCTTGGGTGAGAATGGACCAACAGCCATCAACCCCTGTTGAGGTGAGCCAATAACAATTTCCGGTACAGTTGTTGGTATGAAGTCCTTGTAGTCAAAGGCCTCCAACAAACGACGGATGATCTCTGGAGTCGCCTCCAGATAGGCATCTGGAGAAAAGAAACCCGCTTGGTAATATAAAGTGCGTTCTATCATCCTGTCCTCCATCGCCTTGCTGTTGTTGCTATTCATGTCAATATTGTAGGATGCGTAGGTTGTCCTCGATTCAGTCGATAGACAGTATATGCGAGCCTTGTCTATCCGCCAACCCTATGCTGAGTTGATACTTCGTGGTAAGAAGACCATCGAGTACCGTTCACGGCCGACGAAGATACTAGGAGGGGATTGGCTACTTTATTTTCTTGCCTGGAAACTCCTTAGCAATCGTTTCTTATACGCTATTGGCCTAAGCGGATTTGTATATTTACAAACTCAAAGTCATCAAGATCGCTGCCGCGTACTGATTTGATTTGCAACGTATTTATGCCCTCAAGTAACCACGAAGCAGGAAATTCTGCAACAAACTCGCTGAAACTTCCATCGCGCGGCGAGCGATTCAGTCGAGCTTCAAGCAAATTGCCATTGATCCTTAGCTCATTGCCAACTTGAACGCCTTTGACCATCAGCACAATTTCAGCATGATTTACAAAAGGTGGTATCTGGTTTGCGGTTAGTACAAACTCAGCTGTAAAAACTAATCCCTCACTTTTCTTTTGAAACAGACTGTTGATTCGGCCATCAAATAGGTCGTTACCCAAATGATGAACCTCAGGCACAGCTTCAATGGCAATAATATCATTTTGCAATGGTTTTAATTGAAAATCACGTGTTACGGTTGATCGTTTTAGTTCACTTGATGCAACATTACTCGCTTCTGGCAAATATCCTTCATGTGAAGCTGAGAGCGCAACAAAATCAGGCAGCTGCGGAGTTACCAGTACATATCGACCGGCTTCATTTGTCACAACTGTTAAAGGCAAATCAGCGCTTAGATCAATGCGAATCACAGCCCCCGCAAGTACTGCTCCTGTTCGTGCATCAGTAACTTTTCCGCGAATCATATTAGGAACGTGAGCAGTTTCCGCACTTAAAAAGCGTGGCAGATAGCGGTAATAAACTTCTAATGTCAACGCACAAATCGCCGTCTGATACACACGACCACCAACATCCGCCCAAGGCCCATCTGGATCCCAACTGCCTGCTGCGAGCCCATCAGTTCTTTGGTGGGCTACAAGCTGATCCTTCATCCGATCATTCCAATTATCCCATGCATCGCCTTGATGTTGATATAGAGCAAGTGTTGCGTAATACCAGTAATAGGTATTCAGATCATTTTCCCAATTTGGCAGATTTTCCAGCAAATAATCAGCTGAGAATTGCATCTTCACATCAGTTCGCGGTTTACCCAGAAGCTGCTGCACAAACATAGCCTCAGCCGTCATGGCCGGCGTCACTTCACGCTCTGGCTGATACGAATAACGCCCCGGCTGATCCACTCTTGAAACAAGCTTAAGCCAATTAGCTGCTACATCAAACGCTCCGTCAGGAACATCAAGGCCGCTTCTCTTGGCGCTGGTTAAAGCCATCATTTGCCAGCCTAGAACTGAAGTATCACCGACTTGGCCGGGCGCGTAGCGCCAACCTCCAATTCGCGTATTTCTAGCCGCATAAATAAAGCTAATTGCCTTAGTAACCGGCTCAAGTAGTCTCGGATCCCCCGTCATGCCGAACGCTTCGGTTAGAGCTATGCTGGCCATGCCGTGACTGTACATCGACTCATCGCCAATGAGATCGCCGCTTGTGCGTTGTTGTTTTAATAGCCAGTTTATGCCGCGATCAACCGTTTCCTGATATGGGCCTTGGTTAAAGTGCGTATTATCTGCACCTAGAAATGCTAATAGCGCTAAGCCTGTAAGCGCGATATCAACTTCGACCTTTGTGCGCCCCTCACATTCATTGCAATTATCATCAAAATCGCTGCCATCCCAACGGCCATCTTGGCTTTGATGCCGGGCAAGCCAATCCAGCGCTGCGGTTACCGCTTGCTCTGTTTCCTGCGATCCTCCCATGCGCTCAATCAGTTCTTCACGTTGCTCCGTAGCTCGTTGCTTGTAAATATCAGGTGCAGCTGCTTGTCGCAATGGAAGTTTTATGTCAATGTCAATCGAGTCTATTGCTAACAATGGCGCTGTTGTCAGTTCACTAAGCGACAATGGATCGAGCATCAACTCTGCATCAATTTGCTCTGCGTATACATCTTTGAGCAAACTAGCTTCATAAAGTAAGACAGGCGAGGGTGAATCGTAGATGGTTATTGGTGCTGCGATATGCTCATCAACCTCCAACTGAAGTTGAGCTGCAGCAGTTTGGGGTGTTTGCAACGCTGCAAGCAAGTAAGGTTTATTTTCCACTATTTGCAAGTCAGTATTCGCTTCTTCCAGTAGTGCGATATCCGTTGCAATAGGTGCGATGTCAAACAGAGCCTCATCAAGGTGAATTACATCGCTTGGTTGTTGTGATTTTTGAGTAGCCGCATCAACTACCTTCAACTTGGCGATACTTGTTTGTGAATCACTTTGATTTTCCACAACGGCTGGAGCTACTAAAACAACCGACTCACTAATAGAGCCATAATTGACAGTATCATTTATCTCACCCTTACTCGATAAAGTATTCTCAGCAAGTAGCGCAGAATCTACAGGCTTAGTAGTTGCCACAGCACTTTGCTCAGATACCTCAGGCAACATTACATCAATCGAACCAACACCATCAATCGTAATTGCAAGCTGCGCTAAATCTGAACTTTGAGCAATGTTTGGAGATGATGTATCTTCCAGTGCAGCACTTGCAAAGCTCTTTGTTGTCTCATTCGATGAATCAGTATTTAGAGGCGTGATGGCTACGCTACTATTATTTGTTGACGCATTTGCCAAAGGTAACTGTGCATCTGTTCTCGAACCCAGCGGCTCTGCATTAGTTGCCTGCAAAGTTGATTCCGCAACTTGCTCAATTGAATATTCTTCAGGCACATCAACAATTACAGATACAACACTGTCAGCAAACTCAGCATCAGCGGGTTTTAGATCAGTTGGTGACATCGCAACTATAGCTTCGTTTGCAATTTCTACTGCAAAGCTTTCGCCAACAGATTGGTAGGTTGCGCTAGCTGGAGCCACAACAACTGATGAAGGTAAAGCCTCATCAATACTCGCCAGCGCATTAGAATCTTGACGTGGAAAAATACCCGATGCAGCCTCCACCTTGCGCGGGGCTTCTTCATTACGATCTACCGGCGCATAATCGGAAACAGGTCCATTAATATCAAGAGCTGCACTTTCACTATCAAGAGGTGTATTTACTAGCGCTTGTGGCAACTGTGGCCTCGTGTTATCCACTGCCCTGGCAATAACAGCTGTGGGTTCCTGCGACATTTGTGATAGAGATATTGCAGCAGTTTCCGGAGTAAAGGTCGCAGATTGTGATCTTGTTGCCTCAACAACCGCAGTTTGATTTCGAGCCTCTTGCGGAGTCGTACTAGTTTCGTGCGAGGGGGCTTCGCCTTGCTGCGCCTCTGTTTTATCCACGCGCACAATCTCAACATTCAAAGATGCAGTGCTTGGACTTGGTTTTTCAATATTATTAACTGCAACTTCCTGAGACAATTCGGTTTCGCTTGGCTCAGCTTCATTTTTATCAACATTTACCTCAAGAGGTGTTAACTCTTCTTGTATCTCTAGCCGTGCAACATCAAACGAAGTTTCAGCAGGTGAAATTTCAGCCTCTACCGCTGGCGTTTCGCTTCTTTGTGATTGCTCACTTGATTCGGAGACTTCTAACTTGGTTAGTTCGCCTCTAAGCTGAGCGGCCAGATCACTACCAGAAGCATTTGATACGAGAGCAACCTGCACAGCCTGGCCTTGCTTTAACATATCAGATATAGCTGACCCAACTCCCCAGGCACTTAAAAGCAACATCAAGCACATGTGAACCAATAATGATGCAAGCAAACACCGCGCAATAAGATTTAGTCGTTTATATTGCAATCGCTGCGCAGCTTGCAATAGCAAGAGTGACAGCAATACACCCAGCAAACCCAACAACATCCCCAGCAAATAAGGCCAGAGTGATGCCCAATCCACAGAAGCGCGATAGGTTTCGGTTTGGGCAAACACCTCGCGCGACTCTGCATAGTAAATGTCGAAACTATGGTTATTGCGTGCTGAACTAAAATATATGCCGAAGCCGCGTAGTGTTAATTCGGGGCTTAACTCATCAAATTCCGTGTTAAGTGTATCGCCCAGGTTAGTTGGATCTGCAAGCCCATCAGGCAATATGCGCGCTCGATAAATATCAAATCCACCTGAGCCACCCGTTCGATCCGATGTAAAATAAATAAAATCACCTGCGGGGCTGATTGCCGGCGCGCTTTCATTGGCCGAAGTGTTGAGTTTATCAACTACTCTTGCAGGTCCATATTGAGTTGCATCAATTGCAGCTGAATATAAATCATAATCACGATTCTCATAATCCGCTTTAATCTCAGTTAGCCACGCATCATCAGATGGAGCATCAGTAGCACCAAGTTTGGGCCGATTGGATGTGAAATAAACGCGCGATCCATCAGGCGTAAGGCATGGGCCATAATCGTTATAGGCAGAGTTTACTTCCTCACCAAGATTGATCGGCTCAAGCCAACCGCTATCACCACGACTTGCCACCCAAAGATCGTATCCACCAAACCCACCTGCCCTGTCACTGTAAAAGTAAAGCGAACTACCATCAGCACTCAAAGCAGGCCCACGTTCATCCGCATCAGTATTGATATCTAATAGAGCTTTGGGAGTAGTCCAGCCGTTCGCAGTCTTACTTGCATAATAAATATCCGCATTGGATTGAGCATTAGCTCGTGCGAAGTAAATTGTCATTGCGCCAGCGCCAACCGCCGGATCTTTTTCATCCGCTGACGAATTTATTTCATCTGATAGTTTAACCGCAGGCCGCCAAAGAATGTCGCGCGGTTTAACTTCATCGATTGGTCTTCGAATGGCATCGGCATCTGTGTAGAAAATAGAACTTTGTGTGCGAAGATGCCAGGCAATAGCCCCCACGCCGCTTAATATAACAGCGCTTATCCCACCCACTAACCATATTTTCGTGATCCGTTTCATTCGCTAATTGATCACCTTAGGCACGATTAACTTCATCCTGCATCAGTGGGCACCGAATCAAGATAAGGTTCAGACACACCACTTCCTTTACAGATATCAAGTACCAGGGCAATATGGCCGTACGCCGCGTTGCGATCGCCACGCACAGTAACTTTTTGTTCGGGATTAAGTGCTACCGCTTGCTGAATCATGGCTTTAAGATCATCCGGTTCAATAACGCTGCCACTTACGATAATTTGCCCATCATCCTGAACATTAATAATGATTTCGCGCATTGCTGCGCTAATAGGACCGGCTGAACTTGATACGGGAAGCGCAATTTGCATCTCTCGTTCAGTTTGGTGAAAGGTCGTGGCAACTAAAAAAAATATCAAAAGCAAAAACACCATGTCTATAATCGGTGTCAGCTCGATAGTTGCTGCTGCTTCTGGATCATGTGACTTAATCATGACTATGCACTCCGATTAGGTTGCCGCAACTTGAACTTTTGATTCATCAATTACCGATTCATCAGTACTAGCAATTTCAGTCTGCGATTCTTTTTGAGTAGCACCAAATCCGCCATCTGCTAATTCCTCCAGGAAATCAACCGTCATCTGATCAATATCCGCAACCAATTTATCAATCTTGGATGAGATCAAGTGGTATGCGATTAGGACCGGTATAGCAACGCAAAGCCCCGCTGCGGTGGTGATCATGGCTTCGTAAATCCCCTCGGCTAACAGTTCAGTTTTTCCAAGCGCATCTGGGCTGATCGCAACAGTTTGAAATGCGCGAATCATTCCAAAGATTGTGCCGAGTAATCCCAGAAGCGGTGCGATCGAGGCTATTACTGATAGCACACGAACAAAACGTCTCAACTTTACCACTTCGCGCGCGCCTGCATCATCAATATGCTGCTGCATACTTTCAATTGACCCATTAAGGCTTTTTATTCCCGAAGCAAAAACATTTGCAACGGGGCTTTTATTCTTCTTGCAATATTTGATTGCAGAAGTTTTATTTGTTGGATCCTTCTTAAGGATTTTTTTAAGCCCAACTAAAAATGCCTTGGGGATGATATTTTCACGTCTTAAGCTAACCAGGCGTTCGATAAAGACAGCCATAGCTATAAAGGAGCAGATCCCAATTGGGATCATCATCACGCCACCTTTTTCTACGAAATCCCAAAGATTGGCAACAACAAGCTCTTGTGAAGTTGATGTGGCATCCTGGCTTTGCGCTAAGACTAAACTGCTTAAACCAATAATTGTTGTTAACACAGATCTGACTCCCTGTGATTTAATTGCACAGTTATTTTCTACTGATCCTCAATCGCCGGGCAAGCTGGCTTGGGATAATTCCGTTAAGCGAGCTTCTGCAAGCTGCGCCCATTTCGAATCTTTGTGCTTTGTGCGGACTAGTTCAAATTGCTTACGCGCGTTGGTTGGGTTACCTAATTCTTGGAAACAGCGACCAGCTTCATATAAAGCAGCTGCGCTCCACTGCGGATAGGCGTAGAGAATGTCAACCTTTAACAGTTCACTAACAGCTTCATCCAAGCGTTTAAGAGCAAATAGACATTCACCGGTTTGAAACTGGGCGCGCGCAGCAGTCGGCCCTTGATGGCGATCTATTACAGGCCGATACGAGACAATCGCCTGCTCAAGTTTCTGTTGATTTTCCAAAGCCCACGCAGTCCCAAACTGAGCTTGATACCAAAGATCAGAATCGTTAAACGCATTTAGATATATGCGAAATATTTCTTCGCTCTTTTTCCATCTTTGCAAGATCGCCAGACATTCGCCCAGCCGCAGCAAGCTTGGCCCGAAAGTATCATCGCCGCTGTAATAATCAACAACATGTGTTAGATGCTTTGCTGCCATTTCATAAGAGCCAGTCTTAAAAAGTGCTTCGCCACAAAGCAGACTTGAGCTAGCTACAAGATCACTTTCAGTAAAGGTATCCAAGAATTCTTCAAATATTTGTATTGCTTGCGGAAAGTTGTCAAGGCGAAATTCACATACACCAAGGCGATAAGTTGCGCGCTCTAAAAGGTCCGCAGCAACCTTGTTTGTTTGGACTGCTTTTTCGCGGAGTGTCTTCAGTCGTCCAGCTGCTACTGCATACTGTTCATCCTGGGATTCAAGTTCCGCAAGCTCCAGCAGTGCATGATCTATAAGTCTTTGGTCTTTACCTGAATTTAAAATCGTAAGATAAACCTGCTGGGCTTCGTTGCTGCGATCAAGTTCTCGAAGGCACCAGGCTTTTTCATACCACACAGCAGTCAGCAAGCTCTTTTTAATTTTAGAGCCATGTTCTTTTTCTATTTTTAGTATTTCTGCAAGTGCTATTTCAAACTTGCCTTGCCTTGCAAGAGATATTGCTCTAAGCGCAGCAGATTGTGGTAAGCGCGAATGAGAAGGGTACGCTGAAATAACATCCGCAAACACATTTGCTGCTTGCTGGTACTTCTTTGCGGAAACCAAAGCTTGTCCCTGTTGAAAAAGAGCTTCAGCTTTTAGCTCATCGCCAGGATCTAATGCAACTGCTTGTTTGTAATACTCAGCTGCATCCTTAAACGATCCTCGTTGAGAAGCTATTGCTCCCAGATGATTTAAAGCATGAACCGCAAATCGTGAATCACCAGCTTCAGAAAGTAATTGTTCAAATGCCTGCTGGGCTTGCTCGGGATGCTTAAGAGCTACTAGAACCTGCCCGCGTTCAAATACACCCTGCACATAGTGCGGGCTATCTGGGTGACCCCGTAACAGCTCATCTAAAGTGTTCAGAGCTGACTTATAATCTTCCAGTCGCGCTTGAGATAAACTCAGTTTCAGCAGAGCATCATCAACCGATACCAGATCAGAACCTAAGGATATGTAATCACCTAAGTATTGCTGGGCTTTTTCCCAACGGCCTTGCTGAAAATGTATATCACCAACAGCAAGTAGCGCTTTAGCAAATTCAACAGGTGTTTCAGATCCCTTAGCTAGCGGCGTTAAAATTTCATCTGCTTCTTTAAATAAGCTACGATGATATTGGCTCATCCCCAATCTAAATGTTGCTTTAGTAGATTGCCCATCATCCGGATAAGCTGCATTAAAAGACTCGTAAGCATTTGCTGCCCGCTCATAATCCTTTGAAAGGAATAGATTTTCAGCTTTTAGAAACGCAATCGAAGCTGCAAGCTGATGATTGCTGTACTTTGTTGCGAACTGCGCACATAGCTGCAAACTCGAATCGTAGCGGCGCTGCTGATGCTCTGTTGCGGCCATCAAATGCAATGCGTTAGCAGAAAGTTTATGCTCCGGAAAAGTGTTACGGAACATTCCAAGTGCGTTCATCGCTTCATCGGGTTGAGCTATTCTAAGAAGCGCAACCGCGCGATCGTAAATCATCTCCGCAAGCAAATCACTCTTGGGATAAGCGGCAATTGCATCTTTTAATTTATTAGCAGCAATGCCTGGCTTATCCCTGCGAAGTTCACACTTTGCCAGCCAATATGCTGCATCGTCTTGATGCTCACTCTTGACTCTTTGGACTTGGGCAAATAAATCGTAAGCTTTTTGATATTCTTCCTTGTCAAACCAAACTCGACCTCGCAACAATTTAGCTGCTGAATCCAAATCATGGGGACTAAACTCCAAAAGCAATCTATCAAGAAGCTCGCCTGCGGAATCAAGTTTCCTTTGGCCATGTTGAATCATTGCCAGGCCGTAGAGAGCTTCGGGTAAATACTCTCGTCGAGCCTTAGCAATAACAGTTTTATATTGCTTTGCTGCATCTGTGATTGCGTTAGATCGGTGCAGACATTGACCTAGTAATAGTGCAACCTGATCTGCATGTTTGCCTCCAGTAAAACGTTGCGACATTCCCTTAAAGCGTGCAGCCGCTTCGGGATAATCCTTGCGAGCCATATCCGATAGCCCCCAGAATAACTCCGCCCTTTCGCGATGCAGACTCTTCGGCCAACGACTTATAAGCATAGAGCCAGGCTCTTTTACTCGCTCATACTTTCCGTCGCGATACAAGGATTCAGCTTGAAGTGCAGCTGCATCATCTGCAAGATCATGTTCCGCAAGATTTGCAACGACTTTGCCAAATGAAGCAGTAGCGTCTGCAAACTGCCTTAGGGCTAAATGTGATTGGCCTAGCAAAGTCAGCGTTTCAGCAGCGTAAGCGAAATCAATCTCATCGCTAATTTGAGATAACTGCGATATCGCATGCTCATATTGCTCAAGGCGGTAGTGAGCTACACCCAATCCGTAACGTGCGGTAGTAGCTTTTTCGTGCTCGGGATGCGCATCAAGAAATTTGCGATATTCAACTATGGCCAAGTCGTACATACCGCGCTGAAGTAATCCCGAAGCACTAAAGTAATCACGCAGATCTGAGCTTTGCGCGCTTGCTTGGTTTGTGCTACAAGCAATACAAATAATTGTTACGACGGCCGCTAAATTTTGAAACCTACCAAAGGACATTGGTAAACCTTTCTTACCTATTCCCCGGAAGTAGATTTTCTTATCCTGTTATACTATTAACTCATTAGTTAAACCAAATTACATTGTACCTTACTACTTAAATAAAGTGGAGCAGAACGTTCAGCACAATTTTATTGCTACTCGTTCCGCCCCACCTCAGCGCTACGGGTCCATTTGCATCTTCAGTAACGGCAGTTAACGGCCGTTGGATGCTACAATTTCTTCAGTTTCCTTTGCTTGGGTAAGCGTTTCCTCAACTTGCTCAGCTTGCTCTCTTAAAAGCTCAGCTTCCTCTTCAATCACTTCAGCTTCTGCTTCAATAGCCTCTGCTTCCAGTTTAAGAGCTTTTATCTGCTTTATGAGCTTCTTTATCATTCGCTCAATTGATTTTCGCTGATTCTTGCTGCCCTTTGAATCATTATCATCTTCAATTTCTTCAAGAGCCGCTTCAACTATCTCTTCGATTTCACCTTCGAGCATTTCAGCCATTTCAGCGACTCTCATGGCTTCCGTAGCCATTCTTGTTGCGTGTTCAGTTGAAAGTTTAATTTGGCCTTCAAGCGATCCCAAGATCTTTTTCAAATCACCTTGATAGACCTTGCCAGCTTTGAGTTCATAGATTTTGGCAGCTTCGGCCCATTTTTTCATTTGGCCGCTATAGGCTTTTTCAGCTGCTTCCTGATAGCGCTGAACAGCAACTGCCCAATTACCGCTGTTTTCTCTGAACACCTTGCTGGCTTTTTCTTGCATTTTTTCAGCAATGGCTGCCCATTCACCTTCCTGGGCATAGCGAAGTTTTCCAGCTGCGCCGCGAAGTTCCTCCGCAAGCACTGCCCAATCACCTGCGCGTCCGTCCACATAACCAAATCGTGAAGCAGATCCGACTGTAGTCACTTTACTTCTTTGGCTAATCATTTTTACAAACGCACCAAAAATCGCTTGTTCTAATGCGTTGCCGTGAACGGTGATTTCATCATCATCTGGCTCAATGATGATCGGCACATCGCTGCGCGACATGAGTTTGGTCAGTGCTTCAAGCTTGCCAGCAGATAGCTCGTATTCCACTTTTCGCTCTTTATCACTACCAATCATTTTCGTAAAGGCACTGAAGATCATGTGCTGCGCCTGGTTGGCATGCACCTCAATGTAATCATCATGGGGTGAAACAATGATGGGCACATCTGAACGAACCATTAGTGCAGTTAAATCTTTTAGTATGCCTGCTGAAAGTTTGTATTTTTTAGTAAACACTTTATTGCAATCAGATTGCGCTGGTGCAAACGCGATGCGCCCAGGACCGCCTTGTGCGATTACTGCTGCGGGGAAGTCGCCTTCTAGTACATGAATCCGTGGCGCTACAGCAATGCCAGGTGCCTTCAGTGCCTTCAAAGCTCTTGGAGCCTTTGGAAGTCTTGGCGGCCTTGGCGCTTTTGGAAGCTTTAGCTCTTCAAAGCGGTGGTTTGGACCCAAATCTAATTGAGCATGTGGCGCATCATGTTTGGGAGCATGTAGCTCTGGATGAAATGGATTGGCATGGTCTGCGTGCGGAGCCTTATGAATATTAGCTAGCTCTTTCTTTAGTTGCTTAATCTGATGCTGAAGCTGCTCGATACGTTGCTTGACATTTTCACCACCACGCGATTGCATGAACTTTTCAAAAGTTGTGCCATGCTCATCAGATTGTGCTTCGGAGTTTTGATGAAGTTTCTTATCCAGATGCTCCTTGAGCGCAAACTTTATATTTACTCTCTCTTTTTTAGCTGCACTTTCAGAAGGAGGACAAGCCCACAACGGCGTTACGATGCATCCACCCACCGCCAGCGCCAAAGCTAAAGTTAGACCGCGTACGGAAAGTCGCGGTGCAGCATGTTCAGTCATAACCATGGTTAATCTCCTGGCAAATCGCTTTGCTCGTTTGGTAGATACGCCGAGTCCCATACAGGGCCCAGCGATCTGTGAAATACTTGTACATTTTCTTGCATCTAATAGAGCCTGCGCGTACTCACGCCGGCTTGTTGGCATTAGCACAGTAACCCAAGCGTCACAGCAAAGGTCCGCTTCTTCTCGAATCCGCTTTCTTACCCACCACACCACCGGATTCCACCAATACAACCATCCAATTATCATTTCAAACCAACACACCCAATGGTCACGCCGATGCAGGTGGGCTAATTCGTGATAAATCACAGCCTTTCGTCCCACATCATCAAGCTGAGCCCATAGCTCCCGAGGCAGAATCAAATAAACTCGCCGGCCACACCATAGCATGGGTGAAATCGGTTGATCTGTAATCAAGGTGAGCGGTGCGCGCTTTAGCTCTAATTGCCCAGCAGCGGCTGCAACCATATTCACTACAGATGGGGGCGCTAAGCGCGAATTTTTTATAAGTCGATTTGATCTTGCAACTTTAGTCGCTGATACAAGCAGCAATATGATTGCACCACCAATCCACAAAAAGGCAGGCAGCGGCGGCAATCCCATTATGGCATTTCGAATATCAGAAAAATAAGCGGTCCATCGATTCCACTGCGCTATTGTAGCTGTAGCAAACGCTGACCTTTTAACTGGTTCATCTATTTTTTCAAGCTTCGGTGCTACTGCTAGTTCTAGTGGAGTTACATTTACCGCAGCAGGTTCATCGACAATTTTAGAAGTGGACCAGCCGACCCCGGGGGATTTGGGCTTTAGCGACGTGGGGGCTATCGCTGGGAGGATAGGGGCGCCCAATTGCGGGTCACCCGGGGCCTGGTTCTGGTCCGGCATTTTCTCACTTACAAATACTTGTACCTGTGAACTATCTTTTGTTTCAGCTTTTGTATCAACTTTCTCTGCATTATTTTCTATTGCTTCTAATATGGGCCTAGTTGCTAATAATTCAATCTTATTACTAGATGCGCTTAAACCGTTTTCCTTGCTCGGCAATTTAACTTTTTCAAACGCTATGGCATTATCAGGCGCAACAACATCAGTCTCCTGCTGCTTCTTTATCTTTGGTAAATCAACTTCTGCAATTTCATGTAAATCGGCCTCTGTTATAAAATATCCCTGCAACGATGAAACTACGCTGGAAAACTGAGGAACCGGCACACGTGGCAGGACCGGTACGGCTGCAAAAAGCATCAATACGATCAACCACAACATATGCCGGGTAGAGGCTTTACAGGGCGCAAATCTGCAGATCACTGCAACTAGTATTGCGATAGGTATTACCGCAATTGCACCTCTCCATAACATTTCTACTGGAAAATTATCCAACTTCGTTCCCCTTAAGAACGTTTGCGGCGTTTATTCTTTGCATCCAAATCATCAATTAGCTGTTGCAATTCGCCAATTTCAGTCTTTGTAAACTTCCCTTCCCTCATCAATTGCAGAACCAACGGCCCGGGCGCGCCATCGTAAAAAGATTCGAGCACTTCTTCTAATCGTGATCGAGATACCTTGTCGCGCGATACTTTGGGGCTATACACATACGCTATGCCTGATTTATCACTTTTTACAAAGCCTTTTTGCTCTAAACGAGTCAGGAAGGTCAAGACTGTGGTGTACGCCAACTGCCGCCCTAGGTTATGAAGTTCATTTAGCACATCACGAACCGTAGCTGGACTCTTATCCCACAATGCTTGCAGAACTTCTAACTCAGCTGCGGGAATGTCAGTTGTCTCGTATGGGGGCATAGTGCTATCTCAGGGGCGTTTTTTGAAAACCTACTACAACAGTCGTAGCACTCTACTACACAAGTCGTAGGCTGTCAATCCTTTTCTTGGGAAAATCACAATAGGTATTTCTTCTAAGCTTTTACCTTTATACCGATGAGCTTCTCTAAAGTCTCAGATGATTGAAAAACCCTTAGCTGCCATATAATGAACGATTCTTCTATGTAATTACTACACAAGTAGTTCTGTGTTCTTTCGAGTTGCTTAAAATTTGGCTATTCATAACTTAATACGCGGAATTTGTGTTAGCTGAGTATCACCCTAAAAATAACTCTTGGCCATGAGAAGCTATTCTTTAAGCCTTACCTATCTTTACGGAGGCGTTGCTATGCGAAAAATGATTCTGCTACTAGGTTTCTCATCCATTCTAGTAGGCTGTACCAGCACGCCTGCCATTGCTCAGGTTGAACCGCTTGACGAACCAGCCGTTATTGAACTTCTAGAGGGCTTTGCAATTGAACGAGTCGGGCGCTCCGGTCGGGTTGCGTTTCATACCGATGCTATTGAATTGCAGATAGTTAGAGGTGAGTTTATTGCTCCACAAGCAGGCGATGAAGTAACCCTACCAGATGGCTCGACTAAGAAATGGATTCCAATCACAGCAAACGAAAAAGGCTCATTCGGTGGGCCTGCGCTTCGTAGCGGTTATGTATTTCTAACCGCAGATATACCTAAAGATCGAATCATGATCCTGGCGGCAAGTGGGCACAGCATGGTTTATGTGAATGGTGAGCCGCGAACTGGCGATCCCTACGGAACCGGCTGGACGCGCTTACCAGTAAATTTACACAAAGGCAGTAATGAATTTCTATTTAGTTGTAGGCGCGGAAGTCTGCGCGCTCAGCTTGTAGGAATCAAGTCACCGATTCACTTTGAAGATCGTGATCGCACCATGCCTGATTTTATTATTGGCGAAGTAGTAGATACTGTCGGGGCATTAATAGTCGTTAACGCTTCTAACCAGCCCATAGATTCTCTCAATTTATCAATTGCATCTTCTAACAGCACAATTGAAGGTGAAGTTACTACTGGCCCAATACTACCTTTAGCGACGCGCAAAATTCCATTTCCAATTAAAGGAGATATGCCCTTTATTGAGGCAGGTGATGTTGAGCTTACTATTAATCTTAGCTCACCTTACTCCCCTACTACTATTATCGATTCTACAACTTTTACATTGCGCATTGTTGAATCAACCACATCTCACAAGCGGACATTTATTAGTGATGTTGATGGCTCTGTGCAGTATTACGCAATCCGCCCTGCTTTAGAATCCATTACCGAAAATCCATCTGCGCCCGGCCTTGTATTAACTTTGCATGGTGCAGGAGTTCAAGCGACCGGACAAGCGAATTCTTATGCAGCAAAACCCTGGACACATATCGTTGCCCCAACCAATCGCAGGCCCTTCGGATTTGACTGGGAAGATTGGGGCAGAATTGACACAATGGAAGTCTTAAATCACGCAGTAAATCTATTAAAGCCCGATCCAAGCAAAATCTACCTGACCGGACACTCCATGGGCGGTCACGGCGCTTGGCAGGTAGGCGCAACATTCCCTGATAAATTTGCTGCAATAGCGCCAAGTGCGGGTTGGATCAGCTTCTGGTCATACACAGGCGCACATCGCTATGAACAAGATAATCCGATAGAAAGGATTCTTAATCGCGCAACCAGCTCAAGTGATACTCTGGCCTTATCACACAATTACTTGCAGCACGGCATATACATTCTGCACGGCTCAGCAGATAACAACGTACCCGCAGAGCAAGCAAAGCAAATTTTCGAACATCTAAAGCAGTTTCATAGCGATGTGGTTTATCACGAGCAGCCGGGGGCCGGCCATTGGTGGAATTCATCTGATGAACCCGGTACGGATTGTGTTGATTGGGCGCCGATGTTTGATTTCTTTGCACGACATCGTTTGCCTAACCCTGATGCAGTTCGCTTTGTGAACTTTACGACTATGAATCCTGGTATTTCATCGCGATCGCATTGGCTCCAAATCAACCAGCAGCAACACTCAATGCAGCCAAGCACCGCTGAGATTCGTGTTGATCCTGGAAAACGACGCTTCGTTGGCACTACAATTAATATTGCTCGGCTAACACTTGATTTGCAGCAGTTACAACCAGCAGAATTTCTCACTGTCCTTTTAGACGGACAGCATATAAATGAAATCCCCTGGCCCAGCGATAAGCAGAAACTGCTATTAGTTAAGGATGAAAATAACCAGTGGCAAGTGACAGACACCCTACTACCAGCTTCTGAAAAAGGTCCACACCGCTACGGACCTTTCAAATCTGCATTCGATAATCACGTTATGTTTGTTTATGGAACTACGGGAAATGATGAAGAAAATACATGGGCGCTTGCCAAAACGCGATTCGATGCGGAGACATTCTGGTATCGCGGTAATGCATCTATCGATGTCGTAGCGGATGTTGAATTCGAACCAAATGCGCAGCCAAATCGCAGCATAATTCTTTATGGCAATGCAGATACCAACCAAGCTTGGGATGCACTACTAAGTAATAGTCCAGTACAGGTAAGTACTAACTCAATTAGCGTTGGAGATAATCATTGGCAAGCAAATGATCTAAGCTGTGTATTTACCTACCCGCGCCCAAATAGTGATATCGCACTGGTGGGTGTGGTTAGTGGATCAGGTATTGAGGGAATGCGCCTAACAGACCGGCTGACTTATTTCGTCTCGGGTGTAGGCTATCCTGATTGTGTAGTTTTCAGCCCGGAGATTCTTAGCAAAGGTATAGACGCCATCAAAGCTGCGGGATTCTTTGGTGCAGATTGGACGGTTGGCTCAGGAGACTTTGTGATATCAACTGGCCAGTGATAATTTGCTACTTAAAGGCTATCACTTAGCTTGCTTATTATGTATCTCCTACTAAAAATCTGACAAAAACCCATTCTCTGCGCGATCATTTCGACTACCCCGCAGTCTAATTCGGTCCAGCTCATGGGGTATGTGGCTTATTGAACCCCGCCTGGGAAAACCGCGCAAGGGACTTTCATCAAAGGATTTTTTTACTTTTGCTACTAGCTGCGCCGTGGTCATTTTCTTATCTGCTGGCTCAACTGAGCTAACAAGCTCCCTTAGCCTCACGTCCCGTTTAATTTCTTTTTGCAATTCTCCTTTAGCTATACCCGGCCCCATTACAACAATTTCTTCCGCACCAGTAAGGGCCTTTACAACCTGGT
Organism: Planctomycetota bacterium; assembly: GCA_022574595.1. GTDB lineage: Bacteria > Planctomycetota > Phycisphaerae > Phycisphaerales > SM1A02 > JACZRS01. Next base: position 71,739 of record JACZRS010000010.1, on the reverse strand, counting down.
TATAGAATCGGCGTTTTTCCTCCTCTCGGCGCTTGTCATAGCGCTTACTCGGCGAGCCACTTAAATGCCCAGGCGCTACACGGCCAGTTCTAGGCATTGCCTTGTGTTTGTGTTCGATTTCTGATGCAATGGTTACGATTTGAGGTGGTGATCCGTTGGCTAAGGCGACAAGATGAGCTTGTGCGTGATCAATCCAGACCCCGATCCGTCTAGGCATTATGAATCCCTCCATGTATTTATGTTTGGCAAGTTTGTTACAAGCAGCGCAAACGTGCACGCAGTGTTAACACAAAGATGCGATGGGCGCATTAAAAAAAGCTGGCGCAAACCTGCCATCTGTTTAGACGATTTGTTGAAATTGCAACTACTCCAGCGCCTCCCCACGGCACCAGAGATGGTCGATGACCGCATGGCAAGATTGTAGCACAATCTTGTGAAATGCAGAAGGCTTTTTTTAGGATAACTTTATCCACATCGTCCCCAGATTAAGCCTTTTCGCTATTGTCCCGCTTAGATCCTCTAATTCAACGATTTAGCCAATCCAGGAGGAGTACCAGGATGTATATAATTAAGCGAAAAATAGCCAATAAATTGTCCATTATTGCAGCTGTATGACTCGTTATTAGTACTTTGGCACTACCAGCAAAAGCGCAGGATTCAGCGGCTGCAACCGATCTGGATCGCGCACAAGTCTCTTACAAAACGGGCTGACTGCGGCACACAGGGCTTGCGGAGTATCAACTCGCTGATCGCCTGACACAAGCCTCTGAAGTTCAGGACAGAGTCGGCGTGTCAGCTTCCGCCGGGCGCTCTCGCGCGAACATCCCGCACAACCATCACTACGCTCATTAGGGCCAGTGCGAGTGCGCAGAGCGGCCGCATCCAGATGGCGTCCTGCTCCGGGCGGATCAGATGGGAGATCTCGCGTTGACCGATCATGACACTGAGCACCGCCAGCGTTCCCCATCCGAACCAATTCCAGGGAGATCGGGATCGCCACAGTTCAACCGCCATCCATCCGATGAGTGGGCCAATGAGAACGTACGTATTGTTCTCTATGCGCGGGCTGAACATCGTGAGGTATAAGGCGGACGAGCCATAAATAATGAGCGCGCTCCGGGCTGCGCCCCAACGCTTCTGCGCGACGAACGTGAATCCCAATGTCAGAACCGCAGCCGCCGCACGAAGCAGTAGTTGCACCCCATCCGAAAGATGCAACCCGAAAACATACGCCGTTCGGAAGATATCCGAAAAGAGAGTTCCCTCAGCGGGCGGATGAGTCTGCTCTACGATCATGCGCCAGAACGACTGATATGTATCTATAACGTAACCAGGCTTTTGAAACATGAACGGCAATGCCACAAATCCGCTGACACCGATCAGAAAGCGCCACGCAAACGAGGGATATAGCGGGATCGCCAGGAGTACCGGAACGATCATGTATGGCTTCAGCAACATGCCGACGCACGACCAGACGACCGCCCACCAGTATCGCCCGCGCATGAGGCTGATAGCAAACCAGATCATGACCGCGGTCAGAGGCAGATTGGTCTGGCCGTTGCGAGCGCCGTCCCACGCCAGCGCAATTGTCGTAATACTCAGAATAAAGAAAGAATCGACACCAACACTATCACGTAATACCCTTGCCATACTGCGTACGCCGAGCGCCAGCGCCACAATGGTAACGATTCTCCAAAGCGCTTCACTGACATGGAACGGAATATAGGCAAACGGGGTGAAGGCGATCGCCGAATGCGGCAGGTAGAAAAACTCCACTCTTGTTGCGTACGGATCCTGTGAATTCCACCACGCCTGGGCCGCAATTGCGTAGCTAGGCGTCACGGTCCGTTCAAAGCCGGGCATTGACACTACAACGACGAAGATCGCAACCAGGACCGCCCAGATGATCCACCCATTTCGAATGTCCTCGGGCTTGCAAATCGACTCGGTCCAGTGCTTACGGATGTTCGGGTTAGCAGTCACGCGTTTTTTCATATGTGAAAGCGTTGGAGTCGTTTTGCGGAACACCTTTCGATCACTAAAAGCTGGCGATCTTACCCAAGCCGGATAAATCAATCAAGGATTCGCAACCTAACCCAAGAGTAATGCCTCACACGGCGAACGTCAACCCCAGGTTTCACCAGGATTCATTGTTCATTAGCCCTGGGTTTCACCCGGGTACAAACTTTATTGAAGGTTGCTGCGCAATAACCCGCTCGTCCCCGGCAAAGCCGGTCGCTAATGGCTCATGGCGCATCCGGCATGCCTGGTCCTTCATACCCGGACCTTCGCAAAGCCTCAGGTCCGGCTTATATTGAACTTACATTTGTGCAAGTTTTTTAACGCTTAAAACAATCCTGCATCTAACTTTGCTGCGTCGCTCATACGATCGGGTGTCCACGGCGGATCCCAAACCAGGTCAACCCGCGCTTCGGTTACACCATCAAGAGATTCGACTTTTTGCTTAACCTCAGGCGGCAAGGTTTCTGCAACTGGACAAGCAGGTGTTGTCAAAGTCATTTCAATTACCGCAACACCATCCACATCAACATTAACTGAATAAATCAACCCTAGCTCATAAATACTCACCGGCAACTCCGGATCGTAAATCGTTTTAAGAACTTCAACGATCAACGCTTCGGTTGCCTTGGCATTTAGACTATCAAAAGGTGAATCTTGCACAGTTTATTCCGTCGTAACCGGTTTATCAGTACTATCAAGTGCAGCTTTAAGTGTATGCCAAACTAATGTGGCGCATTTAACCCTTGCGGGAAATTGTTTTACACCCTCCAAGGCAAGAAGTTTGCCTAACGCTGGCCCTTTATCTTCATCATATTCCGCATCGTCCATTACCAGGCTACGGAATTTTTCAAATAGTGCTTCAGCCTCTTCTACACGTTTTCCCTTAATAGCCTGTGTCATTAAGGATGCTGCTGCGGTAGATATGGCGCAGCCAGAACCTTCAAACGAAATATCCTCAACTATGTCATCATTCAGCGATAGATAAACCGTTACACGGTCGCCGCATAATGGATTGTAACCAGCTGCTTTATGGTTCGCGTCTTCGATTCGGCGAAGATTGCGTGGCGAGCGGTTGTGATCCAGTATTAATTCTTGATATAGATCCTGTAATTCATTCATTAGCCGAGCAGTTCTATAGTCTTGCGAATTGCAGACGTTAAAGCGTCGATGTCTTCTTTAGTATTGTATAGCGCAAGTGAAGCTCGGACCGTAGCGCTATGCCCAAATCTCTCAACCGCTGGTTGTGCGCAGTGATTGCCGGTGCGAACCGCGACACCCTCTTGATCGAGAACCGTTCCCACATCATGAGGGTGAATATCACCAACGGTAAACGACAAAATCGCAGCTTTGTCTTGAGCAGTTCCAATCAATTGCACCTGATCAATCTCTTGCAAAGCTGCTGTAGCGTAGGCAAGCAGCTCTTGCTCATAAGCTGCGATATTTTCCATACCAATCGCATTCAAGTAGTCAATCGCCGAACCAAACCCAATTGCCCCTACGATATTAGGCGTCCCTGCTTCAAACTTGTGCGGCACATGGTTATACGTTGTCTTCTCGAAAGTCACTGAAAGAATCATCTCACCGCCACCTTGGTAAGGCGGCATCTGATTCAACATTTCATGGCGACCATATAGAGCGCCTATCCCCACCGGGCCAAACATTTTGTGGCCGGTGATTGCGTAGAAATCGCAGCTAATATCCTGTACATCAATGGGCATGTGCGGAGCAGCTTGTGCGCCATCTACCAGGACAATTGCCCCATGTTTGTGGGCAGCTTCAGTAATTTTTCGTATTGGATTGATCGTCCCAAGTGCATTTGAAATATGCGTTATAGCAACAATCTTCGTGCGTTGGCTGAGCATTTGTTCATACTCGCTGAACATCAACTCCCCCGCATCATTGATTGGTGCAACGCGAAGAATCGCACCTGTTTGTTCGCATAGAATCTGCCAGGGCACGATATTCGAGTGATGCTCCATGGTTGAGATCAAAATCTCATCACCCTTTTTTAGTGTTGATCTTCCATAAGTTTGAGCTACGAGATTTATTGCTTCTGTAGCACCTCGTACAAAGATAATCTCTTCCGGCCTAGATGCATTTATAAATCGCTGCACATTACCCCGCGCCGCTTCATACGCATTAGTTGATTCAACACTTAAGGTATGTATACCACGATGAATGTTTGCATTTGTTTGTTGGTAATGCCGGCTTACCGTGTTGATTACTGACTGCGGTTTTTGGGAGGTAGCAGCATTGTCTAGATACACCAATCGCTTGCCATGCACTTTGCGCCTAAGGATTGGAAAATCCTTGATAATGCGATTTGGATCAAATGATGTAGAGGTCATTTGTGCAATGGTATCCGCTTGCACGTTCATTGCAGACCTTTAAAGCCCCGGAACCGGTCCCCTTGGGGCAATCTATCCAGAAGAATGTTGTTAACCTGTTCACGAACCGCTTCGATTTTAATTTCATCAAGAATTTCGCTTGCAAATGCATAGATAAGAAGGCTCCTTGCAGCCTCGGTTTCGATACCTCTGGTTTTTAGATAAAAAAGTGCATCATCATCAAGCTGGCCTATGGTAGCTCCGTGAGTGCATTTCACATCATTGGCAAAGATTTCCAGCTGCGGATTGGTGTCAACCCTTGCGCTATCTGATAGCAGCAGGTTTCTGTTGGTTTGTTTGCCATCGGTTTTTTGTGCATCTTTGCGAACGATTATTTTGCCCGTAAATACCGCGTGAGCATCATCATCAAGTATGCCCTTGAAAAACTCGCGGCTATCGCAATGCGCCTTTGCGTGATCTACAAGCAGATGGTTATCAACGTGCTGCTTACCCCGGGGAATATATAGTCCGCTAAGATTGCAATTGCATCCTTCACCATCAAGAACAACATTAATGTTGTTGCGGACGATATCGCCACCTAGTGAAGTAACATGCGATGCACCGTTGCTTGCTCTTTGTTGATTAAGCTGCATCGTTGCTATGTGATACGCTTTTGTAGATTCTCGCTGCACTTTGTAGTGATCGATTACTGCGTTTTCACCTAAGGCAATTTCAGTTACGGCATTGGTGAAGTAAACCTGCTCACCTAAGCCAACGTAACTTTCAAGGACCGTGACCTGGCTTGATTCTCCCGTAATTATCAGCACGCGCGGATGAACAACAATTGGCTCATTACTTGTTTCATTATTGGGCACTGTAATAAACAGCAATTGAATCGGCTTATCTACTACTACACCCTTTGGCACATGGATAAACGCACCGTCTTCCATGAACGCAGTATTAAGTGCAGCGAATGCGTGGGTTTTGTAGTCTGCATATTGGGCTAAATGAGCCATCACAGTATCAGGCTGCTGTTTCAGCGCATCTGTCAAACTTATTACTGTGACTTTGTCATCTAATTCCGTAGTATCAGATAATTCGCTAGCAAAGAAACCGTTAACAAAGACCAGTCGATGAAAACCGCAGCCGGCAAAGCTTTCACGCTCTAAAGTTGCAGCATCAACAGCGACATCGGGCCTAGTTGCGGGGCAAAATGTCGTTTTAGCGATCGCCGAAACATTGGTATAAAGCCACTGTTCATCCTTGGTGGTTGGAAAGCCAAGTTCCTCAAAATGCTGCATAGCATCTTTGCGCAACGATAAAAGCGCCTCCGGCCCGCCATCCAGCGTCTCAGTTTCCATCCTTGCAAACACGGCGCTATAGGTATCTTGCTCTTGCATCAGTTCAATCATTAATACTGTTTCCAAATATTGCTAAGCAGTTGATCCTGCCATTGGGGCATTTATATGGCTATAGCCCTTTTCTTCCAGCTCAAGCGCCAGTTCCTTACCGCCGGAGCGGACGATTCGGCCATCAATCAAAACATGTACATAATCAGGCACTATGTAATTAAGCAATCGCTGATAATGTGTAATAACTAAGAAACTTCGCTCCGGGTTTCTCATTGAATTCACGCCATCTGCTACGATTTTCAGCGCATCAATATCAAGACCCGAATCTGTTTCATCCAATATGGCCATGCTCGGTTCCAGTACCGCCATCTGGAAAATTTCACTTCGTTTCTTTTCGCCGCCTGAGAACCCTTCGTTTACAGAGCGCTGCAAGAGTTTGGCATCCATATCAACAACTGACATTTTGTCTTTTACATACTCAAGAAAATCAGCTGCATCAAGCTCCTCCTGCCCGCGATGTTTGCGAACAGCATTAAGAGCAGCTCTTAGAAAATAAGCAGTTCCAACGCCCGGAATCTCAACTGGATATTGAAACGCCAAGAACATTCCTTCACATGCGCGTTCATTCGGCTCCATGTCAAGAATGTTTTTACCCTTAAAAAGGATTTCACCTTGGGTTACTTCATATGTATCACGTCCAGCTAATACTTGCGCCAGCGTGCTTTTGCCCGAGCCGTTGGGGCCCATTATCGAATGCACCTCACCAGCTTTGATGGTGAGATTGACGCCTTTAAGTATTTCATTGTCTTCGACGCACGCGTGTAAATTTTTAATCTCGAGCATTTGGATCCATGGGTCCTTTTCATTTTTAAAACTACGCGGCATTACCATCCACCGGTAAACCGAACGGTATCAATTACTAAAATATTTAGCCGACACTACCTTCCAAGCTGACTTCAAGCAGCTTCTGCGCTTCAACTGCAAACTCCATTGGAAGTTGGCGGAAGACCTTTTTGCAGAAACCGTTGACGATCATAGAGACAGCGTCTTCAGTATTTATACCACGTTGATTGCAATAGAACATTTGATCTTCGCCGATCTTAGAGGTCGAAGCTTCATGTTCCATTTGTGCGGTGCTGTTCTTTACTTCTATATAAGGAAATGTGTGGGCTCCGCATTTATCACCGATGAGCATTGAATCACATTGAGTATAGTTTCTGGCGTTTTCCGCACCCTTGTTGATTTTAATTAACCCACGGTAAGTATTTTGCCCAAAGCCAGCTGATATTCCCTTGGAAATCACCGTGCTTCTGGTGTTTTTACCAATATGGATCATCTTGGTGCCCGTATCTGCCTGTTGATGGTTGTTAGTCAGCGCCACTGAATAAAACTCACCAACAGAATTATCACCCAGCAATATGCAGCTGGGATATTTCCAAGTAATTGCTGAACCGGTTTCAACCTGCGTCCACGAAATATGTGAACTTCTTCCCGCACACTTGCCCCGTTTAGTGACGAAATTGAAGATACCACCCTTGCCGTCCTTATCGCCGGGATACCAGTTCTGCACAGTCGAATACTTAATCCTCGCATCGTCAAACGCGACCAACTCGACTACCGCAGCATGCAATTGATGTTCATCACGCATCGGAGCAGTACAACCCTCCAGGTAGCTGACCTCACTACCAGCATCGGCAATGATAAGAGTCCGCTCAAACTGTCCCGTAGAAGCTGCATTAATACGAAAATATGTTGACAGCTCCATTGGGCACTTAACACCCTTTGGTATGTAGACAAACGAACCATCAGTAAAGACCGCAGAGTTAAGCGTAGCGAAGAAGTTATCCGAGTATGGCACCACCGATCCCAAATACTTCTTAACTAACTCAGGATGCTCGGTAACTGCTTCTGAAAACGGGCAGAAAATTACACCTACCTCTGCCAGCTTGGCTTTGAAAGTAGTGGCAACGGATACGCTATCAAATACTGCATCTACCGCAACCCCAGCTAATATCGCACGCTCCTGCAATGGTATACCTAACTTTTCGTAGGTTTCAAGGAGAATGGGATCAACTTCATCAAGGCTCTTGGGGCGATCCTTATCACTCTTAGGAGCTGAATAATAAGAAATCTTTTGATAGTCAATCGGCGTATAGTGAATGTTATGCCATTTGGGCTCCGTCATTGTTAACCAATGACGATAAGCCTTTAAGCGCCACTGAAGCAACCAATCCGGCTCATTCTTAATTGCCGATATCTTATGAATTACATCTTCATCAAGGCCGGGCGGAAATGTTTCCGACTCGATATCCGTGGTAAAGCCGTACTTATATTCCTGGCTTTGCCATTGATCGATGGTGAGCTCCGACTCGCTGGCCGGTTGTTCATTTGATTGGATCATGTTTTTAGTTGACTGTTCAAGTGGCATCGGTAAGTTGCTCCCGGTTCTTGGTGCTGGCATTCGTAACGCTGGTATTGATATCTCTGGCACAAGTTACAACCACCCCTTCGCCACTTGGATCTTCTTCTAAAGGTGCAGCAATTTCTGCCAGCTTAACTTCGCCAAGAAACTCCATAAGTCGCGCGTGAACTTTGCGAACGTTCATCTGGATGATGCAGGTCTCTTCCAGCTTACACTCTTGCTCAGATTCATTCTCAGGAGTAGGACAACAGCGCGTAAGGCGCAATGGACCTTCTATTGCCTCTACAAGCTCAGCTAAACTAATCTCACTAGGTGGCTTCGCCAGGCGATACCCACCCTTAGTGCCGCGTGTTGACTTTAGTACACCAGATCGGGCAAGCTGCTTGAGGATGTTTCGCAAAACAGGCAGCGGTAAATGCAGCCTTTCGGACAATTCACGTGCACTAGTTCCTTGAGGTTCTAAATTAGCCAAGCTGGCAAGTGCTAGTAATGCGTAGTCGGTTTTTCTTGTAATTAAGAGCATAGATCACCTCGCTATCATGGCGGCTGGGTTACTGAAAAAAGCACCCAATAGGTCTCTTATTCTTATAGCACTTACTATGTACTATATCAAGTAGCTGAACCTCTAATATTTCCGCATTATACTCAGATTTGCTCATTTGTGCCCAATTGCAACTGGACGGGCAATCTTTGACTTCTAGCCCATCAGCACCATTCCTGATGTGAAAAGAGGGCAAATTCGTCAATAGAAAGCTACAAGCCAGTTTTATCCAGCTTGTCGCTATTGCGGTGTTGTTTCGCTAACTAAAGCCTGGATCGGCTGCACATCGAAGTTAGCGAAATATCAGCACCACTCTTTGTGCTTTCGCACCGAACAGGAGATAAATCAATTTATGGCTTAATCAGCCCCAGATATCTCATCACCGAAATAATCTTCATTGTTCTTATCAGGTGGCGACGAATCATTTCGATTGGCCTGCTCTAAAAGCTTTCGCAAATAGGAGTTCTCCCTACGTGTAGCTTCAAGATCAAATACCAGATATTTCACACTCAAGCGCAAATGATCCAGCGAGTCCTGTAATTCACTAACTGACGTTTGGATTCGCTGTCGTCGCTTCTTGGCGTCCTCCGCTAGTTTGTTTAGCCTCATCCGGTCAGGCTCAGGAAGTGCCTTTAGCCTAGACATCAACTCATCAAATTTGTTGCGAAACGCTTGCTCGTCCATCTTTTTCTCCACTACAGTGGACCTAAGCATCTATTGCCCTGGTTGTTCATTAAGCGCCTTGATAGCAAGGCTCTATCAATTACAAACAACCACTGCGCCACTTCTGGAATGCTTTTAGCGAAAGTGGACGAATTCAGTTTTTCAAAATATAAATGGGATAATCTCGGACTTGCCCGCACAGACCGATCTATCGAAAACTCAGGATGTTGCTTTAAATCAACGTTTTGTGGTGACTAGACGCACAGCTTCCTGAGCAGATAAAGGCGCAGCCGCAACCAGAGAATCAATCTCATCTCGGGAAAACGCAATGTCTTGAGACGCTTCTTGCAGCATCTTCAGAAGATGGTCCTGCCTATATGTCATCCATCTATCAAAGAGAAGTTCCAATTCCTGACGTGTAAAGCGCGATAATGGATCATCAAGCCCTGATTGGGCAATGGCCCATTCGATGAGGCTTCCGCCGGTACGCTCAAAGCGAAAAAGATCGAGAGTTTGTTTTAGCCTTTGTTTTATAGAGCAAAATGCGTCGCGCACATTTTCCGGCAAAGAAACCATAACTTCTTGGATTTTGCGCTGTGCAATTGGAGCCAACCAATCGTTTTCACTAATTTTATGCCACTGCACCATGGGATGAGCTTTAGCATCAGCAAGAGCCTCAACATGCTCATGACTAACCAACTCGATCTCTGCTACAGCAGTATTTAGAACTTTTATCCCTTGGTTAGCAAAGCGAACTGATACCGATTGGGAACGAGTACCATTGAGCATTGCAGCTTCGACCTTAACTACAGAGCCAATCCCCCATTCAGGGCGGCGTTGCAATCGCACACGATCACCGAACTCAAAGATCTCCTTGGGCATTATGTACTCCACGGGAAATTATGCTTCGTAACTATCAACCACCTCAACCATACGAGCCAAAATCACCCGCAAGATTTCATTAAAATCACCTATCTCCCGCTGGATTTCCCTATCGCTTGATTCCGCCCTAAGTCCTAGCCAACGACCTTCGGCTAAATATCCCACAATCCATTACCAACTAATTAATCCCTTTACTAGATAATATCTAGATACTAATACTCATCTTTCACGACAAATTTCTGGTAATTACGTGAAACTTGTAATACCAATTGAATTAGTGATCTCAGCCTCCTGGCTTTGAGCACTATTGCTTTATCTCTGGATCCGTTGTGGGAGCCATTGGCTGATCATCCACTTGAATCTAGCATCAGTATATCATCATTTGCCCAGAAATATCGAATCGTTAAGAAATCCTCTTACTCTTTAGTGCATAACTAATCATTACCCCAACCACAAAGAGATAGACGTACTTCTATCCTTGCCACGCACATAAGACAAAATAGCACCGAGACAAGCATATTTCATAAAATTCAGATAAATGTGAATTTAGGAAACACAAACAACCTGCCTGAACCCAAATCTTACCTGCGAGAGCAAAAAGTATCCACTTTTTTTGTAGTCTTTGGCACTTTTTCCTTGACGTATTGGCAGTTTTACTGTGGCATATGAATAGAGGTTTATATATGCGGTCAGCGCCACAGATCTAAAAGGATCATTATCACTGACATAGGAGAGCCTCAGAGAAAGATTGAGCAAGAAAAAACTAGCTGTTATGTGATTAGACCTGTGCTGACTTTGTCAGTCACAATGGCTGAAACTGCATTGCTTGCAACTAAGCCAAGAAAATGGTTCTTGCTCATTTGTAGACCCAACTCTTCACCCCGCTAACAAGCGTAGTGCAGAATTTAGAGGACCAAGCATCCCCCCGATGTTGGTGCTCGACAAACTCTCTCTCTTTTGCTCCGTGCCCCGCTGTAATTGGCGAGGTGCGGACTTTTTTCCGGACCAGAAGTATGGTCCAAATAATCTCTCTCTTTTGCTCCGCACCCCGTCAAACCGGCGAGGTGTGGACTTTTTTAACAAGCAATAAAAAAAACAATACTGTTTTTCAGCCAGTAATTATGAATCCGCAATTGTCATCAATTTGGTTGCTTTGATTTAGCCATAATCCCTGCTATCTGACCTGGGATGATTTCACAGCAATTGCAGCCATGCCCCGCATTACTTCGCTAACTTGAATCCACGACTTATCTATACCAACCCTTGATCCAGCATGGCATCGGCAACCTTGCAAAATCCTGCTATGTTGGCGCCATTCATATAGTTGCCGGGCGTGCCGTAGGTTTCCGCAGCTTCCGCACACGCAGTATGAATCGAACGCATGATTTCCTGCAAACGTTGATCTACTTCCTCACGAGACCAGGTCAAGCGCATACTATTTTGAGCCATCTCAAGTGCTGAAACCGCAACTCCCCCAGCATTGGCAGCTTTACCCGGACCGTAAAGCGTACGCGCATCAAGCAGTAGATCGACAGCCTCAGGAGTAGTTGGCATGTTGGCACCCTCAGTGACCAGATACACGCCATTTGCCAGAAGATGCTCTGCGTCCTTTTCGTTTATCTCATTTTGTGTTGCACAGGGAAAGGCACAATCCGCATTAATCGCCCAAAGCGGGTTAGTCTGAAGTGTGGGATCAGCACCTGTAAATTCAGCAGTTGGAAACTGCTCAACATACTCCTCAATTCGCCCGCGCCTCTTATTCTTAAGGTTCATAACCCATTTGAGCTTTTCCGGAGAAATACCATCTGGATCATGTATACACCCACTGGTATCAGATAATGTAATTGCCTTTCCACCTAACTCAGTAATCTTCTCAACCGCATACTGCGCAACATTACCTGCTCCGGAAACCAAACATGCCTTGCCTTCTAATGATTCTCCTCGAGTTTCCAGCATGGCAGCTGCAAAGTACACCACACCATAGCCCGTGGCTTCAGGTCGAATGCGACTGCCTCCCCAATTGAACCCCTTACCAGTAATCGCGCCCGTAAACTCGTTGCTTAGTCGCTTATACTGGCCAAACAAATAACCAATCTCACGACCGCCAACTCCGATATCACCTGCAGGAACATCAGTATTTGGACCTATGTGGCGATATAGTTCGCTCATAAAGCTTTGGCAAAAACGCATTACCTCATTATCACTTTTACCCTTTGGGTCAAAGTTTGATCCGCCTTTGCCTCCACCAATGGGCAAAGTTGTCAGGCTGTTCTTAAATACTTGCTCAAAGCCTAAGAACTTCAATATGCTTAAATTAACACTGGGATGAAAGCGCAGACCACCTTTGTATGGACCTATAGCGCTGGAAAACTCCACACGGATTCCACGATTTACATTAACCTCTCCATTATCACTCATCCAAGGAACACGAAACTGAATCACGCGCTCCGGCTCAATCATGCGATCAAGGATTCTGGCTTTCTTATATTCTGGGTGTTTTTGCAGAACCACCACAAGCGAGCTAACCACCTCGCGCACTGCCTGGTGAAACTCCAGCTCATGAGGGTTACGTTCCTCAACTTGGGCCATAAAATCATCAACAAAGGTCGAAACCTTTGTCCGAGGTGCTGTTGTCGTAGAGGTAGTTGTACTATTCATGGCTAAGAGTCTAGCCCTACACATTGCAACGTCAAAGTATGCTCAAGCACTTTCCCTGACATATCTAATATGATACCTACAAGCCCCAGCTAAATCTGGGCGATAGGTACCTAAATATGAGCAATCCTGATGCTTCAACCAACCCTTCAGATGCAAGATCTTTGCCCGTACTTAGGGCAATGATAGATGCTGTCGATCACGAAATGCTGCAGCTACTATCCAGACGAAACGGCCTGGTGGGCGAAATCGCAGCTCATAAACGCCAAAACAGCATATCCATAAGAGACCACAAACGAGAACGAGAACTTATCCAAGATCGCAGAAAGCGCTCTGTGCCGCTTGGCCTGCGACCTGATGTGATTGAAAATATGTTCCGCTTGATACTTTGGGCATCGAGGGATCGCCAGGCAACTTTGCGCGTGGAAGTTCCACTTGATGTTGAGACTCGTACAGTAGCAATCATTGGTGGCTCAGGTGGTATGGGTCAGTGCATGGCAAAGATGTTCGCAGATCTCGGCCACGCAGTGATGATCGCGGACCTTGATACGGACCTGACGCCAGGCGACGCTGCTGCATCCGCAGATGTTGTGGTGATAAGTGTGCCTATTGATGTAACAACTTCCGTTATTGCTGAGCTTGGTCCACTTGTGCGCCAAGATGCTTTGCTTATGGATGTCACTTCTATTAAAGAAGAACCACTCGAAGCAATGCTGAAACACTCCAAAGCAAGTGTGGTCGGGACGCATCCACTATTTGGCCCATCCGTTCACACATTGCAAGGTCAACGAATAATACTAACCCACGGCCGTGGTGATGATTGGCTGGCTTGGCTAAAAACCATGCTAAGTGCGCGCGGCCTCGTTATTAAGGAATCAACATCAACTGAACATGATCGAGCCATGGCTGTCGTGCAAGTGCTAACACACTTTGCTACAGAGGTCATGGGAAAAACCATGGCCCAATTCGGCGTGCCACTTAAGGAAACACTCGAATTCACTTCACCGGTTTACTTGATGGAACTGTTGATGACCGCAAGACACTTCGCGCAGTCGCCTCAACTTTACGCATCAATCCAGAAATCCAACCCCTTGATGAATGAAATCACCCAGGCATTTCTTGATGCAGGGGTTGAGCACAAAAAGACCATCGAATCAGGCAGCCCAAGCGATATCGAGGAAACTTTCAATCAAGTACGCGAGTTCTTCGGCAATTTCAGCGATCAAGCACTCGAACAATCAAGCTATTTGATTGACAGGCTAGTTGAAAGATCGTAATTCAGCCTGGATCTATATCAACGGTAGGAATTACCCTCATCCTCACCTACAATCACCGTAATGGATCTCGATAAGCACCCCATCTTTGAGTCCAACGATCCACTGCCGCCTGATGTCAATGGTTACTGCTATCTCAATCGGGATCATTTCAATGCATTCACTCGGGAAATATCGCGTCGAATGATTCGGAAGCATGGTTCATTCATCGATCGCCTGCCTCTATGGGTAATGTTCATTTTCATAGCTGCAATTATAATTACTTTCGTTCTCGCGCCCTCTTTCCTTCCATTTGCTTGGAGTACTATGTTTCAATTGCTCTGCTTTGCCCTAATGATATGGTACGGTAGGAGGATCAGGCGCTTCGTCAAAACGATTATCAGGAAGCGCATGTGCTTCAGGTGTGGCTACATCCTAAGACAATCACCGACTGATTCGGATGGTTTCGGTACGTGCAGCGAGTGCGGGCAGAAGTTTCATCTGGGTTACTACTGCCACCTTCCAAAAGGATACAAGCGCCCTAGGCGCCAGCCCGACTGGCACGACAGCCTACATCCTCTCGATAGCGCGCGAATGCAAAGAGATGAATCACAAACTACCGATATTTAACTACTATTAGTAGAGACTGCTCACCTACAATAAACACAATGCCTTCAAATCAGCGACCTATTTTAAAAGAATTCGCGCCGTTCGCTCCGGATGTAAAAGGCTATTGCTACCGGGACACACTTCATTTCAATAAGTTAATGGAAGCTGTAGCTAAGTCTCTGATTCGTCAGCATGGCCTATTCATAGATCGCATCCCCTACTTTGTGTCAATTGTTTTTTGGCTCTTAATTGGCGTATTGCTTTTCTTATCATTTATTAGATTTGGCGTATGGCTCTATTTTTCACTGCAAATAGTATTATTTGTATTTTTATTCTGGGATGCACTCAGAATTAAACGCTTCATCAGGACTATCATCAGAAATCGCATGTGTTCTTATTGTGGTTATTCACTCCGCCACACACCAACTGATAATACGGGCTATGCAATGTGCAGCGAATGTGGGGAGAGCTTCCATCTTGGCGACTATCGCCGATTACCGCGAGATTACAAAAGACCTCTGTGTGAAGTTGATTTGCCAGATTGGACTGATTCAGTGCATCCAATAGAACGTGCGCGTATGTATAGAGATGCCAGTATTCAATCAACAGAAGATGCATCACCCCAACCACCGCCGCCGGGGGTTTGAAGGATTAGGCGATCGCCTGCTTTTAACTCACATTTATCAACTGCACCTAATTCCGTGATTGTTCCATCTTTGCGAACTATGCTTTGCTTTCCGGGGGCTCCGGGTTTGCCGCCGTTTAGGCCGTAGGGGCCTTCGCTACGATGTTGACTGATTATTGATAGTGAGAGGGGTTTCAAGAATGTCATTTCGCGAATTACGCCATGCCCACCTCTATTTATTCCTTCCCCGCCAGAGTTCGGCCTGATGCAAAATCGATCTAGCCTGACTGGATAACGATGCTCTAAAATTTCCGGATCTGTTATGCGAGTGTTAGTCATATGTGTATGTACTGCATCTGCTCCGTTTGCGTTTGATGTTGCGCCGCTTCCACCACATACTGTTTCGTAGTAGCTGAAAGTTTCATCGCCAAAGAGGACGTTATTCATGGTTCCTTGACTTGCTGCACAAGTATTAAGAGCCTTAAAAAGCACCTCGACGATTCGTTGACTTGTTTCCACATTACCTCCACTTACTGCGGGAGCTTTATGAGGATCACTATCAAACACCGGATTAAGCATTCCGTGTGGGATCTTCAATTTAACTGCCTGCATAATTCCCTCATTAAGTGGCAAAGCTTCGCCAATTAAAACTCGAAGCACATATATAACTGCACTATGAACGATGGCGGGCGTGGCATTTAAATTGCCCGGATGCACATCCGCAGTTCCCTTGAAATCAATCACCGCAGCATCGCCCTTAACTTTAATTACAACACAAAGCGGAGATCCATCATCAAGAGATTGCTTAGCTTCATAACAGCCATCGGGAATTTGCGAAATTGCTTGTCGCGCTAACTGCTCAGCTTTACTCCTAATAATCTGCATTTGCTCATTGATTGCTGCATAACCATAAACATCTACAAGCTCGCATAATCGCTGCACACCTCGCTGATTTGCTGCTACGGCTGCTCTAAGGTCAGCTAAATTGTCTTCAACCATGCGCGATGGAAACTCAGAGTCACTTAAGAGTTTCTCTATTTCATCAAAGCGGGATTTGCCATCACGCAGCAAATACATTGGGGAGATTACCACCGCTTCTTCTGCTAGAGACTGTGCATCAGGTGCCATGGAACCTGGTCGTATTCCCCCTAATTCTGCATGATGGGCTCGACTTACTGCGTAACCAATTAGTTGATTGTCATAGAATGCCCCGGTTACAACTGTGATATCCGGCAAATGTGATCCCCCAAAAGCGGGGTGATTTGTAATCACCACATCGCCAGGCTTTATATCCATCTCTTTAGCTAATGCCCGAGCGCACAAACCAAGTGCCCCAAGATGAACCGGCATGTGCGGTGCGTGAACGACCAAATATCCATCACGATCTAATAGCGCACAGGAAAAGTCCAATCGCTCCTTAACATTTGTAGATAACGCAGTACGGGTCAAACTTTGGCCCATCTGCTTGGCAATAGAAGTGAAGCGGTTGGCGAATAGCGCTTCACGCGCAACACTAATAGACTCATCCACCTGCTTAAGCAAGGAATTCTTATCTCGTGTCAGTACTAATGCGCCAGTTTCATCAACACATGCGTACCAACCAGTTTCAATTACATAAGTGCTATTTTGTTCAAAGATAATTGCTGGCCCATCAACTTGAGAATCTACTTTCAAATCAGTTCTTTCAATTGCGCTAATGCTAAGCCACGTGCTATCCATCCATACTTTGATCTTTCTGTTTATTGCCGGCCTTGCTTGCTTAACATCTTCATTTTGCCGCTCTATCTCTATTGGTTTTTTAGAAGCTACAACACGAACAGAAACAACCTCGATGGGTTTCCCGATTGGTTCGTGGCCATAGATAGCTTTGTACTGTGTTTGAAAATCTCTTTGCAAGCTTGTTATATCATTACAGTCAATTGCAATCGAAGACTCCTGGCCGAGCAATCTTAAGTTTATTATTCGTTTTCTAATTTGTATTTGTGACTTGTCTACATCTTCATTTATAAGTTCATCTATTGCTTGTTCTTCAAGCTTTTTAAGTTGTTCAGGCAATTGCGCTAGAACATCATCGAGTGGTTTAAGAATTTGTCTATGTGCAAACCTCTCAATTACAGCGCAGGATAATCCCACAGCACTAAGTAGCGATGCATCGGCGGGCATAACTATGCTTTTAATACCAAGGATCTTTGCTATTGCGCATGCGTGTTGCCCGCCAGCTCCGCCGAATGCTACTAATGCGTATTCAATTGGATCATAACCTCTGCGCAGAGATACTTCGCAAATAGCATCGGCCATACGCTCGTTTGCAATATCTAAAAACCCTTGTAGTAATTCATTTCGCAGGGGCAATACATTTGTAAATTTATGAATATCATCAATAACTAACTTAAGCGCTGCTTCAGCTTTGTCTGTTGAAATTGGAATTTCAAAACGATCAGGATCGAGCCTACCAAGTAAGAGATTGACATCGGTAATAGTGAGCGGCCCACCCGCAGCATAACACGCAGGACCCGGAACAGAATCTGCACTATTAGGCCCAACACGAAGCTGCCCATTTACAAACTCACAAATAGATCCACCACCTGCAGCAACCGTTTCGATTGCAAGTGCGGGCGCAACAAGTTTAACATCTGCAACTTCATGTTGAAAATCATATTCGTAATCGCCATCAAATCGCGAAACATCCGTACTTGTTCCCCCCATATCAAAGGTTATTAGTTTAACAAATTTGCTAGCTTTGCCAGCAGTCGCTGCACCAATCACACCACCGGCCGGGCCACTTAACAGGCTATCTTTAGCTCGGTAATTATCACTTTTAACTAAACCGCCTGCACTGCTCATTACATGAATCGAGTTATTGCCGATCGATTGAGTGACACGTTTCAAGTAATCATCAATAACAGGTCCAAGATAAGCATCAGCGACCACGGTTTGGCTTCGAGGCAATAGTTTTATTTGTGCGCCCATATCAGATGAGCAGGAAACATGCGTAAAGCCTAAACGATGTAACTTCTCAGCGAGCTTCAGTTCATGATCAGGATTTATATAACTGTGCATTAATGCAATGGCTGCGGAATCTATGCCTTGCTCTAAAGCTCTTTTTGCTTTCTCTAATACACTATCTATGTCTATCGCTCTAAGAATTGAACCATCAACTGCTAATCTTTCATCAACTTCATATACAGATTCATAGAGTGGTTTGGTTTTCTTAATATCGAGCGCAAAGAGATCCGGGCGTTGTTGATCGCCTATTAGTAATAGATCCTTAAAGCCTGTTGTTACGAAGAAAGCAACTGGTGCACCTTGTCTTTGAAGAAGTGCATTTGTGCTGCGCGTACTTGCTAGTTTCATATCCAGTGGCGGAAGAGGCGAATCATAATTTGTTTGTGTTACGATTCGAGCTGCGAGTATCGGAGCTTCTTCATCACTGCGAACTTCAAATGCAGCCCCATCGATGATTGATACAGGCAAGTCCGTTTCTAATTCAATTACTGAGGATGCAGCATTAAAACTTGCGATAATAGAATGGCAATTTTCATCTGCACCTAATACCGCAAACTTAAATCCCTTAACAAAATCATCGCTAACCCCCCAATGCTGCGATATTTCAAAATGCCTCTTATCCTTAATGCACTTAATTTGTCCTCGAAGAGCACCAGTACTTAATACCTTGGCGCGATGGATATATCCTGCTGGATCGATTGCAATACAATCTGTAAACGTACCGCCGGTGTCGATATGAATTTGCCAACGATCATTTGTCACGGGCATAGTTGTTATTTTAGGTGTTGTATTTTAGGAGTATGGCTGTTACCTACTAATTATCTTCCATATCTCTTTCTAATTTTTTCTGATAATCCGCTACTCGGTCACGAGTATTTTCTGCAGCGCGTTTTGCTCCGCCCAGTGCAGATTGGCTTGGCACGACTGTTTGAGATTGTGGCGGTTGATCTGGTGGCGGAGTGGATGCATTAGATGCAGAACCGCCATCCATTTCCTCTGTGCACCCAGTTACAAGCGCGACCATTAAGAGCAACACAAAAGTAGCCAAGATTCGTGAACTGAATTTCATGCCAATGTCCTCGCAATATGATGGGAATGAATGAATCAATAATTAGAGGCACAATGATATCAGCTACGCATGTGTAAGACGATCAAGCCATAACGGATCCTCGACTAGCTCATTATTTGGCCAATAACTTTGTATTTCAGGTCCGCTGATAGTACTATAACTCACTAAGCGCCAATCAGGGCGAATTCCCCAAAGGGCAGTTTCAGTGCGAATCTATCTTTGCAACCTTATAAGAAAGGTAGAAAATACCTACGAGCACCCCGGCAGGGCCCGACGAAATCGAAATAGCTTGATTCGCTGGAGAAGGTGCGACACTTCGTGGTGTCGCCCCGGAAAAATCCCCAGCGAAAAAAGCCGTTTGCTGCTAGCTTTCACAGCAGGACGTCGTCCAACATAGGGGCTATCGGTACTTAGGGTAACCCCTCATCATAGGGGCTTTCTACTAGGAAACAAGGGTTTTCCCTAGTGCACTTTTACCGACATGGCTGATCGAACGAGATCCGCAATGGAATCCGCCTTCATTTTTTGCATAACTCTAGCTCTATGCGCTTCAACAGTTTTAGGGCTAATTCCAAGTTGTACTGCAATACGCTTGGTTGCTTTACCCTGAACTACCAAGTCCATTATTTCTTTTTCACGGGAAGTCAGGTCTTTAACTCGAGCACTAACGTTTTCATTACGAGATTTCTTAAGCCTGGTCTGACGATCAATCTCCAGCGCATGGTGAATTTTATCTAGAAGCGCCTGATCGCTGAAGGGCTTTTCCATAAAGTCTACTGCCCCCATTTTCAAGGCTTCCACTGCAATGGGTACACTCCCAAATCCCGTGATAAAGATCAAAGGAAGCGCAATACCTTTTGCTTTGAGTTTTTTCTGAAGTTCTAAACCGCTAACCTCAGGCATGCGCATATCTATAACAGCACATCCTGGACGATCAGGATTGTAAGCCCTTAAAAATTCCTCCGCACTTTCAAATGTCTCTACATTCAAATCAATAGACTCAATAAGCCAACGAAGTGATTCGCGCACTTCTACCTCATCATCCACTACAAATACCGTTGCATTATTTTCCATGGGATTTATCTTCCTTTGCAATAGGTAAAGTAAAGTGAAAACTAGCTCCGGACTCAGGATTCTTTGATGTCCATAGCTTACCATGATGTGCTTCGACAATCGACCTGCTTATTGCCAGTCCCATGCCCATGCCCTTTTGTTTGGTAGTAAAGAACGGCTCAAACAAGCGGTCGCTAAGCTCACTGGCCACGCCTGGCCCACTATCGCTAACCGTAATCTCTAATTCATCTTCACCCGCCCAAGCGGTATGAACAGTCACAACCCTCTGTGAAACTGGCACTTGTGCACAAGCTTCACAGGCATTTTGCACAAGATTCAAGATAACCTGCTGAACTTGCGTGGGGTCCGCCAGTACCGCAGGTAGATTTGGTTTAAGCTCCAGGTGAGTAGTTGCTTTATGACGTTTGGCATCTACCTCCGTAAGATCTACTATTTCAAGAATACTTTCATTGATATCAATTGACACGCGTTTAGCCTCACCTTTGCGAACAAGGCTCTCTAATCCCCGAATGATTGACCCGCCACGCCTGGCCTGGGCTGAAATGCGTTCTAACATATCCTTTAGCTCATCTCGAGATAGATTTTCAGAATGAAGCCTACGAATACATCCATTGGCGTAATTGGCAATGACAGCAAGTGGCTGATTCAATTCATGCGCCAAACCAGAGGCCATTTCTCCCAATGTGCTTAGGCGCGACATGTGTGCCAGATCGGCCTGCAACTGCCGGGCCTGCTCCTCGGCGTGCTTGCGCTCAGTTATATTGAACATGAAACCGATCAATTCTTTGGGACCTTCATCCCCCATAATGACCGAAACGACTTCTCTAATCCACACATGCTGTCCATCGGCGGTAATGGCGCGGTATTCAAATTCGTGATCCTCACCGCGCGACGTCGAATCCATGCAATATTTAATCGCTTGTTCACGATCCTCCGGATGGATACGATCCGACCAGCTGTCAAAATCCACCCAGCTGCTCATAGGATAACCCAATAGCTGCTCGACCTGTTGGCCCATGTAGGTGAATCGTCCAGTTGCAAGCTCGACCTTCCAAGGAACAGCATTGGCAGATTCAATCAGAGAGCGATGCTTAAACTCACTCTCGCTTAGCGCTTCCTTTGCTTGTTTGCGCGCCGTGATGTCTTCGACCATAGCTATGGTGTGACGCAAGCTCCCGTCAGCGTTGCGGATCGCTGAGACGTTCACTGATCCCCACAACAATGTTTGGTCCTTGCGGTAATAACGTTTCTCCAGATGGAAGCTGTCGCGCTGTCCCTCGATCAGTTCCCTAAACAGGTCCCAGCCGCGATCGGCATCCACAGGATACGTCAGCTCCGAAAAGATCATGCCTTCCAGCTCTTGGGCGCTATACCCGAACATCTTCCGGAACGCCACATTCGTTTCGATAAACCTTCCGTTTTCGTCGACGAGGGCCATGGCGATCGCCGCCGACTCAAACGTCGTTCGAAATCGCATCTCGCTTGTGGCTAACGCATCCTCTATGAGCTTGCGCTCGGTGATATCTTTGACCGAAGCAATTAAATATTTAACCTCTCCTTGGTCATTGCGCACTGAAGCAAATGCAAGATTACCCCACAGGATCTGCCCATCTTTTCGAATATATCGTTTTTCCACTTGATAATGATCGCGTTTGCCTTCTTTCAATTCATCAAAGAGTAACTTACCCTCAGCTACATCATCAGGGTGAGTGAATTGCGATACGTCCATGGATTGCAATTCTTCTTCGCTGTAACCAAGCATATTCTGCAACGCGATGTTATAACTAAGCGGAGTTACTCCTGCATCTGCTATTGCCATCCCGAAAGGTGCTGCTTCAAACACAACTCGAAAGCGCTCTTCGCTATCTCGTAGAGCAGTCTCTGCTTGTGTGCGCTCGGTGATATCGCGGGCGGTAGCGTGTATCAGCCCACTCTTGGGCTCGTAGATTGCGTTCCAGTCGAAGTGCCGGTACGAGCCGTCCTTGCAGCGATAGCGATTGACGAAGCGCATCGTCAACTGACCGCGCCCCAGGCCCTCCAATACCGCCAAGGTCGCCTCAATGTCGTCTGGATGAACGAATTCGATGAACGGTACTGATAGCAGCTGCTCGTCTGAGTAGCCCAGGATCTTGTTAAAGGCCGGGTTGATCCTTTTGAAGAACCCATCTGTCCCTGCCACGCACAGCATCTCCAGGGACAGCTTGAAGAACTCGTTCAGCTCCTGCTCGGCTCGCTTTCGCTCGGTAATATCGTGGGCAATCCCGATGATGCCGATGATGTTGCCCTGATTATCACGAAGCGCGGTCTTGGTGGCAATGTAGGTGCGAGATGCGCCGTTTACTTCAAACGTATTCTCAAATGACTGAGTGTTCAAGCTCCTGTCTTCTGTGTATATAAGTTGGTCATCCGCCGCGATCCTGGCGGCTGCATCAGTCGAGTAGAAATCGAGCTCGCGTTGTCCTATAAGTTCTTCAGGCGTTTTCCCAAGCCAGGTAGCGCCTGTTTGATTAACGAATAGGAAGTTGCCGTTCAGGTCTGTGACCGCAACTGCATCTGTGGTGCCCTCGACGACCGCTCTGAAGAGCGCTTGACTCTCGAGAACGGCCTCCTCCGCTCGCCTCCGCTCGGTGATGTCCTGGGCAAAAACGGCAAGTTGGACCACTTTCCCTTGGTTATCACAAACAGGATAAATGGTGTTATCAAAGTGAATTCCATCGCGTTCATCTTCAAAAGAAAGACATTCACCTGAAAGAATCACTTGCTCACACAATTCTTTCCTCATGCGCGCCTCATCTGCTGACATCAGATCATCTATCTTGAGACCAACGACTTCATTTACGCTTTTGCCTAGATTCTTAGCTCCGCTCTCATTAACCGCGAGTAACTTCCAGTTGGATGCATCTATAAGGAATACTGAATCATGAGTAGCGTTCAAAATTAAACGCGATCTCTCTTCGCTTTTCCGCAGTTTTTCCTCTGCCAGCTTGCGCTCGGTGATATCACGAACGTAAGCGCAGAGATACTCCTGGTCGTCATATGCCAAATAGTTAACCAGGATCTCAACCGGATACAGACGCCCCGACTTCGTTCGGTGACGCGACTCGATGTTCATTGACCCGACTTCTTTGACTTCTAGGATATGCGCCTCCAAGATATCGTCCGGGAAATCCGGATCGATGTCGGGGACCCTCATCGATACCAGCTCCTGGTAGGAGTATCCCGACGCTTGGCAGGCCGCGTGATTCACATAGCTAATCCGCCCATCCGGCCTCACCCAGTAGATCGCATCCGAATTGTGATCGACGGCGAACTGAGTAATCCGCAGCGCTTGCTCCGCTCGCCTGCGCTCGGTGATATCAACATCAACACCGACCATGCGTAGAGGCTTGCCGTCCTCATCGCGGGCCACGACCTTTCCACGATCCAGAATCCATCGGTACTCCCCGGATTTCGTTCGCAGCCTTACCTCGCATTCGAATAAGTCCTTCTTCTGCTTCAGATTCGCTTTGAGAGCCTCGGTATAGCGCGGCCAATCCTCGGGGTGAACTAAGCTGTCCCAGAATCTCCCGTGGGGTTCCACTTCGCTCGTATCGAAGCCGAGTGTCTTACACCACCGCGGACTATAAAACATCTCGCCGGTTGCAATGTTCCAATCCCAGAGACCCTCACTGGTCGCTTCCAATGCCAGCGCGAACCTTTCCTCGCTTTCCTGCAGGGACTTGTTAGCTGTCAGTAGTTCCTCGGTACGCTCTTGTACCCTATTCTCGAGATCCTCATGCGCCAGCCGTAGCGCCTCCTCAGCCCGCTTGCGCAGAAGTTCGGCCCCCGCGCGGGCTGCAAAAATTCGCAAGATCGATTCCGCTAGTAGGTTTTTCGGCATGGGTTTGTCGTCTACTACGCCCAAATGACCCAGGCGATTTCCCTCGGAGTCCAAGAGCGGAACCGCTAAATAACTTTCTATGCCCGACTCTTTGAGCCAGCAATCATCGGGAAAGAGCTGCTGCACGTTTGCCGAGTAGTGGGCCAAGCCCTTTTCGATAACAAGCTCGCAGGGCGTTCCCTTGATGTCGTACTCGAAGTTTTCGCCGAAGTCGTTACCTTCCCAATAGGCAAGTAACCGCAGTCGTGCCTCGGAGCCTTGGTGAAGCTCAGAAACAAAGGCAGACCGAACCCCAAGTGCAAGGGCCAAGTGCCGTGTCAAAGAGCGAAAAAAGTCTTCGCCGAAAGTCCAAGATGTTCCTTCGACAATCAAGCGCAGCGCCTCCTCAGCACACTTGCGCTCGGTGACATCTTGAACAACGCAGCTAACACCGACGATGATGCCATCAGCGGATCTAACTGCATCGTAGTGATGCTCGAAGAACTTCTTGACGCCCGGCTCTGCTGCGGTCTCCGCCTCAACCGTTCCTCCCACGACCGGCTTTCCCGTCTCGATCACCCGGCGAAGCTGCGCCTCAACACCGGCAGAAACGTCCGGAATAACCTCGCTGATTGGCCGCCCCAGGTGTTTCTTTACCGACAACCCATTTAGCGTGGCGAGCCACTCGTTGACAAAAACGTAACGCAGCTTTTTATCGAAGCAGCACAGGCCAATTGGCGCCGTTGCGTAAATATGCTGGAGAGATTCCAACTCAAGTGCCCCCTCGGCTCCAGGAGTTTGCGGCCCATCCCCGGGCTTAGCTTGCGCATGCTTAGCCTGCTTGAGCAGATCGTTCTCGCGCTTAAGCTCTATGACATAAGCGCGTAATGTCGCATTCTCTTTGTGATCGTCAGTTGGTGATTGGTGGGAATTGCTCATGCACTTCCCCCACACAATATGTCGTGCTCCATTTGCACTACCACAACCATGACTCCAACTCTGAGAACCTGCCGCCTCGATTGTCTCTCTTCATAGGTCGCATTATCGCTTGCCTGGACAAATGTGCAAATCACCGAGACCGAAGCGATCCGGTCCAGCGGGCAGCAAGCATGCGTATCGCCGGAGATCGTCCCCAACTGGAGTGTCTCGCCGAAGAGATCATGGTTCCGGATCGAGTTTGACGGGTGCGAAATCGGGTAAGTGAATGAAGACACCGGTGTACTGGAATAATCCACTATTTCTCAGGTCTCATCACCCGAACCTGAGGCGTCAAGGCGCTGGCAGTTGAATCACGCACTTAAAACCTTTTGCATTAAAGTCGACTTCGAGTTTTCCTCCGATTTCCTTTTCGACGAAACCACTGACAAGGCGAAGTCCCACACCAAACTCTTGCGGATTTGCGATTGGCGGTCCACCTTGCTCTGACCAGTCGATGACCACGCGCTGCGCATGGCGTTGCCATTTGACTTCGACTATTCCATCTTCTGATGAAAGCGACCCGTGCCTTGCCGCATTACTGAGCAATTCATGCATGACCAGTGCCAGCGGTTGTACGTTGCGCGCAGAAACAATGATTTCCGGTCCGGACAATCTGAGGCGTTGTTCATACGCATGGAACGGACCAATGGCAACACGCATAAGCTCTTCCAACTCAATACCCTTCCATTGTCTATATGCAAGCATTTCATGTACCCGGGCTAGCGAAGTAATACGATCAGTAAATAGTCTTACAAAATCCTTAATCGAATCCGTCGATTGAGCGGTAAGTTGCGCCAGCGTTATGACCGAAGTAAGGTTGTTCTTCACGCGGTGATCAAGTTCGCGCGAGAGCATAGCCCGGCTCTCCTCCGCCTGCTTGCGCTCGGTGATATCAACATCCACACCGACCATGCGCAGGGGCTTGCCATCCTCATCGCGTTCCACCACCTTGCCACGATCCAGAATCCATCGGTACTCCCCGGATTTCATTCGCAGCCGGACCTCGCATTCAAATAATTCCGTCTTCTGCTGGAAATGGGCATTGAGGGCCTTCGTGACGCGCGGCATGTCCTCGGGGTGCGTTAATCTATTCCAGAATCTTATGTGGGGTTCCACTTCGCTCGGATCGAAACCCAGTGCGTTACACCAAGACGGACTACAAAATATCTCGCCGGTTGCGATGTTCCAATCCCAGACACCCTCACTGGTCGCTTCCAACGCCAGCGTAAGCCTGTCCTCGCTCAGGTGCAGCCTCTCCTCTGCCAGCTTGCGATCAGTAATGTTCTGAAGCACACCAAGACAGCCGACGACCTTCCCGGCCTCATCGTGAATTGGAACAGATGAGTCATTGAGCCAGCGCGTCTCGCCGTTCTTGGTTATGCACTTATAGTCACCCTTCCAGACCGGCAGTTCACCATTTATAAATAGCCGCCGGAGTTCCGACTGGGACTTGTCTCGCGCAGACCCGTGCATCTCGACTTGCGTCACAATCTTGAGCCAGAGTTCGGGAGTCACTTCATCTACGTCATAGCCGATCAGGTCAGTGATCGCGGCCCCCATATATGAGTAAGTATTTCCTGCAAACTCCTTTTGGTACACCACGGCGTCTGCAGCAGCTATAGCATTGCGATAGAGCTCCTCCCGCTCGCGCAGCGCCTCCTCTGCCAGCTTGCGGGCGGTGATATCACGAGCGAAGGCGACGTTGTACTCCACGTCGCCGAAGATCACATAGTTCGCCACAACCTCGACCGAGATCATGCCGCCGTCTCTCTTACGGTGAGTTGTCTCGAACACTACGTCGCCCGAGACTCGGAGTGCTTCCCACGCTCGCCCCCAATCCTCCCTTGAGAAATTAGGATCGATGTCGTGGATAGTCATCGACATCAGCTCCTGACGGCTGTAACCCAGCGTCTTGCACACTGCCTGGTTGACATTGCGGATATGACTGTCGGATCCAATCCAGAATATCGAATCGGAGGCGCCATCGACCGAGAACTGCGCTAGCCGTAGCGTTTCATTTGTCGCCTCGAGTTCCTTGGTTCGCTCTTGTACCTTATCCTCGAGCTCCTCATGCGCCAGCTTCAACTCCTCCACGGCCCGTTGGCGATCTCCTTCCAGTAGCTTGAGATCGCCTACCATTCGATTAAACGACGTTGAAAGTTCCCCTATCTCATCATTTGACTTGATCTCTATCTCTTGGCCGAGGTCACCTTTCGCGACCATTTCTAATGCGCCCGTGAGCTTGCCCACAGGTTCCGTTATGCCTCGCGTGATCTTCATCGCCATAAACCCACCGAAGATCAACGAGATTAGTGCAAGCAGGATGGTAGTATTTGTTGTGCGGCGGGATGCTTGCGACGCGCTGGTGAACCGCATAGCCGTCAGCCTCTCCTCTTCCGCGATGAACTTCTTGAAGTCTTCTCTTATGCGGTCGAGTATTCTCTTTCCGGTCCCTGCCTCAAGCAGAACCGCCACATCTTTTAGAGTTTCAGGATGTTTGTTCATTTGCCGGCGAGCTGCGATTTCTGGCTCGGCAGCTTTGTAAGTCCAGTCGGCGGCCAGTTGTTCCAACTGATCTATCTTTCCTTTGAGCTCATTCTCAAAGCCCCTGTCGGATACGATCGTTCGCAGTCTAGCAAAGTATGCGGGTAGCTCTTTCTGCTCCCCGGCAGTATATTTTTCCAGGAATCCCTCTTTTCCGGTAATCAGAAACCCCCGCTGCCCGTCTTCTCTGTCGGTCATGCATTTCTCGATTATCTCCATGGCGAACGCCCCCTCCCAGTCTCCTTGTTCAGAGAAAAAAACCTCGACTTCATGACCAAGAGCCATAAATCTATCTATAATGCGCTTGCCTTCGCCTTGAGACAGTATTTCCTGCAATTGCTGGGCATCAACTGTAGCTTCGCCAATCTTCCTTCGCATAGCGATCTCCGGCGCGGCTGCCTTATCCTGCCATTCTTGCACGGAAGCCTCAATCCCCTCCAAAAGCTTTACCTGGGCGGGGTTATCACTGACGAGCATCTTCTCTTTGCTGAGCAATCCCGAAAAAGCGGCGACAGCGTTTTCATAGGGCTCGAGAAACTCATCCTTGCCGGTGATAACGAAGCCCCTTTGCCCGGTCTCCATGTCAACAACCAGTGTCAGCAGATGTCTGGCATTCGCAATGACCGGGGCATCGTGCTGAATAACGAAGGAGAATTGGCGATGCATATTGTCCAAGTTGAACAGAACAACGACCGCTAGCGTAGCCACAAGGGCCAATAGAACGCCGAAACCCAATCCCATTTTTCTGCCGATAGTCATGTGCGCTGTGATAGTCATTGAGATGTTCCTTCAGTAGCCCGTATACTGTCAAACGTCATACGCAGATTCATTGTCAAGATATATTGGAATGTTGCAATCCTTAAGTCCATCATTGCTTGCTAGAAAACGCTATATCCGCAATCTTCTTAGACTTTTCACCAATTTTGGCAAAACGAGTTAACCTGCCAAAGTAAAACTTATCTATACACAAAGACTTTAGGACTCAGTCAATGACCTTGAACATCAAGTACCTTGGACATTCAGGATTCATTCTTGATGATGGATCGCATCAAGTTGCAATCGATCCATTCCTGACGGGCAACCCGCTGGCAACAGCATCGGCTGATGACATCAAGTGTCAGCACATAGTCCTAACCCACGGCCATGCTGACCACTTTGGCGACACGTTAGCAATCGCCAAAAATAATAATGCAACGGTCATAGGTGCTTTCGAGCTTTGTACATATTGCGAACAACAAGGTATCGCTAGCACTGAACCTATGAATCCAGGCGGGAAAATTACAACAGCTTTCGGCTGGGTCGCTCTAACACAAGCCTTCCATTCCTCATCATACGAAGGGCAATACATGGGGATGCCTTGCGGTGCAGTTGTCAATATAGGTGGAGTTACAATCTATCATTGTGGCGATACGGGGTTATTTAGTGATATGAAACTTATTGGGGAAATCTATCAGCCAGATATCGCTTGCATTCCCATCGGTGATCGCTTCACAATGGGGCCGGAGCTTGCAACAAAAGCAGCTGAGCTAATTGGAGCTAAGATCGCAATTCCAATTCATTACAACACTTGGCCGCCAATCGAACAGGATCCCGCCAACTTTAACCCTTCTGGCATCGAAGTAAAGATAATGAATCCAGGTGAACAATGGGATTGTGGATAAAAAACGCATTGCCCTACCGCCCCTACAACCCCAACCTTTCACTTTCCGCGCGCATGGCATCAATACAAACCTGGATATGCTCACTTTGTTCTACTCCCATCTCCTCTATTCCCGTTGCGATATCCTGGCGATTAACCGCAGCAGCGAACGCGACCGTTTTCAACTTCTTCTTAACAGACTTTGGTGCTAAATCTGAAATCCCATTTGGCCGAACTTTGCAGCACGCGACAATAAACCCGGCCAATTCATCGACTGCAAATAGCGCCTTAGCCATATTCGTTTGGCGCGGCGTGCCGGAGTATTCAGCATGGCCTAGGATCGCTGTTATTATCTCATCATCCACATCCGTATTATTTCTTAGATGCTCGATAGCGACGAACGGATGTTCTTCCTGCGAGGGATGTTTTTCATAATCCATATCATGCAGTAAACCAGCCACGATCCAGCGGTCCTTTTGATCGGGCTCGAGTTTATCAGCATAAGCGCTCATACACGCAGCCACGGACTCCATGTGGATACGCAGCGCTTCGCTCTCAGTCCAGTGATTCATTAACGATCTAGCTTCATCTGGTGTCATGCTGCTAATAATATCAAATATATTTACTAGCGTTCTCTTTTGGAGTCTTGACCATTTTGCTACATTATGATCTTTTCCGAGCGGTTGGAGTTTTCAAATGCACCCAATATTTTTCGCTTTATTAATGAGCTTGCCCATGAGCGTTCAAAGTGTTGATTACGATCTTCTCACCGTTGCGGAAAAAACCGATTACCACAAGACCGCAAGGTATGATGAGGTCATCGACCTGCTGGATCGCATTGAATCGCAATCACAGATTCTAAGGCGAGCGGAGCTTGGCACAACCAGCGAAAACCGCTCCATTCCATTAGTGATCCTCGCAAACCCACCCGTGCAAACAGCAGAGCAAGCTAAAGCCAGCGGTAAGGCAATTGTATTCGCATTCGCAAACATCCACGCAGGGGAAGTTTGTGGTAAAGAAGCTCTACTTATGCTAACTCGCGAATTGGCAGCACAGCGAAACCACCCCTTTTTCGAAAACCTCATCATAGTCTTTGCACCAATCTACAACGCAGATGGCAACGAGCGTATGGCTCCCGATAATAGACGCGGTCAAATCGGCCCCGATGAAATGGGCCAGCGACCTAATGCACAAGGCCTTGATCTTAACCGCGATTACATAAAACTCGAATCACCCGAAGCCCGCGCCCTAGTTAATTTCTTCACCGAATGGGACCCACACATAACCATCGATTGTCATACAACCAACGGTTCATATCACCGCTACACGCTTACTTATGATTATCCACTAAACCCATCCGGCCATCCCGCACCAATCGAGTTCATCCGCGATCAACTGCTGCCCGCAGTTACCGATTCTGTTCGCCAATACTACGGCTACGAAATGTTTTTCTATGGCAATTTCAATCGCGATCACACAACTTGGACAACCTATTCCGCCCTACCACGCTTTGGTGGCCCTTACCAGGGACTACGGGGGCAAATGGCGATCCTTTCCGAAGCATATTCCTACGCAACTTTCAAAGACCGCGTACTTTGCACACGCGAATTTGTGCGTAGCATTCTTGAATACGCCTCAGAGCATCACCAACAAATAAAACAAATTCATGATCAAGCAAGACTCGACACCATCGCAGCCGGCGAAAACCCTCAGCCGAGCGATCTAGTCGGCCTTCGCCATAAAGCATCTGCCTACGACAAACCCGTAATTCTAAAAGGCTACGTAGAGAAACAAGTAGAAAACGGCCGACCTCGACCAACTGAAGTTGAAAAGGATTACACAGTCGTCCACCTTGGCCGCTTTGAGCCAACCCTAAGTGTGCGTAGGCCTTACGCATACATAATCCCAGCCGGCCTTAGCGCAATAGTAGAAAAACTCAAACAACACGGAATTGCTGTCGAACCTTTCGCTGGCTCAGGGCGTTTTGAGGTTTACACAATCGAGAAAATTCACAAACAAGAACGAGAATTCCAAGGCCACAAAAATATATTACTCGACGCTAGAGCAGATATACTAACCCAACAATTGCCCGCAGGCTCATGGATCGTCCGCACCGCCCAGCCGCTTGGCACTTTAGCTGTCTATCTTCTGGAACCCCAATCAGAAGACGGATTGGCTGCGTGGAACTTCTTTGATGAACACATAAGCGTTGGCAAAGTTTTCCCAATCCTGCGCGTGCAATTTCAGGAAAATCTAGATTAATGATGCAAAGCTTTTGCCACGCCATCAATTCTTCTATCGACTGGCATTAAGAATAACGCGATCGACTCAAATAATCGATCAGTCACACGTTCAAACTCCTCATAGTTAGCCTGCGTCTGTTCAGAAAGTTGATCGATCAACAAGCCCGCATTTTCCAGAGCTTGTGGCTCATCTTCCGCCCAGACATCAATGGTTTTCTTATATACCTCAGGGTGATACTGAAAACCGTAAGTGCGCATCCCCAGCGACCAGGCTTGTACCTCACATTGCTGCGATGTCGCTAAGATGCGCGCCCCATCCGGCGGCTTCGTGACCTCCTGGCTGTGCCAATGAAACTGCATCGAATTCCAAGGCACGCCGGTGTGGATGACATCTTCGCGCCCGATCTCTGTTAGCGATACTTCATGCCAACCTAATTCGATTCCGCTTTTAACATCGCCAACTTCGCCGCCAAGCGCTTTAGCGAGAACTTGATTGCCCAGGCAAAGCCCAACGATCGGCACATCCGTTTCATGGGCCTGTTTCAATAATTTAATCTGCGCATCAAGCCAGGGATGATCATCATTAGCATTGTGTGGCCCACCACTGATAACGATGCCATCCACCTCATCAAGATCGCCGGGAACCTCATGATGATCATGCAATGAAATCGTACGAAGTTTGTGACCATAATCGCGCAGCTTAGCCGCAAGGCGCAGCGCCCCCGTCGTGGAACTATATTCAAATATAAGTATTGCCATAACGCACAGGGTAAACGCAAGAAAGGATTACATCAAGCATCAGACGATTGCGATTACTATGACCATAGCTCCCAAACCAAATCCGGCCATAACTAAGATCATGCCGAAACAGCCTTTTTGTGTTCTTGTAGGTGAGCTTTGTTGAGGTGGACCCTGAATAATTCCAGATTTACACATATGAGCAAATGATGATTCCGCTATCGCTTGTATCTTCTTAGCTTCGCCCCTCATTAAGTCTGTGAGTGCCTCCTTGCTCGATATTTTACCATCTGGAAAGTAATGTTCTATGTATGCCCGCATGACGGCCATGCCAGTTGGACTGCTAAAGTCACCTGAGTGCAACATTAATATCAATTGCTTTAGCGTTTCTTGGAAGATCGCCTGGCCATCAGTAGAAAGCTCGTCAATAGCCTCCATAAACTGTGCGCCCATTTCATCTTTCGAGAGTTGCTGGAATAATCTCTCGTATTCAGCTTCACTAATGGGTTCTTGAGTCATCCTGACATAATAACGGATCAAGACCCACTCGCAACTGGGGTTATGTGGTCAAGGATATGCAGAACCCTTATAATCAAATTCTCACTTTCATAGTACTTTGAATGGCTTGATATGTGTTCCTTGCTTGGGAATATGAGTAGTATAGTGGACAATTTCCATAGCACCCTAGGTTCACGAGTGCTTGATGGAGTCGCCCAGGAGATCAATCCATGAAGCTATTAATTATTATTGCATTGTGCTTAATGCTAATGGGTTGCGAGCAAGAGCCTGAAGTTCATCAATTATCCGAAGATTTTGTCGAAAATCCGACTGATGAGGACTTGGAATTCTTGGTCGAGCTTGCTGAAAGAGGTGAGGCTAATCTCAGTCCCCGTGAAATTACAGCTACCAAGGTTGAAGCATTCCTCAGCGCCTATAACAGTATGCTTGAACAAGGCAAAGGAGACGAATTCGTTGCACGAGTAAAGTCTAAAGCTGCCAGGGCAGGTACTCAAGCCGAAGCTCGTGCAGATGTTTATCTCGACGCAGCATATGACACATACGACGCAGCTTATCCGAACAAGCAAGCAGAATCTTACAGTACGCAAGAGTTGATTAAGATACTGATGGTTGCACTCGGTAATGCTATTTTGGATGGCGATGAAGGAGCAATCAGCGTTATTCAAGGATCGTTGATTCACGTCTATTCGGCTGCTCACAATGCATAACCTTCTACGCTGACGTGGCACTACTCAGATCGTAAACGACATCAATGGAGGAACAATATATGGGGCTACTAAGTAGACGGATTCTGCAATGGCAGGTCGATCTCTATCTCAATGGAGTGGATGCATCTGCATATTTGAACATACCAAGGTTCTCTGAACTAAAAGTTACCTTACGTGGCATTGTGAGATCACTAGAGGAGTCGCCTAATCGAGACGAGGAACGAGAGGTTGGAATCGCTATCATCGCTCTACAGAAAAAACTCTCTTTAGCTAGAATAGATGGAGATCCGCTACTATCGAAGTGTATTTCTGCGATTCGTAATAGAGAGGCAATACAAGAATTGGCAAGATCTGGTAAATTAAATAGATTTGATTGCACGAACTCCTTAGTGCGGTCACTTGGGCTTGAAGGGACTATGATAGGTGTAGACCCTAGCGACTTGTGTGCAGTAGACACATGGGCGGATTTTCAGATTTGCTGACGGACAAGTCAACATGCCCTAGTTACAAGTAGATTTCTAAAGTGATGACGGGAAATGGAACACTCTATTTTACCTGGCGGCGAAATTCTAAAATGTTTTCTCAGTACTCTTAAACTTGAAAAATAAATAGGCTTACATGAAATCAAATAATAAAGGTAAAGACATAATCGATATGGTTCCTGCTTTTCACGAGGCAGGCCACGCAGTAATTGCGGTGATTGTCAGTAAACACTTTGAATATGTTACGGTGAAAGACGCTATTGATGAGGACGGTAAAGCTGCACCTGGCTGCATCAAATGGAAAATAGAGGGCGAAGTAATTGAGTATGCAATACCACCACCTGGCTGGCAAGTAAATTTAGATGATGTTATGGCAAGCCTCGGCGGACTTGTAGCACAGCAAATATACACTGAAACAAAGGATATTCTGGAAGGTTGGGGCGATCGTCAAAAAGCTCTAGATCAAATTCGTCTGCAAGCTGGACTAAGACACTTAAAAGATGATGATCCCTTGGTAGATGGAATCTACCAAGCAGCGTTCAAGAAGTGTGAAGAGTGCTTGAAATCTCGCTGGAACCAAGTTGAGAATGTTGCAAAGTCCCTCTACAAAGAGGGACGCCTAAACGAGCGACAGGTTAGGACACTCATTACCCAAGCAATGGATAAAGCAGGGTGAAGCTCAGGATTACTTCACTCCCCATCATGCTCAATCATTATCGTTGCATCGTGGCCGTCCAGATATGCCTGGGTGAAACTTACGCGGCTGGATAGCCCTAATGCCCAGTCCAACATTCCCAGCGTATCGAAACGACTTGCCGGTGTTAGATCCTTTCCTTCATATCGCTTGTGATGTCGATTGGATAGGAAATTAAACACCACGCCCTGCGCTGATGCATCAAACGCCTGTTTAACAAGCTGTTGGGCTGCTTGTTGGGTCATGGTGTTAAGCGTGCCGGAGAAACAAACGTAGTCTGGCTCGTACTCTTTAAAAACAGATTGCGAACCGATCAAATCACTAGATGCAAATTGACAGCGAGGCAGGCCGCGCTTGGATGCTACTTCGATCATCTCCCCTAGCGCATCAATCCCAACATAACGTGAAAAACTAATCTCACGTTCAAGCAATCTGGCAGCGAAATCACCTTGCCCGCAGCCGGCATCTACTACAACGCAGTCGCCAAAGTTCGCAAGATCGATCATCACATCGAAGCGAAGCTCCTGTGCCTCGCGGCTGTGCCAGAGTGTGGCTTCAAACGATGGGCCGAACTTTTCAACGGCTTCACGGTATGGTTTAAGGAAGTCTTCGCCGGTTTGTTTAGTCATAGCTATGGGTACTTTAGGCCGACCGAGGTGCTTTATGTGGCCTATTGCACGAATCTACATAATTCAGTCCAAACCGAACCCTGCTACGATACGAAGTAAGGATAAGAAAACAGCCTACTAAACGAGGATCCCCCAATGAACCAACCCCCGCCCCCGGAACCCCCGGAAGTTCCATCAGGCCCACCAGATAGCCCACGACCCGTTAACCCAATGAGCGACATACCCGCTGCGATCACTGGAGTAAGACCAATGCCAAATCAACCACAACCACAAGCAAACCAACCACAAATAGTACAAATAGTCACAAAGTCCGGCGGCATATCACGAGCAATCTTCTTCATGCTGGGCCTATTTCTATTCGGTGCTGTATTCTTCATCGGTCTAGGCTTCGGGATGATGATGATGTTCGGTGCCAGAGGCGTTGTACCAACAGCAATTGTTGAAGCAACACACCGTACCGGCGATAAAAGAAATGTTGTCGCAGTTATCCCCGTGGTTGGAATAATAAATCAATCGCAGGCAGCTTATGTTCATGATGCGGTTGAGCACATTTTAGATAAAAAGAACTCACACATTAAAACAGTAGTGCTGCGCGTGGATTCACCCGGCGGCGGCGTAACATCATCCGATGAAATCTGGTATGAAATTAAACGCTTAACAGATGCAGGCTACCCCGTAATCGCAAGCTATGGATCAGTTGCAGCATCCGGCGGGTACTACATCTCATGCGCTGCAGATCAAATCATCGCTCAACCAACATGCATCACAGGCAGTATCGGCGTTATTGCACAAATTTTCACTTTAGAAGGGCTGATGGACAAAGTCGGCATCGAGCCTGTAACTCTCATAGCATCAGGCTCACCCAATAAAGCAACTGCAAACGATATATTTAGAAGTTGGGATGAAAAGGATCGCCAAAAGGTCCAGGCCATGCTCGATGAAATGTATGATATTTTCAATCAGCGCGTGCGCGATGGACGTAAATCTGTTATCACCAGCACCACTACTATTGATGCGCTTGCGGACGGCTCGATTTATACTGCCGATGAAGCACTAAAAAACGGTTTGATCGACGCGGTCGGATATCTTGATGATGCAATTGCCGCTGCGGAGAAGGCTAAAGGCTTGCGAAAAGGTAGCGCGACAGTAGTAATGCTGCGCCAGCCTCCATCATTTATGGACAAGATGATGGCAAATACTCAATCTCCGCTAAACGCCCAGCTTGATGCGGATGCGATTCGATCATTTGTCAACGATCTAAGCTCGACGCGCATCATGTACCTTATGCAGGGCAGATGAAGCAAACGCAAAGAACAACTTGGTTTTTAACACTTACAGCACTATTTGTGCTGCTATTACCAATGCGCGCTAATGCGCAGCAAATTATCACGGATAAAAACCTCACAGATGAGCATATTCAACTAGCGGTAAATGCCATCATTGATGAGCTTTATCACTTAAAAGACAGCGAAAAATTCTGGGAGCCGGTGAGTAAAACGGTAGGCACTTCGCATCATGAAGGTGGCCACACCGCACTTGTTGTTTTATCTTTACTCACCGCTGGTGAAACTTTCCAAGATGATAAACTAAAAGATGCTATTAGTTATCTAGAAAAAGTAGGGATGGACGGAACGTATGCAGTTGCTGTGCGCGCCTTGGTCTGGGCTATGCTTCCGCCTAAGTTTGATAAACAATTAAGAGCGGATACAAAGTGGTTGCTCCAAGCGTTTTCCGAAAGAGCAGGCGGATGGACCTATCAAAGCAAACCTAATTCAGTTAGGCGAGATAATTCCATAACACAATATGGAGCCTTAGCTCTATGGGAAGCTGCGGCTAGGGGTATTAATATTGATAAAAAGTATTGGCAGCTAATTGAAGATCACTTTTTAGAAATGCAGGTGCTTGATGGCGGTTGGAATTATACTGGCAGTGGAAAATCAACCGGATCAATGACCGCTGCGGGCTTAGCCACACTTTTTATCACGCAAGATCTTCTACACCATGCCGAGTTTGTATCGATAAACCCAAAGCGTAATACTCCTTCAAGTGAAGCAATCTCTAACGCACTAAATTGGATGGATGAAAACTTCGCGCCCGATGATAATCCCAATCGTTTCACTTACTATTTCTACTATTTATATGCGGTAGAAAGAGCGGGTATCGCAAGTGGGTATCGGAACTTTGGCGGACATGATTGGTTTAGAGAAGCGGCTGCGGAAATATTACTTAAGCTGTGCAATTGGGATCCAACCACGCGCACAATGACAATAAACCATACGGCTAGTGAAGATAAAGCAACGCGTAGCACAGATAAGCTTGCGTTTAGCTTGCTGTTTCTAAGTCGCGGTCGAGTTCCACTTGCGATTAATAAGCTGCGTGTTGATGATTATTCCTGGAACAATCGGCCACGCGATGTCGCAAACCTGACAAGATGGATCTCCGCAAAAAGTGAGAGCAGCCTGAATTGGCAGATCGTTGACCTTAACGCAAACCCCCAGCAATGGCTCGATGCGCCCATGCTGTATCTTGCATCACATCAACGCTTGCCTTGGTTAAAAGATCTCAGCGAAGAAGCTGAACCCGTTAAAAAACTAAAAACATATCTCGATCTGGGCGGATTAGTCTTTGCGGTAAACGAAGGGCCTGGCAGCGGTTTCGGTAAATCCATAGAAGAGGTCGGAAGTGTAATGTATCCACAATATGATTGGCGGACGCTGCCGGATACGCATTGGGCTTATACCATGCTGTTTACCGTTCAACCCAAACGACCGACACTTCGCGCTTTATCCAACGGTGTGCGCGATCTGATAATTCTTTCGCCTACAACTGATTTTTCAGCTGTGCTGCAAACGCACAATACAAAGAAGGAATCGATCTACCGAACAGCTGCGAACATCTATTTTTATGCATCGGAATTTAACCGACCAAGGCCGAGGTTGGCCAAGCACTATGTAAGAACCCCAGAGCAAGAAGCGGAAAATAGTGATTTAATCAGTGCGCCCTTGCCAAAAGTGCATATTGTCCGAGCGATGCATGATGGCAATTGGAATGTTGAGCCACAAGCTCTGGAAGTATTCGCAGCAACCATGACTGAGCAAAGTGAATTTGATATCACAATAGCAGCCTGCTCATTAGCAGATATTTACGAACTCGACCCCAAACCCACGCTTGTGATTGTGAACTCAATTGACGAGCTTGCGTTTACTTCCAGCCAGCGAGATTCCATAAAGAACTACGTTGAGAATGGCGGAGTTATTCTCTTTGAAACGCCAGGCGGACAAGGCAAATTCACACTATCAGCTGAAAAAGCGTGCAGCGAATTATTTGGCTCCTCTATTCGATCACTACTCCGACACCGCATCATTACAGGCCAGGATATGCAAGGTGCAGCCAAGCTGCGTAGA
Organism: Planctomycetota bacterium; assembly: GCA_022574595.1. Taxonomy (GTDB): domain Bacteria; phylum Planctomycetota; class Phycisphaerae; order Phycisphaerales; family SM1A02; genus JACZRS01. The sequence goes on along the minus strand of JACZRS010000010.1, from coordinate 32,803 downwards.
TTGGAATATCGCCCCTTCTCATTCGAATCCTTCGGCGGACGCGAAACAATGCCCCGCCTAAGAGGCATGAGAGTCGGCGACGATGTACTAGTGCTATTTTCACGCGAAGACATCAGCCACGCACTACTAAACCAACCCTGCTGGGGAATCGCCGGCTACAAATCCGATTCCGCTCAGGAATTGCTGGCGAATGTTTTGAGGTATGCGATTGCGCTTAAGGAATAAGTTGAATATCCTCCAATTACCAAGCACTTAATTCTTATTGCTGATATTTACGAACAACGTGTGTAATTCCTGCATACATTGTTCATCCTCTGGGCGAAGATCGTTTCGGCTCAAGTAAGCATCGAGCTTGTTCTTGGCCTCGGTAAAATCTGTAGGGGTTACTTCAAATTCCTGTTCCTCCAGGATCATAAGTGACATGCAGCGCACTTCGTAATCGCCTTCGATTACAAGGTCAAACAAGAACGAAAACAAATGCTTACAATCAAGTGTTTGCAACGCGTATATAAACGAACCATTATAACCCTGGTTTGTGGGGAGCTTGATTGCAGCAATAAGCGGTTCTATGGCTCGATCGTCACCAATATCACGAAGTGCTCCGGCTGCGCGATTTTGTATATAATGCTGTCGTGCTTTGAGCAATTCGATAAGGTGATCCACAACTGAGGCATCTTTGCTGGCTACAAGAGCCTTAGATGCAGCTTCACTTATGTCGCGATCGTCACATTGAAGATCGTTTACAAGTTCCGTCACAGTACGTGATGTTTTTCCTGGCAATAAACACTCCTACTAATCTATTTCATACATCGTACGTTCAAAGAGAGCTAGTACACAAGTCTTAGATTGGCCTAACTTGCTCCAACAGCCATCCTGTACGATGATGCTCACATTATGACTGAGAACAACAATAGTAGTAACAATAAACATGCGGCCCTTCGTGTGGTGATGATGCCGCGGGACTCTAATGTTTATGGTTCGATCTTTGGCGGTGTGATACTTTCGTATATCGATCAGGCTGGGTTTATCGAAGCGCGCAAGCACGGCATACACCGTTGGCTGACAGTTTCCATCGATCAAGTAGATTTCCGCGCTCCGGTATATATTGGTGATGTAGTAAGCTTCTACACTTCTCTCGATAAGAGAGGTACATCTTCAATAAAGATCCGCATACACGTTGAAGCTACGCGCATAGCATCCGGCGACACTGTTCACGTAACCGAAGCTCATCTAACAATGGTAGCTGTCGATCAGAATTTCAAACCCATCCCATTTACATCACCACCCACCGCTGGCTTAGAAGCTGGGGATAAATAAAACGCATGAGCGAGCCAATAAGAATCGCGGGTCTTATCAGTGGAGGTGGCCGCACGCTTATCAATATCCTAGACCAAATTGATGCGAGCAAACTTAACGCATCAGTTCAACTTGTAATCGCATCACGCGGAGAGATTGAAGGCATCAAACGCGCACAAGAACGCGATCTCGAAGTAAACATCATCCGCAAACGTGATTACGATTCTGAAGATCAAATGCACGATGCAATTACTGATGCACTTATTGCAAAGCAAATTGATCTAGTTTGCCTGTGTGGTTACTTACGTTGGTTTAGAGTTGATGAACAATTCCAGGGGCGAGTGATTAACATCCACCCGGCCCTACTACCCGATTTTGGCGGCCAGGGCATGCACGGAATGAGCGTTCATCGCGCTGTTATAGAGGCAAATCGCAGAGTCTCCGGCTGCAGTGTGCATTTCGTAGATGAGCATTACGACCAAGGCCCAGTCATCCTGCAAAAAGCATGCCCAGTGCTAGAACACGACACCGAAGACACGCTTGCAGCACGCGTTTTCAAGCAGGAATGTATCGCTTACCCCGAAGCGATTAACCTATACGCTGCTAGTCAACTTTCAATAAAAGATAAGCGTGTAGTAATCTCCCCAATAACAAAATAATTCTTGCCTTTACCTCAATTTGGGGTAGATTCAATATAGCTTGGTTAGATAGTTAATCTACGATGGCGTGAGGAGGCGTGAGAAGATGGAGATTGGACGCAAGCGAATTAGTCGCACGGCGATGGTTGTGGCGGCTTCGCTTGCGTGCGCTGCTTTTCTATCTTTATCTTTAGCGAATCTATCCTTAGCAAATGATGCCAACGGCCCCTCCCAGCTTACCAACCAAATCTTTGACCATCTTACCAAAGGTAACAATCTTGTCGCTTCAAAGTTAATTAAGCAGCATTTGGAGCAATTTCCTGATGATGAAATCATGCTCTACAACGCTGCGTGTGTTGCTTGCCGGCTCGACAAGCCGGAGGATGGATCTAAGTTTTTAATACAAGCTATCAAAGCGGGGTTCAATGATTTCGCGCACATGCGCCGCGATTCGGATCTCAGGCCCCTTCGAGACCACCCTATATATAAAGCTATTCTTGCTGCCCGTGATGCGGCCGATAACCTGCTGGCTCAGCAAAGTATTGACCGGTGGCACACAACTTTTGGTGAAGATGCGTATCGCCTGGATACTGATGAGAAGCTTCGTCTTAATTTCCTGACCAACTTGGATGATGATGCGTTTGAGCAAATGCACATCATGCTTGATTCCCAAGCTCAATATCTATCAAGCACACTGTTTGAAGATGCCAAATGCCAATATGTTTTAGTTGCGTATCCAAAGCCGGAGCATGTCAAGCAATTGCTGCCCAGGCAGATTACTGCGGGCATTTACCGCCACAGGCGTCGCGAGCTAATTACTACTGATATTGATTCATCACTTCGCCACGAGTTTGCTCACCGCATGCATCACGCTCATATGGATTATCTCGGCCAGGAGCATCCTCTTTGGATACAGGAGGGCATAGCTACTTTATTTGAGGACTACCAAATAAATGAAGATGGATCTATCATCTTTCTCCCTAATGATCGCGACAAATATGCTCTGAAATTGGAACAAGCGGGCAAGCTCCGCAGTTTGAAAGAGGTGATATCCCTATCTCCAAAAGAGCTTTCTGAGCAAGCAATCAAGGTATATCCTCAGTTAAGATCATTTTTTCGCTTTTTAGCTGAACAAAATCGCTTATATACATGGTATGACAAGTACATAGAAGATTTTGACGAGGACCCCACTGGTAGTGGAAGTTTGCAATTTGTGTTTGATTTACCGCTTGAGGCCATCCATGCCAAGTGGAAGAATTGGCTGCTTGAGCCGCAAATATTAGAACACAAGAGCGTTGTCAATCAATCACCTACGCCTGATCCAATAGATCCTAACAACAAGGCATTAACTCGCTAGACTATATTTGCCATGCGAACATCAGCGCGCACTTCAATTTTTCGCAACATTCTTCCAGCACTTTTATTATTCTGTGTTAGTGCACCAGCGTTCTCACAGGAAACAGTTGCACCAGCGTCACTTGAGCAGCGCATAGTAAACTGCTTTGAAGATGGCGAATATGAAATTGCTATATCCTTAATTGAGAGATTTCTCAAAAAAGCTCCCCACAACGTGGTGATGTTATATAACGCTGCATGTGCGCTTAGTTTATTAGATCGAGGCGATGAAGCAACTTCATATTTAATCCAAGCGGTAGCAAATGGCTTTACAGATCTGAATCAGATTGTAAATGACCCTGATCTTGAGCCGCTGCACCAACATCCAAATTACTTAGCTGTAATTGAAGCGCTTAAGCGAACCGCTACCCGACACGCTGACAATGCTCTAGCATCATGGCGCGCGACGTACGGTACTGAAAACTACCGTTACGAAAAGGATGAAGAGCGACGCTTAACTTACGCAACAGCACTCGACCGGGTATCTCACCAAGAGATGCGCAAGATGCTGGAGATAGAAGCGGACCAGCTTAAAAGCACACTATTTGACGTTACGCCTGATTATTACGTACTTATTGCGGTCCCTACTCCTCACGATGCCAACAAATTATTAGATGCACCAAACATAGGCGGGATTTATGTTCATGCGCGAAAGCGTTTAATTGCTCGTGATATTGGGGGCTCATTGCGTCACGAGTTTGCTCACGTCATGCACTATGCGCATATGGAAAAGATAGACCAAAAGCACCCACTGTGGATTCAAGAGGGGCTGGCATCGTTATATGAAGATTACAAAGTACGCGACGATGGTACATTTGAATTTTTGCGTAACGAAAGACATAACGTCGTTAAAAATCGCGCAGGCAAGGGCTTGCTAATAAAATGGGAAAGATTGTTTTCAACTTCTAACAGGCGATTTATGCGTAAAGCAGGTCATATGTACCCGCAGGTAAGATCAATTTTTGAATTTCTCGCCGACCAGGGAAAGCTTTCTAAGTGGTATCAAGAGTTCGTAAAGAACTTTTCAATTGATGCAACTGGCACTATTGCGTTTGAAGAAGCGTTTGACATGCCCTTAAACGAAGTTGAAAAGTCATGGAAGCTTTGGCTTAGCAAACAGCCAAAGATTGATACCACAATCTCGGCGGGTGATGCCTCACTTGGAATTGAAAGTGATGAGAGAAACACAAGAATCAGCAACGATGGAGTAAAAATCACGAAAATCCTTCCCGGTTCATCCGCAAGGCGTGCGAAGCTGCGTGTGGGCGATGTGATTGTTTCAATTGATGGTGCTGCAACGCGATCCATGGATGAGCTTCAGGCGATAATTGGATCAAAGATAGTTGGCGACAAGATTCGAGTGAGGGTACGGCGAAAGAGTGACTATTTGACTGTGACAGTGATATTGCGTCCCTTACGCAGGTAAAGATCATCACTCTTGCAGCTTTACTAGCTGATTTTGTCTGCATTTGAAGGCTTGCACATAACAACGTAAACTATCACTGGCATCACAGCTTCTTTGAGCTGTGTGTAATATGCCCGGACGATAGTTAATTTATGACAACACCAGAACAGCCCCCCCGCACATTCAGAGCCGACTTCAAACGATTCTTTGTTCGTGGACTTGTGGTGTTATTGCCTTCAGTCTTAACGCTTTGGATTATGGTTAAGGCGTATCAGTTCGTTGATGTAAATATCGCAGACCCTGTAAATGCAGGGATTCGTTTTACAGTGAATAGCGCAGCAGATGTTTGGAGCCCTCTTGATAATTTACTCTCTGATGAGCAAACTGAAGCATATCTCGAAGCTGAGCGAATAGCTACGGGATTGTCGGATGAAGAAATCAAATCGTTAGCACGGGCCAGGAAAATCGAAGATTGGTGGGAAGCGCGATGGTACATGCGCATGATCGGGATCATAGTTGCGATTGTTGCAGTATATATTGCGGGACGATTGCTGGGTGGATTTTTCGGCCGAAGGATTTACCGAAAAATAGAAGGCCTTATTGTTGCTGTACCTATTTTCAAGCAGGTGTATCCGCACATAAAACAGGTAGTAGACTTCCTCTTTAGTGATGAACAGAAGGCCAAATTCAACCGTGTGGTTCTGATTGAATATCCCAGAAAAGGGATTTGGTCGATAGGTCTAATGACTGGCGATACAATGAAATCTATCACCAAAGAGTCAGGAGACGCTGTAACCGTTTTCATTCCAAGTTCGCCAATGCCTGCAACCGGTTACACAATTACAGTGCCCAAGAAGGACTTAATAGATATGCCCATCACGGTCGAGGAGGCAATGAGGTTTACCATCAGTGCCGGGGTCCTAATACCCTCCAGCCAACTACTGGAGCAGCTTGATAATGATGATTCGCCCTCTGAATCGGCACAATCTGGAAAAAGTTCTGAAAATCTCACAGACCACCACCAAGACTCATAGGATACCTTCACCCACGCTTAGCTGGAGAATTGTGCATGGAAATCAAGATCAGCAGCAAACATATGGACCTTACACCCGCAATTGAGGAATATGCTTCAACCAAGGCAGAGAAGTTCACGCGTTACTTTGATAGAGTTCAACAAGTCACGATTGTTATCGACAAGGCCAAGAACGGCTACACTGTTGAGATACTTACAGATGTAGAGAGGCATGATGCCTTTATTTCGACTTCTAATCACGAGGATTTATACGCGTGTATTGATCTAAGCATTGACAGATCGGTCAGACAACTCAAAGATCACAAGAGCAAACTAAGAGACAACAAGCACCATACGCCCATCGGCGGGAATGAAGCATGAAGCTGCTGGATATTGTAATTAAGGAAGCCATCATCCCCTCACTTGCTGCGACGCAAAGGGATGATGCTGTAACTGAACTTATTGATGCCATTGTAAAAGTCGGAGCATTAAGCCCGGAACTGCGCGATGAATTCGTTAAAGCCATTATAAAACGTGAAAAGAGAGGCTCGACCGGTTTCGGCCATGGTGTCGCGGTCCCTCACGTTAAGCACCAGGCTATATCAAAGATGGCGGTGGCAATAGGCGTGAGCGAATCTGGGGTTGAATTCAATGCACTTGATCAAAAGCCTGTGTATTCAATCTTCCTGCTGCTTAGCCCCGAAGATCAACCCGAAGAGCATCTGGATGCTATGGAGGCGATCTTCGGAAACCTGTCGCAGGAAACATTCCGAAGATTCTTGCGACAAGTAAAATCAACTAAACATGTTTTAACGCTTCTAGAAGAAGCAGATGCCAATACTACGATTCATTAGCCAAGAGTAAATCACACAGAGCGAGAGGGCAATGCTTGTGTTGATTTGAGTTTTTAGGGTCGCCCCAACTAGTCACGGTGGAGAGTTATCCGGTGTCCAATACCGCTTCCGCTGTAGTGAGCATACCCAACAAGCTAGGCTTACACGCCCGGCCCGCCATGATATTTGTTGAAGCTGCATCAAAGCTTAAATCAGATGTTACTGTAAAAAGATGCGATAATGATGAAGCGGTAGATGGCAAATCAATAATGCAAATGATGATGCTCGCGGCAACGCAGGGAACTGAAATCCAGATAGACGCTTGCGGTACCGATGCCGATGAAGCAGTCAAAGCCCTGGTTAGCCTGGTAAAATCCGGCTTCCAGGAGGACTAGCCCGAAAACCTGCACTCCTGTCTTGATGGGCACCTAAACCGCATAGCCAGCATATTTTTACATCTACAGTCAGATTGCCTACTACGCTTGAGGCCTCCGAGGCCCTATACGACGATCTATACATATAAGGCTTGTTAGCAAGCGGGGGCTATCTAATGGAACCGATACAGCAAGACTCAACAAACGAAATGCGAAATCGCGATCAATCTCCAATTGCAAATATCGAGAAAAATCGTGAACAGGAAATCCATTTTGATCAGTCCACCATTGAAGTAGATAGTTTTGAGGATATACAAGCCTCAATCGAAAAAGCAATAATCCTTGGGACCGCACAATTTTTTATTATTGCTGCTTTAATTATGGCTGGTTGCGGCATGCTCCTTAGACTCCTTACTGGAGTAGGCGAAAATTCAACAATTGAAGGTTTACTAAGCGCTACGATTTTACTATGCCTCGGCCTTATGGCTTCTTGTGAAAATAGCAGCCGCGCTATTGGGCGATTGGGATATTACTTGAGCTTAGTGGCCACAGTAATTTTCGGGCTTAATTTTCTCAGGCTCGGCTATAAGTGGTTTGAACCTTCAATGTGGTGGCGAATTGCACCTTTGCTTGCATTAACAATGGCCAGTAGCCCTTTATTTGCCTTCTATAAAGTGTGCCGCGTAAGGCGTGACCGCGCTGGATTATTCATTGCCATTGGTAGTGTTGCAATAGCATCAATGGCTGCAGTAAGGTGGAATGAGGGACAAGGACTGTCCGCTATTGATTCTTCATATACAATCACAGTTTTCTGCTTATTATTTACGATCGTGATTTTTAGATTCCGCGATTCATTCACCGCATTATTCAGAAAAGGTCTGGAGTTTGCACCAGTACCTATTGTTGGTTTGTTACTGGTTGCAGGAGCTATTAAGATCACAACAACTTTGCAACCACAGGGCGCTGTAGCAAGTGTAATCGAGGCCTTAATGGCTGAAGATGATCCTGCCAAGACTGATGAAGAAACAAAGTCTTATAAGGAACAAGAACAGGTCCAAGTTAAGTAGAAACCAGCTTAGCCGATCCACTCTGCCTTCGGTTCACGCTTCATTAGCGTAGTTATAGCTTCATGCGGATCAAGACCTTCAAAGAGGATCGCATTCACCGCTGCGGTGATCGGCATCTCCACATTGTGCAACTTCGCAAGCTCAACAACCGATCGCGTTGTGGGCACACCTTCTACAACAGAAACGGTTGAGCTTAATATCTCATCAAGATTCTCACCCCTGCCAATACGCTCGCCACAACTTCGATTCCTTCCCAGGGGACTAAAGCAAGTTGTCGCTAGATCCCCCACGCCTGCTACACCAAAGAATGTATCAACGCGCGCCCCCATCGCTGCTCCTAATCTGGCAATCTCAGCCAATCCTCGCGCTAACAATGCTGATTTAGCGTTATAGCCAACTTCCATGCCATCGATCATTCCTGCTGCTAATGCTATGACATTTTTCGTGGCTCCCGCAAGTTCCACCCCGATCAAATCATCATGTCGATAAACCCTAAGCCAGCCTACGCTGAACATATCTTGCACCAAGTGAGAAACATCATCACTAAGCGCAGCCGCAACCATGGTCGCAGGTAATCGCTTTGCAAGCTCAGCTCCAATGGTTGGCCCGGAAAGCGCACACAAAGGCCTGCCTCCTTCAGCACTCTCACCAATCGCATCAGCAATAACCTGAGTCGGCGTCAGAAGCGTCGAGTTCTCAATCCCTTTAGATACACACGCTATTGGAATATCAACTGGCAAGTGCTTGGCCAATCTCTGCCAAACTGGTCTTATGAACTGCGTAGGCACTGCGTTAACAATCAGGCTGACTCCATCAAAGACAGCGTCATCCTCGGCTGTAACCTCGATTTCATCACTAAGCACAAAATCCTTAAGCCTCCTGGGTGATTTTCGTGTCCTAGCCAGCTCTTTTGCTCGCTGAGGCGATCTTCCCCATAAACGAACGGCCACCCCACGCTCAGCAAGAGCGTCTGCCAGGACCAAACCCATCTGTCCATCACCTACTATGGCTGCTCTGTCCGTCACTTTGACCGATACTCCTGTTTAAGAGCCTACTAGTGGGTATTGAAGCCCACTTCTGGATTTATTACAACTGCTGTGGATTTATGTCATCCTATGCTGAACCTTGCCCATTACAGAGGCGTATCAGTTACTCTATTCCCGGCAAAGGGGATATGGTGCATATCTGCACGCTTGGGCCCGATATCATTTACCTTTCCCAAAATCATAGTCTCGCCTGGAGATTTCAATGTCAGATTTGACCATCGCTGGTGTTAGCACCGAAGAAGTTGCCCTGGCAACAGATACCCTTGGTGCACAACGACTTGAGCGCCGCCTCTTCATAGCCCTGGCAGGAGGCGTACTCTTAATTGTCTCGCTTATTGCCCGATGGCTTGGTCAGCATGAGCAAATCGCACAGATTCCCGCAGCCCTGGGGGCTGCAATTCTAGCTGTACCATTATTTATGGGTGCATGGAAAGAGGTAATCAATGGCAAACCTTCCAGCGATACCTTGGCGTGCTTAGCCGTATTCGGAGCCATCGCCATTGAGTATTATCTCGCAGCTGGATTCCTGGCTCTTATTCTTTGGACTGCAAACCTCACATTCAGCAGGACAGCATGGGGCGCTCAAAGAGCCATACGTGGCCTTGTTGAACTAACTCCAGATATTGCACGCCTGCTTGTAGAAGGTAATGAACAAGAAGTTCCACTTTCCAAAGTAAAAGTTGGCGATGTAGTTCGAGTTAGACCCGGTGAAAATCTCCCTGTCGATGGCAAAGTCATTCATGGATCAAGCAATATCAATCAAGCTTCACTAACCGGTGAAGCAGTACCAGTTTCCGCAACTATTGGAACTGATGTATACGCAGGCACCAGCAACCTGACCAGCCAAATCGATATCAAAGTCACCGCAGTTGCGGGCGAAACAACAATTGGCAAAGTTGAAGAACTAATCAGAGAAGCAGAATCCGCCAAAACCCAAAAACAAGCACTAATCGAACAACTTGCTTCTTACTATGTCTATGTTGTCTTGATGGTCGCAGTACTAGTTTGGTTTTTCACATCTAAAGGTGATGAAGCAGTGCGCAATGAAGCATCGGTCCGCGCCATCACCGCCTTAGTCGTTACTTGTCCGGGTGCTCTGCTTATCTCTTATCCAAGTGCTATGGTCGCTGCCTTCGCAACAGCTGCAAGACTTGGCATTATGATCAAACAAACTAAAACCTTAGAAGCCGCAGCGGATATCGATACGGTAATTCTCGATAAAACCGGCACACTAACCACGGGCGTATTTGCAGTAAGCAAACTCGCACCGGCACAAGGTGTCGAAGGTGCAGCCCTTCTGCAAGCTGCTGCGGATGGCGAACAACACTCTAATCACCCATTGGCGAAATCCATCCTTGAAACTGCATTGCAAGCCCGAATCAAGCCTTGCAAAGTTAATAGCTTTGAAGAAGCTCAAGGACGAGGAGTAATCGCGGCTGTAGATAAGGGAGAAATTAGAGTCGGCAGAGCCAGTTGGCTCATTGAGGCTAATCCTTCAATTAGAGATGCCGTGAAAGAAGTACAGGCAAAGATTGAAGGAATGTCAGGCGTACACGTAATGAGTAATGGCAAATATCTCGGAGCGGTAGGCCTCGAAGATAAGTTGCGAGCAGAAGCACCGGAAACAATTGCTAAAATGAGGCGACTTGGAGTCAGGCGAATCGATATCTTCACCGGAGATCGTTTGGCTGTGGCAATACGAGTAGGTAAAGCAGTCGGCGTAGACTCTATCGAAGCAGAGTGTCTGCCCGAAGAAAAACACGCACAACTCGATTACATGGTTAAGAAAGGCCACCGAACACTAGTTGTAGGTGATGGTATTAACGATGGACCTATGCTAGCAACCGCGGATGTAGGAGTCGCTATGGGAATGTCTGGTTCAGATATCGCAACTAACTCTGCTGGCATTACGCTGATGAACGATGATCTAAGGCACATTCCATTCATACTTGAACTTGCAAGAAAAAATCGCGGAATCATTGCACTAAACATTGGCTTCTCTCTTATATTAGCCGTCGTAGGTTTGGCTTTGGCAGCAACCGGTAGGATCAATCTCTTTGCAGCTTTGGTCCTTTATGTGGTTGGCTACATATTCGTTATCGCTAACAGCACCAGGCTCATCCGTTTCGGTGAGGGATTCTCAGAACAAGAGCATGCTAGAAGACGGGTAGAGGCAGGCAAAATTGTCAAACCAACAAGAGCTGGATCAAGCAAAGTTGCCCAACCAAGCCCTGCATGAAATAATACAGCAGCGATCCCAATAACTGGTGAGGATACGGGCTGTACCCTCTTTTTTGGCAAATAGTGGAGGTTAAATCATGTACTTCTTAGCTCAAGCAAACGATTTCATCAGCATAATTGAAACTGACAGTCTTATTCCCGTAATGGCAATAGCATTAGGATGCACAGTAGCAGTAATAGCAATAATCGCAGGTACTGCCAGCAAGGTAGCTATTGCCAAAGCCCGCGAGAAATCTCGACGCGAATTGGCAGCCTACGTCGCTGAAGGAACCATGGCCCCTGATGACGCTGTTGCTCTAATGAATGCGGGCAAGACCGGTTGTAATATCACGGTAACAGATTCGCTAAAGGCATGACTTTCTTCACTCAAAACTCAACCAAGCTCATCTTTTGCTAGCCTAAATGTCAGCGACCCATAACCCGCTTCACCAAGCCCAACTCCAGAAACACATCATCACCATATCGATTGGTTGATTCTCATCTTCTGCGCCTAGTTTCTGCCAGGTCATCCTGTTACTAAGAGGCGTTTCTTATCGGATTAACTATAGTAAAGTTTGGCCCCTTCCTGCCGTACTACTACCAAGTCCTGCCCTTTACTAGTCGATAAAGTATGTAAGTGTAGCCATTTAATCGCATTTGGCATGGTGTCAGCTGCGGCTCAAAGCGAATGATTCTAAGATTACGATGACCGCCAAGATTTGCGGGGCAGCCTCATCAACGCTCCGTCCTTATCCACATGCGAATCTATCATCACATTTCAACGCTTCACGTAGTAGCCATCGCAGGAGCTATCACTCTCGTGGCTACGGTAGGCTTGCTCATGACGCTTGTGCAAACAACCATGACTCACACAATAGCAGCCTCTGAGCAACGTCAGCATATACATTCACTACTCAACGCAGCTGAAGACATTAATAATCAGTTTGCAAATGTAGAAAATGAAGACTTACATCACATCATTAAGTCAGCAAAGTTTTCAACTAACCGCTGGTTGGCTGAACTATATGAATTGCGGGATTCTTCTGAAAATATGTCTCCTGTAACTTTTAAGGAAGCGTGCACACCCCTTGAAAGTCTGATTCAGATTATACAAAATTTCTCTAAATCAAATAACACTCAACCCAGCAATACCGACCTGGCAGCGAAATTCAAACGCCAGTTTGAAAGATATCTGCACGGCATAACGCAACTTGATAAACTAAGCGCAAAAGAAGCTAACGCAGTTAGCGATACTTTAACTTTGCGTAAAAGAACAAGTATGCTAACCATAGGCGTACTCTGCCTTCTTTACTTAGCTATCATCGAACATACGCGCTATTGGACCAGAAGAAGATTAATCACACCGGTAGAGCAATTGGCCGATGCCGCAATTCAGGCTATGTCAGGCGCAGATGAATTGCCTCAGCTTGAAGATTGTGAAACTCATGAGCTAAACGCTTTAGCCCGCATGCTTTCTTCATTTGTGGGAACCCTTAAAACACAAGTCAAAGAGCGAACCAGCGAGCTGGAACGCCAAAAACTACAACTCGAACGAGAAGTCGCGGTCAGGCGCCGCGCTGAAGATCAATTGCGGCATGCAGCATTTCATGATCGATTGACGAATCTATGTAACCGCGATTTGCTTATGGATCGCCTGGATCGCTGTATGTCGCGCGCTAAACGACATAACGATTACAAGTTTGCTGTACTCTTTCTTGACGTGGATCGCTTTAAAGAAGTTAATGACAGTTTAGGACATACCGCAGGCGATCAACTCTTGATTGCTATCGCAAATCGCCTGGTATCTTGCCTAAGACAAGGCGACACATTGTCCCGATCCGAAAGTAACACCATCTCACGAATTGGCGGAGACGAGTTTGTTATCCTATTAGATGGTATTAAAGCACGATCAGATGCAAGTATCGTAGCTGAGCGATTGCAAGAAGCTTTATCAGTTCCATTTGATCTTGAAGGCCGATCTATCGTTAGTACTGCAAGCATCGGTATAGCTTTTAATGAACTCGATTACGATTCCCCAGATCACTTGCTGCGTGATGCTGACGCTGCGATGTATTACGCAAAAGCTGCAGGAAAAGCCCGACACGAAATATTCAACAAACAAATGCACGCAGAAGCAATGGCCCGACTTGAATTAAGCGCCGATCTCAGACATGCATTTGAAAACCAAGAATTTGTGGTTTATTACCAACCAATCGTAACATTAAGTAGCGGCCATATTAGTGGTTTTGAAGCTTTAGTCAGATGGAATCATCCCACAAAAGGTCTGATCGCACCGCTTAATTTCATCGGACATGCTGAAGAAACAGGACTAATTGTTCAGCTTGGCCAATGGGTGCTTAACCAAGCATGTCACCAACTTAAGCAATGGCACGATGAACTTGACCTTGACTTCCCATTATCAATGAGTGTCAATGTTTCAAAACGACAAGTCGCAGAGCCCGGACTTGTAGACGTAGTGAAAAAAGTACTCGAGGAAACCAAACTTGACGGAGAGTACCTTAGATTGGAAATAACCGAAAGCGTCATCATGGCAAATGCCGACACCGTCACAGTTGTCCTTAATCAAATTAAGGAACTTGGTGTACAACTCTACATGGACGACTTTGGGACTGGATATTCTTCACTTAGCTATCTGCATCGTTTCCCGATTGATGTGCTAAAAATTGACCGCGAATTCATGAGCACAATGAATGCAAACAAAAACTACGCGGGTGTTGTACATACTGTTGTAGTCCTTGCACACAATCTTAATATGGAAGTCATCGTAGAGGGCGTAGAAACCAAGGACCAACTGGCTCAGCTAATCGCTTTAGATTGCGATAAAGCACAGGGATTCTACTTCTCAGAGCCACTGCCGGCTGATCAATCCAGACGGCTGCTTCAGAAACGCCCCCATTGGATCCAGGAATCAGCTGCATAAAACTAGCTATTTCTTGAATAATAACCTTGATATAGCTCACGACTAGACTCAGAATATAGACCCTGGCTATTATCACTATGCGGGGAATGTTTTTCTGATACTTGGCCCCGACCTTCGAGGAAGTAATTAATGAATCCTGATGCAATATGTTCGTGCGGCAGCGGTAAGCAATACAAGCTCTGTTGCGGCAAATCCCCAGCCAAAATCAGCCTAAAGGCTGCATCTACCTGGTTTTTTATAGGTCTATTGGTTAGCGGAATTACAATTATCGCCTGGTTAATGCGCGATGATGATAACGATTCACTAATTCCCACTGTCAATTCAGCAACAACAGCAACTGGTAGTACACTTCTACAACCAACTGGTACTCCAAAGCACCTTGAATACAACCAGACCACTAATAAACATTATTTTGCCGGTGCTGGGCACAATCACTGGCATGATGGGCCACCTCCATCATCAACAAATTTATCAAGTTCCATAATCTCTCAACCTCTTGCGGTTCAACCTGATTTAGGAAATATAAAAGCACCAGATATCCCCAACCCCCAACCTTGGCAATATGATCCAATTACAAATAGATATTGGGATCCAACTCCAGGACATGTGCATTGGCATTCTGGCCAGCCACCAAATAATCCTGGGTAATCCTCAACATTTTTTTACCAAGGTAGTTTCTCGCCTGTATGATTGAAAAACTCACCGGAATCCTCAGCCGATAAACCACTTATTACCTCAATCATCCCACTAATAGACTCCTGGGGCGTTAATCTCGCGTTAGGCCCACCCATGTCCGTCCTTACCCAACCCGGACTCATCACAATACACCGAAACCCCTCGTCTTTAAGCTCATTAGATAGACTCTTGGTAAACATGTTTAGCGCAGCTTTACTCTCGCGATAGCCGTAACCAATGCCGCGCGCGTTGCGCTCGATACTACCCATCAAGCTCGTAATATTAATAATTAACTTCTGCTCACCTTCTCGCAAATTACCAATCAAAGCTTGCGTAACACGAATAGGTCCAAGTGTATTAACCGCAATGATCCGCTCTATGGCTTTTATATCAGCTTCAGCTATCGATTTGCGTGCCCCGCCAACTCCTGCATTATTTATGAGGATATCAAGTGGCAAATCAGCCAAACGCTTGGCGAGACTTGCAACACTCTCAGCATCTGTAACATCTAATTTCTCCACCTGCACGCCAATTGCGTTTAGTTCTTCCGCTGCGTCCGGTTTGCGCGCCGTTGCAATCACATTGTAACCAGCTTCATGATACTGCTTGGCAAACTCCAAACCCAAACCACGGTTTGCGCCCGTAATTAATACTGTAGGTTTATCAAGTGATGCTGAAGGTTTTGATATGAACTTTGAATCCTGACTAGCAAAACCACTAAGCACCGCAAAAAATGTAATAGCTAAGAAAACACACAGCCAATTCAATCGCAATTTACTTGCAGAATATCTATGAAACATTGCTATCTCCTTGTTACAAATGGCTGCACACATCATACCCCACCGACCATCAATACCAACAGGCATCGATCCCGATGAAATTGTTCGCTAGAACCTTAAAAACCACCAATTTACAACTATTTTCAGATTTTTTCGCTCAAAAACACCAAAACCAGCGCCTATGCGCGCGCATACGTGCGTGTTGGCCCCTTTATAGGATGACTACTTTTTTTGACCCCCCAACTCTTGGCACGCTCAACACTAAACAAAGCTGGCTCAATCGCTCTGGCAAAGTCGATCGCTCCGCCTGCTTCGAACTAAAAGCATCAAGCCTCTGGCCACATGCTGAATTCAAATTATTCTCTCGTGGCAAGCGCGAAGCCGCAAGCGACATAACAATCAATGCGCGTTTCCTAACACAATTAATGGACAAACACCACCCTCACCAACTGCAAGGTGATAAGCGCACAACAAAAACAAATGCCATGAAAGAAAGGGGTCAGGAATCAGGTTGCTCGGAATCCGCCGTGGCGGGAGTCAGGTTTCAGGGTCTTATTCCCCCTCCCTTTAAGGGAGGGGGCAAGGGGGTGGGTTCTTTCTTCTCCTCAAATCCCAACAAAGGCGCAACAAGAACAAAAATGCTAGGCCTATGGGAATCCTGGCAACAAACCATCCGCATAGAACGCCAACGCCTCCACAAAAACCTCGCACAACATTTCCTTATATGCCCCAACTCTCCATCTCTTATTCCCCCTCCCTTTAAGGGAGGGGGCAAGGGGGTGGGTTCTTCTTCCTGCCAGGGCCGTTCCCTGAAATTATTCATCACACTTTGCACCAAGGCAGAAGCACTAGATGCCGACCTGGCCGAAGCCTGGCTAAACCAGCTCGACACTCATCAACAATTAAATCACACTCCCCTACCACCATCCCTCATGGCCCATCGCGCATCCCTCATAAACCGCTACGGCTTACTATTCCGCGCCGAGCGCAAACTAGTCTGCCGCAAGTGTCTTAAGCTCCGCTACGGCCAGGTACGCAAGACGAGCCCTGAGTCTTAAGGGAAAAAGGGGGATTTTGAAACACGGAGGGCCACGGAGAGCCACGGAGATAATAGAAGTTAGGTTTCAGGTTGCTCGGAATCCGCCATGGCGGGAGTCATGAGTTGAAAGCTGATAGCTGATAGCTGATGCCTCATGCCTCATGCCTCAAGACTCACACCTCAAGACTATTTTTCGACCTTGCCGCATGCGCGGGTACCTTCGGTTGCGACGTTTTCTTTCCAAGACTCACCCCTCAGGTTGCTCGGAATCCGCCAAGGCGGGACTCAAGACTCTCTTAATTTTGACGTTTTGACGTTTCGACATTGCCGCATGCGCGGGTACCTTCGGTTGCGACGTTTCTCCTCCCCCCACTGCTGCAACAAACTCCACCCAAGAAAAAACGACTCCCGTCACCTTATCTTCCCTGGCGATAAAGAGAAAAAAGTTCGCCTCACTAAGAAGCAACTAGATTTGTTACGCCAAGCCGCGAAAGCTGAGGGGCGGCCGTTGAGCAATTGGGCACGCTACCACCTAGAAAAGATCGCAAATCGGGTTTTGAAGAAGTAGGGAGAAATGAGATCGAGTCCCTTTTCGTTTCCCATCATTTTGTGTAATCCATATCTACATCGATGCCGAGAAGCTTATCTCTTGGTGATCCATCGGTGAGTCGTAGCACTACACTATTATTACCAAATAGTCGATCGCTTTCCTCACTTTCTAGATCGGTCTGCTCTTTAATTGATGTAATATCGTGAGAATTCAGCATCGCAATGTACTGCATACCGAATTCTCGACTCACTCGGTCAGCTATTTGAATCATCGCTAGTCTTTGTCGCGGATCAATAGGCCCAAACAAGCTGCTATCGTGTGCTAAAAACTGGGATCGGTGGCCCCGATGAAGCACGAGAATCGTCATGTCATAGCAAAAGATCTTTGCCTCGTTGATACCTTCTGCGGCGTCTGAGCTGATGTGTGCTTCAATTTGATACCTCTGCTGGTTGTCTCCCGAATCGTTAGTTATAGAAAGACCGGTGGTACGTGAGCCATACAATTCCCGGCCATAGGACCGGAACAAAGCGCTTGCCTCATCGATCAAGGCGCTAGCCGTTTGCAAGTAATCGTCTGTCCGAATGTTCTCTTCTGCAAGATCTCGATCAATTGTCAATAATTCACGATCCACCTTATTACGAAGTGCCCTAGATGCTTCTAACTTTGCAACCCTTAGCTGAACTTCTGCCAATTCACCAGTAACGCCAACATACTCATCCAGCGCCTTATGCTCACTAAGGTACTTGAGCTTTTGGTCGAGCCGATCTCCGGTTAACTTCACTTTCCCTTGCTGCTCCAAAAGTTCATGGTTGAGTCGCTGGCGTTCTTTTGTAAGACGATAAACTCGCTTTTTTTGAAGATCCTGCTGGAATGCAATGACCTCCTCGATTTTATGCTGGAGAGAGCTAGGCAGTGCAGCTTGCGCCTCCTTATAAAGTTGAAAGACACGTTCAGGCGGCAGATCGCCTTTGCTTTGAAGACTCCGATCTATTTGCGCTATCGCGCCATTAAGTTTGATCGTCTCTCGGCGAACTCGATTAAGATCGCGTTTGATTTCGTCGGCAGCTAGTTCAATCTCATAATAGTCCTCAGCGACTCGGAACGACGCTAGGTCTTGCTGCAATTTTGCGACACGTTCAACCAGTGCAGCTAGTTCGATGTCAACGGTGCCTTGCGCCATTAGTTCAGCGAATAGTGGCTCCTCTTCCAACTGTTTCATTGTATCTTTGAGCTTAGTTTTCCGGTTTCGTAGATCGTATTTCTTACGCGCGAGATTGAGATCAAGTCCGAGCAAGAATGCGCTTCGGAGCATCGCGCCGTAAGGCTTCTTGTTTTCTCCCTCACTTGCGTACGAGAAATCGACATAAGCACTGCGGCCTGAGCGAATAAAACGTTGTATGATTGATCTGAACGATATAAAATCGATATTCGGTACTACTTCAAACAAGGCGTCTTCGAGGAAAGATCGAAGCTTCGGCAGAGTGATTTCGTCTCCATCGAGGGTGATCTCTTTGGGTTTGTCGGCACTCCGGGAAATATTGTGCGTTGTACCCTCAATCTCTACAGACAAATTAAATACCCAACCTTTAAGATGCCTTTCAAATGCGGCCCTTTTGTTCGACCCCAGACAGTAGCCGAGTAACTCGAGCAGCAGCGATTTTCCGACCCCGTTGTAAGTTTTAGTTCGCGAAGATCTATCAGATTTCTGCTCCGCCACAACAACCGATAGGCCCGTAGGGTTGAAGGTAACCGTACGGAAGGATGACTTGTTCGCTGACAATTTCAGGAGGCGCATCGGCGAATGCTCCCGGTGTTAGTCATTTCAACCGCACCGATTGAAAACAGGAAAAGTACGGCAAGGAGGATCGAGTCGAAATCATGGTATGCAGGGAGTTCGGGACCTTCACACGCTTCAGAAACACGATCATGAAGCTGATCAACGGACCGGGCTCTATCTAGCTGCTCGATAATGAAGGCACCTAAGCCTAGTATTGATTCCGCAAGACAGATGTGTTTTTCAGGCAATAGCATTAGGGTCCTCGAAAATGTCGCAAGCCTCAAAATAGAAAGCCATTACTACGATCGCTGCTTCCTGTGCAACAGCGTGCTGCGATTGCGTCATCTCTGCTCCACAGGGCGTGATCAGTTCCAATAGATCAAAAAACACTAGATCTCCAGCTTTAAGGTCTTCATCTGTAAGTTTCTTAATTCTCGTCTTTGATTCCATGTATTTAGAAGCAAGCTCATCGCGAAGCTGCTGTCGTGCGAAGGTCGAGTTCTTAGAGAAATAATCTGTTATAGCATCGCTTTGGTATGATCCGCCTGTAAGTAGGTTTGCTACAACACTAGTCAATCCATTGAACGCGATCTTCTCTTCAAACACTGGTGCCTTTAGATTAGAAGCAGTTACTGGGCTCTTGGTTTTGAGTATATAATCTATTACATCGCGAAGCACGCTGAAGTCGATGGATGCGAGCAGGTTTGCTTCTGGAATCGGAGCTTCGAGGATTGCAAACAGCTGGTCGTCATCAAGTTCCATTGCTTCATTCTCCAAATCCTTTGCGAGGAACACAGATGCGTCAACATCATGGTTGTTACGAATGGTCGCAAGAGCCATTTCGACAGGCTGTGGGCTCCCATAGTATCTATCGTTATAGACGAAGCGATATCCTTGAACGGGAGCTGATTCGCTCCAATGCTCAAGGAGTTTATTGAAATCTTCTGCAGCCTTCTCTACTGCGGTTACTACATTGCGCGGTGCTGCCGGTTCTTCGGGTGCATAGACCTGAAAATAAATACCTGTTGATGGGATATAACCATCGTTGCCACGGTCGCCGATCTTCCCATAAGGTTTTATTGGAACAAACTTCGGCTCTCTGTATTGCATGACTCGTTCAAAAAGTAGCTGGTATTCAGCACCCTTTGCCCGAAGAACACAGAGCATGAACATCTTTCTGGCAATCAGTTTGCAAGCGGGATCCATGCGTAAGTCCGATCCAATAAGGTTGCATACATCGTAGAAGATTAAGCATATCACATCGTAGACGCATGATACCAATGTTACAGATTAGTGCAGCTGAGTAGATTGTAAATTGAAGAAGCTCTACTTAGGAGCGTGATATTGGGATAAGAAAGGCCCTCACACAGGAGAAAAAGTTAATAAGATCCTCTTTTGCTGACCGCGGATAGCTGATTACTCCACCCCTTACTCCTGACTCCTGACTCCTGTAGCCTCACCCCCATTGAAAACGGCCCTGCGCGTGAGCGCAGGGCCGTTTGAATATAAAGAAACAGTTGGGTTCGATGGGAAAACGTCGAAACGTCAAAACGTCAAAACGTCAAAATAAAGAGAAAATACACACCCGAATTATGCCATGAGCATGTCCGATAGGCGCTGATGGCAAATATCTCCCCGCGCATAAAGAAAGCCCAGGGACATAAAGTCCCTGGGCTTTGATATATAAAGAAACAGTTGGGTTCGACATCGTCGCAGATTACTCTGCGACTATCCATCATGAACACGGGCGAGACGCCCGTGCCACTTATATGGGCGAGGGTGAGCTGACATACTCGGTCTGGATTGCTCCAGCCCTTTGCGAGTTGTTTAATCAATGGAAAATTCCATTGATGGGTCTCCCAAAGGGAGATCGGCAGAAAGCCAACTGCTTCTAGCTGAGAGCTATAAGCTGAAAGCTAACTGCTTATTTGATCTTTGCCGAGTCTAAGGAAATCCCTTAGAAAGGAGGTGATCCAGCCGCAGGTTCTCCTACGGCTACCTTGTTACGACTTAGTCCCAGTCACCAGTCTCACCGTGGGCACCCCTGAGTTGGGGCGACTTCGGGCGCTACCAGCTTCCATGACTTGACGGGCGGTGTGTACAAGGCTCAGGAACGTATTCACCGCGGCGTAGCTGATCCGCGATTACTAGCGATTCCAACTTCATGTAGGCGAATTGCAGCCTACAATCCGAACTGGGGCAGGTTTTAAGCGATTTGCTCCACCTCGCGGTATTGCGCCGTTCTGTACCTGCCATTGTAGCACGTGTGCAGCCCTGGGCATAAAGGCCATGCGGACTTGACGTCGTCCCCACCTTCCTCCGGTTTAACACCGGCAGTCTCGCTAGAGTCCCCGCCATTACGCGCTGGCAACAAACTCCACCCGAGAAAAAACGACTCCCGTTTCCTTTTCTTGCCTGTACGGATGCCTTTACAGCTTGGCCAGAAACTCGCCTAGGTCAGTGCCTTCCAAATCCTGCGGCTGCATTTCCCTTGCAATGCGCCAGTTATCATTCTTGCCCCAGCTAAACTTGGCATCCGCTAATAACTCAAAATCGCCTAGTCTCTTGTACTTTTCGCTCTTGATTCGCTTGATAGCGTGTTGCGCAAGGTAGTTCTCGGTCGCCCGCCGTTTCAAGATCGTGCAAGGGATGTCAATACTCTCGCACATAGTCTTGAATTTTTGACGATATTCCGCAATCGGTTCACCTTCCGATTTCTTTTCGCTATCAATAACTACGGCCACCTTGGTTGAAATGCGTTTGACTTCTTCTAGCTCAATTTCATTGTCCTCCGTTATTCCAGAGTCGCCACCAAGGGCAATGATCACAAAACGATGATACTTATTGTGCATCCGCAGGAACTGTTGAAAAACCTTAACATCTGTCCTGCCCTCGACCAGCAACACACCCTCGAAGCCCAACTCCCGGTAGCCCGAAAACGTTAACCCCTCTAGAAGCTCTGACAACTTTGCCGTTCTTTCAAAATCTCTGACTTCGCTCCCACCGTCATTCATCCGTACCGAATATGTGCGGTCGGCCATCGCTTGTGCCAAGCCATAGCTGTGCGTGGAGAAGGCAACCCCACCTTCCGTTGCGAGTGACGCCATCGTGGTTAAGAAGTCCATTTGTAGCGTCGGATGCAGGCTCAACTCTGGTTCATCTATCAATACGATTGACGGCTTGTTGACGGCGACGTTTGCCAAAACCACGATGAACTGAGCGATCCCGCCGCCGACTTCGGCGAGTTTGAATGGCTTGCCGTTTATGATCAAGTGTAAGCTCTTGTCATCCTCCGTCGGGTTAATCTCAAGAGAATCGAAACCGAATAGCGTCGTGATATCCGCTTGCAATTGGATAGCCGCCAAATTCTCATCTGTACTACGGCCTGTCTTGTATCTTTTCCATTGTTTTATAAAGCTCTCGCCGATCTGGATGTCGAAGTAACTCTCATTCGTGCCGATATTAATTGCATTGCGGAACGCGCCAATGTACATCGCTTTCGAAAGAACAAGCATCGCATCACAGAGATCTTCCAAGCTGTATTTTGACGGTGCCTGATTGCGCTGCTTGGGTCGTACATTGATAAACCAGTCACTGTATATTGTGTTGTCGAGTAATTCCTCCCGTTGGATTGAGGGGAACTCAATGTTGAACGTGTTTTGATTTCGAGGAATGGTAATGCGCAGTTCCGTCACCTGCTCGACGTTACCATCCCCAGGGAGATTGATCTTAATTCCGAGCGTGATATCTCGATCGTTGCCGTTATGGAAGATCTCTTTCAAATCTGAAATCGGCTGTTTGATGGAGAATGTATATGGTTCCGGACCCCGAGCCATCCGAATGATATGTTTAGGATTGGTAAGATGAGCAAAAACATCTCGAAGCTCGAAAAACATTTTGAGTAGCGAGGATTTGCCAGAATTGTTTACACCCACAAATCCAGTAAAGCTGTTGCTGCGCAAAACGAATACCGCTGGCTTTTCGTCAGCGAAGCATCGATAATTCTTGACCGTGATTTCTACATCCATCTGTACTCCTCGGATATATCCCATTCAGTCTCGTATTCTAACGAACGGTTGATTTAACAATTCAGTATAGCGGGGCCAACGGCAACTTTCGCGAAAGAAAACTCCCCGTCCCATTTACTTTCTCACTTTGAGTAACAAGTTGTTTTGCCAGGGAAAAGGATACGCAAAAGGCTTTGTGTCTCCGGATTATCATCTGCGAGCACTTCCATGTCGTCGATTAACGGTAACCATGAATTGAAGCCAGTTTTCATCACTTCAATTGCGTTGCCAAAAACAGTTTGATCGGGATCGGTAATGACATTGAGACTGTAGCCAATAGGACTCGGAATAGTGACCAGAATCTCTTGTTGCTTCGTAGCTCCATCAAAGTACAGTTCTATCGGAACGCATTTGCTAGTATCAAATTGGACCTCGCTCAAATCAGGTTTGAGCCCGGATCGGTTTTGATTCTGCATGTGCTTTTTTTTGTTTGCTAGATCTGTACAAATCCGCAATTCAAGGCAGCCACCGGGAATAGCGTGGATCAGGCTCTTTGCATTTTTAAGATCGCGAGCAATTCCCGTAACCTGCGCCCATATTACCAGACGGTCTTTTAAGTGCCAGATAGCCTTGGCATAATGAAAGAATGAATCACGAATTCGCTCATTGGGAAGACTTATTGTTTTTGGACTTATTCGCAGCCCATTTACGATACGGCGCGGATTCATGTCAAACATAATATAATGCCGCGGAGTTCCATCGGGGCGGCCAGGTATTGTCTCGAAACGAGAGAGCGGTTTCGACAAATCATCGTGTAACCGGATTATGCTGCGTAGTTCTTGTCGAATTTCGATCAATACGTGATCTTTGGGTGGTAGTGGCATGAAATTACCCGTGCTGTCAGTTTCAGTTTGCAAACTAACCGTCAATTAATAGATTAGTATAACCGAGTCAATATCATGCTGCCCCCATAATAGAAAAACCTCTCCGCGCAAAGACAGATCAGTTATATATCAAGAACAGTTGGGCGGGATCCCTAGCCACTCCAAAACCCTGGAATACAAGGGTAATGCCTAGTTTTGAGTCAATGGACCCTAAACCCGTAATCCTGACTCCGTCCCTGCACTAAAAAACGGGCGAAACGGATAAAAGAAAACCCTCACACCAGCACTAAAAGGCCGCATAAAGAATGAACACACCTAGCGCGAAGGCGCCCAGCGCAAAAAGCTTAATATATTTAATCGCTAGTGGTATTACCCATTCTGCGAATCTTTGGTGCCATCGCCACGGAATAAGGAACAGACCTGCTGCGGTCAAGGCTAAGACCCAACCATAAACCCTAAATACGGTCGAGTACTGCATCTGGGGTGCGAAGACGATGAACGCAGCGCCGGAGATCAGGCGCAATCCCTGTTCAATGTAGTGCGCACGCGCTGAACTTGCGAAGCTATTTAAGAATAGCTTTACGCGCGTTGGGATTACCATTATCGAAACCGCCAGGCCTACCAGAAAGAGGCCTGAGCATATTACGACCATGCCTGCGAAAGTTGTCATGATTGCACTGTTGGGTTCGTCATCATCATTTATTGCTCTGGCGTTTATCCGTTAATAAAAACGGGCGAGGGAAATGATGAAAGACTTTCACCTATATCCATAAGAAAAGAAACGTTTCTTGGCAATAGCTGTTAGGTGGGCGTATCGACGATCCTAACGTGAAACTCACGCTCGTCGGGTACAGCATGTAGAACTTCAACGTGTTTGTATCTTGCATCGTCCTTCACAAGCTTCTCTATATTGCTCCTAGGAACCGGCCCTAGTCGTGAGCCGAGGATTATCTCGACCACGGCGTCGGGAGGGAACTTGAAGAGATGGATAGTGTGCGGTGCGGCTGAAATCACACGGTCAGCCTCGGGTAAAGGCCTCATGATGCGCCACTCCCTCTCATACGACCAGTGTTCGCTCTTAACGAGGAAGAATTCCACGCCGGAGTGATCGACAAGGGTAGCCTGAGGCCGATCTTGACGATACTCGACCTTTCGGAGGTGACGAAATTCATCCTTTGCCCCCTTCCGCTCGTTAAAGTAAGGGTGGTCTGCGTTGAAGCCAATCACGAATCCTGCGTGGCTGTCGGAATAGTGCGACCACATTAGGAGATTGTCTGCCTTCTCAGTGAGAGACAGTATTCCAAGAAGTTCATCGAACTTTGAGGCAATGACTCCCCTGATAACCGGCGTCAGCATGTCCATGAAACTATGAATGTTGCCTATTTGATCTCCGAGCATTTTCGTAGCTAGGTTTTGCACGGTTTGGAAGGATAGAATTTCCCGTACCTGGTCAGGCTGCTTCTCATACATCTTTTTCGTCTCATCCGGAAGAACTTCATGAAGCACTCGGTCTGCTTCCTCTTCGCTAGCGATTGCTGAAATATATGGGCGTACCTCGAACGGGTCGTTGAGAGCCGCAGGTTGTGTGTATCGAATCAATCCTAGCTCAAGGACATCGGTCCGTTCCGGGGAAAGATACTTGTATAGCTTCATGGGAATTCGTTGGGGCTAATTAGGAAAAATCCATCCTGTTCGATATGTCCAATTCTTTGGACATTCTAGCAGAGGTTTCAGGCGATTGGTTCATCACAAGAGCTTTCCCCCTCAATAAAAAAACGGCCCTGCGCGTAAGCGCAAGGCCGTTTGAATATAAAGAAACAGTTGGGATGGATAAGAGATGGGATCAAGGCATCTAGGCATCGGGGCATCGAGGATGGCATATGGCATCCAGGTCCGATCTAATACCTTGATGCCATGGTGCCACGATTCCTTGATGCCAACAAAAACGGCTCCGCGTGTGAGCGCGGAGCCGTTTGAATATAAAGAAACAGTTGGGTTCGACATCATCATGTATTGCTACATGATTATCCGTTAATAAAAACGGGCGAGGGTGAGCTGGCTCTCCATTTGAGCGATAGGCCATGCCGCTAGAATCACTGACGCAATTCTCGTAGATCACTCTTTCCAAGCAGTCTCTTGATCTTTGCGGCCACATATAAATTACCGGCACCTTGTGTGACCAATTCTTCAATTCTCAACGTATGCAGTCTGTGACTAAAAATCGACGGACCGAGATGAATCTTCTCCATCAAAGTATATTTTGAAATGCCATCCGTCTCTGCTATCGCCATTAGAATCATCCATTGAGTATCAGAAAGAGCCTTGACCTTTTGCTCGAGCGTCTTGCGCGTCTTCCTCTTCGGCCAGTGAATTGAAGGAGCTGAGTCTCTTGTCTCTTCGGAAGAATCTGCCCCAATTGCTTTTTCCAGTGTTCGGAGCGACCGAATGACGAGCAACACAACGATAGCAGCACCAAGAAATATCGCAACGATTCCAACGTTTGTAGATGCAATAGACAGCCCAAAGAAATCGACCTCAGTTGATCCTGCTGCTCCAAGGTATACAAGCCAAATTCCTGCCCCACAGAAAACCAAACCTACAATGTAGGCCCCGAAAACAACTGCTCGGAGTGTCGATTTCGTCGCATTTATCAATTGAGCCATTGTTTTCTCCAGATACATGATGCCTAATGGCATATTAGTTTATTCAGCAACTAAGTATACCGGCAGGTCTAATTTCACACTTAGAAAAAAAGCACACGGCATTGTAATTCCATACATGAATGTGAGCAATACGACACAGGTAGGAAAAAGTGTCAGGTTTGATTTGTTTTGTTTCTTGGCAGTGCATTTGCCAACTGCACAGGTGACGCCTGAACAGGTGACTGGGGGAAACCCGGGGACGTTGTGCTTTACATAAAAAAACGGCTCCGCGCAGAGCGCGGAGCCGTCATATATCAAGAACAGTTGGGTTCGACATCATCGTTTATTGCTAAACGATTATCCGTTAATAAAAACGGGCGAGGGTGAGCTGACATACTCGGTCTGGATTTCTCCAGCCCTTTGCGAGTTGTTTAATCAATGGAAAATTCCATTGATGGTCTTCCGGGGGAGAGAGTTGCTGAAAGCAATCTCCTGATAGCTAACGACAGCCATGCAGCACCAAACTGTGCTTAATCGCCTAACAACCTCGGACATGTGGTTGTATTACGCGGCAATCTGAGCTTATCCAGCTAATCCACTCATTATCGCCTTGCTATTCATCTCACCCTATGCCCCTATTTGTCTCCCCTGAGTAGGTGACACCTACATAGGGAGTTTAGGAGACCATTCAATGGCAAGAGCCGACACTATCAATGCGCCAAGAGGCGGCAAGCGAATAGCGATTCGAGAACAATGTGCCATCGGCTATGTTCGGCGCTCAACTGATCGGCAGGAGCAATCAATACCTGATCAGAAGAAGGCAATCGAACAGTACACTGATGATCACGAATTGCGGTTGTTGCGATTCTATGTGGATGATGCCATAAGTGGTACAAGCACAATAAAACGCCACGCGTTTCAGGACATGATTGCAGATGCCAAGAAACGATCTTGTGATTTTCGATTCGTGGTTGTTTATGATGTGAAGCGCTTCGGCCGAGTCGATAATGATGAAGCTGGTTACTACCGACACATTCTGCGCAGCCAGGGTATCGAGGTAATCTACACCAGTGAGAATTTTAATGGTGATGGAACGGATGATCTGATTCGACCTGTCAAGCAGTGGCAGGCGAGAGAAGAGAGTAAGGATCTTGCAAAGGTTGTCATTCGAGGATTGTTAAGTAAGACTGAATCTGGCGGTCGAACTTCCAGCAGTAATGGTACTTCGAAAGACAGCGGCTCTTTTACTTCCGGGGGCGGGGGTGGATGGTGGATGGGTGGTGCTCCTCCTTATGGGTATGACCTTGCTTATGAGAGTCTGATGGGTGAGTTTCTATTCTGCCTGCGTTACATGAGAGATGGGTCCAAGCAGATGTTAGATAGTAAATGTAAGCTGATCAGAACCTTGCCTCGCGGTGAATCGATAGCTGTTTCGAGACGAGATCGGTGTAAATTAATTCCAAGTGAAGAAATGCGAGTTAAGACAATAAAGCGAATCTTTGAAATGTATGTCAAAGAGCGACGAGGCTTTATGGCTATTGCAAAGCGTCTTAACAAGGATGGAGTACTTACATCCAGAGGACCACAGTGGGCTTCGCAGTACAGCGGCCTCTGGTCTCAGACATCGGTTCGAGCGATCCTTGTCAATCCAGCATACTGCGGAGACATGGTTTGGAATCGAAGAACCGATGCCAGGTTCTTTCGCATTGCTGATGGCCGAGCTGTAGAGCGTAAAGGAGTTGTAGGAAGACGATTGGAACTTAATAATGAATCGGATTGGATTGTCATTGAAAATGCTCACACTGCAATAGTTAAGAGAAGACTCTTTGATACTGCAAAGCAGAGATTACTTGAGAAAATCGAATCCAGGATGCAGCGCGGCATCAATCCCAGAAATGGCGCAGTTGCAGGACAGAGTACTCAACCAAGTGAATTAGATGGCTCGCGCGCTAAATTCCTGCTCTCGCGACTGTGTAGCTGTTTACATTGTGAGAGCAGGTATGAGGGATATTCACGATATCCAAGTCACACCAACAGTCTGAAAGTTAAAACACTTCACTATGCCTGCGGCGGTTACATCAGGCGCGGAAGATCAATCTGCACACTTGGCGCTATTCATAAGGATCAATTGGAAGAAGCTGTAATTAATGCAACTGGAAAGTTCTATAAGCCCTTCACCAAAGTTAATGGTGAATCTCTCATTCTAAAGGCTATCAGAAAACAACTAGGCTCATTGCAGAAAGATGCTGCTAAACGAAGGATTAAGTATGAAGCTGAGATCGAGAAGATTGATGAACATATTAAAAATCTTCTAGACAATATCAATGCATCCAATCGAGATATTGCCAATCGACGATTAGATGAGATAACCCTCGAACGCAACTCCATTGAATCACAGCTTACTTCACTTAATCTATTGGTAATGGAAGAAGCAGAGATCAAGGAACTTGTTCAAGAAACTATCCTCTACACAACAAGCCTTGATTCCATACTTCATCACGGATTATTTGATGATCGTCGCTCGGCAATTAGGCACTGTGTAAAGAATATTTTCATTGATCGAGATCACAGCCAGGCAATTATCGCGCTACGAATATTGCCAACCTTTGTTGGTGGTCAGGCTATTGAAAAGACCATTGATGTAATAGTTCCAATCACGATTGGGAAGTAAAGAGTTGCTGAAATCCACCTGCTGTAAACGCCAGACTTGCTACCAACAACTCTTCACACATCTCCGGCAATCTAAGAGTAATTTGAACCACTATTAATAATCGGCCTTGGCGATTACGCCAATGCCGATACTACCCTATCAATATCCTAGCATAACGACCCCAAAATCATACGGTGATCAGGAGAAGTTTGCTGTCTTTTTTGTCATGGTACAGGGGGTGTCATGGAGACCTAAGCCTTTGTGTATTAAAGACTTAATCCATGTCATACCCAAGGAGGTATGACATGCCATATCGCACTAATCTGTTAGGTTTATGTTGGGCTTGCAAGGTGAAAATAATCCCAGGAATCTAGCCATCCGAGCCGATCTCAACCCAACTCCTGGCCACCATTTCTGGCTTCTTCAGCCAAGTAGAAAGCTCCAGATTCCAGCAGGAATTGACTGGCAAAGCTGCCACAGCTGAGGTATAGGTGTTGGTGTCAATGAGCCAGTTTTTGAAAGGAAGTAGCCCATGTTCGCTAGTGACAAGACTAAGTCCAGCAAGAAGATCGGCCTTCGCAAACTCGATCAATTCCGAAAGAGCATCGAATCATGGGAGAAAAGGAGAGCCGAGAAGGAGATGCAGAGCTGGCTGAAATGCATGCTGAGGATGTGGCTGACCTCCGCGCAATCCTACGATTCATCAAAACCGGAGCGTTCGAGAACGCGGCCGAGGCTATTAATGACCTGGATACAATGGCAAGTGATCAAATCCCGACTGACATCTACAATGCGGTCGTACCGGGAAACTAACGAATTAGGTGGCCGAGCACCTTCCTCCATACACCGTGATCCGTCTTCTCAAGTCATCATTGAAACGCTACCTCTTTAGCCTTAATTGCTCGCGAAGAACACGATTCTATTCCTTGTGGTACTCGATGACGTTCTATTGACAATTCATCCGGCTCAAGCCACGCAATGCCAAACCTCCAAGATACAACAACTTACAAGTCGGCTGAGTTTTTAGACAGCACGGGATGCCGTAGGATGAATAGCGCACTTGCTCTACTTGATTAGCTGAATCATCGATGATTGCTACAACATCGCCGCGCCAATTCTGGCAGTAGTAATATCGTTGTTCCAATGTACCATCGGCAGCGGAGGTCCAGCCGGCGTTATGATCTTTATCGCGCAGAACTACTGAATTGATATATGAACTGCCACCTCGGCCATCATTACCGGCATTGTGATAAACGAATTGCTCCTTGGGATCACTATCATCTTCACGGTAGGTTGCGATCTAAAACAACCGTTTCCCGTGGATAACGCATTTTCATCGGACTTGCTTTAACTACCTATCTATTCATCATTTCTACTAGACATAGTTTTTGCACTCGACGCTATTTATAATTGACATGTGTCTCCTTGCACTGTTCGCTCACGTACTTGAAGATGGTTGAGGCTCGTTGTTGGACACCACCGAAGCCAGCCAGGATTACAAAGAGCCCTATGATTTTGACCATAGGTAACGAATCGTTTCGCCAACTGATAAGAGCAGTAAGAACGCACATCGATATAATGATTTTGGTGACATTTACGATCCAACGAGAACGATCTTTCTTCGATTGACTCGATTTGCTAAACACTCGCTCAACATAATCTATGAACTGGCGAAGATACCAAACATGAAAGCCCAGGAAAAAGAGCACAAGAACCGCAATCAACGCATCAAGAATATACCAAACGTGTGCTGTCATATAGGATTGAACCAACCCGTATGGCAGTGCAATAAAGCACCCAGGAAAGAATAAAACACCACTAACCAACATTCCTCTACGCCAAGTACCAAGGAGGCTCCAACCGGCACTATTCCTTGTAGCCAGCAGAGATATCCCGACAAAATAGGTAAGCCAGGCGAAAGCCATCAAAGATATCAAAGCACCTCCTGTGTAAACGATGGCGCGCTGAGGCCACGTGTAGCCCTGAGCCAAGAGCAATACGAGACCTCCTAGCATCATGGATCCAGCAAGCAGCATGAGAGCACATACCATCGCAATACACATCCCTCTGAGTCCCCAAAGAATCCGCAGACGGACTGAACGGTGCTGTACTCGAAGAGCCGGGTTGGGTTGGAGAGATCGAGAAACGCGAGCAGAGCACTCTGGACATCTTTCGTCAAAAAGATGTGCACGCAAATCATAGCCACAGTCAATGCACTTAATACAGACTCGAGAATCTACTCGTTGCCATGGGTTAGTGAAAATCATCTGACAGTACACATATCACACGCCTTCTTTTAGAAGGCGCGTCTAAACAGGTAATAACATTACTTGAGCCGGGTAGACGATGCGATTCCTCACAGATCCATCATGTGATAGAGTTAATTCATAGATATTCTAGCGAGAAACAATCAGACGGTCTATCTTTTCTCGAACTCCTCGGCGTGAATGTGCTAATAGTCGGCCGAATTGGGACTTTGATTCCATGCATAGCTGCCGCCGCGCTGGCGGAACGACGTGGATCGATTGTAGCGACGACCTGACGCTAATCCAAGAATTGCACCGCACTATAGTTGAATGCACTTTGCGAGGGAGCTTGGGCGCCAGCGACAGGGACCGATTGAGACCTCCTGACGCCACAGTTCCAGGGGCTGTGACGATTCTGGCTCCTGGATACTTCAGACTCAAAGCTCCTCAACAAAAAGTGTAAGGCTATCATCGACCTATAATGAGGCTCAATATCTCTCGCCCCAATTATCCTCACCATCCCCATCCACAAGTGTTCCCTAATATTTCCGCCACACAATAATCCCATGCTGCATCAATGTTATTACCATCACATCCGATATGACACTGAATGAAATTGAGGGTGCACTTCGCTATTTGTTCCCCGTTATTTGATACGCAAATAAACCTATGGAGAGCATAGAAGGCTTCACAGGCAGTACATATTATCACACAGCCTAAACTTGAGTTACAATTGTCGGCACAGTCGCCTTTGCACGTCTCGATAGGTTCGAGGCATGCATCAAAGCACGATTGAGCTACACTATCACATTCATCCTTCCTACTGTCGCAGCAATCCGTACAAGCATCATGTCCACTAGCGTCACCAGGAGAACTGAGTCCGAGATATTGATTGCATGAACAAGCACTATATATTTCATCGAGATCGAGATCGAAACTCAGCATAACTTCACCATCATCCGGCGGCGTAACACATGCGGGGCAATCGTCATAAACAATAGTACCCATTGGATCAACACCAGCAAGCGGATTAGAACGCACGTATTGATACAAATTCGCGCCATCGACATAACCCAGCGGATCGCGGCGTGTCCACCGGCCTAGTGAGGCGATGAGGAAACGATTTTTTACATCGTAGATTCCTGCGCTACCTGCTAGTGAAGTTGCGAGTTCGTAGCCAGCGTAGCCTTTGCGGTTGCCAGTGGCTGAGGTGGGATCGCCTGATAGGTTGCCTATTCCTAAGTCAGCACCCGCATTGGCGAGCGCAGCTGTTTTGTCGGTTGAATCAACATCGCCATCGAGGTCAATATCCCCGCGCACATCGTAT